>CAWHPQ010000010.1:0-23948 GCA_963831265.1 uncultured delta proteobacterium | reverse complement strand
CACGGATCCTCCGGACCTGGTCCACTCCGTTCCGGCCCGTGGCCGGGTGATCTCGAGCGTCCCTGGCCCGTGCACCTTGCGCTATAGTGCCGCCCCTATGGTGTCCCGAGCGGTCCTCGCCCTCGCCCTGCTGTTCCTGGCAAACCCCGCGTCGTCCGCGGATCCGGTCCCCCAGCCCACGACGACGGCTTCCGGCGTCCACGCCGAGCTCACCGTGTTCAACCGGACCATCACCACGTTCCGGGTACCCTTGCTGGGGGTCTCTCCCGGCGACCGGGCCGAGCGAGGTCGCGACCGGGTCGAGGAGCTCCTGGCGCGCTCCGGGAAGCACGAGGTGGCCCAAACCGCCTCCCCCGTGGGCCGCGTCGTGTCCATCGACGGGTCGATGGCATTCATCCTGGTCCCCGGGGACGCGGACTCCATCAAGGGCGAGGATTTCGAGGACACCGTCTCCCAGGCCGTGAAGGCGGTCCAGAGGGTGGCCGACGAGACCCGCGAGAGCCGCGACCTCAACGCCCTCGGCAAGGGCCTCCTCTATTCCGCGGTGGCGACCGCGGTCCTCCTCCTCCTCGTCTGGGCGCTGCGCCGGGTCCGGGTTGCGCTCATCCGCGCCCTGGGGAGCCTGGCGGAGCGTACCGCCGGCAGGCTGAAGCTGGGCGGCACGGAGCTCATGAACCGGGAGCGGCTCCTGTCGCTCGTGAAGTGGCTCGTGAGGGTCGCCTCCGGGGTCCTCGTCCTCCTCCTCGTCTACGAGTGGCTGGGCTTCGTCCTGGGTCGGTTTCCCTACACGCGCCCGTGGGGAGAGGGGCTCATCTCATTCCTTTCCGGCATGGTCTCGAAGATCGTGCTCGCCGTCGTCTCCGCGGTGCCGGGCCTGGTCCTGGCCGCGGTGATCTTCGGTGGCGCCCGGCTCGTCACCCAGGGGCTCCGCACCATCTTCGACCGGGTGGAGCGCGGCGAGCTGACCATGCGGTGGCTGGACCAGGAAACGGTGGAGCCCACCCGCCGCATCGCCAACGTGGTGATCTGGCTCTTCGCCCTGGCGATGGCCTATCCGTACCTCCCGGGCGCGCAGACCGACGCCTTCAAGGGGATCTCGGTCCTGGTCGGCCTCATGGTCTCGCTCGGCGCGACCAGCGTGATCGGCCAGGGGGCGAGCGGCCTCATCCTCATGTACACGCGGACCATGCGCGTGGGCGAATACGTCCGGATCAACGATTTCGAGGGGACGGTGGTGGAATCCGGGCTCTTCGTCACCCGCATCCGCACCGGCCTGGGGGAGGAGCTGACCCTCTCGAACTCGCTCGTGGTCGGGGCGGTCACGAAGAACTACTCTCGGGTGGTCAAGGGCCAGGGATTCGTCCTCGACACGGTGGTGACCATCGGCTACGACGCGCCCTGGCGCCAGGTGGAGGCCATGCTGCTCGAGGCGGCCCGCCGGACCGAGGGCGTGATCCAGGACCCACCCTCGCGCGTCCACCAGACCGCGCTCTCCGACTTCTACGTCGAGTACCGGCTGGTGACCTACGCCCTGCCCGAGCGCCCCATCCCCCGCGCGCTGGTCCTCTCCGCCCTGCACTCCCACATCCAGGACGTCTTCAACGAGTACGGCGTCCAGATCATGTCCCCGCACTACATCGGCGACCCGGAGCAGGCCAAGGTGGTTGCCAGGAAGGATTGGTTTCCCGCTCCGGCGCGCCCGCCGCAGGGGGCCGGTGGCGGCGGGGAATCCGGGGCGGCCACGTAGCTTTCCCATATGATGGGGCGCTGGAAACGGAGGAACACGTGACCGTCTCGAAACGACTTCGACGCACCCGCCGGAATGATTGGCCGATCCTGGCGCTCTTCTGTGCAGCGCTCCTCGTTCCTGGCTGGGGTACGACCGTGGCGCAGGACACCGCTCCTGCGTCGGGCGCGGCACCCCAGCCGCCCTCGCCAAAGGTCCCGCCCGACCAGCTCGACTCGCTGGTGGCCCCCATCGCACTGTACCCCGACCCGCTGCTCGCGCAGACGCTCGTGGCTGCCACCTATCCGCTCGAGATCATCCAGCTCCAGCAGTGGCTCGGGAAGAACAAGGGCCTGAAGGACAAGGCGCTCGCCGACGCGGTCGCGAAGCAGCCCTGGGATCCGGCCATCCAGTCCATGGCCGCCTTCCCCGACGTCGTGAAGCGGCTCGGGGACGACATCCAGTGGACCACCGACCTGGGGAACGCCTTCCTCGACCAGCAGTCGGACGTCATGGACGCCGTCCAGCGCATGCGGAAGAAGGCGCAGGGAACCGGGGCGCTCGCATCCTCCGAGCAGCAGAAGGTCGAGACCCAGGTGGTCGAGCAGAAGACGGTCATCGTCGTCCAGCCGGCCAATCCACAGGTCATCTACGTGCCCACCTACAACCCCACCGTGGTCTACGGACCGCCGATCTACCCGTATCCGCCCGTCTACTACCCGCCGCCTCCCCCGCCCGGCGCCGTCTTCGCGACCGCGGCCATCTCCTTCGGGGTGGGCATGGCCATGGGCGCGGCATGGGGCGGCTCCTGCTGCGGATGCGGCTGGGGCAGCAACAACGTCAACATCAACGTGAACAACAACTTCAACCGGAACGCCAACATCAACACCGGTGGGAACAACAACTGGCAGCACAACTCCCAGCACCGCGGTGGCGCGCCGTACTCGAACCAGGCCACGGCCAGCAAGTACGGTGGCCAGGCCCGGGGGGAGTCCCGGCAGGCGAGCAGCCGGAGCGGGGGCGCTGCCCCGAGCAACCGGGCGAGCGGCCCCGGCGGGGGCGCCGGTGGGGGCGCCGGTGGGGCCGGGGCCAGCAACCGCGCCGGTGGAGGCGGGGGAAGCTCGGGGGGCTTCGGCGGTGCCAGCGGGCCCAGCGCCAGCAACCGCGCCGCTCCAAGCAGCGGCGGATCGCATGGCTCGGGTGCCTTCGGCGGAGGCTCGGGCGGCTTCAGCGGGAGCAGCGCCAAGGCGAGCAGCTCGCGCGGCGCCTCGAGCATGAGTTCCTCCCGGGGTGGTGGCGGTGGCGGGGGACGTGGCGGTGGAGGTCGGCGATGAGAACCATGATTGCAGCCTCGATGACGTGGCTCCTGCTGCTCGCGGCCACGCCGGGTGCGGCGGCCGAGCCCTCCAGCAAGTCCTCCAAGCCAGCCGCCGGGTCGAAGCGGACGTTCGACACGCCCAGGCAGGCAGCCGACGCCCTCATCGCCGCGACCGCGGACTACGACATCCCCGCGCTGAAGCAGATCCTCGGGCCGGGCAGCGAGGACCTCGTCGTGACCGAGGACCCGGTGCAGGATCGAAACACCGGCGAGGCGTTCGCCGCCCTGGCCCGGGAGAAGAGCGAGATCGTCCCGGACCCGAAGAACCCCGACCGGGCGACCCTGGTGATCGGCGCCGAGGACTGGCCCGCGCCGATCCCGATCGTGCGCAAGAGCGGCCGCTGGTCCTTCGACACGAAGGCCGGGCGTGAGGAGATCCTCAACCGGCGCATCGGGAGGAACGAGCTGGATGCCATCGCGATCTGCCGTGCCTTCGTGGACGCCCAGCACGAGTACGCGTCCCGGAAGCGGGACGGGGCGATGGTGAACCAGTACGCGCAGCGGGTGATCGCCACCCCCGGCAAGCAGGACGGCCTGGCCTGGCGCAACGCCGACGGCACCTGGGGCGGGCCGATGGGGGAGGGAGCTGCCCACGCCATCGCGGAGGGGTACACGGAGAGGGCGAAGCCGTACCACGGCTACCACTTCAAGGTGCTGATGGGACAGGGGCCGGCCGCACCCCTCGGTCAGCTCGACTTCGTCGTGGAGGGAGCGATGATCGGCGGATTCGCGCTCGTGGCCGCTCCGGCCGACCACCGCGTGACCGGCGTGAAGACCTTCCTGGTGAGCCACGACGGGGTCGTCTACGAGCAGGACCTCGGCTCGAAGACGCTCGAGCGCTTCCAGGCCATGGAGCGCTTCAACCCGGACAAGGGGTGGACCCCCGTCGAGGGCGACCTTTAGGTCGCCGGACCCGATCCCGGCGGCGGCGATTCGAGCGGCACGCGGTCGAGATCGCCGACCCAGGCGGAGAGGAGCGTCCAGGTCACGGCCAGCAGCACGGGCCCGACGAAGAGGCCGACGACGCCGAAGGCCAGGACGCCGCCGATGACCCCGGACATGATGAGCAGGAGCGGGAGATCCGCGCCCTTCCTGATGAGGATGGGGCGCAGCACGTTGTCGAGCGTGACGGCGAAGAGCGAGAACACGAGCAGCACCGTGCCCCGGACGGGCGCCCCCGACGTGTAGAGCCAGATCGTCGCCGGCGCGACCACGAGCAGCGGCCCGACCTGCGCGATGCAGAGGACGAAGACCACCGCGGTGAGGAGCCCGGCGTGCGGCACGCCGGCGAACGCGAGCCCGAGCCCCGCGAGGAGCGTCTGGGCCAGCGCGGTCACCACGATCCCGAGCGCCACCGCCTTGACGGCCTTCGCCGCCAGGCGCCCGGAGCTCTCGCCGCGCTCCCCGGCGAGGCGGCGGAGGAAGCGGAGGACGCCGTTCGCCGCGGACTCGCCCGACGCGTAGAGGACCCCCGCGATGATCACGGTGAGCACGAGCTGGATGAGCGTGGTTCCGACCCCTCCCGCCCGGGCCGCGGCCCACGTCACCGCCTGCTTCAAGTGGGGCTGGATCCGGGCCAGCAGCGATTCCCTGTCCATGAATCCCTGCCAGCTCTGGACCAGCCGCTCCCCGACGACCGGCACCCCCGAGAGCCAGTCCGGAGGCGGAGGGAGGCCGTCCCTGGTGAGGGAGCGCACCAGTTGACCGACGCGCTCCGCGTTCTCGGCGATGGTGTCGACGCCGAGCCAGATCGGCGCGACGAGCAGCGCGAGCAGGCCGACCACCATCACCGCCACGGCCGGGCCCCTCCGCCCCCCGAGCCGCGACTGGACCGTGAGCAGGAACGGCCAGGTGGCGATCACGATCATCGTGGCCCAGACCACCGCGGCGACGAACGGCAGCATGACCCAGACGCTGGCGAAGGTCATCGCGCCGATGGCCAGGACACCCAGGGTGATGCGGGGGAGGTCGTTTGCCGGCGGCGGTGGTGCGTTCAGCGGGCGTCCTTCGGTCTGGTCCATGGTCCCCGTCCGTCGCTATCCGCCGACCGCGCCTGCCGCCTCGTCGATCCGGGCCCGCAGCGCGTCGTACTCCCGCACCACCGGGTACTGCGGGAACGCATCCACGACGTTCTGCGGGGGCCGGAACAGGATCCCGGCGTGGGCCTCGCCGAGCATGGCGGTGTCGTTGTAGGAGTCGCCGGCGGCGATGACCCGGAAGTTGAGCCCCTTGAAGGCCTTCACCGCAGCCCGCTTCTGGTCGGGCTGGCGGAGGTGGTAGGCCGACACGAAGCCCGCCGCGTCGGTGGAGAGCCGGTGGCAGAAGAGGGTGGGCAGCCCCAGCTGCTCCATGAGCGGCATGGCGAACTCGTAGAAGGTGTCGGAGAGGATCACCACCTGGTAGCTCCGGCGCAGGGAGTCGAGGAAGCCCCTGGCTCCCGGTTCCGGCCCCATCTCCGCGATGACCTTCTGGATGTCCGGCAGGCCGAGGCGGTGCAGCCGGAGCAGATCGAGCCGGCCGCGCATGAGCTTGTCGTAGTCCGGCTCGTCACGCGTGGTGCGACGCAGCTCGGCGATGCCGGTGCGCTCCGAGAATGCGATCCAGATCTCCGGGACGAGGACGCCTTCGAGGTCGAGACAGACGATCTGCACGCCGGAATGGTACCAGATCACCGGTCCAGCCATCCGCTACTCGACGGGCAGGGGGATCTCCCGCCGGCCCACCAGCCCCGCCTGGTTGTTCACGTAGAAGACCCGTCCGGGAACGAAGGCGTACGGGCGGGCGCCGAGGACCTCGTCGAACCGGAGCAGGTCCGGGACCTCCCGGCCCAGCAGCCCCTTCACCGCCGGGAACTTCCGGACGTAGGCGGCGACCCCCTCGGCGGCCTCCGGGGAATCGGGCACCTCCACGATCGCCCCGTCCATCTGCAGCCCCTCGATGGCGCGCCAGTCGTCCCCGTCGCGGTGGACCGATCCCGCGCAGCGCCCCCCGGTGAGACCGGCCACCACGTGGCGGCTGCGGGGGCTCGAGAAGAAGAGGAGTCGCCCCGCCCGGTACAGGAAGTAGACCGGAGCCGACCACGGGTCGGGATCGGCGGTGGCGAGGACCAGGGTCCGCTGCGCCTTCAGCAGTTCGAGTGCCAGGCTCTCGAGGGTCGAGGTCATCGCGCCCGAGGCAATCACGCCTGGTGCGTTCCGGCAAGGCGCCGCTTCCGCGCTTGCATCCCCCCGGGACCCTCCGTAGCATCCTGGGCCGTCGTGCGCATCCTGCTCGTCATCCTGCTCGTCCACGGCCTGGTGCCCGCCTTCGGCGAGGTCGCCGAGGCGGTCGTCCACTACGCGGCCACGGGGCACCTGGCTCACTCGGATGCCGACGAGGGCGACCTGGGAGACCAGGGGGACGAGCACGGCTGCAGCCCCACCCACCATCGCTGCGAATGCTGCGCGCCCCAGCCGGTGGTCGCCACTCCCTCGAGACAGGCCGTCCGGGTCGCCTGGACGTCCAGCGACACGTCACCCGTCGTGGCAGCCCAGGTGGTTCCGCGTCCTCCGGACCGCCCCTTCCGCCCTCCCATCGCCTGAGACGTCGTCCGTCTCGGACTCTTACCCCGGGTGCATCTCGCGCCCAGGGGCAGCGAACCCGTGGGAGGCATCACCGTGAGAACGCATCTCGTCGTGGCGGCGTTCTGCGCCGCCATCGGCACCCAGGCGGCAGCAGCGGAGCAGGAGGCGCCGCTCCGATGGCCGGAGGTCGTGTCGGAGCTGCATCGGAACCCCCGGCTCCGGGAGGCGGCCCAGCGCGCGTCGGCGGCCCGTGCCGGCGTCGACGCCGCGGGCCAGGTCCCGAATCCGAGGCTGGAGGTGACGGCCGGCCAGGGGTGGACCGCCGACGGCTCGCTGCGACGGACCGAGTGGGCGCTCGGGATCACGGTTCCGCTCGAGTGGCTGGGCACGCGGGGGCCGCGCGTGGACGCGGCCCGGGCCGCCGCCAGCCAGGCGGAGCAGGAGAGCGTCCTGGTGCGCCAGGAGTTGCTCCTGCGGCTGCGCCGCCTGTTCGTCCTCCTGGCACACGACGGGCGGCTCGTGGAATCGCTCGCCGCTTCCTCCCGGCAGGCGGAGGACCTGGAACGGCTCGTCCGGCTCCGGGTGGAGCGGGGGGAGGCGCGGCCGCCCGAGCTTCCGCGGGTGGAGGTGGAGGCGGCGCGGGCCGGGCTCGCGCTGGAGCAGGCCCGCATGCGCGCGATGGTGCACCGCGACCAGCTCTCCCTGTGGCTCGGAAGGCCGGTCGGGCAGGTCGAGATCGACATGGCGCACGCGCCGGAGCCGCCGCCCCTGGCCGAGGTCCGGGGGACCATGCCCTCGAACCAGCCGGGCGTGAGGGCTGCGCAGGACCGGGTCGCCGCGGCCGGCGGGGAGGCTCGCGCCGAGCGGAGCCAGCGCATCCCCGCCGTGAGCCTGGGTGGCTACGCGCTGAGCGAGGTGGACCGGAACGCCATCGGGGGCGCCCTCGGCGTCGAGTTCCCGGTCTGGAACTGGAACGCCGGCGGGATCGATCGGGCCGAGGCGGTCCAGGCCGCCGAGGAGAGCCGCCTCCTCGTCGCCCGGAACGAGGCCCATGCCGCCCTGGTGGAGTCCTGGGGGGCGTGCACGCAGGGGAGGCTCGCCTCGCGACGCCTGCGGGAGGAGATCGTCCCGAGGGCCGAGATCGCGGCAGCCAGGATCGAGCGTTCGTACCAGCTCGGGGAATCGCCCCTGGTCGAGGCCCTCGACGCCCGCCGATCGCTCCTGGAGGTGCGCCGAGAGCTTCTCGCCGCCGAGCTGGAGCAGCAACTGGAGTGCAGCACGCTCACCATTCTCGCAGGGGGAGACCTCCGATGAACCGCCTCGTCCTGCTCGTCCTCGCCACGGCGCTCGGTTCCCTCGCCGCCTGCCGCCCAGCCAGCGCACCCGCCCCCGAGCTTCGGAAGGCCGGCGACGAGCACGGCCACGCCACGAACGGAGCCGGCCAGGGTTCCGACCTCGACCGCCCCGTCGACGAGCTCTTCGCCGAGACCTGCGAGCACGGCAGGAAGACGCACGCCTGCGACGAGTGCCGGTACCAGGTCGGTGTCGTGCGGGTCCCGGAGAACCTCCTCGCCGACGGACTGGTGAAGACCGCGGCGGTGGAACGGCGCCCGCTCGAGATCCCCGTGCCGCTCACCGGCGAGGTGCGCTTCGCGGAGCGAAACGTCACGCACCTGTCCCCGCGCGCGGAGGGGGTCATCCGGAAGGTGCACGTGGCGCTCGGGGAGAAGGTGACCCTGGGCCAGGCGCTCCTCGAGATGGAGAGCGCGGCGCTCGGCGAGGCGGAGAGCGGATACCTGGAGGCGGACGCGACGCTCCGGGTCTCCCGGAAGGCGTTCGACCGGCAGACCTCGCTGCGCGAGGAGGGCATCTCGTCGGAGCGGGAGTTCCTGGCCGCGCGGCAGGAGGTCGAGTCGGCCGGGATCCGCGCGCAGGCCGCCTCCGACAGGCTGCGCCGGCTGGGGCTCGGCCCGGCGGAGATCGAGGGGCTCGCGAGGTCGGGGCCAGCGGGGGCGACGGGGCGGCTCGTCATCCGTTCACCGGCCGCCGGCACCGTTCTCGACATGCACGCCGTGCCCGGGGAGGCGGCGCGGCCGGACCAGGCCATATTCACCATTGGTGACCTGTCCCACCTCTGGGTGTGGGCCGACGTCTACGAGGGACAGGTGCGGCAGGTGCTGGCCCACGAGCACCACGGAGACATGCGCGCCACGGTGACGGCGAAGGCCTTCCCGGGCGAGGTCTTCCCGGCCACGGTGGACTTCGTGGCGCCCTCGATGGACGAGAAGACCCGGACCCTCAAGGTCCGGGTGGGGGTGCCGAATCCCCGGGGAAAGCTCCGGGCCGGGATGTTCGTGAACGTGGAGCTCTACCTGCCGTCGGGCACGGAGGCGCTTGTCGTGCCCCGGGCGGCGCTCCTCTCCGACGAGGGTCGCTCCTTCGTCTTCGTCCGGCACCAGGGAGAGTTCTGGGTCCGCCGACCGGTCGAGATCGGCCGGACCGCCGGGGATCGGGTCGAGATCACGAAGGGGCTCGCCGGCGGCGAGACGGTGGCCACCGAGGGCTGCTTCCTCCTCAAGTCGGACGTCCTGCGCTCGAAGATGGGCGCCGGCTGTGCCGACTAGCGGGCCCGCCATGAAGCCCATCCTCTGGCTGCTCGACAACCGGCTGCTCGTCCTCCTCGCCGCCGCCCTCCTCGGCGCCGGCGGGGTCCTCGCCTGGCGGGCCCTGCCCGTCGACGCCTTCCCCGACGTGACCAGCACGCAGGTGATGGTGCTCGCCAAGGCGCCCGGGCTCGCCGCGGTGGACGTGGAGGAGCGCGTCTCCTTCCCCGTCGAGCAGGCCATGCGCGGGCTCCCCCGCGTCCGGCAGGTCCGCTCGCTCTCCAAGGCCGGGCTCTCGCAGGTGGTGGTGGTGTTCGAGGAGGGCGCCGACACCTGGTGGACCCGGCAGGTCGTGTTCGAGCGGCTGGCCTCGGCACGCGAGGCCCTGCCACCGGGCGTGACGCCGGAGCTCGGTCCCATCAGCACCGGCCTCGGCGAGATCTTCCAGTACACGCTGGAGAGCGAGCGCCACTCCCCGATGGAGCTGCGAACGCTCCAGGACTGGGTGGTCGCGCCGCTCCTCAAGCCGGTCGCGGGCGTGAACGAGGTGAACAGCTTCGGCGGCGAGGTGAAGCAGTACCAGGTGCTCGTCCACCCCGACCGGCTGGTGAAGTACGGCCTCTCCATCCGGGAGGTGACGGAGGCGCTGGAGCGGTCGAACGGCAACGCCGGAGGTGGCGTGCTGGTGAGCGGGTGGGAGCAGACCTACCTGCGAGGCGTCGGGCTCCTGCGCGACGTCCCGGACATCGAGCGGGTGGTCCTGAAGGCCCGGGACGGAGCGCCCGTCTACGTTCGCGACATCGCCGACGTGGTCATCGGCGCCGAGCCGCGGCAGGGCGCGGTGACCCGCGACGGGAAGGGCGAGACCGTCGCCGGCATGGTGATCATGCTGAAGGGCGAGAACTCGAAGGAGGTGGTGACCCGGGTGAAGGACGCCATCGGCAAGGCCCAGGGCTTGCTACCGGAGGGCGCCCGGATCTCCGTCTTCTACGACCGGACCTCGCTCATCGAGGCGAGCATCCGGACCGTCACCCGCGCGCTCCTCGAGGGCGGCCTGCTCGTCGTCCTGGTGCTGTTCCTCTTCGTGGCCGAGCTGCGCACGGCGCTGGTCGTGCTCTTCTCGCTGCCCTTCACCTTCCTGGTGTCCTTCATCGTCATGGGGCGGCTCGGCCTGACCGCGAACCTCATGAGCCTGGGCGGCCTGGCCTTCTCGGTGGGCATGGTGGTGGACGCCTCCATCGTCGTGGTCGAGAACGTGCGCCGCCACCTGGCCGGGACCAGCGATCCCGGTGGGAGGCGCCTCACCGTGGCTCGCGCCGTCGCCGAGGTGGTGAGGCCGGTGACCTTCTCGGTCCTGGTCATCGCCGTCATCCTGGTCCCGCTCTTCTCCCTCCAGGGAGTGGAGGGGAAGATGTTCGCCCCGCTGGCGAGCACCATGCTCATCGCGCTCCTGGTCTCCCTGGTCATCGCATTCACGGTGATCCCGGTTCTCTCCGACGCCGCCCTGCCCGGCGCCCCCGAGAAGGAGTTCCGCCTCGTCCGCCGGATCCACGCCGGGTACGTGCGCCTGCTGGATCACTTCCTGGCGCACCCCCGGCGCGCGCTCCTGACCTCGCTGGCCCTGCTCGTCGCCGCCGGGGGGCTCGCGCCCTTCCTGGGCACCGAGTTCATGCCTCCCCTCGACGAGGGGGCGATCGCCATCAACGTCGTCCGCCTCCCGAACGCATCCATCGCCGGCTCGGTGAAGGTGGCGGACCACATCGAGAGGACGCTCCGGAAGTTCCCGGAGGTGGAGACGGTGGTGTCCAAGACAGGGCGCGCCGAGATCTCGGAGGACCCCATGGGGCCCGAGCAGACCGACGTCTTCGTGATGCTGAAGCCCCGGGGCAGCTGGACGTCGGGGCGGTCGAAGGCCGAGCTCTCCGACGCCATGCAGCGCGAGCTGACCCGGCTCCCGGGCCTCCGCTACTCGTTCTCCCAGCCCATCGCGCTGCGGGTGAACGAGCTCATCTCCGGAGTGAAGAGCGACCTGGCCGTGAAGGTCTTCGGACCGGACCTCGGGACGCTGAAGGGCTTCGCCGACCGCATCGGCGCGGCGCTGTCGGGGGTGCGGGGATCGGCGGACGTGAAGGTGGAGCAGGTCTCGGGCATGAGCCAGTACGACCTGGTCATCGACCGGGAGGCGGCCGCCCGCCACGGCATCGGCGTCGGCGACGTCAACGAGACCATCGAGACCGCCATCGCCGGCCGGGTGGCCACGGTCCTCATCGAGGGGCAGCGGCGGTTCGCGGTGGCGGTGCGGTTCCCCGAGGAGAGCCGGCGCGACATCCAGGACATCGAGCGGCTCCTGGTGCGCGCTCCGGGAGGGGAGCGGGTGCCCCTGGGCGAGCTCGCGGCGGCCAGGCTGGTGGAGGCGCCGGCCCAGGTGAGCCGGGAGAACGGGATGCGGCGGGTGGTCGTGGAGGCCAACGTCCGGGGGCGCGACCTGGGCGGGTTCGTCGCCGACGCCCGGGAACGGCTCGGACCATCGTGAAGGAACTGCCCACCGGGTACTTCCTGGAGCTGGGGGGCCAGTTCGAGAACCAGCAGCGCGCCATGCGCCAGCTCGCCGTGGTGGTGCCCGTCGCCCTCCTGCTCGTGCTGCTGCTCCTCTTCCTGGCGCTGCGATCGATCGGGGACGCACTCCTCGTGTTGCTCAACCTGCCCTTCGCCCTGGTGGGCGGGGTGGTCGCCGTGGTCGCGTTCCGGATGCCGCTCTCGGTGTCGGCGGCGGTGGCCTTCATCGTGCTCCTGGGCGTGGCCGTGCAGAACGGGGTCGTGCTGGTGTCCTTCTTCCGGCAGCTCCGCGGCGAGGGGAGGGGAGTGGAGGAGGCGGTCCGGGAGGGCTCCGCGCTCCGGTTCCGTCCGCTCCTCATGACGGCCCTCACGAGCTTCATCGGCCACCTGCCGATGCTCTACGCCACCGGGTCGGGTGCCGACATCCAGAAGCCGCTGGCGGTGGTGGTGATGGGCGGGCTCGTCACCTCGACGGCGCTCACCCTCCTCGTCCTGCCGGCCATCTACGCGTGGAAGGAGCGCCGACCTCTCACGACCGCTGCCGCGCCCCGCTTCCACCGCTCGTGACGGTGCCGCGCACCGGCACGGAGGGGGTCCAGCCCCCGGGAACGGTGAACTCCGCCTGGAAGACCGTGAAGGTCCTCCTGGCGACGCGGGTGGAGATCTTGCCGTTCACGTCGAACCGGAGGTCGAGGGTGAGCCGCCCGTCCCGGACGGTTCCCCATCCCGACTGGAGGCGGGCGTCGATCCGCCCGCGCGCGTCCGTTTCGCGGACGTCCGCGGCGCAACTGGCGGGGGTCGTGAAGACGAGATCGCCGGAGCGGGAGCGAGACGCGTCCAGGACGCAGGAGTACCCGCGCGACTCGAGCCGCACCGAAAGGTGACCCGGCGTCCGGCCCGGCTCCAGGGTGGCCCGGACCTCTCCCTGCTGTTCCCTCGCCGGGAACGGGGTGACCCGGACCTTCGCCGTGCCATTCAGCACGTAAGCGCCGAGCACGCCGTCCGCAGGTCTCGCGGGGACTGCGGCCGACGCCGCCGTCGCCACGACAATCCAGGACGCTGCCGCGATGGAATGGAAGGTGCGCACCCCTCCATTGTGCGCGCGTCTACACCCGTGTCCAAGATGCGCCCGGGACGAACGTGCCCAGGCGGCCCGTGAACCACCCGGCCGCGAGCCGGGCCACCTTCTCGAGCGCCCCGGCTTCCTCGAAGAGGTGGGTCGCTCCCGGGACGACGGCGAGCTGGGCCGCCGGGAGGTGGCGGAGCACCGACCGATTGAGGCGGAGGACCTCCTCGTCCCGGCCCCCCACGATCAGGAGAACCTGCGCGTGGACCCGCGTGAGGTCCGCCGCGGGGACGAGCTCGGGCCGTCCTCCGCGCGACACCACCGCCGCGACCAGCTGCGGGTTTTCCGCAGCGACGGCCATCGCCGCCGCCGCTCCCGAGCTCGATCCGAAGAGGCCGATGCCGAGCCCCCGGGTGCGGGGGTGGTGCGACGCCCACCGTGCCGCCGCCAGGGTTCGGGAGGCGAGCAGGGGGACGTCGAAGCGGAATCGCCCGGTGGCCGCGTCCTCCGCCGCCTCCTCCGGGGTGAGCAGGTCGAAGAGGAGCGTCCCGAGGCCGGCCCGCTGCAGCTCCCCTGCCACGAGCAGGTTCCGAGGGCTTCGCCGGGAGGAGGCACTCCCGTGCACGAAGATCACGATCCCCTTCGGTCCCGCCGGCACGGTCAGGTCGGCGTGGAGAGACCCCGGCCCGGTGCGGGAGGACTCGAACGGGATCTCCACGGACTCCTGGCCGGCCAGGCGGGACTCCCGCAGGCACTCGAGGATCTCCTCGTCGGACACCTGGCCAAAATGCTCGTACCAGCGTCCCACCGCGTAGAACGGTTCCGGGAACGTCACGGCCGCAACGTCGTCGAAGTCCACGCGCAGCTCCGGAACGGAGGCCGCGGCGATCACCGGTGAGGCCAGGACGACGCGCGAGGCCCCCCGGAGGCGGGCCGATCGGGCCGCGGCCCGCGCGGTGGCGCCGGTGGCGACGCCGTCGTCGACGACGATGGCGGTCCGTCCCGCGAGATCGGGCATGGGCCGTCCACCCCGGTACACCCTGACCCGGCGCGCCAGCTCGGTTGCCTCGCGCTCCGCGATCGAGGCGACCTCGCCGTCGGTGAGCCCGGTCTCGGCCACCGCCTCCCTGCGTACGTACACGGCTCCGCCCTCGGCGATGGCGCCGAGGGCGTACTCCGGGCAGGCCGGTGTGCCGAGCTTCCTGGCGACGACGAGGTCGAGATCGGTATCCAGGGCCCGCGCAACCTCCAGGGCGACGGGAACTCCTCCGCGCGCAAGACCGAGGACCATCGGCCGGGATGCGCGATACGATTCCAGCCGATCGGCCAGCAGCCGACCCGCCTGTGTCCGGTCGTGGAAGACCATGACGACCTCCTGACTCCAGGGTAACTCCGGGGAGGGACCCCGGGCCGTCCGGGCGAAGTGGTCAGGCGGGTTGCAACCAACGGGGGAAGCACGGGTCTTGCCCCCGAGTAGCAAAATGCTACCATCAGGACATGGGACAGCCCGTCAAGCTCTCCGATGCCCTCGTGCTCGACGCCCGCGTGGTGGGCAAGACCACCGAGCGATCCATCGCCGGCCAGATCGAGTTCTGGGCCCGCATCGGCCGCGGGGTCGAGTCGGTGCTGCGCACCGAGAGCGTGCTCCGGCTGAAGCAACGGGGGGACGCGGTGCCGCTCTCCGGATGCCTGCGGTCGGTGGACACCCGGGAGGGGCGCGCGCGCGTGGAGGCCATCCTGGAGGCGCGCCCGTATCCGCACTTCGAGCCGGCCCCTGGCCGGCCGGGCTACCTGGTGCGCATCGAGGAGGGCGGGAAGCGCACCGTCGGCCGGTTCGTGAACCGTACGTTCCGGTCCGCCTCCCGCCGGTGACGTCGCCCTTCGACGCGCGCCCGGTCGTCGTGGCCGTCGCCGGACCCAACGGCGCCGGAAAGTCCACCTTCTTCGCGGCGCACCTCCAGCCGGCCGGGTTGCGGTTCGTGAACGCCGACGAGATCGGGCGAGAGCTCGGGGTCGGGGCGTACGAGGCGGCCGAGACGGCCGGCCTCATTCGCCAGGCGCTCCTGGGCCAGCGGGAGAGCTTCGTATTCGAGACCGTGTTCTCGGATCCCGTGGGGGAGAAGCTCGCGTTCCTGCTCGATGCGGAGAGGAGGGGATACGGCGTGGTCCTCTGCTTCGTCGGGCTCGACGGCCCGGGCAGAGCGAGGAGCGCGTGGCGATGCGGGTGCTGCAGGGCGGCCACGACGTCCCTGCGGCGAAGCTCCGGGAGCGCTACCCGAGGACGCTGAGCAACCTTCGAAAGGCCATTCGCGACCTTCCACACGTCCTGGTCTTCGACAACGGGGACCTGGCCCGGCCGTTCCGCCACGTGGCGACGTTCGAGCGCGGGAAGATGGTCGACCAGCACCCGCCGCTGCCGCGGTGGTTGCCTCCCGGTCAGCGGCCGCGCAGGTAGAGCAGGGTACCCGCCCACTCCGCGTCGAAGAAGTGGTGCTCCGCGCCCCACACCGCCCACGGGACCCTCTCCGGGGACACCCAGAGGACGCGGGTGGTGACGCCGATGAGCTGCCGGCGCTGGTGCTGGCACCAGATGCGGCGCGCCCAGCCTCCCAGGGATGGGACGAACCGGGCCAGGAAGTTCAGGAGAATGTCCACGCAGCCACCGCCTTCCGCGAGGCGGTGCGCGGAGGGCGCGCCGGATCGACGAACGATCCATAGCCCCTTTCACACCGGGGAGCGAACGGGATCGCCCGGGGGAGCCGGGAACCTTGGGTCGCACGCCGCCAGGGCGCTGATTGCCCCGTGGACAATGGCGTTCCGTTGGGTCGCGCGCCGCGAATGGGGGGCAGGCGCGGAGTCCCCGTCGTAGAGGATCCCTGCCGGAAGAGAGCGCTCGTGGCCCACAACGTCGACAAATTGCCCTTCCGGGACGAGCTGCTCAGCATCGAGCGGCTGGAGGAGCGCGCCCGCGCCCTGGCCGCCCGGTTCACGGTCGACCCGTCCCGGCGCATGGCCCGCAGCGTCTTCCCCCGCTTCGACGAGAACGCCCGCCTGCTGCGCCAGGCCTACCGCGCGCTCGCCGCCGACGTGCACCGGGGCGAGTTCGTGACACCGGCGGGCGAGTGGCTCCTCGACAACTACCACCTGGTGGACTCGGAGATCCGGGTGGTGCGGCGAAACCTCCCGCGCAGCTACTACCGGGAGCTGCCCAAGCTGGCGGCGCGCGATCTTGCGGGCAACGCCCGCGTCTACGCACTGGCCGTCGAGCTCATCCGCCACAGCGACAGCCGGCTGGACCGGCAGCAGCTGGCGCGCTTCCTCGACGGGTTCCAGACCGTGGCTCCGCTCACCATCGGCGAGCTCTGGGCCTGGCCCAGCATGCTGAAGCTCGCACTCATCGAGAACCTGAGGCGGCTCGCGGAGGAGACGATGGCGGCCCGGGCCGCCCGGCGGGCGGCCAACAGCTACGTGGAGCGGATCGACGCCGCCGGGAAGGGCGCCCGGCCACCGCTCCCCCGCTTGCTCCACGCTGCGCACGTCGTGCAGCTGCTCCACCGGGTCCGCGAGTACGGTCCGCGCCTCTCCGCCCTCCGGCGGGACCTCGACGCGCACGTCGCCCAGGCGGGCCATTCCGCCGAGGAGGCGATCCGCAGCGAGCACCAGCGGGAGGCCGCCACCCAGGTGTCGGTGGCGAACGCCATCACCAGCCTGCGCCTGTGCGCCGAGATCGACTGGCCGCAGTTCGTGGAGTCGGTGAGCCTCGTGGAGCGGGTCCTGCAGCGCGATCCAGCCGGCGTCCATGGCCGCATGGACTTCCTGAGCCGGGACCGCTACCGGCAGGCCGTCGAGGAACTGGCCGACCCGAGCGGGGAGGCGCAGGTGCGCGTGGCGCTGCGCGCGGTGGAGAGCGCGCGGGAGGCGGCAGACGTCGAGGGTCCCGGTGCGCGCGCAGCCCATGTCGGCCACCACCTCATCGGGAAGGGCAGGCGAGGCCTGGAGTCGGACGTGGCCTGGCGCCCGGGGCTCTGGAAGGGACTTCGCCGCTCCGCCTTCGCCCACGCCCCGTTCCTCTACCTTGCGGCGATCGCCGTCGCGACCGCGGGGCTCCTGGCCGGGGGAGTGGCCTACATCCGGGTCGAGGGCGGTTCCCTGCCCGCCCAGATCGCCGCCGCGCTCCTGCTGCTCCTGCCCGCGAGCGAGCTCGCCATCGCCGTCGTGCAGCGGATCGCCGCGCTCGTGGCGCCTCCGCGGCGCCTTCCGCGCCTCGATCTGGAGGGGGGAGTACCGGACGACGCCCGGACGCTGGTCGTCGTGCCGACCCTGCTCGGGAGCGTGGCCGGGGTCGAGGCGCTCCTCGAGCACCTCGAGGTGCTCGCCCTCGGCAACCTCGACCCCCGCATCCACTTCGCCATCCTGGGAGACTTCACCGACGCCGACGCGATGGAGATGCCCGGGGACGGTGCCATCCTCGCCGCGGCGCGCGCGGGCATCGAGGTCCTGAACGCCCGCCTCGGCGAGGGTCGAGGGGAAAGGTTCTTCCTGCTGCACCGGACCCGGCAGTGGAATCCGGGCGAGGGCGCCTGGATGGGGTGGGAGCGGAAGCGCGGGAAGCTCGAGGAGCTGAACCGCCTCCTGCGCGGCGCCACCGACACGAGCTACTCGGTGCAGGTGGGCGAGCTCCCGGTCCTGCAGTCGGTGCGATACTGCATCACGCTCGACACCGACACGCGGCTTCCGCGCGACGCCGCGCGAAAGCTCGTGGGCATCATCGCCCACCCCCTGAACAGGCCGCACTTCGACGCCGCCTGCGGCCGGGTCACCGAGGGCTACGGGATCCTGCAGCCCAGGGTCAGCGTCGCCACGGCCAGTGCGGCCGGCTCCCGCTTCGCGCAGCTCTTCGCCGGCCAGACCACGGTGGATCCCTACACCACGGCGGTCTCGGACACCTACCAGGACCTGTTCGGCGAGGGGACCTTCACCGGCAAGGGGCTCTACGACGTGGACGCCTTCGCCGCCGCGCTCGCCGGGCGCGTGCCGGACAACGCGCTCCTGTCCCACGACCTCTTCGAGGGCCTGTACGCGCGCACCGCGCTGGTCACCGACGTGGAGGTGGTGGACGACTACCCCGCGAGCGTCCTCACCCACACCCGCCGGCAGCACCGATGGGCCCGCGGCGACTGGCAGATCCTGGCCTGGCTCCTGCCCGTGGTCCCCACCCGGGGCGGTCTCCGGCGCAACCACCTGCCGATGATCTCCCGGTGGAAGATCCTCGACAACCTGCGGCGCAGCCTGCTCGCCCCGGCGTCGGTGGCCCTGCTCCTCGCCGTGTGGACGTTCCTGCCGGGAAGTCCCGCGCTCTGGACCGCACTCGTCGTGTCGGCGGCCGCCTTCCCCCTCTTCCCGCTGGCGCTCGAGGCGCTGGCCGGTCCGCGGTCCCAGCAGCCCTGGCGCGCCTTCCTGCTCGGGCTCCGGGAGGACGTCGGCAGCGGTCTGGCGCGCCTCGTCCTGCAGGTCGCCTTCCTCGCCAACCAGGCCTACGAGATGGTGCACGCGGTCCTCGTCACCCTGGTGCGGCTCGTGATCACCCGGCGCGGGCTCCTCGAGTGGGAGACCGCCGCTGCGAGCGCCGCCCGCGGGGCGGGCGGGGAGGGCGATCGTGGTCCCCGGCCGTTCCTGGTCGAGATGGCGGCCAGCCCGGCCATCGCGGTCGCCGGTCTCCTGCTGGTGACGGCGCTCCGCCCGGCAGCCCTCTGGGTTGCCGCGCCCGTCCTCGCGCTCTGGGGTGCGGCGCCGTTCATCGCCCACGCGCTGAGCCGGCCACCCGTCCGGCTCGAGCTCGGAGCGTCGGACCGGGCCTATCTCCTCGGCGTCGCCCGCAGGACCTGGAGCTACTTCGAGACCTTCATGGTGCCGGGGGACAACGGCCTGCCGCCCGACAACTTCCAGGAGGTCCCCGATCCGAAGGTGGCGCACCGGACCTCCCCGACCAACATCGGGATGGGTCTCCTGTCCGTGCTCTCGGCACACGACCTGGGCTTCATCGGGACCGGCGAGCTCCTCGAGCGGGTGGACGCGACCCTGACCACGATGGAGGGACTGGAGCGGCTCGAGGGGCACCTCTACAACTGGTACGACACGGTGAGCCTGGCCCCGCTCGAGCCTCGCTACGTCTCGACGGTGGACAGCGGCAACCTGGCCGGCTCGCTCATCGCGCTCTCCGAGGGGCTGAAGGAGCTTCCCGCCTCGGCAGCCGTCGACTCCCTGGCGGCACGGGCCTCCTCCTTCGCCTACGGGATGAACTTCGGATTCCTCTACGACGGGCGGCGCAAGCTCCTGTCGATCGGCTACCGGGTGGCCGACGCCGACGGCCCCGGGGAGCTCGATTCCTCCCAGTACGACCTGCTCGCCTCGGAGGCGCGCCTGGCGAGCTTCCTCGGCATCGCCAAGGGCGACCTGCCCGAGCTGCACTGGTTCCGGCTGGGGCGCACGGTCACCGGCGTGCACGGCGTTCCCACGCTCCTCTCCTGGAGCGGGACGATGTTCGAGTACCTGATGCCCCTGCTCGTCATGCGCAGCTACCCGGGCACCCTCCTCGAGGAGAGCTGCCGGTCGGCGGTGCGCCGGCAGCGGGACTACGGGCGGGAGCGGGGCGTGCCCTGGGGGATCTCCGAGTCGGCCTACGACCTGATCGACCACCACGACAACTACCAGTACAAGGCGTTCGGCGTCCCCGGGCTCGGCCTCAAGCGAGGCCTGGGGGACGACCTGGTGGTGGCGCCCTACGCGGTGGCCCTCGCCGCGCTGGTCGATCCGTCCGCCGCGGTGAGCAACCTGAGGCAGCTCGAGGCGGCCGGGCTCCAGGGAGCGTTCGGGTTCTTCGACGCCGTGGACTTCACGAAGCGTGGAACCGACGATCCCGGGATCCCCGCCCCGGGCGGGCGCAAGACGGAGGGCGTGGTGGTCCGGGCCTACCTGGCCCACCACCAGGGCATGACCCTGGTGGCGATGGCCAACGCGCTGCAGGGAAACCGGATGGTGGAGCGGTTCCACGCCGACCCGCGCGTCCGGGCCACCGAGCTCCTGCTCCAGGAGAAGGCCCCCCGCCACGCTCCCTTCGCGAGGCCCCGCCCGGACGATGCCGCCACCAGGACCGCGCCGGTGCCCACCGTGGCCCTGCGCCGCTTCCGCTCCGCGCACACGCCGTTTCCGCACGCCCAGTTCCTGTCCAACGGCAACTACATCGCGGTGGTGACCAACGCCGGTGGTGGATCCAGCTTCTGCCGGGGCCGCGCGGTGACCCGCTCGCGCCTCGACTCCACCTGCGATCCGGGGAGCCAGTTCGTCTACCTGCGCGACGTGCGCAGCGGCCGGGTCTGGTCGGCGACGCAGCACCCCGTGGCCGTCGAGGCCGAGGACTACCTGGTGACCTTCGCCATGGAGCGGGCGACCTTCCACCGGCGCGAGGACGAGATCGGGACCCAGCTCGACATCGCGGTCTCCCCGGAGGACGACGTGGAGGTCCGGCGCCTGGTGGTGACCAACCACAGCAACCGGGCCCGCGAGATCGAGGTGACGAGCTACGCCGAGATGGTCCTCGCGCCAGCCGCGGACGACCTCGCCCACCCCGCCTTCGGCAAGCTCTTCGTCGAGTCGGAATACGTGCCCGGGTGCGCGGCGCTCCTCAGCCACCGGCGGCCCCGCTCCCCCGACGACGCGCCGGCCTGGGGGCTGCACGTCCTCGCCCAGGAGGGTCGAACCCAGGGTCCGGTGGAGTGGGAGGCAGACCGGGCGCGCTTCCTCGGCCGCGGACGGGGAGTCCGCGACCCGCAGGCGCTCGACGGGAGGTCCCTCTCCGGCACCACCGGGGTCCTGCTCGATCCCCTCGCCAGCCTTCGCCAGCGCGTCCGGCTCGCCCCCGGGGGCGTCGCCAGGATGTCCTTCGCCACCGGCATGTCCGCCAGCCGGGAGACGGCGCTGGCGCTCGCCCAGCGCTACCGCGACCCCGCCGCCACGGCCCGGACCTTCGCGCTCGCCTCCGCGCACGCCCGGAGCACGCTCCGGCACCTCGGGATCACCGCCGAGGAGGCGCTCCTCTTCGACCGGCTGGCCTCCCGCGTCCTGCGGGGCGATGCGTCGCTCCGGGCGGACCCGGAGCTCCTGGCCCGCAACACCCTCGGCCAGGCGGGGCTCTGGCCGCACGGCATCTCCGGCGACGTCCCCATCGTTCTGGTCCGGGTCGTGGGGGAGGACGGGCTCGGGCTGGTCCGCCAGGTCCTCCAGGCGCAGGAGTACTGGCGACTCAAGGGGCTCCAGGCCGACGTCGTGATCCTGAACGAGCACCCCACGAGCTACCTCGACGCCGCCCACGGCGCGCTCACCGAGCTCCTCGACGACGGGCCCTGGCGCGCCTGGAAGCACCGGCCGGGCGGGGCCTACCTCCTCCGCCGCGACCGGATGCCGGATGCCGAGCACCTCCTGCTCTCGACCGTGGCGCGGGCGATCCTCTGCGACGATCGGGGCGGGCTGGCGCAGCAGCTCGACCGGCACCTTCCCCTCTGGATCGAGCCACCGGCGCGGGACCTGGTCCCGGCGCCGGCTCCCCGGCCCGTGCCGTCCGACCCGCCGCCGGTTCCCCCCCTGGCCCTCGCCAACGGGTTCGGCGGGTTCGCCGACGGCGGCCGCGAGTACGTCGTCGTCCTCCAGGGAGCGGAGGAGACCCCTACTCCCTGGGTGAACGTCATCGCCAACCCGGGCTTCGGGACCATCGTCACGGCCTCCGGCTCGGCGTTCACCTGGTCCACCAACAGCCGGGAGAACCGGCTCACGCCCTTCGCCAACGACCCGGTGACCGACCCCACCGCCGAGGCCATCTTCGTCCGCGACGAGGACACGGGCGCGGCCTGGACGCCGACGCCGGGTCCGCTCCCGAGGACCGCGGCGGGCGGGCGCCACGTCGTCCGCCACGCGGCCGGCGTCACCCACTTCGCGCACGCGGTGAACGGGATCCGGCACGAGCTCGCGGTCTTCGTGGACGACGTCGATCCCGTGAAGTTCTCCGTCCTCACCCTGACGAACGAGGGGCCCGGGCCCCGTCGCCTCGGCGTCTTCGGCTACGTGGAGTGGGTCCTCGGACCACCGCAGGAGGGGCAGCACCTGCACGTGGTCACGCGGAGGGACGAGGGGAGCGGGGCGGTCCTGGCCCGGAGCTCCTGGAACCAGGACCTGGCCGGGCGGATGGCCTTCGCCCACGCGAGCGAGCCGCTCGTCTCGTCCACCGGGGACCGGGCGGCCTTCATCGGGAGGAACGGCTCGATCCAGGAGCCCGCGGCGCTCCGCTACGACACGCTCCCGGCGCGGTTCGGGGCCGGCATGGATCCCTGCGCGGGTCTGCAGATCGCGGTCGCGCTCGCCCCGGGCGAGTCCAGACGGGTGGTCTTCCTCCTCGGGGAGGGGAGGGACGAGGAGCACGTCCGGGAGCTCACGGCCCGGCACGGCTCGGAGACCGCCGCGGACGAGGCGCTCGAGCGGGTCAGGCGGGGATGGGACGAGGTGCTGGGCGCGGTGCAGGTGCGCACCCCGGATGACTCGTTCGACCTCCTCATGAACCGCTGGCTCCTCCTCCAGGACCTGGGGTGCAGGTTCTGGGCACGCTCCGGCTACCACCAGCCCGGCGGGGCCTTCGGCTTCCGGGACCAGCTCCAGGACGTCATGGCGCTCGTGCTCGCCCGTCCGGCGCTGGTGCGCGCGCACCTGCTCCGCGCCGCATCCCGGCAGTTCCAGGAGGGGGACGTGCAGCACTGGTGGCACGAGCCCAGCGGCCGCGGCACCCGCACGCGCTGCTCCGACGACCTGCTCTGGCTGCCCCTTGCGGTCGCCCACTACGTGCGGACCACCGGGGACGCCGGGGTGCTCGACGAGCAGGTGCCGTTCCTCTCCGCGCCCGTGCTCGCCCCGGAGGTGCAGGAGGTCTACGCGGCCCCCCAGGTCGCAGCGGAGAAGGCCACCCTGTTCGAGCACTGCGTCCGCGCCCTCGACCGCGGACTGACGAGCGGCGCCCACGGGCTCCCGCTCATGGGCAGCGGGGACTGGAACGACGGGATGAACCGGGTCGGACGGGCCGGCCGGGGGGAGAGCACCTGGCTCGGGTTCTTCCTGCACGTGGTGCTGAAGGACTTCGCGCAGGTCTGCACCGTCCAGGGTGACGGGCCCCGGGCCGAGCGATACCTCGCCGAGGCGGAGCGGCTCGTGGCGGTGCTCTCGCGCGCCTGGGACGGGGAGTGGTACCTGCGCGGCCACTACGACGACGGGGCGCCGCTCGGCTCGGCGCAGAACGACGAGTGCCGGATCGACTCGATCGCGCAATCGTGGGCGGTTCTCTCCGGGGCGGCCTCGGCGCGCATGGCCGACCGCGCCATGGACGCGGTCCGCACGCACCTGGTCCGCCGCGGGGCCGGCCTCATCCTCCTGTTCACGCCTCCCTTCGACCGCTCCTCCCAGGATCCCGGGTACATCCGGGGTTACCCCCCCGGAGTCCGGGAGAACGGTGGCCAGTACACCCATGCCGCCGCCTGGATCGTCATGGCGCTCGCGAAGCTCGGGAGCGGGGACGAGGCGACGGAGCTCTTCCACATGCTGAACCCGGTGAACCACACGCGGGAGCGGGGCGACGTGGAGCGGTACCGGGGGGAACCGTACGTGCTGGCCGGAGACGTCTGCGCCCACCCCGACCACACCGGGCAGGCGGGGTGGACCTGGTACACCGGCTCGGCGGGCTGGCTCTACCGGGCCGGGCTGGAGAGCATCCTGGGCCTGCGGCGCCACGGTGTGACCTTCGAGGTGGACCCCTGCGTCCCTTCCTCCTGGCCCGAGTACGCCATCACCTGGCGCGTGGGCCGGACGACCTACGAGATCGCGGTGCGCAACCCGGATCGCGTGTGCCGGGGCGTGGCCCGGGCAGAGCTGGACGGCGAGCCGGTCGACGCGAAGGCCATCGCGCTCGCCGACGACGGCGGAGTCCACCAGGTGAAGGTCGTGCTCGGGGCCCCGCGGTAATGGG
>CAWHPQ010000009.1:0-13630 GCA_963831265.1 uncultured delta proteobacterium | reverse complement strand
ACCTTCGGTGATTTCTGGCGCGCCATCACCTACCAGGGCGCGGGCTACCAGGACAACGGATCGTCGAACAACGTCTTCTCGGTCTCCGGCCGCTGGCGCCTGCCCACCGAGGACTGGGTGCCCATCACGCTCTACGGGGAGTGGGGCGGCGACGACAACGGCGGGGCCTGGCTCCAGGCGCCGGGAATCGACGCCGGCGTCTTCATCCCGGCACTGCCCTTCGCCCCGGAGGTCTCGGTGGGGCTCGAGGCCAGCTTCTTCGGCGAGGTCTGCAAGGAGCGGACGGGCGGGACGTTCTGCCGGTCGCCCGGCTACCCGCTCAACTGGTACACGCACGCCTACAGCTGGACCACCGGCAACCTTCCGCTCGGACACCGCATGGGCGGCAACGGCCGGGAGCTCTCGCTGTACGGCGCCGCCGACCTGCTCGACGCGCGGCTGCTCGTCCGCGGTGACGTATTTCTCAGGAACCGCTTCTCCGGAAACCTGTACGCCCCCTACACCGGGACGAGCGCCGGCTTCGACCTTGAGGCCACCTGGCGCCTGGGCATCGGTGAGGTGGGCGTGTCGGGGAACCTGGAGGCGGGCAGCGGCTGGTCGGCCGGCGGCGCCGGAGCGCGGGCGACCGTCTTTTTCTAGAGATCTACGCCGCGCGCCTCGGCTCCTGGCAGAACCGGGCGAGCGCCTCGCTGCGGTTGTCCTCGGTCATCACCCGCGCCAGGTCGACCACCCTCGTGACGCTCAATCGGCCATCGCCGAGGGGCTCGACCACCTCCGGAAACCTCTGGATGAGCTCGGCCGCGACCCTCCGGTGGTAGGCGGCGGCGTTGGAGAGCCCGAGGTCGTGGTGCAGGTAGGCGAAGAGGTTCGCGTGGCCGAGCCGCACCCAGAGCCGCTCGCGGTCGAACTCGGCCAGCGCGACCAGGAAGTCGCCGATGCCGTGCTGCTCCCGGCGCAGCAGGCCGGCGAGGCGCCGGGAGGACTCCCGGGCGGCGGGGAGGCGGGGGTCGAACAGGGGGCCGATGGAAGGGGACGCGACGGTCATGCCGGCCGAGCCGTTGCGAATCCGGGGCCGGACCGGGCCACTGGAATTCCGGGCCATGGAGGCGCCGGACGGCCGATCCGCGGACCAGCGGCCTACTTCTCGTACGCCGAGTCGTGGTCCGGATGGAGCGAAACCAGGCGGAGGAAGTCACCGTCCCGGTAGCCCACGGCACGAACTTTCTGGCTCATCCGCAGGGAATGGACCCGCGTCCCGTTCGGTGCCACCAGATGGGCGAGGGCCTCCCAGCGAAACCCCGGATGCCGCTGGAGGACGGTCCACTCCAGCCCTCGAAGCCGACCGAGCGCTGCCGCGACCTGCTTCAGCTCGGACACCTCGAGGCGGAAGAACACGTCCTGGAACTCGGGACTGTTCAGGTCGAGCCGGACGCGACTACCGGCGGCCGCCACGCGACACCTTGCCTCGACGGCCAGCCTCCCTGGAAAGGCCGGCGAGGTCCGTCTCCCGGGCTACGGTCTCGGCAGCCCAGGACAGGCCCCGCTCGATGCGGGATCGGTCGGGCTCGGCCAGCGTCCAGAGCTGGCTCTCGGGCACCAGGGCGACAGGGGTGAGGACGACGGTTCCGTCCTGGCGGCGCTCCAGGCGAAGGGTCTTCCCGGCGAAACGCTTGCCCAGGGAGATCTGTCCGCTCCTGCCCACGACCTTGATCTCCACCGGGTCGCCTTCGGGAATGATCATGCCATCATGCTATCGTGCCGGCGCATCCTCTGCAACCCGCTGCTGCTCTACCCCGCCGAACCGCTCTCCCCGCCCAGCGCACCGCCGGCGCGTTGCTCCCGCCGCGCCAGCTCGAGATCGCTCTCCATCATCAGGCGCACCAGCTCGGCGAAGCTCGTCCGGGGCTTCCACCCCAGCACCTTCGTCGCCTTGGACGGGTCGCCGAGCAGGTAGTCCACCTCGGCCGGCCGGTAGTACCGCGGGTCGATCTCGACGAAGTCCTGGTAGTCGAGCCCCACGTGCCCGAAGGCCGCCTCGCACAGCTCGCGGACCGAGTGCGCCTCCCCGGTGGCGACCACGTAGTCGTCGCCCTTCGGCTGCTGCACCATGAGCCACATGGCCTCGACGTAGTCCTTCGCGTAGCCCCAGTCGCGCTTCGCGTCGAGATTCCCGAGGTAGAGCTTCTTCTGCACGCCCAGCTTGATGCGCGACGCGGCGCGCGTGACCTTCCGGGTGACGAAGGTCTCGCCGCGCCTACTTGACTCGTGGTTAAAAAGGATTCCATTGGACACGTGCATCCCGTAGGACTCCCGGTAGTTCACCGAGATCCAGTACGAGTAGACCTTGGCGCAGCCGTAGGGGCTGCGCGGGTAGAACGGCGTCGCCTCGTTCTGCGGCGGCGGCGAGGCCCCGAACATCTCCGACGACGAGGCCTGGTAGATGCGCGTCCCCTCGAGCCCGGTGTCGCGCACCGCCTCGAGCAGCCGGACCGTGCCGAGCCCGGTGACCTCGCCCGTGTACTCCGGCACGTCGAACGAGACCCGCACGTGGCTCTGCGCGCCCAGGTTGTAGATCTCGTCCGGCCGGACGTGCCGGAGGATGGTGTTCATCGACGACGCGTCGTTCAGGTCGCCGTAGTGGAGGAAGAGGCGCGTGCCCGGCAGGTGCGGGTCCCGGTAGATGTGGTCCACCCGGCCGGTGTTGAAGGTGGAGGCGCGGCGCACGATGCCGTGCACCTCGTACCCCTTCTCGAGGAGCAATTCGGCGAGGTAGCTGCCGTCCTGGCCGGTGATGCCGGTGATGAGCGCCTTCTTCACTTGTCGTGCCCCCGTCCGCCCTGGTGCAGCTCGTACCACTCCACGGTCTCGCGCAGCCCTTCCTCGAACCCGGTGCGCGCCGTCCAGCCGAACTCCCGGAGCGCCCGCGAGGTGTCGAGCATGCGCCGCGGCTGGCCGTTGGGCTTCGTCGCATCCCAGACGATCTCGCCCTGGAACCGGCACAGCCGGGCCACCAGCGGCACGAGATCGCGGATCCGGATCTCGAAGCCCGCCCCCAGGTTCACCGGGTCGCTCTTCCCGTACCGCTCCGCGGCGGCCACGATGCCCTCCGCCGCGTCGCGGGCGTGCAGGAACTCGCGCGAGGCCGACCCGTCGCCCCACACGACGATGCTCCGATCGCCCCGCTCCCGCGCCTCGACGCACTTCCGCACCAGCGCCGGGATGACGTGGCTCGTGTGCAGGTCGAAGTTGTCCCGCGGCCCGTAGAGGTTCACCGGGAAGAGCACGCAGGAGTCGAAGCCGTACTGCTCGCGGTAGGCCTGCGACTGCACGAGGAGCATCTTCTTGGCGAGGCCGTAGGGAGCGTTCGTCTCCTCCGGGTACCCGTTCCAGATGTCCTCCTCCTTGAACGGAACCGGGCAGAACTTGGGGTAGGCGCAGATGGTGCCGAGCGCCACCAGCTTCTTCACACCCGCGTGCCGCGCCGCCTCGATGAGCTGAACCCCCATCATGAGGTTGTCGTAGAAGAACTTGCCGGGGTTGTCGCGGTTGGCGCCGATGCCGCCCACGCGGGCGGCGAGGTGCAGGACGACCGTGGGGCGGGCGTCGCGGTAGAGCCGCTTCACCGCCTCCATGTCGACCAGGTCGTAGTCCCTGGACCGCGGCACCACGACCTCGCGGGCGCCCCGCCGCTCCAGCTCCGCCAGGACGTAGCCGCCCAGGAAGCCCGCGCCGCCGGTGACGACGACCCGCTCGGAAGGCCAGTGGATGGTGGGCATCGGGGGGGACATTATCCCGCGGCATTGGACTCCGGAAGGGGTTCCACGCTAGTCACTCCACATGCCTTCCGCGCGCAAGGGGATCATCCTGGCCGGCGGCTCGGGGACGCGTCTCTACCCGGCCACGCTGTCGGTCTCGAAGCAGCTGCTCCCCGTCTACGACAAGCCGATGATCTACTACCCGATGACGGCCCTCATGCTGGCCGGCATCCGGGAGATCCTGGTCATCTCCACCCCCCAGGACACCCCGCGCTTCGAGCAGCTGCTCGGCGACGGCAGCGCCTGGGGCATGCGCATCGCCTACACCGTGCAGCCGAGCCCCGACGGGCTCGCCCAGGCCTTCCTCCTGGGCGCCGACTTCGTCCGCGGCGGCCCGTCCGCGCTGGTCCTCGGCGACAACATCTTCTACGGCCACGACCTGAACCAGCTGCTCCGGAACGCCGACGCGCGCACCACCGGCGCCACGGTCTTCGCCTACGCCGTCACCGATCCGGAGAGGTACGGCGTGGTCGAGTTCGACGCGCGCAAGCGCGCGGTCAGCCTGGAGGAGAAGCCCCAGAGGCCCCGGTCGCGCTACGCCGTCACCGGGCTCTACTTCTACGACGAGGCCGTGGTCGAGCACGCACGTGCCGTGAAACCGTCGGCCCGCGGCGAGCTCGAGATCACCGATCTCAACCGCCGCTACCTCGAGGCCGGCAAGCTCGAGGTGGAGATCATGGGGCGCGGCTACGCCTGGCTCGACACCGGCACGCACGACTCGCTGCTCGAGGCCGGCCAGTTCATCGCCACCATCGAGAAGCGGCAGGGGCTCAAGGTGGCCTGCCCGGAGGAGGTGGCCTGGCGCCAGGGCTGGATCACCGACGTCCAGCTGGGCGACTGTGCCAGGGCGCTCGGCAAGTCCACCTACGGCACCTACCTGCGCGGCCTCCTCGAGAAGCAGGTCTTCTAGATGAAGGTCACTCCCACCAGCATCCCCGACGTGGTGATCCTGGAGCCGCAGGTCTTCGGCGACGCCCGGGGCTTCTTCTTCGAGAGCTTCAACCAGCGGCAGCTCGAGGTGGCGCTCGGGCGTCCCATGGGCTTCGTGCAGGACAACCACAGCCGCTCGGGCAAGGGCGTGCTGCGCGGCCTTCACTACCAGTTGCCCAATCCGCAGGGGAAGCTCGTCCGGGTGGTGCAGGGCGAGATCTTCGACGTGGCGGTGGACGTCCGCAGGGGCTCCCCCACGTTCGGCAGGTGGGAGAGCGACATCCTGTCGGCCGAGAACAAGCGGCAGCTCTGGGTGCCGGAAGGCTTCGCCCACGGTTTCCTCGTTCTGTCCGAGACGGCCGAGGTCCTCTACAAGACGACCGGCTACTACCACCCGAAGGACGAGCACTGCATCGCCTGGGACGACCCGGCCATCGGCATCCGGTGGCCGCTGCAGGGGGCTCGCACCCTCGTCTCGGCCAAGGACTCGGCGGGCAAGCCGCTCGCGGAGGCCCGCCACTTCGAGCCAGGAGATCTCCCGCGATGAACGTGCTCCTCACCGGCGGCTGCGGCTTCATCGGCTCGAACCTGGTGCGGCTCATCCTGGCCGAGCGCCCCGGCTGGCGGGTGGTGAACCTCGACAAGCTCACCTACGCCGGGAACGCCGAGAACCTGGCCGACCTGGCGGGCAACTCCCGCTACCGCTTCGTCCTCGGCGACATCTGCAACGGGGAGCTCATCGCCGACCTCTTCCGGAACGAGCGCTTCGACGCGGTGATGCACCTCGCCGCGGAGAGCCACGTGGACCGCTCCATCCTGGCCCCGTCGGTCTTCATCGAGACCAACGTGAGGGGCACGCAGGTGCTGCTCGAGGCGGCCCGCGCGTTCGGCGTGAAGCGCTTCCTGCACGTCTCCACCGACGAGGTCTACGGATCGCTCGGCCCCACCGGCCTCTTCACGGAACGGACGCCCCTCGACCCGTCCTCCCCGTACTCGGCGTCGAAGGCCTCCTCCGACCTGCTGGCGCTCTCCTACGCGCACACCTTCCAGCTTCCCGTGATCGTGACCCGCTGCTCCAACAACTACGGGCCCTACCAGTTCCCGGAGAAGCTCATCCCCCTCATGATCGCGAACGCCGTCCGCGACCTGCCGCTCCCGGTCTACGGCGACGGCATGAACGTGCGCGACTGGATCCACGTGGAGGACCACGGGCGCGGCCTGCTCGCGGCGCTCGAGCTCGGCGAGCCGGGACAGGTCTACAACTTCGGCGCGTCGTCGGAACGCCACAACATCGACATCGTGAAGCAGGTGCTCTCGCTCGTCGGCAAGCCCGAGTCGCTCATCCAGTACGTGAAGGACCGGCTCGGACACGACCGGCGCTACGCCATCGACTCGTCGAAGGCGAAGGCGAAGCTGGGCTGGGAGCCGCGCCACCGCTTCGAGGCGGCGCTCGCGGCGACGGTGCGCTGGTACGTGGAGAACCGCCCGTGGTGGGAGCGGGTCATCTCCGGCGAGTACCTGAAGTACTACGAGAAGCAGTACGGGGCGCGGAAGTGAAGGTCGCGGTCACCGGCGCGAACGGCATGCTGGGCGGGGAGGCCGTGGCCCAGCTGGCGGGCCGCCACGAGGTGCTGGCGCTCGGGCTCGGGCCGGGGCGGCCTCCGGAGGGGACGTACCGCTGGCTCGAGGCCGACCTCGGGGACGGCCATTCCGTGGAGGAGGCGCTGCTGGAGTTCGGGGCGCAGGCCGTGCTGCACGCCGGCGCGATCACCGACGTGGACGGGTGCGAGAAGGACCCGGTGACGGCGTGGAGGGTGAACGTCGGGGGGACGGAGCAGGTGGCCCGCTCCTGCCGCGCGCTCGAACGCCCGGCTGCTGTACGTCGGCACCGACTACGTCTTCGACGGAGCGTGCGGGCCGTACGGGGAGGACGACGTCCCCAATCCTCGCGGCGTCTACGCTCGGAGCAAGATGGCGGCGGAGTGGGCGGCCCTCTCCATCGCGCCGGACAGCGCGGTGGCCAGGGTGGCGGTGGTCTACAGCGGCCGCTCCACGGCGCGCCCCACCTTCGCGACCCAGGTGGTGGACAAGCTCACCCGCGGTGAGGTGGTGAAGGCCTTCGACGACCAGTTCACCTCGACGACGCTCGCGGCGAGCGGCGCCGCCATGTGCCTGGAGCTGCTCCTCGAGCACGCCTACCGGGGCGTGCTCCACGTGAGCGACGAGACGGTCATGGACCGGGTGGACTTCGCCCGGCGGGTCGCCCGCCGCTTCGGCCTCGCGGGCGAGATCGTCCCGGTGAAGACCGCCGACGTGAAGCTCCTCGCCCCCCGGCCGCTCCGGGGCGGGCTCCAGGTGGCCAGGGCCGCGGCGATGCTCCGGAACAGGCCGCTCGGGATCGACCAGGCCCTCGACCGGTTCCACGCCGAGTGGGCGCGACGCACGGCGCCGTGACGTGCTAGAAAAGCCGGGATGCGCCGCTCCCCGACGCCCTTCACCCGGGCCCTCGCCCTCTTCCTCGCCTGCCAGCCCGCGCTCTGGATGAGCAGCGTGGCCTACGCGCAGACGGTCGAGCAGGGCTTCGAGATGCAGCGGCAGGACCCCCGCAACCAGCAGTTCCCGGGGCAGCAGGGCAACCAGCAGCAGCTCCAGCAGCCGCAGATGGGCGGCCAGGGAGCCTTCGGGGGCTACCAGCAGCCGGGCACGGGCCAGCAGGGCGGCACCGGCTCCATCTTCGGCGACGCGCCCGGCGCCGGGACACCGGGGACCTCCCCCGATCGAGACACCCTCCGGCTCGATCAGCCGAAGGTCCCGCAGCTGAGCCCGACCGCCATCCCCGTCGACGAGCCCATCGACCCCACCCGGTACGTCCTCGGTCCCAACGACGTCCTCGAGCTGCACTTCTGGGGCGTGGAGAACTTCCGGATCCGGGTGACGGTGGACCTGGAGGGCAGGGGGTTCGTCCCCAAGGTCGGCTACCTCGTCCTGCAGGGGAAGACGCTCGCCGAGGGGCAGGAGATGCTCCGCGCGTCGGTGGCCCGGTACTTCCCCAAGCTCGGCTTCGGCGTGACGCTGGTCGAGCCGCGGACCTTCCTGGTCCAGGTCGTGGACGACGTGGCGCACCCCGGCTCCTACCCGGCGCGGGCCATCGAGCGGGTGGCCACGCTCATCAACCGGGCCGGCGGCTTCGGCCCCAACGCCTCGCGGCGGCGCATCGAGGTCAGGCGGCGCGACGGGACCGTGCTCAAGGCCGACCTGCTCCTGTACGCCATCACCGGCGACGTGAAGCACAACCCCTACGTGCTCGACGGCGACGCCATCCGGGTGCCCTTCCAGTCGCTCGTGGCCACCATCGGCGGCGCCGTGAACCGCCCGGGGCGCTACGAGCTGGTGGGAACGAGCGACCTCGCCGAGCTGGTCGAGGTGGCCGGCGGCCTCACTCCCGGTGCGACCACCGGACTTCCGGTGCAGGTGGTGCGCCGCGCCCAGGACGAGAAGCTCGCGCGGCTCGCCTTCGACTTCGGGCCCGAGGGCAAGCTGCCCGAGGTCCCGATGGTCCGCGAGGACAACGTCTGGATCCCGGCCTTCCTCGAGCTGCAGCAGTCGGTGACCATCACCGGCGCGCTGGCCGGCGTGGCCGCCACGGCGGGCACCGCCGGCACCACCACCGCGCTCGCGGTGGGCGGGGCCGGAGGCAACACCGCCACCAACGCCAGCAACGACGACGGCGGCGCCACCCGGCGGCTTCCCTTCGCCCAGGGGGACACGGTGCGGAGCCTCCTCGAGCGGGTGGGCGGCGTGGGCCCGCGGCTCACGTTCGCAGGTGGGAGAGCGACATCCTGTCGGCCGAGAACAAGCGGCAGCTCTGGGTGCCGGAAGGCTTCGCCCACGGTTTCCTCGTTCTGTCCGAGACGGCCGAGGTCCTCTACAAGACGACCGGCTACTACCACCCGAAGGACGAGCACTGCATCGCCTGGGACGACCCGGCCATCGGCATCCGGTGGCCGCTGCAGGGGGCTCGCACCCTCGTCTCGGCCAAGGACTCGGCGGGCAAGCCGCTCGCGGAGGCCCGCCACTTCGAGCCAGGAGATCTCCCGCGATGAACGTGCTCCTCACCGGCGGCTGCGGCTTCATCGGCTCGAATCTGGTGCGGCTCATCCTGGCCGAGCGCCCCGGCTGGCGGGTGGTGAACCTCGACAAGCTCACCTACGCCGGGAACGCCGAGAACCTGGCCGACCTGGCGGGCAACTCCCGCTACCGCTTCGTCCTCGGCGACATCTGCAACGGGGAGCTCATCGCCGACCTCTTCCGGAACGAGCGCTTCGACGCGGTGATGCACCTCGCCGCGGAGAGCCACGTGGACCGCTCCATCCTGGCCCCGTCGGTCTTCATCGAGACCAACGTGAGGGGCACGCAGGTGCTGCTCGAGGCGGCCCGCGCGTTCGGCGTGAAGCGCTTCCTGCACGTCTCCACCGACGAGGTCTACGGATCGCTCGGCCCCACCGGCCTCTTCACGGAACGGACGCCCCTCGACCCGTCCTCCCCGTACTCGGCGTCGAAGGCCTCCTCCGACCTCCTGGCGCTCTCCTACGCGCACACCTTCCAGCTTCCCGTGATCGTGACCCGCTGCTCCAACAACTACGGGCCCTACCAGTTCCCGGAGAAGCTCATCCCCCTCATGATCGCGAACGCCGTCCGCGACCTTCCGCTCCCGGTCTACGGCGACGGCATGAACGTGCGCGACTGGATCCACGTGGAGGACCACGGGCGAGGCCTGCTCGCGGCGCTCGAGCTCGGCGAGCCGGGACAGGTCTACAACTTCGGCGCGTCCTCGGAACGCCACAACATCGACATCGTGAAGCAGGTGCTCTCGCTCGTCGGCAAGCCCGAGTCGCTCATCCAGTACGTGAAGGACCGGCTCGGACACGACCGGCGCTACGCCATCGACTCGTCGAAGGCGAAGGCGAAGCTGGGCTGGGAGCCGCGCCACCGCTTCGAGGCGGCGCTCGCGGCGACCGTGCGCTGGTACGTGGAGAACCGCCCGTGGTGGGAACGGGTCATCTCCGGCGAATATCTCAAGTACTACGAGAAGCAGTACGGGGCGCGGAAGTGAAGGTCGCGGTCACCGGCGCGAACGGCATGCTGGGCGGGGAGGCCGTGGCCCAGCTGGCGGGCCGCCACGAGGTGCTGGCGCTCGGGCTCGGGCCGGGGCGGCCTCCGGAGGGGACGTACCGCTGGCTCGAGGCCGACCTCGGGGACGGCCATTCCGTGGAGGAGGCGCTGCTGGAGTTCGGGGCGCAGGCGGTGCTGCACGCCGGCGCGGTCACCGACGTGGACGGGTGCGAGAAGGACCCGGTGACGGCGTGGAGGGTGAACGTGGGGGGGACGGAGCAGGTGGCCCGCTCCTGCCGCGCGTTGAACGCCCGGCTCCTGTACGTCGGCACCGACTACGTCTTCGACGGAGCGTGCGGGCCATACGGGGAGGACGACGTCCCCAATCCTCGCGGCGTCTACGCTCGGAGCAAGATGGCGGCGGAGTGGGCGGCCCTCTCCATCGCGCCGGACAGCGCGGTGGCAAGGGTGGCGGTGGTCTACAGCGGCCGCTCCACGGCGCGCCCCACCTTCGCGACCCAGGTGGTGGACAAGCTCACCCGCGGTGAGGTGGTGAAGGCCTTCGACGATCAGTTCACCTCGACGACGCTCGCGGCGAGCGGCGCCGCCATGTGCCTGGAGCTGCTCCTCGAGCACGCCTACCGGGGCGTGCTCCACGTGAGCGACGAGACGGTCATGGACCGGGTGGACTTCGCCCGGCGGGTCGCCCGCCGCTTCGGCCTCGCGGGCGAGATCGTCCCGGTGAAGACCGCCGACGTGAAGCTCCTCGCCCCCCGGCCGCTCCGGGGCGGGCTCCGCGTGGCCAGGGCCGCGGCGATGCTCCGGAACAGGCCGCTCGGGATCGACCAGGCCCTCGACCGGTTCCACGCCGAGTGGGCGCGACGCACGGCGCCGTGACGTGCTAGAAAAGCCGGGATGCGCCGCTCCCCGACGCCCTTCACCCGGGCCCTAGCTCTCTTCCTCGCCTGCCAGCCCGCGCTCTGGATGAGCAGCGTGGCCTACGCGCAGACGGTCGAGCAGGGCTTCGAGATGCAGCGGCAGGACCCCCGCAACCAGCAGTTCCCGGGGCAGCAGGGCAACCAGCAGCAGCTGCAGATGCAGCAGCTGCAGATGCAGCAGATGGGCGGCCAGGGAGCCTTCGGGGGCTACCAGCAGCCGGGCACGGGCCAGCAGGGCGGCACCGGCTCCATCTTCGGCGACGCGCCCGGCGTCGGGACACCGGGGACCTCCCCCGATCGAGACACCCTCCGGCTCGATCAGCCGAAGGTCCCGCAGCTGAGCCCGACCGCCATCCCCGTCGACGAGCCCATCGACCCCACCCGGTACGTTCTCGGTCCCAACGACGTCCTCGAGCTGCACTTCTGGGGCGTGGAGAACTTCCGGATCCGGGTGACGGTGGACCTGGAGGGCAGGGGGTTCGTCCCCAAGGTCGGCTACCTCGTCCTGCAGGGGAAGACGCTCGCCGAGGGGCAGGAGATGCTCCGCGCGTCGGTGGCCCGGTACTTCCCCAAGCTCGGCTTTGGCGTGACGCTGATCGAGCCGCGGACCTTCCTGGTCCAGGTCGTGGACGACGTGGCGCACCCCGGCTCCTACCCGGCGCGGGCCATCGAGCGGGTGGCCACCCTCATCAACCGGGCCGGCGGCTTCGGCCCCAACGCCTCGCGGCGGCGCATCGAGGTCAGGCGGCGCGACGGGACCGTGCTCAAGGCCGACCTGCTCCTGTACGCCATCACCGGCGACGTGAAGCACAACCCCTACGTGCTCGACGGCGACGCCATCCGGGTGCCCTTCCAGTCGCTCGTGGCCACCATCGGCGGCGCCGTGAACCGCCCGGGGCGCTACGAGCTGGTGGGAACGAGCGACCTCGCCGAGCTGGTCGAGGTGGCCGGCGGCCTCACTCCCGGTGCGACCACCGGACTTCCGGTGCAGGTGGTGCGCCGCGCCCAGGACGAGAAGCTCGCGCGGCTCGCCTTCGACTTCGGGCCCGAGGGCAAGCTGCCCGAGGTCCCGATGGTCCGCGAGGACAACGTCTGGATCCCGGCCTTCCTCGAGCTGCAGCAGTCGGTGACCATCACCGGCGCGCTGGCCGGCGTGGCCGCCACGGCGGGCACCGCCGGCACCACCACCGCGCTCGCGGTGGGCGGGGCCGGAGGCAACACCGCCACCAACGCCAGCAACGACGACGGCGGCGCCACCCGGCGGCTTCCCTTCGCCCAGGGGGACACGGTGCGGAGCCTCCTCGAGCGGGTGGGCGGCGTGGGCCCGCTCGCCGACCTCAGGGGCTCCTTCATCCTGCGGAACAACCAGGCCGTGCCGGTGGACCTGTACGCGCTCGTCATGCTGCGCGACCTCTCGGCCGACAAGGCGGTCGAGCTGGGCGACACCATCGTCATCCCCTTCAAGCGCCCGAACGTCCTCATCGAGGGCGCCGTCTTCAAGCCCGGCCCGTACCCGTACAACCCGAACTTCAACGTCGAGCAGTACCTGGCGCTGGCGGGCGGCCCGAACCGCTTCGCGCAGAGCACCGACAACGTGTACCTGGTGACCCCGGACGGCCAGACGAAGGAGTTCGCGCCGGATCTCAAGGTGGAGCCGGGGGCGTCCTTGGTGGTGCCGGAGCGGAACTTCTCGAGGAGTGAAGTGGTGGCCATCATCCTCGCCGGCGCGGGGCTCTTGCTGAGCGGCGTGACCATCTGGCTGACGTTGAGGAAGTGAGCGAGCACATGGCCCAGCCGCCGCTCCATCGACCTCTCGTTCCTGCGCGGTCGCGCCGTGCAGCGGCGCGATCGCCGGCGGTCACGATCGCCCTCGCGATCGCTGGGCGCGATCTACGGGCTGCTTCGCGCCGCAGGTGGTACCGGCCACGTGTCACGCGTGGTCCCGGCGAAGTCGCAGAAGTCCGGAGGGCTCGCGGCCCTGCTCGGCGGCGATCCTGGGCGGCCTCGCCGCGGGAGCTCGACGCGGTCGCTGGGCGGCGCGGGCCGGACGCGGCCCGCATCGCCGCGGTGCTGCAGAGCACCGCCGTGACCGACGCCGTCGATCGAGAAGTTCGACCTCAAGAGGCGCTACGACGAGGAGTACTCAGGAGACGCGCCCGCGAGGCGCTCTGGCGGCACTGCGACGTGCGGACCCTGCCCAAGCCGAACCTGGTCCAGCTCTCCTGCGAGGACAGGGACCCCGCGCTTCGTGCAGGAGATGCTCGAGCTACTTCGCCGACTACGGCAACGAGGTCTTCCGCCGCGTGAACGTGAGCTCGGCGTCGGAGGAGGTCCGGTACCTGGAGCGGCGCGTCGCCGAGCTGCGGGCGCAGGCGGACGAGATCGCGCGCGCGGATGCGCGAGTTCCAGGAGACCCACCAGATCGTCGACCTGGAGTCCCAGGCCCGGGCAGTCGTCTCCTCGGTGGCCACGCTGAACAGCCAGCGGATCGCCAAGCAGATGGAGCTCGACTACGCGCGCACGCTTCGCGTCGCCCGACGAGGCGGGCACGCGCCAGCTCCAGTCGCAGCTCTCGGTCGTGAACGAGACAGCTCCGCGACCTGGAGGGGCCCCGGATGCGTCCCGGGCTCCCGCGGGGGGGCCCGGGGGAAGCAGCGTGTCGACGGGGATGTTCCCCGCGGCGATGGACGGTCCCCAGGCTCCGGGCGGAGTTCGAGACGCTCTACCGCGACCGGAAGGTCGCCGAGGCGACGCTGGTCTTCGCGCTCGACCGGCTGGAGGGAGCGAAGGCCGCCGAGGCGCGCGACGTGTCGACCTTCGTCGTGCTCGACCCGC
>CAWHPQ010000008.1:0-242403 GCA_963831265.1 uncultured delta proteobacterium | reverse complement strand
CCGTACCCCGTGGTGCGCGCCAGGGAACTCCAGAAGGCCGTCCTGGAGGTTGGGTCGGCCGCCGAAGTGGCCCGGGCGTTCGGCATCACCGCTGCGGGCGTCTGCCAGTACCTGACCGTCCTGCGGCGGCTCCCCGCCGATCTGCTCGACCGGGTCGAGGCGGAGAAGGAACCGGCCCGGCTGAAGGCGGTGTCCCTGCGGAAGCTCCTGGGGGTAGCGAAGATCGAGCGGGCAGGGGAACGGACGGGGGCGTGTGGACGGGAGCGGCCCAGATTCAGTTTGCACCTGTAGAGCAGAACCAATCGAGGTATCCGGCTCGCTCACGGCGGCCAAGCACGTCCAGACCTGCGGAGAGGTCTTCCGTCGATCACGGCGTCCCCACGCCGCTCAGTGCGACGGTGTTCGTGATCGGTGCGCCTGGGTTCTGAGAAAACGTGAGGTACGACTGGAACGGACCCTGCGAAGGCGGGCCGAATTGCACGTCCAGTGTGCAGGAACCCGCTGAAGGCAGCTCAGCTAGGGCACAACAGGTTCCCCCAACGCCATCGATGACGAAGGAGCTTGAGTCGTTGGCCCCGAGGATGAATCCCTTGCAATCCAGAGCCTCGACGCTGCCGGACGTGTTCGTAGCCGTGAACGTCGCAGATCGCTTCGCGCCAACGGAGACGCTCCCGAAGTCGTGATGGTACGGCGACAAGGTGATGCCAAGGGGAGTATGGCTGTTCCCGTTCAACATCAATCTGAAGCTTGCCTCGTCCAATGCGCTGTTGAGGGGTGGAGCGTAGGTTGCGGTCAGGTAGATCTGGTCACCACAGAGGGACTTTGCTGGAGAGAACGCCACCACGACTTGGCAGTTCCCTGACGCAGCGAGCGTTGGTCCGCATGTTCCGCCGGTACCCGGATACACGCCGCCCGCAAAGTCATAGGCACTCCCGTTGCTACAGGGGAACGCCACGCCCTCGAAACGAATGTCCAGCTTGGTGGTAGGAGTGTTCCCGTCGTTGCGGACACTGACCGCGCGGGTCACGGTCATCTCGTCAGACGCGATCCCGAACGGAAGGCTAGGCCCATCGAGATAGATCTCTGCATAGTTGCTGCGAGCCGGAGGGCCCGGAACGGGGCAAGGATGACAGCCACCTCCTCCGAGCAGGTCGCAGCACAGATCGGGCTTTCCACAGCCACTTGTTAGGGCAACCGCCAGGGAAAGGACCGTGACCACTTTGGCCATGGCGGTGGAAGTATCCATGACGCCTGGGCCGTCTCCAGTATTGAGCGCCAAGTAGCTTCGGCCAACTGGACTTCTCGTTGAGGCAGCGCTGGAAGCATGACCGCTGCTGCGCTCTGCGACCTTCGTCAGCGTGTTCATGGAGCCCGTCCTGGGCGCTGGACTCGCCACGCGGGATGCGCGCGGAGCACCCATTGCAATGACCTAGGGGACCGACGATTGTGACACTCACGCCGACGACGTCGGTGTTCCGGCTTTCGCGGTCTACGGCATTCGCCGGACCAGCGGCCATGGAGGCTCCCCCTTCGATTCAGCGTGGGCCTCCTGCGCGGTGGTAGCAAACGCTAGAGGTCAGTCCGATGGGGCGACCTAGTGGGGTGAGCTATGCCGGGGCGTGTGGACTCGGATGGTCGATGTCTCCAGCGGGCGAGGCTGCACCATCTCCACATGATTCACCCGATTGGGATCTGAAAATGGAGGGGATCGCGGCCTACTGAACCGGGGGGCTGCTGCCTGGATGGGGCACATGCGACTCGACTGACGCCTTGGCGACGGAGGCGTCGCGGCCATGCAGGCCATGGCTGACGGCCCGAGCTGATCTTTAAGTAGGCGGCGCACAGAAGACGGGAATCAAGATGAAGAAGCGGGCGGCCCCGTCGCCAGGACCGCCCCGTCGAGTGAATGCTGAGACACAAACGGTCCCAGCGTCGGAACGCCGGGGCCGGGTGGAGTGAGCAGGCTCGATTCCTGGACGACGGGAGACCAGGCTCGGCTCCCGCCATCCGTGTCACGTCGTCGCGCCTACTTGGTGGATCGACCTGCGGGCGGCCGCGTCAGGAACGGCGTGTAGTGAATGGAGTTGATGTCGTACCCGCCAAGCGTGGCGGCGATCGCTGCCGGATTCGCTGTTCCGAACCAGTTCCACTGGGCGAGCACGTCGTTTACGGAGACGTTGGCGATCGATCCGTTGCCATTTGAGAGGAAGCTGTTCAGGCCTGGTGCCTCGATCGTTCCGAGGTCCAAGAAGGAGTCGTAGCCAATAGCACCCCACTGCTGGTTGTTCGAGAAGACCGTCTGATGCGCGCTGATCTTGCTCGGCTCATTGAACGTGACGCCATCGCCCAGATCCAGGTACGCCGACGCCACAATGCCATTGGTGCTGCCCGTGATGAGGCTCTTAAGTATCGTCGCATCGGCGCCGCATCCCGCGCTCACTCCCTGTGCCGCGTTGTTCTCGATGCTCGCTCCATCCAGCCTCAACCGCCCTACCTCATGGACATACCGCTTTGAGGAGCAGTCTGGGTTCGCACAGATGATTCCGCAGCCCGAAACGCCAACGCCGTCGCCAGGAGAATTGTTCGAGAAGGAATCATATCGCCCCTCGTAGCTGGCCCCCGCGCTCAACTGGAGACCGCTGCCGTTGGCCGTGAACCGATTCCTGGAACCGGTCCCGGACGTGTCCTTCTCGTTCAGCCAGACGCCCGCATAGACGTTGTCCGTGAACGCAGAATCCTTCGCCGTGAACGTGGACGGAACCGCGTAGGTGAGAGTGTCACTCAAGTAGGTCGTTGCGCCCGCAAATGCTCCCGTGCCCATACCTGCGATCGCGGTTCGATTGATTTCGACATCTGCTGCGCAAACTGCGTGGATGCCGAACTGGGCTTCGGAGGGCCCTCCAATCGTGCTGTCGTTCAGCCTGACGGACGAACGGTCGAGGAGGAGGACCGTCGTGCCGCAACCGGCGGTCGCGCACCGAAGTTCACACCCCTGGACGTAGATACCGAAGCCACCGGGCGGGACGGTGAGCGTCTCATTCTGGCCGCGATAGGAAGCGCCTCCGAGTACCCGGACGGCGTGCGGGAAGTTGCCCGCGTAGGAGTTCCCGACTCCCTGCACGCTGTCAGCCTTGTCTCCGACGCTGACCCCAGCCTCGCCATTGTCGTGGATGCTGTTGCGGACGAGTTGCACCCTCGACGGCCCGAATGCGGGATTGAGGTACGCCCCACGGCCCACCATGACTCCACCCCTGGAGTTTCCGAAGATCTCGTTGTCCACGAGAGTAGCCGTCGTTCCGTGCAGGACGACACCGCCCCGTCCGGCAGCCCAGGCGACCCTTGAGTGGTCGAGCGTGAAATCGGCTCCCTCGGCAATGATTCCCATTCCAGGCGTGTTGCGTATCCGAACCTGCGAGATCCTCACTCCTTGGGAACCGTTCAGACGGATCCCGGCGGATCCCGCGTTGGTGATGCGAATCCTACGAACCAGCGCGCCATCGACGATGGTCGCGTCACCAGAGATGACGGGGTTGCACGTGCCGCCTCCGTCGAGCGTCACGAGGGGCATTTCATCCAACCCCACGTCCGGTCCGACGAGCGAGACGCCATTCACGAGAACGGGGCACTCGAAATATGTCCCGGCTTCGACGCGCACCGTGTCGCCGGGCTTGGCGGCCCCCAGCGCGCTAGCGATCGTCGGGTACTGCACGCTCGGAACGGCCAGTACCGCTCCTCCACCGAGCACAGTCTTGTTCGACTGGCCGTGCGTCAGCCCGACGGCATTCTGTTGATCTCCTGATGAACTGGTGGTCTTTTCCCCAGTTCCACACCCTGCGAGTACGGCTGCACCCAACAGAGCGAGCCATCTCCCATTCGAGGTCACCATGGCACTCCTCCTCTCGCGTCGCTGAACGAACGAGGGCACATCTCCGACAACCGGAGCCACCCGTGCGATGCACGTCATGCATCAGGGGCGCAGCGCAAGATGCGTGCGAAGTGCCCAAGTCCACGACCCGCGGTGCGGCACAGATGTGACACCCGCGCCGACGATGTCGGCGTTCACGGCAGACGCGGTCTGCGGCTTTCGCCGGACCAGCGGCCATGGCAACTCCCCTGCTTGTCAGCGTCCTCCCCCTGCGCAGTGGTAGCAAACGCTGGAGGCGTGCTTCATGGGGCCACCTCGGGGAGTGAACCAGGCGGGGGCGTCTGGACTCGGACGGTCCAGATTCGGGTTGGACCTACAGCGAAGCTTGGGGGCCCCGCCTCGACAGATCGAGCGCGCGACCAAAGGAGCACCGGGCACCCAGATCGCAGCAGGAACTCCATCCGCTCATTCGAGGTCGAGGGCCAGGAGTGTGGACGTTTCATCGAGGTCGTTCGCAAGGATCATCCGACTCGTCGTGCACTTCGCGTAGACAATCGGAGTGACGAAGGTGATCGACTCCACTTGGAGGGGTGCGGGCGAGAGGTCGGCCACCTCGTCAAGGGTGTGACTCGACATCGTGAAGCAGTCCGGGTGCCACCGACTCCTGGGACGGGGCGAGAAGGCCCGCACCTGTTGCGACCCGTCGGCGAGCGTGAACACGACCTGGTTCGTGGCCCGGTCGAGGCGTGCGGTCACCGCGAGCATGAGGACTTCGTCGACGGCCTGGTAGCCCTGGCCGAAGGCGACCCGGTAGGTCCCCTCGGCGAGCGCCACCGGGTATTCCTTCGAGCTCCCTCTCTCCTCGCCGCAACCGGTGAGCCAAGCGAGCAGCAGCACCGGCAGCAAGGCAGTGAACGGGACCCTGGCCTTCATGCCCCCCTCGCTGACCGGCGTCTGGGGTCTCCCGCTGAAGTTGACCCATGGCCAGGACCGACCGTCATGCTGCACCCAGGACGACAGGACGGCCCCCGCGTCGGAACGCCGGGGCCGAGCCCGCGGTCACGGCGTGTAGCGCACAATCGTTCCCCCTTCACCAACGGCGAAGATGCTGGTAGCCGACGATCCCCAGACTGCGTAGAGACCGACCTTCGTTCCGCTGTTCTGGGCGCTCCACACCGAACCATCGTAGCGGGAGATGCCACCCACCCGCCCAACCGTGAACACGTTGTCCGCCGAGCTTCCCCAAATGCCGTAGCGATTCCAGTCATCGCAAGGCACCTGGGTGCTCCACGTCGCTCCATCGTAGTGAAAGACGCACTCACCGACGACGAACACGTTGTTCCGTGCGCTGCCCCAGACGCTGTCGCCATGGACCGGATCAGCAACAGCTTCGCTCCACGTCGCGCCGTTGAAGTGATAGACCCAGTACCCCAAGCCGAATACGTCGGTCGGTGAACTGCCCCACAGCCTGCCGCAGCCAGGGAAGCCGCCAACGATGCCGGCGGGGGAGGCCAGGACACTCCACGTTGCCCCGTTGTAGCGGAGGAATCCGCCTCCGCCGAGCGCATACACATCGCTCCCGGAGGTACCCCACACGTCCCCGAGGCAGACATCCGGTACGTTCGCCTGGGCGCTCCAGTCCGTGCCGTTGTAGTGGAGAATGGTCCCCCCGGTTCCGACGGCAAACACGTCGCTCCCGGAATTGCCCCACACCCCGTTGAGATTGAGGGTCGTCCCGCTTGCCTGTGCGCTCCACGCAGAGCCGTTGTAGTGGAGGATGGTCCCCCCTTCGCCAACCGCGAACACGTCGCTCCCGGAGCTTCCCCAGACCGCCAGGAGTGCAACCCCGGTCCCGCTGGGCATGGTGCTCCAAACGATGGGCGCGTCGACGCAGGCGTTGCCAAGGCAGATCTGGCTACCCGAGCACTCCTCGAGGAAGGTCGAAAGGCACCCAGACGTGCTTCTCCGGCAGGCCTTCACCAGGGGACCGGCGCACACGGTATTGCCTTCGGGCGAGCAGAGATCCTGGCAGGGCCCGCCCCCGCCATCCAAGTCCAGCGGCCCCATCTTTCCAATGTTGCACCCCAACCCGATGCAACCCAGCAGGAGGAGACCCGACAGGAGCGAGAGTGGCTGCATGACGATCCCCCTTCTTCGCTTGGAATCCCTTGACCAAAGCATGCGCTTGCGGGACAGGCGTGGTGCGTGCTTCTGGCAGGACTCTTGGGGCTAACCCATCGAGGGCAGAACGCGCTCCCGGACGTCGATGGTCCGGCGTTGAACCTGTTCGCACGCGACGCCTTGATGAGGACCTCCTTCCGTGCCTTGGCCCAGCTTCCACGGTGGTGGTGGTCTGCAACTCTCACCGGACCAGCGGCCATGGAGGCTCTCCTTGAAGCCCTGGCCATGCGCTAATTCGAGGCCCAGACTCCCATCCTCTCCTCGCACGAGGCTTGGGCGGTCGCCGGATCCGTTGGAGGGTAGTACCGCACGACCTTCTTCTCCGCACCGTAGCAGCACAGGGCGTGGGCTTCAGTACATGTGCCGACCACAGGCGTCGTGGGGCACCTTGTTGTGAACGAGTAGGAACCTCCCCTGTACGTACATTCAAATTCAGCCTCGCTCATGTTCATCAGCGACATGCCCCCGATGATCTCCTCGCACTCAGCTTCTGCTTCCAGGTTGCAGCTCATGATCGGCACGACCTTTTCCTGATCGTTCTGGCCGCATCCCGTTGATGCGACCGCCACGGTGGCGGCGACCGCGACGATGCTGATCAGGCGGAGATGAGACGGGGGGGCGCGCCGTCGATGTCGGCGTTCGCAGCAGACGTGGTCGTCGTCTCTCGCCGGACCAGCAGCCATGGAGGTTCTCCCTCATTCAAGCATGGACTTCAGCGCCGGGTCGGCAAGCGGGCGCCCCTGCTCATCGGGGCCGCTTCGCCTGAGTGAACCAAGCGGGGGCGAATGGACTGGGGCGGTCCACGTCACGGGAATTCGGCGCCCAGAAGGTGAAGCCCCGCGGCGCGTTGTACGCGAGGCCCGCACTGGTCGAAGAAGTGGCCCGAAGGCGAGACGGGGAACTGAGGCGGAGCGCCGTGCGACGCTCGGGTGACCTGCCCCCTGGAATCCAGGCCAGTTCGGATGCAACCTCTACGCTGCGAGTGGAGGTCGCATGAAGGCCAAGAAGTACTCGGAGGAGCAGACCATCGGGGCGCTGCAGGAGGTCGACCGGGGGTCGAAGGTCGATGACGTCTGCAGGCGGCTCGGCGTCGGCAAGGTCACCTTCTACCGATGGAAGGCGAAATTCTCGGGCATGCAGGCGAGTGACGCAAAGCGGCTCCGGCAGCTCGAGGACGAAAACCGTCGGCTCAAGCACATGGTCGCGGACCAGGCCCTGGACATCCCGGACCCGTCCGACCGCAAGGTCCGGCGGGCCTTTTGTCGTCCGGGAGGAGGACGCTACTCCAGCGCCACCAGGTCGAGCGCGACTTCCAACTGGGCCATCGAGGTGGCCGGGTCGAACCCGGCCGCGAGCGTGCCGCCCACGTAGACGTCGAGAGACCCGCTGCACATATGTGTCATGTCAACCACAGACACGGCGCCAGGCACGAACTGGACCTGAAGTGATACCGGGCCAGCCCCCACGGGAGATCGGATGGAAGCAACGTCGTACATGGTGGGCGCCGCCATGGCGAAGGAGACGACGACGTTGCCTGCCAGCACGTCGTCCAGCTTCGTAGCGCCAGTCGACCTCGGCAGCAGGCGCAATGTCGCCGAACGCACTTCCACCCGCGATGGATTCTTCCCCAGCCTCACCATCGCTGCGCCGAGAAAGGTTCGATAGGAGGCCACAGGGCTCATCGCGACGGCGAGGACCTGGCTGCCGGCGACGTCCCCCGTGCCAATCTGAACGGGCACCGTCACCTGACCCTCGAAAGAGGCCGAGCCGGACCCTGCCGCGGAACTCGCCCCGCATCCAGCCAAGAAGACTACTGCGCTCGCGACGACGAGGAGAGGTCTCCGTAACGCTGGCATGCGACGAACTTGAGCACATCGCGCATTACACTTCAAGTCACAATAGATCCTGAGCCAATGGGGAAGCGGCCATCCTGGCCGTCCCCGACTTCTGCATCTACGCCACCATCGCCAGCTTCGGGCGCCTGGGCTTGCAGGCCCACCCACGCACCGGGTACGCGACCCCGGGATTCACGGCGCGGAGCTTTCCCACGGCAAAAGCCCTCCTGCGACGCGGGACGACGGGGCCTAGGGCGCCGGCCCCTGCCACACCAGTTCACGCCCCCCGCCGCGCGGCACGGGACTCCCCGTGATGGTCACGCCTCTGGGCGCCAGGGAGCTGGCCAGTGTGGAGCGGCCGACCGGGAGGGAGTCGAAGGGCCACGTCTACCTGCTCGAAGGTCTTCTCCGGTGCGGCTCCTGCGGCGCGACGATGACCCGCACCGCCGGGACGAGCCGGAACGGCGGCCAGCACTACTACTACCGTTGCGGCGGTAAGCACCGGACGGCGGGAACCGGGTGCAAGGTTCGAGACCTCCCCGTGGGCGCCGTCGAGACCTTCGTCATCGACCAGCTCAAGAAGTACGCGCTCGACCCGGCCGCCATCGAGCTCGCCGTCCAGATGGCCAACGCCGGGCGCGACACCGAGCTGGCCAAGGTCGAGGCGGAACTGGCGAAGGCCCGGGCGGGATACGCCGCCGCGTCCCGCGCCGTCACCGGGCTCGTCGACTCGGTGGAGCGGGACTCGGTCGAGTCCGGGGGGCGGGCAGGGCAGGGGCTACGCGCCCGTCTCCGGGAGCGGGAGGCGAAGGTGCACGCGCTCCGGCTCGAAGTCGATGACCTTCAGGCGCGGCGTGACGCTCTCCAGCAGAAGCTGCTGGACGCGCAAGTGGTCATGGCGGGGTACAGGAGCCTGCCGGAGGTCCTCGACAAGGCGCGCAAGCCGGGTGCCGAGAAGGAGCTCCAGGCCCTCCTGCACGAGTTCATCGACGTGGTGGAGTGGAAGGAGGACCCCGTGGACCACCGTCGGGGGACCGCCACCATCAAGATCTTCGAGTTGCCGGAGACCTTCTGGCAGGTCGCCCAGGGCCAGAAAGAAGAACAGCCCAGGGAACCGATGCCGTTAAGCAGCGGTTCGCTGAGCTGTCCAGTGTGGCTCCCCAGCGTGGACTTGAACCACGGACCCGATGATTAACAGTCATCTGCTCTGCCAACTGAGCTACTGGGGAATGGCAGGGCGGGGAGACTAGACGCGGCGGGCGTCGATGTCAACGCCCGCGGATCGACTCCGGAATCGTCGGGAAAGGGCCGGTTGGCGCGCCCTTCCCGCGCCCCGTATGTTCCTCGTGTGATCCTCTCCGGCTTCGTCCACCGCCCGGGCGTGCACTGCGGTTCGACCGCCCTCGCCGACGCCCTCCGGGTGCGCGGCCTGGACATCAGCGAGGCCATGGCCTTCGGCCTGGGCGCGGGCCTCGGCTTCTTCTACCTCGACTCCCCGGTGCTCTCCCCGACGCGCCTCATCCTGGGGCGGCCCTGGACGCTCGAGGAGACCGCCTGCGACGTGCTGGGCGCACCGATCGCCATCCGGACCGAGGACGACCCCACGCTCGCCTGGAAGGCCGTCCGCGACGCCCTTCACCGAGGCTTCGCCCCGATCCTCTCCACCGACCTGCGCTTCCTTCCGTACTGGAAGTCCTCGTCGCCCTTCAACGGCCACCGCGTCCTCCTGGCCGGGTACGACGAGGGGAGGGGTGTGGCGCTCCTCGCCGACACCGAGCGGCCGGAGCTTCAGGAGGTTCCTCTCGCCGATCTGGAGAGGGCACGTGCCTCCGACGGGCAGCCGCTCGGGTTCACGGGTCGGCTCTGGATGGAGATCGACGCGCCCCCGTCGCCGGTGCGCTGGCGCGAGGCCGTGACCGACGCGCTCCGGCGGCAGTCCCGCCAGATGCTCCTCTCCCAGGATGGCTTCGCCGGCGCCTCGGGGCTGGAGCGCTTCGCCGCCGAGGTGCCGCGCTGGCACGAGCTGGCCCGCGACGAGGCCGACCGGGCCTGGTGCTTCCGCTTCGCCTACCAGTGCATCGAGCGGCGGGGCACGGGCGGCGGCAACTTCCGGCTCCTCTACGCGCGGTTCCTCGCCGAGGCGGCCCTCCACCACCCCTCGGTGGGGGGCCTCGGGCTCCCGGCCCGGATGGAGGAGATCGCCGCCGGCTGGACTCGGCTGGCAAACTCGTTCAAGGATCTCTCCGGACGGCCCGGCGCGGGGGCCCCGGCGGAGGTGGCCGCGCAGGTGCTGGAGCTGGCAGGGGCCGAGCGCAGGTACCACGAGGACGTGGCGGCCCGGGTGACCGGATGACGAAGGCAATCACATCGGCGCACGCGCGCTTCGCGGCTCTCATCGAGAAGCCCCGGTTCCCGCTCGACGAGGCGGCCCTGGCCATCGCTGCCGAGGAGTACCCGGGCCTCGACCCGGCCCCCACGCTGGCCGGGCTCGACGCGCTCGCCGCCCGGGTCGGGGAGGAGGTCGGCGACCTCCGCCCTCCCATCAAGGTCCTCCAGGCCATGCGGTCCGTCCTCCGCGCCGAGGGGTTCCAGGGGAACGAGAAGGAGTACTACGACCCGCGGAACTCGTTCCTGAACGAGGTGGTCGAGCGGAAGATGGGCATTCCCATCACGCTCTCCCTGCTCACCATCGAGGTGGCACGGAGGCTCGGGCTGGAGCTGCAGGGGGTGGGGTTCCCCGGGCACTTCCTGGTGAGGTGCCCGCAGCAGACCGGCCTTCCCGGTGAGGTCTTCATCGACGCCTTCAACGGGTGGGAGCTGCTGGGGAGCGAGGAGTGCACGGCGCGCTTCCGGGCCGTGCTCCATGGCCGCCCCTTCGACAGGTCGTTGCTCGACCCGGTCGACTCTCGCCACATCCTCACGCGCCTCCTGCACAACCTGAAGCGCATCTACGTGGAGCGCGGCGACGACGTGCGAACGCTCTGGGTGGTGGACCGGCTGCTCCTGCTCACCCCCGACGACCTGGCGGAGCGGCGAGACCGCGGGCTCGTCTCGGCGCGGCTCGGAGGCACGGCGGCGGCAGCGCGCGACCTGGAGGCCTACGTGCAGGGAAACCCGAGGGCCTCCGACGTCGAGGAGGTCCGGGCGCTCCTGCGGGAGCTGGGCGGCCGCAGGTCGCTGCTCAACTAGATCTTCCCGGGCGCCGTGCCCGGGAGATCCCGGATCACCAGGCGCTCCACCGGCTCGCCGCCCAGCAGGTGGCGCTCCACGATCTCCGGGACGTCGGCCGGGGTCACCCCGCCGTACCAGACGCCCTCGGGGTAGACCACCATCGCCGCGCCGTTCTCGCAGGCGTCGAGGCAGCCCGCCGAGTTGGCTCGGATGCGCGCCTGGAGGCCGCGGGCCTTCAGCGCCGCCTTGAGCGCCTCCTTCACCTCGGTGCCACCCCTGCCGGCGCAGCAGCCGCGGGGATGGCCATCGGGACGGCGGTTCTCGCAGACGAAGACGTGCCGTTCGTAGCGCATGGTCCAGTACCTAGCGCGCCCGGCGCGCCCTGGCTACCATGCGCCCGTGCCCCGCATCCGCGCCGTCGTCACCGACCTCGACAACACCCTCTACCCCTGGGTCGACTACATCGTCCCCAGCCTGGAGGCGATGGTCGACTCGCTCGTCGCCACCACCGGGCTCCCGCGCGTCCGGATCGTCCAGTCGCTGAAGGAGGTCTACACCCGGTACGAGTCGAACGAGTACCCGTTCGCCATCCAGGAGTCGGACATCTTCCAGCCCTACGAGCGCGACTTCGACTCCTTCAACCGGCTGGTGGTCGAGCCCGCTGCCAGCGCCTTCAAGGCCGCGCGGGCCCGGTTCCTCCACCCGTACCCTGGCGTGAGGGAGACGCTCGAGTGGCTCCGCGGGCAGGGGCTCACCGTCGTGGCGCTCACCGACGCCCCGCGCAACGCGGCCGAGCTCCGCCTGAAGACGATGAAGCTCGATGGCCACTTCGACGCCCTCTACACCTTGCCCGGGTACGAGCTTCCGAAGCACGTCGACCCGGCCATCCGACGGCGCGAGGAGGCGGGTCACTACCGGTCGCGCACGGAGGTGCGGGAGCTCCCGCGCGAGGCGGAGAAGCCGAGCCCGGCCGGCCTGAGGCGCATCCTCGACGACTTCGGCCTGCGGGGCGCCGAGGTGGTCTACGTGGGCGACAACGTGAAGAAGGACATGCCGGTGGCACGCGCCTGCGGGGCGCTCGGGGTCTGGGCCGAATACGGCACCTACATCTCGGCCGAGTACCGCGAGCGCCTGGCCATCATCTCGGCCCGCTCGGTGACGGCGCGCCACGTCGCCGACGAGGGACACGAGCGCTGGCCGCTGGCCATCTCCTCGTTCGCGCAGGTGCGGGACGTGGTGCAGGGCTCGCGCTGGACGGCGCCGAGGACGGTGCCGCGGAAGGTGCGGCCGCGTGGGGCAAGAGCGAAGGGGATTTCATGACACTGCCGGTCAGGTACCTGGACCTGGAGGGACGCCGGGCGCTGGTGGCCGGCGGGTCCTCCGGGATCGGGCTGGGCATCGCCGAGGCCCTCCTCGAGCAGGGCATGCGGGTCGCCATTCACTATCGGTCACACAGGGGAGAGGCCGAGGCCCTGGCCGCCCGGTTTCCGGGACGCGGCTTCGCGGTGGGGGCCGATCTCGCCCTCGAGCGGGGCGCGATCGACCTGGTGCGCGAGGCGGCGGCGCGGCTCGGGGGGATCGACCAGCTCGTGCACGCGGCCGGCATCTGGAACGACGGGGCCATCGGGAGCATCGAGGCGGAACGGCTCGAGGAGATCTTCCGCGTGAACGTCTTCAGCGCGTTCTACCTGGTGCGCGAGGCGCTCCCCATGCTGCGGCACGGAACGCCCGGAAACGTCATCCTCGTCGGCTCGACGGCCGGACAGCGCGGCGAGTCCGGACATTCCCACTACGCGGCGACCAAGGGCGCCATCCAGTCGCTCACCATGAGCCTGGCCGTCGAGCTCGCCCCCGAGGTGCGGGTGAACCTCGTCTCGCCGGGGTGGATCCGCACTCCCATGGCCGAGGCCGAACTCGCCACCATCGGCCCGCTCATCGCCGGCGCGCTGCCCAACCGTCGCGTGGGGGAGGTCGCCGACTGCGCCCACGCGGCCCTGTTCCTCGCCAGCCAGGCCTCCGCGCACCTGATCGGGCAGGACCTCTGCGTCTCGGGAGGGGCGCTCCTCGTCGTTCCGAGGGGACAGATCGTGGCACGGCAGACCTGACAGGTCCTGGAAATTTGCCGCGAAATTTGCGCACCCTTGGGTACAAGGTGGTACCATGTCCTACATGGTCGGTGGGCGGGTGCAGCTCCTGGGATCCTTTCCGGGGCGCGAGGGCGAGGGGTTGGGGCTTTTCCTGGAGGACGGGAACGCCCCACGTGTGGCGCGTATCGTCTACTTGCCGGGGGTCGATCGCACGGCCCGGGAGGGGCTATCGCGGGACGTCGCGCGAGCCGTCGAAGCCCTCCATCACCCACACGTGCAGGCCACCCTCGGACTCGACGAGACCGACGACCGGCTGTCCATCGCCTTCGAGCACGCCGACGGCGAGACCCTGGCGGAGATCCTCAACGTCGGTGGCCGGCTCCCGCCGGAGGTCGCCGCACGCATCGTGCGGGACGCATGCGTCGCCGTTCACTTCGCGCACGAGGAGGGGCAGGAGCAGGGGCCCATCCTCCACGGGTGGCTCCGCCCCTCCCACCTGCTCGTCTGCCGCTCGGGGGTGACGCTGGTCTCCGGCTTCGGTGTCGGGCTCGCCCGCTCCGCCGCGGACCTCATGCCCTGGCAGAGTCCCGAGCAGGTCCTGGGCGGTCCCGGCGCCGCCTCGCGCCGGAGCGACGTCCACGGGCTCGGGCTCGTCCTGCATGCCTGCCTGGCCGGCGAGAACCCGTTCGAGCGCGATCCGGATCCCGACGTGGCCATCCTCTCCCGGGCGGCGCCCCTCCTCGAGCCGCTGGGGGTTCCGTCGGCCCTGGCCGGAGTGGTCCGCCGTGCACTCTCGGTTAAGCCTGGCGACCGCTTCGGCGACGCGCTCGACCTCGCCCGGGCCCTCGACGCGGCGGTGCCCGAGATGGCCAGGCCGTCGGAGGTGGCGGCCTGGTCCGAGTCGCTCTTCCCGGCCGGCATGGGAATGCGGGTGCTCCGCGCCCGTGCGGTCGAGTCCGCCGGAACCGCGGCCTCCCACCTCGCGGCGCGCCCCGCCGAGCCTTCGTCCCGTCCCGTCCCGCTTCCCGAGCCCACGGGCGGGACGCGCATCGAGCCCGCCCCGGCGCCCCTCGATCGTCGCCCACCCCCGCGCCTCGGATTCCGTCCCGCGCCGAGGCCGGTCGCCGTGGCGTCGGTCGAGCCGCGCCCCGTTCCTCGCCCCACCTCCCGGCCCCTGCCGGTCCCGGATGCCCGGGCGGACGACGCCTTCGTCGGCGAGTTCTCCCTCGCCGCTCCACCGTTCCCGCACGCCGTGCGGCGCAGGAACCCGGTCGACGCCATCGAGATCGAGGTCGAGCTGCCCAATCCCCCGCCGCCCCTGCGCCTGCCGGTCCAGCCGCGCGTCACCTCTCCCGGGGTGGTCCCTCCCGGCCGCGGCGACATCCGGGCCGACGCGCAGGGAGTGGTGGCCGGCGTGGCCGCGCTGCTGCTCGGCCAGCTCCGCGGGTAGCGCCCCGGCGCGTCGCCTCGCTACCAGTGCCCGAAGCGGCGGCGGAGGAGCCACTCACCGGCGAGCGCGCCTGCCAGGATCGCGAGGTACCACCAGCGATCCCAGAGCGGCTCGTCCCGCTTTCGCCCCACCTCGACCACCTCCGGCTCCCGCAGGCGCAGCTCCGGGAGCCCGGACCGGGGCAAGCTCGTGAAGGTCCCGCCGGTCGCCTCGGCGATCTGGCGCAGCAGCTCCGGGCGCGGCGCCGCGTCGGAATCCTCGGCGCCACTGGCACGGACCGCCACCGCCGCCGCTCCGCGCTCCACGGGAGCCCCTGCCACCTCCGCCGAGGCCTGGAGCCTGTAGGCACCGGGAGGCGGGGGGAACTCCAGGCGGGCCGACCCGTCGCTGCCGGCGCGGCCCTCGGCGCGGCCGATCACCCGGCCGTCCTCGGCGACCAGTTCGCCCGTCACCGTGGTCCCTGGAGCCGGGCCGTAGTCGGGCCCGCGCACCGCCACCGAGAAGGCCAGCGGCTCGCCGGGTTCCACGGCCGGCCGATCCGGCTGGATCTGAAGCGGGGTGAGGGACGGATCGCGGACCAGCCAGCGCAGCGCCCCGTTCCAGAAGCGCTGGTACGCGCGGCCGCCCTGTCCGTCACCCGCGGCCACGAAGCCCCAGTACCAGGTCCCGTCGGTCATCACGGAGAGGGAACGTCCGGCCCCCACCTCCCGGACCGCAACCACCGGCGCCGGGCGGCCGCCCGAGAGCAGGGTGGGGGCCTCGAGGAGCACGCGGGCCCCGTCGGAGGAAGGAAGCGGCGAGGTGAAGTTCAGGCCCGGCAGCGGCGGGAGGGCGGCCCAGGCGGCCTCGTTGGCCCCCTCGCCAGGAACGAGCGAGGTGACCGGGTGGCGGCGCCCCTCGGGGGTGAGGCGCGGGCGAAAGGGCTCCGCGGTCTCGCCCAGTCCCTCGGCCGGGTCCACCGCCAGGATGTCGGCGATCGGCGTCCCGGCGTAGTGCCCCTGAGCGAAGGACTGCCCGCCGCCCACCATGGCGAAGGCGCCCCCACCGCGGACGTAGGCGCGCAGGTTGGGGAGGAAGCGCTCGATGTCGAGCGTCCGGTAGGGCTGGTAGGCGAAGTCGAGGAAGATCACCGCGTCGAAGGTGCGGAGCTGCTCCCCGAAGATCTCGGCGACCGGGAAGGGGATGAGGGAGAGCTGGTCCTGCGGTCCGGGGTTGTCACCGGCGGTGCGGAGGATGAAGAAGGAGACCAGGTCGACGTTGGGGTCCTGCTTGAGAAGCCCGCGCAGGAATCGCTCGTCCCAGCTCGGGCGGCCGGCGACGAGCAACACGCGGACGCGGTCGCGGATGACGCGCAGCACGAAGGAACGGGAGTTGTTCTCGGCCACCGCCTCGCCCGGCAGCACCGGGGTCGAGACGGTGAGCACGAAGGTCCCTGTCGTGTCGGGCGCGAAGGAAAGAGGAACCTTGTAGGTCTCCTGGCCCGGCTCGAGCTGCACGGTGGCCTGGGCCACCACCTGCCCCTCCCGCTTCAGGAGCACCTTCACGTCCTCCCGCCCGAAGCCGCGCGCGCGCAGCGTGGCCTCGACGGTGAGGGTGCTGCGGACGAAGGCGAAGTCGTCCACCGCCACCCGCTCCACGGCCAGGTCGCGCGGGGCGTCGATGCCCACGGCCACCACGTTCACCGGGACGCCCAGGGCGAGGAGGTCCGCGCGAGGCTCGCCGGAGAGGCCGGTCGAGAGCGCCCCGGTGTCGGCGCCGTCGGTGACGAGCAGCACGCCGGCCAGGCGTCTTCCGGGCGCGCCCGATCCGCCGGCTGCGGTGCGCAGCGCGGAGAGCGTGTCGGTGGCGCCCCCGGTGGCCGGCTCGGGCCGGGAGAGTGCGGCCAGGTCCACGGGCCAGGCATCGCGGGCGAAGCCCCATCCCTCCACGGTGGCCTCGGTGGCGAGCGCGTCCAGCCCTGGCCGGCTCCCGTCGACGAAGCGCGCCGCCGCCTCGACCCGCGTCTCCCCACCCGGCTCGACGGGGAAGTTCATCGAGCGGGACCGGTCCACGAGCACCGCCAGACGGTTGCGCACCCGCGTGGTCTGGACCACCCGCAGGGCTGGCTCGGCGAGGAGGAAGAGGGCCGCCAGCGCGGCGACGGCACGGAGCGCGACCAGCGCCGCCCTCCGCCCCGGGATCGCCTCTCCGCGAAGCCCACGCCAGGCGAGGAGCACCGACGCCAGCGCGGCCAGGACTGCCGCGGCGAGCACCCAGCGCGGCCAGGGCGCAAGGAAGGCGAGGCGCCAGGATTCGTGGACGGGAGGCAGGTCCTAGCTCCGGCGCCGGAGGATGAAGGGCAGGTGGACGGCGTCGTCCTTGTAGTCGGTGCAGAGCGCGTACATGGCCAGGTTCACCCCCAGCCGGAAGGCGGTCTCGCGCTGCGGCTCTCCGCCCGGAGTGCAATCGTACTCCCAGTCGCCGAGGTGCCCTCGGGCCCAGGCTCCCCCCAGGTCGTTCTGGGAGTAGACGACGGCCAGGCGCCCGTTCAGCACCTGCCCCTCCAGCCAGGGGCGGGTGAGGACGCGGCCGCCCTGGTGATCGACCAGGTAGAAGCTCTTGTAGACGACGTGGTCGCGGGGGATCCGGGCCAGCGGAGAGGACGGCAGCAGGCGCTGCAACTCGCGCCGGACCGAACCGTCGAAGCCCGATCCGTCCGATCCGTCGGCTGCGTCGACCAGCAGGAAGCCCCCGTACTGGAGATGGCGCCGCAGGATCCCCAGATCGGCCTCGGGGAAGGGGGGAAGGGCCCCGTCCCCGGCCAGGTAGAGGAACGGGTGGAGGTGGACCGTCCCTGCCGAGAGCCGGACCGGGACGCCGTCCCCGGCCGAGTCGATGCTGGTTCGCTGGGAGAGCTCCCAGGAGAGGCGGCGCAGGGCGGAGGGGCGAGGGTTCCACCGGCCGGCGTGCTCGATCTGGCCGATTGCGACCCTCGAGGCCTCGCCCATGGCCCGGGAGGGAAGGGGGAGAGCGAGGGTTCCGGCTCCCACGGCGGCCATCTGGAGGAAGGTGCGTCGGCGCATGGCGCGTGGGAAACGTACTACACCTCTGCTAGATTTCCGGTGTGGCTCGCAAGGAACGGAAAGGCGCCGCCGAGGAGCGGCTCGAGGGGCTGCTCGCCGCCGGCGACTGGCACGGGGCCCGGGTCGAGGCGGACCGGCTGGCCGGGTCGAAGGTCGGGGAGGTGCGGGAAGCCGCGGAGCGCGCGCTGTCCCGGCTGCGCCCCGGCCCCACCGCGATCCTGGCCTTCGCGGGCGGCCTCGCCTTCCTCGCGATCGTGGCGGCCGCCGGCCTCCGGATGCGATGAGCGGCGCGGTCGAGGTGGCGCTCAGCAGCGCCAGTCTCTGGGTCTCCGGGGTGGCGGGTGAGCTCGGCCGGTCCCCGTGGCCCGCAGCGGTGGCCGTGGTGGCGGCGGGCCTGGTCGTGCTGCTCCTCGGCGCGAGAGCCCGCAGGCCTGTCGCGGTGGTGGGTGCGGCTGCCGTCGCCGCCCTGGCGGCCGAGTGGCTTGGCGGGCGGGTCGCCTCGGCCCTGGGGGTCCCGGCATCGACCGTCGCCGCTGCCTCGGCGGCCGTCGCCGGAGCGGTGGCCGCGGTCGTGCCGCAGGTGTTCCCGGCGCTCGCCGGGGCGCTCCCCACCGCGCTCCTCGCCGTGGAGTTCGCTCCCGCCGATCGGAGGCTGGAGGCGCTGGCGGCAGGCGCGCTCCTGGGCGCCATCCTGGGAGTGCTCGCGGCCCGCCCGGTGGCCGCGGCGGTCGCTTCGGCGGTCGGAGCGCTGGCGGTGGCCATCGGCGTGGCAGGAGCCCTCGGTGGCCCGGGCCCGGGGCGCGCGCTGCTCGCCCACCCGACGGCCATCCTCGCGGCGGCTGCCATCCTGACGGTCGCCGGGACGGCATTCCAGTTCTCGAGGGCCTGGGGACGGGGTGCCAGGCCGTCCCCGGGAAGACCCCCACCGCCGCCTCCGCTCAAGGCCGCGGAGTGATCGGTCTTGCCGCCGGTGCCAGGGGTTCGATCCTCAGGCCGTCGAAGAAGAGGTCGGCGTCCCAGGAGGAGAAGCCGAAGCGATCGTGCCCCGGTCCGTCGAGCGGGGCCGGGTCGTCGAATGCCAGGAACTCCTCGCCGTCGACGTACCAGCGCAGGACCGTGCCACTGCGCTCCAGGCGCATCCGGTAGGTCCTGCCCGGTTCGACCGGGCGGTCGGTCCGCTCCACCCGGCCGGCGCCGTGCTCGTCGAGGCGCGCGATCGCCGAGACGGCGTTTCCCCAGCCGCCGAGGACGAGGACGTAGCCGGAGCCAGCCGCGCGCCCGTCGCCGAAGATCTCGAACTTGATGTCCCCCGGCCGGGTGCCGGTGGCGGTCTCGCTGCGGGCCGTGAACTCCACCGCGACGTCCCGCGGCAGCGCCATCCCGAGCCAGAGGGGGTTGTTGCGGGCTCCGGCTCCCCAGAGCTCGCCGTCGCGGATCATCCAGGGTCCGCCCGTGGACCACCAGTCCGGTCCGACCTCGCTCCGCTCGAAGTCGTCGGCGAAGGAGGGGCCGGGGAGCGTCGTGGGAGCCTCGCCGCGCACGAGGGGCGAGAGGAGCGGCGCGGTCGCGAGGGCCATGGCCGCGCCCGTGCCGAGCCAGCCCAGGCGCCCCATCTCAGGGCTCCGGACCCAGGAGGTCGAAGTCGGGGATCTCGGCCCTCATGTGGTCGCGCAGCCGCGCCGTCAGCTTGGCCTCGATCTGGCGGGCTCGCTCGCGGGTGAGGCCGAAGCGCGCCCCCAGGTCGGAGAGGGTGGCTGCCTCGGCCCCGTCCCGGGGCAGGAGCCGGTCCTCGAAGATGGCCTTCTCCCGCGCGTCGGTCAGGGTCTTCCCGAAGGCGTCGAGCTTCTCCCGGAAGATCCGTCTCATCTGGTCGGCGGCGACGGTCTCGTCGGCGGGCGTGGCCGCCGCGTCCTCCAGCCTGTCCATCCGCGTGGCCGACGAGTCCCCGTCGTCGGTTCGCATCGGCTGGTCGAGGGAGAGGTCGTCGCCGGACATGCGGGCCGCCATCTCGTTCACGTCGTCCTCGTCGACGCGCAGGTTGCGGGCGAGCAGCTGCGGTGTGGGCTCGATGCCCCGGGCCAGCAGCCGCTCCCGCTCCTTGCTCAGGTTGAAGAAGAGCTTGCGCTGGGCCTGGGTCGTCCCGAGCTTCACCTGACGCCAGTTGTCCATGATGAAGCGGATGATGTAGGCGCGGATCCACCAGGCGGCGTAGGTGGAGAGCTTCACGCCCTTCAACGGGTCGAACTTCTTCACCGCCTGCATGAGACCGACGTTGCCCTCCTGGATCAGGTCGAGGAGCTGGAAGACCCCGCGGTGGTACTCGCGCGCGATCTTGACCACCAGTCGCAGGTTGGAGGTGACGAGCTTCCAGGCGGCCTCCCGGTCCCCGGTCCGGGCGTAGCGGGTCGCCAGTTCCTGCTCCTCCTCGCGCGTGAGGAGGGGATGGCGCGAGACCTCCGCCATGTAGGCCCGCAGTGGGTCGGAGCGGGCAAGGCTCGTGCCCGAGGGCTCGCGCGCCATCTCGACCACCGGGAGGTCCGGCGTGACGTCGAGCTCGGCGGTCTCGTCGACGTCGGCCTCCACCACCTCCGGCTCGACGACCTCCGGCTCTTGAGGGTCCGGCTTGCTGTCCTTGGGCACGCGGCTCCGGGGAGAAAGACTGAGGAATTTCTGCTGTCCCCGCCGGTTGTGATATGAGAAGTCCGCCTTGCACGCAAGGCACGTCCGGCGCATGGCCGGTTCGCGCGAAGGCGCGGCCCCCGCTCGGGGAGCGAGGCCCGCGCAGTCTGGCGAGCCGCCATGCGCCCTTCACAGAAAGGGCAGCACCTTGAGCGACACGGCTCCGTCCGGAGGACCGTCCGAGGTCCATTCCGACTACGTTTCAGAGGCAACCTTCGACGAGATGGGGCTTTCCGAGCCCGTCCGCCGCGCCATCGCCGAGCGGGGCTACGAGCGCCCCACCCCGGTCCAGTCGGCGACCGTACGACCCATCCTGGCCGGAAAGGACGTCATCGTCCGCTCGAAGACCGGTACCGGCAAGACCGCGGCCTTCGGGATCCCCATCGTCGAGAAGATCCCGGCCGGGCGCGGTCGCCCGTCCGCGCTCATCATGGCGCCCACCCGCGAGCTGGCCATCCAGGTTGCCGACGAGTTGCAGGCGCTCGCGAGGCCGAAGGGGCTCAAGGTGGTCACCATCTACGGTGGCGCCTCCATGGGCGATCAGCTCGACGGCCTCCACGGCGGCGCCGAGATCGTCGTGGGCACCCCGGGTCGGATCTACGACCACATCCGCCGGCACACCCTCGACCTCTCCGGCTGCATGGTGAGCTGCCTCGACGAGGCCGACGAGATGCTCAACATGGGGTTCTTCGAGGAGGTGACGCGGATCCTCGGCCACCTCCCCGACGACTGCCAGCAACTGCTCTTCTCGGCCACCGTCCCGGCCGACATCGAGCAGATCATCAAGGAGTACCTGACGGACCCGGAGACCATCCTGCTCTCCGGGGACGAGTACCGCGTCGACAACATCCGCAACGTCCTCTACCACACCAACGAGGCCTATCCGAAGCCGCGCAATCTCCTCTACATGGTGGAGATCGAGGAGCCGGAGTCGGCCATCGTCTTCTGCAACACCCGCAGCGACACGTCGCTCATCACCGCGGTGCTCAACCGCAACGGCTACGAGGCCGAGCTCCTGAACGGCGAGCTTCCGCAGAAGGAGCGGGAGCGGGTCATGGCCAAGGTGAAGCGCGGCGAGGTCCGCTTCATGGTGGCCACCGACATCGCCGCCCGCGGCATCGACATCTCCGACCTGTCGCACGTCATCAACTACTCGCTGCCGGAGGATCCGGCCGTCTACCTGCACCGCGCCGGCCGTACCGGACGAATCGGCAAGAAGGGGACGGCCCTGTCGCTCGCCACCGGTGCCGAGGGGATCACGCTCGGCGTCCTCCAGAAGAAGTTCGGGGTCGTGTTCGAGGAGAAGCAGATGCCGACGCAGGAGGAGGCCCGCCGCATCTGGACGGACCGGCACGTCCTCGAGCTGCGGGAGGGGATGAGCGCCTCGATCTTCGAGGGCTTCATCCCGCTGGCCCAGGAGATCAAGAGCCGCCCCGACGCCGATCACCTGTTCGCCTTCGCCCTCAAGTACTTCTTCACGCACCACCGCATCGAGAAGGTCCAGGACGCCCAGAAGGCCGTCCACAAGAAGGTGGAGCACGAGAGGAAGGAGCAGCGGGCCGCTCCGAAGCGGGAGGCCCACGGCGAGTCCCACGGGGAGCGTGGCGGCCGGGATCGGACGATCCGGAGCGACCGGAGCGACCGGGGGGATCGGAGCGACCGGGGGGATCGGGGCGAGCGGCGCCCGCGGCGCGACCGGGAGATCTTCGAGGCTCGGGAGGTGGCCGTGGCCGCCCCGGCACGCGCCGAGCCCGTGGAGATCCCGGCGACCCGGGAGCCGGAGGCGTCGGAGGGTGCGTCCGAACGAGGCCGTCCCGGCCCGTCTCGCGTATTCCTCAACGCTGGCGAGGCCGACGGGGCCGACGAGACCCGCATCCGCGAGACCATGGCCGCCTTCGTACCTGGATTAGAAATTTCCAAGGTCGAGCTCCGGCGAACCCACTCCTTCCTCGAGGTGAAGTCCGAGGACCTGGACGGCCTCGTGGCTGCACTCCAGGGCAAGGAGGCCTTCGGAAAGGCCCTGGCTGCCGAGAAGGCGCGCCGGCGCCGGCGCTGACCCGCGAATCGCGCCCCTTCCGGGGATGGATGCCGGGGGGTCACAAGTCTCTTGCAGTTGCGTCTACTCCCACAGTGGTGTGCGTCACGGGGAGGGAGCGCAATGGCTGGCGCGAACGGCAGCAAGGACGCGACCGCCGATCCGGGCCGCCGACCGTTCGGTGGGCGCTCCATCTCCGCGCTCCTCTCCGAGATCGCCCATGCACCGGAGGTGGACATCGGCAAGGCCGCGGCCCGCCTGCGACCGGGCGTGGTCGTCGACGGGCGATTCGAGATCGTCCGCGAGGTCGGCCGCGGGGGCTTCGGGGTCGTGTACGAGGCCCGCGATCTCTCGCTGGGCCGTGCGGTGGCGTTCAAGGTCGTGTCCGCAGGCAAGGGGGCGATCCGGGAGGACAGGCTCCTCCGGGAGGCCGCCGCCGCCGCGCGGCTGTCCCACCCCAACATCGTGCAGCTCCACGACATGGGTCACTCGGAGTACGGCCCGTACCTGGTCCTGGAGATGGTCCGCGGGCGGACGCTCGCCGAGAGGCTCGACGCGGGCGTCCTCCCGTCCTCGGAGGCGATGCACATGGCGAGGGACGTGGCCGCCGCACTGGCGCACGCCCACTCCGCCGGGGTCATCCACCGGGATCTGAACCCCCGGAACGTGCTCGTCGACGAGGAAGGGCACGCCAAGGTCCTCGACTTCGGCCTGGCCCGCGCCTTCGGACAGCGCGGCGTGGAGGGGGGTACTCCCGGGTACATGGCGCCGGAGCAGTGGCGCGGCGCTCCGGAGGACGAGCGGACGGACGTCTTCGCGCTCGGCGTCCTCATCTTCCAGATGCTGACCGGGGAGCTTCCCTTTCCAGGGGATACGGGCGCGCGCGATGCGAAGTCCACGCCCATCCTGGAGGTTCCGGAGATCCCCCACCTGGGCCACCTCGTGCAGCGGATGCTGGCGCGCGACCCGGTCGAGCGCCCCCGGGATGCAGCCGCGGTCGGGCGCGAGATCGACGAGATGCTGGAGCCCCATGCCTCGCAGGGCATCCCGGTGCGGAGCGGGGACCGGCCCCGGGCCCGGCGCCCCTCGATCCTGCCCCGGATCGCGGTGTTCGCCGGGGGGATCGCCATCGGCGCTGCCCTGGGCCTGCTCTTTCACAAGCAGACCGTCCGGGCGGAGGGAGTCCTGGGCTCGGGCCGAACCACGGTCGTCGTGTCCGACCCACTGAACCGGACCGAGGATCCATCCCTCGACGCCATCTCCCCGCTCCTCATGACCGCGCTCGAGCAGTCGCGCGCCCTCGACGTCCCGGGACGGCTGCGCCTGCTCGACCTCGTCGCACAGGACGCGCTGGGGTCCTCCGGACGGGTGGAACCTGCCATGGCGAGGGAGCTGGCCCGGAGGCTGGGGGCGCAGCTCGTGATCATCCCGGAGGTGAGGCGGAGCGGATCGGAGCTGGTCGTCCAGGTCCGGGGGCTCGACCCGGCGCAGCTCGCCCCACTCTTCGTCGTGGAGGAGCGGGTCCCGGAGTCCCGGACGTCCGAGGCGGTCCCCGAGTTGATCGAGCGAGTCGTCGCCTCGATCCGGCAGTCCCTGCGCGAGGGGAGCGGGGCCGCCGCCGGAGGCAGGAGCGCGATCGTCACCAGGAACCTGGATGCCTATCGCCACTACCTCCTGGGGCAGCAACTCGCCAACGAGACGTTCGACGTGCCGGCGGCCATCGCCGAGTACAAGGCCGCGCTGGCCGCGGATCCCGACTTCGCGATGCCCCATCTCGAGATGGCCATCCTGGCCGACTGGCACGACGCTCCCGACGAGGACGCCCAGTCCCACATGGATGCGGCGGCGCGGGTGGCGGAAAGGCTTCCGGACAAGGAACGGCGCCTCGTACTCGGGTACAAGGCCTTCGTCGAGCACCGCTACGGCGAGGCCACCCGGATCCTCGACGCCCTCGCGCTCGACTATCCCCTCGACAAGCAGGTCCTCTACGTGGCCGGCGAGGCCTTCTGGCACGGCGACACCCCGGCCGGCTTCGCCCGTGCCGCCTCGCACTTCCGGGCGGCGCTCGAGCTCGACCCGTCCTACCTCGTGGCCTACATCCACCTCTTTCAGTGGCTGGACCGGTTCGGGCCGAAGGGGGAGGCGCTGGCGCGGGCCGAGCAGGCGGTCCGGTTCCGCCCCTCGGCCGAGGCCCAGGCGATGCTGGCGCGGGCGCTCGGCGCATCCGATCGCTGGCCGGACGCGCTCACGGCGGCGCGGAGGGCGGTCTCGGTGTCGGGAGGCGAGCACTTCGAGGCGGCCTACGCGCTGGCGGAGGTGCTCTTCGGGACCGGCGACCGCGTGGAGGCGGAACGGGCCCTGCGCCGCTGGATCGCGCCAGGCGTGAGTCCCGGCCCGAGACGGGTGGCTGGCGAGGTCCTCGGGCCGCTGCTGGCGATGCAGGGGCGCGCGCGCGAGGGTCGCGACGCCTTCCTCGCGGTGATCGGCGAGAACCAGGGAGGGCAGTACGACGCCTGGGACGCGTCGCTCCTCGCTCAACTGGCCCTGGCCGGTGCGGACGTGGAGCGCGCCCGCGAGTCGTTCGCGGTTCACCCGCTCCCGCCCCCCGGGAAGGACCTCAACGCGGACCGCAAGGCCTGGCTGCTCGCCTGGGTCGGCCGCGTGGAGGAGGCGCGTGCGCGCGCGCAGTTCCTCGCGCCCGGCTCCCTCTCGGAGAGGCAGTTCGCGGCGGTCCAGGCGCTCCGCGAGCGGCGCCAGGAGGAGGCCATCGAGATCCTCGGCGATCTCTCCCGCCGCACACCGGCGGTGGAGCCGCAGTTCCTCCTCGGGGTGGCGCTCGCCGATGCGGGCCGGCACGCCGAGGCGGTCCAGGCCTTCGAGGTCCTGTGCTCCCTCCACGCGGTCTATGCTCCCGCTCCGCTCTACGTATTCCAGCCGTGGGCCAGCGTGCTGGCGGCGGAGTCGCTCTCCCGGCTGGGGCGGCACGACGAGGCACGGGCGCGGCTGACGGTGCTCCTCTCCGCATGGAGCGGGGCCGACCCCGACCTGCCGCTCCTCGCGCAGGCGCGCGGGCTGGAACGGCGGCTCTCCCGGAACTAATCGATCAGCGCGACGGAGGCGCGGTCGAGCTGCCTCCGAGCCTCGTCGATGCGGGACACGAAGTCCTCGCGCCACTCCGGCCTCACCGGCTCCCCGCGGGGGAGCTGGAGGCGAAGCGGGTTCACGTAGGCGCCGCCCTGGCGGATGGCGAAGTGGAGGTGGGGACCGGTGGAAAGTCCGGTGCTTCCCACGCGACCCACCACCTGGCGCTGGCCGACGCGCGCCCCGGCAGCCACCTGGACGCGGGAGAGGTGGCAGTAGACCGACTCGAAGCCATTGCGGTGGCGGACCTGCACGGTCAGGCCACACCCGCCGTTCCACCCCGCCAGCGTCACCACGCCGTCGCCCACGGCCCAGACCGCGGTCCCGGCGGGCGCGCCGTAATCCACGCCCTGGTGGGCCCGGACGTAGCCGAGCAGGGGGTGGCGCCGGTTGCCGAAGCGCGAGGTGAGATGCACGTAGGGTACGGGTGCCTTGAGGAAGCCGCGCCGGGCGCTGGTTCCGGCGTCGTCGTAGTAGCCGGTGTCGCCCCCGGGGTCGGTGTACCGGAAGAGCCGCTTCCGCCCGGCCACCTTGCCCTCGTATTCGGCGGCGAGGATCTCGCCGGTCTTCCAGAAGCTGCCGTCGGCATCGAAGCGCTCGACCACCAGCTTGAGCGAGTCCCCGACACGGGCGTCCTGGTAGAAGTCGACGTCCCAGGCCAGCACGTCGGCGGCGGAGGCGACGAGCCCCGGGTCGTGTCCGGCGGACTGGAGCGCCTCCGAGACCGACGACCGGATGGCGACGGAGACCAGGACCTCCCGGCGCGTGACCGTGACCTCCCGCTTGCTCCCGCAAAGCCCGGTGGGGCAAGGCTGGACCAGGTACTCCTCGGCGGGCCCTTGCCGCCAGGAGAGCGAGCGGAGCGCGCCACCGGGCGACGTGCGCTCCACGCGGACCTGGTCACCGGGCTGGATGCGCTTGAAGGAGAGGACGCCTTCGAGCGCTCCGAGGACGCCCTGGACCTCGGAGGGGGCGAGCCCCAGGGAGAGGAGCACCTGGGTGGGATACTGGTTGTGCCCCACGAGCCGAAGCGTGGCCCGGGTGACCTCCGGCGGAAGAGCGGGTGGCGACGGGGCCAGCGCCGCAACCGGTGCGGGCGGGACGACCGGTTCCGGTACGGGAGCGGGACGGAGGAGCAGCAGGGCCCCCGCTGCGACCGCGGCGAGGGTGGAGCCGGCTCCGGCCAGGATCCAGGCGCGAGACAGGCGATGGCGGGACGATCTGTCCATCGAACGGGGGGCAACATACCAGCGACCCCTGGGGGGATGAAAGGGGCGGCGTGAAGTTCGTGAGGGGAAAGGTGAGCGGGGCGCCGCCGGGGTGTTGCCGTCGTGCCTCTCCCGGGGGATTCTCCGCGCGTGCTTCCCCTCCGCCGGGCCCCGCTCCAGATCGTCGTCGCCGCCCTGCTCTTCTCGACCGGAGGCGCCGCCATCAAGGCGACCACGCTCACCGGAATCGAGGTCGGGGGCTTGCGATCGGCCATCGCTGCGGTGGCGCTCGTCCTCTTCATCCCGGCGGCGCGGAGGGGATACACCTGGCGCGCGGCCGTGGTAGGTCTCGCCTTCGCCGGGTCGCTCGTCCTCTTCGTCACCGCGAACAAGCTCACGACCTCGGCGGCGAGCATCTTCCTGCAGTCCACCGCGCCCCTCTACGTGCTCCTCGCGGGGCCCTGGCTGCTCCGGGAGCGCGCCAGCCGCAGCGACCTCCTGCTCATGCTCCCCGTCGCGGCGGGTCTGCTCCTGGTGTTCGCCGGGACCGGGGTCGCCGGGCGCACCGCACCCGACCCTTTCCGCGGGAACGTGCTGGCTCTCCTCTCCGGGGTGACCTGGGCCTTCGCGATCATGGGGCTTCGCTGGATGTCGGCGCACCCTGGCAGCTCCCCGCTATCCGCCGCGGTCCTCGGCAACCTCTTCGCGGCCGCCATCTGCCTTCCCTTCGTCCGGTCGCCGGCGCTGATCGGGGCACCGGACTGGGCGGCGCTCGTCTACCTCGGGGTCTTCCAGGTCGCGCTCGCCTACGTGTTCCTCACCCGCGGGGTCGGCCAGATCCCCGCCCTCGACGCCTCGCTGCTCCTGCTCGTGGAGCCGGGGCTCAACCCGGTCTGGGCCTGGATCGCCCACGGGGAACGGCCGTCGGCGCTGGCGCTCGGCGGGGGTGCGCTCATCCTCGGCGCGACCGCGGTGAAGGCCTGGGCGGACGCGCGGCTGCCGCAGGCCGCCGACTGATCCCGGATCACCCGCGCGGCGGCGCGTCCGGAGGAGTTGCGGCGTTCTCCGGCGTGCGCGCGCTCTCCCGTGCGGCCTTCCGGGCCCGGTGGAACTCGACCTGCCACTCCTGCACCGCGGCCTGGTGGCAGCGGAGGTCCGGGCAGAAGACGTGGCTGCCGTCGTTGCGCGAGACGAAGTAGAGGTCGCGGCAGTCGGAAGGGGAAATGGCAGCGATGAGCGCCGCCTCGCCCGGGTTGGAGATGGGGCCAGGGGGCAGCCCGGCGACCGCGTAGGTGTTGTACGGGTGAGGGGCGGAGAGGTCCTTCTTGGTGATGTTGTTCGACCAGCGCCCGCCCTTGCGCAGCATGGTGGCATACATGACCGTCGGGTCGGTCTGAAGCTTCATCCCCTTCCGGAGACGGTTGTGGAACACGCAGGAGATCCGCTGCCGCTCGTCGCTCTTTCCGGTCTCCTTCTCGATGATGGACGCCAGGACCACCGCCTGCCCCTCGTCGAGGGTGACGCCTGGACGGCGCTTCGCCTCGGCCCTCTCCCAGGCCTCGCGGTAGCGGGCCACCATCGCCGAGAGGACCTCCTTCGGCCTCGCACTGTGGGGAAAGGCATAGGTGCTGGGGAAGAGGAAGCCCTCCAGGGAGGGGAAGGGGAGGCCGAACTCCTCCGCCACCTCGGGGTCGCGCATGAGGGCGAGGTACTCGTCGGCCTTCCCCAGGGAGGCGTTCTCGATGATGTGCGCGATCTCGTCGGCGCGCAGCCCCTCCGGGACCGTGAACTTCCAGGTCTTGACCTCGCCCTTGTAGATGCGCTCGAGCACGTCCTCCGGGAGGAGCGGTCCACTGAAGGAGTACTCGCCCGCCTTGAGGGTCCGCTTGTCGCGCTTCCACATCCGCAGGAAGCGCCACGCGGTCTCGTCGTCGGAGATGGCACCGGCCTCGGCCAGCCGCCGGACGACGCCTCGGGCGCTCGTCCCCGGCGCGATCTCGACGATCTTCTCGGCACCGCTTCCGAACGGGGTGTCGCGAAACGCGCGGAGCTCCCGCCAGGTGGTCCAGACGAAGGCACCCCCGGCGAGCACCGCGACGAAGACCAGGAACCCGAGGAGCCGGACGACCTTCAAGCCGGCCTCCCGTCGAGCCAGCCCTGGAGGATCACCGCGGCGGCCTCGGCGTCGACCAGCGTCTTCATGTCCCGGGCCGAGATGCCGCGGGAGCGCAGCCGGTCCTCGGCCTCGAAGGTGGAGAGCCGCTCGTCGAAGAGGTCAACCGGGACGCCCAGGGCCGTGGAGAGGCGGGGGGCGAAGTTGCGGGCCAGGCGAGCCGAGGCCCCCTCGGTTCCATCCATGTTGAGAGGAAGCCCCACCACGGCCCGCGTCACCTCGTACTCGCGGGCCACGGATCCGATGGCGCCCAGGTCGGCGGCCTCGTCGCGCCGCTCGACCGCCTTGAGCGCCCGGGCCGCACGGAGGACGTCGTCGGCCAGCGCGAGGCCGATGCGGGCCCGCCCGAGATCGATTCCGAGGTAACGCACGAGGGGAATGTAGGAGCGCCCTGCTCCGGGGTCAAACGTCCGCCGCCCGGCCGTGTGGGCGCGGATGCGACCCGTCCGGGAACCGGAGGCGCCGGAGATCGGGCCGGTCGCGCACGGCATGCCCCGTGCGAGGGGAGGGCACGTTCCACTCACCGAGGAGGTTCCACCATGTCGACAGCGCAGGCCATCCCCGTCGCACCGCACGGCCCCATCCCGCTCGCAGACGCCCCCGGGGCGGAGGGCGCTTCCGCCGCCAACCGGCCAAGGAGCGCCTCGTCCGTCGGCGCCGGGACCGCCTCGGCGGCCGTGGCCCCGCTCCTTCCCTGGTTCACCGAAGCGTTCGCCGGACCGGCACCGACCCCGTGGCTGGTGGCAGCCGGTCCCGGGCAGGGCACCGGGGCCGGCTACGCCGCCGCCAAGGCCACCGGGGAGTGGGCCTTCCTCTCCGACCCGTCGCTCAGCCTGGAGGACAAGCTCTCCCGCTTCATGATCGCGGTGCAGAAGAAGCTCGGCGACGAGCTCACCGGGAAGATGAACGACTACAGGGCGAAGTACGGCGAGGGGGGCACCGAGGCGAAGAAGGAGGAGAGCGGGGGCATCTTCGGGAGCATCCTCGGCGCCATCTTCCCGGCCGGAGGCATCTTCGACAAGGTCCTGGGGGGCCTGGAGAAGCTGCTCGGGGAGGCCTTGAAGGCGCTGGGCGGCCCCTTGCTCGCCGCGCTCACCACCGCGGTGGGGCTGCCTGCTCTCGCTCCGGTGGCGCTCAAGGTCGGCGCGTCCCTTGGTTCGGCCCTGGCGGACGCCACGACGGGCACCAAGGCCAAGAGCACGTCCGCCGCCTCCACGAAGACCACGAAGTCGACGACCCCCACCACGTCGAAGACCGGGAGCGCGTCCACCAGCACGGCCAAGAAGGCCGAGGCCGGATCTCCCGACGAGCGGCTCGAGATGCTCGAGATCCAGCGGCTGGTCGAGAAGCAGAACCAGCTCTTCACGCTGGTCTCGAATCTGATGAAGAGCATGCACGACACCAGCATGGTGGCCATCCAGAACGTCCGGTAGGAGGCGAACGTGATCCCGACCATCGACGACCTGAAGGCAGGACGGACCCTCGCCGAGATCCAGGGCTTCACCGGGGAGATGGGGGCAGCGGTGGCCTCGCTCGCCGCTCGGGAGGCGTGCAGCGGCGACCTCGAGATCTCCCGCGGGATCCTCGAAGGTCTCCTGGTGACGAACCCGCGCGACGCCCTGGCATGGGCGCTGCTCTCGCAGGTGGAGCGGCGGCGCGGGGACCCGTACACCGCGATCCTCTGTGCCGAGGCGGCAGCCCGGCTGGCCCCGGCGGATCGCCAGGTGAGGCTGGCCCGGGCCGAGGCGCTCCTGTCGGTGCCAGGCGATGCGGGCACCGGAGGTGCCCTTCGGCGGGAGGTGGCACGGGACGAGCTCGGCGCTCTCCGGGCGGGGGCCGACGAGGTGGCGCGCCGCGCCGGGGCCCTCCTGCGGGCGCTCGGCCCCTGACCGAAGCTGGTGCTAGACTGCGCGCCGCCCATGTCGAAGTTTCTTCTCGTCTGCGCCGGCGGCGCCATCGGAAGTGGCGCCCGCTACCTGGTCGGCAGCTGGACCGTGGTCACCTGGGGGAGCGGCTTTCCCTGGGGCACGCTCGCCGTGAACCTTCTGGGGTCCTTCCTCATCAGCGTGATCATGTACCTGGGGCTGGAAGTGGGCTCGATCAGCCCGGAACTCCGGATCTTCCTGGCGGTCGGGGTCATGGGGGGGTTCACGACCTATTCATCGTTCAACCACGAGACCCTGGCCCTGGCGCAGCGGGGGCAGTGGGGTCTCGCCGCGACCTACGTCGGTGCGACCCTCGTGGGAGCCTGGGTGGCTGGGCTGGCGGGGTTGCTCCTGGCCCAGTTCGCCTCCTCCGGGTCTTGACGGCGCGTCTTCCGGCCGCTTGACGGGTCGGACCGTTGGGGATATTCCGCGCACGCTCGGGGCGGTTTCCGGTTATAAGGTCCCGAACCCAGGAGAGCGATTGAGCGAGAAGGAAGCAGGAATCGAAGTGCAGGGCTCCGTCGAGGAGGCCCTTGCCGGCGGCATGTACCGGGTGAAGGTGGACAGTGGCCCCATCGTGCTGGCCTATGCGTCCGGAAAGATGAAGAAGTTCCACATCCGCATCATCCCGGGCGACCGCGTGAAGCTGGAGCTCAGCCCGTACGACCTGACCCGCGGCCGCATCACCTACCGCGACAAGTAGTTCCGCCCCACCCCTCCGGTCCCGTCGGGATCCTCCGGCTCCGGCCCGGAAAGCTCGGGCTCTGCCGCGTCCTCCGCGGCAGCTGCGGAGGGCTGGCCGCGGCCGAGAGGTTCGATCGGCTCGGCGAGGGCTGCCGCCAGCTGTTCGTCGGTGAGCTGGTTCTGGACGCGCATCTTGCCGAGGAGGTCGTCGATGCGCGCGTTCCACCAGGGAGTGATTCCGGACCGTAGCAGCCGGGCGTGGAACCGGCGCGGGCTCGGGATCACGGTGGCCAGGAAGGCCGCCTCCCGGGCCGAGAGGTCGCGGGCGTCCTTTCCGAACCAGAATCGCGCCGCCTCTCCCGCGCCGTAGACCCCTGGGCCCCACTCGGCGAGGTTCAGGTAGATCTCGAGGATCCGGCCCTTCTGCAGGCTCGACTCGAGGGCGACGGTCCCGAGGGCCTCGCGCACCTTCCGCGCCAGGGTCCGCTCCGGGGACAGGAAGAGGTTCTTCGATACCTGCTGCGAGATGGTGGACGCGCCCCGCACGCGGCTCCGGTCGGCAAGGGCGCTCGCGATCTCGCCGAAGTCGAAGCCGCGGTGGCCGAAGAAGCCTGCGTCCTCGCTGGCGGTGACGGCCCGGACGAGCACCTGGGGAATCTCGGAGTAGGGGATGAAGTCCGGGTTTCCAGGCCCGACCAGGATCCGGCGCGGGGGCTCGCCCGGACCGGGGTCGATGGGGGTCCAGGCGAAGCCGGAGGAGAGCCAGGATGGGCCGGCTGCCCGGGACGCCCGGCGCAGGTCCTCGAGGTCGAGGTCGACCTGCAGCTCCCAGTCGGCACGGCGAGAGAGGGTGCCGGACATGGAGGCACGGGCGGAGATCCTTCCGGAAACGCGGGGCGCCGAGGGCGGAGGCCCCAGCCCCGGGGGAAGCGCATCCAGGAGCGCCTTCCAGGGCACGGAGTCGGCCCGCGCGGAGAGCGAGAAGCGGGGCTCGCCCGTCGAGGCCAAGACCCCCTCCACGGAGGCCGAGACCTCGCCGGATTCACCCAAAGTGAACTGGCCTTCCTCGAGGACCAGGCGCCCCTCCGGCCGGGTCCAGCGGATCCGGCCGGACGCGCCGATGGCCAGTGGGCCGAGGGGTACCGGGCCCACCTGAGGACCCTCGAAGTCGAGCTCGGTGGCGCGGAGGTCGAACTGGACCTCCACGCGATCGCGTTCCGCCGTCGAGGTTCCGGAGGCCCGCAGCGCGAGCCGGCCGGAGGCGGGCGCCAGCGGGAGCCGGACCGCGATCGCCTGGGGGAGGTCGCCGGGAAGGGAGACCGCGCCCTCTGCCCGGAACGAGATCCCCCCCGGGCCGCGCCGCCCGTCGACGTCGAGGTGGCCTCCTCCGGCGAATCCCAGCCGGACGGCCAGCGCTCCGTCGCTCCGGAACTCGACGAAGAGATCGAGGGGGCCAAGCTCCTTTCCCTCGCGATCCGGCCAGACCCGCAACCGCCGGATCCCGACCGCGGCCGGCTCGATCCGCCCTCCGAGGAGGGCTGCGAGACGTGGACGGACCACGACCCGTTCGGCCCGGAGGAGCGGTCCCCCGGCGTCCGCTCCGGGCAGGGTCACCGGTGCGAGCCGTGCGCGGAGCAGCAGGTCGAGGCCCGCGTCGCCGACCTCCACCGGCCCGAGCCGGTCCCGGAGCGCCTTCTCGGCCCTTTCCCGGATGAAGGAACGGCCTGGAGGCGAGTTGCCCCAGGCGAACGCCACGCCCCAGGCCACGACCAGCGCCGTCGCGGACAGCGCACCCGCCGTGCGGAGCCGGAACCGGGGCGCCTTTCCCGATGGAGGGGTTGCGGGATGGACGGGCTCGGCGGTCACGGGGTGGGAATCTTGTCGTCGCGCCCGCGGAGGGTCAACCTGGGAGAATTCCACCGGAACGGGCGAGCCCCACCCCGGTGGCGTCTGTTATAGATTCCCGCTCCGGAGATGAACCACCTCGGCCCCAGCCTTCGCCGTCGCCGCTACCGGTCCTGGACCGGCTGGCGACTGCTGGCCGGCGTGGCGGCGTCCCTCCTCCTGAACGCCACGGTCCTCTGGCTGGTCGGTCTCGACTGGACCCAGATGAAGGCGCTCCCTGCCGAGGGACCCCGCTCGGTCTCCATGGCGCCGCTCTCACCGGACGCCTGGTCCGCCAACCGGCAGATCGTCGACGGGAGCCGTCCGGCCCCCCCGCAAGCGCCACCTCCGCGCGCCACGCCGGCGCCCAGGCCGGCGCCGGTCCCGCCCCCAGGCCAGGCGCAGGCGCAGCAGTTGCCCCCCCAGCAGCAGCTTCCGGGGCAGGTGGTCGACGTGGCGCCTACCAGCGCCGACAAGCCGCCTCCCAGGGACACCCGCTTCCTCGCAGAGAGCAACAACTCCGTGGAGAAGGAGACCGTGTCCCGCTTCCGCCGTCTCGACTACGAGAAGGCGGCGCCGGTCCCGACCCAGAACAAGGTGAAGGAGCAGTCGCCCGCAGCGCGCAGCGACCAGGCCTCCCGGGACGCCCAGGCGGGCGCCGCCGGCGGGGATACAAGGAAAGCGGGCGCGCCCGGAAAGATGCCCGACGCGGCTCCGAAGCCATCTCCCGACAAGCTGGCCATGGCGGTCTCTCCCGACGGCCTGCTCGAGTCCAGGACGCCGCCGGTCCCGCCAGGCGCCGACCGCAAGAAGACCCCGATCGAGGAGCTGGGGGAGGGCGGGGAGGGGGGCGAGGGTGCGTCGCGCCCCGGTGCATCGGGAGGGAAGCCGATCCTCACGCCGTCGTCGGCCTTCTACGACAGGCTCACCGCGGCGCCGGCTCCCGACCACGTCGAGGGAGTGGACGTCGGGGACGCGACCTTCCTCAACACGCGCGAGTGGAAGTTCGCGAGCTTCTTCAACCGGGTGAAGCAGAACGTGGCCGAGGTCTGGAATCCGATGGACGCGGCGCAGGCACGGGACCCGACCGGCTCCCGCTACTTCAACAGGGACCGGACCACGGTGCTCTCCGTGACGCTCAACCCGCAGGGGACGATCACCGAGATCAAGGTGGCGCGCACGAGCGGGCTCGACTTCCTCGACCAGACCGCCATCGACGCCTTCGAGAAGGCCCAGCCCTTCGTGAACCCGCCCCCCGGCCTCGCCGACGCGCGCGGCGACATCCGCTTCACCTTCGGGTTCCACGTCTCCACCGGTGGCGGCGGCTTCAAGTTCTTCCGCGGGCCCGGCCAGTAGCCCGGGGTCCGGCCAGGGGCCGGCTACAGGTTCACCGTCCCCTTGGCCCCGAACTGGATCCAGCCGTGGAAGGCCCGGAACTCGGAGGGGATGGAGGAGCTGGCGGTGACGCCGTTCTGGTCCGAGGAGAGGCTGGTGTAGGTTCCTCCGAAGTAGCCCACGTAGGGGCCGACCGCGAACATCCTCGACAGGTTGAAGTCGAGCCCGGCCTGGACGTTGAAGAACTCCCATCCGCTGTAGGTGAAGGCGGCCGAGTCGGCCGCGGTGGCGATGGAGAAGTGGGTCCATTGCCAGCCCGTACCGACGCTCACCCAGGGATTGAGGAACCCGTCGGGGAGGAACCCGTAGACGGCCTCCACGCCGACCCGCACGTCGGAACCGGAGCAGGTCATCCCGCTCGCGCAGAGGCGCGAGGCGATCATCGCCGGATTGTACTGAAAGTAAACACCGGCCGAGAACCTCGGGCTGAAGCGGTAGCGCCCCGCCACCTCGATGGGGATCGCCCCGGACCAGATGTTGCTCATCGGTCCGTAGAAGTCGGAGGCACCGAACTCCAGCACGTTCCCGGTGGGAACCGCGTAGCCCAGCTTGAGGTCGAGCGCCACCTGGGCCTCCGCCGGCTGTGCGAGCGTCAGTGCCGCCGCGATCGCCACCAAGCTCCCGATCGTCTTCATGTGCATTCTCCCGTTGCCTTCATGGCAGGGACAGCCTGCCACAAAAAGGCGAGTAGTCCAGACCCGGGGGTGGGGAAAAGGAGAAACCCCCGTCGGACAGGGGGTTTCTCGGGGATCCATCCGACCGAGGAAGTGCGAGCTATTCGACCTTCATCCCGGGGGTCCAGCGCAGGACCGGCTTGCGTGCGGCGCGCGTCTCGTCGAGGCGTGCCCGGATCGTCTTCAGCGGCGCGGCCTTGAGCGCCTCGGGGTCTGCCTTGGCCTCGGCGGCGATGGCGCGCATGGCGGTGATGAACTGGTCGAGCGTCTCCCTCGACTCGGTCTCCGTGGGCTCGATCATGATCGCGCCGTGGACAACCAGCGGGAAGTAGACGGTGGGCGGATGGGACCCGTGGTCGATGAGCCGCTTGGCCAGGTCCATGGTGGTGACGCCGGCGTCCTTCTGGAGCTTGTCGTCGAAGACCACCTCGTGGAGCGTATCGGTCTCGTAGGGCAGGTTGAAGTGGCCCGAGAGCGCGGACCGGACGTAGTTGGCATTCAGCACCGCAAGCTCGGCCGCGCGGCGCAGTCCCTCGGGCCCGAGCTCGCGGATGAGTGCCCAGGCGCGGACGAACATGCCCGTGTTGCCCCAGAACTCGCGCACCTTGCCCACGGTCTGCGGGCGCTCGGCCGGGTCGGTGACGAGGCGGTAGGTCTCGCCTTCCTTCACCACGACCGGAAGCGGCATGAAGGGGACGAGCGACTCGGCCACCCCCACCGGGCCGGAGCCGGGTCCGCCGCCGCCGTGGGGCGTGGCGAAGGTCTTGTGCAGGTTGTACTGCATGACGTCGAATCCCATGTCGCCCGGGCGGGCCACGCCCAGCAGGGCGTTGAAGTTGGCCCCGTCTCCGTAGACCAGCCCCCCCCTGGCGTGGACGATGGCCGCGATCTCGGCGATGTGGCTCTCGAAGATGCCGAGCGTGTTGGGGTTCGTGATCATGATGGCGGCGACGTCGTCGTCCATCGCCTTCGCCACCGTCTCCGGGTGAAGCCGCCCGTCCGGGCCGCTCTCGAGCTGCACGGTGGCGTAGCCGTTGAACGCCGCCGAGGCGGGATTGGTCCCGTGCGCCGTGTCGGGGATGAGCACCTTGTGGCGCGGGTTTCCCCGGGCCACGTGGTAGGCCCGGATCATCATGAGCCCCGTCAGCTCCCCCTGGGCGCCCGCGGCAGGGGACATGACCGATGCGCTGAAGCCGGAGACCTCGGAGAGGGCCCGCTCCAGCTTCCAGATGAGCTCGAGCGCGCCCTGGCACATGGAGCCCGGGAGCAGGGGATGGGCCCCCGCGAAGCCGGGCAGGCGTGCCAGCGCCTCGCTGGACTTGGGGTTGTACTTCATGGTGCACGAGCCCAGCGGGTAGAAGCCGGTGTCGATGCCCCAGTTCCACTGGGAGAGCCGGGTGAAGTGGCGGACCACCTCCAGCTCGCCCATCTCCGGCATGCCGGCGATCTCGCCGCGGAGCAGCGCTGCAGGGATCTCGGCGGCCGGGTCGGACCCGGCGGGCACGGGGGGCAGCGAGACCCCCACGCGCCCCGGCGAGCCCTGCTCGAACACCAGAGCCTCCTCCATGAGGAGGCCGCGGGTGGCCCCCATGAGCCCCGTGTCCAGGGCTCCGCCGCGGGGGGCAGCGTCCTTCTCCATGCTGGGCTTCCAGCCGGTCGGGTTGGCCATGTCTATCCCCTCACCGACTGTGCGAAGAGCTCGATGAGCTCGGGGGTGTGGAGCTCGGTGGCGACGCTGAGGAGCGCGCCCTTCATCCGCGGATCGTCGGGATACCAGCGCGAGAGCGGGACGCCGGCGGCGATGCCCTTGCGGGCCAGGCGGTCGACGACCTCCTGGGCGTCGCCGACCTCGAAGGCCGCCTCGTTGAAGGTGGGGCCGGAGAAGCGCAGGCCGAAGCCGGACCGCTTCATGGCGTCGCGGAGCTGCTTGCCGCGGGCGTGGTTCAAGCGAGCCAGGTGGGCGAGGCCACCCTTGCCGAGCAGCGAGAGGTGGATGGTGGCCGCAAGTGCCGCCAGTCCCGCGTTGGTGCAGATGTTGGACGTGGCCTTGTCGCGCCGGATGTGCTGCTCGCGGGTGGAGAGGGTGAGGACGAAGCCTCGCCGGCCGGTCCGGTCCACGGTGGCCCCGGCCACGCGACCGGGCAACTGGCGGACGAGCTTCTCGCGGATGGCCAGGAACCCGGGGGCGGGCCCGCCGAAGTTGAGGCCGTTGCCGAAGCTCTGGAGGGTCCCGACCGCCACGTCGGCTCCCAGCGCCCCGGGAGCCTGGAGGAGGCCGAGCGACACCGCCTCGGAGGTGACCGAGACGCAGAGCGCCCCGCCCCGCTTCGCGATGGCCGCGGCCTCGGGAAGGGCATCGACCACGCCGAAGAAGTTCGGGTAGCCCATCACCACGGCAGCCGTCCGGTCGTCCACCGTCGCCTCCAGGGCGGCCAGGTCGGTGCGGCCGTCGGCGCCGTAGGGGATGGTGACGATCTCGTCGCCCGTGGAGGCCAGGTAGGTGGCCAGGACCTTGCGGTACTCGGGGTGAAGCGCGGCGCTCACCACGACCTTCTCGCGGCTCGTGGTCCGGGTGGCGAGAAGCACGGCCTCGGCGGTGGCCGAGGCGCCGTCGTACATGGAGGCGTTCGAGATCTCGAGCCCGGTGAGCAGGGTCACGAAGGTCTGCCACTCGAAGAGGGCCTGCAAGGTTCCCTGGGCGATCTCCGGCTGGTACGGGGTGTAGGCCGTGAAGAACTCGCCGCGAAGGAGCAGCTGGTCGACCACCGGCGGGACGTGGTGGGCGTAGGCGCCGGCGCCGATGAAGGGCGGGTGCTCGGTGCGGTTCCTCGCGGCGAGCCGTTGGAACTCGCCGAGGAGCGACACCTCGTCGGTGGCGGCCGGGACGTCCAGTGGACGCGTGAGCCGGAGGTTCGCCGGGATGGACCGGAACAGGTCGGAGATGGACGCCACCCCGCAGACGTCCAGCATCTGCCGGACGTCCCCGGGGGTGTGGGGATGATAGCGCAAGGTCTACTCCTGCTCTTCCTCGACGAACTTCCGGTAGGTGGGGCCGTCCAGGAGCTCGGCGAGCTCCTTCGGATTGGAGTTCTCGACGACGATCATCCAGCCCTCCTCGTAGGGGTCCTCGTTCACGGTCTCGGGGGCGTCGACGAGCGGTCCGTTCACCTCGACCACCTTGCCGGACACGGGTGCGAAGAGATCGGATACCGCCTTGGTGGACTCGACCACCCCGAAGGTCTCGCCCTTCTTCACCTCGTCGCCGACCTCGGGGAGCTCGACGTAGACCACGTCCCCCAGCTGATCCTGGGCGAAGTCGGTGATGCCAACCGTCACCTTCGCGCCCTGGACGCGGGCCCACTCGTGATCGCGGGTGTACTTCAGATCCTCGGGAAAGTTCATGGTCATTTCCTCGCGTAGAACGGCGTCTTCACTACCTGGGCTGATGCGGGCCTGCCGCGGATGTCGACCGCGAAGGTGGATCCCTCCGCCGCCAGCGCGGGCGGGACGAAGGCGAGGCCGATGGAGGTCTTCAGGGTCGGTGACCTCGTGCCGCTCGCCACCACCCCGACCTTCTTGCCGTCGTGGAGCACGTCGAAGCCGTGGCGGGCGATGCCCGGGTCGGTGAGGACGAAGCCGACCAGCTTGCGGGAGAGGCCCGCCGCCTTCTGGCGGAGCATGGCCTCCTTGCCGATGAACTCGCCCTTGTCGAACTTGACCACCCAGCCGAGGCCGGCCTCGAGCGGCGTGGTGCCATCGTCCATGTCGTTGCCGTAGAGCCGGTAGGCGACCTCGAGGCGCAGGGTGTCCCGGGCTCCCAGCCCGGCGGGAACCAGTCCCTCCACCTTGCCCGCCTGGATCAGGGCCTTCCAAAGCTTCACCCCAAGTGCAGGGCGGCAGAAGAGCTCGAAACCGTCCTCGCCGGTGTAGCCGGTGCGGGCGATGGTACAGGGCACGCCCGCCACCTCGCCCTCCGTGAAGTGGAAGGTCTTGAGCCGGCCGAGGTCCGAGCCGGTGAGTGGCTGGAGGATGGCCGGGGCGCTCGGGCCCTGCAGGGCCAGCTGGACCCAGTCGTCCGACTCGTTCACCACCTGCGCGCCGCCGGCGTGGTCGCGCAGCCACGCGAAGTCCTTGTCGCGGTTGCCGGCGTTGACGCAGACCAGGAGGTCCTCCGCGGAGCGCCGGTAGATCACCACGTCGTCGACGATCCCGGCGTTGTCGCGGCAGAGGCATCCGTACTGGGCCTGGCCGTCCACCACCCGGGAGAGGTCGTTCGTGAAGATCCGGCCCAGCGCATCGAGGGCCTTCGGGCCACGGAAGACCACCTCGCCCATGTGCGAGACGTCGAAGAGCCCGGCGCGGGTGCGCACCGCCTCGTGCTCGTCGATGACCCCCGAGTACTGGACCGGCATGTCCCAGCCGGCGAACTCGACCATCCGGGCGCCGGACTGCACGTGTACGTCGTAGAGCGGGGTTCGCTTCGCCATCGGGACCGCCGAGGTTGGGGAGGGCGGCGGAATTGTAGCGGCCGCCCCCCGAGGGTCAAGGCATCATGGGGGACACTTCACCGGCACGCACGGACCCCGTGCAGCGGCCGTGCAGCACTGGATGGCCTTCCCGGCCACGTCGACGAACCGGTAGGACCAGCTGCCTCCCTCCCCGGCCTCGAGCACGGAGAAGCCAGGGCTGGTGGAGGCGAAGAGGAGCCGGGCTCCGGGAGCCGAGACGGCGTGGAAGCGCTCGGCCGGCCGGCCGCGCGACCCGTTCCCGGAGATGAAGACGTCGTACCCGGATGGAGCGCGCAGGTGCTCGAGCTGGTGCTCGTGGCCGGAGAGCCACCCGGCGATGGGTCCGGCGGCCTGCTCGATGCGCTTCACCCGGGCCAGGTACTCGGGGGTCGCGTCGGCCCGGTGCTCGCCCGCCGAGTAGCTCGGGTGGTGGGACACGACGAAGCAGGGCCTCTCCTTGCAGGGCGTCCCGGCCTCGGCCACGAAGGCGACCTCGTCGTCGAAGGAGAAGTCGCCGTAGTTTCCCTTGAGGAGGTTGCTGTCGATGCCGATGAAGCGCATCGGCCCGCGGTCCTCGACCCAGTGGCGTCCCGGCATCGACCAGCGCGGCGAGCGGTGGGCGACCGAGAGGCAGGCGCGCCGGCGGGCGATCACCCGCGCCTCCCCGCCCGAGGCGCAGGTACCCCTGGCCGCCACGTCGTGGTTGCCGAGCGTGAGGAGCACCGGGACCGCCCGTCCGTCGCGAAGGACACCGGAGAGCGCATTCTCGAAGAGCTTCTCGAAGCCCCGGTCGGCCGGCGGCACGTAGCCCTCCACCACCCGGTTCTGATCGGGACCGAAGGCGCACCCGTCCGCCCCGGGGAGCAGGGGGTCCGGTCCGCACTCGTAGACGTTGTCGCCGGGGTGGAGGACGAGATCCACCGGGACCGAACGGGAGAGCGCCGCCATGGCCTCCGCCACGGCCGACTGCTGCCGGGTGTCGTCGCCGAAGTCCGCCACGTGCAGGGCCCGGAACGTCACCGGAAACGGGGCGGAGGGAGGACCGAGCGGCTCCGGGCGCACCACGAAGTCGGATCCCCGCGTGCAGGCGGCAGCCAGGATCGCCGCGGCGACGGCCGCCAGCTTCACCCGCGCGACCTGCGCGCCAGCTCGAGGGTGTTCACGAGCAACATGGCGATGGTCATGGGGCCGACACCGCCCGGCACCGGGGTGATGGCCGAGGCCCTCTTCTCCGCCTCCACGAACTCCACGTCGCCGCAGAGCTTCCCGTCCGGCTTCCGGTTCATGCCCACGTCGATGACCACCGCGCCGGGCTTCACCCAGGCCCCCTTCACCATCTCGGCCTTGCCGATCGCTGCGACGAGGATGTCGGCTCGGCCGACCTCGCCGGCCAGGTCCGCGGTGCGGGAATGGGCGATGGTCACGGTCGCGTGGCGCTCGAGGAGCATGTACGCCATGGGCTTGCCGACGATGTTGGATTGGCCCACGACGAGCGCCCGCTTGCCCTTCGGGTCGACGCGGGCCTCGTCGAGGAGACGCATCACGCCCGCGGGGGTGCACGGGCGGGGGGCGTGCTTCCCCGTCCACAGGTTTCCGACGTTCATCGGGTGGAACCCGTCGGCGTCCTTGGCCGGGGAGATGGCGTCGAGAACCTTGGACTCGTCGATGTGCTTCGGCAGCGGAAGCTGCACCAGGATGCCGTGGGTTTCCGGGTCGGCGTTGAGCCGGGCGATGAGGTCGAGGAGCTCCGCCTCGGCGATGGACGCATCCGGGTGGTGCTCCACCGATCGCATGCCCACCTCCTCGCAGGCCTTGCGCTTGCCCCGGACGTAGACGGCCGAGGCCGGGTCGTCGCCGACGCGCACCACCGTCAGGCCGGGGACGAGCCCCTGCCGGGTCAGCTCCCTCACCTGGTCCGCAACCTCTGCGCGAACCTTGGCCGCCACCTGTTTTCCGTCGATGATCATGAGGCGCCGGAGTATAGCCGTGGGAGCGCCGGAGCGCGCGAACATCCGGAGCACGAGGAGGAGCCCATGGACGTGGCCGCTTGCCCCAAGTGCAACACCCCGACCGACCCTGCCGGGACCTGCGTCACCTGCGCCGCGGAAGGGGAAGGTTTGAAGCTGCTGTCGCGGTCCGGTTACGCCTCCGTGAAGGAGATGATGGCGGTCCTGGAGGCGGAAGGGCTGTCCCCCGGAATGGAGCAGGTACCGGTCGGCCGGCCCGAGCAGAAGCAGCACCCCCTGTGGAACCTGTACGTCCCCGTGGCGGAGGTCGAGGTCGCACAGGCCGCGCTGCGTGCGGAGTGGGCCGACCTTCTCGGCGAGACCGGTGCGAGGGAGGCGGCGGAGCGGGGGCTCCGCGGCGTCGACCTCGACGCGGGGGGCGAGATCGAGTGCCCGGCCTGCGGCCACAGGTTCACCCCAGCCGGCAAGGGAGCCGAGTGCCCGGATTGTGGCCTCGCGCTCGGGGCTCCCGCCGACGCGGCTCCCGACGAGGCCGAGCATTGACGACGGACCTCACCGATCTCCACATCCACGTGGGCGGGGCATCGGCGCCCCACACCCTCTGGTCGATCGCGCACGACCAGGGGTTGAAGCTGCCGGTCGCCGACTTCTGGGAGTTCCGGGAGCTCGTCTCGGCCAGGCCCGGCAAGGTCAAGTCGCTCGACGAGTACCTCGCCGTGCTCCACCAGTGGACGGAGAAGATCCAGTCGTCGCCCCAGGCGATGGAGCGCAGCGTCCACGAGATCATCGGGAAGGAGTACCGATCCTCCCGCGTCAACCTCATCGAGCTCCGCTTCAACCCGATGAAGCGCAATCAGGGCGGGGAGAGGGACCTCGATCACATCATCCACGCTGCGCTCCGCGGAATGGACCGGGGCGTGCTCGAGTACGGCGTCCAGGTCGGCCTCATCTTCTGCCTGGCCCGCGAGTTCGAGCCCCGCCTGAACGAGATCATCGTGGAGAAGGCGATCCGCTACCAGAGGCGGGGCGTGGTGGGGATCGACCTTGCTGGGACGGAGCGGAACGCGCTCGAGCTCGACCCGGCCGTCGTCGGGAAGTACCGGGACCTCTTCGCGCATGCCCGCAAGGCCGGCCTCAAGACCACCGTCCACACCGGGGAGACGGCGGGAACCGGCGCGGAGGGGGTCCGCGCGGTGGTGGAGCAGCTCGAGCCCGACCGGATCGGTCACGGCATCCGGGCCGCGCAGGACGAGAAGGTGATGGGCCTTCTCCGGGAGAGGGGCGTGACGCTGGAGATCTGCCCCACGTCCAACCTGGCCACCCGCGCCGTGTCGGGAACGGCCGAGATGCGCGAGGTGCTCCAGAAGCTCTGGCGCGCCGGGGTTCGCTTCACCATCAACACCGACGGCCCCTACCTGCTCGACACCGACATGCGGCGCGAGGTGGAGATGCTGCGCAGGGACGGCGTGCTCGCCGACGAGCAGATCGACCAGGCCTTCCGGTGGGCGCGCGAGGCGACCTTCGTCGAGGCGGCGCGGCCGGGCGGCTAGCCGGAGACCAGCACCGCCGCGATGGTACCGGGTGGCGGCTCCTCGCCGGCCCGCACCGGAGCGAGCTCGGCTGCGCGATTCCGGGCCATGCCGAGCAGGAGCTCGCCGGGTGCCCCCGCGCCGGAGAGCCGCGGATCGTCGATCTTCTCCAGGGCGCGAGCCGCCGCCGGGATCTCCACGCGGCCGAGCGGAGCAGGGGCGAAGGCCCGGCCGAGCCGCTCGTTGGCGAGCGCCGTGAGGTAGAGGGTGGCGAGCGTCGGCGCGTTCGGTTCCCCCGGTGGCGCGAGCCCGAGCTGGCGGCCGAGTGCAAGGAGCCCCTCGGCGTCGGCGAGGGCCGAGGCCGTGCGCCGCACCTCCTCGGCGGAGCGGAAGGCGCGTTCCACGAACGCGGACGCCGCCACCGAGCCCCACTCGTCGCGCGGCCGCTCGATCCCGGGGAAGTAGCGGGGCCGGCGTCGCTCCACCGCGGTGAGGGTCTCCCCCACGGGCGCGTCGAGGGCGGGAACCGGTCCGGCCGCCGCCGCCTCCTTGCGGATGCGCTCCGCCCTCCAGCGCAGCTCGAGGAGCTGGCCGAAGCCGCGCTGGAAGATGGTCTTGAGCGGCGTGGAGGCGAGCGCGAGCGAGGCCGCGTCGACGTCGCTGCCGGCCAGGGACTCGAGCCCCAGCTCGAGCAGCGTCCGGGCCGACTCGACCGCGTTCCGTACCGCGTCGGGGTCGGAGGGGTCCACCCGGTCGGCGACGATGGCGGCGTTGGCCGCGGCGAGCGCCTCGCTCTCGAATCGTTCGACCGCGTCCGCAGGAAGGCGTGCCGCGGCGCGGTCGAGGAGGGTCTCGCGCCGGAAGGAGGCGAGCCAGAAGCCCGGGGGACGGTCGGGGAGGCCCGCGGGAGCGTCGCGGCGCACGGCGGGACGGGCGAACCAGGAGAGGGCCTCCTCGAAGGTGGGATAGCCGAGGTCGGCGAGACGCCCGTCGCGCCATCGGAGCGCCTGTTCCTCGAGATCGCTCTCGAGCTCCCAGCGGACCGCGGAGAGGATCCGGCCGGCCATGAAGGGATCGCGCTCGTAGAGGTCGTCGACCAGCCGTCGCACCGCGACGTAGTCGGCGCCGTCGGGGACGAACTCCACGATGTAGCGCCCCTCCGCCGTCCTCAGGAACCGCTCGCTCTCGAAGTCCGGATCCTCGTCCTCCTCGAGGTCGTGGATCCGGAGCGCGGAGCGGAGGAGGAGGCTGACCAGCTCCGGGTCGAGGGCGTCGAGCTTCTCGCGCCAGGCGTCGAGGTCGGCGTCGCGGTCGGCGCCCGAGGGCGCCCCGCGCGCGGCGCGGAGCCAGGGGACGAGCCGCATGGGATCCACCTCGCCCCCACGCCAGGCGTCGAGGTCGAGGAAGGTGCGGAACTGCTCCGGCGAGGCGAGCTGGACCACGGCCGACGCGTCGGCCAGCCCGGCGTCCTGGATGGCGTGGTAGAGCTCGTCGGCGGGAAGCGCCCGGACGACGGCGCGAGGGTCGGGCTGGTCGAGCAGGAGGTCGAGCCTCCTTCCCCCCCGAGCTGGGCGAGCGCCCGGCGCAGCTCGAGCAAGCTCCCCGACCCGGGAGTTCCCTCGCCCTGCGGATCCGGGATCAGGCCCGTGCCGCGACCCGGGTGCCGTGGTGCGGCGCCTTCACGATCCGCCCGGCCTTGAGGCAGCGGGTGCAGACGCGGACGTGGCGGACGGTGCCGTCCACCGAGGCCCGCACGGAGCGGAGGTTCGGGAGCGATCGGGTCTTCGACTTGTTGTTCGCGTGGGAGACGGTGTTGCCGACGAGCGGCCCCTTCCCACAGATGTCGCAGCGACGTGCCATTGGCTTTTTTCCTAGAAAAGAGGGCGGGTTAATACGCGGGACGAAGCTCCCCGTCAAGTCACTTCGGCCGGTTCTTCGAACCGAGGTGCCGTTCCACCGCAGCCGCGGCCTGCCAGGCGGCGTGAAACTGCCCCTCGGTGCCCAGGCCGGGAAGCACCTCGCGCCCGGCCAGGAAGAGGTTCCCGATCGGGGAGACGGTGGTGACCCCCCCGACGCCCAGCCTCCTGTCGGGCCGGGAGGCGAGGAGGGGGTGGAAGGCGCGGGCCCCTGGCCTGCTTCCCGGGTCGGATGCGTGGACGGTGGCGCGGTCGAGGAAGGGGAGGAACTCGGCCACGGCGCTGCGCAACCGGGCCGCTGCCTCGGGGTCGGGGTCGCTCCCGCTCCGCGCCGGCGTGGCGGCGACCAGGACCCTCTCGGTCGGGCTTGCCTCGTGACCCTTGGGGCCGGCGCGAAATGCCGGGAGGCTCTGGAGGAGGACCGGGATCCCGCCGGCGGGGAGCGCGAGCGCCAGGTCGCCGAGCGGGGCGGGCAAGGCGTCTTCCCGGACCACCCAGGCGAGGGACTGGAGCCGGCTCGTCGCGGTGGCCGGCTCGAGCCAGTTCCGGACCCGGTCCGGGTTCCCGACGAGGGCTCCCAGGGTGGCGACCTCCCCGGCGAAGACGAAGGCCCGGGCCGCGTAGCGGGACTCGCCGCCCTTCACCTTGAGCGTACCGGCCTTGCCCCTCTCCAGCTCGAGCCCGGAGACCTGGGCCGGTTCCCCCTCGGCCCCGAGGAGCTCGCCGCGCGAATCGGCGATGCGCCGCCGCAGCAGGGCGGCCACCGCGGCCTCCCCCCCGGCTGGACGGAGCGAACCCTGGAGCACGCTCCCCAGCGCGCGGGCCATCCCGAGCGAGGGAGGCGGGCCGTCCAGGAATGCCAGGAACGGCCAGGCCGCGCGGAGCGCCACCGCGAGTGGATGTCCCTCCAGGTCGGCGAGCGGCGCCGGGCCTCCCGCGTCGCCCGATTGCGAGAGCCGACGCGCCCGGTGGAGCCGCCAGCGCTCCGCCAGCCCGCGGGGCGGCAGCGGGGGGAACGATGCCAGGAATGGCTGCTCCGCGTCGAAGGCGGCGCGCAGGGCCGAGAGGCCCGCGTCGAGCCGGGCCGCGTCTACGGGCCACTCCCGGCGCAGCTCGGCGGTCCGCTCGGCCCGGGCGGCGGGGAGGTCGATCCGGTGGCGGGGGAGCAGGATCTGGAGCGAGGGACGGGCGGGCTCGAGGAGGCGTGCCACGTCGGTGGCGAGGCCCAGCTCGACCAGGGTGGCCTCGGCGGCCGGAAGGGCCCGGAGCGCGGGGACGATGGCCGGTCCCCAGGGGATCCTCCACCCACCGTCGGTGTAGCCGGTGCCGTGACCATCCAGGTCGACGTGGAGGACGCGGTAGCCGCGGCGCGCCAGGAGGGCGCCGGCGGCGACCCCGCCCAGCTGGGAGCCGATCACGCAGACGTCGTAGGCACGCCGGACCGTGGTGGGGCGGGCGACGACCGGCGACCGGGTGTTGGGGGCCACCGGAGTCAGCCCTTTCCGGTTGCGGCCAGGTCGCGTACCGACACGCGCCGCCCGGCCACCTCGAGCCGCCCCTCGGCGAACCACTGCACGGCGAGTGGATAGATCCGGTGCTCCTCGACGAGGATGCGGGCGGAGAGCGAGGCCTCGTCGTCCCCGGGCAGCACCGGCACGGCAGCCTGGGCGACGACCGGGCCGGTGTCGGTTCCGGCGTCCACGAAGTGGACCGTACAACCCGTGAAGCGCACCCCGTAGGCGAGCGCCTGCCGCTGCGCGTGGAGCCCGGGGAAGCTGGGCAGGAGCGCCGGGTGGACGTTCATCACGCGCGGGCACCCGCGGGTCTCCGGGGTGGGCGCGAAGGCCTCCAGGAAGGCCGGCGTGACCAGCCGCATCCAGCCGGCCAGGCAGACCAGGTCGACCCGCCGGGCGTGCAGCCGGGCAACCACCTCCCGGTCGTAGGCCTCCCGGTCGGCGACGCCCTTCGACGGCAGGAGCTCCACGTCCACCCCGGCGGCGCGCGCACGATCCAGCGCGCGGGCGCCCGGCACGTTGCAGACCACGGCGGCGACGGTCCCGTCGATGCGCCCGTCCCGGGTCGCGTCGAGCAGGGCCTGGAGGTTCGACCCCGATCCGGAGGCGAGGACCCCGATCCGGATCACCCGACCACCTCGCAGGTGGCCTCGCCGTTGCCCGCCTCCACGGAGCCCACCACCCAGCTCTGGAGGCCGCGAGCGGCCAGCAGGGCGCGGGCCGCGTCGGCGTCGACGGCCGGGAGCGCGATCACCAGCCCCAGCCCCATGTTGAAGGTCCGGTACATCTCGTCGCGTGGCACGGCGCCCTCCCGCTCGATGAGGTCGAAGATGGGCGGGATCGGCCAGCTCGCCTCCCGGATCACCGCGCGGGTGCCGTCGGGGAGGTTCCGGGGCGCATTGCCCGGGAGTCCACCGCCGGTGATATGAGCCACCGCGTGCACCGGCACCTTCTCGAGGAGCGCGAGGAGGTCCCTGGCGTAGATGCGGGTGGGCTCGAGGAGCGCCTCGCCGACGGTCCGGCCGGCCAGCGCGGCCGGCCTGTCGGAGAGGGCGTGGCGCTCGAGAAGTACCTTGCGGGCCAGCGAGTAGCCGTTCGAGTGCAGTCCGGTGGAGGCCACCCCGAGGAGCGCGTCGCCGGGGCGGACGGCACGCCCGTCGAGGATGCGGTCCCGCTCCACCACCCCGACCGCGAACCCGGCCAGGTCGTATTCGCCGTCGGCGTAGAAGCCCGGAAGCTCTGCGGTCTCGCCGCCGATGAGGGCGCAGCCGGCCTGCCGGCAGCCCTCGGCGATGCCCTTCACCACCTGTGCGGCCTGATCGGCGCGCAGCTTCCCGGTGGCGAAGTAGTCGAGGAAGAAGAGGGGCTCGGCGCCGGTCACCGCGATGTCGTTCACCGACATGGCGACCAGATCGATCCCGACGGTGTCGTGACGCCCCGTGAGGAAGGCCAGCTTGAGCTTGGTTCCCACCCCGTCGGTGCCCGAGACCAGCACCGGGTCGCGGTACTTCTTCACGTCGAGGGCGAAGAGCCCGCCGAACCCCCCGATGCCGGCGAGCACCTCGGGGCGCATGGTGGGGCGCGCCAGGGGCTTGATGAGGTCGACGAGCCGATCGCCCTCGTCGATGTCGACGCCGGCGTCGCGGTAGGTCGTGGCCATGTGCCCCCCCTTACCGGATGCGCGGCGATGCCGCAAGGCGTCACCCGGGGGACTCGCCCGCGTTGACACCGCCGAGCGGCGTCGGCTAAGGACCGTCCGTGGACCCAGGGGATCTGCTGCAGCGCTTCGGCCGCGAGTTTTCGAGCGGCACCGTTCTCTTCCGCGAGGGAGACCCGGGCGGCGAGATGTACGTGGTGCACCGCGGGAAGGTCTCCATCTCCGCGCGCGTCGGATCGGTGGAGAAGGTCCTCTCCACGCTCGGGCAGGGGGAGTTCCTCGGGGAGATGTCGATCCTGAACGACGCCCCCCGCTCGGCCACCGCCACCTGTGTCGAGGACTGCCTGCTGCTCGTCGTCGACGCCCGGACCTTCGAGGCCATGGTTCGCGGGAGCGCAGAGATCGCCATCCGGATGATCCAGAAGCTGGCCGGTCGGCTCGCCGAGGCCGATCGGCAGATCGAGAACTTGCTCCTTCGCGACGCGCGAGCCCGGGTGGTCCACTTCGTGTCGGGGGAGGAGGCGCGCCATCCCGGTGGCACGCTGAAGCTCTTGCCGGAGGACCTGGCCACGCGCCTCGATGTGGACGCCAAGCAGGCGGCCGACGTGCTGCGCACGCTCGAGCGATCGGGGCTCCTGGCCGGGACGGAGGGCGCCTGGACGGTGCCGGACGCAGGCCGCCTCCGGCACTTCCTCGACCTGCTCCAGCTCGACGCGCGCCCGGGGACGCGACCGTGAGGATCCGCGTCCTGGGAGCCTCCGGCGGCGAGCTGCGCGGCCACGGGGCCACCTGCTTTCTCGTCGACGGCCGGCTGGCGGTGGACGCGGGGGCGCTCACCTCCCGGCTCGATCTCGCCGAGCTCGACCGCATTGACGACGTCCTCCTCACCCACGCCCACCTCGACCACGTGAAGGACGTGCCCTTCCTCGCCGACCTCATGGTGGGGCGGCGACGACGCCCGGTCACGGTCCACGCCTCGAAGGGGGCCACGGACACCCTGCGGCGGTCCCTCTTCAACGGCCGGCTCTGGCCCGACTTCACCCGCATTCCCAGTGCACAGCGCCCGGTGGTCCGCCTCCGTACCTTCCCGTACGGCGAGCCCTTCCGCATCGGCCCGTACGCCCTGTCGGCGGTGAAGGTCCGCCACCCCGTCGAGTCCTCCGGGTTCGTGGTCCGGCGGGGTGCCTCCGCCTTCGCCATCTCGGGCGACACCGGGCCCACCACCGCCTTCTGGCGGGAGGTCAACCGCACCCCCGCCCTCGGCGCCCTCCTGGTCGAGGTCTCCTTCCCGAGCCGCATGCAGCGACTGGCCGACCGGTCGGGTCACCTCACGCCCCGCACGCTCTCCGGCGAGCTCGTCAAGGTGGAACGCAGGGAGTTTCCCGTATATCTGTACCACCTGAAGCCGGCCTTCGAGGCCGAGCTGAGGGCGGAGCTGGCGGAGCTCGGACTCCGCGGCGTCACGGTGCTCGAAGGCGGCGACGAGATCGCGATCTGACGATCCGGCACGCGGCAAGGTGAACATGGCCTGGTTCTCGAAACGGCAGACCCTGAAGGCGCAACCGTCGTCCGACAAGCCCACCGGCCCGGTTCCCGCCAAGAAGGGCGAGAGCCCGTGGACCAAGTGCGACGGCTGCGGAGAGGTGATCTACACGCAGGAGTGGGAGGGCAACTGGAACGTCTGCCCGGGCTGCGGCCACCACGACGCCCTGCCGGCCCGGCGCCGGCTGGAGATGGTCCTCGATCCCGACTCCTTCGAGGAGCTCGACACCGAGCTGGTTCCGGAGGATCCCCTCGGCTTCACCGACGCCAAGAAGTACCGGGACCGGCTGAAGAGCACCTACAAGGCGACCGGGCTGCGCGACGCCTTCATCTCGGGAGTCGGAAGCATCACCGGCCAGCCCGTGTCGCTCGGCACCTTCGCCTTCGAGTTCATGGGCGGCTCGATGGGATCGGTGGTGGGCGAGAAGGTGGCCCGGGTCATCGACCGGGCCTACGAGCGGCGCTGCGCCTGCATCGTCTTCAGCTCGACCGGCGGCGCGCGCATGCAGGAGGGCATCTTCTCCCTCATGCAGATGGCCAAGACCTCGGCCGCGCTGAACCGGTTCCGGCAGGTGCGCAAGCCCTACGTCTCGGTGATGCTGCACCCCACCACCGGCGGCGTGGCGGCGAGCTTCGCCTGGCTGGGGGACGTCATCATCGCCGAGCCCAAGGCCCTCATCGGCTTCGCCGGACCGCGGGTCATCGAGCAGACCATCCGCGAGAAGCTTCCGCCCGGTTTCCAGCGAAGCGAGTTCCTGCTGGAGAGGGGGATGATCGACGCCATCGTCCCGCGCCTGCAGATGCGCGAGCGGCTGGCCCAGATCATCTCCCTGCTCGGCTAGGCGCGGCGCGCGGCGGCGACGACCCCGGGGCGAATGGGGCCGAACGACTACCTCCAGACCCTCCGGCCGCTGGCCATGCGTTTCGGGCTGGAGCGCATGGAGCGCGGGCTCGATGCGATCGGCCGGCCCGACCGGGACCTCGCCATCCTCCACGTTGCGGGAACCAACGGGAAGGGGTCCACCTGCGCCATGGCGGCCGAGGCGCTCCGTCTCGCCGGCCATCGCGTCGGGCTCTACACCTCGCCGCACCTCGTCCGCTTCCACGAGCGAATCCAGGTGGACGGCCGTCCCATCGACGACGCGGCGCTCGCCCTCCGGATCGAGGAGGTTCGACGCGCCTGCCCCTGGCACGACAGGGGAGAGGAGAACGACCGGCTCACCTACTTCGAGTTCGCCACCCTGGTCGGGCTCCTGCACCTGGCCCGCGAGCGGGTGGATGCGGCGGTCGTCGAGGTGGGGCTGGGAGGACGGTTCGACGCCACCAGCGCGGTGACGCCGCTGGTCGCCGCGGTGGCCCGCATCGGCCTCGACCACATGCAGTTCCTGGGCGACAGGGTGGATGCGATCGCCCGGGAGAAGGCGGGGATCTTCAAGCGCGGCGTGCCGGCGGTGGTGGCCCACGCCCAGCCTCCGGAGGCGATGGAGGCCCTGCGGGACGAGGCGGAACGGAGGGCTGCCCCGTTCCATGTGGCGGCGCCCTCCTGGGAGGGCCCGATCGCGCTGCGCGGGGCCCACCAGCAGGGCAACGCCGCCCTTGCGGCGGCGGCGCTCCGGCTCCTCGATGCGGCAGGGGTCCGGGTCGACGAGCCCGCGATCCGCGAGGGCATCGCGTCGGCCCGCTGGCCGGGGCGCATGGAGGAGGTGGGCGGCGTGCTGCTCGACGGCGCGCACAACCCGGACGGCGCCGCGGCGCTTGCAGCCGCTCTGCCATTGCTGCACCCGTCACGCCCGGTGGAACTCGTATTCGGGGTCCTCTCCGACAAGGACCACGAGGGAATGCTCGCCGCCCTGGCTCCGGCCGCGCGCCGGATCCACCTGGTCGCACCGGATTCGCCGCGCGCCAGGGCACCCGGAACCTACGTGCCGGCCGCGAGGCGCCTCGGGATCGACGTCGACGTCCACGGATCGCTCCCGGAGGCCCTCTCCTGTGCACGCGCCGCTGGACGGGACGGCGCGCTGGTGTGCGTCGCCGGGTCGCTCTACCTGGTGGGCGAGGCGCGAAGCCTTCTCGCGGGTGCGGAGATGTAGGCAGCTTCAACCCTTTGCTGGTCCCGGCAGGGTGCGTGCTATCTTCACGAAAACCCCGACGGGAGCGCGCCATGCGCAAGTCCACGCTTCTCTCCGCTGCCCTCATCCTCGGCCCTGCCGCAGCTCTCGCGGCTGGGATGAACCTCGTCACCGCGATCGACGTCGCGGAGGCAGGAGGCGCATCCGAGGTGACCATCCGCGGGTCCAAGCCTCCGTCGTTCACCACGTTTTCCCTCGTCGACCCGCCGCGGTTCGTCGTCGACCTGGCCGAGGCCGCATTCGACGGCGCGAAGCGAAAGGTCCCGGGCTCCGGGCTGGTGAAGGAAGTGAACGCCATCTCCTTCGGGGAGGGAACGCACGCGACGGCACGCATCACCGTGACCTTCGTCGGTGACGTTGAACCGCCGGACGTCGTGGTGGCTGGAAATCAGCTGGTGCTCCGGGTACGGGCACCCGGAGGGGTCATGGTGGCGGCGGCACCTGCGCCGGCACCCGCAGCGGTAGCCGCGCCGGTAGCCGCACCGCGCCGGCACCCGCGCCTGAAGTTGTGGCGGCGGCAGCTGCGGAGGCGAAGGCGACCGCGGACGCTCGGGCTGCAGCCGAGGCCAGAGCTGCCGCCGACGCGAAGGCGGCAGCGGAAGCAAAGGCGGCCGCGGAAGTGAAGGCTGCCGCGGACGCTCGGGCCGTAGCCGAGGCCAGAGCTGCCGCCGACGCGAAGGCGGCAGCGGAAGCAAAGGCGGCCGCGGAAGCGCGTGCTGCCCGCGAGACGCAGGCCGCTGCGGAGGCGAAGGCCGCCGCGGACGCTCGGGTGGCAGCCGGGGCGAAAGCCGCAGCCGACGCGCAGGCCGCTGCGAACGCGAAGGCTTCTGCGGAAGCGAAGGCTGCTGCGGACGCTCGGGCCGTAGCCGAGGCCAGAGCTGCCGCCGACGCGAAGGCAGCCGCGGAAGCGAAGGCGGTCGCGGAGGCGCGTGCTGCCCGCGAGACGCAGGCTGCTGCGGAAGCGAAGGCCGCTGCGGACGCGAAGGCGGCCGCGGAAGCGAAGGCGGCCGCGGAGGCGCGTGCTGCCCGTGAGGCGCAGGCCGCTGCGGAGGCGAAGGCAGCCGCGGACGCCCGCACGGCTGCGGCGAAGGCCGCCGCGCCTGCACCGAAGCCTGCCAAGCCCGTCGCGATGCGCGCGCCGGCGGAGCCGGCTCCCCCCGGAACGAGGTCGAGTTCGTCGGCTTCAAGCAGACGCCCACCGGATCCCGGGTCTTCGTCCGGCTCCGCTCGACGCCGCGCTTCAGCGTCTCCGAGCCCCAGGAGAGGCTGGTTCGCGTCGAGTTCCCCAACACCAGGGTCCCGCTGCGAAACGACCTGAAGGCCCTCGACACGTCCTTCTTCCCGTCCGTGGTGGCGAAGGTGACTCCCGTGCGGCAGGGGAAGAGCTACGTGCTCGAGATCCGGCTCCGGGAGAGCGTTCCCTGGCAGCAGCGCATCGAGGGCTCGACCCTGTCCCTCGACTTCGACCGGCCGACCGCACCGGCCGCACCCGCTGCGCCGGCCAAGTAGCGGGTGTCGAGGCCAGTCGCTCTCCTCGCCGGTTTGCTGCTCCTCGTCCCGGGCGCGGCCCGGAGCGCGTCGGCCACTCTCCCCGGTCCGGGCGGATCGGTCGACGTCGAGGCGGGGCTCCTCACCTACGACGCGGCGAGCGAGCGGTTCCTCCTCGAGGGCGGGGTGAAGCTCCGTCGCGGCGCGGTGCTGCTCCGGGCGAGGACCGGGAGCTACGACCCGAGGACCGGTACGCTGGACGCGACCGGGGACGTGCTCCTGACCGGGCCGGGGAGGGTGGTGGCGGCCGAGGGCATCCACGCGGTCCTCGACGGCGACTGGGAGGCCCGCGGCGTGGTGGCCTTCTACAAGGACTCCCCTCTCGACCTCGCGCGCGACGGAACCATCGCCGAGGCGGAGAAGGACGGCCGGAACCGGCTCTCTGTCCGGGCCGACCGTGCCCAGGGAACCGTGCCGGGCGGCGACGCCCCCTCCCGCTTCTCGGTCGAGGGAGTCCGGCTCACGCTCTGCGACTGCTGCGGAGGCGCACCTTCCTGGGAGATCCGAGCCCAGCGTGCCGAGATCGAGCCAGGCCGGACCGCGACCCTGACCTGGCCGATCATCTACGTCACGCCGCGCTTCCTCTTCATCGACGAGCCCATCCCCGTGCTCCCGCTGCCCTGGCTTCAAATCCCGCTTTCGGGGCGCCAGACCGGGTTCCTCTTCCCCGTGGTGGACGTGGGTTCGCGCACCGGCTGGTGGCTGGCCGAGCCCTTCTTCCTCACCCTGGGGGAGAGCTATGACCTGACCTTCACGGCTGGTTACGCCTTCGGGCCGTCCCAGTCTGCCGTCGACGACCGGATCGCCCAGGGGCAGAACCCCGGCGTGCGGGGCACGGGCGGCGCCGTCGAGTTCCGCTGGGCTCCTGTACCAGGAGTGAAGGGGGAGGCGAAGGTCCTGCTCCAGCACGACACCCTGCCGTACAGGTGGAAGCCGGAGAGCGGGCTGCGCACCGGGATCGCGTTGCGAAGCGACGCGCGCCCCTCCCCCGGGAGCTTCGTGAACGCCGAGGCCTTCCTGGTCGATGACCCGGCCTGGACGCAGGACTTCGTGGGCGACCTCCTCCAGCGCGACGCAGCCTACTACCGGTCCTCGCTCGCCGGCGGATACGCCTTCCCTCACGTGCTGCTCGAGGGGGACCTGACCTACAACGAGCAGATCGGGACGCTCGGTCAGGCCAGCCCGCCCGGGCAGCCGGCCATCCCGCTCGTCCCCTTCGGCTTCCTGGGCGGCAGCGTGCCGTCGTTTCACCGCCTGCCGGCCCTGTCGGCGACCCTCCTGCCGGTGGAGCTGGTCGGGCCGGTCTCGGTCTCCGCCCAGGCCGGGCTGGCCCGCTTCGCGCCCCTCTCCGGCATCACCGACCAGAGCGTGAATGGACTCGGGCCCGGCCAGCGAGGCTGGCTCGGCCCCGCACCGCCGCCGGGCGACGTCTGGGCGTCGGGCCAGCGTCTCTCCGCCTCCCGCGCATGGGCGCGCGCCGAGCTGCGCGCTCCCCTCTCGCTGGGGGGCGTCGTGGAGCTGGAGCCGTGGATCGCGGGGAACGGAGCGGCCTACCTCTTCGGGAGCGAGGCCCAGCCCGGGTTGACCAGCGGGTGGGTGAGCGGTGGGGCGATCCTCCGGACCTCCATCTCGCGCACCTTCGGCCACGGTGCCGACGCCCTCCGGCACGTGATCGAGCCGCGCCTGGAGTGGCGTGCCTCCTCCGACATCGGCGGGACCGCGCTGCCCGCCTACGCCTACGACGAGCGGGACGCCGCCCCGGTCCTCCCCGGCGCACCCTGCCTCGCGCCACCTCCCGGCGTCACCGGCGCATGCCTCCCGCTGCGCTCCCTCTCCGCAACGTTGCCCGGCGGATTCGACCAGATGCGCATCTCGCTGCGCAACCGGCTCGTCGCCCCCGGCAAGAATTCGCCCTCCGTCACGCGCCTCGACCTCGACATCGGCCAGGACCTGGACCTGTCCACCGGGACGCTCGGCGAGTCCTTCGTCCGGGGAGCCGCGGAGTGGGGCCCGGTGCAGGGGCTGGTGCTGGCACGGTTCCTCGCCTTCGGCGCCGCCCCGGCCGCGGGGACATGGGGGTCGCTCGACCCGGGCTTCCTCGACCACTTCACCGAAATCCGGTTCGACCTCGCCGCATCCGACTCCCGCGGCGATCGGCTCACCCTCGGCTTCCTGGCGCTCTCCTCGGCGGCCTCGGCGACGCTCAAGGCCGGTCTCGATCCCCTCTTCGATCCGCGGCCGGTTCCCTTCCAGACCTTCGGCCAGGGGACCGCAGGGCTCAAGGTGCACGTGGCGGGCGGACTCGACGTCCAGTGGGACACGCTCTTCTCGGTCCGGACCGTCTATGCCACGCCTTGCGGCGGAGGCGCGGCCGTCCCCGTGGGCCCTGCCATGCAGCAGAACACCGTCACCGCCTCCTGGAACTCGCCGTGCAACTGCTGGAGAGGTCTCGTCCGGGTCCAGGTCTCGCAGTGCGGCTACTACGGCGTCACGGCCGGCCTCGACCTCTCGGCACTCACCGGTCTCACGCTGGTCCCCTGATCCCCCCCGGAGCGGCTCCCGAGGGCGTTTGACTGTCCCGTCCCGGACGCGTAGCCTGCTGTTGACTCGGGAGTCAATGGTGGCCCGCCAGCGAAACCGTACCGATGCGACGCAGCCGGATCCTCAGCTGGACGGGGAGCCCGAGAAGCGGCGCGCCATCCTTCATTCCGCGCTCAAGGTCTTCGCCGAGCGGGGCTACCACGGGTGCCGCATCGCCGACGTGGCGAGGGAGGCCGGGGTCGCCTACGGCCTCGTCTACCACTATTTCCGGAACAAGGACGAGCTGCTGGAGAGCGTATTCGACGAGCAGTGGCGCATCTTCATCGGCGCCATCCGGGCCATCGCGGAGGGCCCGGGCAGCGCCGCCGAGCAGATCGCCTCCGTGATCCGCTTCGCCCTCGACGTCTTTCGCACCGCACCGGCCGCGGTCCGGGTCCTCATCCTCGAGGTCCCCCGCACGCCCGACGTGCTCCGCGCCGGCAGCACGCGCCAGACCTTCGAGACGGCGACGCGGCTCATCGCCGAGGTGGTGCAGCGCGGGCAGCGAGAGGGCAACCTGCGCTCCGACCTCGACCCCCTGGTGGCGGCTGCGAGCGTGCTGGGGGTGCTCGACATGAACCTGGCCGGGATGGTCACCGGACTCCTCACCGCGCCGCAGCCCTCCGACGACGAGCTGGACCGGATGAAGCGCCAGGTCGTGTCGGCAGCCCTGGGTGCGATCCTGCCTCCGGGCTCTCCCGCCCCTGCAAGTTGAAGTTTCCCCGGTGCGCCGTTAACTGGGGTGGCCCACCCGCTGCCCGCCCCCGGGAGTACCAATGGCCCACCGCGTCCTCGTCGCCGACGATCTGTCCTCGGAAGGGGTGGAGGTCCTCCGCCGCGCCGGGCTCCAGGTCGACGTCCGGGTCGGCATGAAGCCGGAGGAGCTCGAGGCGGCGATCGGGGACTACGACGCCATCGCCGTCCGCAGCGCCACCAAGGTGACGGCCCGTGTCCTGGAGAAGGCGACACGCCTCCGCGTGGTGGGGCGGGCCGGGGTCGGGATCGACAACGTCGACCTGGACGCGGCGACGCGGAGGGGCGTCGTGGTGATGAACTCGCCGGGCGGATCCTCGGTCACCGTGGCCGAGCTCGCGATCGCCATGATGCTGTCCCTCTCCCGGCACATCGCCCAGGCCACGGCATCGACCAAGGCGGGGAAGTGGGAGAAGAAGCGCTTCCAGGGGCACGAGCTCTGCGGCAAGACGCTGGGCGTCGTGGGGATCGGGAACATCGGGTCGGTCGTGGTCGACCGGGCCCGCTCCATGAAGATGGGCGTGGTGGCCTTCGACCCCTTCATCTCGGCAGAGGCTGCCGCCCAGCTCGGCGTCGAGCTCGTGACCCTCGACGAGCTGTGGGCGCGAGCCGACGTGATCTCGCTCCACGTGCCGCTCACCGAGCAGACGCGCAACGTCGTGAACGCAACCACCCTGGCCCGCATGAAGAAGGGGGTCCTGCTCGTCAACTGCGCCCGCGGCGGCCTGGTGGACGAGGCGGCGCTCGCCGCGGCGATCGCCTCGGGGCACGTCGGCGGTGCCGCGTTCGACGTCTTCGAGAAGGAGCCGGTATCCCCCGACAACCCACTCCTCGGGCTCGATGCCTTCATCTGCACCCCGCACCTGGGTGCCTCCACCGAGGAGGCGCAGGCGGCCGTGGCGATCGGCATCGCCGAGCAGCTGGCTGCGTACCTGACGCGGGGCGAGGTCCGGAACGCGGTCAACGTTCCCTCGATGTCCCGGGAGGCCCGGGAGCGCTTCGGGCCCTACCTCCAGCTCTGCGAGAAGCTGGGTTCGCTGGCGGCACAGATCGCGCCTGCCGGGGTGCGGGAAGTCCGGGTGACCTTCGCGGGTGAGGTCACCGAGGCCCCGCAGCGGCTGCTCACGGCGGCCGTGCTGAAGGGGCTGCTCTCCACGGTCGAGGCCTCCCCGGTGAACGAGGTGAGCGCGCCCGGCATCGCCCGGGATCGGGGGATCGCGGTCCTGGAGGAGCGCGCGGCCGGCCTGCAGGACTACGTCAGCCTGGTCACCGTGGTCGTGGGCGGGGCGGGCGGGGAGGCGGTCGTGGCGGGCACGGTCTTCGGCCACCGGGACGCCCGCATCGTGCGCGTGAACCAGTTCCGGCTCGAGGCGGTGCCGGAGGGAAACATCATCCTCTGCGTGAACGACGACGCGCCGGGCGTGGTGGGAAACCTCGGAACCGCCCTGGGGACGGCGGGCGTGAACATCGCCCGCATCTCGCTCTCCCGTGACGACGCCGGATCGGCGGCGGTCTCCCTCCTCAACGTGGACTCGGAACCTTCGCCGGCGGTGCTCGACATCCTGCGGGCGTTGCCGCACGTCCGCGACGTCCGGCGCATCCGGTTGTAGAGTCGGGCTCATGCTCGACCTCTCGCTCCCGCTCGGCCTCCGCGACCTGACCCCGGACCACTCGGCCCACCTGGCCGACCTGTCGGCCAGGCTTCACGAGGTCTTCGCCTCCTTCCGCTACCGCCGGGTCCTGCTCCCGACGCTGGAGCGGCTGGAGGTCGTGGAGCGCGGGCTCTCGCCCTCCGCGCTCGCCCAGGTGCTCAAGTTCGTCGAGCCCGGGTCTGGCGAGGTCGTGGCCATCCGGCCGGACATCACGCCGCAGATCGTCCGGCTCTATGCGGCTCGCCCGGACGCCATGCCCGACCCGGCGCGCCTCTGCTACGACGGACCGGTGCTGCGGGCCCGCGAGGCCAGGGCGGGGCGGCCGCGCGAGGTCTACCAGGCCGGAGTGGAGCTCCTCGGGGCGGGAGGGCCCTCGGCCGATGCCGAGGCGCTCGTCGTGCTGCGAAAGGCGCTCGACCGGGTCGGGCTGGACGCCGCCATCCTGGAGGTGGGACACGCCCGCTTCGCCGGGTCGGTGCTCGAGGCTGCGGGGCTCCGGGGCGCGGCCCGTGCGGAGGCCGAGGAGGCTCTCTCCCGCAAGGACGAGGCGGCGCTCGCCCGCCTGGCCGGGAAGGCCCGGGGCTCTGCAGACGCGCGCAAGGTCCTCCCGTCGCTCGCCGCACTCTACGGCGAGGGTGCGCTGTCCCGGGCCCGCTCCCTGGCGCGGAAGGTGCCGGGGGCGGCCGCGCCGCTCCGCGAGCTCGAGTCGGCGATCCGGCTGGCCCGCCGGCGCGGCGTTCGGTCGGTGGAGGTGGACCTGGGCGAGGTGCGCGGTCTCGGCTACTACACCGGGATCACCTTCGCCGGGTACGCGTCCGGCGCGGGGAGCGCGGTGGCCTCCGGGGGGCGCTACGACGGCCTGCTCGCCCGCTTCGGGCGGCCCGGGCCGGCCATCGGCTTCGCCGTCGACCTGGAATACGCCACCCAGGCGCTGGAACGAAGGGTTCCGCGCCGGTCCCGCCGATGACGGTGGCCCCCGCCGCCCACCCCTGGTAACGTCGGACCTCGCGCGCGCCGAAGAGACGGCGCATCGCTGCGAGGAGCCAGGCACATGCCGAACGTGGTCGTCGTCGGCGCCCAGTGGGGCGACGAGGGGAAGGGCAAGATCGTCGATCGCTTCACCGAGTTCGCCGACGTCGTGGCGCGCTACCAGGGCGGCAACAACGCCGGGCACACCCTGGTGGTGGGAGGCGAGAAGACGGTCCTGCACCTCATCCCCGCAGGGGTGCTGCACGAGGGAAAGGTCTGCATCATCGGGAACGGCGTGGTCGTGGACCCCACCGTCTTCATGATGGAGATCGACCGGCTGAAGCAGAAGGGATACCTGGTCGACGACTCCCAGCTCGTCCTCTCGCTCGACGCCCACGTGATCATGCCGTGGCACAAGGCGGTCGACCTGGCGCGGGAGAACGCCATGGGTGCCGGAAAGATCGGCACCACCGGCCGGGGCATCGGCCCGACCTACGAGGACAAGGTGGCGCGCCGGGGCATCCGGGTCCGCGACCTGCTCGACCCCGCCAAGCTGGACCGGAAGGTGAAGGAGCGGCTCCCGGTAGCCCAGGAGGAGCTGCGCCGCCTGGGAGCCGGGGCGAGCCTCGACGCCGCGACCATCACCCAGGAATACGCCGCCCTCGGCAGGCGGCTCGCGGTCTACGCGAAGGATGCGTCGAGGGTGCTCCACGGGCTCATCCAGGGGGGAAGTCGGTCCTCTTCGAGGGGGCCCAGGGCACCATGCTCGACGTGGACCACGGCACCTACCCCTTCGTCACCAGCTCGAACACCGTCGCGGCGAACGCCGCAACCGGAACCGGAGTCGGCCCGACCTCGATCGACGAGGTGATCGGCATCGCCAAGGCCTACAGCACGCGCGTGGGCGGCGGGCCGTATCCCACCGAGCAGAAGGGCGCGATCGGCGAGGAGCTTCGCCGGATCGGGCAGGAGTTCGGCGCGACCACGGGACGCCCCCGGCGCACGGGATGGTTCGATGCCGTCGCCTTGCGCTACGCGGCTCGGGTGAACGGACTGCACGGCCTCGCCATCATGAAGCTCGACGTCCTCTCCGGGTTCCCCGAGCTCCAGGTTGGGGTTGGCTACACGCTCGACGGGAAGGCCGTGGACGAGCTTCCGGGCGATCCCGAGGACCTGGAGCGCTGCGAGCCGGTGTACGAGACGCTTCCGGGCTGGACCGAGCCCCTGAAGGGAATCCGGAGCTGGGATGCGCTTCCCGCCGCGGCGCGCTCCTACGTGAAGCGGCTCGAGGCCCTGACCGGGGTGGAGGTCATCGCCGTGTCGGTAGGGCCCGACCGGGAGGAGACGATCCTCCTCCGGAACCCGTTCGCAGGATAGCCGCTCTCACGCGGCGCGGCGGGACCCGGGATCGGCGCCGAGCAGGGTGGCAACCCGCTCCTGGCGGTGATCGAAGATCCTCGCGAGCATGCGGCGCACCATGACCGGGTGCGCGACCTCGCCGAGCGCCCCGAGTGGAAGGCGGTACTCCACGCGGTCGGTGACGCGGGTGCCATGCCCTTCGTCCGAGAACGTGTGGGTGTGGTGCCAGAGAGCGTAGGGGCCCCGCTCCTGCACGTCGACGAACCGCAGGCCGGGCTGCCAGGCGGCGATCCGCGTTCGCCATCGGAACGGGATCCCGAAGAGCGAGAGCCGGTAGTCGATCCGCGAGTCCACGTCGAGCGTTGCGGGGACCGGCAGAAGGATGGCGAAGCGGAGGAACGCTGGCGTGATCGATTCGAGGTTCCTCGGGTCGGCGAAGAAGGCGAAGACCTCCGGACGGGGGAGGGGCACGAACTGGCTTCGCTCGAGAATGTGAATCCGGATCATTTCGCAGCCCTATCGGTCAGGCATATGGACATTCATTGACACCTGGTTGTCCTGGATAATGCCAGTGCAAAGACATTGCAAGGCCATCTAGCGGAGCTATGATCGGAGTATGGAATCAGCGCCGGAGAGAGTTCCAGGCAAGTACCCGATCCGCGTCGTCGCCCGGCTGACGGGGATCCCCATCGACACCTTGCGCGCCTGGGAGCGGCGCTACGGAGCCGTGGAGCCCGGGAGGGACGACCGGGGTCGGCTCTACGACGACGTCGATCTCCAGAAGCTGAAGCTGTTGCGGCGGCTCGTCGAGCGAGGTCACGCCATCGGGCGCATCGCCAACCTCGGGGAGCCAGAGCTCGGGAAGCTTCTCGAGGCTGGGCTCGAGCCCCAGGACCGGAATGGCAGGGCCGGCGCGATCGACCTGAAGGCCCTGCTCGATGCCGTCGATCGCTACGACCTCCCCTCGGTGGATCGGACCCTCGGAAAGCTCTCCGCGGTGCTCTCGTCCCGGGAGATGGTGCACGAGGTCGTGCTCCCCTTCATGCGCGAGGTCGGGAAGGGATGGCAGGATGGCCGATTCACCGTGGCCCAGGAGCACATGGCCTCCGCCTCCCTGCGCAACCTGCTCGGTTCGCTGGTCCGGGTCCAGGCTCCGCGCGACGGCCGGGCCGGGCTGGTTTTCGCCACGCCTCCGGGGGAGCGTCACGAGCTCGGGATCACCGCCGCTGCGATGCTCGCGGCCGCGGGGGGCCTCGGGGTCGTGTATCTCGGCTCCGACCTGCCCACGGGCGACGTCGTGGAGGCGGTGCGGAGGACCGGCGCACGGGCGGTCGTGCTGGCGCTGACGCGCCTGGAGCTCGGTCCGGCTGCGGTGGAAGCGGTGCGCGCCGTCGTCGAGGGGGTGCCGGGGGGCGTCGAGGTCTTCGTGGGTGGCGCGGCCGCCGAGGCCCGGCCCGACGAGGTGCGCCAGGCGGGAGCCACCCTCCTTCCCACGTTCGATGCCCTGGAGCGGGCCTACCGGGCACTCGGAGGGCGGTTCTAGATCGCGAGGAGAGCGGCCACCGCCACCGCCGCGCCGGCGACGAGGAGCGCAGCGCGGACTGGCCGGTACCCGGGCCGGCGTCCGGCGGACGCATCCGCGTCCGGCTCCGGCCGGCCGGTGGGGGCGATGCCGAGTGCCAGCACCGTCCGGCCCGCCCGAAGCTCCCCGCCCGGCGCGATCTCGCGGAGCCCGGCGATGCGCGAGCCGCCGAGCCATGTTCCGTTCTTGCTCCCCAGGTCCTCGACCCGCACGCGCCCGTCCTCCACCACGAACCGCGCGTGAACCCGCGATACCGACGGTTCCTCCAGGCGGATCTCCGCGTCCGCCCTGCGGCCGAGCACGCCGGTGCGGAGGCGAACGCGCCGACCCGCGAGCGGCCCGGCGATGGCGACCATCTCCGGTCCGTCGCCGGCCTCCTCCCCCCGGAGCGACGCCCGGAGGACCTGCCTGGCCTCCGAGGCGGTGCCAGGGTCGTCCCACGCGGCCACGATGCGGACCCCGTCCACCGTGGCCGTCTGACCGGGGCGGAGGAGCCATCGCTCTCCCCGGCGGAGCGGGCGGGCCCCGACCTGGATCCGGAGGGGAGACCCCTCGATGACGAGGCCCGGCGCGTCGGCGGACGAGACCCGGACCGATGGGAGGACCTCGGTGGTCGTGCCCGGAGGGAGGGGCACCTCCTGAGGGGGCTCGCCGGGGCGGTGGACGGTGGCTCGCGAGGGCATGGCGGTGCGCTACCTCCCCGAGACGAGCGCCCAGGCGTCGATGGCAGCCTCGGGCCGAGCGGGCCACACGGTCCGTCCATCGGAGCGGAACCGCACCGGTCCGTCGTCGGTTCGCATGAGCTCGGCGCCCGACTCCCGCCAGCGTTCGACCGTCTCGGCATGGGGAAACCCGTAGCGGTTGCCTGCTCCCACCGGGAAGACGACCCACCGCGGGTTCGAGGCCTTGACGAGCCCGCGGCCGGAGCTGGTCCGGCTCCCGTGGTGAGGTGCCTTGACCACGTCGGAGCGCGGGACACCGTGGGCGAGGAGCGCCGCCTCCCCGGCGGCCTCGAGGTCGCCGGGGAGCAGGAAGGAAGTTTCACCATAGGTGACGTGCAGGACCAGGGACGCGTCGTTCTCGACGAGGCGGGTGTCGCCGCGCGGCGGGCCGAGGACGCGGAAGAGGACCCCTGCGATCCGCACCTCGTCTCCGGCCGCGAGCTCCGTCACCCCGGGCATGCGGGCGAACGCGGCGCGGGCGGCCTCGTCGCCCCGGTCGTGGGAGGCGTAGACGCGCCGCCCGGCGAGCCCCGCGACCACCGCCGGGAGCCCCTGCAGGTGGTCCGGGTGGGGGTGGGAGACGAAGGCAGCGGCGAGCCGGCTCACCCCCATGTCGCGGAGGAACGGGAGGACGTCGCGCGCGCCGGGGTCGTAGCGGCCGGAGGGGTCCCCGCCGGCGTCGACCACCACCGCGGAGCCATCCGGAAGCCGGATGACCGTGCAGTCCCCCTGGCCGACCGCCAGGAAGATCACCTCGATCCCGGGGCGCCCCCGGGCGGCGGCGCGCCGGAGCGGGCCGGGCAGGAGGAGCGCGGCGCACCCGGCGGCGACGAGGAGCAAGCGGAGACGACCGCGGGCGAGGAGGGCGGCGGCGCCGGCCGCGTAGGAGGCCGTGACCAGGCCCCAGCCCGGCGAGGCGACGCCCACCGAGGCGAGGGCCGGCGCGGCGAAGGCCTCGTTCACCCGGAGGAAGACGGTTGCGAGGGGCCGGCAGGCCCAGAGGAGCGCGGGCGCGAGCGGAGGCGCCGCGGCGCTGGCCAGGAAGGCGAGTGCGGCGAGGACGGTGAGCGCGGATGCGACGGGGAGCGCGACCGCGTTGGCGGCGACGGCGACGGTGGAGAGGCTACGGAAGTGGAGCGCCAGAAGGGGTGCGGTGGCCACGGTTGCCGCGGCGCTCGCGCAGGCGCCCTGGAGCGCGGCCTCCAGGGCCCGGCCGAGCCAGCGGGATCGGTCGGGGCGGAAGGGCAAGGCGTCGCGGAACGGCCGCGCGAGCACGACGAGTCCCGCAACCGAGGCGAAGGAGAGCTGGAACGACACGTCGACGAGGGAACCGGGGTCGAGCGCGAGCAGCGCCAGCGCAGCGATGGCGAGCGCGGTGGCGGCGTCGGACGCGCGCCCCAGGAGGCTCGCGCCGAAGACGAGCCCGGCCGCGACGGCCGAGCGGAGGACGGGGACGGTGGCGCCCGTCGCGAACGCGTAGAGGGCGGTCAGCGGGAGGCACGCCGCGGCGGCGGCCAGGCGCACGTCGAAGCGGGTGGCCAGCGGGTGGAGGCGAAGCAGCAGCGCCTGGAGGGCGCGCCAGGCTCCGAAGGCCACGACGGCGAGGTGCAGGCCGGAGACCGAGAGCACGTGTGCGAGCCCGCTGCGCGCGAATCCCTCCCGGGTGGCCTGGTCGATCTGCGCCTCGTCCCCCGCGCCGATGGCGCGGACCAGGGCCGCCTCGGACGGGGGAAGGGCCTTGCCTGCGCTCCTGGCGAAACCGATCCGGGCCTCCGCGACGGCGGAGAGGAACGAGGGACGAGTCGACCGCGCCGGCGGCATCCTCGTCCATGCCTGGGCCGAGATCCCGTGGGCCGCCATGGCGAACGCGCCGTCGCGTCCCCCCGGGTTCCGCCTGCCCCTCGGTTCCCTGACCTCGACCGACAGGAGGACCTCGTCGCCCGGGGCGAGGGGCACCGGCAGGTCGGGCGACGAGACCTCGAGCCTTCCCCGGGACGCGTCCGAAACCACGTACCTGGCCCTCCCGTCCCGGAGCAGCGGCATGGACACCACCTCCCCACGAAGGGTGGTATCCCCGGCAGGGACGGTCCCGGGGATCGCCAGGGATGCGCTCCCGGCCACCCACCCCGCCGCCCCGAACGCGAGGGGAATGGAGGGGAGCCAGGCCCCGGCGATGGCCGGGACGACGCCGGCAAGGCAAGCCAAGGTCCCTGGTTTCAAGGAGATGGCCGCGCCGGCTCCCGCGGCGAAGAAGGCGGCAGCAAACCGTATCCGACTGGAATTCCTCACGAATGCCCCGGAAAGCGAACGATTTCATCAGTATTGACGGGGCTCAAGCGTTGTGGTAGGGTCCGCGCTCCAGGCCCAGCGCCCGCCCGCCCGAAATTCCGGGCGCAGGCGACACCGGCTGCCGGGCGGAGGAACGAATGGCGGCATCCCAGAATCCGTCGGGCCCGACCTTCAAGGTCGGGGACAAGGCTGTGTACCCAGGGCAGGGCGTGGGAGAGGTGATGGGGATCGAGCACAAGGAGGTAGCCGGACAGCGGCAGTCCTTCTACGTGCTCCGGATCCTCGACAACGGGATGAAGATCATGATCCCGATGAACAAGGTCGGGTCGGTGGGCCTGCGCGAGATCATCGGCGACAAGGAGGTCCGCAAGGTCTACACCATCCTCCGCGAGAAGGAGGTCTCGGTCGACTCCACCACCTGGAACCGCCGGTACCGGGAGTACATGGACAAGATCAAGACCGGGTCGGTCTTCGAGATCGCCGAGGTGCTGCGCGACCTCTACCTGCTCCGCTCCGACAAGGACCTCTCCTTCGGCGAGCGCAAGATGCTCGACACGGCACGGTCGCTGCTCATCAAGGAACTGGCCATCGCCAAGGACTGCGACGAGCAGGACGTCGAGACGGAGCTCAGGAAGATCTTCAACATCACCTGATGGCGCGGGTCCGGCGCGGGATGCCGTTTCGGATCGGCAGCGACGACGTCCGCCGCGCGGCCCATGGCCCGCGCGGCGGTCTCGTTTCCAGGGGGCGGGGCGTGGCGGGGTGGGCAGGAAGGTCATCGACGGTGGGCCAGAGCACGGGGAGTGCCAGCCCGGTGGAGGCGCCTTGATCGGCGGCGAGCGGGTGGGGGGCATCCTGGCCGCGGGGGGTGCGGGCCTGCGCGCCGGCGTGGCCAAGCAATGGGCGACCGTCGGCGGCGAGACCGTGCTCCGGCGCGCCGCGCGGGTCCTCTCGGAGAGCGGCGTCATCGACGAGATCGTGGTGGTGGTACCGGCCGGCGAGGAGTCGCACGGCGCGGCCAATCTCCAGGGGCTCGGGGTCCCGGTCCGGGCCGCGGCCGGCGGAGCCACCCGGGCCGACTCGGTCCGAGCCGGGCTCGAGGCGCTGGGCGAGGTCGCCGTGGTGGTCATCCACGACGCCGCGCGCCCCTTCGCGACGGCTTCCCTGGCGCGGGCCGTGGCCGAGGCCGCCGCGGCCCGCGGCGCGGCGCTGGCGGCCGTCCCGGCCACCGACACCGTGAAGCGCGGCGAGGGGACCCGGGTCGCCGAGACGCTCGACCGCCGGGTGCTCTGGCTGGCCCAGACGCCGCAGGCCTTCCGTGCGCCGCTTCTGCGAAGGGCATTCGCCCAGGCCGGGGCGTCCGCGGCGGAGGCCACCGACGAGTGCCAGCTGGTGGAGCGGCTCGGCGAGGAGGTGGCGCTCGTGCCCGGGGACCCGGGGAACTTCAAGATCACCGGCCCGGACGACCTGGCCCGGGCCCGGGCGCTCCTGGAGCCGTCCGTGGCCATGGGCGTGGGCTACGACGTTCACGCCTTCGCACCGGGGCGCAGGCTCGTCCTCGGCGGCGTCGAGTTCGAGGGGGATGGACTCCTCGGCCACTCGGACGCGGACATCTGCGCCCACGCCATCTGCGACGCCGTCCTGGGCGCCGCTGGCCTGGGCGACATCGGCCGCCACTTCCCCGACACGGATCCCCGCTGGAAGGGGGTCTCGTCGCTGCACCTCCTCCGCGAGGTGGCGGGAAAGGCGCGCGCGCTGGGATGGGGGGTGGGGAACTGCGACGTGACGCTGGCGGCACGCCGTCCCAAGATCGCGCCGCGCGCCGACGAGATGCGGGCGAGGCTGGCCGAGGCGCTGGGAGTCTCGCCGACGCAGGTGAACGTGAAGGGCACCACCGGCGAGGGGCTCGGCTTCGTGGGACGGGGCGAGGGGATCGCCGCGCACGCAGTGGCCCTGCTGGTGAGAAGGTAGGCGAGCGACATGGCCATCCAGATCCACGACACACTGGCCGGCGAGAAGGTCGAGCTCCGGCCCATCGTGCCCGGCAAGATCGGGCTCTACGCCTGCGGTCCCACCGTCTACGACCACGCCCACCTGGGCCACGCCCGCTGCTACGTGGTCTGGGACGTGGTGGTCCGCCACCTGCGCGCCCGTGGACTGGAGGTGAAGTACGTGCGGAACTTCACCGACGTGGACGACAAGATCATCGCCCGGGCCAACGAGCGGGGAGAGGATCCGGCGGCGCTGGCCTCCCGGTTCGCCGACTCCTTCCTCGAGGACATGGACGCGGTGGGTTGCCTGCGACCCGACGCGGCCCCGCGCGTGACCGGGACCATGCCCGGCATCGTGGCCCTCATCGAGCGCCTGGTGGCCCGCGGCTTCGCCTACGCGCCGGGCAACGGGGACGTCTACTACGCGGTCCGGAAGTTCCCGGCCTACGGGCAGCTGGCACGGCGCGACGTCGACGACCTCCGGTCGGGAGCCCGCGTCGATCCCGGGGACGCGAAGCGCGACCCGCTCGACTTCGCGCTCTGGAAGGGGGCCAAGCCAGGAGAGCCATCCTGGGACTCCCCGTGGGGGAAGGGGAGGCCGGGCTGGCACATCGAGTGCTCGGCCATGACGCTCGAGCACCTGGGCTCGACCTTCGACATCCACGCTGGAGGAAAGGACCTGGTCTTCCCCCACCACACCAACGAGATCGCCCAGTCGGTGGCCGCCCTCTCCGATCGGCTCGAGCCCCGGGACTTCGCACGGTACTGGATGCACAACGGATTCGTCGAGATCGACCAGGAGAAGATGTCCAAGTCGCTCGGCAACTTCTTCACCGTGAAGGACGTGCTCCGGCGCCACGACGGGGAGGCGCTGCGGCTCCTCCTCCTCGGCACCCACTACCGCAACCCCATCAACTTCTCGGACGGGCTGCTCGCCGACGCCGAGCGTCGGCTGGCCTACCTCCTCGAGACGCTGGACAAGGCCGACCGCATCGCCGACGGCACCCCCCCCGACGGCGCCCCCTTCCCCTGGGCCGATGCGGCGCGGGCCGCGCTGGACGACGACTTCAACACGGCCGCCGTGCTGGGGATCCTGGCCGACGCCTTCACCGCCGCCAACGCCGACGCCGATCGCAAGGGCAAGAGGTCGCCGGCGGATCGGGCCGCGATGGCCCGCTTCGCCCGGGACGCCCGATCGGTGGGTGGCGAGCTGGGCATCCTGCAGCGCCCGCCGGCCCGGGCGCTCCTCGACCTGCGGGCGAAGGCGGTGGCCCGGCGCGGCATCGACCCCGCGATGGTCGAGGCCCGGATCGCCGAGCGGGCGGAGGCGCGGCGCGCCAGGGACTTCGCGCGCTCCGACGCGGTGCGGGACGGGTTGCTGGCCCTGGGGGTCACGATCCAGGACGGTCCGGCCGGCACCACCTGGAAGGTCGAGTAGGCCCGTCCCCGGGGATTCGCGGGAATTCGACCTCGGATGACGCGTCGCGCGATGCGATGCGCGGGCACGCCCGCTAAACCGGATCGCCGGATGAAACATTCTTTTCCTGCCCCCCGCCAGCCGACCCGGCGCGTCATCGAGCAATCACTCGAGGTGAACATGGTCCGCAGAGCACTTCCCGCGCTGCTCCTCGCCTTCGTCCTGGCCGCCTGCCAGTCCACGGCGACGCCGTCCGGCCTTCCCATCCAGGGCGTGGTGTCCGGCGTGCCCGGACTGGGAGCCGAGGTCACCGTCGTCTACGACGCGCTCGGGATCCCGCACGTCACCGCGGGGAGCGACGACGACGCCTCCTACGCCATCGGGTACGTGCACGCGCGCGATCGGCTCTTCCAGATGGACTTCATGCGGCGCCTGGGGCGGGGCAGCCTCTCGCAGCTTCTCGGGCCCGATGCCCTCGGCACCGACGTGGCGCTCCGGACCGTCTTCACGGCCCAGGAGCCGGCGGCGACCGGACCCCGGGCGGGCAGCTACCGGATCGAGGACGTCATCGCCTCGACCCTGGAACCCACGGTGCGAACCTTCCTGCAGCGCTATGCCGACGGCGTGAACCGGTACCTCGCCGACCTGGCGGCGGGAGCCAACGGGGCGAGGCTCCCCGCGGAGTACGTCCTGCTCGCCGGGGCGCTTCCCGGGGCCTACGCTCCCTCGCCCTGGACCATCGAGGACACGCTCGCCATCGGACGGGTCCAGTCCTGGCAGCTCTCCTGGTCGGCGGAGGAGGAGGCCGCCTACGGGGCCACGGCGCAGGCCTTCGCCTCGGCCTGCGGCGCGACGCCTCCGTCTGCCTGCTACACCCTGGGCCTCTTCGCCGACCTGACCCGCCTGGCACCGGCCACGGACACCTTCATCCTGGCGCCCACGGCGCCTGCGGTCGCCGCGGTGCCGGGACCCGCGGCGCTCGGCCAGGCCCGCGGGGCCGTGCTCGAGACGACCCGAAAGGTCCGGCGCATCCTGGGGATGTCACCCGGGGAGAAGGCGGGGTCCAACAACTGGGTGATGCGGGCTCCCCTGGTCGCGCACGCCTCCGTCGCCAACGACCCGCACCTCGCGCTGCAGAACCCGTCGATCTTCTACCTCATGCAGGTGACCACCCCGACCCGCAACGTGGGGGGCGTGGCCTTCCCCGGTGCGCCGGTGGTCCCCATCGGTCACAACGACAACCTGGGGTGGGGCGTGACCGTCGTGGGCTACGACGTGACCGACGTCTACTTCTTCCCGATCGCCGCGGGAGGCCTTCCTCCCACCACGATCCCGGTGCCGGAGACCTACAAGGTGCGGGGCGGTCCGGACTACACGCCCACGACGCCGATCCTGCTCGTCCCCAGCTACGGTCCCGTGGTCGCCGCGGATGCCTCGGCGTACTACACGGCCCGCTGGACGGGCCAGGAACCTTCCAACGAGCTGCTCGCCTTCTACCTGCTCAACCAGGCGAAGACGGTGGACGAGGCCTTCGAGGCCGTGAAGACCTTCCAGGTGGGGGCGCAGAACTTCGTGTTCGCCGACGTGAACGGGAACATCGGCTACTATCCGCACGCGTACGTCCCGATCCGGAAGACCGGCTGCTACCGGCCCGGGGTGGTTCCGTGGGCGCCGATGCCTGGCTACGACGGCAGCTGCGTCTGGACCGGGCGCATCTCCGACGCGGCGCTTCCCCAGGCGAAGAACCCGGCCGCCAACCGCATCGTCACCGCCAACAACGACATCACCGGGGTGACGGCGGGCAACGACCCGCTCTCGGCCGGCGCCGACTCCTACCTCTACGCGACCGCCGACCTGGGATACCGCGCCGCGCGGGCCACGGAGCTCCTCTCCGCGAAATCCTCCGGGTACACGCTCGACGACTTCACCGCCACCCAGGCGGACAACCGGTCCGCGCTCGCGGCCGACGTCGTCCCGGGGCTCCTCGCATGGTTCGCGCTGTCGGGCGCCGAGATCGAGGCCAAGGGGCTCGGCCCTGCCGTGGCGGTCCTCTCGCAGTGGGCCAGTGCGGCCAATCCGCAGCGCTACCGCACGCCGACCGGCCTCGCCGGCGACAATCCGGCCGGCGCCAGGGCGACCGACGCCTCCGTCGTGGCCGCGTCCAACGGCTCCATGCTCTTCCACGCACTCCTCCCGCGGCTCGCGGCGCGCGTTCTCGACCCGTCGCTCGCGGGGGTCACCGTGGACGGCGCACCGCTCGACACCCGGAGGTTCCTCGCCGAGCTCGACGGGCAGTTCATGGCGAAGTACCTCGTCGCGCTCACAACCTACGCTGCCGGCGGAACTCCGGCGGTCCCGCTCCACACCGGGCTCGCTCCGTGCGGCGGCACCCAGGCCACCTGCGCCTCGGTGGCGGTGGCGGCCCTCGAGGAGACGGTGGACTTCCTCGCCATCGAGGCCTTCCCTGGGCTGGGGCCGTCCGACTGGATCTGGGGTCGCAAGCACAGGGCCACCTTCGACAGCCTGCTCGGCGATTTCACGACCGTCTTCAACTACGGCCCCTTCGCGAACGACGGCGGGCTCTACACCGTGGACGTGGCCAACTTCTCCTGGAACAACGACGGGGCGGACGGATTCGTCCAGCGCGCAGGCGCGAACGTCCGGTTCTCGGCGGAGATGATCGCTCCGGGCAACGTGGTGTGGCGCGCGGTCATCCCCGGCGGCCAGCCCGACTTCGTCCAGGACCCGAACTACCAGAGCCAGATCCCGCTCTGGCTGACCAATGCCCCGGGCGTCCAGCCCTCCACGGCGGCCGAGGTGCAGGCTGCGGGGGTGGACCGGATCGTCTTCCGCCCGTAGGGGCTCCGTGATCGAGGGGGTTCCGGGCATTAGACTGACCCGGTGCCCCTCGACATCCAGACCGGCCTCGCCCCGTGCGGCGACCAGCCCCGGGCCATCGCCGAGCTCGTCGCCGGCCTGCGCCGCGGCGACAAGGACCAGGTGCTCCTCGGGGTCACGGGGTCGGGGAAGACCTTCACCATCGCCCAGGTGATCTCGGCGGTGAAGCGGCCGGCGCTGGTGCTGGTCCACAACAAGACGCTGGCGGCCCAGCTGTACGGAGAGTTCAAGGAGCTCTTCCCCACCGCTGCCGTCCACTACTTCGTCAGCTACTACGACTACTACCAGCCGGAGGCGTACGTGCCCTCGACGGACACGTACATCGAGAAGGACTCGTCCATCAACGACGAGATCGATCGGATGCGCCACGCGGCGACCCACGGGCTCCTCACCCGGAACGACGTGATCATCGTGGCCTCGGTCTCCTGCATCTACGGCCTGGGAACCGCCGAGGCCTACTTCGGCCTCCTGCAGCAGATCGAGAAGGGCAAGGAGTTCCTGCGCGACCGGTTCATCCGGTCGCTCGTCGACATCCAGTACGAGCGGAACGACACCGACTTCCACCGGGGGACGTTCCGCGTCCGCGGCGACACGGTGGAGGTCTTCCCGCCCTACGAGGAGTCGCGCGCGGTCCGCATCGAGTTCTTCGGCGACGTGGTGGAGCGCATCAGCGAGTTCGACCCGCTGCGGGGCCTGTCGCTGGCCGAGCTGGACAAGGTGGCCATCTTCCCCAACAGCCACTACGTCTCGGCCCCCGAGGTTCGCCACCGCGCCATCCAGGGGGTCCGCGACGAGCTGCTCGGGCGCCTCGGGGAATTGCGGGGGGCGAACAAGCTCGTCGAGGCCCAGCGGCTCGAGCAGCGGACCATGTTCGATCTCGAGATGCTCGAGCAGATGGGCTTCTGCTCCGGGATCGAGAACTACTCGCGCTGGCTCTCCGGAAGGCGCCCCGGTGAGCCGCCACCCTGCCTGCTCGACTATTTCCCGAAGGACTGGCTGCTCGTCGTCGACGAGTCGCACCAGACCCTGCCCCAGGTCGGGGGGATGTACCGTGGCGACCGCAGCCGCAAGGAGACGCTGGTCGAGCATGGATTCCGGCTCCCGTCCGCCCTCGACAACCGGCCGCTCCGCTTCGAGGAGTTCGAGGGGCACGTCGGGCAGGCCATCTACGTGTCGGCCACGCCGGCCGCCCACGAGCTCGAGAAGGCCGGCGGGGTGGTGGTGGAGCAGATCATCCGCCCCACCGGGCTCGTCGATCCCGAGGTGGAGGTCCGGCCGGTGGGCTCGCAGGTGGACGACCTCCTCGGCGAGGTGCGAAAGCGGGCCGAGGCCGGCGAGCGGGTGCTGGTGACCACCCTCACGAAGCGCATGGCCGAGGACCTCACCGAGTACTACACGGACGTGGGCGTGCGCTGCCGCTACCTGCACGCCGACATCGAGACCCTCGAGCGCAGCGCTCTCATCCGCGACCTGCGACGAGGCGAGTTCGACGTCCTCATCGGCATCAACCTGCTGCGCGAGGGGCTCGACATCCCCGAGGTCTCGCTGGTGGCCATCCTCGACGCCGACAAGGAGGGCTTCCTGCGCTCCGAGGTCTCGCTGGTGCAGACCATCGGACGGGCTGCACGCAACGTGAACGGCCGCGTCATCCTCTACGCCGACTCGGTCACCGAGTCGATGCGCCGCGCCCTCTCCGAGACCGACCGCCGGCGGGAGATCCAGCGGCGCTACAACGAGGAGCACGGCATCACGCCGCAGACGGTGAAGAGCAACATCCGCGACCTCTCGATGGCGGTCTACGAGGCCGACTACGTCACGGTCCCCACCGAGGGGGACGGCGCCGAGTACCAGCCCGAGCAGATCCCGGCCATCGTCGCCGAGCTGGAGAAGGAGATGCACAGGGCGTCGGAGGCGCTGGAGTTCGAGAAGGCCGCCCAGCTGCGCGATCGCATCCTGGGGATGAAGGATCTGGAACTGGGCGTCCGCCGGAGCACCACCGGTGCGCGCGGGTTGCTGGGGAGCGGAGCCATGGCGGGGGCCTTCGCGAACGGCCCGGCGGCGCGACGGCCGCAGCGGAAGCGGCGGCGCTGACCCCCTTCCGGGGCTGGCTGCACCCGGAGTGATTCCTTGGCGCGGGTGGGCTACCCTGCGGCCTTGCAGTTCACGGGGGTCCCCCATTGGGAGACGAACGGACATCCAGGCAGACGGATCCGGGCGATCAGGTTCCGCCGGGCGCCCTCTCGGCGCTGCTCGTCGAGCTCGCGGCGTCCCCCCTTCCGCTGTCGGACGAAGCCGAGGGTGCGCCGTTCGCCCCGGGCACCTCGTTCGGGCGCTTCGAGATCGTTCGGGAACTGGGTCGAGGCGGCTTCGGTGTGGTCTACGAGGCCCAGGACCGGGATCTCGGACGGCGGGTCGCCTTCAAGGTCGTGCGGACCGGCGCAGGGGCGTCCACACTTCGCGAGGAGCGGCTGTTGCGCGAGGCCGAGGCGGCGGCGAGCCTCTCCCATCCCAACCTGGTCACCTTGCACGACGTCGGGCGTTCGGAGGCGGGACCGTTCCTGGTCCTCGAGCTCCTCCAGGGGCGTACGCTCGCGGAGTGGCTCGACCAGGGGCCGGTGGCGCTTCCCGAGGCGCTCGACATCGGGGTCCAGGTCGCGCGCGGCCTGGCCTGGGCCCACGCCCACGGGGTCATCCATCGGGACCTGAAGCCCGCCAACGTCTTCCTTTGCGAGGGCGGGCTGGTGAAGATCCTCGACTTCGGCCTCGCCCACGCGTTCGGGCAGCCGCGGGTCGAGGGAGGCACGCCCGCTTACATGGCCCCGGAGCAGTGGGTGTCGGCGCCGGAGGACGAGCGGACCGACGTCTACGCACTGGGCGTGATGCTGTACCGCATTCTGGCCGGGGAGGTCCCCTTCACCGTCGACCGGAGCGGCAAGGCAGTGCTCGCCGCCCGGGTCCCTCCGGCGCTCGAGGTTCCTGGGCTGCCCGGGCTCGGAGACCTTGCCACGCGCATGCTGGCGCGGGACCCGGCTCGACGTCCGCGGGACGGGAAAGAGGTGCTGGTCTCGCTCGAGGCCTTGCAGGAGGAACTCCGGGCGGCGTTGCCTCCTCGCGCTTCCGCCTCGGCGGGATCGCACCCGGCGCGGCTGCGGCAGCGGCACCCGCTTCGCTGGGCTGCGGCCGGCGTGATCGCGGCGTTCGCCCTGGGCGGAACGACCGCCGTGCTGGTCCGCGAGCGCCAGGCTGCGGCGGCGGCGGCGCGAACGGTGGTAGCGGTCGCCGACGTGCAGAACGCGACGGGAGACCCGGACCTCGACGGACTCTCGGGGCTCCTCGTGACGTCTCTCGAGCAGTCCCGCCGCATCGGTGTGCTGACGCGCGGCAGGATGATCGACCTGGCCCGGCAGGCCGGCCATGACAAGGTAGACCGCATCGATGAGGCGGTGGGGCTCGAGGTGGTCCGGCGGGCAGGGGCGGCTGCGCTGCTGGTCGCCAACGTGCATCGGCTGGGCTCGACGTATGCCATCGAGCTGCGCGCCATCGACCCCCGCAGGGACAGTTACCTCTTCACGCTCCGGGACCAGAGCCCGAGCAAGGAGGGGATCCTGCCGCTCATCGACCGGATGAGCGACCAGGCCCGTCGCGAGCTGAAGGAGCCCGCCGGCGATGTGGCCGAGCGGAATGCGCGGCTCCAGCAGCAGGTGACTGGCAGCCTGGAGGCGTATCGCCACTACTTCCAGGCGCGGCAGCTCCAGGATCGGATCCGGCTCGACGAGGCGGTCGTCGAATTCGAGTTCGCGCTCGCCATCGACCCGGAGTTCGGGCTCGCCCACTACGAGCTCTCGCGGATGGGCAGTGCCGGGGAGATCACCGAGCAGAGGCGGGTCGAGCACGAGAAGGCGGCCCTGCGGATGCAGGACCGGCTGCCCCCGCGACAGCGCGCGCTGCTCCTCGCCAGGAATGCCGAGACCGCAGGGAGGACCGCGGATGCGGAGTCCCGCTACCGGGAACTGGTTTTCGACGCGCCCGACGAGCACTCGGTGTTCCTCGACCTAGGCGCACTCCTCCTCGGGCAGGAGCGCCCGGCGGAGGCGGCGCAGTTCCTGGAGCGCGCGCTCCAGCTCGAGCCCACCGACGAGATCGCGATGGCCTACTTGCTGCGATCGCTGGGATTTCTGGGCCGGACCGACGACCTCCTCGCGGCAGCGCGACGGGCGGCCGAGGCCGCTCCGGGACCGGAGACCGCGCTGCTGTCCGCGGAGGCAGCGCTCTGGGCGGGCGATCTGGAAGGGACCGTCCGCGAGGCACGCCGGGCGATCGCTCTGGGCGAGCAGCAGGCGAGGGGGACTCTCGCCGTTGCCGGGCTTCGACGGGGAGAGCCCGCATTGGCCGCCGAGGCATTCCCACCCGACCCGCCCGCGCCGCTTCACCAGGCAGCGGTCCACCTGTTCCTCGGGCGCCGCCGCGCCGCCGAGGCTGCGCTTGCTTCGGCACCGACGGGCTCCGCGATGAGGCTCCACTCGAACCTGGCCGTCCGGGCGGGGATGGGCAAGTCGGCGGAGGCCGTGGCCGATGTCGACCGGCTCGCCCAAGCTGGGTCGCAGATGGTCGGTCCGCTCGCCGCCGCGCTCGCCTGGGGAGGGAACGCCGACGCTGCGGCGAAGCTCGGGAGCCTCCTTCCCGCGGGGTCGCCGGACGCCGCGCTCTACCGGGCGGTGGCGGCATGGCGCGCGGGACGTGCAGAGGACGCGCTGCCGGCCCTGCGCGAGCTCTCCGCCACACACGCCTCGGGCCCCAGCTTCCTCGATTCGCTCCTCCTCGCCGAGGCGGCACTCGAGGCCGGTCGCACCGACGAGGCGGCGGACGCCCTGCGCCGCTTCCAGCGGATGAGCCCTTCGCTGTTCTGGGCCAGTTGGGCCTACCCGCGCAGCCTGCTGCTCCTTGCACGGGCCGAGGCTGACCGGGGGCGGACCGGAGAGGCCCGGGAGATCGCGGATCGACTGGAGCGACTCTGGGCTGACGCCGACGCGGACTTCCCACCGCTGCTGGAACTGCGAGCGCTGCGGGACCGCCTGGGAGGGTGAAGCGCATGCACTGGGCGACCCAAGACGACCGCGTACAGCGCCGCCTGGCCGGGGGTGCGAAGCGCCAGCGCTTGCTCGACGGCGGTGTCGGACAGGGCCCCGCTCGGCCACGACGCGAGGCCGAGGCCCGTGGCGGTGACCAGCATGTTCTGGGCGATGTGACCGGCTTCCAGGGTGATCATCCTGTAGGAGAGCGGATGGCGGTACTTCCAGGCGGCGCGCTCGAAGGTGGCCACGAGGAAGAGGATGGCCGCCGCACCGTCGGCCCAGGGCTGGCCTCCGAGCAGCGAGGCGGCGGAGGGCAATGCCGGCTCCGCGGGCAGCACGGGCTCCAGGTCACGCCGGAGTCCCGAGTAGAGGTAGGCACCCGCCGGGATGCCCTTCACCCGCAGCGCGAGGAGGTACCCGTCGACCGCGTTCCGCGCACCGCCGGAGGGCGCGAGCTTGAGCGGCAGGTCGCCCTGGACCGCGTCGCGGAGCAGCGCCCGTACACCGAGACCGGCGAAGAGAACGTCGGCGACCTCCTGCGCCGTGACTGCCTCACCCGACATGTCGCGGAGCGACTCCCGTCGGAGCAGGTGCGGAAGTACGCCGCGGCGGAGGCGGGCCTGAGGCAGGGCCAACCGATCGCCAAGCAGGGCGGGAATCGCTCGGGGAGGTGGGCGGCGGCGTGCCCGCTGCGCGACGAGGGCCTGCGTCTCATCCACGGTCCTGAAGGAGAGATCCCGAAGGCTCCTGTGGAATGCGCCGGCAACGGGTCCCCATCGCCAGGAGTTCCGCCACTCCCTCTCCCTGCGCGCCAGCACCGATCGCTCCGCCACGAGCGCACCGCCCCGGAGGAGGCCCGATAGCGTTCGGGGCGGGGAGTGGTCTCCGAGCCGGGCGAGGCGTTCGAGGACCGAGGATGCGGTGGCATACCCGGCGAGGCCGGCGAGCAGGGCGATGCCCTCAGGGCCGCAGTCGACGGTCCAGTCGAGCAGGAAGTTGTGCAGCCGGAAGGCGCCCCGAACCGGCCAGGCAACGAGGGACGTGGACCGACGCAGGCGAGGCAGCCGACGAGGGGCCAAGCTACTTGAAGATCAGCCTGCTCTTCGGCCACAGGGATTTCGGGACGGGCTTGACGGGCGCCGTCCCTGGCTTCCGTCGTCCCCACGGTCCCCCACCCCCAGGTCCTGGACGGGGGGTGATGCAGATTTCGCTGCCGGTGAGCCTCGGGTGGCACGGAAGCGGAGCCTCCGAGGGCTGGATTCTGGGGGGCCGCTGTCCCGGGTTCGCCTGCTGGTGCCACTTCTCCATCGACTCGAGAAACGGCTCGACGAGGTTACGCTGGGCCCAAGCCTGATACACGATCCGCTCCTGCGGCGTCATTGGCCTTCCTGGCATTGTCCCTCCCCTGCCGGGCCCTGGGAAAACTGTTGACCCAGCGTGACGGGTACGATCGTCAATCCGATCCCGATACGTCAAGTGAACCCCCCGGCGGGGTATCGTGGCCCCCTCGAAATGGGGAGGAATCCCGGCGCGCCGGACGGCCCGCCCGGCTAGACTCCCGGCTGCCCATGGACGCCACCCTGCGCAACAAGCTCGACGAGCTGCCCGCCGCGCCCGGCGTCTATCTCATGAAGGACCGCCAGGGGAAGGTGGTCTACGTGGGCAAGGCCGCCTCGCTCCGCTCCCGCGTCCGCAGCTACTTCGATGCAAGCGGGGGCGACGATCGGCACTTCATCCCGCTGCTCGACGGCCTGCTCGGCGACCTCGACGTGGTGGTGACCCGCACCGAGAAGGAGGCAGTCCTCCTCGAGAACGAGCTCATCAAGAAGCACAGGCCCCGCTTCAACGTCCGGCTCCGGGACGACAAGGACTTCATCGTGCTCCGGCTGGACCGCCGGCACCCGTTCCCGCGAATCGAGGTGGCACGCGCACGGCAGCGCAAGGACGACGGGGCGCGCTGGTTCGGGCCCTACTCCAGCGCGAGCTCCATCCGCGAGACGCTGCGGGTGATGAACCGCTGGTTCCAGCTGCGCACCTGCACCGACCACGTCTTCGACCACCGCAAGCGACCCTGCATCCTCTACCAGATCCACCGCTGCCCGGCTCCCTGCGTCTACGACTTCCCCCGGGAGGATTACGAGCGCAGCGTGGAGGACGCGGTGGCCTTTCTGGAGGGGAGGGAAGGGGACCTGACCGAGCGGCTCCAGGGTCGCATGCGCGAGGCGGCGGCGGCCATGCGCTTCGAGGACGCGGCCCGGGTCCGCGATCAGCTCCGCGCCGTGGAGCGCAGCCTGGAGACCCAGCGGGTCCTCATGGACGACCGGGCCGACCGGGACGTGCTGGGCATCCACCGGGAGGGGCCCGACCTGGTCATCCAGGTCCTCTCCATGCGCGGCGGGAAGCTCCTCGACTCCCGGTCGCATCCGTTCTCCGGCCAGGAGTTCCCCGGGGACGAGCTGCTCTCCTCCTTCCTCTCCCTGTACTACGAGCGCATCGATCCCCCCGACGAGGTCCTGCTCCCCATCGAGCCATCGAACGTCGACGCGCTCGCCGAGGTCCTCTCGGAGCGGCGTGGCCGCAAGGTGCGGCTGCTCGTCCCTCAGCGGGGCGCAAAGGCCGACCTGCTCGACGTGGCCAACCGGAATGCGGTGCAGTCCTTCCGCGGCTGGCGCGAGGAGGGGGTGAAGCGCTCCGACGCGCTCGCGTCGCTGACCCGGGCCCTCTCGCTCCACCGGGAGCCGCGCTGGATGGAGTGCTTCGACATCTCCACGTTCCAGGGCTCCATGGCCGTGGGGTCCGGCGTATCGATGCGGGACGGGGAGCCGGACCGGGCCGGATACCGGCGCTACCGGGTGAAGGGCGTGGCCGGGCAGGACGACTTCGCCATGCTGCACGAGGTGATCACGCGCCGGCTCCGGCGCGCGCTCGCCGAGGAGGCCGTGCCCGACCTGCTCGTCATCGACGGAGGAAAGGGGCAGCTCTCCGCGGCGATGGCGGCGGCTCGCGACCTGGGGCTGGCCACCCGTCCCGACCCGGGCAATCCCGGGTTGCCCTTCGTGCAGATGGTGGGGCTCGCGAAGAGCCGCACCCTGGACGCCACGGCGCTCTCCACCACCCGTGTCGTCTCCCGGCGCTCCGCGCGCAGCACCGGCCTGGCCGAGGCGGCCGAGCGGGCCGGCAAGGGCTTCGTCGCCGAGGCGGCGCGGACGCCGGAGCGGGTCTTCCTGCCGGGTCGCAAGGACCCGGTGGTGCTCCGACAGAACTCGGCCGAGCTGTACCTGCTCGTGCGGCTCCGCGACGAGGCCCACCGCTTCGCCATCGAGTTCCACCGGAAGCTGCGGCGGGCCATGACCCTGCGCTCGGGGCTCGACGAGATCCCCGGCATCGGCGCGCTGCGGCGCAAGGCGCTGCTCCGCCATTTCGGGTCGCTGCGCCGGGTCCGGGAGGCGACCCTGGAGGAGATCGCCCGCGTCGAGGGGGTCGGGGAGGCCCAGGCGCGTGCCGTGTGGGAGTTCTTCCACCGCCCGGAGGATGGAAGGTTGATCGAGCCCGACGAGGAACGTATGAATCCAGGCTCCCGGAGGAATCCATGACCCCGCCCGACGACTTCGCCATCCAGCCCATCGTCGACGAGCTCTGCCGCGAGGCCGAGCCCGTCCTGTCCGGCCACTACCGGATGGTGCTCCCCTCTCGCCAGCGGGTCATCTCCATCGTGGAGGACGTCCGGGCGCTCTTCTTCCCTGGCTACTTCGGCACCCAGGACCTGCGCGGAGACACGCTCTCCTTCCACATCGGCGCCACCCTGGACCGGATGCGGGTGGTCCTCGACGAGGAGATCCGGCGCGCGGTCGCCTTCGCCGAGAAGCACGATTTCGAGACGTGCACCCATTGCTCCATCGCCGCCGCCGAGGCCACCCGGAAGTTCGTGGCACGGCTCCCCGCCGTCCGGCGGCTGGTGGCGGGCGACGTGGAGGCGGCCTTCGAGGGAGACCCCGCGCTGCGCACGCGAGACGAGGCCATCTTCGCCTACCCGGGGATCTTCGCGGTGACGAACCAGCGCATCGCCCACGAGCTGCACGTGCTGGGCGTCCCGCTCATCCCGCGCATCATCACCGAGCACGCCCACACCCTGACCGGCATCGACATCCACCCGGGGGCGCGCATCGGGGAGCGGTTCTTCATCGACCATGGAACCGGCGTGGTCATCGGCGAGACCAGCGTCATCGGGAACCGGGTCCGGATCTACCAGGGGGTCACGCTGGGCGCGAAGAGCTTCCCGCTCGACGCCGAGGGCAAACCCATCAAGGGGATCGACCGCCACCCCGTGGTGGAGGATGACGTGGTGGTGTACTCGGGTGCCACGATCCTCGGCCGCATCACCATCGGCCGCGGGTCGAGCATCGGCGGCAACGTGTGGCTCACCCACGCGGTGCCCGAGGGCAGCAAGGTGACGCAGGAGCCGCCGGTGGAGCGGGGATAGCCCGGTCCACCTTTCCGCCGCAGGGGAGACTCGAATGTCCTTTCATCCGTGGCACGACGTGGAGCTCCCCCGCTACGTGGAGCAGGCCATCCCGGCCATCATCGAGATCCCTACCGGGTCGAAGGTGAAGTACGAGCTCGACAAGGCGAGCGGGCTCCTGCGCGTCGACCGCATCCTCTTCAGCGCCGTGCACTACCCGGCCAACTACGGCTTCGTCCCGCGCACCTACTGCGACGACGGGGATCCGCTCGACATCCTGGTCTACTGCCAGGAGCACATCGTCCCGCTCGCCATCATGCAGGCCAAGATCATCGGCGTGATGCGCATGCGGGACGACAAGGGGGAAGACGACAAGCTGGTCGCCGTCTCCGCCGACGATCCGGAGTACGCCGACATCTCCGACATCTCCGAGATGCCCACCCACCGGATGCGGGAGCTCAAGCGCTTCTTCGAGGACTACAAGGCCCTCGAGCACAAGAAGGTGCTGGTGCGCGAACCGCAGGGGAGGGCCCACGCGCTCGAGGTCCTTCGCGGGGCGATCCGGCTCTACGACCGGGAGGCCGATCGGCTGCGCGGGGACATGGCACCGCCGCCGAAGAAGGTGGGACAGATGAGGAGGAAGGGCAGAAAGAAGAAGTAGGGGAGCCGACCGAACCCTTTCCCCTCCGCCCGGCTCTCACCCCCGATGCCCATCTACGAATACGCCTGCCAGGCCTGCGACCGCTCCTTCGAGGAACTCATCCTGCGCCGCTCCGACGAGGACGAGGTCCGGTGCCCGGCGTGCAAGGGGAAGCGGGTGTCGAAGAAGATGTCCCGCCCGGCCGCGGCCCGCAGCAGCGGCGGCGACGGCGGCTCGGCCTCCTCGTCGGCGAACTGCGGCCCGGTCGGTTGAGCCATCTGATCCTCCGCGCGGTCGCGCGGAATCAGCGGAACCTTCCGATATCGCAGGACGTTCGCAACCTCGCCCCCCGGGGCGCGGCGCGATAGGATCCCTCGCGTCCATGCGAACCCATCGCGCCAGCGACTTCACGCTGGACTTCGTCGCCGAGGTCCTCCAGCGGAAGGGAATCCTGCGGGAGGAGGACCGGAAGACGGCCTCCGCCCGGGAGAACGTCCAGCGGGCCAAGCTGCTCCGCGAGACCGCCGGGAAGGGTGGCCGAGCCCTCCGCCGGGCCGATCTCTCCCCGGTGGAGCTGCTCGCCTCCTTCGGGTTCTCCGATGCCCGGCGTGAGGCCGACCGGGTCGACGAGGACAAGATCACGAAGGTGCTGGCCGAGACCATCGGCCTGGCCTACGTGAAGATCGACCCGCTCAAGCTGGACGTCCAGCTCATCACGCGGACGCTCTCGCGCCCCTTCGCCCGGAAGCACGCGGTGCTGCCGCTGGAGAGGCGGAGCGGGGTGCTGGTGGTGGCCACCGCCAACCCCTTCGACCGGGAGCTGTTCGAGAACCTGCACGGCCTCACCGGGATGGCCATCGAGCCGGTCCTCTCCGCCCCGGCCGACATCCACCGGGCCATCGCCGAGATCTACGGGTTCCGCGAGCAGATCAAGGAGGCCCAGGTCCAGGTCGGCGGCGGGATCGTCGACGTGGGCAACCTGGAGCAGTTCGTCAACCTCTCCGGCATGGACGCGCTCGAGGCCTCGAGCGAACCCATCGTGGCCGCCGTCGAGTACCTCTTCCACTACGCCTTCGAGCAGCGGGCCAGCGACATCCACGTCGAGCCCCGGCGGGAGGAGACCCTCATCCGCATGCGGATCGACGGGGTCCTGCACCCGGTCTACCGGATCCCCAAGAGCGTCCACGGGGCCATCGCCAACCGGCTCAAGATCATGAGCCGGCTCGACATCGCAGCCCGGCGCCCCCAGGACGGGCGCATCCGCACCGCCCGCGGCGACACCGAGATGGAGCTGCGCGTCTCCACCATCCCCACCGCGTTCGGCGACAAGATCGTGGTGCGCGTGCTCGACCAGCAGGTCCTGGTGCGCGACCTCTCCGAGCTGGGGTTCCTCCCCGACGAGCGGGACCGCTTCGAGCGCTGGCTGGAGCGGCCGCACGGGCTCGTGATCGTCACCGGACCGACCGGGTCGGGCAAGACGACCACGCTCTACTCCGCGCTGGAGGCGCTGGCCTCGCCCGAGATCAACATCGTGACCATCGAGGATCCCATCGAGATGGTTCACGAGGAATTCAACCAGATCCAGGCCAACCCCAAGACCGGGACCGGCTTCGCCGATGCGCTGCGCCACGTGCTCCGGCAGGATCCCGACGTGGTGATGGTGGGAGAGGTGCGCGACGCGGAGACCGCCACGCAGGCGGTGCAGGCCTCGCTCACCGGCCACCTGGTGCTCACCACCCTCCACACCAGCGACGCGGTCGGAGCGGTGGCCCGCCTGCGAGACCTGGGCGTGCCGGGCTTCCTCATCGCCGCCACCCTCACCGGTGTCGTGGCCCAGCGGCTCGTCCGCGGGGTCTGCCCGAACTGCGCGGAGGACGTGCTGCTCACCGCCGATCAGGTGGCCGAGCTGGGGGTGCGCCACCCGGAGGAGCACGCCGGCAAGCTCATCGCCCGGCGCGGGCTGGGCTGTCCCAAGTGCCGCTACACCGGTTTCTACGGGCGCACCGGGCTCTTCGAGATCCTCTCCATCAATCACCGCCTGCGCCACCTCATCGCCGAGGGAGCGACCCCCGAGGTGCTGGCCCGCACCGCCCGGCAGGACGGGCTGCGCACGCTCCGGGAGCACGCGGTCCTCAAGGTGGCCTCGGGGGCGACCTCCTTCGAGGAGGCCATGCACTCCACCGCCGATTCGGAGGGAGCATGAGGAAGCCCGAGGCGGAGGTCGGGGAACTCTGGGCCGCGGGAACGCCCATCCTCTACCTGGTCACCGTGGAGGAGGCCCGGGCGGTAGCGGTCTGCCGTGCCGCCGCCGACGCCATCGACGCCAACCTGGCCGTGTGGTCCAGCGAGCGGGGCCTCGAGCCCATCGCGCCGGAGGCCCGCACCCCCATCGCCGCCATCCAGGCGGTGCTCATGGCCCCTGCGCCCTTCCTGGCGGTCCTGCTCGACTTCCACGACGCGCTGGCCGACCCGGCCGTGGTCCGGACGATCCGGGACGCCATCCCGCGCCTCGCCGCCGAGGGACGCTGCCTGGCCATCGTGGCGCCGCGCCTGGCCCTGCCCGAAGGGCTCCTCTCCGAGTCCGCCGTCCTGCGGTTGCCGCTCCCCGGAGAGGCGGAGCTCGACGGGTTGCTCGACGGGCTCTCCCCGGCGGGCACCTCGAATCCCGACGACCGGCACCGGGTCCTGGTGGCGGCGCGGGGTCTCACCGAGACGCAGGCCCGGCGCGCCTTCCTCCGGGCGCTCCGCGCCGACCCGGCGCTGGGGCGGAAGGCCTCGGACATGGTCCTCGAGGAGAAGAAGCGCATCCTGTCCCGGGACCTCGGGCTCGAGCTGGTGGAGACCCTGGAGGCGGCCGACGCGCTGGGAGGGCTCGAGAGCTTCAAGGCGTGGATGGAGGAGCGGGCCCAGGCCTTCGCCCCCGACGCCCGCCGGTTCGGGCTCCCGGCTCCCAGAGGCGTGCTTCTGGTGGGCGTCCAGGGATGCGGCAAGTCGCTCGCCGCCAAGGTGGCCGCGTCCCAGCTCGGGGTCCCGCTGCTCCGGCTCGATCTTCCCCGGGTGATGGGGGCGGCCGAGGGCGCCGAGGAGAATCTGGCCCGCGCGCTCGCCGCCGCCGAGGCGGTGGCCCCGGTCGCCGTCTGGGTGGACGAGATCGAGAAGGCCTTCGCAGGGAGCGGACCGGGGCAGGGGGCAGATTCGCGGGCCGCCCGGCTGCTCGGATCCTTCTCCACCTGGCTGCAGGAGCGGGCCGGGGCGGTCTTCGCCGTCGCCACCGCCAACGACGTCTCGCGCCTGCCCCCCGAGCTCCTCCGGCGCGGGCGCTTCGACGAGCTGTTCTTCGTGGACCTTCCGGACGCGGCGGCACGGAAATCCATCCTGGCGTTGCACCTGCGCAAGCGGAGCCGGGAGCCGGAGCGCTTCGACCTGGCTCTGGTGGCCGACGCCTGCGAGAACTTCTCCGGCGCCGAGCTGGAGCAGGTGGTGGTCGGGGCGATGCACCGGGCCTTCGCCCAGGGGCGGGACCTCGAGATGACCGACCTGCGGCGCGTCGCCCAGGACCTCGTCCCCCTCTTCAAGACCTACGAGGAGGAGATCAAGGCGCTGCGCGAGTGGTCGCGCGGCAGGGCCCGGGCCGCCGGCCGCGAGGGGGCGGTGGTCGATCTCTTCCGGCGCGCCGGCGCCTGAGGAGGCGGCCATGGCAAGCCTCCGTTTCCATCCCCTCACGCCGGCCAGGCTCCCCGACCTGGAATCGCTCTTCGGGCCGCGCGGTGCCTGCGCCGGATGCTGGTGCATGTTCTGGAAGCAGACCCGCCCCGAGTACGAGAAGGGCAAGGGGTCGTCGAATCGCGACGCCATGCGCCGCCAGGTGAGAGCGGGCGTCGTGCCGGGGATCCTCGCGTACGACGCCGAGGGGCCGGTGGGCTGGTGCGCGGTGGAGCCGCGGAGTGCCTACTCCAGGCTGGCACGGTCCCGGACCCTCGCACCCGTGGACGAGCAACCGGTCTGGTCGGTGCCCTGCTTCTTCGTGGCCCGGCGGGCCCGGGGAACGGGGGTCACGTCCTCCCTCCTGGCCGCCGCGGCCGAGCACGCGCGCCGGGCCGGGGCGGAGGTCCTGGAGGGCTACCCGGTGGACCCGCGTGGCCAGACCGCCGACGCCTGGCTCTACACCGGCCTCGCCACCACGTTCCTCCGCTCCGGGTTCACGGAGGTGGCGCGCCGCTCGCCGACGCGGCCCGTCGTGCGGAAGGCCCTCGGCGCCGTCAAGGCGGCGAAGCGATCACCCGCAGCACGTGGTCGTGAACGCGCCCGTTCGACAGCACGCAGTTCCCGGACGTCGCGGTCGCCTTCCCGGCCAGGTCGGTGAACCGGCCTCCGGCCTCCTCGGCCAGGATCTGGAGCGGCGCGATGTCCCAGACCTGGACCCCCGCCTCGACCCAGGCCTCGGCCCGGCCGGTGAGCACCATGGCGGCTCCGGCCAGGTCGCCGTAGCAGCGGGCCTGGGCGGCCGTCCGGGCCAGGGCGAGCAGGGACCGTTCCCGTTCCGGGGCGAAGACGAAGCGGAACTCCCCGAAGGAGAGGGAGGACTCCGACCAGTCTTGGACTCCGGACACCTGGAGTTGCACCGGCGCGCCGCCGTCGCGGGACACCCAGGCACCCCTGCCGCGGGCCGCCCAGTAGGTCTCTCCGAGCGCGGGCATTGCCATGGCCCCCGCCACCACGCTTCCCTCGTGCTCGAGGGCCACCAGCGGCCCCCAGAACGATCCCCCGCGGGTGAATCCGCGCGTGCCGTCGATGGGATCGACGATCCAGCGGGTGGCCGCGTCGCCCGCGTGCGTACCGGTCTCCTCGCCGAGGATGGAGTGGGAGGGGAACGCGGAGCGGACGGCGGAGACCACCGCGGCCTCGGCTTCCCGGTCGGCGGCTGTCACCGGGGTGCGGTCGGGCTTCGTCTCCACCCGGACGCCCCGGCGAAAGTGGGCCAGGCCGGCCGCCGCTGCGGCCTCCACGGCTCGGCGGGCGGTGGTGAGGGCGAGATCGAGGTCGAGCGACATGCGACGACTCTACCATCGCCGTGGGCCCGGACAGGGAACGGCCGCCCCGGTTGCCCGGGACGGCCGTCGGAGACACGAAGGACTACGCGGTCACTTCTTGGGGCGCATGTCGCCGGTGGCCAGGTAGCGCTGGTGGAACGAGAAGGCCTCGCTGTACATGTGCGGTGTGTGGAGGCCGAAGCTGGGGTTCTTCATGGAACGCTTCACGTAGTCCCAGAGGATGGGGCGGTACTCCGGGGCGGCGCACTTCTCGATGACCTCCTTGGCCTTCTCCTTCGGGCTGCGGCCGCGGAGATCGGCGAAGCCGAACTCGGTGACGATGCCGTTCACCTCGTGCTCGGTGTGGTCGATGTGCGAGGAGAAGGGAACGATGGCGGAGATCTTCCCGTCCTTGGCGGTCGCCGGGGACATGAAGATCGTGTAGGCGGAGTTCCGGGCGAAGTCACCCGATCCGCCGATGCCGTTCTCGATGCCCTTGCCGGCGATGTGCGTCGAGTTCACGTGACCGTAGATGTCGGCCTCGACGAACCCGTTCATGGCGATGCAGCCGAGCCGGCGGATGATCTCCGGGTGGTTGGAGATCTCCTGGGGACGCAGGATGATCTGCTTGCGGTAGCGGTCGATCTCCTTGTTGAAGCGGACCTGACCCTCGGGGGAGACCGAGAAGGCGGTGGCGGAGGCGACGGTGAGCTTCCCCGAGTCGAGCATGTCGAGCATGCCGTCCTGGATCACCTCGGTGTAGCTCGTCATGTTCTCGAACGGCCCCTCGTTGAGCCCCACCAGCACGGCATTGGCGATGTTGCCGACGCCCGACTGCAGCGGGTTCAGGTGCTTCGAGAGCCGTCCCGCCTTCACCTCGCCGGAGAGGAAGTCGATGATGTGGCCGGCGATCCGCTTGTGGATCTCCTCGGGCGGCTTGAAGGGAGCGTTGCGGTCGGGGAAGGTGGACTCGACGACGGCGACGACCTTGCTGGTGTCGATGGTCCAGAACTTCGAGCCCTTGCGATCGTCGGCCTTCAGGATGGGAAGTGGGACGCGCTTCCCGTGCTCCCCCGGGATGGAGATGATGTCGTGCATCCCCTCGAGCCGCTCGTCCTGCCAGCTGTTCACCTCGAGGATGATCTTGTCGGCCATCTCGAAGTAGACGTTGTTGGCGCCGCAGGAGGACGACGGGACGAGGGTTCCGTCCTCGTTGATCTTCGTGACCTCGATGACCGCGAAGTCGATGTTGTTCTTGCCCTTGCCGTAGTAGCCGTAGCGAACCAGCGACCCGGCGTGCGACAGGTGCATGTCCTGGTACTCGATGAGCCCGGCGTTGATCTTCTCGCGGGTCGCGGCGTCCCCCTGGTAGGGGAAGCGGAAGCGCGACGCCTCCACCGTGCTCATCATGGTGTCCTGCTCCGGGCCAGTGGAGGCGCCGGTGAGCACGTCGAGCTTGAGGGCCTTGCCCTTCAGCTTCTCGTCGAGTGCGCGCTTGGCGAGCGCAATGGGCACGGCCTTGGGGTAGCCGGCGCCGGTGAAGCCCGACATGCCGACCACGGCGCCGTTCGGGATGAGCGCCGCTGCAGCCTCGGCGGACATCACCTTGCTCTTCAGTCCTTTGTGGAGGATCCGATCACCCATCGTTGGTTTCTCCTCGCGGACCCGGGGTCCGGTTGCGTGCGTGGGGGACTGCGCGCCGTCCGTCCCGGATCTGCGCCGGGGGAAGGCTGAGTCGCGCAGGATAGCCCGGACGGGGCTCGAGATGGAAGCGCAGACGGCATGCCTGACGAACGTCAAGCGGAGAGGAATCGTCCAATTTTCTCGACGAGGTGCGTCGAAGTCGCGTCGCACCAGGAGGCCGTGACCACCCGGTGCCCCTCCGCGTCGCCCTCGAACGCCCCCTGGCTTCCCATCCACTCCATGGCGTTCTCGAGAGTCGCCTTGGAGATCGACTCCCGCATCAGCACGTGCCCGGAGAGGAATCCGGCAAGTCCCCGCTCGAGTGCCTGCTTGACCAGCCCCTTGCGATCGGCCGAGCCACCTGAGAGACCCGCGCTGCGGACGGTCTCGCCGGCGATCCGGTAGGCCTCGAGGTAGGGACGGGTCAGGTCCGCGAGGAAGTCGAGCCGGGAGCGTGCCGGCCCGGGACGGACCACGAAGGACTCCTCGGCGACCGCGCCCATCTCCACGAGCGCCTGGATCCTGGGCTGGAAGACCGACTCGAAGGTGGCGCCCACCGGGTACATGAACTCGAGCCGGAAGAGCCTGGAGAGCCAGCGCACGTCGTCGCGGACCTCGTCGAGCCCGGCCCCCGCGCTCCGCGAGCGCACCGACTGGGCCACGAGCGAGAGTCCGACGAAACGGTTCAGGATCGCGTTCCGGTGGAAGTCGAGGTAGGTCCGCTTCTCGTCCGGCACGTGGTAGATGATCTGTCCGCCGACCTCCTGGGCCACGATCACCTTGTTGGCGGCGAAGGTCGCGATGGCGTCGTGGATGGACCCGGGGCGACGGGGCTCGAGGGCGCGTCGGCGAGGCCAGAGGCGATCCGGGCATTCTCCCCGAGCGCGATGGACCGGAGCAGTTCGACTCTCTCGGCGACGTCTCCTGCCGGGATCCCGCGCCGCACGTGGGAGAGGAGGGCGGCCGCCACGAGGCTCACCGGCGTGACGGTCACTGCCTCGGCGATGCCCCACATGACCCGGTTGGCGAGGTGCTGGACGAGCGAGCGGCGCGAGTCGGAGCCGCGCTCGTCCACGTCGAGGGTCAGCGAGGTGGCGCCGGCGCCGGCCCCGAGCTGCTGCTCCGCGAGCGCCTTCAGGGAGACCGGCGTGCCGAACTGGAGGTAGATGCGGCCGTACCTCCGGAGGAGGGCGCGGGGCGTCTGGAGGAGGGCGCCGAAGGATTCCTTCTTCTTCTCCCCGCCGGCGAGCTCCTGGGCGTAGGAGGGGCCCTCCACGAGCCGCTCGTAGTCCACGGCGATGGGGATGAAGAGGACGTCGTCCACCGCGCCGTCTCCCCAGGCGTCGACCTCCATGGAGAAGAGGCCGGTCTTGGGGAAGAGCAGCTTCCCGGTGCGGGACCGCCCGCCCTCGGGGAAGAACTCCTGCGTGAACCGCTCCCGGAGGAGGTACTTCACGTAGGCGCGCAGCGTGGCGCTGTAGATCTTGTCGCCCTTGAAGGAGCGGCGGATGAAGAAGGCCCCGGCGCGCCGGGCGAGGGATCCGAACGGCCAGAAGGCCAGGTTGATGCCGGCGGCGACCTGGGGCGGGATGAGGCCGTGCTCGTAGAACGCCCAGGAAAGCAGCATGTAGTCGACGTGGCTCTTGTGGCTGGGCACGAGCACGAGCGGTTTGTCCGCGGCGAGCCGACGGACCTCCGCGAGCCCTCGCTCGTCGATCTCGACCCGGTCGTACATGGTCTGGAAGATCCAGCGGAAGATGGGCCGGATGAAGTCGATGAAGAGAGGCGAGTAGCGGCTCGCGATCTCGCGGAGGTCGCGGACGGCCTCGCGCCGGACCGAACCGGCCGAGCGTCCCTTCTGCCGGGCCACGTGCTCGAGCACCTCCCGCAGGTGCCGGTCCCGCATCACCTTCTCCTCGACGCGGGTCGGGGTACGCAGGGGCGGACCGACGGCGGCGCGGAGCTCCCGGGCGAGGTGGTGGTGGATGGTTCCGCGGGCCTTGCGGGCCACGAGTGCGTCGGGCTCCCCGGCGCAATCGGCCACGAACGAGGGCAGCTCGATGGGGCGCCCCACCCTGAGGAAGGCGCGCTTGTAGTTCCGGAAGAAGGCCACCGCCGCCGGAAGCGTGGTGGGAGACTCGGGCGAGCCCCAGACGAGGTCCCAGATGGGCGGGACGACGCGCTGGGCCCGGCGGCTCCAGACCAGGATGAGGGGGACGAGGAAGATGGGGCGCTGCTGGCCCCGCTGGAGCTCCACCAGCGCCTCGAAGGGAGGCGCGCTGTCCTTGTGGGCGTTGAGGAAGATGACCGCGGTCGACTCTCCGCGCACCGCGGCGTCGACGAGCGCCCGCCGGCTGCGCCAGACCGCGGCGAGCCATCCGAACAGCCCGACGAAGTTGACCGCGACCCGGAGCGGCGGCAATCCCAGCCGCCGAACCAGCCACTTCACGTAGAGGTAGTTGATGAGCCCCGAGGAGCGCGCCACGAACACCACGCTGCCGCGCGCCGCCAGGGCCGCCATCTGCTCCTCGAGCCCTTCCGGCAGGTTGATGGGATCGAACCAGCGGTCGAAGAGGAGCCGCCGCCGGCGGGGGCTTCGGGGGGCGGGTTCCGTCGGGGCGGTGGGGGGAGCGGGGTCCAATGGGATCCGGGAGCGCCGGTCAGGCGCCGCGTCGCTTCACGCGCCCCTCGCGGTCGAGATACCAGGGCTCGAAGAGGAGTGCTTCCACCTCGCTGCGGTGCCCCTTCACGTCCGCGCCGAGGTCGTGCAGCGCCTGGAGCACCTCGCCGCGGACGCGGGCGTTGTCCCGGTCCCTCAGGAGCAGCGCGATGAGAGCGTCCCGGGCTGCGTCGCTCGACGTCCCGACGGTGAGGGCCCGGGCCGCCCCGATGCGGACGTCGTCCACGAAATCCTCGAGGAGGGGGAGGATCACCTCGTCGCGCTGCGGGCCCCCCACGGGCTTCAGGGCCGCCAGTTCCGGGTGCTCGCGCAGCCAGGAGAGCAAGACCAGCTTCTTCTCCGGGTCCCGCGTGTACTCCCGGCCGAGCTTCTGGAGGATGGCGTGCACGGTGCCGAGAAGCTCCTCGGGTGGAGCCAGCGAGGCGAGCACCCGCAGACCCCAGGCCACGCCCGACTCCTGCTCCTCGAGGAACTCCCGGACCGGCTCGCGGGCCTTCGAGCCGGCGGCCACCAGGATGGCGCGGGCCTGCTCCTTCTCGTCGTCATCGGAGATGCCCACCTCGGCCCGCACCGTGAACCGGAGGCAGAGCGTCTTGAGCGCAGCCGGGGTTCCGTTCTCGCCGAGTTGCTCGATGGCCTTCTGCCGGCTGTCGGCGGGGCCCCACTTCTGCGTGATCTTGTGGCCGAGCTTCTTCAGGCTGGCCTGCTCGCGCATTTCCCGGCTGCCGAAGAGGTCGAGGATTCCCATGTCGCCCTTCTACAACGAGATTCCCGCACGCGGATCGGACTTGTAGAGATCCTGGAGCGGCTTCACTGCCTCCAGGAGGGCGTCGCTCTCCTCGGGTAGCACGATCCTGGCGACCGCGTAGAGGTCGCCGCGGGGCCCTCCCTTGATGTCCGGCAGCCCCCTCCCGCGAAGCCGAAGCTGCCGCCCCGACTGGGTTCCGGGGGGATCTTGAGCTGGACCTGCCCCTCGAAGGTGGGAATGAGGACCTCCGCGCCGGTGGCGGCCTCGGGGATGGTGAGGGGCAGGTCGAGGTAGAGGTCTCGCCCCTCCCGGCGAAGTCCTGGGTGCGGGACGAGCCGGACGATCAGGTACAGGTCTCCGGCCCGGGCCCCGTTCGCCCCCTCGCCCCCCTGTCCGGCGAGGCGGATGCGGGAACCATCGGTCACCCCGGCGGGGATCTTCACCCGCAGCGTCCTGGCGTCCACGTGCAGGTCCCGCTCGGCTCCCAGGACCGCGTCGCGGAGGTCGACCTGCAACTCGGCTTCCGCATCCCTTCCCCGGACGGCGGCGGGGGCCCCGCGGCGGCGGCCCCGCATCCCCCCACCGAAGAGGTCGCCGAAGATGGAACCGAAGTCGAAGTTCCCCACCCCGCCGACGTTGACGGTCTCGAAGTCACCCAGATCGAACGGGACTTCCTGCCCCGGGCGGCCTCCGTGCTGCCTCCACTGACGGTACTGGTCGGCGGTCTTCTCGTCGAAGCCGGTCCGCAGGGAATCCGGTCCGAACTCGTCGTAGAGCTTGCGCTTCTTCGCGTCGCCGAGGACCTCGTGTGCGGCGGTGATCTCCTTGAACTTCTCCTCGGCCTTCTTGTCCCCCGGGTTCATGTCCGGGTGATACTTCTTGGCGAGCTTCCGATACGCCTTCCGGATGTCGTCGTTCGAGGCGTCGCGGCTCACGCCGAGGACGTCGTAGAGGTCTCGCTGGGGCACCAACGAAAAGCTAATGCGTCCGCGCCCGAGGTCAACGTTGGTTGTCGCCCGGAAGGGTAGGGGGGACTAGAATCCCTCCGTGCTCTCCGGCGCCCTCGTCGCGGTCCTCCTCGTCCCGCTCGCCGCCGGGTTGGCGGACGTCCCGGACGAAGGGCGCGTCGTGGACGTGGTTGTCGCCGTGGTGGCCACCCGGGGGAGGGAGGCGCACGTCGTCACCCTCTCCAAGGTCGCCGAGGAGGGGCGCATCGCGCTCGTCTCCCGCGGGGGGATGAACGCGGCGACCTCGACCCTCGACGGGGCGGTGCTGCGCGCCTCCCTCGACTGGTTCGTCGACCAGCTCCTGCTCCACGAGGAGGCCGTCCGGCTCCAGGTCTTCGAGGTGGACCGCGAGGCGGCGGTCGCCGAGCTGGCGCGGTTCAAGGGCGCGTTCGCGACGCCCCGCGACTTCAAGGCCTTCCTCTTCGAGATCGGCCTGACCGAGGAGGAGCTCATGACCACGCTCCGGCGCAGCCTGCGGGTCCGGAGGTACCTCGATTCCCGCCTGGGCAGGCTTCGCCCCACCCCCGGGGAGATCGAGGCCTGGTACGCGGCCCACGCGGCCGACTACGGGGGCCGGCCGCTCGAGGAGGTGACCGACGAGATCGCCGTCCGGCTCGCGGCGGGCAAGGCCGACTTCGAGACCCGGGCGCTCCTCGCCGACCTCCGAGGCCGTGCCGACATCCGGATCCTCGTAGACCTGGGCGCCCGCCCTTGACCCCGCAGGGATCGCAGCAACTGGCCTTCCGGCGCATGCGGGAGGCCGACCTGCAGCGCGTCATGGAGATCGAGCGGGCCGCATTCTCCCACCCGTGGACGGAGGAACTGGTCCGGCGCGAGCTCGGCCACGAGTTCTCCACGGTCCTGCTCGCGACGGGCGGCGAGGCCGGAGCAGTGCAGGGGTTCGCCGTGGTCTGGCTCGTCCACGACGAGCTCCACGTCCTCAACGTGGCGGTGGCTCCCGAGGTCCGGCGGCGCGGCGTGGCACGGGCCATCCTCGACCGGGTGGAGGCGCAGGGGCGCGAGCAGGGGGCGAGGGTTGCCATGCTGGAGGTTCGCCGGGGGAACGCGGCGGCCATCGCCCTCTACCTTTCCCTGGGGTACCGCGAGGTCGGGGTCCGTCCGCGCTACTACGCCGAGGACGGGGAGGATGCTCTGGTGATGGACAAGGCCCTGGTGGTAGACACCCCGGCATGACGACCGCGCTCCTGCTCGGCCTGGTGCTGCTCGCCGCACCGTCCCCCGCGCCTCCGGCCGCCGCCCCGTCCTTCCTCCGCGAGCTCGCGGAGACGCGGGGCTACCGGGCTGGACTTCCCTCCCGTGCGATCGTGGTTCCCGGGAGCGCGGAGGTGATCTTCCTCCGCTCCGGACCGCGGTCCGGGGTGATGTCGCTCTTCGCCACCGAGGTGGCCACCGGCAAGACCCGCGAGCTGCTCCCCGCCGAGGCACTGCTCGCCTCGGAGCCCGGGGAGCTCTCCGACGCCGAGAAGGCGCGGCTGGAGCGGCAGCGGATCACCGCCCGGGGCATCACCCACCTCGAGGTGTCGCGCGACGGGAGGACGCTCCTGGCGTCGCTGGCCGGCCGGCTCTACGCCGTCGACCGGGAGACGGGGGAGAGGCGCCGCCTGCCCGTGCCGCAGGGTGCGCTCGACCCGCGTCTCTCCCCGGACGGGAAGCTGATCGCCTTCGTGTCGGGAGGGGAGCTCCAGGTCCTCGACGTCGGAGCCGGCAAGGTGCGGGCGCTCACCACGGGGGCCTCCGAGTGGAAGACCCACGGGCTCGCCGAGTTCGTGGCCCAGGAGGAGATGGACCGCGCCGAGGGGTACTGGTGGTCGCCCGACTCGCGGAGCCTGGCCTTCGAGGAGGCGGACGACACCGACGTGGAGAAGCTCTCCATCCAGGACCCGTCCCGCCCCGAGCAGCGTCCGGTGCAGTTCGCGTACCCCCGCGCGGGCCGGCGGAACACCCGGGTGCGCCTGGGCGTGGTCGGCGTGGAGGGCGGCGCCCCTCTCTGGATCGACTGGGATCGCGAGCGCTACCCGTACCTGGCCCAGGTGCGCTGGCAGAAGGACGCACCGCTGCTCCTCGTCGTCCAGGACCGCGCCCAGACCGAGGAGGTGGTGCTCCGCGCGGACACCGCCACCGGGAAGACCTCGGTCCTCCTGGTCGAGAAGGACCCGGCCTGGCTGAACCTGAACGACGCGGCGCTCCGCTGGATGCCGGATGGGTCGGGCTTCCTCTGGTTCACCGAGCGCAGCGGCGGGGCGGAGCTCGAGCTGCGGGCTCCCGACGGGACCCGGGTCTCGGGCGTCGCGCCGGTCGCCTCCGGGTACGTGGAGTTGGCCGGGATCTCCGACGACGGCCAGGTCTGGTTCCTGGGCACGGGGGGCGACCCCACCCGCGATCGCCTCTTCCGCGTCCGCCCCGGCCAGGCGCCCGTCGCGGTGGAGCTCGGCGGGGAGCCGCCCACTTCCCTCGTGGTCCAGGTCGAGGACGGGGGAAGGAGCCTCCTCGTGACCTCGGCCCGGACGGGCGAGGGGCCGCGGACCGCGGTCCACGGTCCGGACGGCAAGGAGAGGGTCCTCCTTCCCTCGGTCGCTCTGGAGCCGCCCTTCCGGGCGCACCCCGAGGTTCGCCAGGTGGGCAAGCGGGGGCTCTGGACCTCGCTGGTCCGCCCGCGCGACTTCAAGCCGGGTACGAAGTACCCGGTGATCGTGGAGGTCTACGGGGGCCCGACCATGTTCAGGCCGATGGGGCTGCGATCGAGTTCTCCGCGGACCCAGTGGATGGCCGACCAGGGATTCCTGGTGGTGAAGATCGTGAACCGGGGCGAGACCGCCAGGCTGGGGCGGGAGTTCGAGCGGTCGATCAAGGGCGACCTGGCCGGCCCGGCGCTCGCCGACCAGGCCGAGGCGCTGGCCGGACTCGCTGCCCTGGTGCCCGAGATGGACCTGGGCCGGGTGGGGATCTCGGGGTGGTCGTTCGGCGGCTACATGGCGGCGATGGCCGCGCTCCGGAGGCCCGACCTGTTCCGGGCCGCCATGGCCGGCGCCCCGGTCGTCGACTGGAGCGACTACGACACCTACTACACCGAGCGCTACCTGGGGCTGCCCGGGGATGCGCCCGAGGCCTACGACCGGAGTTCGCTCACGCGGTCGGCCGGCAAGGACCACGCCCCGCTCCTCCTGGTGCACGGGACCGCCGACGACAACGTCTACCTCCTGCACTCGCTCAAGCTCGCCGACGCCCTGTTCCGCGCCGGAGCGCCGGCCACCTTCGTGCCGCTGGCCAACGTCACCCACCTCGCCGCCGATCCCTCCACGTTCGAGCGGCTGGCCGAGATGGAGGCCCGCTTCTTCCGGGAGACCCTCGGCGCCCCGCGCTCCTGACGCCATGGCCTGGGAAACCGCGCGAAAGCTCCTCTTCCACCTCGACCCGGAGCGCGCCCACGCGCTCGCTGCCGGGGCCCTTCGCGCCATGGGGAGCGTCGGCGGGGCGCTCCGTCCCCGGCCCGACGCCTCCCTGCGCGTGAACTGCCTGGGACTCGACTTCGAGAGCCCGCTCGGCATGGCGGCCGGGTTCGACAAGGGAGAGGTCCTCGTTCGCGGGCTCCACGCGCTCGGGTTCGGCCACGTCGAGGTGGGGACCATCACGCCCCGGCCCCAGGCCGGCAATCCCCGGCCGCGCCTCTTCCGCCTTCCCGAGCACCGGGCCCTCGTCAACCGGATGGGCTTCAACAACCAGGGCACTGCGGCCTGCGGGGTGCGGCTGGCGCGGCTGCCCCTGGTGGGCAGGGGAATCGTCGGGGTGAACGTCGGCAAGAACAAGGACACCCCGAACGAGAGGGCCGCCGACGACTACCTCGCGGCCATCGACGCACTTCACCCGTGGGCCGACTATCTGGTGGTGAACCTCTCGTCCCCCAACACTCCGGGGCTCCGGGCCCTGCAGGAGCGCGCCCCGCTCGAGCGGCTCCTCGGCGCCTGCGTCGACCGGGTCCGGCCGCTCGGCAAGCCGCTGCTCGTGAAGCTCGCACCCGACCTCGCGCCCGAGGCGCTCGACGAGGCGGTCGACGTGGCGGTGGACTGCGGAGCCTCCGGCGTCATCGCGACCAACACCACCATCCAGCGCCCCGGCGCGGTGGCGGCTCACCCGCATGCAGGCGAGGCGGGCGGCCTCTCCGGAGCCCCGCTCGCGCCGCTCGCGCTCTTCGCGCTGCGCCGGGCCCACGCGCGAGCGGCGGGCCGGATCCCCATCGTGGGCGTGGGTGGGATCATGGACGCAGCGGACGCCTATGCGCGGATCCGTGCCGGAGCGTCGCTCGTGCAGGTCTACACCGGGTTCGTCTACGGAGGGCCGGCGTTTCCCCGAAGGATCCTGGAGGAACTGCCAGAACTGCTGCACCGGGACGGATTCGGGAGCATCGCGGAGGCCGTCGGAACCTAGCGCTCCGCCCCGTCCGGACTGACTGGTAAATCACCTGGACAGTTGACCGCGATGACGCGACGCGTTATACCCCTTCAGCGACATCGCCCTTCCAGGAGAAGGGCCAACCCCACGAAGGAGACGACGATGGCCGAAACCCAGAAGAGAGGCAACGCGAAGAGCAACGCCAAGGTGGAAGGCTTCCTCCGCGAGTCGGTCGAGGTGGCCCAGGCGCGCTTCGAGATCCTCGAGGCCGAGGCGCAGAAGATCCTCCACGAGGTGCAGACCCGCCTCCAGAAGGTTTCCGGCAAGGACTGGGCCGAGGTTCGCGAGCGGCTCGACCACCTCCGCGAGGTCGGGATGGAGCGCGCCGAGGAGTGGAAGGACAAGGCCCAGGAGTTCCGGGTCGAGGCCGCAGAGAAGCTCGAGAACCTCCAGGTCTCGGCACTGCGTTTCCTCGGTGTCGCGAGCCGCGAGGAGGTGGCCGAGCTCTCCCGCGAGATCAACAAGATCCTGAAGCGGCTCGACGAGAACCGCAAGCGCAAGGCCGGCAAGCCCACGCGCAAGCCCGTCGTCGGGCAGGCCTGAGGCGAGGGGAGCGACACGATGGCGGATCTCCAGGCGAAGTTCCGGGAAGCTTGGTCCCACGCGCTGGTGGGGCTGAACGCGGCCGAGGCAGAGGCGGAGAAGGTCCTGGCCCGCCTGGCCGACGCGGCCGGGCTCACCCCCGAGGACGTGAAGCACCACGCCCGGGAGTTCGGGGTGCGGCTCACCCAGCAGCGCCGCGAGGTGGAGCGGGCCATCGACGACGGCGTCCGACGCGCGGCATCCCAGTTCAAGATTCCCAGCCGGGATGAGATCGAGGCGCTGCGCCGCCGCATCGACCAGGTCGCGGAACGGCTCGAGGCGGTGGCCCAGGAGCGCGCGCGCAGGGAGTAGAATCCGGGGCCGGTCGCAGCCATGCGGGTCACCGAGATCTTCTTCAGCATCCAGGGGGAGGGCACGCGCGCAGGACGTCCCTGCGTCTTCGTGCGCTTCACCGGCTGCGACCTGCGCTGCAACTACTGCGACACGGCCTACGCCTTCGCGGGCGGCCGGGAGGCGGGCCGAGCCGAGATCCTGGCCGAGGTGGCGAGCCATCCGTGCCGGCTCGTCCTCCTCACCGGGGGTGAGCCCCTCCTGCAGCGCGAGCTCCCCGACCTGGCCCGCGACCTGCTCGACCGCGGGTACGAGGTCCTCGTCGAGACCCACGGGCAGGCTCCGCTCGATGCCCTCCCCGACGCGGTGGTGCGCATCGCCGACGTGAAGACCCCGGAATCGGGGGAGCCTGCCACCGACCTGGCCTGGCTGTCGCGTCTCCTCCCCCATGACGAGGTGAAGTTCGTGGTCTCCTCGGAGCTCGACTTCCGCTGGTCGCTCGACGTGATCCGCCGCCACGGCCTGGAGGGCAGGGTGACCGTCCTCCTGGGCCCGGTGCTGGGACGGGTCGAGCCGCGGGACCTGGCCCGCTGGATCCTGCAGAGCGGCGTCCAGGCGCGCCTGAACCTCCAGCTCCACAAGGTGGTCTGGGGTGCCGAGGCCAGGGGAGTCTAGGAGGCGGCCGCCCTGCCGGTTGCGCGCGGAACTTGACGCGCCCTCGCCGGGGGCGCTAGCTACCGGGGAAGTCAGGCGAAATGTGGTCGCGTCTTCCTTCCGCGACGAGGAGCAGCGTGTTCGAGCCCGATCCGAGCATCCGCTACATCCCCGCCAGCCGCGAGCAGGTCGTGGCGCTCGTGGAGAGCATCAACCAGCCCCAGGTCTCCATCCCGGGCAAGGAGCCCCAGGCGGTGCAGGGATTCCTCTGCGGCCTGCGGAACCAGAACGGAACCTTCTCCATCTTCGCATCGCTCTTCCTCCCGAAGACGAGCGAGAACGTGGTCTACGTCGGCGAGCGGCGCGAGGTGGGGATGGAGGAGTACCGCGACGTCGAGGTCGAGGGGCTCCACTTCCTGGAGTCGATGGGGTTCATGCTCGACAACCTGAACTTCCGGAACCTGGCCGAGGCGCAGCAGGTCGAGACCCTGAAGCGCGTGCCGCTCTTCCACGAGCCGCGTGTGGCCAGCGTGCCGGCCGGCGCGGACTCCGAGGCCAGGACCTCCGAGCGCATCGCGCGCCTCCTGGCGAGCGTCTGACCATGCCCCGGCTCCCGCTCCTCGCCGCTCTCGTCCTCCTCCTCGCCTCGGCGTGCGCGCACGGCGCCAGCGCCCGCGACAAGGACACGGCGATCGTGCATGCCGACCTGGGGGCGGAAGCGGTCGCGGCCGGCCGGGCCCAGGACGCGATGAAGTCCTACGACGAGGCGCTCAAGTACGACCCGGACCTGGCCGAGGCGCACCTGGGAAAGGGCGTCGTCTACGAGCTGGCCTACGGCAAGCTCGACGAGGCCGAGGCCGAGTACCGCAAGGCCATCCTTCTCAAGCCCACGCTCGCCGAGGCGCACAACAACCTCGGCCAGCTGCTGGCCCGAACCGGCCGGCTCGAGGAGGCGGTGAAGGAGTTCGACCTGGCGTCGTCGATCATGCTCTACCGGGAGCCCTGGGTGGCCCGCTGCAACAAGGGGCAGGCACTCTGGCGGCTGGGCAAGAAGGAGGAGGGTGTGGCCGAGCTCAAGGCCTGCCTCAACTTCCAGCCCAAGTACTGCCAGGGGTGGCGCGAGCTCGGACGCATCCAGCTCGTCGACGGCCAGGGCAAGGACGCGGTCGCCTCCTTCGAGCAGTACGCGAGGACCTGCGACAAGTCTGCCGACGCCCAGCAGCTCCTGGGCGGTGCCCTGCTCCGGACCGGGCAGGCGGGAAAGGCCGCCGACGCCTTCCAGAAGTGCGCCGAGCTCGGCGGGGGGACTCCCCTCGGCGAGGAGTGCAAGAAGAGCGGCGAGCAGCTGCGGTGACGCCTGGTGATCCCGAGCCCGTGCCGGATCCGCGCTCCGAGGCGGTCCGTGCCTTCGGTCGCTACCTCCTGCGGGAGCGGGACCTGAGAGGGCTGTCGCCGGAGGACGTGGTCCGTGTGACCCGGCTCCCGGCCGCGGTGATCGAGGCCATCGAGTCCGGGGATGCCGAGAGGATGCCGCCGCGCGGCTACCTGGTCGGATACCTGCGGAGTTACGCAGCTGCGGTCGGGCTCGACGCCGACGACGTGGTGCTCCGGTACCAGGAGGCGGCCGGAGCCGAGGACCCCGAACCCGCGGGCGGCGCGGCGCGCGCCGGTGCCCGGTCCATCGGACCGCCCTCGTCGGGCCGGCGCCGGTGGGTGGTCATCGCAGTCCTGCTGGCCGTCTTCCTCGGCGCGGCGGTGGCCATCGGCTTCCGGCGCGGAGCCGAGGACCCGGGGGAGATCCGCGGTCGGAAGTCGTCGGAGCGCGCGCCCTACCGCGCCCCGGGCGCGCCCTAGGCGCCTCCCGTGTCCCGCTCCGCCAAGCTCCGCGCCGTGGTCCTCCGGACGGTCGACTACGGCGAGCGGGACCGCGTGGTCACGCTCTTCAGCCGCGAGCGGGGCAAGCTCTCCGCCTTCGCGCGGGGAGCGCGCTCCTCGCGGCGCCGCTTCGGCGGTGCACTGGAGCCGTTCACGCTCCTCGCCGCCGAGCTCACGGAGCGCGGGGGGGATCTCTGGGTCCTGGACGACGCCGGGGTGGAGCGCGGCTTCGGAAACCTGCGGGGGGACCTGGCCCGCATCGCCTGCGCCAGCTACGCGGTCGAGCTGGCGCGGGAGCTGGTGCGCGACGCGGAGGCGCACGAGGACCTCTTCGACGGGCTCGTCGCCTACCTCACGCTCCTCGACGGGGCGCCCGCCCGACCCTGGGACCTGCGGAGGTTCGAGCTCGACGCGCTGCGCGCCGCGGGACTTCAGCCAGCGCTGGTCGAGTGCGCGCGATGCGGCCGCCCGGCCGGGGCTGGGCCGGCCCGGTTCGACCCGCTTCAGGGAGGGGTGCTCTGCGCCGGCTGCGCCTTCACCGGCAGCGCGGGTGCGCGGCCAATCGAGGCCGGGGTGCTCGAGGCGCTGCGGCGGCTGCAGCGTGGCGAACCGGTCGAGGAAGGCGCGGCCGACGGAGCCCAGGCGCGCGCGATCCTCGGAGCCTGCATCGAGATCCACCTCGGCAAGCGGCTCCAGTCGCGCCGGTTCCTCGACGAGGTGGGCCCCATGCTCGGCGAGTAACGTTTGACAGCACCGGCCGCGGGGACCTACGAAGGAGGGCCCGCCGGTGGCCTCGGGCGGGAAAGCGAGGGCAGCGCGTGACGTTCCAGGACCTCATCCTCAAGCTCCAGTCCTACTGGGCGAAGCAGGGCTGCATCCTGACCCAGGGATACGACCTGGAGGTGGGCGCCGGCACCATGAACCCGGCGACCTTCCTCCGCGTGCTCGGGCCCGAACCGTGGAGCGTGGCCTACGTCGAGCCCTCCCGGCGCCCCGCCGACGGGCGCTTCGGCGACAATCCCAACCGGCTCTTCCAGCACCACCAGTTCCAGGTCATCCTCAAGCCCAATCCACCCGACACCCAGGAGCTGTACCTGGGCTCGCTCAAGGCCATCGGCATCGACCCGCGCGAGCACGACATCCGCTTCGTCGAGGACGACTGGGAAAGTCCCACCCTGGGCGCCTGGGGCCTCGGCTGGGAGGTGTGGTGCGACGGGATGGAGATCACCCAGTACACCTACTTCCAGCAGGCGGGCGGGTTCGAGGTGAGGCCGGTGGCGGCCGAGCTCACCTACGGCCTCGAGCGCATCGCCATGTACCTCCAGGACGTGGAGAACGTCTTCGACGTCGAATGGGTGAAGGGCGTGAAGTACCGCGAGGTCTTCCACCGCAACGAGGTGGAGATGAGCGAATACGCGCTGCGCCAGAGCGACCCGAAGATGCTCTTCGGGCTGTTCGACGTCTACGAGGCGGAGTGCAAGCGGCTCATCGAGGCCCGGCTGCCGCTGCCGGCCTACGACCACTGCCTCAAGTGCTCCCACACCTTCAACCTGCTCGACGCCCGAGGCGCGATCAGCGTCACCGAGCGCGCCGCCTACATCGGGCGCGTCCGTGCGCTGGCGCACCTGTGCGCCCGGGGCTACCTGGACTCGCGGGAGGCGCTGGGATTTCCCCTGTTGCCGGCGCGCGAGCGCAAGGCGGCGGTCGATGCGGCGCGCGCGGCCCGCGAAGCGGCCGAGGCCGGTTAGCAGGAGGCGGGAATGGCGGAACTACTTTTCGAGATCGGAGCCGAGGAGATCCCGGCGGGATTCGCCCCGCCCGCGCTCCAGCAACTCGCCCAGGACCTGACGAAGGCCCTCGACGACGCGCGGCTGGCCCACGGCGAGGTGCGGGCGGTCGGGACGCCGCGGCGGCTCGCGGTCTGGGCGAGGGACGTCGCGGCCCGGCAGGGCGACGCCATCAGCCAGGCTCTCGGCCCGCCGGTGGCGCAGGCCTTCGACCCGTCGGGGAACCCCACGCCGGCGGCGGCCGGATTCGCCCGCAGCCAGGGAGTCGAGGTGGCGGCGCTGGAGCGAGTGGAGACGCCCAAGGGGCTGCGCCTCGCGGTGACCAAGGTCGAGAAGGGGCGCAAGTCCGAGCAGGTGGTGCCGGCGATCCTCGAGCGGCTGGTGTCCGGCCTGCGCTTCCGCAAGGCCATGCGCTCCGGCAGCGACGAGGTCACCTTCGCCCGCCCGGTCCGCTGGATGGTGGCGCTCCTGGGTGGGCGTCCCGTGCGGGTCCGGTTCGGGGAGGTCCGGAGCGGACGGACCACCGTCGGCCATCGCTTCCTCTCCCCGCGCGCCATCCCGCTCTCCGGCGAGCCGGAGGAGTACGTGGCGAAGCTTCGAAAGGCGCACGTGCTGGTCGATCCGGAGGAACGGCGCGCGGCGGTCGAGAAGGAGCTCTCGAGGGCCGCTCGCAAGGCCGGCGGAGCGCTCCGTCCCGACGAGCCGCTCGTCGAGCAGGTCACCTGGCTGGTCGAGCACCCCACCGGCATCGCGGGCTCCTTCGAGAAGTCGAACCTGGAACTGCCCCCCGAGGTGGTCATCTCGGAGATGCGCAACCACCAGCGCTACTTCGCCGTGGTCGACGGCCGGGGAAGGCTGCAGAACCGGTTCGTGGCGGTCTCGGGGACGCCGGTGAAGGATCCCGCGGTCGCCCGGCACGGGTACGAGCGGGTGCTGCGCGCCCGCCTCGCAGACGCCCGGTTCTTCTTCGAGGAGGACCGGAAGCGGAAGCTCGTCGACCGGATCGAGGACCTGGGGCGGCGGACCTACCAGGCCCGCCTCGGCAGCGAGCTCGACCGGGTGCACCGGATCGGCGCGGTGGCGAGCGACCTGGCGCGGGCCCTGGGCAGGGAGGATCTCGTCCCGGACGCCCTCGAGGCTGCGCGCCTCTGCAAGACCGACCTCACCACCGGGATGGTGGGCGAGTTCCCGGAGCTCCAGGGAACGATGGGGGGGCACTACGCCCGGCTGGAAGGGTTGAAGCCCGCCATCGCCGACGCGATCGAGGATCACTACAAGCCCCTCGGCGCCTCCGGCGAGATGCCCCGGGGAGACCTGGGCGCGCTCGTCGGCGTCGCCGACCGGCTGCACCAGCTGGTGGGCATCATCGGGGTGGGCGAGAAGGCCACCGGGGCCGCGGATCCCTACGGCCTGCGGCGCGCGGCCATCGGGATCCTGCGCATCGTGCAGGCGCGGGGCTGGCACCTCTCGCTGGCGGCCGCGGTGGAGCGCACCCTCGACGCCCTCGCGGGGGCACGCCTCGCCGCCGACCGGGCGGTGGTGGCTTCCCAGGTCCGGGAGTTCCTGCGCGGGCGCCTGCGCGCGCTCTGGAGCGACGAGTTCGCCGGTGACCTCGTCGACGCCGTCCTGGCGGCCGGGTTCGACGACGTCGTGGACGCGCGGCAGCGCCTCGAGGCGCTGGCCAGCATCAAGTCCCGTCCCGACTTCGTCCCGCTCGCCGTGGCCTTCAAGCGCGTGGCGAACATCCGGGAGAAGGCGGGGGAGGGGACCGGAGCCGGCGTGGATCGGGCGCTTCTCCGGGAAGAAGCGGAGTCCGCGCTCCTCGACGAGCTGACGAGCGTGGATGCCGAGATCGCGGAGCTGCGCCGGGCCCGCGACTACGGCGCCGTCCTCCGTGCGGTTGCCTCCCTGAAGCCGTCGATCGATCGCTTCTTCGATCAGGTCCTGGTGATGGCTGACGATCCGGCGGTTCGCGCCAACCGGCTCGGGCTCATGAAGCGCGTCTCCGACCTCTTCGGCGACGTCGCCGACTTCCGGAAGATCCAGGCCGAACTGCCCGCGGCGGGCGGCGAGGGAAAGGGCGCATAGAAAGCCCGGTTTCCCTTGACCCTGGGGGGACGTGGGGCTTAGGTTTCGCGCTCCAAGTGACCCGATTCTCAAAACTTATCGCGCTCCTCGCCCTGGGGACGGCCGCCGGCTGTCAGGACAGCTTCCCGAACGTCCAGCCCCCGCTCGACATCTTCTACTTTCCGGTCGGGATGGCGGTCCGGCAGGCCCCTCCGACCGCCGAGGCGCCCTTCGGATCCTCGCAACTCGTGGTCGTGAACTCCAACTTCGACCTCCGCTACGACCTCGATACCGGCGGCACCGTGCTGGTCGTCGATCCCGACCGGTCGCAGGACAGCGAAGACGGGGGGCAGCTTTCCGTCCTTGGCTCCTTCCGCATCGCCAGTTTCGGCGGCGAGGTGGGGATGGTGGACGGCGCGTGCCTCCCCGGGTGGCCCGACTGCTCGAGCGCCTGTCCCGTGCTCGCCGCCGACCCGACGATCGCCGCCGGCGGAGCCAGGCTCATCCTGGCCTCACGCTCCAACCAGACGCTCTACCGGATGTCGATGGCGGGAGACGGGTCGCTCACCTGCGGCGACTCGTGCCCGTACGTCCTCCCCATCGAGCGGCTCGATCCCTACGGCGTGTCGGTCGCCTGCAGCACCGACGCGCGGGTCCCGTCGGCCTACGCCTTCGTCACCCACCTCCAGTCGGCGAACAACCTGGGCTGGCTCACCCGGGTGAACCTGGAACCCGGGGCCGAGGAGGACGTGCTCGGCCTGGTCCTCGGATCCAACGCGACCTATTCGTCGCTCTACGACGCGAACTCGGACCTCGTCTTCGTGTCCGCCGCCACCTCCCTGAACGCACAGTTCCGCTGGTTCAACCCGCTCGTCACCCTCTCGTCGGTCGACGGTTTCGCGGTGCCGGACTACACCGGTCCGTTCTTCTCGAACTTCCTGCCCGGTGCGGTGGCCCGGGACATGGCGCTTTCGAGCGACGGCCGCAGGCTCTACGTGACGGTGCTGCTCTACGACCTCACGCTCGCCCTCCAGACCGGCGCCTTCTTCACGCAGGGTGGAGCGCTTGCCGTCTTCGACCTCACGGAGTCGGCCTTCGCCGAGCCGCGCATGGCGCTCCTCGGCGTGGAGCGGACCTGCCTGGGGGCTGGCCAGATCCGGCGCCTCCCCTCCCGCCCCGGCAAGCCAGACCTCTTCGCCATCAGCTGTGACCTGGAGGGGTCGCTCGCCATCTATGACTCCGCCGCGCGATCCGTGGTCCAGTACATCGGCCTCGACCCCGACTCGGGTCTCCCGGTGCTGGGGCGCATGCCCTTCGGCCTCGCCGTGGAGCCCATCGACCCGCGTCGGGCCACGACGCCCGTGCAGGGGGCCCCCTATTCGTTGTCGCCGTGCACGTCGGGACACGATTGCCAGAGGATCTACGTGGGCAGCTTCCTGAACAACTGGGTCAACGTCCTCGAGCTCGACCCGGACCAGCCCAGCCGTGTGGCGCTGGTGAAGCGCATCGGGAGGGGACCTTGAAGCGGATCGCCCTGGCTGCGGCGCTGGCCTTCTCCGCCTGCTCGAGCGGCAGCCCGATCATCCCGGCCGGTTTCGATGGACCGGTGGCAATCGCCCCCTTCATGGGCATCAATCCGGACTCCCCCGATGCGGGGCTCGTGCCGCTCCTCGCGGTCGCCTCCTTCCGCGGCAACGATCTGGTCCTGGTGGACCCGTTCGACGATTTTCCCGTGGCCGGCCCCAACATCTCCTGGGCGCTCTCCATCCCCACGCTGCAGCGTCCGTCCTTCCTCGAGGCGCGATCGCTCGGCGACGGTCTGGCCGACCTTCTCGTCGTGGCCGGCCCCGAGCCCAGGGTCCAGGTCGTCGGAACGTGGCTCGACGGCACCACCGGCTACGGGGTGGTCGCGACCCTGGACCTCTCTGGCCAGGTCGGAGCAGGAGCCCAGATCCTCTCCATGGCGCTGGCCGCCGTGCCGGAGGGACCGCAGACCGGTACCCCGCCGATGGCGCCTGCGGCCGTCGGCCGGGCATGGATCGTGGTCGGGCTCACCGACGTGAACGATCCCACCGGAGGCCAGCTCCTCGTGCTCGAGATGGCTCGCCAGGCCGACGGCTCCATCGCACTGGCGTCGGCGCCGGTCGCCAAGCCTCTCGGATTTCCACCGGCTGCCGTCGCCGCGGCTCCCGACAACGTCCACGTCTACGTGGCCAGCCAGCAGCCGATCCAGGACTCCTCCGGCCAGCTGGTGCTCGGGATCGCCGAGGTGGATGCGAGCAGCGGTCTCGGTGCCGCCTGGCCCGTGCGCGCCTTCGACGCGCGGGGCGCCGGGACCTTCAGCATCATCGCCGCCTTCGTGGGCGAGCGGACCCAGGAAAACTTCTACACCTTCGCCCCCCCTGCACTTCGCGTGTACGCCAGCCTCGACCCTTCCGGCTGTGGGCCGGAGAGGGACATCGCCTGCGGCGTGGCCACCTTCGACCCGGCGACTGGGGGCCTCGCCTCCGACCCGGCGGTGCCGGGGCCACCGGGCTGGAGCGTCCCCACACAGTCCTACCGGACACCCATGCCCGTCGCCTCGCTTCCCATCGCCGTGGGGATCGCCCCGCCTGCCACGGCCCCCGGACCCGATGCGCCGGGCAAGCCGTTCGGTTCCCAGGTCTGCTACTCGCCCGCCAGCACCGGCGTGCTCCTGCCCCTCTGTCCCACCGTCACCGAGGTGCCCACCACTCCTCCCTTCAACGGCGGAGGGGCGCCCCAGAGCTTCATGCTCCTGGCACCTCCCACCGGCCAGATCTGGACGAGCGTGACCGGCCTGGTGACGGCCATCGACGGTCTCGCCTACATCCAGGACCTGGGCCGGTTCGGTCCGGTGAACGCGGTGTCGATGCTGAACGACGACAACACGCGGACCAAGGCCCTCGGCGCCACCGCGGTGGTACCGGCTGGCCCGCTCGGCAACTCGTCGCTCTTCGGTTTCCCGGACGGGACGGCCGCGATCGGGCTCTGGCTCGACGGTTCGCCGAGCAAGGTGGTCTCGAACGCAACGGACCTGGCGGAGGCAATCACCGTCTGGCCGGGTTTCACGAAGGACGACCGCTGGCTCGTCTCCTACCAGGGTGTGCTCCCCGGCCTGGCCCAGCGTCGCGCGGTCCTGGGGCTCTCGGGCGACGCGACCCTCTACCTGGCCATCCAGGAAGCGGCCGTCCCCTCCGTGGACGGGGTCCTGCCCGACGATTCCTACTGGGTTCCGGGGGCGATCGTGGCCCGGCCGGACCTGGGGATCCACACCCTTGAGAGGGACGGGACCCCCGGGGACATCGGACAGTTCCTGCTCGACAACGACCCCTGCCCGTCGACGCGACCGAACTGGATCCCGACCGGCGGTACGGTACCGGTCTACGATCCCACCAAGGCACCCCTGGCCCACGAGGCGGTCGTCGCCTCGCTCCTCGCGCCCGACGAGGTGCTCTACCCGGGGGGATCCATGCGCCTCTCGCCGGTCGTCGACCCGTCCGCCGACCCTGCCCTGGCCACCGAGTACCAGTGCCTGGTGGCCTGGTTCCAGCGGCCGGAAAATGCCCGCAGGGTGCTCACCGCCTTCCGGAACAACCCCCCGAGCAGCGACTTCCCCCGCGGCGCCTGGGTCCGAGCCGGGGGGCTCCTGCTCTCCGGGTCGGTGGCGGGCTACGCCGGCCGGCCGATCATGGACGTCAGCTACCAGCTCGCCTGGACCGACGAGGCCGGGCTCACCGGGGAGGCCCTCCTGCTGGCCAGGAAGGCGCGCCGGTTCTACTACCCGTCCGCCTACCCGACCCGTCCCTACTCGGCCTATCCGGACATGGATGACCCGATGCAGCCCGGGCCCGCCGTGGGGTTCCGCGTCGGGCGCTTCTGCCTCACGACCGTTCCCGGATGCGATGCGGAGACCTCTCCTCCGGTCCGGGACGCGGGTGTCGACTTCGTCACCCAGAGTGGTCTGGTGGCGCTCTCGCGCCGCCCGACCAGCTCCGCTGGCGGAACGTCCGTCACCTCCTTCGACAAGAGCATCTTCCCGGGGCTGGAGTACGTTGGACGGGTCTTCTACGCGACCTTCACCGGCGACATGCTCATGATGATCCCCCCGGGCCTCGACGTGGGCCAGACCATCACCATCCGCTGAGGCGAGGGCGCCCGTGCCCACGCTCACCCTCATCGACGGTTCCGGCTTCGTCTTCCGGGCGTTCCACGCCATCCCGCACCTGTCGACGACGAAGGGACAGCCCACCAACGCCGTCTACGGCTTCACCACCATGCTGCTCAAGGCGCTGCGGGAGCACGCGCCCACCCACGTGGCGCTGGTGCTGGACGCGAGCCGGACGACCTTCCGCACCGAGCTCGACCCGTCCTACAAGGCCAACCGCCCGGAGGCTCCCGAGGAGCTCGTACGGCAGTTCCCGCTGGTCCGGGCGGTGGCCCGTGCGCTGGACGTGCCGGTGCTGGAGGAGCCGGGAGTGGAAGCCGATGACGTCATCGCCACCCTGGCCCGGCGCGCTCGCGCCGAGGGTTACGAGGTGGTCATCGTCACCGGCGACAAGGACTTCGCGCAGCTCGTCGGCGACGGGATCGAGCTCTACGACCCGATGGCCGAGGCTGCGGGGCGGGGCGGGTGGACGAGAGCTGCGGACGTCGAGAAGAAGCTGGGAGTCCGCCCCGATCAGGTGATCGAGCTCATGGCCCTCACCGGCGACAAGATCGACAACGTCCCCGGCGTTCCGGGCGTCGGCGACGTGACGGCGTCCGCGCTGGTCCGACACTTCGGGACGGTGGAGGCCATGCTGGCCCGCCCGGAGGAGATCCCCGTGGCCGTCGCCCGGGGCGGGGCGAAGCTGCAGGAGAAGGTGAAGGGCCTGGCCGATCGGATCCGGCTGAACCGCACCCTGGTGGCCTTGAAGGAGGACGTCCCCCTCGCCCGCGGCCCGGGCGACCTCGCAAGGCGTCCGGTCGACACCGAGCGGGCCCGCGCGCTCTTCACCGAGCTCGAGTTCGGCCGCCTTCTGCGGGAACTCCCCGCGCCCGCGCCCTCGACGGAGGCCGGGATCGCCACCGAGGTGGTGGCCACGCGGGAGGCGCTCGACGCGGCCGTGGCCGATGCCCGGCGAGCGGGCCAGGTGGGGCTGCGAGCGGCCTTCTCGTCGCCACTGCCTCGCAGGTTCCCCCCGGCCGGCGTGGCGTTCGCGGCCGCGGGGCGGTCCTGGTACGTGCCGATCGGGCACCGCTACCTGGGAGCCCCTCCGCAGCTCGCCGCTGCCGAGGCGGCGGCCTCGCTCCGGACCCTCCTCGAGGATCCGGCGGTGGAGGTCCACGCCCACGATCGGAAGGCCGAGATCCATGCCCTGCGCCACCTCGGCCTGTCCATGCCGCCGCGAGGCATCGACACCGACCTGGCGAGCCGAATCCTGCTCACGTCCCGCCGGGAGCACGCGCTCGCCGACGTGGCGCGCGAGCGGCTGGGCGTGGGGATCCCCCCGGCGCCGGCGGACGCGGGGAGGGGAGGCGGGGATCCGGCCTCGTACCCGGTGGCGGAGACTGCGGTGCACGGTGGTGCGGCCGCGGCGGTTCTGCCCGCCCTGGCGGCCGCATTGACCCGTGCGCTCGGTGACGAGGGGCTGGCTCGCATCCACGGGGAGGTCGAGTTGCCGCTCGTGCCGGTGCTGGCCGGGATGGAGCATGCGGGCATCGCCGTCGACTCGGCGGCCATGGGAGCGATGAGCACCGAGTTCGGCGCTGCCATGCGCGATCTGGATGCGCGCATCCACGCCGCTGCCGGCCGCACCTTCAACGTGGCATCGACGAGGGAGCTCGCCCAGGTGCTCTTCGTGGAGCTGGGGCTGCCCGTGGTGAAGCGGCTCAAGACCGGCCCGTCCACCGACCAGGACGTCCTCGAGAAGCTCGCGGAGGAGCATCCCCTCCCGCGCCTCGTCCTCGAGCACCGCTCCCTCTCCAAGCTGAAGGGGACCTACGTCGATGCGTTGCCGCTGCTGGTCGATCCCGCCGACGGGCGCATCCACACCACCTTCAACCAGGCAGGGGCGGCCACCGGGCGCCTCTCCTCCCAGGACCCGAATCTCCAGAACATCCCGGTACGGACCGAGCTCTCTCGCCGGATCCGGGCCGCCTTCGTGGCTCCGCCCGGGCGGGTGCTGCTCTCCGCCGATTACTCGCAGATCGAGCTGCGCATCCTGGCGCACTTCGCCGAGGATCCATCGCTCCTGGAGTCGTTCTCTCTCCGGGAGGACGTCCACTCGCGCACGGCCGCAGAGACGTTCGGGGTGCCGGCGGAGGAGGTGACCTCCGACCAGCGTCGGGTCGCGAAGGTCCTCAACTTCGGGATCGCCTACGGCCTGTCGGCCTTCGGCCTGGCTCAGCGGCTCGACATGCCACCGGCGGAGGCGCAGGCCATCATCGACCGTTACTTCGCGCGCTACGCGGGGGTGAAGCGCTGGCTCGAGGCCACGGTCGCCGCGGCCCGGGAGTCGGGCGAGGTGCGGACGCTCTGGGGCAGGCGGAGGGAGCTTCCCGAGATCCGCTCGAGGAATCCAGGACTGCGCCAGGCGGCGGAGCGGATGGCGGTGAACACGCCCATCCAGGGGACGGCGGCCGACATCATCAAGTTCGCGATGCTCAGGGTGGATCGGGCGCTCGCCGACCAGGGGCTGGCGTCGCGGATGATCCTGCAGGTGCACGACGAGCTGGTGCTGGAGGTCCCCGAGGCGGAGATCGGCGCGGCGGAGGCGCTGGTCCGGGAGGGGATGGAGGGGGCGGCGGAGCTGCGGGTGTCGCTCGAGGTGGAGGTTGGGACGGCGGGGAGCTGGGCGGGGGCGCATTAGCGCGGGCGGGGGGTGTGTCCGTGACGGTGGTCCGTGACGGTGGTCCGTGACGGTGGTCCGTGACGGTGGTCCGTGACGGTGGTCCGTGACGGTGGTCCGTGACGGTGGTCCGTGACGGTGGTCCGTGACGGTGGTCCGTGACGGTGGTCCGTGACGGTGGTCCGTGACGGTGGTCCGTGACGGTGGTCCGTGACGGTGGTCCGTGACGGTGGTCCGTTTGCCGTGACCAGCCGTTAATTCGTCAAGCGCCAGAGCATGGCGAGGACGCGGTCGCAGAGAGCCAGGGATTGCGCGGAGCCGGCGGCCTTCAGGTAGCCAAACGCTTCCGCGACGCGCAGGCTTGCAGCGACCTCGTCCGCACTCCCGGCAGCGACCCGCCACAGGTGGATGCGGTCCTTCCCCTGGCGCCGGCTGCCTTCGCTGAGGTTCAAGGAGACGGACGCAGCGGCCCGGCGAAGTTGCTTCGCGAGGTCGGTGTCCCGCCGGTCGAGGGTCGCGAGAGGTTGCTCGAGCGACCGGATGAGCTCGAGCGAGACTTCGAAGACCTTGAGTGCCATGTGCGGCTCCTTTGCGGGTGGGGTTTGCCCCCTCCGGCGCAGGACCCGTGACAGGCCGACGCGGTCCTTCCCCACCCACGCTCGCGGCCTGGCGCGGGGCGTGCGCCTCCAGGCAGGCCCCACCCGCAAAGGAGACGGCCACGGAACACGGTCACGGAACACGGCCACGGAACACGGTCACGGAACACGGCCACGGAACACGGCCACGGAACACGGCCACGGAACACGGCCACGGAACACGGCCACGGAACACGGCCACGGAACACGGCCACGGAACACGGCCACGGAACACGGTCACGGAACCCGGTCACGGAACCCGGTCACGGAACACGGTCACGGAACCCGGTCACGGAACCCGGTCACGGAACCCGGTCACGGAACCCGGTCACGGAACCCGGTCACGGAACCCGGTCACGGAACCCGGTCACGGAACCCGGCCACGGACCACGGCCACGGAACACGGCCACGGACCACGGCCACGGACCACGGTTCCGCCCTCCTCCTCAGCTCTCCCCCGACCCCTTCTTGCGCCCGGCCAGGTACTTCACCGGATCCTCCACGGCGGTGTCCCCAAACGTGTCGAGGAGCTTGGCATGGCCTTCCACGAGGGCTCGGACCGAGGCCTCGAACTGGACCCGCAATCGCTTCATCTCCTGGATGTCGTCGACGATCCGCAGGAAACGCTGGTGAGCTCCCTGCACGATCTTCTCCGCCTGGAGTTCGGCCTCGCCGATGACGATCTCCCCCTCCTTGCGGGCCGACTCCCGGATCTCGTCGCTGGCCCGCTGGGCGGTGACCAGGGTCTCCTGGAGGGTGCGCTCCAGGTCACGGTGGGATGCGATCTCCTCGTCCCGGCGTGCCAGTTCCTCGCGGAGGCCATGGAGTTCCTTCACCAGATCCTCGAAGGCGGAGGCGGTGAGGGCCAGGAAGGTCTCGACCTCATCCCGGTCGTAGCCCCGGACGGCTCGGGCGAAGCGCTTCTGCTGGATGTCGAGCGGCGTGAGCCTCATGCAAACCTCCGGGGGCGAGGGTAGCACGTGCCCCATCGCGGTCCATTCGGCGGCCCCGTGCAGCCATGTCGCTTGCGCGGGCCGGGAGAGGGGGTCAACATGACCACGTCCCCAATGTCCGTCGAACCACGGCGACTCACGCGGAACCTCGAGATGCTGGCGCGAGCCGCCGCCGAGGCGACCGCGTTCCTCGGGGTCGCCATCCTCGTCGGATGGGCGCTCGATCTTCCACTCCTGCGCGCCGGCATTCCCGGGTCGATCGCCGTGAAGGCCAACTCGGCGCTGAGCTTCCTGGTGGCGGGATTCGCCGCCCGCACGCTGGCCTCCCGCCGATCCGGGCCCCGGGCGCGCCTCCTCGCCAAGTTCGTCGGGGTGGTGGTGGGAGTGGTGGGGTTCCTCACGCTCGTCGAGTACGTCGCCCACGTCAACCTGGGGATCGACCAGATCCTGTTCAACGACAGCGGTGCCACGGGATACCCCGGCCGGATGGCCCCCAACTCGGCGCTGGCCTTCCTCTTCATCGGGATCGGCCTCGCCGTCCACGACCTGGAGACCGAGGCGGGCACCCGCCCGGCCCAGCTCCTCGCGCTCGCCGCGGCGCTGGTCCCGCTCCAGGCGATCATCGGCTATGCCTACGGCGTCGATCCCATGGAGGGGCTTGCGGCCAGCACCCAGGTGCCCTTCTACGCGGGGATCGGCTTCTTCCTGCTGGTCACCGCACTGCTCCTCGACCGGCCACAATCCGGGGTGATGCGGGTATTCACCGCGCCCGGACTGGCCGGGTTCATGGCGCGACGGCTCATCGGCGCGGTCTTCGTCGTTCCGATCGGTCTGGGGTGGTTCTTCCTCGTCGTCGGCCTTCGCGCTGGCAAGTACGAGGCCCTCCTGGGAGCCTCCTTCGTGGTGGTCAGCGCCGTGGTGGTGGCTGCCGCGGTCGTCTACTGGAACGCGCTCGCTCTCGGTGACATGGAGGCCGACCGGCTGCGCGCCGAGGAGACAGAGCGCAAGCAGCGGGAGTGGCTGCGAACCACGCTCGCGTCGATCGCCGACGCCGTCATCGCCACCGACGTTCGGGGAATGGTCACGCTGGTGAACGCGGCGGCCGAGAGGCTCATCGGTGCCGGACCCGAGGCGGTGGGGCGACCGCTCGGGGACGTGTTCCGCGCAGTCGACGAGAAGGGGCAACCCGTTCCGGATCCGGTGGCGGCGGCGCTGACGAGCGGCGGTCCGACGCCGCTCGGACCGGGCGTGACACTGCTCGCCCCGGGTGCCCGGGAGTATCCCATCGAGGGATTGGCCGCTCCCATCCGCGCCGAGGGCAGGGAGGCACAGGGCGTCGCCATCGTCTTCGGTGACCGGACCGAGGCCCGCCGGAGCGAGGCCGAGAGGGCCGCCTTGCTCGCCCGCGAGCAGGAGGCGCGCGCCGAGGCAGAGCAGGCCAGCCGTTCCAAGGACGAGTTCATCGCCACCGTGTCCCACGAGCTGCGAACTCCGCTGAACGCCGTGCTGGGCTGGTCGAGGCTGCTCCGTACCGGGCGGCTCGACGCACAGGCGACCGAGCGGGCCATGGAGGCCATCGAGCGGAGCGCGACCACGCAGGCACAGATCGTCGACGACCTCCTGGACGTGGCCCGCATCGTGCGCGGCAGGCTCAAGCTCGACGTCCGGGAGGCCGACCTCGGGGCCGCGGTGGAGGCTGCCGCGGAGACGGTGCGGCCGGCGGCGAACGCGAAGGGAATCCTGCTGGAGATCGAGATCGAGGAGGGGGCGGGGGCCGTGAGGGGCGACCCGGCACGGCTCCAGCAGGTCGTCTGGAACCTCCTCGCCAACGCCATCAAGTTCACGCCGGCTGGGGGCCGGGTGGAGGTCCGGGTCCGGCGCCTCCCCGACCTGGTGCGGCTCGAGGTCCGCGACGACGGCGCGGGCATCGACCCGGACTTCCTGCCCCACGTCTTCGAGCGTTTCCGGCAGGCCGACTCGAGCCCCACCCGTGCGCATGGCGGGTTGGGCATCGGACTCGCGATCGTCCGCCACCTGGTGGAGGCCCACGGTGGGAGCGTGAGCGCATCCAGCCCGGGGAGGAACCAGGGAGCGATCTTCACGGTGGACCTTCCCACGCCGCTCGACGCCCCGCGCGCGCCGACGCGCCCCGTGCCCCGGGGCGAGGGCCGCCCCTGGCGCCCCCCTGGCGAGATCCCGAGCCTCGCCGACGTTCACGTGCTCGTGGTGGACGACGACGACGACACGCTCGACGCCCTGCGCCACCTGCTCGAGCAGGCCGGTGCGCGGGTCTCCACGGCGAGCTCGGCCTCCGCGGCTTTCCAGACACTCTCGGGGGAGCCTCCGGACGTCCTCCTCTCCGACATCGGGATGCCCGGGGAGGACGGGATCTCCCTCATCCGCAGGGTGCGGGAGCTCGACCCCGACAGGGGGGAAGGGTCCCCGCGGCGGCGCTCACCGCGTACACCCAGGCATCCGACCGGGACCGGGCTCTCTCCGCCGGCTTCCAGGCCTTCCTGGCCAAGCCCGTCGATCCCCACGAGCTGGCCGCAGCGGTGGCCCGGCTGGCGGGGCGCCTCGCCACGTAGCCCCCCCGCGGCGGCGCGGCGGCCGTGTTATCTTCCCCGCCCCCATGCCTTTCGCGGAGATCATCGGCCAGGAGAGGGCCGTCGATGCCCTTCGCGCCGCGGTCCGGCGCGGCGGACTCCACCACGCCTACCTCTTCGCCGGTCCGGCGGGGGTCGGGAAGGGGACGGTGGCGAGGCTGCTCGCGCAGGCCGCCAACTGCGAGAGGTCCGACGGGGACGCATGCGGCGACTGCCCACCCTGCCGCAAGATCGCGCGGGGCGTCCATCCCGACGTGCTGGTCGTGGAGCGGGAGCGGGACATGGCCCGGGCCGGCCGGTGGGAGCCGAAGGGCGGGCGCACGCCGTCGCGCGACATCGTCGTGGACCAGATCCGGGAACTGGTGGACCGCCGCCTCTCCCTCCGCCGCTTCGAGGGGCGGCGCCGCTTCGTCCTCGTCGACCCCGCCGACGCCATGAATCCGCAGGCCCAGAATGCCCTCCTCAAGACCCTGGAGGAGCCACCGCCCGACACCACGCTGGTGCTGGTCTCCTCCTCGGCCGACGGGCTGCTCCCGACGGTTCGATCGCGCTGCCTGCGGCTTCCGTTCGCTCCGCTCCCCGACGCCCTGCTCCTGGAGCGGCTCGCCACGGCGGGGCGGACGCCGGAGGAGGCGCGCCTCGCCACCACGCTGGCCGCCGGGTCCCTCGGCAAGGCCCTCGCGCTCGACGAGGAGGCCATCAAGGAGAGGAGCGTCGCCGTCGAGGAGGCCGCGGCTCTGCCCGCCGACGACGCCCGCCCCTGGATCACCTTCGCGGCTCGCCACGGAGCGAAGCGCGACCGCGCCCGGGACGTCTGCGAGCTCCTGCTGGTCTGGTTGCGGGACGTCCTGGTGCGAGCCTCCGCGGGGGAGGGGGCTCCGCTCGCGCTCGTCGACCTGGAGCACGCCACGTCCACCGCTGCCCGGCTCGGACCGGCGGTGGCGCTCCGCCGCATCGAGGCGGTGCGACGGGCGCTGGTGGCGCTTCGCCACAACGCCAGCGGACCCCTCACGCTCGAGCGCATGCTCGTGGGGTGGTTCCATGGCTAGGCCCCCGGCGAGGAAGAAGGAGCCGACCCTCGACCTCGAGGGAGCACTGGCGGCCATCCGGGACGGGAAGCCGTCGTCGTCCTACCTCCTCGACGGCGACGCCTTCCTCACGCTCCGCGCGGCGCGGAGCCTCGCCGAGGCGCTCGTCCCCGAGGCGCAGCGCTCCCTCAACCTGGTCGAGATCGACGGTGCGGCGGGGCCGGGCGAGGTGGCGGCTGAACTCGCCACCGGCGGGCTCTTCGGAGGCGCCAAGGTCGTGCTCGTCGTCGAGCCGGCCTTCCTCCAGTCGAAGGAGGATCTGGGCGCCGCCTTCACCCGGGCCAGCGACATGTGGCGCGAGGGGCGGCAGCGCGAGGCTGCGCGCCGCCTGGTGGCGCTGGCGGCCCGGTTCGGATGGTCCACGGCCGATCTCGCGGGGGACGCGCCGCCGAGGCCCGAGGAGTGGGAGGAGAAGATCCAGGGAGATGCTCCCCTTCGCCCAGAGGACGGGACCTTCCTCGCCGAGGCGGGACGGTTCGCGGGAGAGAAGAAGCTCCAGGCGGCCAGGGACGACGTCTCCGCGCTCGAGGCGCTGCTCGAGCGGGGGCTCCCGGCCGGACACGTCCTCCTGGTCGCGGCGGGCAAGGTGGACGGCCGCCTGCCGATCGTGAAGCGGATCGCCGCGGCGGGCTGCCGGATCTCGCTCGTGGTGGCGAGCGAGGGAACCTGGGACGCACAGCGCCCGGTCATCGGCCCGCTGCTCACCGAGATCCTGGCCAGGACCGGCAAGACGGTGGATCCGGGCGGCGAGGCTCGCCTGGCCGCTCTGGTCGGCGCGGACGCCCGGGCGCTCGCGGGCGAGGTGGCGAAGCTCGCGACCTTCGTGGGCGACCGCAAGGTGATCCGCGCGGAGGACGTCGACGCCCTCGTGATCCGCACGGCCGCCGATCCCTTCTTCGCCCTCGGGAACGCCGTCGAGGCCCGGGACCTTCCGGCTGCGCTGGGGGTGCTCCGGCGCAGCCTCGCCGACGGCGCGAGCCCGCACATGCTGGTGGGGTCGCTCGCCGGCACGGTCCGCCGCATGCTGGTCGAGCGGGAGCGCGGGCGGGTCGCCGCGGGCGGGCGTCGCGTCGGGTCGTTCGCCGAGTGGAACGCGAGCGTGCTGCCCACCATCGACCCGGGCGAGCTGAAGGAGCGCAAGCCCTACGGGCTGTGGATGAAGTACCAGGCCGCCCTGCGCTTCGGCCGCGACGAGCTCCTCGAGGGGCTCGCCTCGCTCGCCGAGGCCGACCATTCCATGAAGACCGGATCCGATGGCGCGATCCTCGTCGAGCGCTGGCTCGTCGGGATGCTCCGCACGCCGGAACGGGAGAGGAGAAGCGCTTGAGCCAGAAACTGCTCGTGACCAGTGCCCTGCCGTACGCCAACGGGTCGATCCACCTCGGCCACCTCGTCGAGTACATCCAGACCGACATCTACGTCCGCTACCGGCGATCGCTGGGGGACCAGGTGACCTACGTCTGCGCCGCCGACTCGCACGGTACGCCCATCGAGGTGAACGCGGCCAAGGTGGGCGTGTCCCCCAGGGAGTTCGTGGAGCGCTACCGGAAGGAGCAGCACCAGGACTTCCAGCGATTCGGGGTCGACTTCTCCACCTACTACACCACCGACTCGGAGGAGAACCGGAAGTGGGCCTGGCGCATCTGGGACGCGCTCAAGTCCCGCGGGCTCATCTACAAGAAGTCGGTCGAGCAGCTCTTCTGCGCCAAGGACTCCCGCTTCCTCCCCGATCGCTTCGTGAAGGGAACCTGTCCGAAGTGCGCCACGCCCGGGCAGTACGGCGACGTCTGCGAGAAGTGCGGGACCACCTACGATCCCCGGGAGCTGAAGGACCCGCGCTGCGTCCTCTGCGGTACCTCACCGGTGGTCCGCGCCAGCGATCACGCCTACGTCGATCTGAAGAAGGTGGAGCCCGCCATCCGCGAATGGGTGGAGGGGGAGGGGCATCTCGACGCTGCGGTCCGGGAGCAGGTGAAGGGCTGGCTCGACGACCTCCAGGACTGGTGCATCACCCGCGACGCACCGTACTTCGGCTTCCCGGTGAACGATCCCGACTTCCCGGGAAAGTTCATCTACGTCTGGCTGGACGCGCCCATCGGCTACCTCTCCTCGGGCGAGCACTACTTCGCGGCGGAGGCCCCCGCTGACGCGCGCCTGGACCCGGCCGCCTACGAGGCCACCTACCTCGCGCCGGGGTCCCCGTCGCGCCTGGAGCACTTCATCGGGAAGGACATCCTCCGCTTCCACGCGGTCTTCTGGCCGGCCATGCTGGGCGCGGCCGGGCTGAAGCTGCCGCACCGGCTCGCGGTGCACGGACACCTCACGGTGAACGGGGAGAAGATGTCGAAGTCGCGCGGGACCTTCGTGACCGCGAAGACCTATCTCGACTCCGGGCTCGATCCCCAGCTCCTGCGCTACTACTACGCCGCCAACCTCGGTCCCGGCGTCTCGGATCTCCGATCTCTCCCTCGACGAGTTCCGGAACCGCATCAACGCCGATCTCGCGAACAACGTCGCCAACCTGGCGTCGCGCGTCTATGCGCTCATCGAGCGGTCCGGCGGGGAGCTCTCCGGCGAGCCGGAGCCAGGGATCGCCGGCGTAGCCCGGGAGGCGCTGCGCCTGGCGCGTCCGGCCTACCAGGCGCTCGAGTATCGCGAGGTGGTGCGGCTCGTGAACCAGGTGGCCGACGCCTGCAACAAGCGGCTCCAGGAGGGAAAGCCCTGGGAGGCCGCTTCGTCCCCGGGCTCGAGACAGTTGCTCCTCTCCTGTGCCCGGGCCCTTCGCGCCATCTCGGTCATGCTCTGGCCGGTGATGCCGGTCTTCTCGGACGACCTCTGCGCCGCATTCGGGCAGGCCCGGCCGGGGACCTGGTCGGCCGACTTCGACCCGTTCGCCGGGCCGCCGGTGATGGCCCGGGCGAAGCCACCCCAGATCGCCCGGCTGGAGGCGAAGCAGGTGGCCCGGCTGGTGGCCGGTGCGCCCGGCGAGGCTGCGGGCGTCTCCCGGTCCGCGAGCCCCGCGGAGACCGCGAGCAAGGCCTCCGCCAGGCCCGCCGGCGACGCCCCCGCCGCCCCGGGGATCATCGGCTTCGACGACTTCATGAAGGTGGAGCTCCGGGTGGCGATCGTCCGGGCCGCGGTCCGGGTCCCGAAGGCCGACAAGCTCCTCCAGCTCACCGTGGATGCCGGCGAGGCGGAGCCCCGAACCATCGTGGCCGGGATCGCCGTGTCCTACCCCGAGCCGGAGGCACTGGTCGGGAAGCGCATCGTGGTCGTGGCGAACCTCGCCCCGCGGGCGCTGCGCGGCATCACCTCGCAGGGCATGCTCCTGGCAGCCGGCGATCCGCCCCGGGTCCTCATCGTGGACGAGGGCGTGCCTCCCGGAACGCGGGTCAAGTGAGCCTCATCGACTCCCACGCCCACCTCGACTTCGAGGACTTCCAGGGCGACGTCGAGGGGGTCGTGGCGCGGGCCGCGGCGGTCGGCGTCGACCGGATCGTCGTGGTCGGGCTCTGGCGGTCCCCGGGAAATTTCGGGAACGCCCTCGATCTGGCTCGGTCCCGGCCCGCCGTCTTCGCGGCCACCGCCGGCATCCATCCGCACGAGTGCGCTCGCGTACCCGAGGCCGACTGGGAGGAGAGCACGCGCCTGGCCGGCGACCCGTCCGTGGTCGGTGTCGGCGAGACCGGCCTCGACTACCACTACGATCTCTCGCCGCGCGAGGTGCAGCGGGAGAGCTTCCGGCGCTCCATCCGGATCGCTCGCGCGGTGGGCAAGCCGGTCGTGGTCCACGTACGGGAGGCAGACCAGGACTGTGCCGCCATCCTCCGGGAGGAGGGGCTGCCCGATGCGGGAGGTGTCATCCACTGCTTCACCGGCGACTGGGCGGCGGCGCGGACCTACCTGGACCTGGGGCTGCACGTCTCGGTGGCCGGCATCGTGACCTTCAAGGCGGCGGAGGAGATCCGGGAGGCGGTCCGGAGGATTCCTCGGGACCGGCTGCTGGTGGAGACGGACAGCCCGTTCCTTGCCCCGGTGCCATTCCGGGGAAAGCGAAACGAGCCGGCGCACGTGGTCCACGTGGCGGCGAAGGTGGCGGAACTGTGGGGGGTGACGGCGGGAGAGGTCGCGGAGATCACGACCGGAAACGTGAAGCGGCTCTTCCGGCTCCCGTAGGGAGCCGGTGCTAGCCATCCCAGCTGGTCCACTCGCTGGCCAGGTCCGCCTGGGCCTCGCTGCTCCGCTCCTTCCAGTGGACCACCTGCCAGCCGCGCTGCTCGGCCTCGGTGCGGAAGGCGTCCTTCGGGTTCACCACCACCGGGTGGCCCACCGCCTCGAAGAGGGGGATGTCCGCCGACGAGTCGGAGTAGAGCCAGCTGCGGGAGAGCGGGATCCCCTGCGAGGCCAGTGCAGCCGCCACCGCCGTCCGCTTGCCGTCCCGGAAGACGATGGGCGGAAGGAGGTCGGAGGTGGCCTTGCCCTCGATGGCCCGGGTGCGGGTCCCGATGGCGCCGTGCACCCTCAGGTGGCGCGCCACCTCGTCGACGATGTACTGAGGGGAGCCCGAGGCGATGAGCACGTAGTGGCCGGAGAGCAGGTGCTTGCGGATCTGCCGCACTGCACCCTCGGTGATGCGCTTCCGGAGGTGCCGCTCGAAGCACACCTGTGCGTGGGTGCGGATGTCGTCCACCCAGAGGCCGGCCTGGCACTGCGATCCCAGCTCGACCATGTCCTTCTCGCCCAGCCGCCGGCGCGCGAACTCGTACACGAGCCGTGGGATCCGCGCTCGGATCTCCGGGAGCATGATCTTCTCGCTGTAGAGATACCAGCTGAAGATCGTGCCCGCGTTGCCGTCGAGGAGCGAGTCGTCGACGTCGAAGATCGCGGCGGTGCGGCCGAACGGGACCAAGGCGCTAGGAAGCAGGATCTCCGCTGGCCGGAGCCGGCGGCGCGGGCGGGATGGGCGGTTCCGACGGCTCCGGAGCCCCGGCGGGTTCCGGGGTCGCCGCGGTGATCGTGGCGGCCTCGACCGGGAACTCCCGGGGAGGCGTCTCCGGCGTCGGCTCGGGAGCCCTCTCCTCGGCAGGGGATTCCGCTGCTGGCTCGGCAGGGGCCTCCGGGCGGGTGGCCTCGACCTTGGCGGCGAGGGCGGCGAACGGGTTGTGCGTCAGGCTCTTCGGCTTGTCCGGACGGGCGCTCGGGCCACGGTCCCCGGGGAGGCGCGGACCCATGTAGCGGGGCTTGCGATCGCCAGGTCCGCCGGGCCCACCAGGGCCGCGCGGCCCGCGATCGGGACGGTCGGGACGGTGAGGACGCTCGGCGCGGGGAGGGGACTCGATCCTCGGCGGAGCGCTCCCGGTCGCCTCGACGGGAGCGGCCTCGACGGCGGCGCCCTCCGGAGCCGGCCTGGGCTCGGTGCGCTCGGGGCGCGGGGGCCGGGGCGGCTTGGCCTTCTTTTCCTGGGGCCGTCGCTGCGCCTGGCCGTTCGCCGCCGGACGAGGGACGTAGATGACCGGGGTCATGAGCTCGGCGGGCGGGGCCTTCTTCTCCACCTGGGCCGTGGGCAGGGTGCCGCGCCAGATGTGATGGCCGTAGATGTTCTGTGCGTCCGTCCAGCGGCGGGTTCCCCCTTCGCGACCCATGAGCCCGAGCCAGGAGTTCATCCGGCTGTCGAGGTCGTCGATGAAGTGGGTGACCAGAGCCTCGAGGGTGACCGGGGTCTTGGGCGAACCGAACTCGAGCCGTCCGTGGTGGGACAGCACGAGGTGCACGACGTGCTGCTCGAGCTCGCGGGGAGTGCCCACGCGGCGGGCCTTCTCGTGGATCCACTGCGCCGCCATGACGAGGTGGCCCACCAGCCGCCCCTCGTCGGTGTACTCGACGCCCCGCTCGTATCCGAGCTCGCGGATCTTGCCCAGGTCGTGGAAGAAGGCGCCCGCGACGAGGAGATCGCGGTCGAGCTGGGGGTACTGGTCGGCGACCCGGTGGGACAGCTTGATGCAACTCACCGTGTGCTCGAGGAGTCCGCCCGCGTAGGCGTGGTGGACGCTCTTCGCGGCTGGAGCACGGCGAAGCCGGGAGACCAGGTCCTCGTCGGCCAGGAAGGCCTTCACGAGATCCTTGACGTGGACGTCGGTGATGGCCTCCACGAGCCCGACGAGCTCGCTCCAGGTCGCGTCGGTGGCGGCATCGCTGGGGGCCGTCTTCTCCGGCTTGCGCGGCTCGGGAGCAGGAACCCAGGCGAAATCGGCGGCGTCGAGCCCGGCGGTGGTGGCGTCGACCTTGGAGATCGTCTCGAAGCGCAGCTGCGGCTTGCCCTGGAAGGTCCCGATGGCCCCCTCGACCTCGACCAGGTCGTTCTCCGCGAAGAGCGCCGAGAACTCGTCGACCCGGTCGAAGGAGCGGGCCTCGATCTCCCCGGTTCGGTCCACCAGCGTCGCCGCGAGGTAGGTCTTGCCGCTCTTGGCTGTGGGCACGGCCTTGCGCGACACCGCGAAGATGCCCTTCACGCGCTCGCCTTCCTTGATGTCCTTGACCCAGGTCTTCTCCATGGTTCGCGGAAGCTAACCCAGGAGGAGGTCAGAGACAACCGCGGGTTCCGGGGTTACGCTGACGGGTGAAGCGAAGGGAGGACGCGATGTCACGCCACACCATCCGGCCGTTCATGACCCCGGCGCCGCACACCATCTCCACCCGCCAGACGCTGGCCGAGGCCCACCAGGCGATGCGCGATCGAGGTGTACGCCACCTTCCGGTCGTGGAGGAGGGCAGGCTCGTCGGAGTGGTGTCGCAGCGGGACCTCTACCTGCTCGAGACGCTTCGAGGCGTGGACGTCGGCCGCGAGCTGGTGGAGGAGGCGATGAGCGACGAGCCATTCGTGGTCGCCCCGGACGCCAGCCTGGAGGAGGTCGCGGAGGCCATGGCCAACCGGAAGCACGGGTCGGCACTGGTCGTGGAGCGCTCGGCGGTGGTGGGGATCTTCACCTCCACAGACGCCCTCCGGGCGCTCGTGACCCTGCTGCGCGGGGCTGGCGCCGGAGACCCCCGCGATCCTTGACGCGCAACGAATGCGCCCAGGTCGCGTCCGGGCGCAACGAGCTTCGCCGGATGCCCTTGGAATGTGTGGAGTTCTACTTCGGCACGCCACGTGAAAGAGGTTCCTCGTGCCCCGTGGCGCGGAGAACCTCATTTCATGAGCCGTATCGAAAGCGACGCCCGTTCCCTTCTCCTCGATCGGAGAGAGGCACTGCGCCGTTCTCATCGCCTTCCGGCGGCCGGGGCCTACATGCCGGTGGATGCGATCCCGGAAGCCTTGATGGCCGACAAGGTCGCGCGCGAACTCGCCGAGGTCGATGCAGCGCTCGGCCGGATCGCCGAGGGCAGCTACGGCACTTGCAGTGCCTGCGGGGGGCCGCTCGGGTTGCAGCGCCTCCGGGCCATCCCGGAGGCACGGTTCTGCCTCGGCTGCAGTGGCCACCGCCCGGGGGACGATTAAGTCCCCTCCGTGCCGGTCTACGCCTACGCGCTCGGCGACGCGCTGTACCTGAACCTCACCTCCTCCTGCACGCTGGCCTGCGTCTTCTGTCCGAAGATCCGGGACGACGACTGGGTGGTGGGCGGTCACGACCTGCGCCTCACGCGTCCACCGTCGGCCGACGAGGCCTGGGAGCAGGTGGAGAAGCTCGGGCTGGCCGGCCGCTCCGAGGTCGTCTTCACCGGCCTCGGCGAACCCACCCGCCGTCTCGAGGTGCTCCTCGAGGTGACCCGGAGGCTCGTCGGATCGGGAGTCACCCGGGTCAGGCTCGACACCGACGGGCTCGCGAACCTCCGGGAGGGGCGCGATGTCACTCCGGACCTGGCCCGGGCTGGACTCGGCGCCGTCGTCGTCTCGCTCAACGCCCCTGACCCGGCGACCTACGTGCGGCTCTGCCCGAGCCGGCACGGCGAGGCAGCGTGGCATGCGGCACGGGAGTTCATCCGTGCCGCGGTGCGCCATCTCCCGGAGGTCCACGCCAGCTTCGTGGGAGTGCCCGGGCTCGTCATGGACGACTGCCGGAGGGCGGCCGAGGAGCTGGGGGCCCGTTTCCGGTGGCGGCCCCACGATCGGGTCGGGCGGCTCAAGGAACTGGGCGGCGACGCTTGATCCAGCGCATCTGGCAGGAGTTGCCGCAAGGGTTTCGCCTCCTTCGCTTTCTCGAACGGCCGGGAAGATCCCCGCACCTTCGCACGTTTGGCCTCCAATTGGATGGACCGAGGCGACGCGATCGTGCATAAGATGCGGCTCTCCGCAGTGGTTGCGCCGTCCAGCGGAGGGACGATGAGGGATGGAAGAAGATGACGCTGGGCAAGAATCCGACGCGCGGTGGCAAGGAGCGGATCCTCGTCGTGGACGACGAGGGAAACGCTCGCCAGGCCTTGAAGGACATCCTGACCGAGGAGGGCTACGAGCTGGTCGAGGCGGCCGACGGCGAGGACGCGCTCCAGCTCATGCAGTCCTTCGCCCCCGCGGCGGTGCTCGCCGACGTCCGGATGCCCCGGATGGACGGCATCACGCTGCTCAAGCGCGCGCGGGAGCAGGGCTCGGACGCGGTCTTCGTGATGATGACCGCCTACGCGAGCGTCGAGGCGGCCGTGGAGGCGATGCGGGCCGGTGCCGAGAACTACCTGGTCAAGCCGCTCGACGTGAACGCCGTGCTGGTGGTGCTCGAGAAGGCGCTCGAGAAGCTGCGCCTGCAGCGCGACACCCAGAACCTGCGCGAGCGGGTGCGGGAGCGCTACCGCTTCCACAACATCGTCGGCGACGCACCCGAGCTCCAGGCGGTCTACGAGGTGGTGAAGCGGGCGGCGCCCACGCGCGCCACCGTTCTCATCCTCGGCGAGTCGGGCACGGGCAAGGAGCTCATCGCCCAGGCACTTCACGAGGAGTCACCCCGGCGCGACCAGCCGTTCATCAAGGTGAACTGCGCGGCGCTGTCCGAGACCCTCCTCGAGAGCGAGCTCTTCGGCCACGAGAAGGGGTCCTTCACCGGCGCCACCGGCCGCAAGGAGGGGCGCTTCGAGCTGGCAGACGGGGGCACGCTCTTCCTCGACGAGATCGGGGACATCTCGCCGACCCTGCAGATCAAGCTCCTGCGCGTGCTCCAGCAGAAGGAGTTCGAACGGGTGGGCGGCGTCTCGACCCTCAAGGTCGACGTCCGGCTGGTGGCCGCCACCAACCGCGACCTGGCCGCCGAGGTGAAGACCGGGAAGTTCCGCGAGGACCTCTACTATCGGCTGAACGTGGTCGCGGTCACGCTGCCCCCGCTGCGGAACCGCAAGGGGGACATCCCCGCACTGGTGAGCCACTTCGTCGAGAAGTACGGAAAGGCCTACGGCAAGGAGATCCGGGGGCTCGCGCCGGGCACGCTGAACGCGTTGCTCGCCCACGACTGGCCGGGCAACGTCCGGGAGCTGGAGAACGTGGTCGAGCGGGCGGTGGTGCTGGCCAAGGGACCGGAGATGACCGCCGACGACCTTCCGCCCACGCTGCGGGGGCCCCGTCCGCGGGAGCGCAGCCCGGGCGCGCTCATCCCCGGTGCCACCCTGTACGAGATCGAGCGGGAGGCCATCCTGCGCACGCTCGACATGGTGGGCGGCTCCACCTCGCGCGCCGCGGAGATCCTGGGCATCAGCGTCCGAAAGATCCAGTACCGCCTGAAGGAGTACGCCAGCGGCGGTGCGCCCCAGGGCAATGGCGACTTCGGGGCCGAGGACCTCACCGGGTCCGGCTAGCTAGCGCGCCCGGGGAACCCGCAACGCGAAGCGGGCGCCGCCCTCGGGAGCGTCCTCCACCGTGATGGTCCCGCCGTGCTGGGTCACGATGGCGTGGACGATGGGGAGACCCAGCCCGGATCCCTCCGCCTTGGTGGTGAAGAAGGGCTCGAAGATGCGCTCCCGGATCTCCGGAGGAACGCCGGGGCCGCTGTCGTCGATGAGGATCTCCACGATCTCGGGGTCGTCGGAGGGACGGCAGGAGACCCGGACCCAGCCTCCCTCGCGGACGGCGTCGAGGGCGTTGAGCCCAAGATTCACGACCACCTGCTGGAGCCGTTCCTCGTCACCGGCCACCCGAGGGACCATCTCGAAGTCTCGCATGACCCGCACGTGCCGCTTCTCCGCCGGCCCGCCCAGGAGGGTGAGCACCCGGTCGAGCACCGGGGCCACCTCGACCGGCTTGGGGTAGAACTCGCGCGGGCGAGCGAACTGGAGGAAGTCCTCCAGGATGTGGTCGAGGCGCCGGATCTCGTCCCGCACCAGGTGGAGCGGCTGGAGGAGAGGTCCCTGCTCGTCCGGCGGGAGCTTGCCGACCCTCCGCTCCAGCACCACCAGCTGCAGGGCGGCGGCGTTGAGGGGGTTGCGGATCTCGTGGGAGAGTCCGGCGGTCATGGTGCCCACCGCGGCCAGCTTCTCGGACATGGCGGCGCGCCGCGCCAGGTCGCGCTTCTCCGAGTGCAGCCGGACGTGGCGCATGGCCATCTCGAGGGTCATGACCAGCTCGGGTGGATTGACCGGCTTCTGGAGGTAGGCGCAGGCGCCCGCTCGCACCGCGTCGAGCGCCGACTCCATGGTGGCGTGTCCGGTGAGGAGGACGACCTCGCTGTCGGGGGATGACTCCTTGAGCTGCTGGGCCAGTTCCGTTCCGCTCCCGTCGGGCAGGCCGAGGTCGACGAGCGCGACGTCGAAACCGGCTCGTGCCGTGGCGTGGGCCTCGGCGCAGGATCCCGCGGTGCGCACCACGAATCCGGCATCCTCCAGGATGTCGCGGAGGTTCTCGGCGAGGGGGGCGTTGTCGTCCACCACCAGGACGCGGGAGCGGCGGGCCGGGGAAGGGAGGTTCACGGGTGGTCCATCCTTTCGGCGTGGATCCGCTCCACCACGTCGAGCAACGCTGCGGTATCGAACGGCTTCCCGAAGACGGCGCGGGAGGCGGCCGGGGCCGCCGAGGGGAAGGCGGTGACGGTGACGACCGGGATTCCCGGGAACTTCCTCTCCAGGCGCCGGATGGCCTCCCCGTCCGGACCGCCGGGCAGGCGCAGGTCGGCGAGCGCGGCGAAGGGGCGCACCGGCCCGAGCGCATCCGCGTCGAGGACCGATCCGGCGGTGATCGCCGCGAAGCCGCGCAGCCGGAGCGCCTCGGTGAGGTTGTCGAGCATGGCCGGGTCGTCCTCCAGCACCACCAGCAGGCCGTCCCGGCGAGCCGCCCCGAGCAGGGCGAGGAGCCGGTGGATGGGCGCCGGCTTGGCCAGCACCGCGAGCAGCCCCTCGCGCCGGGCCGCGTCCAGGTCGGCGGCGCCGGCATGTGCGGTGAGGATCACCGCGGGGAGCCCGGGGTCGACGCAACGGATGGCCTGCACCAGTGCGGCGCCGCTCATCCCCGGCATCTGCATGTCGGTCACGACCGCGTCGAAACGGGTCCGGCTCACCTTCCCGACGGCCTCGGTGCCGCTCACCGCCATCTCGCAGTCGCATCCGCATTCACCCGCGATCTCGACCAGGTTCTCGGCGAACTCCCGGTTGTCGTCGACGAACAGGTATCGGCGCATGGGTCAGGGCGCCGGGAGGCGAAGGGTGAACCGGGTCCCGCCGCCGGCACGGGGCTCGTGGTGGACGGTGCCGCCGTGCCGCTCGGCGACGCGCTTCACCAGCGCGAGCCCCAGGCCGTTGCCGTGCTCCTTGGTCGTGATGAGCGGCTCGAAGAGCCTGCCGCGCACCGCCTCGGCCACCCCGGGCCCGTCGTCCTCGACGTCGACCGCCACCCCGCCTCCGTCGGCGCGGGCCAGGACGCGGACCGAGCCGGCGGGACCGACCGCCTGGACCGCGTTCAGGATCAGGTTCACGACCGCCTGTCCGAGCTGGACCGGGTCTCCGTGCGCCGTGAGCCCCTCCGGAGCGACGATGGAGAGCGAGACGCCGGGAGGGCGGGCCACGGCCTCGGCCGCCTTCTCGATCAACGCGGCGAACGGGAAGGTTTCGCGGGGCAGGGGGCGGTCCCGCACCATGTCGAGGAGCCCCGAGATGATCTGGTTGGAGAGGCGGACCTGGTCACCGATCCGGTCGAGGTGCTTCTTCACCCGATCGTCGTCGCCCGTGCGCCCACGAATGAGGAAGAGCGAGCTCTCGATCACCCCCAGTGGATTCCGGAGCTCGTGCCCGATCGAGCCCACGACCTGTCCGAAGGTGGCGAGCCGTTCCGACCGGGCCGCCCGGGCGACCAGGTCCTCCCGGTAGGTGTGGAGCATGATGGCGAGCTCGAGGTCGAGCACCTTCCCGAGCGCCGTCCGGGTCCTTTCCTGGCGTGCCGGGTCGCCGGGCCAGAGCCGGTCGATGCGAAGGCCGAGCTCCTCCCGGACCACGTTCATGGCTCCGAACATGTAGTGCTGGGGGAGGTCGATGCGGACGTGGACCCGGCCGATCCGGCAGTGGGCCTCCCACCAGGATTCGTCCCAGGGGCCGCCGATCGCCTCCTCCATCCACCGCACCAGCGTCTCGCGGAGGTGGCCCACCCGGCTCTCCCCGCCGACGAGTGCCTTGCGGGCACCCTCGTGGGCCAGGATCCGGTCGTAGAAGGTCACGGCGATGGCCGGGAAGTCGGAGGAGGCCCCCTCCCGCAGCTCCCGCAGGGACGACGCGTCGTCCGGCCCGAAGCCCACGTAACGCTTCAATTCCTCGAGGACGGTCTCCGCCATGCGAGGGGGGAATCTAGGCCCGCCGACCCGGCGAATCAACGCGGAGCGCCCTGGGCGGGACGCCGCGCCGGCGCCGGGACGATGTAGCCTCGTTCCATGGCGCGGGCCCCAGCCGACTCCGGCGACACGGTGACCCTCCTGGCCGGGGGCCGGGAGGCCTTCCCCCGGATGCTTCGCGCCATCCGGGGTGCCCGGCAGTCGGTGCACCTCGAGATCTACTACCTGGCCCGCGAGGGGGTCGGGGACGCCTTCCGGGAAGCCCTCTCACAGGCGGCCCTGAGGGGAGTCCGCGTCCGCGTCATCCTCGACGGCTGGGGCTCGGCGCTCGACGGCCGGTGGCTCCAGTCGATGCTCGAGCCCGATGGGGCCGAGGTGAAGATCTACCACCCGCTCTCCGCGATCTTCACCGGGCGGTTCCGCAGGAACCACCGCAAGATCCTGCTCGTGGACGGCGAGGTCGCGTTCCTCGGGGGGATCAACATCGCGGACGAGTACGGCCAGGTCGGCCCCGGCCGCGCTCCGGACCTCGCCGACGAAGCGCCCGAGTGGATGGACCTCGCCGTGGAGATCCGGGGGGCCGCGGCGGCGTGGCTGGAGGCGCGGCTCCGGGGCGAGCGCCCCCCGCGCCCGCGTGGCCGGGTGCAGGTCCACCTCTCGGGGATCGGTGGCGGGGGGCGTCTGCGAAACCTCTACCGGCGCTCCTTCGGAGCGGCCCGTTCCGAGATCCTGGCCGCTCACGCCTACTTCCTCCCCGACCGCCGCTTCGTCCGGTCCATCACCGCCGCCGCGCGACGCGGAGTGAAGGTCACGCTGCTCCTGGCGGGGCGCAGCGACGTCCCCCTGGTCCGTGCGGCCACCACCCGGCTCTACCGGAGGCTGGTCGAGGCCGGTGTCGAGATCCGGGAGTGGACCCGCTCCGTGCACCACGCCAAGGTGGCCGTCGTGGACGGCGAGAAGGTGCTGCTGGGGAGCTTCAACCTGGACCCCCTCTCCCTCTCGAACCTGGAGTCGCTGGTGGAGATCGACGACCCGGGCACGGCCGGGGCGGCGCGGCGCTGGTTCGAGGAACGGGCCGCGCTGGCGCGGTGGGTTCCGCCCGAGGAGGCGTTGCGGCGGGGGTTCGCGGGTCGGATGCTCGACGCGATCGGGTCGGCGGTGGCCCGCCTCACCGAGCGGGTGGGGCGGCTGCTCTCCGGACGGTGAGCAACCCTACTTCGTGGGTGGCGGGGGCGGCTTCCGGTCGGTCTCGTCGCCCTGGACCTCGCGAAAGGCCTTGCGGAAGCTCTTCACGCTCTCGCCGAGCCCCTGACCGAGCTGGGGAAGCTTGCTCGCGCCGAAGAGGAGCAGGAGGACGGCTGCGATGAGCAGCAGCTCGCCGATGCCGAGTCCGAACATGAGGGGATCATACCGCGATCAGGCGGCGGCGTCCTCCAGCGCGATGGCCGCCAGCCGGCGATGGTCGAGGACCCGCACGCCGCGCGAGGCATCGAGGACTCCGTCCTGCTCGAGCCGGGTGAGGCACCGGGAGAGGGTCTCGGGGCGCATGCCCAGCATGCGGGCCACCACCTGCTTGCGGACCGCGTTGGGCCGGTCGGCGAGGAACTTGGAGTGGGCCAGTGCGAAGCGCGCCACGCGAGACATGCAGTCGCCCTGGCGGAAGTTCACCTCGTCCCGCTGCATCCGCGACTCGGCGAGCATGAGATCGAGGATGACGCGGGCCGGGCTGCGTTCCGGCCCCACCCACTGGCTCATGGCATCCCCGGCGATCCCGCAGAGCTTGACGCGGGAGAGGGCTCGCACCTCGTAGGCGGAGGGCTCGCTGGTCATGGCCTCGGTGCAGAGCAGCGAGGTCGGACCGCGGAGCGTGAGGACGAGCTCGGATCCCTTCGGGCTCACCGCCGAGAGGGCCACGAACCCCTCCTTGATGAAGTAGACCGTGCGCGGACGTTCCCCCTGTGCGCAGAGACTCGCTCCCGCCTCGCGCGTGGACGGGGTGAATCGGCACCGCCCCCCGGATGCGATGCCGAGGGTGCAGGCGTTACAGTCGGTGACGGGCGCGGTCGAGATCAATGGGCACCTCCATGCTTGACCGTGGTCTAGATGCACGACTCAGGCCCAGGTTTTCATGACGTTTTGCCGCAGAACCTGCGTATTGCGGCGGATCAAGTCCCGCGCGACGCAAGCGTTGCGGAATTCGTCGGACAGCAGGCCCGTCCCGATGGCATCATCCGTCCGTGAACCGGCTCGATTCCCACCGCCTTCGTGTCGTCGAATCGGTCCAGCCGATCGGAACGGAACGCTTACCGCTCCAGGTAGCCGCGGGTCGTTTTCTCGCCCATCCCACCCGGGCCGTCCGGGCAGCCCCCCCTTTCGCCTGCTCGGCGATGGACGGTTACGCGGTGCGTCATGGCGACGTTCACGGGCCGGTCGAGTTGAGGGTGCGGGAGGTGCTCTATGCGGGCGATCTTCCGGCGGCCCCGCTGGCTCCCGGCGAGACGGCGCGGATCTTCACCGGTGCCCCGATGCCCCCGGGGGCCGACGCCGTCGTGCGGGAGGAGTCGACGGAGGCGCGTGGCGATCGGGTCCTGATCCGGCACGAGGCGCGACCGGGCGAGAACGTCCGTGCGGCAGGCGAGGACGTCGCAGCCGGAGGGGAGGCGCTGCCGGCCGGCGCCCGGATCGGGCCGCGCCAGGCGGCTCTGCTCGAGGCGGTGGGTTGCCTCGACGTCGAGGTTCACCGCCGGGTGCGGGTCGCCCTCCTCTCCACCGGCGACGAGGTGGTGAAGGGGCGGACGCCCGACTCGAACGGCGCTGCCCTGGCCGGACTCCTCTCGGAGTGCGGGTTCGAGGTCCGGCGGGCGGCCGTGGGCGACGACGCTCCTGCGCTGCGGGGAGCACTCTCCGGGGCGCTCGACGGAGCCGACGCGCTGGTCACGGTGGGCGGCGTGTCGGTGGGAGAGAAGGACCTGGTGGCCGGGTGCCTCGGGGCCCTGGGGGCGGAGATCCGCGTGCACGGCGTCCCCATGAAGCCAGGCAAGCCATTCCTCTTCGCCCTGCTCGGGGGGAAGCCGGTGCTGGGATTGCCGGGGAGCCCCTCGGCCTGCCTGGTCGCCTTCGAGGTCTTCGCCCGCCCGGCCCTCCTCCGCCTCGCCGGTGCCGCGCGCATCCACCGGCTGCGCGCATGGCTGCCGCTCTCGGAGCGTTGCGAGGGGAGACCGGGGCGGACCCGCTTCCTCTGGGCCTCCCTGGATGCCGACGGGAAGGTCCGGCCGGTCGGGCGGGATGCCGCGCAGGTCCGGGGCCCCGCCCTGGCGCAGGCGCTGGTGCGCGTCCCCGAGGGGGCCGGGGACGTTCCGGAAGGGGATCGGGTGGAGACGTGGCTTCTCGGAGAGTGAAGACCGCGACGCCGCGGCGGGGCCCCGCGCCGATCGTCGCCTTCTCGGGCCCGAGCGGCGCGGGGAAGACCACGGTCCTCGTCGCGCTGGTGAAGGAGTTCCGGGCGCGCGGCCTCCGGGTCGCCGTCGTCAAGCATTCCGGCCACCCCCACGGGTTCGACGTACCGGGCAAGGACAGCGACCTGCTCCTCCGCGCCGGAGCCGCCTCGGTCGCCCTCCAGGGGACGGCGCAGCTCGCGATCTTCGGGCCGCCCCGGTCCGGCGGCGCCCGCGCGCTGGCCCGGCTGCTGCCGCCGGTCGACCTGGTGCTCGTCGAGGGGTGGAAGTCGGAGCGGCTTCCCCGCGTGGAGGTCCACCGGCGGAAGGTGAGCCGGGAGTTCGCGTGCGCGCGCTCCCGGGGATTCATCGCCGTGGTCTCCGACGAGCCACCCCCCCGGGACCTGCCCACCTTCGCCCCGGGAGAGGTGGGGGCGCTGGCCGACTTCCTCTGCAGGCGGCTCGAGCTCCCCTCCACGTGAACGGAGGTTTCTCCGCTATCTTGACTGGCACGGTTCCCTCCCTCTAGATTCCGCCTTCCGTCCTCCGTCCTGCGCGGCCATGCCCTTCGCCGAACATCCCCCCGATCCCCTGGCCCCCGCGCGGGCCGCCTTCATCGCGCCGGAGACGCGCTGGCACGTCCCGCCCGGGCCATTCGTGCTCGAGTCGGGCGCGCGGCTCGAGCGGCTTCAGGTCGCCTACCGCACCTGGGGGAGTCTCTCGCCGGCGGGGGACAACGCGGTCGTGGTCTGCCACGCCTTCACCGGTTCGGCCGACGTGGATCGCTGGTGGGCGAAGATGTTCGGCCCGGGCCGCGCCCTCGATCCGGAACGCGACTTCGTCGTCTGCTCCAACATCCTGGGAAGCTGCTACGGAACCACCGGCCCGGCCTCCCTGGACCCGGACACCGGCCACCCGTACCTGGGAACCTTCCCGTCCATCACGGTGCGCGACATGGTCCGCGTGCAGGGCGAGCTCTGCCAGGCGCTCGGGGTCCGTAGCATCCGCACGGTGATCGGGGGCTCGCTGGGGGGGATGCAGGTGCTGGAGTGGGCACTCCTCTTCCCGGACCTGGTCCGGAGCATCGTCCCCATCGCCAACTCGGCGCGGCACTCGGCCTGGGCCATCGGCCTCTCGGAGGCGCAGCGCCAGGCCATCGCCGCGGACCCGCGCTGGGCGGGAGGGCGCTACGACCCGGCCGATCCTCCCCGGGCCGGGCTGGCCGCGGCGCGCATGATGGCGATGTGCACCTATCGCGGATGGGAGAGCTTCGAGGAGCGCTACGGGCGAAGGACCCAGTCGGCCGACCTCTTCGCCATGGAGAGCTACCTGCGCTACCAGGGGCAGCAGATCGTCGACCGGTTCGACGCCGCCACCTATCACATGCTCACCCGCGCCATGGACACCCACGACGTGGCCCGCGGGCGTGGCGACTTCGAGGCGGTGCTGCGCGGGATCCGCCAGCCGGCGCTCGTCGTCACCGTCGACACCGACGTCCTCTACGTTCCCGAGGAGCAGCGGGTGATGGCGCGCCACATGCCGGGGGCCCGGCTCGAGCGGCTCGAGTCGCCCCACGGGCACGACGCCTTCCTCATCCACGTGGACGAGCTCTCGGCGATGGTGGCCGCCTTCCGCGACCGGGTGGAGGGGCGGAGCGCTCCCCGCGCGACGATCCGGACCGCCTCCGGAGGGCAGGGCGTCTCCCTGCTCGTGCTCGGCAAGGGAAAGGTGGGGGCGCCGCTGCTCGACCAGGTGCGCGAGCAGGCGGGGAGCCTCGCCTCCGACTACGACATCGCGCTCCGCGTGGTGGGCGTGGGCGATCGGCGCGGTCTCTCCTTCGACGAGCACGGGATCGACCTCGCGCTCTGGCGCGAGGCGGTCGCCGGGGCTGCTCCCACCGGTCCGTTCCGGATGCCCGCGGCGGCGGCGACGCTCGACCGGCTGGCTCGCCTTCCGGGAGCGGTGCTGGTCGACGTGACCGCCGACCCTGCGCTCCTTCCGATCTACGAGGAGGCCTTCCGGCGCGGGATCCACGTGGTGGGCGCGAACAAGCTCCCTCTCGCGGCCTCCACCGGGGACCGGGATCGGCTCTGGGCTTCCCGGCGCCAGGCCCACGTCCACTTCCACTACGAGACCTCGGTGGGCGCGAGCCTCCCGATCCTGGGAACGCTCCGCAACCTGGTGCGCACCGGGGATCGCGTGCTCTCGGTGGAGGGATCCCTCTCCGGCACCGCGGGCTACCTGCTCGCCGAGGCCGGGAAGGGGACGCCGCTCTCGCTCGCCCTGCGATGGGCCCGCGAGCTCGGCTACACCGAGGAGGACCCGCGGGACGACCTCTCCGGGCTCGACTCGGCCCGCAAGGCGGTGATCCTGGCCCGCGAGCTGGGCATGAGGCTCGACGTGGGCGACGTGGCGCTCGAGCCGCTGCTCCCGCCCGAGGCGCTGGCCGCGGCCTCTCCCGGCGAGCTGGTCGATGCGCTTCGTCGGCAGGATCGACCCTTCGCGGACCGGGTCCAGGCCGCTCGCTCCCGGGGACGGGTCCTTCGCTACCTGGTCCACGTCGACGTCGACGCCGGCCGGGTCCGGGTCGGACCGGAGGAGGTCCTTCCCGATCACCGGGCAGCCAGCCTTCGCGACGTCGAGGCCTACGTGGCGGCGAGCACGGTGCGCCGTTCCGGCTCGCCGCTCGTGGTCCAGGGCGCCGGAGTGGGGGGTGCGCTCACGGCCGGCGGGATCATCACCGACGTGCTTCGCGTCGCCTCGGCGCTGGGCGTCCGCACCGGATGGAGCGGGTAGGCGCGCGACGGGTTCCTCGGCGTGCTATTCCAGTCGACGGGAGGACTACCGCGCATGGCCGCTCCGCCGCTCCCCGTCGCCAAGGGGGAAGAGATCCTGTCGCTCCTGCCGGGCATGGCGAACCGCCACGGACTCGTGGCGGGAGCCACCGGCACCGGGAAGACCGTCACGCTCCGCGTGCTCGCCGAGAGGCTCTCCCGGGCCGGGGTCCCGGTGTTCCTGGCAGACGTGAAGGGGGACCTCTCCGGGATGGCGCTGGCCGCCGAGCCGGACGAGAAGATGCTGGAGCGGGTGAAGAGGCTCGGGGCGACGCTCGAGCCGGCCGGAACCCCGGTGGTCTTCTGGGACGTCTTCGGCGAGCAGGGACACCCGCTCCGGGCCACCGTCTCGGAGATGGGGCCCGTGCTCCTGTCCCGGATGCTCGAGCTGAACGACGTCCAGGAGGGGGTGCTCTCCCTGGCCTTCAAGATCGCCGACGACGACGGGCTCCTGCTCCTCGACCTGAAGGACCTCCGGGCGCTCCTCGCCCACGTGGCGGAGCGGGCGAGCGAGCTGCAGCGGACCCACGGGAACGTCTCGCCGGCCAGCGTGGGCGCCATCCAGCGCCAGCTCCTCACCCTCGAGCAGCAGGGCGCCGACCGATTCTTCGGTGAGCCGGCGCTCGACCTCGGTGACCTCCTCGAGGTCGACGGCCGGGGAGAGGGGATCGTGAACGTGCTGGCCGCCGACAAGCTCCTGCTGTCGCCGCGCCTCTACTCGACCTTCCTCCTCTGGCTGCTCTCCGAGCTGTACGAGCACCTTCCCGAGGTGGGCGACGTCGAGAAGCCGAAGCTGGTCTTCTTCTTCGACGAGGCACACCTCCTCTTCCGGGACGCCCCCAGGTCGCTCCTCGAGAAGGTGGAGCAGGTGGTCCGGCTGGTCCGGTCGAAGGGGGTGGGGGTCTTCTTCGTGACCCAGAACCCGCTCGACGTGCCGGAGACCGTCCTGGGACAGCTCGGCAACCGGGTCCAGCACGCCCTGCGCGCATTCACCCCCCGTGACCAGAAGGCGGTGCGAACGGCGGCCGAGACCTTCCGGCAGAATCCCCGGGTGGACGCGGCGACCGCCATCACCGAGCTCGGTGTGGGGGAGGCGCTGGTGTCGCTGCTCGACGCGAAGGGCACGCCCACCCCGGTGGAGCGGGCCTTCGTCCTGCCGCCGCGATCGCGACTCGCTCCCCTCTCGACCGACGAGCGCAAGCGGGTGCTGAAGGTCTCGCCGGTTCGCGGCAAGTACGACGAGGCGGTGGACCGCGAATCGGCCTACGAGCGGCTGCAGGCCCGCGCAGCCGAACGCGCCCCCGAGCCACCGGTGGCCCGGGGACGGGGACGCGCCGCCGAGCCGCGGAACGAGATCACCGACACCCTCGGCGCCATGGCGAAGAGCGTGGCACGCTCCGCGGGGACCCAGATCGGCCGCGAGCTGGTTCGCGGCGTCCTCGGAAGCCTCTTCGGCGGAAGCCGCCGTCGCTGAGCAGGGAGGACCCATGGCCGAGTCCCGACGGGCAGAACCCATCCGCATCGGTGTCGCCGCCTGCCTGCTCGGCCAGAACGTGCGCTTCGACGGCGGACACAAGAAGGACGACTTCGTCACCGGGATGCTGGGCCATCACGTCGAGTTCGTCCCGGTCTGCCCCGAGGTCGAGGTGGGCATGAGCATCCCGCGCCCGACCATCCGGCTGGAGCGTCGCGGGGAGGAGGTCCGCCTCGTCGACCCGAAGAACGACGTGGACCACACCGATGCCATGCGCCGGTGGGCGGAGCGGCGCGTCTCCGAGATCGCGAAGCTCGACCTGTGCGGCTACGTCCTCAAGAAGGACTCGCCCAGCTGCGGCATGGAGCGGGTGAGGGTCTACGCGAAGGGGGCCCCCACGAAGTCCGGGAGGGGGATGTTCGCGGCGGAACTGCTCGATCGCCTCCCCCTGCTCCCCGTGGAGGAGGAGGGGCGGCTCAACGATCCGGGGCTGCGGGAGAACTTCGTCGAGCGGGTCTTCGCCTACCGTCGCCTGAAGGACCTCTTCCGGGGGCGCTGGACCGTCGGAGGCCTGGTGGCCTTCCACACCTCCGAGAAGCTCCTGCTCCTCGCCCACGACCCCGAGGGCTACCGGCAGCTCGGAAGGATCGTCGCGAAGGCCAGGGAGACGCCCCGGGATGAGGTCGTCTCCCGGTACGGGGAGATCTTCATGCGGGCCATGGCGAAACCCGCCACCCTCGGCAAGCAGATGAACGTCATGCAGCACATGGCCGGGTACTTCAAGGACACGCTCCCCGACGACGAGAGGGTGGAACTCCAGGACGCCATCCGCGACTACCGGCAGGGGCTCGTGCCGCTGGTCGTGCCGCTGACCCTGATCCGCCACCACGTCCGCAAGCTCAAGGTGACCTACCTCGAGGGGCAGACCCATCTCGCGCCGCACCCGAAGGAGCTCATGCTCCGGAACCACGTGTGAGGGTCGCTACCCGGCTCCGGGAAGGCCCGGCTGCCGGCCGAATCGCCGCAGGTACTCCTTCAGGTGGAGCTTCCGGACGGTGTTCTCCGACGACATGTAGCGGATCACCCCGAACACCGGACGCTCCGGAGCCCAGGGGCGGTCGTAGCGCCCCAGGCACCAGAAGATGCCCGAGGCCGAGTTGGGGCCGCGTCCGTCGAGGGCCCAGCGATCGTTCAGCTGGAGCATCGTGGCGAGGGCTTCCCGGGGCGAGGCGCTCCACTGGAGGATCTTCTTCCCCCAGAGCATGCGCAGGTAGTTGTGGATGCGCCCCCGCTCGAGGAGCTCCCGCTGCGCGGCGTTCCACACGTCGTCGTGGGTCGCCGCCCGCTCCAGCGTGGCGCGGTCGTAGAGCGGGTCGCGGGGATCGCCGGCGTGTGCCTCCAGCGTCCGGATGGCCCAGGGAGGGAGCGAGTCGAAGTCGTGCGCCGCGTCGGGCCTCCGCGCGAGCATGTTGAATCCCACCTCGCGCCAGGTCAGGAGCTCGTCGAGGAAGGACTCGGCCTGCGGGCTCATGCACCAGAAGCCCTCCCGCTTTCCGCCCCGGCCGGTCCCGAGGTTCGCCGGTTTCCATCCCTCGTGCCTGGCCAGGGCGCGGAAGACCTCGTGGGCCGAGACGTGGCCGAAGTGGAGCCAGGGGGACAGCCCGCTCGAGCCGTCCGTGTCGGGGTGGCTCCGATCGAGGTACCGGGGGAGGCGCTCGGCGAGGAAGGCCGCCAGCACCGCTCGTCCGGTGACGCTCCCGCCGCGCACGCCGGCGACGGGAGGCACCGCGTGGTCGATGGGGAGGGCGCCGAGCGCGGCCGGGGATGCCGCCAGGAGTTCCGGGGTGGCCCGTGGCCAGCGCGCAGCCACGTCGGAGGGCACCTCCGCGCCGGCGATCCCCTCCGTGTCGAGCGGGTCCGTGGACGGGAAGTACGGGAGGCGCTCCGGGACCTCGGCCTGGAGGAACCGGCGAAAGGCGTAGGCGGTGGGGAACGTGGTGGGGGCGAGCCGCACCGGGAGGAGGCCGTTGCCGTCCACAGCCTCGACCCGGACCGGGAGCCGCTCCGCCGCGGCGGCGAGCATGCGCGGCAGGAAGAAGAAGGGTGCATCGTCGGTCACCACGGCGCAGGCCCGGGAGGCGAGGGCCGCGAGGAGGCCACGACCTGCCCCCGGCGCGGGCTCGACGTACGGGTGGTACCCGACGCCGGCGTCGGCGTAGGTCCTCGCGCTGTCCGCCATCCCCTGGAGGACGAAGGAGTGGAGCCGGTCGCTTGCGTGTGGGTACCCGGCCCTCAGCGCCTCGAGGACCAGTATCGGCCGGGAGAGGTCCCTCGACAGCTCGACGGCCCGGTCGAGCGTGAAGTTCCACGACGTCCGCCGAAAGGCGGTGGTCCAGACCAGGACGTGGTCCCCGTCGCGCCGCACCGGGGCGCCGTTCGCCGCCCGGATCCGGTCGGCGGGAACGTGACTCACGGTGTCCCTCCCGCGGGGGCTTCTCCGGCAAGGGCCCGTCCCCGCTGCGCCACGCGCCGGACCAGGTTTCCGAAGATCGCTGCGTGGAACGGGTAGAGGGCGTACCAGTAGAGGTGGCCGGCGAGTCCGCGGGGCGCAAAGTAGGCGGTCTGGCTGAGCCGCGTCCCGCCCCCATCGACCGGCTGCGCCTCGAACTGCAGCCAGGCGCGCCCCGGGACCTTCATCTCGGCCCGGAGCCGCAGCATTCGCCCCGGCTCGACCGCCTCCACGCGCCAGAAGTCGAGCGCGTCGCCGGGCCGGAGATGGTCGGGATCGCGCCGGCCGCGCCGGAACCCCGGCCCACCGGCGAGCTGGTCGAGCATCCCCCGGATCTCCCACGCCCAGTCCATGTAGAGCCAGCCCCGCTCTCCACCGAGCCCGGTGAAGGCGCGGAACAGGGGCCCGGGAGGCAGGTCCACCTGCACGGTCCGCCGCTCGATGATCATGCCCTCCGCCGTGGTGAGGGTGACGGTGGGTACCCCCGGTGGGGAGTTCGAGAGCGCGTCGCTCCACGCGGTCTCCACCTCCCCGCACTCCAGCTTCTCGAGCGCCCGGTCGAGCGCCTCGGCGTACGTGAGCGGCCGGATGGAGGGAAAGAGGCGGAGGGCCGAGCCGTCCCGGACGACGACCTCGTTGCGCAGCCCCTCCACGAGGGGGCGTGCGATGGAGGCCGGGACGGGTGTCATCCAGCGCACCCAGTGGGAGGAGAGGCGTGGTGTGAGCACCGGGACGGGGATGAGGCGACGCCGCAGCCCCCGCTTGGCGGCGTAGCCGAGCATCATCTCGCGGTAGGTGAGGACGTCGGCCCCGCCGATCTCCACGATCCGGTCGGCGGTCTCGGGTACGGAGGGAGCCGCCGCGAGGTAGGAGAGGACGTCGGCGATGGCGACCGGCTGGATGCGCTGGAAGACCCAGCGCGGGCAGATCATCACCGGCAGCCGCTCGACCAGCCAGCGGATCATCTCGAAGGAGATGCTGCCGCTCCCCACGATGACGGCGGCGCGGAACTCGGTGACGGGAACCCCTCCGCTGCGCAGCGCCTCGCCGGTCTCCTGCCGGGAGCGCAGGTGGTCCGAGAGGCCCGTGTCGGCTGCGCCGAGCCCGCCGAGGTAGACGATGCGCTTCACCCCCGCGTCGCGGGCGGCCAGGCCGAACGTCCGCGCGGCCTCGCGGTCTCGCGCGGCGAAGGCGGCGTGCTCCCCCATGCTGTGGACGAGGTAGTAGGCGACGTCCACGTCCGCCAGGGCGGGGGGCAGGGTGGACGGGTCGTGCACGTCGCCCTGGACGACGTCGACACGGCCGGCCCACGGTCGCCCGGACAGGCGCGCTGGGTCGCGCGCCAGCACCCGGACCCGGCGCCCCGTCTCCAGGAGACGGGGAACGAGACGCCCCCCGACGTATCCCGTCGCACCGGTCACGAGATCCATCCCGCATCTTTACCGGGATCCTCATGGGCCCGCTCCTGCCATGGGGGTGCCCCGCGCGGATCGGCCCAACCGGGAGGCGCCGTCAGGGCACGAGCACCGTTGCCCCGGCCACCCGGCCCGCCCGGAGGGACTCGAGTGCCTCGCCGGCGCAGGCGAGGGGCAGCGCGGTGACCTCGGTTCGGATGGGGATCCTCGGGGCGAGATCGAGGAACTCGTTCCCGTCGGCCCGGGTGAGGTTGGCGATCGATCGAACCGTGCGCTCGCCCCAGAGGATGGCGTAGGGAAATCCCGGGACGTCGGTCATGTGGATCCCGGCGCACACCACCGTCCCTCCCCGGTCCACCGCCCGCAGCGCCGCCGGCACGAGCTCGCCGGCCGGCGCGAACAGGATCGCGGCGTCGAGCGGCTTCGGGGGCGACTCGGCCGAGGTCCCTGTCCAGACCGCTCCCAGGCGGCGAGCCAGGTCGACCGAGGGGCCTCGGTCACTCCTGGTGAATGCGAAGACCTCCTGGCCGGCGTGCCGGGCCAGCTGGGCGACGATGTGCCCCGCCGCCCCGAACCCGAAGATGCCCAGCCGGCGTGCCTCGCGAACCAGCTTCCAGCTTCGATATCCGATGAGTCCGGCGCAGAGGAGGGGCGCCGCCTCCGCGTCCGTGAAGCCGGAGGGGATCGGGAAGGCGTAGCGCTCGTCGACGGTGGTCTTCCCGGCGAAGCCACCGGGAAGGTCGTAGCCGGTGAAGCGGGCGCTGCCGCAGAGGTTCTCGCGCCCGGACCGGCAGAAGGAGCAGTCGCCGCAGGTGGAGCCCAGCCAGGGAATCCCGACCCGTTCCCCGGGACGGAAGCGGGTCGCGCCGGTCCCGTTCGCGACCACCGTCCCGACCACCTCGTGCCCCGGGACGACCGGGTGTCCCGGGAAGGGGAGGTCACCGTCCACGACGTGCAGGTCGGTCCGGCAGACTCCGCAGGCCGCCACCTCGACGAGGACCTGCCCAGGCCCGGGCCGCGGATCCGGGAGGTCCACTGCCGCGAGCTTCCCTCCGGGCGACTCCAGGACCATCGCGCGCATGCTTCCTCCCCACCCCGAGGATACCGCGGGCTTCGTGGATTCCGATGGCCGCCGGAAGCCCCCCCGGGTAAACGTTGCGGCGACCCGGAGGTCACCGCATGGCGCTCCCCCCCACCGACCGGAACTACCGCCTCCCCGAGTTCGTCCGGCCGCTCCGCTACGACGCCTTCCTGTCCATCGACCCGGAGCGGCGTGCCTTTCGCGGCAGGCTGCGCATCTCCCTCTCGATCGAGAGGGAATCGGCCTGGATCGCGCTGCACGCCGCCGGGCTCACGGTGACCCGGGCGACGGTGAACGTGGGCGGATCCAGCCTCGACGCGACCGTCGATCCCTTCCCGGCGAGCGAGACCATCCTGCTGGGCACCGGGGAGCCGATCCCCGTCGGCCGAGCGGAGGTCGAGCTCAGCTGGTCGGGCGCCTTCAGCGCCGGTCTGCGGGGCATCTACAGGGCCGGACCCCTGGCCGCGACCCAGTTCGAGGCATCGGACGCGCGACGGGTATTCCCCTGCCTCGACGAGCCCGGTTTCAAGGCGCCATGGGTGCTCTCCGTGGAGGTGGCGAGCGGGACCGCGGTCCTCGCCAACGGCCGGGAGGTCCGCCGGGAGGCGCAGGGGGACCGGGAGGTGGTCACCTTCTCGGAGACTCCTCCCTTGCCGACCTACCTCGTCGCCCTGGTCGCCGGGCCCATGGCGGCGTGTGCGGAGGAGCAGGTGCGCGGGGTGCCGGTGCGCACCTGGGCCATCCCGGAGAAGGCCGACCTGACGGCCTTCGGGCAGGAGGCAGCGGTGGCGGTCCTCCCCCGGCTGGAGGACTACTTCGACGTCCCCTACGCCTTCGGGAAGCTCGACCAGATCGGGCTGCCCGACTTCGAGTTCGGCGCCATGGAGAACGCCGGCCTCGTCACCTACCGGGAGACGGCGCTCCTGCTCGATCCGGCCACCGCCTCGCTCCCGGTGCGGAAGCGCGTGGCCGAGGTGGTGACCCACGAGCTGGCCCACCAGTGGTTCGGCAACTGGGTGACCATGCGCTGGTGGGACGACCTCTGGCTGAACGAGTCGTTCGCCACCTGGATGGCCTACAAGATCGTGGCCGGATGGAAGCCGGAGTGGCGCATCTGGCTCGACTTCGACCAGGGCAAGGCGGCCGCGCTCGGTCTCGACGCGCTCCGCTCCACCCACCCCATCCACGCCGAGGTGAAGAACCCCGAGGACATGGGCGAGGCCTTCGACCTCATCACCTACGAGAAGGGTGGCGCAGTGCTCCGCATGGTCGAGGCCTGGCTCGGGGAGGAGCCGTTTCGCAAGGGGATCCGGCGCTACATGCGCCGCTTCGCACGCGGGAACGCCGTGGCCGACGACCTCTGGAAGGCGCTGCAGGAGGCCTCGGGGCAGCCGGTCATCGACCTCGCCAACCGATGGATCCGGCAGCCCGGATTCCCTCTCCTGGGGCTGGCCCGCGACGGCGCGACGGTGCGGCTCACCCAGCGCCGCTTCCTCTCCGATCCGGGAGCACGGGAGGCGGGCACCTGGCCGGTGCCGGTGGTGCTCCGCTACGCCGACGACCGCGGGCCGAGGGAGCATAGGCTCCTGCTCGACGGGGCCACCGGCGAGGTGGTGCTCGATGCGGAGGGTCCGATCCGCTGGATCTTCGGGAACGCAGGCTCCACCGGGTTCTACCGGGTCGACCACGGGGCCGGGGAGCGGGCGGCGCTCTCCCGGAACCTCCGCGAGCTGCGGCCGGAGGAGCGCATCGCGCTGCTCGCCGACGAGTGGGCGTTGCTCCGATCCGGCGATCGGGCCCCGGAGCCCTTCCTCGAGCTCCTGGCGGCCTTCGGAGGCGAGGAGGACCGCGCCGTGCTCGACGAGCTGGTGGGACGCCTGGCTGCGATCGAGCACCGCCTTCTCGATCCGGACGCACGCGCCCGCTTCCGGGACTTCGCCGCAGGGCTGCTCCGCCCGTCCTTCGACCGTGCCGGCATGGACGCTGCCCCCGGAGAGGACGGCGAGGTCCGGCTGCGGCGGGCTGCGCTGATCCGGGGCGTGGCGCTGGTGGCCCGCGATCCGGCGGCGTCCGCCCAGCTCGCCGCCAGGCTCGACCGGTTCCTGGCCGGGGAGCGAGGCGCACTCGAGTCGAACCTGCACGATGCGGCGGTGGCCGCGGCCGCACGGGACGGGGACGAGGCCCGCTTCGCCCAGTTCCGGGGGCTGGCCCGGGAGGAGAAGGACCCTGCGCTGCTCCGCCGCTATCGCATGGCCCTGGCTCTCTTCGAGGCCCCCGCGTTGTCGCGACAGGCCGCCGAGATCCCCTTCGGCGACGAGGTGCCGCTCCAGGACCTGGCTGGATTCGCCGGAGCGCTGCTCGGCAACCGGGTGGCCAGCGGCCTCTTCTGGAAGGAGCTCCGCACCCGTTGGGTGCCGTTCCAGGCTCGCCTCGGCGACGCGCCGCTCATGCTGCGCCGGGTGATCGAGGGCATCGGATCGCTCACCACCCGCGAGGATCTCGACCAGGCCCGGGCCTTCTTCGCCGCGCACGAGGTCCCGGCGGCGCGCCAGGCCATCTCCCAGACGCTCGAGCGGCTCGGCCAGGACGTCGAGCTCTGGGAGCGGATCGGTCCCTCCATCAGCGCATGGCTCCGCGCGGGCCCGACGAACCGGTGACCGAACACATCGACGTCGAGGAGCAGCGCTGGACGCGCCCCTGGCTCTTCCTGTTCCTCGAGCTTCCCTTCGGGGCCGCCGTCGGGTTCCTCATGATCGCGGCACCCTACCGGCTCGCGGCCGCCGGGGTTCCGCTCTCCGAGATCGCGACGGTGTCGGCGGTGGGGTTCATGCCCCACGCCCTCAAGATCTTCTGGGTCCCGCTCATCGACATGGTGGGAAAGCGCAAGCACTGGTACCTGGCGATGGTGGGGGTGACCGCTGCGCTCCTCGCCGCCGCGTCGCTGGTACCAGACCCGGCGCGTCACCTCGGCCTGCTCACGGTGATCGTGACCGCGCTCCAGGCGGCCGCCGCGACCACGTCGGGTGCGCTGAACGCGCTCATCGCCATGACCACCCACCCCGACGAGAAGGGCAAGGCGGGCGGGTTCTACATGGCGGGGAACGTGGGTGGCACGGGCATCCTCGGCGCGCTCGCACTCTGGCTCTCGACCGCGGTGGCACCCTGGGCGGGCGGGCTGGTCCTCGCGCTCGTGGTCGTCGCCTCCGGAGCCGGAGCGGCCACCATCCACGAGCTGAGGCTCGCCGAGGATGCCGCGGTGCGTGCTGCCGGGGTCGTGCGCGCGCTGGGGAGGCGCATCGCGGCGATGGGGCGCGACCTCTGGGAGACCGCCTCGAGCCTGGAGGGGTTCACGGCCCTCGTCATCTCGTTCGCGCCGGTGGGCTGCGGCGCGCTCACCAACCTCTTCGCCGGCATGGCCATCGAGTACGGAGCCGACCAGCACGTCGTGGAGATCGTGAACGGCCTGGGGGGAGGGCTGGCCGGCGCGCTCGGCTCGCTCGTCGGGGGATTCCTCGCCGACCGGATGAACCGTCGCCTTGCCTATGCGCTCGCCGGGGGCCTGACGGCGCTGTCCGCGGTGGGAATGCTGGCAGCGCCCATGACGCCGACCACCTACATGGTCGGCACGCTCGCCTACAACTTCGCGAACGGCATCGCCTTCGCAACCTGGGCAGGCATGGTGCTGGAAGTGGTGGGCAACACCGCCGCGGTCGCCACCAAGTACGCGCTCTTCGTGGCGTCCTCGAACTTCGCCATCAGCACGGTCACCAAGCTGAACGGCTGGGCCAGCGGCTTCCGGGGATTCTCCGGGGAGTGGGCCCAGGAGGCGGGTGCGCGAGGGGCGCTGGCCTTCGACGCCGGGATCACCGCCGTGGGGATCGTGATCGTCCTCGGTCTGGTGCGCTACACCTCCTGGAGGAAGGCCAGGACCTCGGCCGCCACCGCCGCCGGCTCGTGACGGATCATCATGTGTCCGGCGCGAGGGATGGTCCGGGTCCGGGCATCGCGCAGGCAGGCCACCCGGGCTGGCATGTCGGGTGGGGGAGGCAGCTCGGTCCGCTCCGCCTCGAGCAGGAGCACCGGACATCGGATGGCGCGCCAGTATCGGGTCCACTGCTCCAGCCGGAACGGGTAGGGACCCCGCGTGACGTGCACCGGGTCGTGCTTGAAGGCGCGTCCACCGGCCACCGCCATCGTTCCCCGCTCGGCGAGGAAATGGGCCACATCGGGTGGGCAGAGCGGGTCGAACCGGCGCAGGCGCGCCGCGCAGGCGTCGACGTCGGGGAGGACCCGGGGGCCGCGCTGCCGGGCCCGGCGGACGCCGTGGATCCAGTCGGCCGCTCGCCGTGTGAGGTCCTCGTCCGGCTGCTCGGGGAGGCGCATCCCCTCCATGGCCACGACAGCCCGGGGGAGGTCGGGAAAGACCCCCGCGAAGAGGGCGGCGATGGAGGCGCCCATCGAGTGTCCGACCACGATCAGGCTATCCCGGGACGATGCGCCGGCGAGGTCGGCGACGTCCGGCAGGTAGTCCATGAAGTGGTAGTAGCCGCCCGCGCCGATCCACTCGGTGTCCCCGTGGCCGCGCAGGTCCGGTGCGACGACGTGATACCCGGCGGCGGCCAGCGCGGGCGCGATGGGGGCGAAGCCCCAGGAGAGGTCGAGGAAGCCGTGCAGGCAGAGGAGGGTGGTCCGGCCTCCCCCGTCCCACTCGAGCAGGTGGTGGCGGAGCCCGTTGGCGACCACGTCCCGCTGGGTCGGCTGGAAATCGATCATGGCAGGGCAGCGTAGCGCCGCGCGACCGAATAAGGGAACCCGGGAGGCACGATGCGAGCCGTCTTCATCGCCCGGAGCGGCGGGCCCGAGGTGCTCGAGGTCCGCGAGGTCCCCGATCCGGTTCCGGGTCCGGGCCAGGTCCGCATTGCCGTGAGGGCGTCGGGTCTCAACTTCGCGGACGTCATGGCGCGGATGGGGCTCTACCCCGACGCGCCGAAGCTCCCCGCCGTGGTCGGCTACGAGGTGGCGGGGATCGTGGACGCGGTGGGCGTGGGCGTGACCGTCCCGGTTCCCGGCGACCGGGTGCTCGCGCTGGTTCGCTTCGGCGGGCAGGCCGAGAAGGTGGTCCTCCCCGCCGGTCACGCGATGCCCATGCCGGAGGAGATGACCTTCGAGCAGGGAGCTGCACTCCCGGTGAACTACCTCACCGCGTACCACGCTCTCTTCCGGGTGGGCCATCTCTCCCGCGGGCAGTCGGTCCTCGTCCACATGGCGGCGGGCGGGGTGGGCATCGCGACCCTCCAGCTCTGCCGGACCGTTCCCGGGATCACGGTGTTCGGCACCGCCTCGGCGGCCAAGCACGCCGTGATCCGGGACGAAGGATGCCACCACCCCGTGGACTACCGGACCCGCGACTACGAGACGGAGGTCCGGCAGCTCAGCGGGGGGCGTGGCGTGGACCTGGTCCTCGACGCGCTGGGGGGTGCCGACTGGAGGAAGGGGTACCGGCTCCTGCGCCCCGGGGGGATGCTCGTCACGTACGGCTTCGCCAACCTGGCCACTGGCCCTCGCCGGTCGCTCCTCGTGGCCGCCCGGCAGCTGCTCTCGGTTCCCCGCTTCTCCCCCATCGCGCTCATGGACGACAACCGGGGGGTCGCCGGCGTGAACATGGGACACCTGTGGGGAGAGCCGGAGATGGTGCTCGGGGAGTTCCGTGCACTGCTCGAGCTCTTCCGCGAGGGGCGGATCCGTCCCCGCGTCGACTCGACCTTCCGGTTCGAGGAGGCAGCCCTGGCGCACGAGCGGCTCCAGGGGCGCGGAAGCGTGGGGAAGGTGCTCCTCGTTCCCTGATCAGCCGGGCGACGCTCCCAGCCGGTCGAGCAGGAAGGAGACGGCGCGCTCCTCGGCCCAGAAGGCTGGACGGAGCGGGGTACCGGCCACGAAGGCCACGTGACCACCGCCCGGGGTCACCTCGAGGCGGACGGCCGGGTTGCCCCTCGCCGCCGCGACCGGGATCGAGCCGGCCGGGACGAGCGGGTCGTCGTCGGCGGAGAGGAGCAGGAGATCCCGCCGGACCGCGCCGACGAACCGGGCCGCGCTGCAGCGGCGCCAGTAGTCCTGCGCACCCGCGAAGCCGTGGATCCGGGCGGTGACGAGGCCGTCGTACTCGGCGAAGGTCCTGGAACGGCCCACCGCGCCCGGGTCGATCTGGCCCGGGTGTTCCCTGGCCTTCCGGAGTGCCTTGCGGCGAAGCCGCCTGAGGAACCGCTCCCGGTAGACGAAGGGCCAGAACCCAGGGCCGTCCAGGGCGCTGGCGCAGGCTTCGAGGTCGAAGGGCACGGAGATGGCCACCGCCGCGCGCACCGCCTCGGGAAGCCCTTCGCCCCGCTCCCCCATCCACTTCACGAGCTGGTTTCCACCCAGGGAGAACCCGGCGAGCACGATCGGTCGTGCCGGTTCCTCGGCGGCGAGCCGATCCACGACCGCCGCGAGGTCGCCTGTCTCCCCGGAGTGGTACTGCCGGAGCAGGCGGTTCGGCTCGCCGGAGCAGCCCCGGAAGTTCCAGGCCGCCACGGCGAGGCCCCGCCGGGAAGCGGCCGCGGCCAGCCCGCGCACGTAGGCGGCCCTCGAGCTCCCCTCCAGGCCGTGGGAGATGACGAGGACGGGCGCGAGGGCCCCCGGGCCGTCGAGACGGTCGACGTCGAGGAAGTCGCCGTCCTGGAGCTCCCACCGCTCGCGCCGGAAGGAGGGCCGGGGAAAGGGGCGCGCCACGCTCGCGTAGACCGTCCCCAGATGGGGACCGGGGAGCCAGGCGGCGCGGCGGAATCCGGACCCGCTCACCGGGCCGCTCCCGGAACCCGGCGCGCGCGCCGGACGGCTCCCGACCATCGCAGCGAGAGCCCCCGCTCCACGGCCAGCGCCCAGGTCCGCTCGAGTGCCCGGGCGGCGGGCCCGTCCCCGAGCAGGTCGAGCGCCTGCGCCAGCGCCTCGATGGTCGACATGCCCTCCTTCACGGTGGGCTCACGGAGCCGCTCGGCGGCTCGCCCGGGCAGGGACACCCGTGGCAGGTTCTGGAGCGCCGGGATGCGCTGGAGCATGCGCCGCGCCTGGGCCCATGTGGCGTCGAGGACCACCAGCGTCTCCGGCGGCGGGGAGGGGATGCCGCCCACCGGGGAAGGGAACAGGACCGCGGCGCCCTCCACCGGGATGCGGGAGAAGTCGAGCGGGGCCCCGGGAACCGCGTGGTCCACGATCTCGCAGCGCGAGAGGGAGAGCGCCGCCCAGCGCCCGGAGTTGGTGGTGCGAACCCGCTCCTGCCAGTGCCGGAGCATGAAGACGCGGGTCCGGTTCTCGACCCGGGGTGCGTCCGCGCACAGGCAACGGTCGGGCGGGAAGAAGCACCCGGGGCAGCGCCGGGAGAGGTCCGGGACTCGACGGCGCACCGGTTTCTAGCCTTCCGCCCCGCCGAGCAGGAAGAGGTTCACGCCGCTCCGGGCCCACCCTTCCTGCGCGGCGAGCAGGTCGAGCGTCAGGGAGGCCACGTCGTCGGCGAGCGGATCCACGACCGGCAGCCTCTCCCGGTAGAAGATCTTGAGGTAGGCCCCGCAGGTTGCACAGGCCTCGGCCTTGACGCCGCCCTGGTCTCCCTCGACCCCGAGGTACCGGATGCCGCCGGTGTTCCGGCAACTCCAGCACTGGATGCGGGTCAGGTTCCACTCCGAGCCGCAGAGGGAGCAGGAGAGGTAGCGGAGCTTGTCGTCGCCCCCGACCACGCCCGCCACCGGCGCGGAATCGCACACCGGGCAGCCGCCGGTGCTCTGCTCCAGCCGCCCCGGGGGCAGGATGGAGGCCAGGACGGTGAAGTAGACCTGGAGGGCGGCGCCGACGAACGGAGCGGCGGCCAGGTCGGTCGTTGCCGGCATGCCCGCGACCACGCCGTCGGCCAGGGCCTCCAGCTCCGCGGGCAGGGCCTCCGAGAGCCGGCGAAGCGCCTGGGCCGCGGGACCGGGCCAGGGGCGGCTCCGGAGTGCGTCGACGATCGAGGCGAGCGCCTCGCGCCAGGCCGCGGCTCGGGGATGGGCGGTGGCGCGGAGCGGGGCGGCGGTGGGGCTCTCGGAGGGGGACGACGCAGGGGAGATGCGTCCCACGGCGTCGGCCTGCGCCTCGGCCACGTCCGCGAGGGCGAGCAGGAACTCGCCCATGGGATTCCCCGGGGCGAGCTCCCGGAAGCGACGCGCCCGGCTGGCGAAGAGCTCGGCCGGGCGCGGAAGCCTGAGATACACGACCTCGCCCGGCAGGCCGGGCGGCTCCAAGCTCATCGATCCTTGCCCCCGGTGATCTCGCGGTACCAGCCCGGGTGGTGGTAGCGGGCCCAGGCTTGCGTCACCGTTCCCCGCACCATGGCGCGGATCGAGCCGCGGGTCCAGTAGGCCGCGTACCAGTGGATGCCGATGCCGATGAACATCACGAAGGCGGAAACGGCGTGCAGCAGGCTCGTCACCCGGCGAAGCGATGCCGGGAAGGAGTTTGCGAACCAGGGCTGCCACATGGTGATACCGGTCAGGAAGAGGATGGCGATGATGGGTACCATCGACCAGTACATGAGCTTCTGTCCGGCGTTGTACTTGCCCGTCTCCGCCGGCTCGGATCGCTTCTCCATGTAGGCGACCGCGTTCTCCACCCACTTGGCGTCGACCTGCGTCCAGCGGTTGTCCTTCCGGGCGCGCCAGGCGTACGGGTAGAAGAGCAGCACCAGCAGGACGCCGGCGAACGGGTGGAGCATCCGGGTGAACTGCCCGCCGCCGAAGATCGCCGACATCCAGTAGAAGAAGGGCGAGAAGAGGGCCAGCCCGGAGAAGAACAGGAAGAGGAACACGATGGCGACCATCCAGTGGATGATGCGCTCGCTGTTGTCGTGGCGGACGATCTTTCCGTCCGGAAGGATGATCCCGGTGTTGGGCTTCATGGCTGCGCCTCCTTCCCGGTCTTGCCCTCCGGCTCGTCCGGAACCTCCAGCGGGCCGTACCGCATGTAGTGGAGAACCCCCGCGACGAGCACGCCGAACATGGTGGCGACGCCCAGCGCGCGGGCGACTCCCGAACGCCAGAACGTGACCACCGCCCCCACGCTGGGATCGCGCGGCAGGCCGTAGGTCTCGGGCCGGTCGCCGTGCGGGAGCACGTAGAACACGTGGGTCCCGCCCACTCCCGAGGGGTCGTACACGGCGGCCTTGGCCAGGCCCCGCTCGTGCAGGTCCTCGAGACGGTGCACCGCCATCTCCTTCATCTCGGCCCTGGAGCCGAAGGAGAGCGCCTGGGTCGGGCACGACTTGATGCAGGCCGGCTCGAGCCCCACCGCGACCCGGTCGGAGCAGAGCGTGCACTTGTAGACGCGCCCGTCCTCCTTGCGGATGCGGGGGATGTCGAACGGGCATCCGGTGATGCAGTATCCGCAGCCGATGCAGTTGTCCTGCTGGAAGTCGACGATGCCGCTGGCGTACTGCACCACCGCACCGGGCGCCGGGCAGGCCTTCAGGCAGCCCGGGTCGGAGCAGTGCATGCAGCCGTCCTTGAAGATGAACCACGCCAGCGAGCCGTCGACCTCGGTCTCGTTGAACTTCATCACCGTCCAGGACTGGTCGGTGAGGTTCATGGGATTGGCGTAGCTGCCCTGGAAGGTGCCCACCTCCTCACGGAGGTCGTTCCACTCCATGCAGGCTGCCTGGCAGGCCTTGCAGCCGATGCAGCGGGAGAGGTCGATGAGCTTGGCCACCTCGGGCCGGAAGGAGCGGGCCGAGGGTGGGGACTCGACGGTGGTGGCGGAACGCTGCCGGATGTCCTGGGTCTCGAGAGCCATGGCAATCTCCTAGGCCTTCTCGACGTTGACCAGGAACGCCTTGTACTCCGGCGTCTGGATGTTGGCGTCGCCCACGGGCGGGGTGAGCGTGTTGGTGATGTATCCCTTCCGGGTCTGCCCGATGAACCCCCAGTGGATGGGGAGGCCGACCACCTCGACGTCGTTGCCGTCGATCTTCAGGGTGGGCATGCGCTTCGTGACGAGCGCCTTGAGCTTGATCTGGCCGCGCTTCGACTTGACCAGCACCCAGTCCTCGTTGCGGATCCCCTTCTTCCTCGCGAGCCCCTCGGGGAGCTCGACGAAGGCCTCCGGCTGGAGGATGGCGGGGATGCGGGCGTTCTTGGTCCAGAAGTGGAAGTGCTCCGTGAGCCGGTAGGTGGTGGCGACGAAGGGAAACTCGTCGGGCTTCCCGGCGGACTTCCAGTCGTCGGGGAAGACCCGGGCGGCCGGGTTGAAGAGCACCTTCCCGAAGGGGTTCTTCGCGAGCGGGGAGTCGAAGGGCTCGTAGTGTTCCGGGAACGGGCCGTCGGCCATGGCGGGCGCCCAGAGCCGGGCCACGCCCTCGCCGTTCATGATGAACGGGTTCATGCCGTCGGCGGGGGCGGAGTCGGCCTTGAAGTCCGGCACGTCGTTGCCCACCCACTTCGTACCGTTCCACCAGACCAGCTTGCGGGTGGAGATGTAGGGCACGCCGTCGGCGTTGCAGGAGGCGCGGTTGTACAGGACGCGGCGGTTGGCGGGCCAGGACCAGGCCCAGTTCGGGGTCACGCCCAGGCCGCTCGGGTCGGAGGCGTCGCGGCGGGCCATCTGGTTGCCGGCCTGCGTCCAGCTTCCGGCGAAGATCCAGCACCCGCAGGCCGTCAATCCATCGGCCTGGAGGACCGCGAACGTCGGGACCTGTTCGCCCTTCCGCACCAGGAAGGCGCCGGGGTTCTTGGGGTCGGGCACGTCGGCCAGGGCCTGCCCGTTGAACTCGCGGGCGGCCTCCTCGGCGGAGGGGGACCGGGGAATCCGGTGGGCCCAGGTCAGCTTCACGACGGGGTCGGGGAAGGTCCCCCCTTCCTTGGCGTAGAGACCGCGGATGGCCGCGAAGAGCTCGCCGACGATCTCCAGGTCGCCCTTGGCCTCGCCCGGTGGCTCGGCGCCCTTCCAGTGCCACTGCAGCCAGCGGGCGCTGGACACCAGCGAACCGTCCTCCTCGGCGAAGCAGGAGGATGGGAGGCGGAAGACCTCGGTCTGGATCTGCGTCGGGTCGACGTCGTTGAACTCACCGTGGTTCCGCCAGAACTCGGAGGTCTCGGTGACGAGCGGATCGATGGTGACGAGGAACTTGAGCTTGCGCAGCCCGGCCAGGACCTTGCCCTTGTCCGGAAACGACGACAGGGGGTTGAACCCCTGGCAGACGTAGCCGTTCACCTTGCCCTGGAAGAGCAGCTCCATGACCCGGAGGACGTCGTAGTGCCCGTCGATCTTCGGCAGCATGTCGTAGCCGAAGTCGTTCTCCGTCGTCGCCGCCTCGCCGTACCAGGCCTTCATGAGCGAGACGAAGAACTTGGGATAGTTCGACCAGTAGTTGAACTGCCCCGGCCGGAGCATCCTGGGCGTCCGCTTCTCCAGATAGGTCTTGAGGTCCGGGTCGCCGTCGGTGGGGAGGGTGAGGTAGCCGGGCAGGAGGTGGGAGAGGAGGCCGAGGTCGGTGAGCCCCTGGATGTTGGAGTGCCCGCGCAAGGCGTTCACGCCGCCGCCGGCCATGCCCATGTTGCCGAGCAGCAGCTGGAGGATGGCGATGCTCCGGATGTTCTGCGATCCCACGCTGTGCTGGGTCCACCCGAGCGCGTAGAGGCTCGTCATGGTTCGATCGGGAGACGCGGTCGAGGCGATGGCCTCGCACACCTGAAGGAACTTGGCCCTCGGCGTCCCGGCGGTGCGCTCCACCATCTCGGGCGTGTAGCGGGAGTAGTGCGTCTTCAACCGCTGGAAGACGCAGTTCGGGTCCTGGAGGGTCGGATCGACCTTCGCGAAGCCGTCCTTGTCGAGCTGGTAGGTCCAGGTGGACTTGTCGTACTTCCGGTTGGCCTCGTCGTAACCGGTGAAGAGCCCGTCCTCGAACCCGGTGTCCTCCCGGACGAGGAGGGAGGCGCTGGTGAAGTTGCGGACGTAGTCGTGCTGGATCTTGTCGTTCTCGATCAGGTAGCGGATCACCCCGCCCAGGAAGGCGATGTCGGTCCCGGGCCGGATGGGGGCGTAGAGGTCGGCCACCGCGGCGGTCCGCGTGAAGCGCGGGTCCACGACGACGAGCCTGGCCTTCTTCTTGACCTTGGCCTCGATGGCCCACTTGAAGCCGCAGGGGTGAGCCTCCGCGGGGTTGCCGCCCATCACCAGGATGACATCGGCGTTCTTGATGTCGACCCAGCTGTTGGTCATCGCTCCACGGCCGAAAGTCGGGGCCAGACCGGCCACCGTTGGGCCGTGTCAAACACGTGCTTGATTGTCGAACGCGACCCCCCCGAGGGCCCGGATCACCTTGTGGAAGACGTAGCCGGTCTCGTTCGAGGAAGCGGAGGCGGCCAGGAACGCGGTGGTTGGCCACCGGTTCACCGTCTGTCCCTTCGCGTTCTTCGACACGAAGTTCTTGTCGCGATCCTCCTTCATGAGGCGGGCGATGCGGTCCGTCGCCCACTCCCAGGAGACGCGCTTCCACTCGGTTGAGCCCGGTGCACGGTACTCGGGGAACTTGAGGCGGGTGGGGCTGTGGATGAAGTCGAGGAGGCTCGCTCCCTTGGGGCAGAGGGTGCCGCGGTTGACGGGATGGTCCGGGTCCCCCTCCACGTGCATGATGTCGGTGCGGGCGTTCTTCGACCGATCGCCGAGCCCGTAGAGGATCACGCCGCAGCCCACCGAGCAGTAGGGGCAGGTGTTGCGGGTCTCGCTCGCGTGGGCCAGCTTGAAGAGCCGGACGTCGGCGACCGCCCGCTCCGCCGAGAATCCGAGGGCGCCGACCGTCGTGGCGCCGATCCCGGACGCGGTCAGCTTCAGGAAGCCTCTTCGGGAGACGTGCATGGACACCTCCGGAGGACTGCACGGGCGACGGGGCGAACCGTAGCGCACCGCGAGCGGCGATCGCAAAGTGTGGGGCAGACAATTTTTCGACTCCGCGCTGCCGCGTCGCGTCAAGCAGGGTCACCGGCTCGACAACCTGCCTGCCTGGCACTAAACAATCCGTTCGATCCCCCGACCCAAGATGCCCGACGACCTCATTCTCGAGACCCGCGAAGTGGTGAAGGAGTTCCGGGGCTTCGTCGCCGTCAACGGCGTGTCCCTCAAGGTCAGGCGCGCCTCGATCCACGGCCTGATCGGGCCCAACGGGGCGGGCAAGACCACCATGTTCAACCTGCTCACCCGGTTCCTGCCGGCCACCCGGGGGACCATCCTGCATCGCGGCGAGGACGTCACCCGCCTGCAGCCCGCCCAGGTGGCCAGGCGAGGCGTGGTGCGCTCCTTCCAGATCTCGGCGGTCTTCGGAAGCCTGACCGCGCTCGAGAACGTCCGTATCGCGCTGCAGCGCCCGCTCGGGACGTCCTTCCGCTTCTGGTCGCCGTCCCGGAGCCTCTCCGTCCTCGACGACCGGGCACGTGCCCTGCTCGCGGACGTCGACCTCGAGTCCCTCTCCGACGTGCCGGCCGCGGAACTCCCCTACGGGCGCAAGCGTGCCCTGGAACTCGCCACCACGCTGGCCCTCGAGCCCGAGGTGCTGCTCCTCGACGAACCCACTGCCGGAATGGGGCACGAGGACGTGGGGCGGGTGGCCGAGCTCATCAAGCGTGTGGCCCGGGGGCGCACCGTCCTCATGGTGGAGCACAACCTCTCGGTGGTTGCCGACCTGTGCGACACCATCACCGTGCTGGCGCGGGGCAGCGTGCTCGCCGAGGGAACCTACGCGCAGGTCTCCGCCAATCCCGCGGTGCGCGAGGCCTACATCGGGAGCGAAGCGTGAGCCCGCCCGCCGCCCCTCCTGCCCTGCGCATCAGGAACCTGAACGCATTTTACGGAGAGTCACACGTCCTGCACGGCGTCGAGCTGGAGGTCGCCGAGGGCCAGGTGGTCACGCTGCTCGGGCGCAACGGGTCGGGGCGGACCTCCACCCTGAAGTCGATCCTCGGACTGGTCGGGCGCCGTACCGGATCGATCGAGGTGGGCGGACGGGAGACGGTGGGGATGGCCCCTCACCGCATCGCCCGGCTGGGCATCGGCATCGGCTACTGCCCGGAGGAGCGCGGGATCTTCGCCACGCTCTCGGCCGAGGAGAACCTGCTCCTGCTCCCCCGGGTGACCGGGTCCGGCATGGCGCTGGAGGAGATCTACGCCATGTTTCCCAACCTGCAGGAGCGCCGCAGGAGCCAGGGCACGCGCCTTTCCGGCGGCGAGCAGCAGATGCTCGCCATGGCCCGGATCCTCCGTGCGGGCGCGCGGTTGCTCCTGCTCGACGAGATCACGGAGGGGCTGGCACCGGTCATCGTGCAGGCCCTGGGGCGCGTGGTCCGGCAGCTCAAGGAGGGCGGCTACACCATCGTCCTGGTCGAGCAGAACTTCCGGTTCGCCGCGCCGCTCGCCGACCACCATTACCTGCTCGAGAACGGAAGAGTCGTGGACAAGATCGATGCCGGCCAGCTGGCTGGCCGGATGGAGTCGCTGCAGCAGTTCCTGGGAGTATGAGCCGTCGGTACCGTCACAGGAGGAACCCACATGAAGCGTTCACTGTCGCTCGCAGCTGCATTGCTCCTCACCGCCAACACCGCATTCGCGGCCGATTCCAAGGTCTCGGACGACGCCGTCAAGATCGGTGTCCTGACCGACATGACCGGCTACTACTCCGACCTGGCCGGCCCCGGCTCCCTGGAGGCGGCCAGGATGGCCGTAGCCGACTTCGGCGGGAAGGTCCTCGGCAAGCCCATCGTGGTCCTGGGCGCCGATCACCAGCTCAAGGCTGACGTGGCCTCCACCGTGGCCCGGAAGTGGTTCGACGAGGAGAAGGTCGACGCCATCGTGGACCTGGTGTCCTCCTCCACGGCCCTGGCCGTCATGCCGGTCGCGGCAGAGAAGAAGCGCATCACGCTGCTCTCCGGCCCGGGCACCACCGCCATCACCGGCGCCAAGTGCACGCCCTACAACGTCCACTGGACGTACAACAACTGGGCCCTCGCCAACGGCACCGGCCGCGAGGTGGTGAAGCAGGGCGGCGACACCTGGTACTTCCTCACCGCCGACTACGTCTTCGGGAAGTCGCTCGAGGAGGACACCTCCAACGTGGTGAAGGCAGCCGGCGGAAAGGTCCTCGGCTTCTCCCGTCACCCGTCCCCGGGGACCACCGACTTCTCCTCCTACCTGCTCCAGGCCCAGGCGTCGGGCGCCAAGATCATCGGCCTCGCCAACGCCGGCGCCGACACCGTCAACGCCATCAAGCAGGCCAAGGAGTTCGGCATCACCAAGAAGCAGAACCTGGCCGGGCTGCTGGTCTTCATCTCCGACGTGAACAGCCTCGGGCTCGAGAACGCCAAGGGCATGTACCTGACCACCGCGTTCTACTGGGACCGCGACGATGCCTCCCGGAAGTGGGCGAAGCGCTTCTTCGAGAAGATGAACAAGATGCCCACGATGGTGCAGGCCGGCGTCTACTCGGCGGTGACCCACTACCTCAAGGCCATCCAGGCAGCCGGGACCGACGATGCCGACGCGGTCATGGTCAAGATGCGGGCCACGCCGGTGAACGACTTCTTCGCGACCAACGGCCAGATCGGCCCCGACGGCCTCCACCGGCACGACATGTACCTTGTGCAGGTGAAGAACCCGGACGAGTCGAAGTACCCCTGGGACTACTACAAGATCGCCAAGGTGATTCCCGCCGCGGCGGCCTTCCCGCCCATCCAGACCGATTGCCCGAACGTGAAGAAGTAGCCACGAGATGATCCAGGCCCTCTCCGGCCAGCTCCTGCTCGGCCTCATCAACGGCTCGTTCTACGCGCTGCTCTCGCTGGGGCTCGCCATCATCTTCGGCCTGCTCGACGTGGTGAACTTCGCCCACGGCGCGCAGTACATGATGGGCGCGTTCCTGGCGTGGATGGGGCTCCAGTACCTGGGCATCGGGTACTGGGGCGCGCTGCTGCTCTCGCCGCTCGTGGTGGGGGCGACGGGGCTGGTCGTGGAGAGGGTGTTCCTCCGGAGGTTGCAGGGGCTCGACAACCTCTACGGCCTCCTCCTCACGTTCGGGCTGGCGCTGGTCATCGAGGGATCGTTCCATCACGCCTATGGCAACTCGGGCAGCCCGTACCCGGTGCCCGAGCTGCTGCGGGGCGGCTACGACCTGGACTTCATGTACCTCCCGAAGTACCGGGCCTGGGTCGTGGTGGTGTCGCTGGTGGTGTCCTTCGGGACCTGGTTCGTCATCGAGAAGACCCGCCTGGGTTCCTACCTGCGCGCCGGGACCGAGAACCCCAGGCTGCTGCAGGCCTTCGGCGTGAACGTGCCCATCATGTTCATGCTCACCTACGGGTTCGGGGTGGGGCTGGCCGCCTTCGCCGGCGTCATGGCAGCGCCCATCTACCAGGTGACGCCGATGATGGGCTCCTCGCTCATCATGGTGGTCTTCGCGGTGGTGGTGATCGGGGGGATGGGTTCGATCCTCGGCTCGATCCTCACCGGGATCGGGGTGGGGCTGGTCGAGGGGTTCACCAAGTTCCTCTGGCCCGAGGCGGCGAGCGTGGTGGTGTTCCTGCTCATGGCCGTGGTCCTGCTGGTGCGGCCGGCCGGACTCTTCGGGAGACAGAAGTGACGCGCCCGTGGGGGCGACCGGCCGTGCGGGCGGGCTGGGGGGCGATGTTCGCCGTGGGGCTCGTGGCCCCGTTCGTCGTCTACCCCGTGTTCGCCATGAACGTGCTGGTGATGGCGCTGTTCGCGAGCGCCTTCAACCTGCTGCTCGGCTACTCGGGCCTGCTTTCCTTCGGCCACGCCGCGTTCCTGGGGTCGGCCGCCTACGTCACCGGATGGGCCGCAAAGGTATGGGGCCTTCCGGTGCTGGTCTCCATGGCAACCGGGGTCGCGGTCGCAACGGCGCTCGGCCTGATCTTCGGTCTCCTGGCGCTTCGACGCTCGGGCATCTACTTCGCCATGATCACGCTGGGGCTCGCCCAGGTCGTCTACTTCGTGATCGTGCAGATGCCCTGGACCGGCGGCGAGGACGGGCTGCAGGGGATCCCGCGAGGGCACCTCCTCGGCTTCATCGACCTGGGCCGGCCGCTGCCGATGTACTACTTCACCTACGCGGTCTTCCTGGCCGCGTTCTGGCTCATCCAGCGGACCATCGACTCGCCCTTCGGCCATGTGCTGCGGGCCATCCGCGAGAACGAGCCGAGGGCCATCTCGCTCGGCTACGACGTGCAGCGCTACAAGCTCCTGGCCTTCGTCCTCTCGGCGTCGCTGGCGGGGCTGGCCGGGTCGCTCAAGGCCATCACGCTTCAGTTCGCGACCCTGGGCGACGTCGCCTGGCAGCGCAGCGGCGAGGTCGTGCTCATGACCCTGCTGGGAGGGATGGGAACCATCCTCGGCCCCTCGGTGGGGGCGCTGCTGGTCGTCACGATGGAGAACTACCTCTCCAGCCTCGGTTCCTGGGTCACGGTCATCACCGGCGGCGTCTTCGTGGTGATGGTGATGGCCTTCCGGAAGGGGCTGGTCGGGGAGGTCCGGGCGCTCCTGGCGCGCCGGTCCTGAGGACAGGGGAGGAGACACATGGCGTCCAGGTTCGACGGGAAGGTGGCGTTCGTCACCGGCGCGGCCGGTGGCATCGGGTTCCGGATCGCCGAGCTGCTGGCCGGCGAGGGCGCGCGAGTGACGTTGGCCGACCTCGACGGGCGGGCGGCCAGCGCGGCCGCCGCCCGGATCGGGAGCGGAGCCACGGGGGTAGCGGCCGACGTGGGCAGCGAGGCTGCGGTCCAGGCGGCCATCGACGCGACCCTGCAAGCCCACGGCCGTCTCGACCTCCTCGTGAACAACGCCGGCCTCCAGCACGTATCGCCCATCGAGGACTTCCCCGCGGAGCGCTTCGAGCTCCTCGTGCGGGTGATGCTCTTCGGCCCGTTCTACGCCATCAAGAAGGCCTTCCCGGTCATGAAGCGGCAGGGAGGCGGCCGGATCCTGAACGTGGCGTCCATCAACGGGCTGGTGGGGTTCGCCGGGAAGGCCGCCTACAACAGCGCCAAGCACGGAGTCATCGGCCTCACCAAGGTGACCGCGCTCGAGGGGGCGGCCCACGGCATCACCGTCAACGCCCTCGCTCCCGGGTACGTGGACACTCCGCTCGTCCGCAACCAGCTCGCCGACCTGGCCCGGACCCGGGGCGTCCCGCTCGAGAAGGTGCTCGAGGAGGTCATCTACCCGCTCGTCCCCATGCGCCGCCTCCTGCAGGTGGACGAGGTGGCGGGTTACGCGCTCTTCCTGCTGTCGGAGGCCGCTGCGGGGATCACGGGCTCGGTGGCCGTCATGGACGGCGGCTACACCGCGCAGTGAAGGCCCCCCACCTCGGAGATCGAGCGCTCTTCCCGCTCCTCGAGCCACGGGCCTACCTGAACCACGCCGGGGTCTCGCCTCCCTCCGACCCGGTCCGGCGCGCGATGCAGGAAGCCGTCGACGACTTCGCGCGGCGGGGAGGCGACGCGGTGGGCGCGGCGGTGGCGCGCCGCGGTCTGCTGCGGGGGCGCGTCGCGGAGCTCATCGGGGCCGCCCCGGCCGACGTGGCGCTGACGACCAACACCAGCGCGGGCATCCAGGCGGTGGCGCTCGACTTTCCCTGGCGCACCGGGGACCGGGTGCTGCTCCTCGACGGGGAGTTCCCCGCCAACGTCACCCCCTGGCAGCAGGCCGGGGCGACCTTCGGGCTCACGGTGGAGTTCCTCCCGCTCGACGCCTTCCTCCGCTCCGAGGAGGAGGGGCTCGCGCGGCTCGACCGCTCGCTCGGCCGGGGCGTGCGCCTGCTCGCGGTGAGCGCCGTCCAGTTCCGGAGCGGCCTGCGCATGCCGATCGACGCCATGGCCGCCCGGTGCGCCGCGGCCGGAACCGAGATCTTCGTCGACGCGGTCCAGGCCGCCGGCTGCGTTCCCCTGGACGTGCGCGGGATCGACTACCTCGCCGCCGGGGCCCACAAGTGGCTCATGGGCCCGCTGGGAGCGGGTTTCCTCTACGTCCGACCGGAGCGTGCCGGGGCGCTCGTTCCGCGCACCGCGGGCTGGCTCTCCCACGAGGACCCGGTCCGGTTCCTGGTGGACGGTCCCGGGCTCGTCCGCTACGACCGGCCCGTTCGCCGCCGCGCCGACCTGGTGGAAGGCGGCGGCCTGCCGGAGGCCCCGCTGGCCGGGCTCCTGGCCTCGCTGGAGATCCTCCTCGGGCTTGGAGTTCGGGCCATCGCCGCGCACGTGGAGGGCTACCTCGACCTCCTCGAGCCGGAGCTCGTGGCGCGAGGGTTCCGGAGCCTGCGGGCCGTTCACCGGGGAGGGCGATCCGGGATCCTCTCGGTCGATCCCCCTCCGGGGCTGGCCGCCGCGTCGCTGGCCCGGGAGCTGCGGGCGCGCGGGGTTGCCTGCGCCACGCCGGACGGCGCGCTGCGGTTCGCCCCGCACTGGCCCAACCATCCGGACGAGATCCCGGAGGTGCTGCGTGCGGTCGACGGGGCGCTGGGTGGCCTCTAGCTGGGCGGGGTGCGGCTCGGCGTGAGCCACACCTCGGGCCCGAGGCGGAACATGGCGGCCGGCAGGCCCAGCTCGTAGGGATCGGCGGAGAGGAAGGCGGCCATGGCCATGGCGGCGTTCTGGCGCCTGGTCCCCTCGTCGGAGATGGGGCCGAGCTCGCCCCGCACCCGGAAGACGGCCTCGACGAGCTCCTTCACCGAGGGTCGATGGGGCAGCGCTGCGCGGATGCGGTAAAGGTACCGGTCGAGCGGCTCGGCGTTGCCGAAGGCGAAGGTGACCACCGTGTCGATGGCGTGGTCGACCTCTCGCTCTGACGTCAGAAGCACCTTGTCGGCGTCGAGCGATACGGTCCGCGTGGCGTTCTCCATGGCTCATCATGGGCCGCGCGTCACCCGCACCACCAGTCCCTCTCCATGGTGACGAGGAATGCCGCGACTCGCCCCTACATCGACTCACGGTCAAATGGGGTAGCGGCTTCGTGTTTCACTCGGAGAAAATGGAATGCACACATCCTCCCATCCCGCCGGCGGGGGAGGAAGGGGAGCGGGGGACGGCCGACGGTGACGGGGCCGGGCGCAGGTGATACCATCCCGGTGCGTGCATGTAGGACTCGTGCTCACCGGCGGCGGAGCGAGGGCGGCGTACCAGGCGGGCGCGTTGATGGCGCTCGCCGAGGTCCTCCCGCGTGGAGCAGTCCCGTTCCGGACGCTGTGCGGGGTCTCGGCCGGGGCGTTGAACGCGGTCTTCCTGGGAGCCTGGCGCGGCGAGTTCGAGGACGCCGGGCACCGCCTGCGCGACCTCTGGCTCGAGCTCTCGCCCGAGCGGGTCTTCCGGACCGACAGCGCGCGCATGATCGGCATCGGCACCCGGTGGATGCGCGATCTCTCGGCGGGCGGTCTCTTCCAGCGCAGCCGCATCAACTTCCTGCTCGATGCCGCGCCGCTCCGGGACTTCCTGCGCGAGCGCCTCCCGCTCGCCGACCTGCGACGGAACATCACCTCGGGGGCCATCCGGGGCTTCGCGGTCACCGCCACCAGCTACGCGACCAGCGCAGCGGTGACCTTCTTCGACGGTGCAGGGGACATCGAGCCCTGGGTCCGGGCAACGCGGGTGGGTGTCCGCTCCCAGATCCGGCTCGACCACGTCATGGCATCGGCCTCCATCCCCATCTTCTTCCCGCCGGTCCGCATCCAGGGCGCCTGGTACGGCGACGGCAGCGTTCGCATGACCGCACCGCTCTCCCCGGCCATCCACATGGGTGCCGAGCGATTGCTCGTCATCGGCGTCCGGCGCTGGCGGGTGCCGTCCGAGCTCCAGCCGGCGCGCCCCCCGGCCCGGCGCGACGCGCTCCCTCCCTCCCAGATCGCCGGCACGCTCCTCAACGCCGTCTTTCTCGAGACCATCGAGGCCGACGTGGAGCGCCTCGAGATGGTCAACCGGCTGGTGGGCGGGATCCCGCAGGAGCGGCGTGGAACGCTGAGGGTCATCCCCACGCTGGTGCTGCGCCCGTCCCGCGATCTCGGGGAGCTTGCCGGCGACCAGTACCGACGTTTCCCGAGGTTTCTCCGCTACGTCCTCTCGGGCATCGGCGCGGGGGCCGACGGCGGTTCCGACCTGCTCAGCTACCTGGCCTTCGAGCCGGTCTACGTGGGGAGACTCCTCGAGCTGGGCTACGAGGACACGCTGGCCCGTCGCGCCGAGCTCGAGGAGTTCTTCGACGCGGGACGGGGCGAGAAGGTCTCCCTGCGGGCCTGAGACCGCTCCGTCGGGATGGGCCACCAACGTGTCGGCGGAAGGGCCAGGACGGCGGAGGCGATCTCGTGGGCGGCGCGGTCCCGCCGCCAGCGCGAGCAGGTGCTGCAAGCCCCTGGGCAGGCCGGTGGTGTCCACCGCCAGCGCCTCGCCACGGGCCACCTCGGCGACCGAGACGAGGTAGGAGACGAGCGAGGAATCCCAGTGCCCCAGGTCGACCGCCTGGAACACCAGCCGCGCCGGGGGGGGAGGTCGTGAGCTCCTTCATCGCCCCCGCCTCGTTCACCGGGTGCCCCCCGGCCACGGGCGGGTGGGATTGGCGAACCGGGCGATGAGCACGGCCACGTAGAGCTGCCCGGTGAGCGCCTGCGCCATGGCGATGGCGCGCGTCACGGGTGTCCGGGGGAGGGCGTCGCCGAAGCCGACGCTCGTCATGGTGGTCATGCTGAAGTAGATGTAGTCGGCCGGCGTGACGGCGAGTCCCTCCATCGTGAGCGAGCCGGGGACGAGCTCGTTCACCGCCTCGTAGACGAAGGCGTAGGTCGCGCCCACGAGCAGGTAGGCGAGGATCACGTCGATGAGCCGGTCGGGCCCCGGGTCGTTGCGGAACACGTCGAAGAGGACCAGACCTGCGAACATCCCCATGGCGATCGCCGAGAGCACCGCGTCGAGAACGACGAGGAACTGGGTGTGGTCCACGAAGCGGAAGAACTGGATGCCGAAGGCGGCGAGCCCGACGGAGAGGACGGCCCAGCGCCCCTTGCCGGCCCCCATGGCGCTCATCGCCACGAGCATCGTGACCGCGAAGACGAGGTCGCCGACGCGCCTGGGGATCGCCTCGCTGGTCAGGAGCACCGGGATGACGAAGATGTCGAGGACGAGCATCCCGAGGAGCGATACCCTCCCGGTGCGCGTCTTCAGGAAAGGCCCGCGGCTCACCGAGCCATCCTAGCGGAACGCCCGCCACCGGGGCAGTTCGCGGGCGCGTGCCTTGCGGGGCGCGCCCACAAAGGGTATCTCAGGCCCTCTCGGTGTTCCGAGGCCCCGTAGCTCAGGTGGATAGAGCGGCGGTTTCCTAAACCGTAGGCCACGTGTTCGAGTCACGTCGGGGCCACCAATTTCTCGGACCAGCGCGGCGCGCCTCCCTCGACGCCGGAGTGGCGCCGGAGGCGATGCAGGGGAGGGCGTCGGTGGGCGTGGCCGGGCGCTCTGACCCGGATGGCCCCCGTTGAGCCGCCGGGCGGACCGGCGACCGATCGTTCCGCTTGCCAGGTGGCGCCCGGGACAGGTCCAATCGCCGCCATGCTCGGCCCGGTTGCCGCCGCGCTCCTTCTCTCCCTTCCCGGGAACATTTCCGAGCCACCCGCGCAGCCTGCGCAGCCGGCGCAGCCAGGAGGGACGGTCGCCCACGGCGCGGCCGGGCCGCGCGGCGCCTCCCTCGACGACCTGGCGAAGCAGCTCCAGAACCCGCTCGCCAATCTGGTCTCGGTGCCGTTCCAGAACAACTTCAACGGCGGTGGGACGGCCGGGCTGGGCGCGAACTACAATCTCAACGTCCAGCCGGTCCTCCCCATCGAGCTCGACACATCCTGGGACCTCATCGTCCGCCCCATCGTGCCCTACTACAGCCAGGTGGTCCCGGGAGGAGAGCGGGTCACCGGTCTCGGAGAGATCGTCCTCGAGACCTTCTTCTCGCCGTCGAGGGCGACCGCCTTCATCTGGGGGATCGGCCCGGCCTTCTCCTTTCCCACCGCGACGAACGAGGCCGTCGCGACCGGCTGCTTCGCCATCGGGCCGGTCATCGCGGCGGTCTACATGGAAGGGCCGTGGGTGATCGGCGCGCTCTTCACCCAGCTCAACGCCTTCGCCCGGATGGGATCGGCCCACCTCGACACGAGCTCGCTCCAGGTCTTCCTGAACTACAACCTGCCGAAGGCCTGGGCGATCGGAACGGCGCCCACGTTCTTCGTCAACTCGAACCAGCAGGGCGAGCAGTGGACCGTTCCGGTGGGAGCCGCCATCTCGAAGACCATCTCCATCGCAAAGCAGCCCATCTCCCTGTCGTTCTCCTACTACGCGAACGTGGTCCACCCCGAGGGTGGTTCGCCGTGGTCGACGCGGTTGGTCGTGACCTTCATGTTCCCGGAGTAGACTCCCGGGAAGATGCCCTCCACGCTCCCGAAGGCGCTTCGCCGCGCCGCAGTCCCTCCGCCTGTGCTCGAGGTCCTCCGGCGGATGTCCGGGGCGGGCCACCGCTCCTGGCTGGTCGGTGGCGTGGTCCGCGACCTCCTCCTCGCCAGGACCCGCCACGATCCCGGCGAGTTCGACGTCGCCTCTCCCGCCACCCCAGGCGAGGTGCAGGCCCTCTTCAAGAAGGTGATCCCGACCGGGATCGACCACGGCACGGTGACCGTCGTCGAGGGAGGCGCGAGGGTCGAGGTGACCACGTTCCGCGGGGAGGAGGACTACGCGGACGGCCGCCGGCCGAGCCGGGTCACCTTCCACGAGGACCTCGAGGCCGACCTGGCCCGGCGCGACTTCACCGTGAACGCCATGGCCTGGGACCCGCTCCGGGGCGAGCTCCGCGATCCGTTCGGAGGCAGGGCCGACCTCTCCCGGAGGGTGATCCGGGCAGTGGGTGATCCCCGGGAACGATTCGCCGAGGACGGCCTCCGCCCGCTGCGGGGAGCTCGCTTCGTCTCCCAGCTGGGCTTCCGGCTGGCCCCGTCGACCCGCAGTGCCATCCCGGGGTCGCTCCCGGTGGTCGGGCTCGTCTCCCGCGAGCGGGTGGCCGAGGAGCTCTCCCGCCTCCTCGTCGGGGCCCATGCAGCGGCGGGCCTCGCGACCCTCGAGTCGACGGGGCTTCTCTCCGTGGTTCTTCCGAGCCTCGCCGCCCTTCCGGCGGGAAGGATCCGCCACGCGCTCGCCGTCGCCTCCGAGCCCTTCACGTCGTGCCGAGGAGCCGGGGAAGACGTGGATCGGGAACGCTGTCGCCTGCTGCGCATGTCGGCGCTGCTCCACGTGCTCCCGCCGGAGGAGGCCATGCAGGCAGTCGTGGAACTGCGCCTCCCCAACCGGCTTGCCACCGGGGTCGTCGCGCTCTCGGGCGGACGTTGTGCGCTCGACGAGCGAGGGCCTCCCGGGGGCGACGGGAGCGCCGCGGACATCCGGCGCTGGATCGCGGCGGCCGGCCGGGACCGTGCGCCACTCTTCCTCGACCTCTGGCGGGCCGATGCGCGCCACCAGGGGGCGCGAACGGCGAGGCGGAGCGCGGAGGTCAGGAGCTTCCAGGCCCGGGTCGCGGCGGAGCTGAAGCGGCAGGCGCCCCTCGCCATCGCCGAGCTGGCACTGGGAGGCAAGGAGGTCATGGAACTGCTCCCCGGCATCCCCGGCAGGCAGGTCGGGGAGGCACTGCGCCATCTCCTCGAGGTGGTCCTGGAGGAACCAGCGGCCAACACGGAACAGCGTCTTTCCGGAACCTTGCGCACCTGGTGGGCCAGCCAGCCGTCCGACCCGGGCAGCTCCAGCCGGGCTTGACCCGGCGCGTCGATTTCGTGAGCCCCCGCGGCGCGGCGGCACTATCATCCCCTGCCCGGAAGCCGGTATGCCCCAGCGCATCCTCTGCATCGAGAGCGACCTCCCGTTTCGCGCCCGCATCCGGCGGATGCTCGAGGCGGAAGGCTTCGCCGTCGACGAGGCCTCCTCCGGCCTGGCCGGGATCCAGCGCGCGCTCAACCTGCCTCCGGACCTCGTCATCGCAGACGTCCACCTTCCGGACATCGACGGCGTGGAGATCGCGAGCCGCCTGAAGCAGGAGCGGTCGCTCGCCGAGGTACCCTTCCTGGCTCTCGGCGACGCCGCCGAGGAGCACGACGTTGCGCTGGCAGCCGGCGCCGACGCCTTCCTCGCCAAGCCGGTCGACGATGCTCGCCTGCTGGTCGAGGTGCGCGAGGTCCTGGCCGGCCGCCGGGAGCGGTTGCCGGAGTCCGGGGAGCGCGCCGGCCTGCGCGCGCTCTCGGCGGCGATGGTGAACCACCTCGAGCACGCGCTCGAGGATGCCAGGGGATGGGAGGAGCGCTGCGTCGAGCGGGACCGGCTCGGCCGCATCTTCATCGGCAACCTGGCCCACGAGCTCCGCACCGCGTTGACGCCCATGTCCGGCTACCTCAAGATCCTCTCGTCGGACAAGCTCGGTCCGCTCTCGGCGCAGCAGCAGCGGATCCTCGAGTCGATCCAGGGCGCCACCGGCCGGCTCACCCGGGTGGTCGAGAACCTCTCCGACTTCGCGACCATGCAGGCATCCGACGCCGCTCTGTTCCCATCCGGCATCGACCCCGACGCGCTCGCGGACGAGGTGGTGGCCGACCTGCGACCCGCCATCCGGGAGGCCCGGCTGCACGTCGCCGTGCAGAAGGCCGGCGGAGGGCCCGTCACCGCCGATCCGCGCAAGCTCCGCCAGGCGCTGGCCAACGTGGTGGGAAACGCCGTGAAGTTCTCGCCGCACGGCGGCGAGGTGCTGGTCGAGGTGCAGCGGGACGCCCGGACGCTCCGCTTCGCCGTATCCGACCAGGGTCCCGGCATCTCCCCGCAGGAGCAGAAGCACGTCTTCGAGCCCTTCTCGCACGCCGCCGGGAAGGACGACCGTTCCAAGCACCCGGGCAGCGGACTGGGGCTTCCCGTGGCCCGGCGGATCATCGAGGCCCACGGGGGGACCATCTCGCTGGAAAGCCCACCGCGCGCCCAGTCCGAGGGGGTCCGCCGGCAGTTCACCGGATCCAAGTTCGTTCTCGAGATCCCCCTCCCGGCGGCAGCGGGATAGTGCCTTGAGGGTCCTCGTGGCCATGTCGGGCGGCGTCGACTCGTCGGCCGCGGCCGCCCTCCTCGTCGCCGGGGGACACCAGGTGGCGGGCGTCTCGATGCGGGTCCACGACTTCTCCGACCGCTCCCGGGGGCGCTCCTGCTGCGCACCGGACGACCTCGAGGACGCGCGCGGCGTGGCGCGCCACCTGGGCATCCCATTCTACGTGGCCAACGTGGAGGAGGAGTTCGGACGTCGCGTGGTCGACCGCTTCGTGGACGACTACCTGGCCGGCCTCACGCCGAACCCGTGCATCGCCTGCAACTCCGAGGTGAAGTTCGACTGGCTGCTGCGCCGGGCGCGCGGAATGGGCGCGAAGCTCGCGACCGGCCACTACGCCAGGGTCGAGCGACGGGGGGGACGGCTGGCACTGCTGGCCGGGGCGGACCCTGCGAAGGACCAGAGCTACTTCCTCCACGGGCTCGGCCAGTCCGAACTGGAGGACGTGCTCTTCCCGGTGGGGCACCTGTCCAAGGCCGAGGTGCGGGCGCTCGCCGGCAGTGCCGGCCTCTCCACCGCGACCAAGCCCGAGTCCCAGGAGATCTGCTTCGTGACCGACGGCGACGCGGCGCGGTTCGTCGAGCTGCGGCGCCCCGGGGCGGCTCGGCCGGGCGAGGTCGTGGACGGTTCGGGCCAGGTCCTGGCGCGGCACGGGGGCGTGCATCGATTCACCGTGGGTCAGCGGCGCGGCCTGGGCTTCGCCGCCGGCGCCCCGGCCTACGTGGTCCGGATCGATCCGGAGACGTCCCGGGTGGTGGTGGGCTCGTCCGCGGAGGCCTCTTCCGATCGCTTCCCGGTCGAGGAGGTCCGCTGGGTATCGGACGCTCCGCCCTGCTCCCCGAGCACCTTCCTGGTGCGGGTCCGCCACCGGCACGAGGGTGAGGAGGGGCAGGTCGTCCCTGGCCCCGGCGGGCGTGCTGCGGTCCGGCTCCGCGCCCCGGTGCGGGGCGTCGCGCCGGGCCAGGCCGCGGTCTTCTACGACGGCGACGAGGTGGTGGGCGGTGGACGGATCGCGCGCGGATAGCCTGGCCGTGGTGGCGCTGGGCTGCCGGGTGGGGCGGGCGGACGCCGGGTCGTTCGCGGCCGGCCTCCTTCCCGGATTCCGCGCCGCGGCGCCCGGGGAGGCCGCCGACTGGGTGGTCGTCTCCACCTGCTCGGTGACCGCCGACGCCGCCGCGAGCTCGCGCCAGGCGGTGCGCCGTGCCGCGCGGGACCATCCCGGGGCTCGCATCGTCGTGGCCGGGTGCCACGCCGCCCAGGAGGCGTCGCTGCTCGCGGCGCTCCCTCGCGTGGCCGCGGTGGTCGACCCGAGGGACCACGCAGCGCTCCCCGGAATGCTCCCGCTCCTGCGGTCGGGGATGGCAGCCCGGGAGGCGATCGCCGTCGCCAGGCGGTCCGCTCCGAACTGGGACGCCTCGCCGGAGCCGGGCACCGGCGCCGCCCGGCCCGTGCTCAAGGTCCAGGACGGATGTGACGATGGATGCGCCTACTGCGCGGTGCCCCTGGCGCGCGGCGCTTCCCGGTCGCTTCCGATGGCGGATTGCCTGGCCCGGATCGCCGCCCACGGCCGCGTCCGGTCCGAGGTGGTGCTCTCCGGCGTCAACCTGGGCGGGTGGGGGCGTGACCTCTCGCCCAGGCTCGGGCTCGCCGACCTCGTCGGTGCCGTCGCCGCGACCGGCGCGGTCCGGCGCATCCGGCTCTCGTCGATCGAGCCGATGGAGTTCCCGGTCGGTCTTCTCGGGGAGGAGGCCGGTGCCATCGTCTGCGAGCACTTTCACCTCCCGCTCCAGTCCGGATCGGACCGGGTCCTGGCGTCGATGGGGCGTCCCTACCGCGCCGCCGGGTACGCGCGCGTCGTCGAGGGCGTGGCACGGCAGAGGCCCCGCGCAGCCATCGGTGCGGACGTGATGGCAGGGTTCCCTGGCGAGTCGGGACCCGATCACCGGGCCACCCTGGCGCTCCTCGCGTCCCTGCCCGTGGCCTACCTGCACGTCTTTGCCTTCTCGCCCAGGCCGGGAACCCGGGCTGCGGCGATGGATGGGCTCCCTCCGCCCGGGGTGGTCGAGCGGCGGGCAGGGGAGCTGCGGGCGTTCTCGGCACGGCGGTGGGCAGCCTTCCAGGACGGGCTTCGCGGCCGGGAGCTGGAGGTCGTCGCCGAGCGCATCCGCGGCAACGAGGCGAGCGGCACCTCCCGCGAGTACGCCACCGTCCGCTTTCCCGCCGGCGCGGCGATCCGGGGTGGGCTGGTGCGCGTTCGCGCCGGGGACGAGGGCGTCCGGCTGGGAAGCAAGGTTGCTCGCGTCGCCCGGCCGTCGTAGGAAGCTGCCATGCGACTCCCCGACGGGCGCGAGGTTCCAGACCTGCACGTCGATCCGGACGCGGTAGCGCGCTGCCGGGCCCTCGCCGACCGGGTGACCGGGCAGGTGATGGGGCTCGTCGAGCGGCACACCACCGTCTCGATCGAGCGGACCGTGCTTCGCCAGCTGGGTTTCCACGACGCCGGTCCCCGGGGGATCCCGCTCGTCAACCTCATGGTGGACGCGCTGCAGGAACGCGGGCTCCTGGGCAAGGGGGCGGCCTGGTGGTTCGGCTGGGCGCTCCGCCAGGGTGCCCGGGATCCGATGCAGGTGGTCGACCGGATCACGAGCCTTCCCAGGGAACCGGCCGCCCTCCCTCCAGCCGAGGACCTCGCCCTGAGGGACGAGGTCACCGCCGAGGTGCGGGCCGCGGCCGACGAGCTGCGGCGCCGGGTCGAGGCACGCAACGCGCTGAAGGCCGAGCTGGGCATGGGGCCGCGGCCGCACAAGTACCTGATCGTCGCCACCGGGAACATCCACGACGACGTGGAGCAGGCCCGCGCCGCCGCCCAGGCCGGCGCAGACATCATCGCCGTCATCCGCTCCACGGCCCAGTCGCTCCTCGACTACGTTCCCCACGGCGCCACCACCGAGGGGTACGGCGGCACCTACGCCACGCAGGAGAACTTCCGCATCATGCGCGAGGCGCTCGACGAGGAGTCGCGGCGGCTCCGGCGCTACGTGATGCTCACCAACTACGCGTCGGGGCTCTGCATGGGGGAGATCGCCTTCGCGGGTGCCTGGGAGCGGCTCGACATGCTGCTCAACGACGCGATGTACGGGATCCTCTTCCGCGACATCAACATGAAGCGGACGCTGTGCGACCAGTACTTCTCGCGCCGCATCACCGCCTTCGCCGACGTGATCATCAACACCGGGGAGGACAACTACATCACCACCGCCGATGCCGACGAGGCCGCGCACACGGTCATCGCCAGCCAGTTCGTGAACGAGTCCTTCGCGCACCGCGCCGGGCTGCCAGACCGGCTCATCGGGCTCGGCCACAGCTTCGAGATCGACCCGCACCGGGAGGACACGCTGGCCCGCGAGATGGCCCAGGCGCTCCTCGTCCGCACCCTCTTCCCCGCGGCTCCCATCAAGTACATGCCCCCCACCAAGCACAAGGAGGGGGACATCTTCTTCAGCCACGCCTACGACGTGCAGGCGGATGTCGTCGCCCGGGTCACGGGCCAGTCGATCCAGCTCCTCGGCATGATGACCGAGGCCATGCACAATCCCTTCCTCATGGACCGCTACGTCGCGCTGAAGAGCGCGGACTACGTCTACCGGGCCTGGAAGTCGATGGGGAGCGAGATCCAGTTCCGGCCGGGCGGGATGGTCGAGCGCCGGGCCGGGGAGACGCTCGGCAAGGCGCTGCACCTGCTCGAGGAGGTGGCGGACGCGGGGCTGTTCGCCGCCATCGGCAGGGCCCGCTTCGGGGACGTGGCGCGGCGCGAGGACGGTGGCAAGGGGCTCTCGGGCGTGGTCGAGCGGGAGCCCGGCTACTTCAACCCGTTCCTCGCGATCCTCGAGGGGCGCGGATGAGGCGGCGCATCGCGGGAGGGGCAGCCCTGGCGATCCTGGCCGTCTCCTGCGCCCGCGTCGGACCGGTGTCGCGCCCCACGCCCGACGGGAAGGGCCGGATCTACTCGGTCGCCGGGCTCTCCTTCGAGGTCCCCTCGGCCTGGAGCTCGGAGGGGACGGAACGCAAGGTGAAGCTGTCCGCTCCCGGAGGGGATGCACTGCTGGAGGTGAAGGCCACCGCCGTGGCCGGGACGGCCGCCGACTGCCTGGCCGGGGCCGGGGAGGCGCTGGATCGGGGCGCCGCGTCCCTCTCCGGCGTTCGCCGTCACACATCCACCTTCGCCGGCAGGAAGGCCATCGCCCAGGAGGCGGACCAGGGCGGCTGGCACGGCTGGGCCTGGGCCACCTGCGACCGTGGCGAGCAGTACCGGGTCTTCCTCTCCGGACGGGCGCCGGTCTCGCGCGATACCATCGAGATGCAGCGCCGACTCGTATCCACCGCTCGCCTGGGAGGAGCGCCATGACCATGCCGGGTTCGACGAGGCCGTCCGAGCTGGTGCGGCCGTACGGGGACCGGCGCGACGACGGCGTGGTGCAGCTCTCCTTCGTCCTGCCGGTGGTCGCCGGCGACCGTGCCCGGGAGGCGGCCACCCAGGTGGCACGCAAGATGGGGCTCTCCGGGATCCACGTCGCCGCGATGGAGAAGGCGGCGGAGGGGTACACCTTCTTCGTGGTCTACGGACACACCGACGCGGCGATCGATCTCGCGGCCATCGACGTGCCCGAGGTGAAGGTCAAGAAGCGAGGCTTCGACGAGCTGAACGGGCTCGTCTCCGCGGAGCTGGGGCGCCGCATCGTGGTGCTGGGGGCCTGCACCGGCTCCGACGCCCACGCGGTGGGAATCGACGCCATCATGAACATGAAGGGATTCGCCGGCGACTACGGACTGGAACGCTACCCGGCCTTCGACGCGCGCAACCTCGGCTCGCAGGTGGAGAACGTCGCGCTCGCACGGGCCTGCCGGGATGCCGGGGCGGACGCGGTGCTGGTCTCGCAGGTGGTCACGCAGCGGGACGTCCACAAGGAGAACGCCCGGGCGTTCCTCGACGATCTCGGGAGGCTCGGGATCCGGGAACGGACCCTCTGCATCCTGGGCGGTCCCCGCATCGACCACCGGCTGGCGCTCGAGCTGGGCTACGACGCGGGATTCGGGCCGGGGACGAAGCCCTCCGACGTGGCAAACTTCATCGCGGGGCGCGTGCTCGCCAGGGCGGGCAAGGCGCCCACGGAGGTTCGAGATGGCTGACGGTGTCCTCATCCGCATGCGCATGTCCCAGGCCGACGCCCACTACGGCGGCAACCTGGTGGACGGCGCGCGCATGCTGCAGCTCTTCGGCGACGTGGCCACCGAGCTCCTCATCCGGCACGACGGCGACGAGGGGCTCTTCCGCGCCTACGACACCGTCGAGTTCCTCGCTCCGGTCCACGCCGGCGACTACGTCGAGGCCTCGGGCGAGATCACCCGGGTGGGGAGCACCTCCCGCGCCATGCGCTTCGAGGCCCGAAAGGTGGTGGGCCCTCGCCCCGACCTCTCGGACAGCGCGGCCGATCTCCTCGCCGAACCGGTCCTGGTGTGCCGGGCGACCGGCACCTGTGTCGTGCCGAAGGACAGGCAGCGCCGGGCGGGCGGGTAGGGGGGAGTCATGGGGGAGAAGGCCATCGTCACCTGCGCCGTGGTCGGAGCGGAGGTGACCCGCGAGCAGAGCCCGGCGGTCCCGTACACGCCGGAGGAGATCGCCAGGGCTGCGGTCGATTCCTGGAGGGAGGGCGCGGCGGTGGTTCACCTGCACGCCCGCCATCCGGATGGGCGTCCGTCGCAGCGGTCGGAGCACTTCCGGGAGATCGTCGACCGCATCCGATCGGCCGGCAGCGACGTCGTCATCCAGTGCTCCACCGGGGGCGCCGTGGGGATGGGGGTGGAGGAGCGGCTCGGCTCGCTGGTCGACGGCGCCGAGATGGCCACCCTGAACATGGGGACCCTCAATTTCGGCGACGACGTCTTCGTGAACGCCCGGCCCGACATCGTCCGCATCGCCGGCCGGATCCGGGAGCGGAAGCTCGTCCCCGAGTGCGAGGTCTACGATGCCGGGATGCTCGAGACCGTCCGCTGGCTCATCGACAAGGGACACCTCCGCCACCCCTACCACGTGCAGTTCGTGCTCGGCGTTCCGGGCGGCATGTCCGGGACGGAGCGGAACCTCCGCTTCCTGGTGGAGGGGATGCCCGAGCCGGCCCAGTGGACGGTGGCCGGGATCGGCCGCTTCGAGATGCCCATGGCCGACCTCGCCCTGCGCCTGGGTGGGCACGTGCGGGTGGGGCTCGAGGACAACCTGTACCTGAGCAAGGGAGTGCTCGCGAAGGGCAATCCGGAACTGGTGTCCGAGGCGGTCCGCATGGTCGCCGCCTCGGGACGCCCGCTCGCTTCCCCGTCGGACGCCCGGCGCATCCTGGAGATCGCATGAGCCTGAAGGACTGGCTGGTTCGCTTCAAGGCGCAGCACGAGCAGGCGCGCGCCGGAAACCTCTCCGGCGACGGGCTGGCCGACTACCGTGCCGGGCGCGACGAGATGGCGCGCGCCCTTCTCGGAGCGCAGGCCGCGTCCCTCAAGGCCGGGGAGGTGCCGCGCCAGGCGCTGCGCGTCGCCCAAGCGCTCCAGGCCGACCTGGAGTGGAGCGTCGACCGGGTTCGGGTCGTGACGCAGGAGATCTCGGCCGGCGGCTTCTCCGCGCTCCTGACCAAGACCCCGCCCACGGACGAGGAGATCAAGTTCAGCCTTCGCCTGCCGGGTGCCGAGGTGGTGGCGGGTCGCGCCAGGGTGGTCGGCTCGGCGGTCCAGCCTGCCGCGGTCCGGGTCTCCTTCGCGTTCCAGGGACTGGGCGCGGCCGAGCGGGACAAGCTCGAGTTCGCCGTGTTCGACACCGTGCTGCAGAACATCCGGGTGTGAAAAGGTGAAGGCGGCTCCGGGGCCCGCCGCCCCGGAACCGCCTTCCGCGCCCCACGCGCGTTACGACTTGGCCGGCTCTGCCGGGGCCTTGGCCCCGAGGTCGAAGTCCACGTCCAGCTGGACCGTCCACATCATGTTGGACTGGGCGGGCTGTGCGTACTTGTTCAGGAAGAAGAGCGGACCGGTGATGACGTCGATGGCGGGCGTGAAGTAGACGGCGATGCCACCGCCGGCCGCCGAGTAGGCGTTGTTGCCGGTCATGATGTCGGCGACGAAGTTGAGCTTGTAGATCCCCTTCAGGTCGAGGACGAGATCCGGGGAGACGTAGGAGGCCATGAAGCCGCCGCGCGTCAGCACCACCCCGTCGACGTCGCTCCAGAGCGCGTTCGTGCCCCCCGCCCCGTAGTAGCCGCCCACCGTGACCGCGCCGAAGAAGAAGGTCTTGCCGATCTCCGCATGCAGCACGCTGAACTGGGTCCCCTGGTTCACGCCCACCCCGAAGATGCCGCCGGAGATGCCCGGGAACCAATCACCGTAGGCCCCCTCGACGAGGCCGACCTTGGCGTTCAGCTGCAGCGCTCCCGCAGGCTGCACGAAGATGGCGCTGGGCCCCCAGTAGGGGAAGAAGAAGTCGATGCCCACCTCGGCCTGCACCTTCTCGAACGGCAGGACGCCGACGGTGAGGCCGACGTTGATCGGGTAGGCGGCCTTGTCGTTGAAGTAGGTGTCGAAGGTGAGGTGCGGCAGCAGGAACGGCTGGACGTAGGTCGTGGCCGGGGTCCAGAAGACGGTGGACGGAGTCGCCCAGGCGGTCTGCGCGGAGAGCGCGAGGGCGCAGGCGGCGGCGATGCGGACGAGCTTCTTCATCGATGGTCTCCCTGGAAAGTGGTCGCGATACGCGAACTCGACGTGCGACTCCGGTCTTTGCACTCCGCGTGCCGGGAGCGAGGTCCTGAGAATCCCGGAGCGATCGGGCCCTGCGGGCGCCGGGTGCGCGTCCACCGGGCAACGGTTGCCTTCACGGCGCGCAGCGGGGCGGGGACATCGCGCCCCGGACGTGGGAAGGCCCGCCGGGCACGGGGCTCGGCGGGCCGGGGAGCGGCGGGCCGGGGTCAGGCGTGGGCGGTGCCGCCCGAGGAGGACTCGATGTCGGTGTGGATGTAGCCGCGCTCGCCGCTCTCGGACGAGTCCATTCCGCTCCACTCGTCCTGCTCGTCGGCCCGCAGCGGGAAGACGAAGCCCACGATCTTGTAGAGGACGAAGGAGACGCTCCCCGACCAGGCGAAGGTCACCACGACGCCGACCGCCTGCCAGCCCAGGAGCGAGAGGCTCGCGTCGGCGGCGTCGGGATTCACGAGCTTGGTGGCGAAGACGCCGGTGAGGAGCGCACCCAGCGTGGCGGCCACGCCGTGCACGGCGAAGACGTCGAGGGAGTCGTCGATCCCGAGGCGCGGGCGGTAGCGCACCGCCAGGAGCGACGCCAGGCCAGCCAGGGCGCCGATGACGAGCGCCGAGCCCGGCGTCACGAACCCGCAGGCTGGCGTGATGGCGACCATGCCGGCCACCGCGCCCGAGGCGAGCCCGACGCCGGACATCTTGCCGTGGAAGAAGAAGAGCTCGGCGAGGCCCCAGGCCGCGGCGGCGGCCGCCGGAGCGAAGAAGGTGTTCGCGAAGGCGTAGGCGGCGAGCCCGTTGGCGGCCAGCGCCGAGCCGCCGTTGAAGCCGAGCCAGCCGAACCAGAGCATGCCGGCCCCCAGGATCACGAAGGGGACGTTGTGCGGGAGGGTGGTCGGAGCCTTCAGTCCGCGCCGCTTGCCGAGGAGCAGCGCCCCCACGATCGCGGCGGCGGCCGCGTTGATGTGGACCACCGTGCCGCCGGCGAAGTCGAGGACCCCCTTCGCGCGGAGCCAGCCGCCCGGCGCCCAGACCCAGTGGGCCACCGGCGTGTAGACGATGAGGCTCCACAGGACCACGAAGAGCACGAACGCCTTCACCCGGATGCGCTCGACCAGGGCGCCCGAGATGAGCGCCGGGGTGATCACCGCGAACATGCCCTGGAAGAGCATGAACGCGACGTGCGGGATGGTCGCCGACAGCGACTTCTCCGGCTCCGCCCCTACGCCCCGGAGGCCGAACCAGTGCGCCCCGCCCAGAAGCGAGTCGAAGGAGCCGGGCGAGAAGGAGAGGCTGTATCCGACGAGCGCCCAGAGGACGCCCACCACCGCCATGCAGACGATGGAGAGGATCATGGTGTGGACCACGTTCTTGGCGCGGACCAATCCGCCGTAGAAGAAGGCCAGGCCTGGAGTCATGAACATCACGAGCGCGGCGCTCATGAGGACGAAGGCGGTGTCGCCCGAGTTGATCGGATTCACGCGGTGCTCCTCCGTGGAGGGTGGGGTGGACGCCCGTTGTGCAGGGCGCGTGCCGGTTCCTCGAGCAGCGACTGGGCGCGCTTTCCGGGCAATTGCGGGCTCCGTTGCTCGCAAGACGCGCACGACCGTGCCCGGGGACTGGGCAGCCAGGTCCCCCGCTCCCCTTGCTGCAACTACTTCCTCGGTGGCGCCTTGGAGGACTTCTTGGGGGGCTGCTTCGAGCTCTTCGACTTCGTGGCCGCCTTGGCCTTGGCCTTTGGCGGAGCCTTGGCGGTGGAGGCCTTCTTCTTCGGCTCGACCTTCCTGGGAGCCGGAGGCGGAGGGGGAGGGGGTGCGACGTACGGGTCGTCGTCGCTCGCGCTCCGGAGGCCGGACGGGGGGCCGTCCACCACGCGGAATCCGGTTCGCGACAGTTCCTCCTCGGCGACGGCCCGCTCCAGCCACGCGCGGTCGGCGGCGGAGACGCCCGCCGCGTCGAGGGTGCGCTGGGCGCCGGCACGTTCGCCGGCTCGTCCCTGGAGGGCCGCGAGGTGCAATGCCGCCCGGCCGCGCTCGTTCCCGGGCGTGCCGGCGAGGTCGGCGAGGATGCGCTCCAGCGCCGGGTAGGCCTCCTCGGGTCGGGCCTTTCCGGAGAGCGCGAGCTTGGCCATTCCGTACGCGGCGCGGGGGTGCAAGGGAGAGGCCTGGAGTGCTGCCAGGTACGCCTGCCGGGCGCCCTCCGCCTTCCCGGTGCGCCGGAGGGCGTCGCCCTGGAGCGCCAGCGCCGCGGGGAGGCCCGGGTCGGCGGTGGATGCCTCCGCGGCGAATCCGGCGGCTCCGGAAGGATTGCCGGCGAGGAGCGCGACCCGGCCCTGGATCACGAGCCCCGCAGCGCCGGTACCAGGGCGCGCCGCGGAGGTGACGGCGGAACCGGCCTGCCCCCGGCCCATGGCGAGGGCGGCACGGGCCAGGCTCGCGGCCGGAGGGATCTCGGCGGAGCGCTCCGGCGCGTCGAGGAGGCGCTCGGCGTCGACTGCCGCGGCCTCGTCCCGGTAGTCGGTGGCCAGCATGGCGAGGGCATGGGCGCGCAGCGCACCCGCCTCCATGGCGTCGACGGCGACGAGCGGCTCCAGCACCTGGGACGCTGCGCGGTAGCCGGACCAGGTGTCGGCCCGCATCAGTTCCCGGGCGCGCGTCATCCCCTGGTGGAGGACCTCCCGCCGGTGGTGCGCGCGGTAGAGGAGCGCGGCGGCCAGGACGACGATGGCCACGCCGGCCAGGGCCACGACTTGAACCATTCGTGAAGCGCCGCCGCGGGGAGGCGTGGGGGAGCCGGGATCGATCTCCGCGGAGCCGGGGCCGTCGTCGTCGCCCGGCTCGACCCAGCGCGGGTCACGGCCTCCGGGGCCGCCGCGGACCGGGCTGTCGTCGGGCCTGTCGGAGGGGGAGCTTGGCATATCTCCCGGTATCGCCCCCCGGGCGGTGGGAGTCAAAAAAGCGACGGCGCGCCGGATCGCTCCGATGCGCCGGGTGCGTTGAGGGAGCCGTTCGCAGCTACACGGTCCGGTCGCGCTCCTCGCGCTCGTCGGGGCGGGACACGCCGGAGAGGGCGTCGTTCACCGAGGGCATCGCCTTGATCTTGTCGCGCCCGTGCTTCCAGGCCTGCTGGACGATCCAGGAGAGGGAACGGTCCTGGCGGTTGGCTTCCAGCTGGATCTCGCTCAGCATGTCCTCCGGGAAGTAAAGTGACTGCTTGCGCTTGTCGGTTCCGGCCATCGAATCTCCCCAGAGGTAGGTTTGACGCTCACCAGCGTTCATACGTCGCGCCTCGAGGCGAGGTCAAGGAAGCCGCCGGATCCGGGATGTTGCGGAAGAGAAAAAAGAGGAGCCGGCATCGCTGCCAGCTCCCCGTGGGCCAAGAGGGGGAGGGGTGCCCCTCGGCCCAACTCCGCGAATCGGAAACGGTGTCGAGGATGGCGTCATGGACAGGTTCGGTCAACACCAGCCTGTTGTACCGGGAACGGGGTACAGTGGCGTGGTGACGTTTACATCAAAAATCCTGGCAACTTGCCGCGATCGGCACCTTCTTGGGTGTAGCGATGCCGTCCTGGTCGCACTCTCGGGGGGTGTGGACTCGACCGCATTGCTCTCGGTCCTCGTCGATCTTCGCGACGCCGGGCAGATCCGCGAGGTGACGGCGCTCCACGTGGACCACGCCCTGCGTCCCGACAGCCATCTCGACGCCGACGCATGTGGGCGCGTGTGTGCTGCGCTCGGCGTTCCGCTCCGCCGTGTGCGCGTCGCCGTCCGGCAGGGAAACGTCCAGTCGGAGGCGCGGCGTGCCCGGTACGCGGCGCTTCGGCGGGAGGCGGCCCTCCTGGGCGCGACCCGGATCGCGACCGGTCACACCCTGGACGACCAGGCGGAGACGGTGGTCCTCCGCCTGCTGCGGGGTTCGGGAGCGCGCGGTCTCTCGGGAATCCCGCCCCGGCGTGGTGCGGTCATCCGCCCCCTCATCGATTGCACCCGCGCGGAGGTCGAGGAGCACGTCCGTGCGCGGGGCCTGTCCCATCTCGAGGACCCGTCCAATGCCACGCCGCGGTTCCTGCGCAACCGGGTGCGATCCGAGGTCCTGCCGGTGCTTCGCTCGCTGGCTCCGCAGGCGGCGCGGGCGATGGCGCGTGCCGCGGATCTCCTGCGCGACGACGAGCGCGCGCTGGCGACCGAGGGGCGCCGGCTGGCGGCAACGGGGTCGGTCCGCGTCGCGGATCTGATGTCGGAGCCGGTTGCCGTCCGGCGGCGCGCGGTGAGGGAACTCTGGCGCCAGGTCTCGGGCCGGCGCTCCGACCTCGACGCGCGGCAGGTGGAGTCGGCCCTCTCGCTGCTCGGGCGGACGGGCCCTTCCCGCCTGCCCCTCTCCAGGGGGTTCGAGGCCTTCGTTCGCTACGGTGCGCTCTCCATCCGCAGCGTCCCGGTGGTCCTTCCCGTGGCGGACCCGGTGCGCATTCCAGGACCCGGGGACCACCTCCTGCCGGGAGGAGGCGTCCTGGAGGTCGGCCCGGCTCCAGGTGCCGTCTGGCCGCTCTGGTGGCGCGGGCGCAAGCCCGGGGACCGCTTCCGTCCAGCGGGGGGGCGCGGCGCGAAGAAGCTCAAGGCCTGGCTCATCGACCGGAAGGTGCCCCTCGAGGTCCGGGACGCGCTCCGGGTCCTTGCCGACGACGCCGGATGGGTCCTCTGGGTTCCGGAGCTCGGCGTCCGCTCGAAGAAACCCAGCGTCGAGGCACGGTTGCGGAGCTGATCCGCCGGGAAAATCTGGGGGGGAGCCAGCCATCCCGGACTGCGCCGGTGTCCAGCGCTGTTATATTGGGGCTTCGACGTATTTCGAACGGGGGCGACCCCGGGAAGAGGTTTCGGAAATTGCGCCAGTCCTACAAGACCGTCCTGCTGTGGGTCGTCCTCATCCTGATGTTCGTGGCCTTCTACCAGTTCTTCGCCCAGCACGGCCGCGAGCAGAAGGAGTTCGCCTTCTCCGACTTCATCGCCAAGGTCGAGGCGGGGGACGTCCGGGACGTCACGGTGAAGGACACGAACTACTACGGCCACATGCGCGACGGGAGCGACTTCCACACCGTCGGTCCGCTCGACGCCACCAGCACCGTCTTCGACCGGCTGCAGAAGAAGGGCGTGAAGGTCCTCTACGAGAAGTCCGACCAGAACTCGTTCTGGGTCACGGTGCTCGTGCAGTACCTGCCGCTCGTCTTCCTCTTCCTGCTCTTCTTCTTCTTCATGCGCCAGCTCCAGGCCGGGGGCGGGAAGGCCATGAGCTTCGGCAAGTCGAAGGCCAAGCTCATGACCGAGCACCACAACAAGGTCACCTTCGCAGACGTCGCCGGCATCGACGAGTCGAAGGACGAGCTCGAGGAGATCATCTCGTTCCTCAAGGACCCGAAGAAGTTCACCAAGCTCGGCGGTCGCATCCCCAAGGGCGTGCTGCTGATGGGCCCTCCGGGCACCGGCAAGACGCTGCTGGCCCGGGCCGTGGCGGGCGAGGCCGGCGTGCCCTTCTTCTCCATCTCGGGCTCCGACTTCGTGGAGATGTTCGTGGGCGTCGGCGCGAGCCGGGTTCGCGACCTGTTCGAGCAGGGCAAGAAGAACGCCCCCTGCATCATCTTCATCGACGAGATCGACGCGGTCGGCCGCCACCGCGGGGCCGGACTGGGTGGCGGGCACGACGAGCGCGAGCAGACGCTGAACCAGCTCCTCGTGGAGATGGACGGTTTCGAGTCGAACGAGGGGGTCATCCTCATCGCCGCGACCAACCGCCCCGACGTGCTCGACCCGGCGCTCCTGCGCCCCGGGCGGTTCGACCGGCGCATCGTGGTTCCGCGACCCGACCTGGGCGGCCGCCTGGGCATCCTCAAGGTCCACACCAAGAAGGTCCCGCTCGACGTGGGCATGGACCTCACCAAGATCGCCCGGGGAACGCCCGGATTCTCCGGCGCGGATCTGGAGAACCTGGTCAACGAGGCAGCGCTCTACGCGGCCCGGCGCAACAAGGAGAAGGTGGAGGGCGCCGACTTCGAGTACGCCAAGGACAAGGTGCTCATGGGCACCGAGCGGCGCTCCCTGATCATCAGCGACAAGGAGAAGCGCACGACGGCCGTCCACGAGGCTGGCCACGCGCTCGTCGCCAAGGTGCTGCCCAACGCCGACCCCCTTCACAAGGTCACCATCATCCCCCGCGGGCGCGCGCTCGGCCTCACCCAGCAGCTCCCCGAGGAGGACCGGCTCAACATCAACCAGGAGTTCGCGCACAACCAGATCGCCATCCTCATGGGCGGCCGGGTCGCCGAGGAGATCACCTTCGGCCAGAAGACCACCGGCGCCGGCAACGACATCGAGCAGGCCACCAACATGGCCCGCGCCATGGTCTGCGAGTGGGGCATGAGCGAGCGGATGGGACCGCTGGCCTTCGGCAAGAAGGAAGGGGAGGTCTTCCTGGGGCGCGACATGGCCTCGACCCAGACCTACTCCGAGCAGACCGCCCGCGAGATCGACTCCGAGGTGCGGCGCATCGTGAACGAGCAGTACGAGCGGGCCAAGAAGATCCTGCTCGAGCGGCGGGAGTCGCTCGACAAGATCGCCGACGCCCTCCTCGAGTACGAGACGCTCGACCTCGCCGACGTGGACGTGCTGCTGGCCGGTGGCACCATCAACCGGCCGCCGCCGCCCAAGTCGCCGCCCCCTCCGTCGGATACCACCGGCGAGAAGGAGAAGGCCAAGAAGGCCGGCCTCCTCGGAGGCCTGGGCGGCCTGACCAAGGCCGAGCCGGGGAAGGCGTAGACGGGGGCCGTCCTGGCCGGTCCGTCGATCCGCATCGGGGGGCGCGACTTCGCGCCCCCCGGCGTGTTCGTGGTCGGCGTCGTGAACGTCACGCCCGACTCCTTCTCGGACGGCGGCCGATTCCTCGATCCCGGTGCTGCGGTGGAGCAGGCGCTGCGCCTGGCCTCGGAGGGGGCCGATCTCATCGACATCGGTGGCGAGTCCACTCGCCCGGGCGCGCCCGAGGTTCCGGAGGAGGAGGAGCTCCGGCGGGTGATCCCGGTGATCTCCCGGCTCCAGGCCTCCGGCTTCCCGGTTCCCGTCTCCATCGACACGTCCAAGGCCGCGGTGGCGCAGGCGGCCCTCGATGCCGGTGCACGTGTGGTGAACGACGTGCGCGCCCTCGCCGATCCTGCCATGGCGCGGGTCGTCGCCCGGGCGGGCGTGCCGGTGGTGCTGATGCACATGCGAGGGACGCCGCGTGACATGCGCGAGCGGGCCGGGTACGCCGACCTCCTGGGCGAGATCCGTGCCGAGCTCCGGGCCGCGATGGATCGCGCCCTCGCGGCGGGCGTGGGGGAGGACCGGATCATCCTCGATCCGGGCATCGGCTTCGCAAAGACCGCCGAGCAGAGCGTCGAGGTGCTGGCCCGCCTTCCCGAGCTCCTTTCGCTCGACCGACCGCTCCTCGTGGGCCCTTCGCGGAAGAGCTTCATCGGCGCCATCACCGGCGCGCCCTCGGAGGAGCGCCTGCCCGGCACGCTGGCGGCCGTGACCGCCGCGGTCCTGGGCGGGGCCACCTTCCTCCGGGTGCACGACGTCGCGGCTTCCCGGCAGGCGGCCCGGGTGGCGGCGGCGCTCCGGGCTTCTGGCGGATCCCGCGCGAGGGAATAGACTGTCGGCAGGGAGGCATCCATGTCGGCGAGGCCGGTCAACGGGGCAGGGGCGGGGGCGGAGCGGAAGCTCTTCGGGACGGACGGTGTCCGCGGCGTCGCCAACGTCCATCCCATCACCGCCGAGGTCGCGCTGCAGCTCGGGCGCGCGCTCGCCTGGAAGGTGCGGTCGGGCAACCACCGGCACCGCATCGTCATCGGGAAGGACACGCGCCTCTCCGGCTACATGCTGGAGACCGCCATCGCCGCGGGCATCTGCTCCATGGGCGTCGATGTCCTGCTCTGCGGGCCGCTTCCCACGCCCGGGATCGCCTTCATCACCCAGTCGATGCGAGCCGACGCGGGCGTGGTCATCAGCGCCAGCCACAATCCGTACCAGGACAACGGCATCAAGTTCTTCGACCGGACCGGCTTCAAGCTGCCCGACGACGAGGAGCTGGAGATCGAGCAACTGGTGCTGGGAGGGTCGGCGACGGCCGCGGACTTCCAGGGCCTGCGCCCCACCGCCGAGCTCATCGGCAAGGCCAAGCGCATCGACGACGCCATCGGCCGCTACGTGGTGTTCCTGAAGTCGCTCTTCCCCCGCGACCTCACCCTCGACGGGGTGACCATCGTCGTCGACTGCGCCAACGGGGCCGCCTATCACACCGCGCCGGCGGTCTTCGAGGAGCTGGGGGCGCGCGTCATCCCGCTCCACGTCGAGCCCGACGGGCGCAACATCAACGAAGGGTGCGGCGCGCTTCACCCCCAGGACATGGCGGCCAAGGTCCGGGAGACCGGAGCCGATCTGGGCATCGCCCTCGACGGGGACGCCGACCGGGTCATCGTGGCGGACGAGAACGGGCAGGTCGTGGACGGCGATGCCGTCATGGCCATCGTGGCCCGCGACCTGCTCCGGAACGGGCGCCTCCGCCAGGAGACGCTGGTGGCCACGGTGATGAGCAACGTCGGGCTGGAGCGCTCCATGGCCGAGGTCGGGGGCGCGGTCGTGCGCACCAACGTGGGCGACCGCTACGTCGTCGAGGAGATGCGCCGGCACGGGTACAACTTCGGCGGTGAGCAGTCGGGGCACCTGGTCTTCCTCGACCACGTCACCACCGGGGACGGCGTCTGCGCGGCGCTCAACCTGCTCGCGGTGATGAAGCGCACGGGCAAGCGGCTCTCCCTGCTGGCCGGGTGCTTCACGGCGTCCCCGCAGGTGCAGATCAACGTCGTCGTGAAGGAGAAGCGCCCGCTCGACACGCTCGACGGGGTCCGCAGCGCCATCTCCGAGGTCGAGACGGATCTGGGAGGGGAAGGTCGCGTCCTGGTGCGCTTCTCGGGCACCGAGAACAAGGCCCGGGTGCTGGTGGAAGGCCCGGACGCCGGGGCCATCCAGCGCCATGCCGAGCGCATCGCCGAGGCGCTGCGGCGCGCCCTGGCCTGACCGGGCCCTCCGGGCTAGATTCGCGCCATGCCCGCACCCCGCCTCGGCGTCAACGTCGACCACGTCGCCACCCTTCGCCAGGCGCGCCGCGCCACCTACCCGGACCCGGTGGCGGCGGCCATGTTCGCCGAGCTCGGCGGCGCCGATCAGATCACCATCCACCTGCGGGAGGACCGCCGCCACATCCAGGACCGGGACCTGGAGGTGCTGCGAAGGACCGTCACCACCCGGCTGAATCTCGAGATGGCGGCCACCCAGGAGATGGTGAAGATCGCCCACGCGATCCGCCCCGATGAGGTCACGCTGGTGCCGGAGCGGCGCGAGGAGCTCACCACGGAGGGCGGGCTCGACGTGGTCCGGGGGCGCGACACCGTGGCCCGGGTGGTGAAGGCGCTGCGCGAGGCCGGCGTCCCGGTCTCGCTCTTCATCGACCCCGATCCCGATCAGGTGAAGGCGGCGGTCCGGGTGGAGGCGAACGCCGTCGAGATCCACACCGGCCGGTACTGCGACGCGCGGCTCCCGGACGACCGACGCCGGGAGCTCGCCCGCGTCGTGGACGCAGCGAAGGCCGGGGCCAAGCTCGGGCTCCAGGTGGCGGCCGGTCACGGGCTGACCTACCAGAACGTGCTTCCGGTGGTGGCCATCCGCGAGATCGAGGAGCTGAACATCGGCCACGCCATCGTGGCGCGCTCGGTCCTGGTGGGCATCGAGCGGGCGGTCCGGGAGATGAAGGAACTGCTCTCGCGGGGAACGCCGTGATCCTGGGACTCGGGATCGACGTGGTCGAGGTGGCGCGCATCCGGCGCCTCGTCGGCGAGGCGGCGCGGGCCGGGACGGCGGAGCGATTCCTGCTCCGCTGCTTCACCGAGGGGGAGCGGCGCTTCTGCGACGCGCGCGCCGACCGGGCCACCCCGTACGCTGCCCGCTTCGCGGCCAAGGAGGCGGCTTCCAAGGCGCTGGGCGCGCCCGCCGGGATTCACTGGACGGACGTCGAGGTGGAGCGGCAGGACGGCGCGCCGCGGCTCCGCCTCTCCGGGGTGGCCGAACGCGTGGCGCGGGAGCGCGGGGTCTCCCGCGTCCACCTGTCGCTCACGCACGACGCCGGGGTCGCTGCCGCGGTGGTGGTTCTCGAGGGAGGTCACGGATGAGGCTGGTGAGCGCGGAGGAGATGCGGGCCATCGAGCGGATCGCCATCGAGGAGATGGGGATCCCGGCGGCGACGCTCATGGACCGTGCTGGCCGGGCCGTCGCCGTCGCCGCGGCCTCGCTCGCGGGCCAGGACGGGCGCGTGGTGGTGGTCTGCGGGGTGGGCAACAACGGTGGCGACGGATTCGTCGCTGCCCGGGTCCTCCAGGAGGCCGGCCGCGGCGTGCTCGCCGTGGCCCTGGGGACGCCGGGGAAGGGGAGCCCGGAGACGCTCGCCATGTGGAAGGCGGCCGAGGATGCCGGCGTCCCGGTCTCCGGACCAAGGGCGCTCCAGGACTTTCCGGTGCGGCCCGGCGACCTCGTCGTCGATGCCATCTTCGGGACCGGGCTCGACCGTCCGGCGGAAGGAGCTTTCGCCGCGGCCATCGAGGCCATCGGCGCGCTCCGCGCCCAGGGGGCCAAGGTGCTCGCCGTCGATCTGCCCTCGGGGATCTCCGCCGACACCGGAAGGGCCATCGGGGCGGCCGTGCGGGCCGACGCCACGCTCACCTTGGGATTCTCGAAGATCGGTCTCGCGCTGCAGCCGGGAGCGGACCTGGCGGGAGTGGTGACGGTGGCGGACATCGGCATCCCGCCCGCGGCCGCGGCGCGGATTCCGTCCACGGCCGAATTGCTCGAAGAGGCGGCGGTCCTGGCGCTGGTTCCGCGACGGGACCGGGAGGTCCACAAGGGCGACGCCGGACGGCTGCTCGTCGTGGCGGGGTCGCCCGGGAAGACCGGCGCCGCCCATCTGGCCGTGACCGGCGCCTTGCGCGGCGGGGTCGGTCTGGTCACGCTGGCGGCTCGCGCCGAGGTGCTCGGCGCGGCCCTGGCGGGACGCCCGGAAGCCATGAGCACGCCGCTTCCGGGGAGCGGGAACATCGCGCGGACCGACATCCCGGCACTTCAGGGGGCAGCGTCGACCGCCAGTGCGCTGGTGATCGGGCCGGGGATTCCACGAGGCCCGGAGACCGCCCCTGCCATCCGAGGACTGCTCGACCGGTACCCCCTTCCCACGGTGCTCGACGCCGACGCCATCAACGCGCTGGCCGATCACCCCGGCCTGGTCGCGGTCATCGGCCACGACGCGCCCATCGTCCTCACCCCGCACCCGGGCGAGATGGCCAGGCTCATCGGGGGCAGCATCGAGGACGTGCAGGCGGACCGCGTCGGGATCGCCCGCCGCAAGGCGCAGGAGTGGGGCGCCGTCGTCGTGCTGAAGGGCGCTCGAACCGTGGTTGCCGATCCGGACGGCCCGGCGGCCGTGATCCCCACCGGGAACCCGGGGATGGCCACCGGCGGGACCGGGGACGTGCTGGCCGGCCTCCTGGGTGCGCTGCTGGCCGGGGGGATGGGTCCCCGGGAGGCGGCGCGGGTGGCGGCCTGGGTGCACGGGAGGGCCGGGGACATCGCGGCCAGCCGGTTCGGCGAGCGTGGGATGGTGGCCGGCGACCTGGCCGAGGCCATCGGCGCCGTCTGGGCCGCATGGGGCAGGTGAGCGAGCAGGCGGTGGTCGGCGCGGCTCGCCTCAGCCGCTCGGCCAGCGAGACCCGGCGGCTCGGGGAGCGGCTCGGCCGGCGGCTCGAGCCGGGGGACGTCGTGGCGCTCTCCGGCGAGCTGGGGGCGGGGAAGACCCAGCTGGCCCGGGGCATCTGCCGGGGAGCCGGCGTTCCCGACGGAGAGGTCTCGAGCCCCACCTTCGCCATCGTGGCCACCTATCGCGGTCGACTCCTGGTGAACCACGCCGACCTCTACCGGATCGGGGACGAGGACGAGTTGCACGCCACCGGGTTCCACGACCTGGTGGGCCGGGCCGGGGCCACGGTGGTGGAGTGGGCCGACCGCTTTCCAGGGGCGTTGCCCGGGGAACGGCTGGAGATCCGGCTCACGCACGAGCCGGGGCACCCCTCGACGCGCCGTCTCGTCATCTCCGGTTTCGGGGACCGGCACGCCGGGCTGGCGCGGACGCTCGCGCCGCGGCGCGCGCGGGTCCGTCCGGCTCGCTGACCGCGGCGAGCCGGAGCGGCTCCCGGAGCACCCGGAGGTCGCCGCCGGCGCCCACGAATCCTCCCTCGGGTACGGCCTCCCAGCCCGCCTGGCCGATGGGCTCGCTGGCCACCGCGAAGAGGTGGCCGCCACCGGCAGCGGCCGAGACGTGAAGGGGCTTCCCGTGGCGGCAGGCGCAGAGCAGGCGCCCGTCCGAGACCAGGAAGTTCAGGGTGGAGCGGAGCTCGCCCCGGTCGGAAACGGCGCACACCAGGGCCACCGTCTCGGCCAGCGCCGTGCGGACCTCGGCCAGCGTGGGCCGCCCGCGTCCTTCCCGGGCGTCGAGCCGCGTCAGGAAGATCTGGAAGCACCTCTCGCTGTCGGTCTGTCCGCGCAGCCGCTCACGTCGCGCGGGCGAGATGGCGGCGAGCAGGGCCTCCCGCACGGCGCGCGACCTCTTGTAACGGGCCACCGTGCCGTTGTGCGCGAAGACCCAGCGCCCCTCGACGAAGGGGTGGGTGTTCTCGATGGCCACCCGCCCCACGCTGGCGTCGCGGACGTGCGCGAGCACGATGCGGGAGCGAGCCTTCTTCCCTGCCCGGACGAAATCCAGGTCGGCGTGGGCGGCCATCACGCCACGGCGGACCCTGGGGCCGCGAACTCCGTACCAGGCGATGCCCCAGCCGTGGGGGTGGAGGTGGGACTGGGTCCGCAGTGCGTTCCTGGCGCTGCAGAGCGGTTGGCAGGCCGTCCGGTGGGAGTCGGCGAGCTGTCCGAAGAGGCGGCACATCCCTCCGGGATTGTAGCGCACGGGCCCGGGCCGCGCCGGGGTGGTGGCTCCACGGCTTCCGTTTCAGCCGGGGCAGTCGGCCGCTGCCGGCTGCCCGGCCTCGTGCACCACCCGGCCCGCCTTCACCACGCACAGGACGTGGTTCACGGCGGCGTGCCAGCAGAGGTGGGCGGGAGAGCGTGCTCCCCAGAGGACCAGGTCGGCCGGCGCACCCGCCGCGAGTCGGCCCGCATCGGGGAGGCGGAGGGCACGGGCGCCGCCCCGGGTGGCCGCCCAGAGCGCTTCACCCGGAGTGAGCCCGTTCTCGAGGCAGGAGAGCGACAGGGCGAGCCCCAGGTTCTCGCTCATGGCAGAGCCCGGGTTCAGGTTGCTGCCGACGGCGACGGCGACCCCGCGGTCGACGAGGCGGCGTCCCGGAGCCCACGACCGCCCGCGCAGGAGGAGCGTGGAGGTGGGGAGGAGCCCGGCCACCACGCCCGCGCCGGCCAGGTCGGCCATGCCGGCCTCGCCCACGTGCTCGAGGTGGTCGGCCGAGGCGGCGCCCACCTCCGCGGCCAGCGCTGCGGCCCGGTCGTCGGAGAGCTGGTCGGCGTGCAGCCGGGGCACGAGCCCGAGCGAGCGTGCTGCGGAGAGGACGCGGCGCGCCTCGTCCACGGAGAAGGCGGTGGAGGCCACGAAGGCGTCGCAAGCCGTGGCCAGTCCCTCCCGGGCCACCGAGGGAAGGAGCACTCCCACGACCTCGCCGACCCAGTCCTCGCGGGCCCGCCCGGAGGGGAGGGCGTGGAGGGGCAGGACGGTGGCGACCACGTCCTGCTCGCCCGCCACGGTGCGCCGGAGTTCCCGGATGATCCGCAACAGCCGGATCTCCTCCTCCACCGACTCCCCGTAGCCGCTCTTCACCTCCACCGTGGTGACGCCCCAGGAGAGCAGTCGCCGGGCCCGGGCGCGGGAGGCGCGGAGCAACTCGCCGTCCGGAGCAGCGCGGGTGGCGCGCATGGTGGCCTGGATCCCGCCCCCGGCCCTGGCGATCTCCTGGTAGCTCCGGCCGGCCGCGAGCGCGGCGAATTCGTCGGCGCGGCTCCCGTCGTCCCCGAAGACGAGGTGGGTGTGGAAGTCGACGAGGCCGGGGGATACGAGGCGTCCGCCCGCGTCGATGACCCGGGCCCGCGAAAGGTCCACGGCGGAGGGGAGCGAGGCGTCCGGGCCGATCCAGGCGATCCGATCCGCGTCCACGGCGATGGCGTGGCCGGAGCGGAGGCACGGGTCGTTCGCGCCTCCGTCGCAGGTCGCGAGGGTCGCCCTCCGGATGGCCAGCGTGGCGGGAAGTGGCGGGGGCATGCGCGCCGTCCTGGATCAGCCGGGGATGTGGACGCCGCGGTCCCGGGCGACGTCGATGGCCTCGGGGTATCCGGCGTCGGCGTGGCGGAGGACGCCCATGGCCGGGTCGCCGCGCAGGACGCGGAAGAGGCGCCGCCCGGCCGCCTCCGTGCCGTCGGCGACGACCACCTGTCCGGCGTGGAGCGAGTAGCCCATGCCCACGCCCCCACCGTGGTGGAAGCTGACCCAGGAGGCGCCGTTCACCGCATTGAGGAGCGCATTCAGGATGGGCCAGTCGGCCACCGCGTCCGAGCCGTCCCGCATGGCCTCGGTCTCCCGGTTGGGCGAGGCCACCGAGCCGCAGTCGAGGTGGTCGCGGCCGATCACCACGGGGGCGCGGAGCTCCCCGCGGCGGACCATGTCGTTGAAGGCCAGCCCGGCCCGGTCGCGCTCTCCGTAGCCGAGCCAGCAGATGCGGGCCGGCAGTCCCTGGAACTTCACCTTCCGTGCGGCGAGGTCGAGCCAGCGGAGGAGCGCCTGCTTCTCCGGGAAGAGGCGAGCCACCGCGGCGTCGGTGGCGGCGATGTCGGCCGGGTCGCCGGAGAGGGCCGCCCAGCGGAAGGGGCCCTGGCCCTCGCAGAAGAGCGGCCGGATGTAGGCGGGCACGAATCCCGGGTAGTCGAAGGCGTTCATGACCCCGGCGTCCCTGGCGCCCGCGCGCAGGTTGTTGCCGTAGTCGAAGACCTGGCTGCCCAGTCCCCGCAGGGCCAGCATGGCCTCCACCTGGATCCCCATCGAGGCGATCGAGCGCCGGGTCACCTGCTCCGGGTCCTTCACCCGGAGCGACGCGACCTCGGCCAGCGACATCCCGGCCGGCACGTACCCGTGGAGCGGGTCGTGGGCCGAGGTCTGGTCGGTGACCAGGTCCGGGGCGATGCCACGGCGGACCAGCTCGGGGTAGACGTCGGCGGCGTTCGCGCAGAGCCCCACCGAGAGGGGTCGCCGCTCGCGCCGCGCGGCGTCGAGGCGGCGCAGGGCGTCGTCGAGCGAGGAGGCGGCCTCGTCGAGGTAGCCCTGGGCGAGCCGCTTCGCGATCCGCTCCGGGTCGACGTCCACTCCCAGGAAGGCGGCGCCGAGCATGGTCGCGGCGAGCGGCTGGGCTCCTCCCATCCCTCCGAGCCCACCGGAGAGGACGAGCCGCCCGCCCAGGTCGTCGGTGCCGAAGTGGGTCCGGCCGGCCTGCGCGAAGGTCTCGAAGGTGCCCTGGAGGATTCCCTGCGTGCCGATGTAGATCCACGACCCGGCGGTCATCTGGCCGTACATCATGAGACCGCGCTGCTCGAGCTCCCGGAAGTGTTCCCAGGTGGCCCATCTGGGAACCAGGTTGGAGTTGGCGATGAGGACCCGGGGCGCGTCGGGGTGGGTCCCCACCACTCCCACTGGCTTGCCGCTCTGGACGAGCAGGGTCTCGTCGTCGCGCAGGTCGCGCAGGGCGGCCACGATCCGGTGGTAGCACTCCCAGTTGCGGGCGGCCTTCCCGGTCCCGCCGTAGACGACCAGGTCCTGGGGGCGTTCCGCCACCTCCGGGTCGAGGTTGTTCATGAGCATCCGCAGGGCGGCTTCCTGGACCCAGCCCCGGCAGGAGAGGGTGGTGCCCCGCGGGGCGCGGATCTCGTCCATGCCTTGCCTCTAGCACGACTCCGGGGGGCGGGATGTGCTCTAAACTTCGCGTGTGAACGACCGCGCCTTCATCTCCGCCCTCCGCCTCGTGCCGAAGAATGCCCTCTCCCGCGCCGTGGGCGCCGCGACGCGCCTGCCGCTCCCCGCCCCGATCGGGCGCGGGGTGATGAACGCCTTCGCGCGCCGCTACCGGATCGACCTCTCCGAGTGCGGGGACCTCTCCGGCTTCCGGACCTTCGGACAGTTCTTCGCCCGCCCCCTCAGGCCCGGGCTGCGCCCGATGGCCCCCGGCGACGACGTGGTCGTCTCCCCCGTCGACGCCGTGGTCTCCGAGGCCGGCGTGGCACTGGGCGGCCGGCTCGTGCAGGCCAAGGGCATCGACTACACGGCCGCGGCGCTGGTGGGCGACGCGCGGGTGGGGGCTCGCCTCGGCGGTGGCTGCTACACCACGCTCTACCTCTCGCCCCGCGACTACCACCGCATCCACTTCCCTCTCCCCGGCCGGGTCGTGGGCTGGCGCTACGTTCCAGGGAAGCTCTGGCCGGTGAACCCGGCCTCGGTGCGGAACGTCCCTGGACTCTTCACCGTGAACGAGCGGCTGGTCACGCTGCTCGAGTCCCCGCTGGGCCTGGTCGCGATCGTGGCGGTGGGCGCCACCGTGGTGGGACGGGTGCGGGCCACCTTCGACCCGGAGGTCCCGGTGACGAACCTGGCCGGGGCCGGAGCGCAGGCCCGGGACTACCCGGCGCCCCTACCGGTCGAGAAGGGACAGGAGCTCGGCGCCTTCGAGATGGGATCGACGGTGATCCTGCTCTTCGAGCCGGGCCGGGTCGCCTTCGCGCCGGTACTCGTCCCGGGCGCCCGGGTCCGCGTGGGCGAGGCCATCGGGGGCCGCGCGGTTTGACCGGGCCCGAGCCGTGGTCTAGAACCCCGGCCGTGAAGGTGAACGGGGTCAAGGGGATGAACGACATCCTGCCCGCCCAGGTCGGGCGCTGGCAGGAGATCGAGCGGGTCTCCCGCGAGGTCTTCGCGCTCCACGGCTACCGCGAGGTCCGGACGCCGGTGGTCGAGCCCTACGCGCTCTACGCACGCGGCGTGGGCGAGGCGACCGACATCGTCAACAAGGAGATGTACGTCTTCGAGGACAAGGGGGAGGAGAAGCTGGCGCTCCGCCCCGAGGGTACGGCCGGGACGGTTCGCGCCTACATCGAGCACGGCGCCCACGTGGAGGGACCGCAGAAGTGGTTCTACGTGGGACCCATGTTCCGGCGTGAGCGCCCGCAGAAGGGGCGCTACCGGCAGTTCCACCAGATCGGGGTGGAGGCCTTCGGCATCGCCGAGCCGGCCATCGACGTCGAGCAGATCGCCATGCTCGCCGACCTCTTCCGCCGCCTCGGGGTCGCACCGGTGGTGCACGTGAACAGCGTCGGCGACGCGGCCTGCCGCCCCGCCTACCTGGAGGAGTTGCGCACCTGGCTGCGCGCGCACGGTCCGTCGCTCTGCGCCGACTGCCGGGAGCGGACCGAGCGGAATCCATTGCGGGTGCTCGACTGCAAGGTTCCCACCTGCCAGCCGGTGCTGGCCGGGGCGCCGCGCCTGCTCGAGCGGCTCTGCGACGGTTGCCGGGTCCACTTCGACGCCGTCCGGCAGGGGCTCGACGACCTGGGGGTGAGCTACCAGGTGAATCCCCGGCTCGTGCGCGGCCTCGACTACTACGTGCGCACCGCCTACGAGTTCACCAGCGACGCGCTCGGCTCCCAGTCCGCCGTGGCCGGAGGAGGGCGCTACGACGGACTGGTGGAGACGCTCGGGGGGCAGCCCACGCCCGGCATCGGGTTCGGGATGGGGGAGGAGCGGCTCGCCCTGATCCTGGAGGCCGCGGGCCGGGCCATCCCGGAGACCCGCCCCGAGGTCTTCTTCGTCTCGGCCGACGAGACGGGCCGGCGAGAGGCGATGGTGCGTGCCGCCGAGCTTCGCCGGGCGGGAATCGCCTGCGACCTGGACGCACGGGGCGGAAAGCTCGCCCGCCAGTTCAAGCAGGCCGAGCGGGTGGGAGCCCGGTACGCCGTGGTCGTGGGTGGCAACGAGGCCGCCAGCGGCCAGGCCAAGCTGAAGGACCTGTCCACGCGCGAGGAGGTCTCCGTGGAACTCTCCGGCCTCGTCGCCCGGTTCCGCCCCGCCTAGCCCGGGCCACTGGACATGGAAGCCGGCGCGCCGGACCGTCTCCCGTTCGTCGCCGTCCTGGCCGGCCCCACCGCATCGGGCAAGACCCGGCTCGCCATCGAGATCGCGCTCGGCGCCGGCGGCGAGATCGTGAACGCCGATTCGCAGCAGGTGTACCGCGGGCTCGACGTGGGCACGGCCAAGCCCACCGCCGCGGAGCGGACGGCCGTTCCCCACCACCTCCTCGACCTGGTCGATCCCGGGGAGGGGATGGACGCCGCACGATGGACCGCGCTCGCCGACGCGGCCATCGCGGACGTGACGGCGCGCGGGCGGCTTCCGGTCGTGGTGGGAGGGACCGGTCTCTACGTGCGGGCGCTGCTCCACGGCGTCGTCGAGGCGCCCGGACGCGATCCGGCCCTTCGGACCAGGCTGGAGGAGGAGGCCGCGATCCACGGGCGTGCGGCCCTGCACCGGCGGCTCGCCGGTGTCGACCCCGGGGCCGCCTCGCGCATCCGGGAGAACGACCTCGTCCGCATCGTCCGCGCCCTCGAGATCGCGGCAGGGGGACGGACCCAGAGCGAGCTCTTCGAGGCCCACCGTTTCGCACCCCGCCGCTACCGTTACCGGCTGCTCGCCCTCGACGTCCCGCGCGAGGAGCTGCACCGGCGCATCGGGGAGCGCGCCGCGGCCATGGCCCACGGGGGCATCGTCGAGGAGGCGCGTGGTCTGGTGGAGCGCTTCGGCGAGGGGCTTCCCCGCCTGCCCATCGGCTACGCGGACGCGGTGGCCTGCGCCCGGGGTGAGATCGACCGGGAGGAGCTCGGCGCGCGCATCGCGCAGCATCACCGCCGGTACGCACGGCGGCAGGTCATCTGGCTCCGCCGCGAGCAGGACGTGGAGTGGCTCGGGCCGCCGCTCGATCCGGAAGCGATCGGACGGGCGTTGCGCAGTGCGCCGTGATTCCGGGCCCTCCCGTGTTATAAGGCGTCGCCGTGGCCATCCGCGTCCCGTTCACGACCGATTTCGAGAAGCCCCTCGCCGCCCTCGAGTCCAAGATCGAGGAACTGAAGCAGCTTTCCGGGGGCGCCGGCGTCGACTTCAGCGACGAGATCGTCAAGCTGGAGCGCAAGGCGAAGAAGCTCCAGGCCGAGATCTTCCGCGATCTCTCCCGCTGGCAGGTGGTCCAGATGGCCCGCCACCCCAACCGTCCCTACACCCTCGACTACATCCAGGCCATCTTCACCGACTGGATGGAGCTGGAGGGGGACCGGCGGTTCGGGGCCGACCACGCGATCGTGGCCGGCCTGGCCCGCTTCGAGGGCGAGCCGGTGGTCATCGTCGGCGAGCAGAAGGGGCGCGGCACCAAGGACAACATGCTGCGCAACTTCGGCATGCCCCGGCCGGAGGGGTACCGCAAGGCGCGGCGGCTCTACGACCTGGCCGACAGGTTCCGCCGGCCGCTCATCACCTTCATCGACACCCCGGGCGCCTATCCCGGCATCGGTGCGGAGGAGCGAGGCCAGGCCGAGGCCATCGCGGTGAACCTCGAGGTCATGTCTTCCATCGGCGTGCCCTCCATCTCCATCGTCATCGGGGAGGGTGGGTCGGGAGGCGCGCTGGCGCTCGGGGTCACGAACAAGATCCTCATGCTCGAGTACTCCACCTACTCGGTCATCTCCCCGGAGAGCTGCAGCTCCATCCTCTACCGCGACGCATCCAAGGCCCAGAAGTCGGCCGAGAACCTCAAGCTGACGGCCAAGGACCTGGCCGGCTTCGGCATCGTCGACGAGCTGGTGAAGGAGGCTCCCGGCGGCGCCCACCGCGACCCCAGGCTCACGGCGGAGAACCTGGCCGGTGCCATCCGGCGGCAGCTCACGGATCTGAAGCTCCTCACTCCCGAGCAGCTGGTCCGGCAGCGGTACCAGAAGTTCCGGGCCATGGGCGTCTTCACCACCGAGGAGTGAGGGACGTGCCGCTCGTTCCCTCCCACGTCGCCTCGCTCCAGCCGTACGTCCCGGGCAAGCCCATCGAGGAGGTGGAGCGGGAGTACGGGGTCAGCGACGTCGCCAAGCTGGCCTCCAACGAGAACGCGCTCGGACCGTCCCCCCTGGCGCTCCGCGCGGCCCAGGAGGCCTGCGGCAGGGTCCACCTCTACCCGGACGGCAGCGCCTTCCTGCTGAAGAAGGCGCTCTCCTCCCGTTTCTCGGTCCCGGTCGACGAGATCCTGGTGGGCAACGGCTCGAACGAGCTCATCGAGCTGCTCGTTCGCACCTTCGTGCTGGAGGGAGAGGAGGTGCTCACCAGCGCCCAGAGCTTCGTCGCCTACAAGCTCGCCGCCCACGCCCACGGGAGGACGCTGGTGGAGGCGCCGATGAAGGAGCGCTTCCACTACGACCTCGACGCCATCCAGGCCCGGCTCACGCCCCGGACCAAGCTGGTGTTCCTCGCCAATCCCGACAACCCCACCGGCACCTGGTTCCTCGAGACGGAACTGGTGCGCTTCCTCGACGCGGTCTCCCGGGACACGCTGGTGGTGCTCGACGAGGCCTACGTGGAGTTCGTGGAGGCCGAGGGGTTCCAGGACGCGCTGGCGCTTCGAAAGCGCTACCCGAACTTGCTGGTGCTGCGCACGTTCTCCAAGATCTACGGCCTGGCCGGGCTGAGGCTGGGCTACGCCTTCGCCCGCCCCGAGATCACCGCCTACCTCGACCGGGTTCGCGCGCCGTTCAACGTCAACCTGGTGGCCCAGGCGGCCGGTGCCGCCGCGCTCGAGGACGAGGAGCACGTGCGCCTCTCCCGACGGCTCGTCCGCACCGAGCGTCCGTTCCTCGAGCAGGGACTGCGCGCGCTGGGGGCCACCGTGGTGCCCACCCAGGCCAACTTCGTCCTGGCCGACTTTCCGGGGAGGCCCGGCATGGCGCTCTTCGACGCGCTCCTGCACGAGGCCGTCGTGGTCCGGCCGGTGGCGGGCTACGGCTTCCCCACCGCGCAGCGCATCACGGTCGGGACCCACGGCGAGAACGTGAAGGTGCTGGCCGCCCTGCGAAAGGTCCTCGGAAGGTGATCCTGCCCCGCCCCTTCATCGTCGCGGTGGACGGGCCGGCTGGAGCGGGGAAGAGCACCACCTCGCGCCGGCTCGCGGCGCGCCTCGGCTTCGCCATGGTCGACACCGGCGCCATCTACCGGGCCGTGGCCCTGGCGGCGACCCGGGGCGGCATCGCCCTCGACGACGACGTGCGCCTGGGCGCGCTCCTCCCCGAGGTCCGCATCCGCTTCGAGCCGCCGCCGCCGGGTTCGGAGGGAACGGGACAGCGGGTGCTCCTCGGGGACGAGGATGTCTCGCAGGCCATCCGCACGCCCCCCATGTCGCTCGGAGCGAGTGCCGTCTCGGCCCGCCCCGTGGTCCGGGCAGGGCTGCTCGACCTCCAGCGGCGGCTCGCCACCGCACCCGGGAACCGTGGGGCGGTGCTGGAGGGGAGGGACATCGGGACGGTGGTCTTCCCCGACGCCGATGCCAAGTTCTTCCTGACCGCGGACGACGAGGTTCGCGCCCGTCGCCGCTTCCTCGAACTCCAGGCCAAGGGGGACCCCCAGCCCTTCGATGCGGTGCTCGCCGACCAGCGCAAGCGGGATCGGGACGACAGCTCGCGCGACGTGGCGCCGCTCCGGCCAGCCGGGGACGCGGTCACGGTCGACACCGGCTCCCTGTCGCTGGACGAAGTGGTCGAGCGGCTGGTGGCCCTGGTCACCTCACGCGCCGCCAGCCGCGGCTGAGTCGGACTGGACCCGGATCCGCGAGCCGTTATATACGGCGCCGGAGAGGATTTGATGCAAGTCAAGATCGCCAAGACCGCTGGATTCTGCTGGGGGGTCCGGAGGACCGTCGACCAGCTGATGGACGTGGCCCGCGAGCGGCAGACGCCGGTGGTCACGCTCGGTCCCATCATCCACAACCCGCAGTTCGTATCCCGCACCCGGCAGATGGGGGTCGGGACCGTCGAGCGGGTCGCCGAGGTGCCGGAGGGCACCACGGTGGTGGTCCGGACCCACGGTGCGGTGAAGCCCGAGCTCGACGCGGCGCGGGAGCGGGGCCTCGAGGTCGTGGACGGGACCTGCCCGTACGTGAAGTACCCCCAGGCCATGGCCCGGCGACTGTCGCACCAGGGCTACCACCTGGTCATCGTGGGCGATCCGAACCACGCCGAGGTGAAGGGCGTGGTGAGCTACGGGGAGGGACCGTGCACCGTGGTGCGCCCCGGCGCCGAGATCCCGCCCATCGACGCCAAGAAGGTGGCGGTGATCGCGCAGACCACCTGCATCGGCGCCGATTTCGAGCGGGTCGTCGGCGCGCTGGCGCTCCGGCACAAGGAGGTCCGCGCAGTGAACACCATCTGCGCCGACACCGACGAGCGGCAGGCCGACGCCCGGCAGCTCGCCGCCACGGTCGACGCGGTGGTGGTGGTGGGCGGGAAGAACAGCGCCAACACCCGCCACCTCGCCGAGATCTGCAAGGAGATCCAGCCCAGGACCTGGCACGTCGAGACGGAGGAGGAACTCCGCCCGGAATGGTTCGAAGGGTGTTCGCTGGTGGGGGTGAGTGCCGGGGCCTCCACGCCGGACTGGGTCATCCAGGGAGTGGCCGCCAGGCTCGGGAACATGGCGGGTCGGGCGGCGCTTGACGCAGTGATCCCGGCCGTGTAGCGTGCCTCGCCTTCGTCGCCGGGAGTGTCCCGGCGGCCCGTCGCGTCCCTCGATCCCCGGGGAGGCGGCGCAGGCCAACAAAGGGGGCGATGCAGCTTTCGCTGGCAGTCCAGGCGCGGTCCTCACGAGCGCCCTGTCGGCCCAAGCCCATAGGAACCGGTTCCAATCGAATGGAGAATCAGAACATCCGTACGCCCGAGCAGGATCCCGCCGAGGACTTCGCCGCCATGTTCGCGGAGAGCGAAGCGCGGACGGGCCAGGTCGAGGAGGGTCGCGTCGTCAGCGGCACCGTGATCCAGATCACCAAGGACTACGTGGTCGTCGACATCGGCTACAAGTCCGAGGGTCAGGTCCCGCTCAACGAGTTCATCCCGGTCCCCGGTGGTGAACCCCAGGTGAAGATCGGTGACAAGGTCGAGGTTCTCGTGGAGTCGCGCGAGAACGACACCGGCATGGTCGTCCTCTCCAAGGAGAAGGCCGACAAGATGCGCATCTGGGACGAGATCTCCGCCGCCTGCGAGCGCGACGAGCTCGTCGAGGGCATGATCGTCGGGCGCGTGAAGGGCGGCCTCTCCGTCGACATCGGCGTGAAGGCCTTCCTCCCCGGTTCCCAGGTCGACATCCGCCCGGTGCGCAACCTCGACAAGCTCATCGGCGAGAAGTTCAAGTTCAAGGTCATCAAGTTCAACAAGAAGCGGGGGAACATCGTCCTCAGCCGCCGGGTGCTGCTCGAGAAGGAGCGCGAGGAGCTGAAGAAGGAGACCCTCAAGAACCTGAAGGAGGGCGCGGTCCTGAAGGGCGTGGTGAAGAACCTCACCGACTACGGTGCCTTCATCGACCTCGGCGGCATCGACGGCCTCCTCCACGTGACCGACATGAGCTGGGGACGCATCGGCCACCCCAGCGAGATGTTCGAGGTGGGCCAGGAGGTCCGCGTCGTCGTCCTCAAGTTCGATCCCGCCAGCGAGCGCGTCAGCCTGGGCCTGAAGCAGATCCAGGAGGACCCGTGGCACCGCGCCGACGAGAAGTACCCGGTCGGCACCCGGGTCAAGGGCAAGGTGGTCAGCCTCACCGACTACGGCGCCTTCATCGAGCTCGAGCAGGGAGTCGAGGGTCTGGTCCACGTCTCCGAGATGAGCTGGACCAAGCGGGTGAAGCACCCCTCCAAGCTGCTCAACGCCGCAGAGGTGGTGGAGGCCGTCGTCCTCGACATCGACCCGAAGGCGAAGCGCATCAGCCTGGGCATGAAGCAGATCGAGCCCAACCCCTGGACGCTCCTGGAGGACAAGTACCCCATCGGATCGGTCATCCGCGGCGAGGTCCGCAACGTCACCGACTTCGGAATCTTCGTGGGGGTCGAGGAGGGCATCGACGGGCTCGTGCACGTGTCCGACATCTCCTGGACCGAGCGCATCAAGCACCCCGGCGAGAAGTTCAAGAAGGGCGACGTGGTCGAGGCGGCCGTGCTCAACATCGACGTCGAGAACGAGCGCTTCAGCCTGGGCATCAAGCAGAACCAGTCCGATCCCTGGACCACCCTGGCCGACCGCCACCCGGTGGGATCGCGCCTCAAGGGGCGCGTCACCAAGGTGACCGACTTCGGCGCCTTCGTGGAGATCGAGCCCGGCATCGAGGGGCTCGTCCACGTCTCCGAGATGCGCGACGAGCGGGTGGAGAACCCGCACGACGTGGTCAAGGAGGCCGAGGAGGTCGAGGTCAAGGTCATCGACATCGACGCGCACGAGCGCAAGGTGGCCCTGTCCATCAAGGCGCTCAGCCGCGACGGCGGCGAGGACGAGTACCGCGAGTACCTGCGCAAGCAGGGCGACGGCCGCGCTCGCCTCGGCGACCTCATGGAGAAGTTCAACCGCCGCAAGGGCTAGCCCCGGCGGGATCGGCTTCCGGCGGGCGGTTCGCGCGAGCGGGCCGCCCGTCTCCCTTTTCGGGTGCCCGTGCTGGCAGTTGCGGCTCACGGTCCCCCGTGGTCTTCTCGCACGGACATGAGCGAGAACGAGAATCCCGAGCCCCTGCCCACCACTCCCGCGGCGCCGGCCCCACCGGCGCCGGCCGCGGCCCCGTATGCCGGATGGCCGCCGCCTCCCCCCGGCTGGGCCCAGCCCCCCCTCCCGCCCCAGCCGCCGCCGCGGCGTGACCGGGCCGCACTGGCGGTCGTGCTCTTCGTGTTCGGCGGCCTCTTCCTGGTGTTCTTCGCCTTCCTCTGGCTGGCCTACGGTGCGGTCAAGGGGGAGACGCCGCGTCTCGCATCAGGGCCGCGCATCGGGGTCGTCGACATCAAGGGTCCCATCGGCATGGGTCGGGGATCTGTCGAGTCGGAGGCGTTGCTCAAGGTGGTGAAGCGCTACGCCGACGACTCCGACATGAAGGCGGTGATCGTGCGCATCGACTCCCCGGGTGGAGCGGTGGGCACGAGCCAGGAGATCCTGGACGGGCTGCGCCGGCTGGCCGAGGACAAGGTGGTGGTCTGCGCCATGGGCAACATCGCCGCCTCGGGCGGCCTGCTCGTCGCAATGGGCTGTGACCGCATCGTCGCCGAGCCCGGGACGCTGACCGGGTCGATCGGGGTGATCAGCGCCTTCCCCAACGTCCGCGGCCTGCTGCAGAGGTTCGACGTGCAGATGAACACGGTCACCGCCGGGAAGCTCAAGGACGCCGGCAGTCCCTTCCGCGACTTCACGGCGGCCGACCGGACCTACTGGCAGGAGCTGGCCGATCGCATCCACCGTCAGTTCATCCAGGCGGTGGCCGAGGGCAGGGACCTCACCGTCGAACAGGTCGAGAAGTTCGCGGACGGCCGGGTGGTGACCGGGGAACAGGCGGTCGAGCTGGGGCTCGTGGACGAGCTGGGCGGCTTCCAGGACGCGGTCGACCTGGCCAAGGAGCTCGCCGAGATCCGGGGAGAGCCGCGGCTCGTCTTCCCGCCCGACGAGCGGACCCGCTTCCTCGAGGATCTGTTCGGCGGCGTGGCCCAGAAGGTGGCCCAGACGGTGGCCGAGACCATGCGCGCCGAGATGCACCGCCAGTCCACCACGATGGAAGGGCCGGGCATCTACTTCCTGGCGCGATAGGCGGGAACCCTTGGAGAAGCCGCTCTGGGCGCCGTGGCGGATGGAGTTCATCCAGGCCGGGAAGCCGGCCGGCTGCATCTTCTGCACCTTCCCCGCCGAGCAGGGGGACGAGGCCGATCGGCGCAACCTGATCGTCCACCGCGCGCCCCGCTGCTTCACCATCCTGAACCGCTTCCCCTACAACAACGGCCACGTGATGGTGGTGCCGCGTGCGCACGTCTCGCGGCTCGAGGACCTGGCCGCCGAGGACTTCGCCGATCTCCAGGCGGAGCTCCGGCTCGCCGTGGGGGTCGTCCGCTCCGCCTACCGGCCGGAAGGCATGAACGTGGGGATGAACCTCGGGAAGGTGGCCGGGGCGGGGATCGAGGATCACCTCCACTGGCACATCGTCCCGCGCTGGGGCGGCGACACCAACTTCATGCCGGTCCTCTCCGACACCAAGGTGATGGTCGAGCACCTGGCGACGAGCTGGACGAGGATCCGGGACGGCTTCGGAGCCTGAGGGAGCCGAGAGCGCTTGGACATGAACTGGTTCCTCATCGCCATCGGGCTGGCCGTGGTCGCCGCCGTCCTCGGCCACCGGCTCCGCCGGCGGAGGGAGCAGGCCCGGGCCTACCTCAAGGGCGTCCGGTCGATGATCTCCGACGATCCGGACGCGGCCATCGAGGCCCTCTCCGACGCTGCCCGCCTGAGCAGCCCCGAGGCGATCGAGACCTACCTCGCGCTCGGCGAACTCTTCAAGCGCGAGGGAGACCTCACCCGGGCCATCCGGCTGCACCGGAACATGCTCCACCGCCCGGGCCTCCCCGCCGGTCGCCGTGCCGAGGTGGAGCGCGAGCTCGCCGACGACTATCGCCGGGCCGGCATGCTGGCCGACGCAGCCGAGGCCTACCGCAAGCTGATGGAGACCGGTGACATCGCGGCCGCCGAAGGCCTCCGGGACGTCCTCGTCGATCAGAGGCGCCACGCCGAGGCCATCGAGGTTCACAAGAAGTGCGGCAGTTCCGACGACCGGCTGCTCGCGCACCTGCTCGCCGCACGGAGCCGCGAGCTCCGGGTCGGCGAGGTGGCCATCGCACTGGAGGTGGCGAGGGAGGCGGAGGCCGTCGACCCGCAGGGCGGGGACGCCCTGCTGGCGCTCTCCGAGGCGCTCTCCGCCGCCGGCGACGTCCCTGGTGCCGAGCAGGCGCTGGAGCGCGCGCTCGCAGCCTCCCCGGAAGCGGCGTTGCTGGCCTGGCCAGCGATCTCGATGCTCCCGCACGACGCGGCGGAACGTGCGCTCGATCGCGCGCTGGGCTCCCGCCCGGGCGACCCCCGCCTGCTGACGCTCCGCGGCCGATCCCTGGCGTTCGCGGGGCGCCCCGCCGAGGCGCTCGCCCCGCTCCGGGAGGCGCTCGGGGCGGACGTGGACGGCGAGGTGACGCTGGCGCTTCGCGAACTCCTGCGGGAGGCGCCTCCCCCGGGTCCTGGCGAACTGGCCGTCCGTCACGACCTCATGGTGGCCGCGCTCCTGCGCTCGGTCGGGCTCCTGCGCTGCAGGCGCTGCGGGGGCGGCGCGGCGGTCCGGGACTGGCGCTGCCCCCGCTGCGGCACGTTCGACGCGTACGGGTGACGGAGCCGCCGCTTGCCCGCGGCTGCGGGCGCGGGTATGACCCTGCCCCCATGCGTCAACACGTCGTCGACATCGTGCGAAGGGCGCTCGCCCGCGGCGCAGCCGAGCAGCGCTGGCCGGCACTGGAGGTCCCGTTCACCGTCGAGCCGCCCCGCGATCCCCGGCACGGGGACTTCGCCGTCAACGCGGCCATGGTCCTTGCGAGGCCGGCGGGTCGTCCGCCGCGGGAGCTGGCCCAGGGCCTGGTCGAGGTCCTTCGCGCAGAGGACGGAGGCCGGACCATCGAGTCGATCGAGATCGCCGGCCCCGGGTTCGTGAACCTCAGACTGCGACCGGAGGTCTGGCTCGCCGGGCTGGCCGAGGTGGACCGGCAGGGGGCCCGTTTCGGGCGGAGCGAGGTGGGGAAGGGGAGGCGGGTCAACGTCGAGTTCGTCTCGGCCAACCCCACCGGGCCCATGCACGTGGGGCACGGCCGGAATGCCGTCACCGGCGACGCGGTGGCGAGCCTGCTCGACTGGAGCGGCCACGCCGTCACCCGCGAGTACTATGTCAACGACTACGGGGCGCAGGTCCAGACCCTCGCCCGCTCGGTGCACCTGCGCTACCAGGAACTCCTCGGGCGCAGCGTGACCATGCCGCCGAAGAGCTACCCCGGCGAATACGTGGTGGCGATCGCGCGGGCGCTGGTGGCCGAGTTCGGTCCCCGCTTCGTCGACGCGCCCGAGGCGGAGTGGCTCGACCTCTTCCGCGACCGGGCCGTGGCCCACGTCCTCGGGATGATCCGCTCCGACCTCCGCGCGGTGAACATCTCCTTCGACGTCTGGTCCTCGGAGAAGAGGCTCTACGACTCCGGGACGGTGCAGCGCTTCCTCGAGGAGCTCACGGCGAAGGACCTCGTCTACTGGGGAAAGCTCCCGCCCCCGAAGTCGAAGAAGGGGCAGCCGGGTCCCGCCGCCGGCACGCCGAACGAGGAGGGGATCACCGAGGCCGAGGACCTCCTCCTCTTCCGCTCCTCGCTCCACGGGGACGAGGTCGATCGGCCGGTGAAGAAGGCCGACGGGACCCCCACCTACTTCTGCGCGGACATCGCCTACCACTGGGAGAAGCGGCAGCGCGCCGATCAGCTCATCGACGTGCTCGGCGCCGACCACGGCGGCTACGTCCCCAGGCTGGAGGCGGCGCTGGAGGCGCTGGGCGCGTCCCGGCACGATCTCCACGTCGTGCTCATCCAGATGGTGAACCTCACCCGGGGTGGCGAGGCCGTGAAGATGTCGAAGCGCGCCGGGACGGTGGTCTCGCTCCAGGAGGTGGTGGACGAGGTGGGGCGCGACGCCACCCGGTTCATCTTCCTCACCCGGCGTGCCGATGCCCAGCTCGACTTCGACCTCGAGCTGGCCAAGCGCCAGACCCTCGACAACCCCGTCTTCTACGTCCAGTACGGCCATGCCCGCCTGGCCCGCATCCTCGAGAAGGCGGCCGCCGCGGGGGCCCCGGCGGCGCGCTTCGACGCGGCGACCCTGGCGGTGCTCACCGCCCCGGAGGAGATCGATCTGGTGAGGCGCATCCTCTCCTTCCCCGACCTGGTGGCCGGCGCGGCGCTGGCCTGGGAGCCGCACCGGGTGGCCTTCTGGCTGCAGGAGACCATCGGCGCCTTCCACTCCTACTACACGCAGGGGAAGCGCACCGGGGAGCGATTCATCGGCGCCGATCCGGTGAAGACCTCGGCCCGGCTGGCGCTGGCACGCGCCCTGAAGCAGGCGCTGGCGAACGGGCTCGCCATCCTGGGCGTCTCGGCGCCCGAGCGGATGGAAAGTAGAGACCTCGCGGAAGACGTCTAGAATCAGGACGCCCCTCCCCGGGGCGGACCATGGCGGGAAACAGACCAGCACGGGAGAAGTTCGATTTCTCCCTCGACGCGAGGCAGGTGGCCGGAGTGATCCTGGGATCGCTCGGCGCACTCGGGCTCGCCTTCTTCCTCGGCCACGCCCTCGGCCAGCGGGTGGCGGAGCGCCCCGCCGCAGTGGCCCATGCGACCGTACCGGCCGCCCCGCCCGCCGACCCGCTGGCGGCGCTCGATCAGGGTCCGCGTCCCGATGGCGGCGAGCCCACCGCACCTCTGTCCTTCCACGAGGCGTTGACGAGCGCCCGCCCGCCGCCCGACCGGCTGCCTCCGGCGCCGCGGTCGCAGGTCGCGCCGGCCCCCACGCCCCGGGCCACTCCCCCCGCCGCCCCGCCCACCGCCCCGCCCCAGGCGTCGGCCACCCCCGCCGTGGCCCCCGTGGCCAGTGGTGCTGCCGTCGCTGCACCGGTGGGACCGGGCGGGCCGGGCGGTCCACTGGCCGCCAGCCAGCCGGGGGCGGCGAAAGCCGCAACCGTCCCGGAAGCGGCGGGATCGGCTGCCGCGCGGACGGTGACGGCCCCTCCTGCCGCAGCCTCGCCGCCGAAGCCCGCAACACCGCAGAGTACCGCCACTGCGAAGGGACCCTGGGTCGTCCAGGTGGGGGCGACCCAGGAGCGCTTCGAGGCCGAGCGGATCGCCGCCCGGTTCGCGTCCCGGAACGCGCGGGTGACCGTCGCCGACCTTCCGGGCAAGGGCCGGGTGTACCGGGTGCGCATCGGCTCCTTCGACAGCCGCGAATCCGCCGATCGTTATCTCCGGGACCTCGAGAGGACCACCGGCGCCAAGGGATTCGTCGCCAGCGCCAAGTGAGCAAGGAGTTCCACGCGATGAAGAGGTTCGACCAGCCGAAGCGCGTCGAGAAGCCCTGGGGCCACGAGCTCTGGTGGGCCCAGACCGACCGGTACGTGGGGAAGCTCCTGCACGTGAAGGCCGGCCACAGGCTCTCGCTGCAGTACCACGAGAGGAAGGACGAGACGATCCACCTCTGGAGCGGCGAGCTGCAGCTCGTCCTCGACGAGGGGGAGGGGCTACGCGAGCACGTCCTGCGCCCGGGCGAGAGCTACCACGTCAAGCCCTTCACGAAGCACCGCATGGTCGCCATCACCGACTGTGACATCCTAGAGGTCTCCACGCCCGAGGTGGAGGACGTGGTGCGTCTCGAGGACGCCTACGGCCGGGCGGGCAAGTAGCCGACCCGGAGGCGCGTTCAGCCCCCCAGCTCGCGGCAGATGGCCTCGGCGGCCCTCATGCCGTCCACCGCGGACGAGACGATGCCGCCGGCGTGACCGGCGCCTTCGCCCGCCGGGTAGAGCCCGGCCAGGCCGGGGGCCATCATGTCCTCACCCCGGGCGATGCGGCAGGGTGCGCTGGTGCGGCTCTCGATCCCGATGAGGAGAGCGTCGGGGGAGACGAAGCCCCGCATGCGGTGGTCGAAGCCCCGGACGGCGGCGCGCAGCGCCTCGTGGACCTGGGGAGGATAGAGGCGGGACAGGTCGGCGTGGGTGAGCCCGGGCCGGTAGGAGCTCTTCCCCGGGGCAGTCCCCGGCTTCCCGGCGAGCCAGGCGGAGAGGCGCTGGGCCGGCGCGCGGTACCCGCCGCCACCGAGCGCGAAGGCCGCCCGCTCCCACTTGCGCTGCCACTCGAGCCCGGCGAGCGGACCGGTGAATCCCTCGGCGGCGTAGTCGTCCGGTGAGACGGCCACGACCAGCCCTGCGTTGGCGAGGGGCGACGAGCGCCCCGAGTTGGACATGCCGTTCGTGACCTGCATCTCCGGCTCGGTGGGGGTGGGCACCACCACGCCGCCCGGGCACATGCAGAAGGAGAACACCCCGCGGACCTTGCCGCCCACGCTGGGGTTCTCGGCGAGCCGGTAGTCGGCGGCGGGGAGCCCGTCCGCGCCGGCGGCGCGACCGTACTGGATCCGGTCGATGAGGGACTGGGGGTGCTCCACGCGGAATCCGACCGCGAAGGGCTTGGCCTCGATGGGCCATCCGCGCGCCGCGAAGCGCTCGTAGATCTCGCGGGCGCTGTTCCCCGGGGCGAGGACCAGCCGATCGCAGGGAAGGGTCCGGCCGTCGGCCAGGACCAGGCCGCGCACCCGGCCCTCGACGACCTCCACGTCGGTGGCGCGTGCGTTCCAGACGAACGTGCACCCGCCGCGCTCGAGCTCCTCGCGCATGGCCGACACCGCGGCCGGCAGGACGTCGGAACCGACGTGGGGCTTGCCCTGGACCTTGATCCCCTCGGCGTTGCCGAAGCGCGCGAAGAGATCCACCACCTTGCGCACGGCGGGATGCCGGATGCGGGTCGAGAGCTTCCCGTCGGTATAGGCGCCCGCGCCACCCTCGCCGAAGTTCATGTTCGATTCGGTGTCGAGCGTCCCCTCGCGCATGAGCCGGGCCACGTCCCTGCGACGCGGGCTGACCGTCTTGCCGCGGTCGACCACGATCGAGCGCACGCCGCGCTCGAGCAATCCCCAGGCGCAGAAGAGCCCTGCCGGTCCGGCTCCGAGGATCACGGGGGGAAGGTCGGGGGCGCGCACCGGCTTCAGTGGCGGTTCGGGCGCGGGAACGGGCTCGACGCCGGCCGGGAGGGACGGCAGCCCGCCCGGGACGTCCACCTCGGCGTCGATCACCCAGCGTGGATGTCCCTTGCGCCGGGCGTCGAGGGAGCGGCGCGAGACCGAGAGCGCCGCGAGGTCGGAGGACCGGATGCCCAGGCGCTCGGCGACTCGCCGCTCGAGCGCATCGGGGGGCTCGTCGAGCCAGAGGTGGATTCCGGGGACGCGGTAGCGCACGGGGGGCGAATCTAGCCCCGGAGGCGGGCCGCCGCTGCGAAGCCGCCTTCGCGCATATTGACTACCCAGGAGGGGAGCGCCGCGTAGGCAGCTACGCACCCGGTGGATCTGCGGGGGGTGGGCATGCGCCAAGTCACCGATCTTCCAGGAAGTGATCACTTCCCGGGGAGTGGCCTGCACGTTGCTTGGTACACGTCCGTGGTTCACGGGGCGGTGACGCCCGAGAGGAAACCGATGCTCGCACCCATGCTCGACGCCAAAGGCACGAAGATTCTCGCCAAGTCCCTCTTCAAGGAACTCCGCTCGAGCGGCTACACCGCCAACCAGATCCTGGGTCTCTCCACCGAGCTCATCGACCTCGTGACCCGCGACCTGCGCGCCCAGGGGGAAGCCCGCCCCGCCGAGGAGAAGTCCTCGGAGGCCCCGGCGTTCTAGCGGGCGAGGGATCCGCTCCAGCGAGCCGCGCGGCGGCGCCGGGCCAAACCCGGCGCCGTTTCTCGTTTTTCGGCCCGGAACTCCCCGGGTTTTCGTTTGACACCCCCGGGTCCGGCGAGTAGTTTTACGGCCCCATTTCATTACCCCCCGGGAGCCCGGGAGAGGGAGAGGTCTGCCATGGCCCGCATCGCTATCAACGGTTTCGGTCGAATCGGTCGCTGCGTGCTGCGCGCCGCCGTCGCCCGGGGCGAGAAGGGCCTGGAGATCGTCTCCATCAACGACCTCACCGACACGAAGACCCTTGCTCACCTGCTCAAGTACGACTCCGTGCACGGGGTGTTCCCGTTCGAGGTGAAGGCCACCGAGAAGGGGATCGTGGTGAACGGCAAGGAGATCCAGGTCACGGCGATCCGGAGCCCCGCCGAGCTCCCGCACGCGGCAAACGGCATCGACCTCGTCCTCGAGTCGACCGGTCTGTTCACCGAGCGCGAGAAGGCCGAGGGGCACCTCAAGGCCGGCGCCAAGCGCGTCCTCATCTCCGCCCCGGCCAAGAACCCCGACATCACGGTGGCCTACGGCATCAACCACCAGAAGCTCGATCGCGCGAAGCACCTCATCATCTCCAACGCGTCCTGCACCACGAACTGCCTCACCCCGGTGGCCAAGGTGCTGCTCGAGAACTTCGGGATCAAGCGCGGACTGATGACCACCATCCACAGCTACACCAACGACCAGAACCTGCTCGACCTGCCCCACAAGGACCTGCGCCGGGCCCGTGCCGCCGCGCTCTCCATGATCCCGTCCTCCACCGGCGCCGCCAAGGCCGTGGCCGAGGTGATCCCCGAGCTGAAGGGCAAGCTGAACGGGACCGCGGTGCGGGTCCCGACGCCCAACGTCTCGCTGGTGGACCTGACGGTCGAGCTCGAGAAGCCGGCCACCGTCGAGGCCATCAACGCGGCCTTCAAGGCCGCCGCCGAGGGACCGCTCAAGGGCGTGCTCCAGTACTCCGACGAGCCCACCGTCTCCATCGACTACAACGGCAACCCGCACTCCTCCATCTTCGACTCGACCAACACGGCGGTGATCGACGGCAACTTCGTCAAGGTGTTCGCCTGGTACGACAACGAGATGGGGTTCTCGAACCGCATGGTCGACGTCGCCAAGTACCTGACCGAGTAGGGCCGGGGGAGCGACCATGGCGGCCCAGATCCGGACCATCGACCAGCTCGACCTCGCCGGCAAGAGGGTCTTCATCCGCGTCGACTTCAACGTTCCCCTGGACGAGCAGGGGCGGGTCACCGACGACGCGCGCATCCGCGCGGCGCTCCCCACCATCCGGTACGCCATCTCGAAGAGGGCCCGCGTGATCCTGGCCTCGCACCTCGGGCGTCCCAAGGGCGAACCGTCCGACCGGGTGAAGTTCACGCTCGAGCCGGCGGCGCAGCGGCTCTCCGAGCTGCTCGGGGCCGACGTGATCCTGGCGGACGACTGCATCGGGGACGGCGTGAAGAAGGCGGTCGCCGACCTGGGCGAGGGCAGGGTGCTGCTCCTCGAGAATCTCCGCTTCCACAAGGGAGAGGAGGGCAACGACGAGGCCTTCTGCCGCGAGCTGGCCTCGCTCGCCGACGTCTGGGTGAACGACGCCTTCGGCACCGCGCACCGGGCCCACGCATCCACCGCGGGCATGGCCCGGTTCGTCAAGGAGAAGGCCGGGGGTTTCCTGATCCAGAAGGAGGTCGAGTACCTCGGCCGCGTGCTCGCGAAGCCGGAGCGCCCCTTCGTCGCCATCCTCGGAGGCGCCAAGGTCTCCGACAAGATCAAGGTGCTCGAGAACCTCATCGGCAAGGCCGATTCGGTGCTCATCGGCGGCGCCATGGCCTACACCTTCCTGGCCGCCCAGGGCGTGCCGGTCGGGAAGAGCCGTGTCGAGCAGGACAAGCTCGACCTCGCCCGCCAGATCCTCGACAAGGCCAGGGCCAAGGGAATCGACTTCGAGCTCCCGGTGGACCACGTCTGCGGCGCCGAACCGAAGGAGTCCGCCGAGCGGGTGGTGGTGAACGCCGCCGCCATCCCCGATGGCCTGATGGGGCTCGACATCGGACCGAGGACGCTCGACCGGTACCGGCAGCGGATCCTGGCGGCGAAGACCGTCTTCTGGAACGGCCCCATGGGGCTCTTCGAGCAGAAGCCCTGGGCCGATGGTACCCATGGCGTGGCGAAGGCCATGGCCGAGTCCGAGGCGATCACCGTGGTGGGCGGCGGGGACAGCGCCGCGGCGGTGGAGGAGGCCGGCCTGGTCGACAGGATGAAGCACGTCTCCACCGGGGGCGGCGCGAGCCTGGAGTTCATCGAGGGGCGCGAGCTCCCCGGCGTCAAGATCCTCGAGGAGTGAACGTGGCCAGGAAGAAATTCGTCTGCGGCAACTGGAAGATGTACCGCACCGCCGCGGAGGCGAGGACGCTGGCTCGGGAGGTCCGCGCCGCCGCCGAGCCGCTGGCGGAACGGGTCGACGTGGCCATCCTGCCTCCCTTTCCGGCCCTCCCCGCCGCGGCAGCGGAGCTGTCGGGTTCCCGCATCGGCCTGGGCGCGCAGAACCTTCACTGGGAGTCGCAAGGAGCCTTCACCGGCGAGGTCTCGGCTCCCATGCTGGTCGACGCCGGGTGCCGCTACGTGCTCTGCGGGCACAGCGAGCGGCGCCAGTTCTTCGGGGACACCGACGAGGCGGTCCAGAAGAAGACCCGCGCCGCCCTCGCCGCCGGGCTGCACCCCATCGTCTGCGTCGGCGAGACCCTTCCGGAACGCGAGTCCGGCCGCACCCTCGAGGTGGTGGGGCGCCAGGTCCGCGCCGCCCTCGCCGGGCTCACCCCCGAGCAGGTGGGCGGCCTCACGGTGGCCTACGAGCCGGTCTGGGCCATCGGGACCGGGAAGACGGCCTCGTCCGCCCAGGCGCAGGAGGTCCACGCGGCCCTCCGCGGGATCCTGAGGGAACTCGCGCCGTCGACCGCCGAGGCCGTTCGCATCCTCTACGGAGGCTCCGTCAAGCCCGACAACGCCGCCGAGCTCATGTCCCAGCCGGACGTGGACGGCGCCCTGGTGGGCGGGGCCAGCCTCAAGGCAGCAGACTTCACCGGGATCATCCAGGGAGCAATCCGTTGAACACCTTTCTCATCGTCCTCCACGTCATCGTCTCGGCCGTCCTCGTCATCGTCATCCTCCTGCAGGCTGGGAAGGGCAGCGGACTGGGAGGCGCCTTCGGCGGAAGCACGCAGGCCGTGTTCGGGGGGCGCGGCGCGCAGACCTTCCTGGGCAAGTTGACCTCGGCCTCGGCCGCGGTCTTCATGCTCACCTCGCTGTCGCTGTCCTATCTCTCCACCCGATCCGGATCGGTGGTGAAGGACGCGCCGGCGCCCGCCGCGCCCGCACAGGTCCCGGCCGCTCCGGCCTTTCCCGCTCCGGCGGGGACCCCGCCAGGGGTTCCGGCTCCGGCTCCGGCGCAGTCCGCCCCGGCGCCCGCGCCGGCGAAGTGACGGCCGGTCCCGGCGGGACCCGGAAATGAAGAAGGGACCCGGCGACGGGTCCCTTCCTCTTCGAAGCGGCAACTGGTGCCCAGGGCGAGATTCGAACTCGCACGCCTTACGGCGCCACCCCCTCAAGATGGTGTGTCTACCAGTTTCACCACCTGGGCGTTGAAAGCGGGTCGGTTTCTAGCAGACGGTCGCCCGGGGCGCAAGCGAGTCGGGCAGCCGATCCGGACCGGTTCTTCGCGGGAGGACGACATGGGGAAGCCTTGCCTCATCCTGCTCGGCGGCGCCGGATGGGACGCCCGACGGCGCGCCACCGCGGTCGCACTCACGGCCGCGGCCTTCGGCCATCCGGTGGTGCTCTCCCTCTCGGGAGATCCGCTGCGTGCCTGGGTGGAGGGACGGTTCGACGAGGGCGCGCCGGAGGGCGCGGCGGCGGTCCGGGCCGGAGCCCTTCGCGAGGTGATCGAGGAGGCGCGGCGCGACCTGGGCGTCGAGGTGGTGGCCTGCGAGACCGAGGTGCTGCTCGCCGGCATCGATCCGGGGGCGGCCCGGCCGTCGCTGGACGCGCTGCGAAGCCTCCCCGATCAGTGGCGAACCGCGGGGCAGGGGCACGTGCTCTCGTTTTAGGCTAGAAGGACCCCATGGCCGGACTCCTGTCGGGCAAGAGCGCGCTCCTCATCGGCGCCGGCGGGCTGGGCGGCCCGGCCGCGCTGGCGATGGCCGCCGCAGGGGTCGGCAGGCTCGTCCTGCTCGACGAGGACGAGGTCGAGACCTCGAACCTGAACCGGCAGCCGCTCTACGGCGAGGCCGACCTGGGGAGGCGCAAGGCGGCCGCCGCAGCGGAGCGCATCGGGCTCCTGCACCCCTCGGTGCGGGTCGAGGGGCGAGACCTCCGCTTCGGACCCGAGGACGCGGAGGACCTGGTGCGTGGCTGCGACGTGGTCCTCGATGCCTCCGACAACTTCGCCACCCGCTTCCTCGCCAACGACGTCGCGATGGCCGCCCGCCGGCCGCTCGTCCACGGCGCGGTGCTCCGCTTCACCGCGCAGTTCCTCACCGTCATGCCCGGCAAGACGGGCTGCCTCCGCTGCCTGTTCGAGGCGCCGCCCGCCGAGGGCACCGTGCCCACATGCGCCCAGGCGGGGGTGCTGGGGGCCCTGGCCGGCTTCGCAGGCGCACTCATGGCCGCAGAGGCCCTTCGGCTCCTCTCCGGAGAGCGCGGCGCCTATGCGGGGAGGCTCGTGGCCTTCGATGCCCGCTCCGGGCGCTCCCGCCTCGTCCCGCTGCGGATCCGGGCCGGTTGTCCGGCCTGCAGCGCGGTGGCCGGCGCCTCCCAGGGGCCCGCATGATCGCGACCCTTCCCGTGGCGCGGCTCGACGTCCGGTCCCTGGCCTGTCCGTTCACCTGGGTGAAGACCCGCATCGCGCTCTCCCGCATCGGGGAGGGGCAGGTGCTGGAGGTCCTGCTCACCGACGGGGAGCCGCGCGAGAACCTGCCGCGCAGCGCAGCGGAGGACGGCCACCGCGTGCTGCGTCTGGAGCCGGCTCCCGAGGAGGGTTCGGACACCTGGCGGGCCTGGTTCGAGCGGGGCACTCCGAGGGAGGACCGGGAATGGCCCTGACCGACGCCGAGATCGCGCGCTACGCCCGGCAACTCCTGCTTCCGGGAATGGGCGAGGCGGCGCAGGAGATCCTGCGCGATGCACGGGTCCGTGTCACCGGCGGCGGGCTCGCCATGGTGCCGGCCGTCTACTACCTCGCAGCCGCGGGGGTCGGGACGCTCTGGATCGACGATCCCGATGAGGTGAAGCCAGGCGCCGGCGCGGGCTTCGCGCTCGGCCCTGCCGACCTGGGAAGGGCGCGGGGTGCGGCGATCGCGGAGTTCGCGCGCAGGGCGAATGGCCTCGTCGGGGCCGACACCTTCCGGCCCGGTTCGCGTCCGACGGCGCTGCTCGTCTGCGGTTCCTCGCTCGACGTCTCCCGCGCCATCGCCGACGAGGCGAGGCTGCTGCAGCTCCCGCACGTGGTCGCCGACGTGGACGGGCAGGGTGGGGCGGCGACCTCGGTGCCGCTGGGCGCTCCCTGTTATTCCTGCGCCACCAGGCCCGGGCTGGGGGCGGCGGCGACCCCCGAGGGAGGAGCGACGGTGGGGGCACTGGCCGCGCTCGAGCTCCTGCTGCTCCTCACCGGCGCATCGGAGGAGCCGCGTGCCCGCCGCATCGAGGTGTTCCGTGGCACGCCGCTGGTCCGGGCCACGGCTCGGCAACCCGGATGCGCCTGCGCCGGACCGGCCGCCGCCGGTCTCGCCCCCTGACCCGGCGGGATGGTGGCCGCGTGAACGACTACGCGCCGCTCGTCCCCCGGCTCGCCGCCCTGGCCGAGGCCAGGCCGGACGAGGAGGTATGCGGGTTCGTCACGGCCGATTCCACGGGCTGTCTCGCGGTGGTCCCGATGCGAAACGTCGCCGGGGAGGGCGGCGACCCGGCGATGGCCGTCCGGGCCCGGAGAGAGGCCTACCTCGTGGAACCGGCCGCCCACCTCCTCCTCGCGCGCGCGCTGCGGGCCGAGGGCGGGCGGATCGCCGCGGTCTTCCACTCCCACGTGGATGGCCCGGCCCACCTCTCGCCGGCCGACCTGGAGGGCGCGCTCGACGGGGAAACTCCGGTGCTTCCCGGTGTGGACCAGATCGTGATCGGGACGAGATCTGGAAAAGTCGAGGAAGTCAGGGTGTTTGCCATGGGACCTGTGGGGTTCTTCCTGGTCCCCGTCCTTCCGGATCTCGTGCCGCGCCGCGTCGCCCGGGGCGCACCCTGAGCGAAGTCGCGGCCCTCCTGAGCCGGCGCATTCTCGATCGCGTTCCGGTATATTGCGCCATTCGCGCTTGGTGAACCTGGGAGGGGTCATGGATCAGCAGTTCGGGACGGGTTTCGTCATCTGGCTCACCGGAATGACGGGGGCGGGGAAGTCCACGCTGGCCCACCACCTCGGCAAGAGGTTCGCGGCCGCCGGCAGGCCCGCCGAGGTCATGGACGGCGACGCGCCCAACGATCTGCTGACGCGCGGTCTCGGCGTGACCAAGGAGGACCGGGACACCGCCGTCCGGCGGCTCGGGGCCGTGTCGCGCATGCTGGTCCGCCATGGAGCCGTCGTGGTGGTTGCTTCCCTCTCTCCGTTCCGCGAGGCGCGGGAGGCGGTGCGGCGCGAGGTGCGCCGGTTCGTCGAGGTGTTCGTCGACGCCCCCATGGAGACCCTGCTGGCGCGGGACACCGAGGGGATGTACCGGAAGGCCCTCGCTCACGAGCTGACCAACGTGGCCGGAATCGACAATCCCTACGAGCCGCCCGCCCACGCCGAGCTGCTGGTCCGGACCGACCAGGAGAAGCCCGATGCGGCGCTGGGCCGGCTCTTCCAGAAGCTCGTCGACATGAAGTACGTCACTCCCGCCGAGTTCGCCATGCTCACCGGGGGCCAGCGACCGCGAAAGGGAGGGGCGAAGCCTCCGAAGCCAGCCGCTCCGGCGAAGGGAAAGGCGGCCGCGCCGGCCAAGGCAGCCGCGCCTGCGAAAGCTGCGAAGGCGGCCAAGGCAGCCAGGCCGGCACGCGAGGCAAAGAAGCACGCCGCCGCGCCGGCGAAGGGCAAGCGCCCGACGAAGGGGCGACGCGGCTAGCCTGCAACTTGCCGGGGCGAATCTCACGGGACGGGCTCACGCCCGCCCCGTTTTCTTTTTTTGAGATTTTGTCAATTGGGGATTTTTTGACTTCAGGGTATCGGGTGGTAGCGTGTAGGTAAACGTAGTCACAGGGAGGCAAGAACCTACATGCGACCCATCGAGATGCCCCGGACGATCCATCAGATGCCCCTCATGGGGGCCTCGGCAACCCGACTCGAGCCGATGCTGGTCCGGCTGCCGCCGGAGCTCGCAGCCCGCCTTCGGCGCCTTGCAAGGTCGACCCGGATCCGGCAGTCGGACTACCTCCGTGAGGCGGTATCCGACCTGCTCATGAAGTACGACGACACGTCGGTGGGCGGCGACACGGCCTCACCCTGATCGGGTCAGGGCGCCCGGGGGGTAGGTCACCCGGACGAGGGTGAGCCCCCAGGCAGGCGCCCGAACCCCACGATATCGCCCGCGATCCCGGAGGATCTCGGCCACCCGGGAGACGGGGGCGAGGCCGAGGCCGACGGCGACGGCGGTTCCCACCAGGTTGCGCACCTGGGCACGGAGGAATCCTCGACCCTCGAAGGTGAGGGTCCAGAGGGGAGCCCAGGCGGCGCGCTCGACCTCGACACGGAGGAGCGTGCGCACCGTCCCGCTCTGCTCCCCCGGGCGAGCAAATCCGGAGAAGTCGTGCTGGCCTTCGGCAGCGGCGATCGCCTCGGCCATCGCCGCAAGATCCAGTTCCCGGACGGAAACCCCCGGAAACGCCCGCTCGTCCGGCAACACCCACGCTCGTCCCTCGAATCCCTCCGGCGGCGGCGCCCCCACTGCGTACACGTAGGTTCGCGACTCGGCGCTCGCCCGGGCGTGAAAGGAGGGGCCCGCGCGCCAGGCCGCGAGGCAGGCGATGGCGGCAGGAGTCTCCCGGTTCAGGGTGGCGCGCAGCTCCTCCGGATCGAGGTTGGCACGCGCGGCGAAGCTCACCACCTGTGCCAGCGCGTGGACCCCGGCATCGGTCCGCGCCGCCACCTCGAGCCGAGGCGCGAGCCCGAGGGAGCGCAGCGCCGCGAGGAGGGCCCCCTCGACGGTGGGAAGGCCCGGCTGGCGCTGGAAGCCCCGGAACGCGCCTCCGTCGTAGGCGATCCGCATCGCGTACCGTCGCTTCTCCACGCCGTGCTACGTTCGCACGCCCGCGCGCGGGGCGCCATCGCGCCCGGGCCCGGGAGCGAGGAGGCCTTCGAGGGTGGGAACCGGAGCCGTTTCGAGGCTGGACGCACGCATCGGCGAGCTTGCGGAGGGCTCGCTGCGGCGCAAGGTGCTGGAGAGCGCGCGCCGCTTCAAGGCCTCCTGGGTCGACCTGGGCCGGATGCTCGCCGAGGTCCGGCGCGAGGGTTCCTGGCAGGAGTGGGGCTGGTCGAGCTTCGAGGAGTACTGCACGAAGGAGCTCTTCCTGCGCCGGGCGACGGCAGAGAAGCTGGCGCTCTCCTACGGCTTCCTGGAGCGGCACGAGCCCGAGATGGCCCGAGCCCGTGAGCTGCGCTCGGCGCCGCCCTTCGAGGTGATCGAGGTGCTCTCCCGGGCGGAGGCCGCCGGGCGCATGGACCGGACCGCCTGGGGGGAGATGCGGGAGGAAGTGATGGACGGCGAGGCGGGCAAGGCCGAGGTGAGCCGGAAGCTCGCCGAGCGCTTCGGTCCACCGCCGAAGGCCCCGAAGCCGGATGCGGGGGAGCGGGTGGCGCGGATCGCCGGGCTGGCGCGGCGCCTCGCCGAGGCCTGCGAGGAGGAGCGGGAGGTCCCCGCCGCCCTGCGCCGCGCGGCCCGCGATCTTGCCGACGCACTCGACCGTCTCGCCGGAGATTGACCCAGTCTCGTCCCGGCCGTCCCGCGGCGCCGCCTCCCTGGCCGGATTAGGCTTTCCGGAGTGGGGATCCTTGGGGAGGCCCCGTCTCTGGTGTAACATCCCGCGGAGAGGGCAGATTGAGCCGGAAAGATCCACATCACGGGAGCCTGAGCTGCTCCTTCTGCGGCAAGGGGCAGCGGGACGTCCGCAAGCTCATCGCCGGTCCCACCGTCTACATCTGCGACGAGTGCATCCGGCTCTGCAACGACATCATCGCCGAGGAGGGGGAACGGGAAGAGGGGCGCCCCCCGGTCTCGTTGCCCACACCCGCCGAGGTGAAGGCCTTCCTCGACGACTACGTGGTGGGGCAGGACCGGGCCAAGAAGGTCCTCGCCGTGGCCGTCTACAACCACTACAAGCGCATCCATGCGCGGCGGGCTCCCCGCGCCCAGCGTCCCGGCACGGGGCGCGGCGGCGACGAGGTCGAGCTGCAGAAGTCGAACATCCTGCTCATCGGCCCCACCGGCGCCGGGAAGACCCTGCTGGCCCAGTCGCTGGCCCGCTTCCTCAACGTGCCCTTCACCATCGCCGACGCAACCAGCCTCACCGAGGCCGGCTACGTGGGCGAGGACGTCGAGAACATCATCCAGAACCTGCTCCACAACGCCGACTACGACGTGGAGAAGGCCTCCCGCGGCATCGTCTACATCGACGAGATCGACAAGATCGCCCGGAAGGGCGACTCCCCATCGGCCACCCGCGACGTGGGTGGGGAGGGAGTCCAGCAGGCGCTGCTCAAGGTGGTCGAGGGCACCCGCGCCAGCGTCACGCCCCGCGGCGGCAAGAAGTACAACCAGCAGGAGTCGATCCAGGTCGACACCTCCAACATCCTCTTCATCGTGGGAGGGGCCTTCTGCGGCATCGAGCAGGCCATCCGCCGCCGGGTGGGGGTGAAGGGGCTGGGCTTCGGGGCCAAGATCGAGGCCCGCGACGAGGCCTCGCTGGGCGAGCTGCTCGCCCACATCGAGCCCCAGGACCTGGTGAAGTTCGGGCTCATCCCCGAGTTCGTGGGGCGCATCCCCATCATCGCCACGCTCTCCGAGCTCACCGAGGACGATCTCGTCACCATCCTCACCCAGCCGCGGAACGCCCTGGTGAAGCAGTACCAGAAGCTCTTCGAGCTCGAGAAGGTGAAGCTCTCCTTCACGAAGGAGGCACTGCGGGCCACCGCGCGCGAGGCCATGCGTCGCAAGTCGGGTGCGCGCGGCCTGCGGTCGATCCTCGAGCAGGCCATGCTCGACATCATGTACGACGTGCCGTACCGGGAGGGCGTGAAGGAGTGCAAGATCACCGACGGCGTGATCCTGCGCCGCGAGCCGCCGCTGCTCTCCTTCGAGAAGGAGAAGAAGTCGGCGTAGTCAGCTCTGGGTCACCCGCACGGTCGTCTTCATCTCGCGGCCGGTGTCCAGATCGCGGGCGTGCACGGAGAGGATCCCCTCCACGCTGACCTCGAAGAGGACCTCCAGGCGCACCTCGCCGGCCGGGCAGGGGCGCACGCCGCTGAAGGTGAACTCGCCGAGTGTCTCGTTGCGCGCCGCCTCGGGATGGTCCCCCTGCACGATGCGCAGCACCAGCTCGGTCTGGCCGCTGCGGGAGTTGGTGGCCGAGACCGCGCGGGCGTTGGGGATGGCGGCGTTGCGTCCGAAGACCACGTGGGTCCCCCCGCCGGCCTGCTCGATGCCGATGGCCATGGGGATGACGTCGAGGAGCTGGAGCCGCTGCTCGCCCCCGGAGCCGAGCGACCAGCCGTAGAGGGCCGCGCCGATGGCCACCGCCTCGTCGGGGTGGACCCCCTTGGACGGCGGGCGCCCGAAGAAGGCGGTGAGCCGCTCCTGGATGGCGGGCATGCGGGTCTGGCCGCCGACCAGCATGACCTTGTCGATGTCCCCGGTGGACATCCCGGCGTCGGTGAGGACCCGGGTCAGGATCTCCATGCTGCGGTCGAGGAGCGGCTCGGTCAGCTGCTCGAGGAGCGCCCGGTCGACCCGCATGTCGATGTTGAGCGGCTGGCCCTGCGGCGTCATGGTGATGAAGGGGATCGAGAAGGGCGCCTCACCGCGGGAGGAGAGGTCGATCTTGGTGCGCTCGGCCAGGTCCTTGATGCGCTGCATGGCCACCGGGTCGGCCGCGAGGTCCACCGCGTGCTTGCGCCGGAAGTCGGCGAGCACGTAGGCGATGAGCGCGTTGTCGAAGTCGATGCCGCCCAGGAAGATGTCGCCGGCGGTGGCCTTCACCTCGAAGACCCGGTCGCGGATGTCGATGATGGAGACGTCGAAGGTGCCACCGCCCAGATCGTAGACCAGCACCCGCTCGCGCAGGTTCTTCCCCAGGCCGTAGGCCAGCGCCGCGGCGGTGGGCTCGTTGATGATGCGCACGACCTCGAGCCCCACCAGCTTGCCGGCCTCCTTCACCGCCTGGCGTTGACGATCGGTGAAGTAGGCGGGGACCGTGACCACCGCACGGGTGACCCGGAAGCCCAGGTTGTCGGAGGCCACGTCCCGGATCTTGCCGAGGATGCGCGAGGCCACCTCGGAGACCTGGAAGGACCTGCCGTGGCAGTCGAGCTCCACGTCGTTGCGGGCCCCGGCGTGCACCCGGTACTGGACCGAGTGCTGCACCGTCTCCACCACGTCGTCGATGGGGGAGCGGCCGATGAGCCGCTTGGTCGCGTAGAGCGTGTTGCGGGGGTTGAGCTGCCACTGGCGCTTCGCCTCGTGGCCGATGAGCTCGTTCCCCTTGTCGTCGATGGCGAAGATGGAGGGGATGATGAAGTCCCCTCCCTTGTAGGGGATGAGGCGGACCTCTCCGGACTCGCTGGCCACGGCGGCGCAGGAGTTGCTGGTCCCCAGGTCGATCCCGATGATGGTGTCGCGAGACGTGTCCGCCACGGTGTTCCGAGGCTACACCACGGGAGGGCGGCCGGGAATTTCCGCCGCCGCCCGCCCCCGGGCGCCGGCAACCTGGGCTACCATGGCGCCCCGGCTGCGCCCTCCCGGCGCGGCTCTGCCCGGGGGAGGATGGATGGATCAGCGCGCCAGCTGGGACGAGTACTTCATGAACATCGCGCGCATGGTGGCCACGCGAGCCACCTGCGACCGCAAGCACGTCGGCGCCGTCCTCGTGCGGGACCGGACGCTCCTCTCCACCGGCTACAACGGTTCGATCCGCGGGCTCGGGCACTGCAGCGAGGAGGGGCACATGATGGAGGACGGCCACTGCGTGCGCACCGTGCACGCCGAGGCGAACGCCATCATCCAGGCCGCCAAGAACGGGGTGGGCATCGACGGGGCCACCATCTACACCACCGCCTCCCCGTGCTGGCCCTGCTTCAAGCTCGTCGCCAACTCGGGGACGAAGCGCATCGTCTTCGGGGAGTTCTACCGGGACGAGCGGATCTTCGAGCACGCGAAGCGGCTGGGCATCGAGCTCACCGAGCTTCAGCTTCCCGCCTCCGGTCCGGGGTAGCGGGACCGGCTGCTACGCGCTCGACGGCCCGCCGTGGACCTCGACGCGGCCGCGGCCGGAGCGCTTGGCAGCGTAGAGGGCCTCGTCGGCGTGCCGCACCAGTTCCGCGCCGTCGTCGGCACCGGCCTCGGGCCCCAGCTCGGCCACGCCGAAGGACGTCCGCAGAGAGACCTTCCGCTCGCCCACCGGGAACTCGGCGGCGGCCAGCCGCTGGCACAGGCGCTCGGCCAGGATCCGGCCGTCCCCGGAGCCGGTGTGCGGGAGCAGGAGGACGAACTCGTCCCCGCCGTAGCGGGCGCCGAGGTCGGTGGCGCGGAGCTGCGAGCGAAGGACCTCGGCCACCGCGGCGATGGCGCGGTCTCCCGCCCCGTGTCCGAAGGCGTCGTTCACCGGCTTCAGGTGGTCCATGTCGGCCATGATGCAGGTCAGCGACGTGCCGTAGCGCCGTGCCCGGCGGACCTCGTCGTCGAGGCGGCCGCGGAAGGCCCGCAGGTTGGCGAGGCCGGTCAGGACGTCGGTCTGGGCGAGCGCCCGGAGGTGGGTCTGGCGCCGGGTCAGCCGAAGCGTGCGCTCGATGCGGGCACGCAGCTCCTGGAGCGAGGCGGGCTTCTGCACGAAATCGGCGGCGCCCAGGTCGAGGGCGCGGACCCGCGTGGCGTCGTCGGCCTGGCCGGAGAGCAGGATCACCGGGACCTCGGCGGTGTGCAGGTCTCCGCGCAGGGCGTCGAGCACCGCGAGGCCGTCGATCCCGGGAAGGCGGAGGTCGAGCACGACGAGGTCGGGAAGGCCCAGGCGGGCCGAGGCGAGGGCCTGGTGGCCGTCCCCGACCACCGCCACCTCGTAATCGGGCTCCAGGCCGGCCGCGATGGCCTCCCGCTCGTCGGCCTCGTCCTCGGCGACGAGGATGCGGGGGCGCGTCCCCGGTGCGGCAGCGCCCCCCAGGTCCTGAGGTGCGGGCACGTGGGCCGAGGCCGCCAGGCCCGCCGCCACGCGCAGGAGATCCTCGGCCAGGTCGGCGATGGTCTCGGCGTCCACCTCGAGCAGGCGGGCCCGGGCGTGCCGGGCCACGCCGGAGTCGGGGGAGGAGAGGCCGCGCGCCCGCTCGGCGAGGTACCGCGCGCGGTCCCGGATCTCGGCGCAGAGGCGGTCGGTGTCGCTGCCCGGCCTCGCGCCTGCGCCACGCTCGTTGCTCACTTCCGGTCCCTCTGGCCTCGGATCGACATCGGCGGCAAAGGCTACAGGCGCACCGCCGGGCTGTAAAGGCGCGCCGAAGGGAATCGCTTCCGAGGCGCGGTGCCGTCAGCGGCGCTGGTAGATGACCCGACGCCCGCCGCGCCCGGGTGAGCCCATCTGCGGCGGCATCTGCTCGAGGAGGAACTGGAACCACTGCTCCCCGTAGATCTTGCCGAGCTTGAGCCGCTTGTCGTTCTGCAGGGTCTGGGCGACCGCCTTGAGCTTCTCGTCCCCGGGGCTTCCCTTGAGGCCGCGTGCCAGGACGGCGATGGCCTTGTCGTGGTTGCCTTCCTTCTCCTCCACCCAGGCCCAGACGGCGAAGAGGAGGCCGTCCTTCTTGTTGTCCTTGGCGGCCTCGTCGAAGGCCTTGCGCGTCCTCTCGAGGTCCTTCTTCCGGTAGTAGGTGAGCGCCAGCATGGCCCGCGCGATCCCGTGGCGGGAGAAGCTCTTCTCCAGGTGCGGCTGCGCCGCGGCGAACTCCTGCCGGATGTAGCGCAGCACTCCGATCTGGGAGTGGATCTGGGACGCCACCATGAACTGCCAGGGGGCGAGCGCGAAGCCGCTCTCGAGGGTCTGCAGGGCCCGGTCGAACTTCTGGGCGGTCAGCTCCTTCTGGACCGTCCCCATGAGCGCCTCCAGCTGCTTCCAGCTGCGGCGGGCGAGGAGGAAGTAGGCGAGGCCCAGCGAGAAGATGCCGGGGAGGACGGACCCCACCCAGCCGACGTTGGTGCCGAACCGGATCGCCAGGGTCACGGCGAGGCCGGCGGCCAGGCTGATGAGCAGGTTGTACATTGGGGACGATGGATACACGGCGCTGGCCCGGCGCCGCAAGGGGAATTGGCCCTCCCCGGACTCGAACCGGGATGGGGGTGACCCCACTCGATTTTGAGTCGAGCGCGTCTACCGTTTCGCCAGAGGGCCCGGCGGGAACCTAGCAGATCCCCGATCGATTTGCGCAATGGATCATTTCAAGGTATTCGATTGCGCAATCCGGGAATTGCCGGGATGAATTCCAATTCCAATCACCGAGGATCGCCAATGCCCCGTCGAACCGGCCGTGCCAGCGCAGAGGAAGTCATCCTACAGGCCGTCGAGAGCGTCGTGGAGCGCGCCTCGGTGGGGATATCCCGTGCAATCGCCGAGATCCTCGCGGTCCGGATTGACGCGGAGTTGAGGGCCCAGGTGGCGAGGGCGGTCGGCAAGGGACGCAAGGGGCGCGGAGTGACGCGCGGAGCGGCGCGCGGGGAGCTCGAGCGATGGGTCGCCGACCGGCACGCGCGGCGGGTCCCGAACTTCGTCATCGAGCAGACCGGCCTGAAGACCAAGAAGCAGATCGTCGCCCGGTTCGGCGAGAACGCCACGTTCGAGAAGGGCAAGGCGGCACCGAAGCCCAAGTAGGGGCCTCGCTGGGAGGGGATCACCCCGCCTTCTTGCGCTCCTTCTTCGACGGGACCTCCGGGGCGGGAGCCTTGGCGGGCTCGGCCACCGCGGCAGGCTTGCTCACCGCCTTGGCGTCCGGTTTGGGTTCCGCAGTGGATTCTGCCTTGGCAGGCGGGGCGGCTTCCGGGCCCTCCTTGGCCGGGGCCTCCTTCTTCTTCGAGGCATAGAGATCCGAGTACCAGCCGCCTCCCTTCAGCTGGAAGGCGCTCCGGGACACCAGCTTGGCGAGCTTCCTGCTCCCGCACTCGTCGCAGCGAGGGGGCGGCGGATCGCCCACCTTCTGCAGCTTCTCGTTGACCATCCCGCAGCTCTCGCAGAGGTACTCGTAGATCGGCATGCGGGGATCATAGGGCCGGGAGCCCCGGTCTTCCAGGTTGCGCGCTACCGCTCGCGGCGGGGGGTGCGCCCAGGCGCCGGCCGGCGCCCTGCGGGGCGGCGGGGGGCCCCACGCCCCTCCCGGCGTTCCGGTCGCTCCGGCGGGGCAGCGCGCAGGGGCAGAGCGAACCGGGTGGCCAGGCGGTCGACGGCGCCGCGCGAGAGGGAGAGGCTTCGCCCCAGGTCGGCCGCGGAGGGGCGGCGTCCACCGACCGAGAGGGCGCGAAGCTGCTCGGGGAGCCGCTTCCGGAGGTCCTCCTCGAAGCGCGGGAGGAGGCCCAGGTCGATGAGGGTCTCCTCCTCCTCGTCGACCAGACGCGCCCGGTCGGCGAGCGTGCCCTTGCGGTCGAGCACCCTCCGGCGCGCCTCGCGGACGGCTTCCACCGGCCCGGCGAGCTCGAGCCGACCAACGGCGGCGCGCAGCTCGGGAGGAGCGGAGCCCAGTTCGCGCGCCACCCGGAGGTAGACACCGCCGTGCTTTCGGAAGGCATGGAGGAGGAGCGCCCGCTCCCTCTCGGCGAAGCCCCGCGCGAGCCCGTGGTGGGCGAGGAGCCGGTCGAGATCGGCCGAGGTCGGGGCGCCGCCTCCGGCCGACCAGCCCTCCGCCAGGGCGGCGAGGATCGCCGGACGGTTGCCCCCGCGTTGCCGGATCAGCCGGTCGAGGACGGCGCGGCCGGACTCCTGGTACAGGACGTCGATCGAGGGCGGCGACGCGGGGGAGGGGACGAAGGGCTCCACGCGATCGCGTGCACGGCGGATCCGAGGACCGGGGGCGGGGCCCCGGGCGGCACGGACGGTACGGCCTGCCCCCTTGCGTGGTCGCGCCGGCGAGGGAGCTCCGGCAGCGGGAGGCGGAGCGCCCCGGGAGAGCGCCACGAGGTCGTCCGGCGACAGGTCCCGGCCCGGAGGAGGGTCGGCCAGGATGGCCTTCACCGCCAGCAGCGCGTCCCATCCCAGGGATCCGAGGGCGTGCCGCACGACGTCCTCGTGAACCGGGCGTCCGGACTCGGCGCACCACCGCATGGCGCGGTCGACGATCTCTCGGTCGATCTCCGGCATCGCGGGGCAAGGTGCGACGCGCCGCCCGCCCAGTCAAGTCCGCTGGTAAGATGGCCCCGATGCTACCCTCACCTCGCGACGCGGAGCTCTCCCCCGCGGCCCGGTCCGCCCGGGTGGCGCTGTACCTGCTCCTCCTCGGAGCGGCCGCCGCGGCGCTGCTGATCTCGCCCGGGAGCCCGGCCGGGGCCACTGCCGGACGGCGCGCCGAGCTCCTTCTGGCCCCCGTGCTCCTCGGGGCCTTTGCCATCGGCTTCACCACCTACCGCTTCACGCTGGTCCGGGCCGGCCAGTACCACGCCGGGAAGGCCTTCGTTCAGGTGGGGCTGATCGGGCTCGTGCTCTTCCTCTTCGTGCCCGGCTCGGTGGAGCGCTGGAGGGCATCCGGTACGAGCCCGCCGGTCGACCTGACCCGGCAGCTGCGATCCGGCGACCCGGAGGCTCGCGCCATGGCCGCGGAGCTGGTTCGCCACCGTGCACCCCAGGACGGCCGACGCTACGTCCCCCGGCTCGTCACGCTGATGTCGGATCCGGCGGCCGAGGTCCGGCGGCAGGCGCGCGCATCCCTCGTGTCGATGGCCCAGGAGGACGTCGGCGGGGACGGGGCTGACGCCGCCGAGCGCTGGCGCGCCTACTGGGCCTCCCGGGGCGTCGCCTTCCCGCCCTGAACGGCGATCGCCTTGCCGGCGGGACGGGCGGGGCGCGGAGCGCGCCTCGCCGGGGGTGGGTGCAAGTTCTCGCTTGCCTTCCAGCCCGCCGTGGGATAATGAGAATCGTTATCAATATGAGCCCGCGACGCAAGGGTGCCGGCGAGAGCACGAGGACGGTGGACGGGAAGGACGAGGCCCTGGCGGCCCTGTCCCGGCTCGGGTCCTGGCTGGAGGAGCGAGGACTCAAGCACTCGCGGCAGCGCGACGTGATCGTCCAGACCTTCTACGGCATGGGGGGCCACGTTCCGGTCGACGGACTGGTGGCGCGCGTCCGTGCGCTCGACGCCCGGGTCAGCGTGGCCACCGTGTACCGGACCATGAAGCTCCTGGCGGAGTGCGGGATCGCCGTCCCGCGGCGTTTCGACGACGGGCAGACCCGCTACGAGCCGGCCACCGGCCGTTCCCACCACGACCACCTCATCTGCACCGGCTGCGGGCGGATCGTGGAGTTCGAGAACGAGAAGATCGAGGAGCTTCAGGTCCGGGTGGCCCGCGCCCACGGATTCGACGTGGAGAGCCACAAGCTGGAGCTCTACGGCCGCTGCGACCGCTGCCGCCGCGGCGACGCCGCCGCGAAGGGCCCGAGGCCGTGACGCACCCGTCGTCCGCGGCCACACGCCCCCAGCCCCTCGACCACAAGGAGATCGTGGCCGCACCGCGCACGCTCGTGCTGGTGGGCAATCCCAACGTGGGAAAGAGCGTGCTCTTCGGCGCGCTGACGGGGAAGTACGTCACCGTGTCGAACTACCCCGGCACCACGGTCGAGGTCACCCGGGGCGCCGCCGAGATCGGCGGTTCCCGCTGGCACGTGCTCGACACGCCGGGCACCAACAACCTGCTCCCCATGTCGGAGGACGAGCAGGTGACCCGCGACATCCTGCTCCGCGAGGCGGAATACGTCTGCCTCCAGGTCTGCGACGCCAAGAACCTGCGCCGGGGCCTCCTCCTCGCGTGCCAGCTGGCGGAGGCCGGCGTCCCGTTCGCGCTGGCGCTCAACATGGCGGACGAGGCGGCCGCGCGGGGCATCCGCATCGACGGGGACCGGCTGTCGGGTGCGCTGGGCATCGACGTGATCCCCACCGTCGCGGTGCAGCGGACGGGGCTGCCGCATCTGCTCGCGCGCATTCCGGAGGCCCGCGTCTCGCGGTTCCGGCCCCGCTACGACGAGGCCATCGAGGGGGCCCTGGCCGAGATCGAGCCGCTCCTGCCGGAGGGGCGCCTCTCCCGGCGCTCGCTCGGCCTCATGCTCCTGGCCGGGGACGACTCGCTGCAGCCATGGCTCGCCTCCCGGGTCACCGGGGAGGCCCGGGAGCGCATGGAGAAGGTCCGCCGCGCCCTGGCGTCCCGCTACCCGGAATCGCTGCGGTACGTGGTTTCCCGCCAGCGGCTCGCCGCCGCCGACCGGCTGCACGACCAGGTGGTCACGAAGGGCGCGGCCTCGGCGGGCAGCGCCCTCGCCCGGCGCATCGGCGCCTGGTCCACCGACCCGGTGAAGGGGATCCCCATCCTCCTGCTGGTGCTGACCGTCGCCTACTTCTTCGTGGGCGTCTTCGGCGCCAAGACCGCGGTCGACTTCCTGGAGAACACGGTCTTCTACGATCACGTGGTTCCCTGGACCGAGGGGTTCCTGCGATGGATCGTACCGGCCGGGCCGGTCCAGGAGTTCCTGGTCGGGCCGCCCGGGCTGCCCTTCCGGGAGACGAACGGATTCGTCATCGGGAAGTACGGACTGGTCTCGATGGGGCTCGCGTACGGCATGGCCATCGTGCTGCCCATCGTGGCCACCTTCTTCCTGGCATTCAGCGTGCTCGAGGACTCGGGCTACCTGCCCCGCCTCGCCGTGATGGTGAACCGGGTCTTCAAGTGGATGGGGCTGAACGGCAAGGCCGTCCTTCCCATGGTGCTTGGGCTCGGCTGCGACACCATGGCCACCATGACCGCCCGGATCATGGAGACCCGCAAGGAGCGGGTGATCGTCACGCTGCTGCTGGCGCTGGGAGTACCCTGCAGCGCCCAGATCGCCGTGATCTTCGCCATGCTCCAGGGGCTCTCCTTCGCGGCGTCGATCTGGTTCACGGCGGTGATCGTCCTCGTGCTCTTCCTGGTGGGGTGGCTGGCGGCGCGCGTGATCCCCGGGCGGGGCTCCGACTTCGTGCTCGAACTCCCGCCGCTGCGCGTCCCGCAGTTCGGCAACGTGCTGGTGAAGACGCTGGCCCGCATGGAGTGGTACCTGCGGGAGGCGCTGCCCCTCTTCGTGCTGGGCACGTTGCTCCTCTGGGGGCTCGACCGCGCCCACCTCCTGCAACTCGTGGAGCGGGCCGCCGCTCCGGTCGTGGTCGGGGTGCTTCAGCTCCCCGAGCAGGCCGCCAGCGCCTTCATCCTTGGCTTCCTGCGGCGCGACTACGCGGCCGCCGGGCTCTTCCAGATCTACCAGCCGTACATGACGACCGGGACGATGACCCGGGTGATGGAGATCCAGGTCACCGTGGCGCTCGTGACCGTGACGCTCTTCATCCCCTGCATCGCCAACTTCCTCATGATCCTGAAGGAGCGGGGGTGGAAGACGGGACTGGCCATCGCCGCCTTCGTGCTGCCCTTCTCGGTCGGGGTGGGCGGAGGACTGAACCTCCTCATGCGCCGGTTCTTCTAGGGGAACCATGCCGGCGCTCGTATCGCGACAGGAGAAGTGCCCGCTGTGCGGCAACGCCTTCGACGCGGAGGGGCAGGGTTGCCGGCCCAGCTGCCCGCTGGCGACGGGCTGCAAGGTGGTGTGCTGCCCCTCCTGCGGGTACTCCTTCCCGCAGGAGACCGGCTGGGCGGGCCGGCTCAAGGGCTGGCTGGATCGGCGCAAGGAGGACGCACGGTGAACGGCATGGACGCGCGCAGGGCGGAGGAGATCCTCGAGGCGGTGTTCGCCGAGGCGGAGGTGGGACAATCCGACGTGGGGAGCGTGCTCCTCCGGCTGGGCGACCACGCTCCGGGATCCGGGGCCGAGGACTTCCGGGTGCTCTCCGGGATGGGGCTCGTCCGGGTGGACGGAGACCGGGTGACCCTGACCGAGGACGGGAAGGTGCGGGCCGGTGGGGTGATCCGGAGGCACCGGCTGGCGGAGCGGCTCTTCCGGGACCTCCTCGACCTGTCGGAGGGAGCCGCCGAGAGCCAGGCCTGCGAGTTCGAGCACATCCTCTCGCCGGAGGCCACCGACTCGGTCTGCACGCTGCTCGGACACCCCCCCACCTGCCCGCACGGAAAGTCGATCCCGCCGGGGACCTGCTGCAGCGCGGACCAGCGCAGCGTGAAGTCCCTCGTGACCGGGCTGCCGCACTTCCCCATCGGCGAGACCGGGCGGATCGTGTTCATCGCGCCCCGATTCCACGACCGGATGGACAAGCTCGCCGCCCTCGGCGTGGTGCCCGGCAGCGAGGTCCGCCTTCACCAGCGCGCCCCGGCCTACGTCCTCGACATCGGGGAGACCACGGTCGCCATCGACCCGGAGATCGCGAGCGAGATCTTCCTGAAGCGAGTCGAGAGGCGTTGAACGGGCCGCCGGGCTATCGGCCGATTTCTGGACCGTGCGCGCACCCCTGGTAGGGTGACCGTGGGTCTTGAAGCACGCGAAAACATGGCTCTTTGCCTACCTCGGCGCCCTGGCGGTCCTCCTCGCCGCCTCCGCGCTGCACCCCGCCGGCCTTCGCAAGCACCGGGCGCTGGCGGTCGACGTGCGGCGCGTCGCCGACGAGAACGAGAAGCTCCGCGAGAAGAACCAGAGGCTGAGGCGGGAGGCCCGCGCGCTGGCAGGCGACCCGGCGGCCCTGGAGCGGGCCGCGCGGGAGGAACTCGGCTACGTCCGGCCCGGTGAGCGAGTCTACGTGCTGCCGCCGGCCGGAGCTCCACGATGAGCCCGGCCTCGGCGGCCGGCGCCGCGAGGAGGAGGCGGCAGGCCGTGGACGGGAACATCGCCCGGAGCTGGCTCGTGAACGCCTGGTACCGCGACGACGGCGGACTTGGCCCCCCGGTCCGGCGCCGGATCGGCCGCGCGGTCGCGAGAGCGCTTCCGGGTGCGATCGCCCTCCTGGCGGCCTTCGGCGTGACCCGGGGACTGTTCGCCCGGCCCGGCATCGGTCTGGAGGAGTGGGCCGTCCTGCTCCTCCTCTGCGGAGCGGCCTCGGTCTCCGCCGTCCGCGGGGTACGGCGCTCCGCCGAGGGGCGCACCGCGCGGGTCGGTGAGCAGCTGGAGATCGGCGCGATCTTCGTGGTCGGGGCCGCCGCCCTCGCGCAGCTCGCCTCGTCGGGGGGCGGGGAGAGCCCGCTCTTCCCGCTCGTCTACCTGACGGCCGCCGTCGCGGTGTCCTTCCTCTCGCTCCCGGTCGGGCTGGCGCTCGTGGCGCTCGCTGCCACGCTGCAACTCGGGGTCTGGGGTGCGGCCGGCGCTCCGGCCGACGAGCTCCCCGGCGTCCTGGCGCGGGTGGGCTTCATCCTCCTCTTCGCGGTGCTCTACCACGCGGTCCTCTGGGCCCGGCTGGTCGCTGCCCGGCGCAACGAGCGGGAGGCCGTCGACCGGCGCCTTCGGGAGCTCGACGAGCGGGCCCAGGAGATGCGCCTGCTCTACCCGCGCGGACTCGATCGCGGCATCGCCGGCGAGGAGGAGCGGTCTCTCCTGCGCGGCCGGGCCGCCGCGGTCCAGGTCGAGGCCGCCATGGCGGGAGCCATGGAGGTCGCCGAGGCCGCGCTGCGCAGCCACACCTGCGCCCTCTTCCTCCTCTCGCCCGACGACGCCACGCTGAAGCTCCGCGAGTGCCGCTCGGGGAGCGACCACGTGGCCCGGCGGCCGATCCCGTCCGGCGAGGGAGTGCTGGGGATCGTCGTCGCGCGGCGGGCACCGGTTCGCCTCTCGGGGGACGTCCGCAACGCCACCTACTACGACGACGGGACGCGGCCGAGGGCCCTCGTGGCCGCGCCGCTCGTCGATCGGCGCGGGGGGCACGTGCGCGGCGTGCTCGTCGCCGACCGTCTCGACGACCTCCCTTTCGACGAGTCGGACGAGCACCTCGTCACGCGGGTGGCCGGCGAGCTCATCCGGGCGGTCGAGTCCGAGCGCATCCTCCTCGGCCTCCAGGCCGAGCGGGACGAGAAGGAGCTCTTCTACGGAGCCATCGAGCAGCTCAACCGGAAGTCGAAGACGCAGGAGGTTCTCGACGCTGCCATCGAGGTGGCGGCGCGCATCGTCCAGCTGGACTTCGGCGCGCTGACGCTCTTCGAGCCGGAGGAGTCCCGCCGCCCGCACCGCGTCGTCAAGGCCGTGACCTCCTCGGCGAAGGGCTGGCAGGTGTCCGAGATCGAGGGCCGTCGCTTCCTGGCCCAGACCGGGCTCGTGGCCTCGGCCGTCCGGCATGGCTCCGCGCTTCCGGGCCTGGGCGACCGGGTGGATCGGATGCGGATCTTCGACGAGGGCACGCGCCTCCGGGGTCTCGGGGCCGTCCGGGTCTTCCCGCTCAAGTCGGGCGACCAGACCCTGGGAACGATGGTCGTGGGTTCGCGACGCCCGGAGGCCTTCGACGGGGAGGCGTCCCGGCAACTCGAGGTGATCGCCATGCAGGTCGCCGACGCGCTCCTCCGGGCGCGCCTGTTCGAGCAGACCGAGCGACTCGCCAGCACCGACGGGCTCACGGGCCTGCACAACCACCGCACCTTCCAGTCCCGGCTCGACGAGCAACTCCGCGTCGCGCAGCGCTACGGGAAGCGGCTCTCGGTGGTGATCTGCGACGTGGACCGCTTCAAGGGCGTGAACGACGCGCACGGGCACCCGGTGGGCGACCTGGTGCTGCGTGGCGTGGCCGGGGTGCTCGCCGCGGAGGCCCGCGCGACCGACCTGGTGGCACGCTACGGCGGGGAGGAGTTCGCGCTCGTCATGCCGGAGACGGACGGCGAGGGAGCGCTGGTCATCGCCGAGCGGATGCGTGCCCGGCTCCAGGAGACCACCTTCCCCACCGAGGCGGGGCCGCTCCGCGTGACGCTCTCGCTCGGGATCGCCACCTTCCCCGACGACGGGGCGGAGAAGGCCCGCCTCATCGAGGTCGCCGACGGTTGCCTCTACCACGCCAAGCGTTCCGGACGGAACCGATCGGCCCGCTCGATCGACCTGTCCGGCGGCCGGACCGCCTGCTAGACTCGCTCCCGAACCGGGGCCGGCCTTGAAGAAGAACTTCATCCTCGACACCAACGTCCTGCTGCACGACCCGCGCTCGATCTTCGCCTTCGACGACAACAACGTCGTCATCCCGATCTACGTGATCGAGGAGATCGACAACTTCAAGCGTGACCTCTCCAGCCTGGGCCGGAACGCCCGCGCGGTCGCGAGGTCCCTCGACGACTTCCGCGCCCAGGGACGGCTCAAGGAAGGCGTCCCCATCGGGAGCGGCAAGGGAACCGTCCGCGTCCTCTTCACCGACCGCCAGCTGCCACCCGAGCTGCGCAACGGCCACTCGACCACCGACGATCGCATCCTGGCGGTGGCGCTCGACGTCTCCCAGCGGGAGCGGGAGCTTCCGGCCGTCTTCGTGTCGAAGGATACGAACCTGCGCATCCGGGCCGACGCGATGGGGCTCACCACCGAGGACTACGACGTCGAGGGCGTCGACCTCGACGAGCTCTGGAGCGGCGTCGCCGACCTGGAGGTGGATGCAGAGGCGGTCAACCAGTTCTACGCGCAGGGCATCGTCCCGCACCCGCCCGGGGTCGCGGCGCCTCCGCCCAACGAGTTCGTGGTCCTGCGCGATCGGGACAACCCGCAGCACAGCGCGGTGGGAAAGTTCAGCGCGTCCCGGCAGGCCTACGTCCCCCTCATCAAGCTTCCGAAGGATGGGACCTGGGGCATCCGGCCCCGCAACAAGGAGCAGTCCTTCGCCCTCGACCTCCTGCTCAACGACGAGATCCGGCTGGTCACCATCGTGGGCAAGGCGGGCACGGGCAAGACGCTGCTCGCAATCGCGGCGGGCCTGACCAAGACCATGGAGGAGTCGGCCTACCAGAAGCTGCTGGTCTCCCGGCCCATCTTCCCGCTGGGGCGGGACATCGGCTATTTGCCGGGTTCGGTGGAGGAGAAGCTCAACCCCTGGATGCAGCCCATCTTCGACAACGTCGAGTACCTCATGAACCTCTCGCGCTCCGACAAGAAGCTGGGGCGCGGCTACCACGAGCTGGTCGACCTCGGCATCCTGGAGATCGAGCCGCTCACCTACATCCGCGGCCGCTCCATTCCAAACCAGTTCATGATCGTCGACGAGGCGCAGAACCTCACGCCCCACGAGGTGAAGACCATCATCACCCGCGTGGGGGACGGCACCAAGATCGTGCTCACCGGCGACCCGTACCAGATCGACAATCCCTACGTGGATCAGACCAACAACGGCCTCGTCCACGTGGTGAACCGCTTCAAGCACGAGAAGCTGGCCGCCCACGTGACCCTGTCGAAGGGGGAGCGGTCGCCGCTCGCCGAGCTGGCGGCGAACCTGCTCTAGTCTAGGCGGGCAGCGCACCCCGGGCCGGGAGGACGCGAGCTCCGGCGGTGTAGTCGAGCAGCTGCACGCTCTGCGAGGCGATGCCCAGCGACACCTTCTCCCGGTGGCCCTCGGCGTCGCCGCCCACCTGGAAGGGAACGGGGCGGTCGAAGGTCATCTCCACCTGGTCGGCCTCGAAGTCGAGGAGGCCAGGGTGCTGGAACTCGCCGCTGAAGATCCGGCGGGCGTTGAGGACGAGGGACGGGACCGGGACCCGGGTGAAGACCCGCAGGCTCATGGTGCCCGTGCGGCGACCGGCGAACGGGAAGGCGCGTAGCCTGAACCCGTAGTACGGAACCGTACCGCCTGCGGCGAGCATGCAGGGGCCCGCGTAGAGCAGCTCGCCCTTCTCGATGGGCCGTCCCATGCGGTCGCCACCGGGATCGAGGCGCCATGCCAGGGAGCCGGTGTTCACGATCTCGGTGTAGACCGGGGCGCGCTGGAACACCTGCCGCGGAGCAGAACGGAGCGCGATGGCGAGAGCGTACCCGCCCAGCCCGGTCGCGAACTTCCCCCCTTGTCCGCCGATCCGGCCGCGCAGCCACCGGTAGTCGTTCAGAACGGCGGCATCGAGCCCGACGCTGGCAAAGGGGGTGCGACGACCCTCGCAGGTGACGAGGTCGAGGCGGCGGCCCGGGAGCACCTCGCCGGAGAGGTGGCGACGCAGGTCGTCGAGCGGCCTCCCGGCGCCGACCATCTCGGCCACCGCGTTCCCGGTACCCAGCGCGAGTACCCCGAACCGGGGAGCCGGCTCGGAGCGGTTCTCGGCCCGGTCGAGGATGTGGTTCACCCAGGAGACGAAGGTCCCGTCGCCTCCCCCGGTGAAGACCGTGTCGAAGCCCCGGGAGACCACCGTGTCTGCGATGCGATTCGCTTCCTCGTGGTCGCGGGAGAAGAAGAGGCTCTCGGCCGGGACGAGCCCGGACAGGGCGTCGCGGACGCGGGAACTCACCTGCTTCGCGTTGGCATTCAGGAGGACGGCGGTCTGCTCGTAGTTGGTGCGCGAGGAGTGGGCCTGGAGCATCTAGTCCCCTGTGCGAGGGTGTGACAGCGAAGTCACACCACCGAATAGCAAGCCGGATGCCACGCTGCGTCGTCAGGAAAGTGTCGCAGATTCAACGGTTCGGTGTCCGGTTGGCGCGCTTCCGACCCCCGGATGTCGGGTAGAAAAGGTTCCATACCGCGAAGCGCGCTACGCACCGGACCCCGCGGCCGCGCATTCGGTTTGACGCGTCGCAAGGCGTGCTTAGCCTCCCTTTCACAAGGGAGGATTCCAACCAATGGGAAAGATCATCGGCATCGACCTGGGCACCACCAACTCGGTGGTCTCGGTGATGGAGGGCAAGGACCCCGTCGTCATCACGAACGAGGAGGGCTCCCGCATCACGCCATCGGTCGTCGCCTACCTGAAGGACGGCGAGCGACTGGTGGGGCAGGTGGCCAAGCGGCAGGCCATCACCAACCCCGAGCGGACCATCTACAGCATCAAGCGCTTCATGGGGCGCCGGGCCGACGAGGTCCAGGAGGAGGCCAAGCGGGTCCCCTACAAGGTGGTCTCCGGCAGCGGTGGCGACGCGCGCATCGAGGTGGACGGGAAGGCGCTCAGCGCCCCGGAGATCAGCGCCCAGATCCTGCTCAAGCTGAAGCGGGCCGCCGAGAATTACCTGGGAGAGAAGGTCACCGACGCGGTCATCACGGTCCCGGCCTACTTCAACGACGCGCAGCGCCAGGCCACCAAGGACGCCGGCGAGATCGCCGGCTTGAACGTGCGGCGCATCATCAACGAGCCCACCGCCGCGGCGCTGGCCTACGGTCTCGACAAGAAGTCGAACGAGAAGATCGCCGTCTACGACTTCGGCGGCGGCACCTTCGACATCTCCATCCTCGAGGTCGGCGACAAGGTCGTCGAGGTGCTCGCCACCAACGGCGACACCCATCTCGGCGGTGACAACATCGACCAGGTGGTCATCGACTGGCTCATCGCCGAGTTCAAGCGGGACACCGGCATCGACGTCTCCAAGGACAAGATGGTGCTGCAGCGGCTCAAGGACGCCGCCGAGAAGGCCAAGATCGAGCTCTCCTCCACCATGGAGACCGAGGTGAACCTGCCGTTCCTCACCGCCGACCAGACCGGTCCCAAGCACCTGGCGGTGAAGCTCTCCCGCGCCAAGCTGGAGCAGATGGTGGCGCCGCTGATCGACCGCTCCATCGAGCCGGTGAAGAAGGCGCTCGCCGACGCCGGGCTCGCTCCCGACAAGATCGACGAGGTGGTGATGGTCGGCGGCCAGACCCGCATGCCGCTCATCGTCGAGACGGTGAAGAAGTACTTCGGCAAGGAGCCGAACAAGACGGTCAACCCCGACGAGGTGGTGAGCGTGGGCGCGGCCGTGCAGGGCGGTGTCCTCTCCGGCGACGTGAAGGACATCCTGCTGCTCGACGTCACCCCGCTCTCGCTGGGCGTGGAGACCCTGGGCGGCGTGATGACCCGGCTCATCGAGCGCAACACCACCATCCCGGCACGCAAGTCGGAGACCTTCTCCACCGCCTCGGACGGGCAGACCTCGGTGGAGGTCCACGTGCTGCAGGGAGAGCGCGAGATGGCGCGCGACAACCGCACGCTGGGGCGCTTCCACCTGGAGGGGCTGCCTCCCGCGCCGCGCGGCGTCCCGCAGGTCGAGGTCACCTTCGACATCGACGCCAACGGCATCCTGAACGTGGCGGCCAAGGACAAGGCCACCGGCAAGGAGCAGAAGGTCACCATCACCCAGTCGTCCGGCCTCTCCAAGGACGAGGTGGAGAAGATGGTGTCCGACGCCCGCTCCCACGAGGCCGAGGACAAGCAGCGGCGGGAGGAGGTCGAGGTCAAGAATCGCCTGGAGAACCTCGCCTACCAGATGGAGAAGCTCCTCAAGGAGAACAAGGAGAAGCTCTCGGCCGGGACGGTCACCGAGCTCGAGGGGCTGGTGCAGGAGGCCCACCGGGTCCGTGAGCGTGGCAGCGCCGAGGAGGTGAAGGCGGCCCTCGAGAAGCTCGAGAAGGCCAGCCACAAGGCCGCAGAGGAGCTCTACAAGGCCGCCGGCACGCCTCCGGAAGGCGGGGCCGGGCCCGCAGGGGGCGCACCGCCGCCCCAGCCCGAGAAGAAGGGTGGCGACGACGTCGTCGACGCGGAGTTCAAGCAGGTCTAGCGGCGCCCGCTTTAGCGGGCGCAAGAACGGGCCCACGAACCCGTTCCGAACGTCGAAGGGGGACGCCTCCGGGATCACCGGCATCGTCCCCCTTTCCTTTTCCTCCCACCACCGCGATCCCCCTTTCCCTCGCATTCGGCGCGCAGCACCCTTAGCATCGTCGCGATGCATGTCACGGTCCTCTCCCGCTCGGCGGGCATCTTCACCACCCGGCGAATCGTCGAGGCGGCGCGCGCTCGTGGACACGTGGCCCGCGTGGTCGACCCGCTGCAGGTGGAGATGCGGCTGGGGCGGGAAGGACCGGAGATCTTCCACCGAGGAGGGGCCTTCCCGGCCACCGACGCGGTGGTTCCCCGGATCGCCCCGTCCAACAGCCAGTACGGCCTGTCGGTGGTGAACCACCTCCAGCTGGCGGGTCTCCCGGTCCTCAACGGGGCGCAGGCCATCGGGCTGGCGCGGAACCGGATGCGGGTCCTGCAGCTGCTCTCCGCCAGCGGGGTCAAGGTTCCGCGCACGGTGATGGCCTCCGAGCCGTCCGGCCTGCGGGAGATGGTCCGCCACGTCGGGGGGCTCCCGGTCCTCGTGAAGCTGCTGCGCGGCAACGAGCGGACCGGTGTCATCGTCTGTGAGAGCCGGCAGGCGCTGGAGTCGGCACTGGAGGCCATCCTCCGCCTCGGACAGAACACCGTGGTGCAGCAGTACGTGAGGGGGGAGGGGCGCGGCGGAGACCTGCGGGTCTTCGTCGTCGGCGGGCGGGTGGTGGCAGCGCTGCGCCGGCGCCCGCGTGTCGGACGCCTTTCCCGGAACCTGGCCCAGGGCGCGCGTTTCGAGGGAGCCGTGCTGGAAGAGGATGCGGCCCTGGCGGCGACGGCCGCTGCCCGCGTCGTCGGCCTGGAGGTCTGCGCGGTGGACATGGTGGACGCTCCGGGCGGCCCCCGGGTGTTCGAGGTCCACAGCTCGCCCGGTATCCGCGAGGCCGAGGAGGCCTGCGGCGTCGACATCGCCGACGCCATCGTGCAGCGGGCCGCGGAGCTGGTCGGACCGCCGGACCGGGCCCGCCCGGTGCGGCGGGGCCGGCGCGGCTGAATCCGCGGGCCCGGGGGCGCGTCCCTGGTATACCCGCCGGGGATACCGGAGGAGATCACATGTTCCGCATCGCCATTGCCTCCCTCGTCGCCGTCCTCGCGCTCCCCGCGAGGGGCAGCGACGGGTCGAACGCCGCCAGCACCTACAAGGTCGTCACCGACGGATCCTCCCGCACGCTCCAGGTGGGCAAGAAGGGCAAGGTCGTGGTCGACGTGGTCCCGGTCGAGAAGGGTATCCACGTGAACCGCGAGTTCCCGCTCAAGTACAAGGTGGAGGCATCGGCCGGGCTGGTGGTCGACAAGGTCGAGTGGAGGCGGACCGACGCCGTCGATCCCTCCGCCGAGAACCCGCGCTTCGAGATCCCGGTGACGGCCGTGTCGAAGGGTGGACAATCGGTTTCCGTCCAGATGCGCTTCGCGATCTGCAGCGACGCCTGGTGCGTTCCCCAGACGAGGACCGTCACCGTTCCCATCGACGTGAAGTGAGGGCCCGGTGCGCGTCGTCTACGGCATGAATCCGGTCCGCGAGCTCCTCCGCTCCGGAGCGGAAGGGGTGACGGAGCTCTGGCTGGCCGAGGGGGGCGAGCGTTCGCGGGCCTTCGCCGAGATGGAGAGGGCCGCTCGGGAGCGCGGCGCCAAGGTCCGGGCAGCGCCGCGGGCGAGGCTCGATCGCCTGGCCGGCGTGACCCAGCACCAGGGAATCGTGGCGGTGGTCGCCGACTACCGGTACCGGGACCTGGACGAGATCCTGGCCGTGGCCGCCGCGTCCGGCCGGCCGCCGCTCCTGGTCCTCCTCGACGGGGTGGAGGATCCGCACAACCTCGGGGCCATCGTTCGTTCGGCGCACGCCCTCGGCGCCCACGGAGTGGTGATGCCGCGCGACCGGGCCGCCGGGGTCACCCCTTCGGCCGCCAAGGCCTCGGCCGGAGCGGTCGAGCACATGGCCATCGCGCGGGTGACGAACCTGGTCCGCTGCATCGAGGACCTCAAGACTTCCGGGATCTGGACGGTCGCCGCGGTACCCGACGGGGACCAGGAACTCGCGTCCGTCGACCTCCGGGGGGCGACGGCACTCGTCCTCGGAGGGGAAGGGCAGGGGGTCCGGCCCCTGGTCCGGAAGAGCTGCGACCACGCCGCCCGCATTCCCATGCTGGGCCGGGTGGGCAGCCTGAACGCGTCGGCGGCAGCCGCCATCGCGCTCTACGAGGCAGCGCGCCAGCGCGGGGAAAGTGGAGGGAAGATCCTGCCTTGACATCCCCGGGGGCGTCTTGTACAAGACCCCGCTCCGACGCCGGGGACGGGTGTCCCTCGCGCCGGTTGGCCGGAGCCGAAACTTCTGGGGATTCGCTGGCGTAGCTCAGTTGGCAGAGCAGCTGCCTTGTAAGCAGCAGGTCGCGGGTTCGAATCCCACCGCCAGCTCCAGCTGGCTCGTCGCATCGATCGTCGTGGTCCGAGGTTCGAAGTGGTCAAGGAGGGGTTCCCGAGCGGCCAAAGGGAGCAGACTGTAAATCTGCCGGCTTACGCCTTCGATGGTTCGAATCCATCCCCCTCCACTCCAGGAGATTACGAGGTACGCGGGAATAGCTCAGTTGGTAGAGCGTCAGCCTTCCAAGCTGAATGTCGAGGGTTCGAATCCCTTTTCCCGCTCCAGCCCGCAAGGACACGAAGAAAGGAAGGAAGGCCCTCTTAGCTCAGTCGGTAGAGCGCGTCCTTGGTAAGGACGAGGTCTCCAGTTCAATCCTGGAAGAGGGCTCCAGCAACATCACCGCAGTCAGTGAGGACGGAACGCCATGGCCGGCAACAGAACCATCATCACGCTCGAGTGCACGACCTGCAAGGAGCGGAACTACAGCACCACCAAGAACAAGAAGAAGACCCAGGACAAGCTCTCGCGTTCCAAGTTCTGCCCGCGCTGCCGCAAGCACGCGACACACAAGGAAACGAAGTAGTCCTGTACCGGGATTTCGAAGGCCAGTAGCTCGAACGGTAGAGCAGCGGTCTCCAAAACCGCGGGTTGGGGGTTCGAATCCCTCCTGGCCTGCCAGTTCAGCGGAAGGGCAGCATGGAAAAGGGTCCGGGCGTCGAACCGAAGCGGATCGTCGCGATCTTCTACTTCTTCGCGGCGGTGGTGGGCGGGATCTTCCTGGAGAAGATCCTGGGCCTGGTCTTCTCCTACGCCCGATGGAACGACGTGGGCGTGCTGGGGGACGATTGGACCCTCTCCACGCTGGTGGGGTACGGCATCGCCGCGGCCATCGCGGTGCTGGCCTGGCGTTCCCCGCGCGTCAACGCGGTGTCGATGCAGGTCGCGCAGGAGCTGGGACGGGTCTCCTGGCCCAACCTGCGCGAAACACGGGCCTCGACGGTGGCGGTGGTGGTGTTCACCTTCGTGGCCGCATTCCTGCTCGGGATCTTCGACCTGGTCTGGTCGCGGCTCTCGTCGCTGGTCTACTAGCAGCTGACCGGGCGCGGCGCGCCCGGAGACGGCGCACCGAGCGTCGGGAGAGAATCGCAATGGCGAAGAAGTGGTACGCGGTGCACACGTACTCGGGCTTCGAGAACAAGGTGAAGAAGTCGCTCGAGGAGCGCGTGCGCCAGGAGGAACTCCAGGAGAGCTTCGGCGAGATCCTCATCCCCATGGAGCAGGTCGTGGAGATGGTGAAGGGGGAGAAGAAGACCTCCAAGCGGAAGTTCTTCCCCGGGTACGTCCTGGTCCAGATGGAGATGGACGACCGTACCTGGCACCTCGTCAAGGGTACCGCCAAGGTCACCGGCTTCGTGGGCAGCGCCAAGATCCCCAAGGACGTGCCGGCCATCTCCGACGTCGAGGTGGCCCGCCTCACCAGCCAGATCTCCGAGGGTACCCTCAAGCCCAAGCCCAAGGTCCAGTTCGAGGAGGGCGACCAGGTCCGGGTGACCGACGGCCCGTTCTCGAACTTCAACGGCACCGTGGAGGAGGTCAAGCCCGAGAAGGGCAAGGTCCGCGTGCTGGTGTCCATCTTCGGCCGGGCCACCCCGGTCGAGCTCGACTTCATGCAGGTGGAGAAGACCTAGCAGCGGCGGCTTCAGCCGCCGCAAGAGCCACACCGAGATTCCGCTTCAACGCAGCGAAGTCGTCGTCGCATCACCCGCAGTTCACATGGCGTGGAAGGGCTCGCCGCCCGGAACACCACGCAGGGCCAGCCGCACGGGCCCGGAAGGATGACGAGGCATGAAGAAGATCACCGGTCAGATCAAGCTGCAGATCCCGGCTGGCAAGGCCAACCCGGCGCCCCCGGTGGGCCCGGCGCTCGGCCAGCACGGCGTGAACATCATGGAGTTCTGCAAGCAGTTCAATGCTGCCACGCAGGCGCAGGCGAAGGAAGCGCTCATCATCCCGGTGATCATCACCGTCTACCAGGACCGCTCCTTCAGCTTCATCCTGAAGACGCCTCCGGCGTCGATCCTGCTCAAGAAGGCCGCCGGACTGCACACCGAGAAGAAGAAGGGCAGCGGAGCGCACGCCCCCGGCAAGGAGAAGGTCGGGAAGGTCTCGCGCGCCCAGCTCGAGCAGATCGCCAAGATGAAGATGCAGGACATGACGGCGGGGAGCCTCGAGGCCGCGATGCGGACCGTCGAGGGCACCGCCCGGTCCATGGGCATCGAGATCGTCGGTTAGGCCGGGAGACACACGCACATGGCTCACATCGGAAAGAACTTCAAGAAGGCCTCCGCAGAGGTCGATCGCAACAGGCGCTACAAGCTCGACGACGCACTGGCGCTCGTGAAGAAGACCGCCGTCCGCAAGTTCGACGAGTCGGTGGACGCCGCCATCAACCTGGGCGTCGATCCCAAGCACGCCGATCAGGTGGTCCGCGGCGCGGTGGTGCTGCCGCAC
>CAWHPQ010000007.1:0-6904 GCA_963831265.1 uncultured delta proteobacterium | reverse complement strand
CGTGGTTCCCAGCCCGGAGCGGCTCTCGACCTCGATGTTCCCGCCGTGGGCCTCCACGATCCGCTTTGCCAGCGCGAGCCCGAGGCCGACCCCCCCGGTTCCCCGGGCCCGGCTGCGGTCGGTCCGGAAGAAGGGCGTGAAGAGGCGCGGGAGGTCCTGCGGGTCGACGCCGATCCCCTCGTCGCGGATGGAGACGACGAGGGCCACCCCGTCGCTCCGCGCCAGGAGCTCCACCGGCGCCGGCGCCTCCGAGTACTTGGCGGCGTTGTCGAGCAGGTTGTCGATCACGCGCCGGAGCATGACGGGGTCGGCGACCAGGCCGGGGAGCGCCCCCTCGATCTGGACGGAGAGCACGCGGTCGGGGTGGCTTCTCCGGAATCGCTCGGCCGCCCGCTCGACGATCTCCTGGGCCCGGACCTGCTGGAGGCGGAGCGGCACCTCTCCCCGGCCGCCGGCCTGGTCGAGCCGGGCGGCGGTGAGAACGTCTCCGAGCAGCTGATCGAGCTCGGCCAGGTCGAGGCGGATCTCCTCCAGGTACCGGCGGGCCCGGTCCACGTCCCCCTCGGCCGCCAGGTCGAGCGCGACGCGGATCCGGGCGAGCGGCGTCCGCAGCTCGTGTGAGACGTCGGCGAGGAGCTGCCGCTCCGCCCGGACGAGCCCCTCCAGCCGGGACGCCATGTCGTCGAATGCCATGGAGAGCTCGCCCACCTCGTCGCTCCTCTGCAGGCCGGCGCGGGCCGAGAGATCACCGGCGCCGAGCTTGCGGGCCGCGTCGGTGAGCCGCTCCATGGGACGGGCCAGCGCGCGTGCCAGCGGGAAGGCCGCCAGCGCCAGCACGATGAGCCAGGCCGAGATGAAGGCCGCCGCCCGCTCCACCGGCACGGCCCGCGGCGCGGCGGCGACGATGAGGTAGCCGGGAGACTTGCCGGCAACGCGCATCGCCCAGGACGGACGGTCGTCCTCGGTGAACGTCTGCAGGCCAGCGTCGAGCCGGGCCCGATGGATCTCGGGCAGCCCGGGCGGCTCGCCGACGTTGGCCACCACCTGCCCGTCGTCGAGCCGGTAGGCCATGTCGACGCGGAAGGCATCCGCCATCTGCCGGAGCTCGGCCAGGATGCGCGCCGGATCCTCTGTATGGCCAGCGATGTGGTCGGCGGCGAAGCGGGTCAGCCGGGCCGTCCCGCGCACCAGGGGGCTGCGCTCGGTGAGGGACCCGACCACCACGTTGGCGATCGCCACCAGGGCGAGCAGTCCGAGCCCCGCCAGGTAGACCCGCCAGAAGAGGCGAGGTTTCTGGAGGCGCCACCTCTTCATGGCGTCAATCGGCCTCGGCGGCCAGCAGGTACCCTGCGCCGCGCACCGTCTTCACCATGCGGGGGTTCTTGGGATCGTCGCCGAGCTTCTGCCGCAGGCGGGAGACGTGGACGTCCACCGACCGATCGAAGGCCTCCTCGGCGCTTCCGCCGGCCAGCTCGATGAGTTGCTCCCGGGAGAGCACGTGCCCGGCGCGGGAGGCGAGCGCGTAGAGCAGGGAGAACTCGTAGCCGGTGAGGACCACCTCCTGCTCGCGCAGGGTGGCGCGGCGGGCGCCCGGGTCGAGGAGCAGCGGGCCCACCCGGACGGTCTTCACCGCGGGTCCTACCTGGCCCCGTGCCCGGCGCACCACTGCGTGGATGCGCGCCAGGAGCTCCCGCGGCGAGAAGGGTTTCGGGAGGTAGTCGTCGGCGCCCTGGTCGAGCCCGATGATCCGGTCGGCCTCCTCGCCCCGTGCCGTCAGCACGACGATGGGCACGTCCGACTGGGTGCGCAGCTCCCTGCAGACCTCGAGGCCGCCCTTGCCCGGTAGCATGAGGTCGAGGAGCACCACGTCGTAGGGGGTGCGGAGCGCCTCCGCGAGGCCCGAGGGGCCGTCGCCCGTGCAGGTCACCACCACGCCGTGCCCGCCGAGATACTCGGCGGTCAGGGCGGCGAGCCGGGCGTCGTCCTCGACGAGGAGCGCGGTGAGTACGCGATCGGTGGTCACGGGCGCATCATAGTCACGCCCCCCCTTGCCTCCGCAGGGAACCTGGGTGAAGAAGTGTGAACCGCATGAGCCTCGTCTCCTCCCGCGATCTCTCGCTCGCCTTCGGCGCCGACGTCCTCTTCGACGGGGCGTCCTTCTCCATCGGCCCCCACGACCGGATCGGGCTGGTGGGGCCGAACGGGACCGGCAAGTCGAGCCTGCTCCGCATCCTGGCGGGGGAGCGAGGTCCTGACGGAGGCACGCTGGTCTTCCGGCGCGGCTCCCGCATCGGGTACCTGCCCCAGGACGTGTCCTCGCTCCCGGAGGGCACCATCGTCGAGGCGGTGCTCTCCTCGGTCCCGGGCCGGGACGCCCTCGAAGGTCGCCTCCAATCCACGGAGGCAGCGCTCGCCGAGGCCGGCACCGACGGGGAGCGCCTGGAACTCGCCGAGGCCCTCGCCGAGCTGCACGACGAGCTGGCCCACTTCGAGGAACGGTTCGGGCGCCACCGGGCCGAGCGGATCCTGGGGGGGCTCGGCTTCGCTCCCGACCGGCTCGACCGTCCCACCCGGACCCTCTCCGGCGGGTGGCGCATGCGGGCGGCGCTGGCGGGTCTCCTGCTCCAGGACCCCGACCTCCTCCTCCTCGACGAGCCCACCAACCACCTCGACGTCCCGACCCTGGCCTGGTTCGAGGACTTCCTGCGCGGGACCCGCAAGGCGATGGTGCTCGTCTCCCACGACCGGCTCTTCCTGAACCGGCAGATCGACCGGGTGCTCTCCCTCGAGCCGGAGGGGGTGAAGAGCTGGGTCGGCGACTACGACGACTACCGGCGGCTCCGCGCCGAGGAGGAGGAGCAGCTCGTCTCCCGGGCGGCCCGCATCGAGGCCCGGCGCGCCCAGCTCTCCCGGTTCATCGAGCGCTTCGGCGCGAAGAACACCAAGGCCACGCAGGCGAAGAGCAAGCAGAAGATGCTCGACCGCATGGAGACGGTGGAGCTCCCCGAGGAGCGGGACACGGCGCTGTTCCGCTTCCCCGACGCGCCCCGATCCGGCCGCGAGGTGCTGCGCCTCGAGGGGCTGTCCCGGTCCTACGGCCCGGTGGCCGTCTACCGCAACCTCGACGCCCAGGTGCTCCGCGGCGAGCGCATCGCCGTCATCGGGCCGAACGGAGCGGGCAAGAGCACGCTCCTCAAGCTGGCCGCGGGGGAGCTCGCGCCCGACTCCGGAACGGTGAAGCTCGGACACGGCGTGCTGGCCGGATACTACGCCCAGCACCACTTCGAGCGGGACGAGCACGCCTCGGCCGACGGCCCGGCCCGCACGTTCGGAACCCTCGACCCCGATCGCACCGTGCTGCGAACCCTCTGGGACGTGGTCCCGGAGCAGGGCGAGTCGTGGATCCGGAGCGTGGCCGGATCCTTCCTCTTCTCCGGCGACGCGGTGGACAAGAGGGTCGGCGTCCTCTCCGGCGGCGAGCGTTCCCGCGTCGCGCTGGCGAAGCTGCTGCTGCGCCCCACCAACTTCCTCCTGCTCGACGAGCCCACCAACCACCTCGACATCGAGTCGTCGGAGGCGCTCATCGAGGCGCTGGCCGGCTACGGGGGGACCTTGCTCTTCGTCTCCCACAACCGGAGCTTCGTGAACCGGCTCGCCACGGCGGTCTGGGAGGTGAAGGACGGCGGGGTCGTCCCCTGGTCCGGAAACCTCGAGGACTGGCTCTACCACCAGCGCCAGCTCGAGCTCGCCGCGGCCCCGGAGGCCGGCGGAGACGGGGGGCGCGAGACGATCGCGCGCGGCGGGGACCGGGAGCGGCGCCGGGTCGAGGCCGAGGCCCGCAACGCCCGCCGCCGGGTGGAGAAGCCGCTCCGCGACGCCATCCAGGCTGCCGAGGAGCGCATCGCCGAGGTGGAGCGGACCGAGCGCGAAGCCACCGAGGCGCTCGCCGACCCGGCCATCTACGACGACTTCGCCCGGGCGCGGGTCCACGTGGAGGCCCGGCAGCGCGCCCAGGTGGAGCTCACGGGGCTTTACGCGGAGTGGGAACGGCTCTCCGGGGAGCTGGAGCGCCTGCCGTGATAGATTCGGCCATGAGCTTCGCCTCCCTCGGCGTCCACCCCGCCCTGCGGCGCGCCCTCGACGCCCGCGGATACGACGCGCCCACCCCGGTGCAGCAGGAGGTCATGGCCGCGGGCCTGCGCGGGCGCGACCTGCTCGTCTCCTCGCGGACCGGCTCCGGGAAGACCGTGGCCTTCGGCCTCCTGCTGGCCGAGACGCTGCTCGGCGAGTCCGCCACCTTCGAGCAGGCGGGTGCGCCGCTGGCACTCGTCATCGCCCCCACCCGGGAGCTGGCCGTGCAGGTGCAGCGGGAGCTGGCCTGGCTCCTCGGCGATGCGGGCGGCCGGGTCGCCTCGACCGTCGGTGGAATGGACCCGCGCCGCGAGGCCCGGGCGCTGGCCGCGGGCGCGCACGTGGTGGTGGGCACGCCGGGACGCCTTCGGGACCACATCGAGCGGAAGAACCTGGACCTGTCCGAGGTGCGTGCGGTCGTGCTCGACGAGGGCGACGAGATGCTCGACATGGGCTTCCGGGAGGAGCTGGAGGCCATCCTGGGCGCCGCGCCCGGGGAGCGGCGCACCGTCCTCTTCTCGGCCACCCTCCCCCGCCCCATCCTCGAGCTGGCCAAGCGCTACACGCACGACGCCGCCCGCGTCGCCGCCACGCCCCCGGGCGAGGCCCACGCCGACATCGCCCTCCACGGCCACGTGGTGGCGCAGCGGGAGCGGGAGCACGCACTCGTCAACGTGCTCCGCGCGCAGGATCCGGCGCGGGCGCTGGTCTTCTGCGCCACGCGCGAGGGGGCCCACCACATGGCCTCCAGCCTCGCCGAGCGGGGCTTCGCGGCGGTGGGCATCGCCGGGGATCTCACCCAGGGTGAACGGACCCGGGCGCTGAAGCTCCTGCGCGACGGCCGGGCCCGAATCCTGGTCGCCACCGACGTGGCCGCCCGGGGGCTCGACCTGCCCGGCATCGAGCTGGTGGTCCACGCCGACATCCCCCGCGATCCGCAGGCGCTGCAGCACCGCAGCGGGCGCACCGGCCGCGCCGGGAAGAAGGGGCGCGCGGTCTTCCTCGCCACCCCCGCCGAGCGCTTCAAGATGGAGCGGATGCTCAAGATGGCGGGCGCGAAGGCCGAATGGCTCCCCGTCCCCACCGCCGACGAGATCCGGGCCCGGGACGAGGAGCGGCTCACCGCCGAGGTGGCGACGCTGGCTGGCGAGGCCACCGAGGAGGAGCTCCAGGCCGCCCGGAGGCTCCTCGAGTCCCGTGCCCCGCTCTCGGTGGCGACGGCCCTGCTCCGGCGCGAGCGGGCGCGGCTCCCCGCCGCCGAGGAGTTGCCCGAGACCGCGCGCGCCGCCCGCCAGGTCCCCCGCGCCGAGGCTCCGATCCGCACGAAGCGGGCCGGGCCCGTCGAGGGGATCTGGTTCACCATCGGAATCGGCCGGGAGCGCAACGCCGATCCCAAGTGGCTCCTGCCCCTCCTCTGCCGGCGCGGCGACGTCACCCGCAACGAGATCGGCAAGATCCTCATCTTCCCCCGCGAGACCCGCTTCGAGGTGGCGGCCGATGCCGCCGCCGCGTTCGAGGCCAAGGCCCGGCGACCCGATCCCAAGATGCCCGGAGTCCGCATCGAGGTGGCGCGGGAAGCGAAGGCCCGGCCGGTCAAGCGCACCCGCCCGTGAACCGCTGGCTCGTCGCCGCGGGCGGGGTCGCCCTGATGGCCTGCCTGGGCACGGTCTACGCCTGGAGCGTCTTCACCCAGCCTTTGCAGGCAGCTTTCGGGTGGACCAGTGCGCAGGCAACGGCGCCCTTCTCGATCGCCATCTTCTTCCTCGGGGTGGGCGCGGTGCTGGGCGGGCGCTGGCAGGATCGGGCCGGGCCGCGGCCGGTGGCGGTGACCGGCGCGCTCCTCTGGGGCGCGGGAAACCTGCTCGCCGGTGTCGGGACGTCGTCCTTCGGAGTCTGGTGGCTTTGCGCCACCTACGGCGTGCTCGGCGGGCTGGGGCTCGGCCTCGGGTACGTGACACCGGTGGCCGCGGTGACGAAGTGGTTCCCGGACCGGCGAGGACTGGGCAGCGGGCTCGTGGTGGGCGGCTTCGGGCTGGGCGCGTTCGGCTATGCGCACGTGCTCCGGTCGTTCCCGGCCTTCGCGGGCGGGGCCGGTGCAGCGTCGGCGGGTGCGGTGATGCAGGCCTTCGCGCTCTCCGGGGTGGCCTTCGCGGTCCTGGGCGGGGCAGGCGCCTGGCTCGTCCGGAACCCGCCCGCCGCTTCTCCGGCCGCGACCGCCGCGGCGGGGGGCGTGGACTTCACGCCGGGTTCGATGGCCCGGACCCCGCAGTTCTGGGCGGCCTTCGCCATGCTCTTCCTCAACGTGACGGCGGGCATCCTCTTCATCTCCAACGCCGTGCCCATCATGCGGGAGCTGACCGGGGCGGCGCCGGCCGCGGCGGCGGGGGTCTACGGAACCATCGCTCTCGCCAACGCGCTGGGCAGGTTCTTCTGGGGCGCGGTGTCGGACCGCGTCGGGAGGCGCGCTGCGTTCGCGGCGATCTACCTGCTCCAGGTCGCGGTGTTCCTCTCGGTGGGGGGTTTCCACTCCGTGTGGGTGGTGGCGCCGCTCTTCGCGCTGGTGCTGCTCTGCTACGGGGGCGGCTTCGGGGTCATGCCGTCGCTCGTCGCCGACTGGTTCGGGACCCGGCACCTGGGGGTGAACTACGGCTGGGTGCTGCTGGCGTGGAGCCTGGCGGGGGTGGCTGGTCCCGTGTTCGTGGCGGTGGTGAAGGACCGGACCGGGTCGTTCGCTGGGGCGCTTCCGGTGACGGCGGGGGTGCTGGCGGTGGCG
>CAWHPQ010000006.1:0-78550 GCA_963831265.1 uncultured delta proteobacterium | reverse complement strand
CTGGAGCCGACACCCAGAATTGAACTGGGGACCTACTGATTACGAATCAGTTGCTCTACCAGCTGAGCTATGTCGGCGAAGAGCTGGAAACGCGGGGGTTTCTAGCACCGCTTTCAAGCCCCCGCAAGCATCAGAAGCTCTCCCCCAGCGTCACGTAGACCTGGGTCTCCGCGTACGGGTCGGGCGGATTCCCCGGGGCGAGGAGGCGCCCCAGCCCTTGTCCCACCCCGACGCGCAGGACCACCGGCAGGTAAAAACCGAGAACCAGCTCGACGTCGACCTCGGCCCCGGTGCCGAAGCGAACCCGCTGCCACCAGGGAACCCCGTCCACAGGGACCCACGCGTTGCCGGCGTCGAGGAAGAGCGAGCCGGAGATCCGCCGGACGAAGAAAGGCCAGGTCGAGTAGCCCCATTGCGGCGCGGCGATGGGAAAGCGCAGCTCGAAGGTCCCGGAGAGGAGCTTGCTCCCCTCGAAGATGCCCGACGGGTAGCCGCGCAGCTGGTCGGGCTGGGATCCCACCGTGGCGAATCCCAGCGCGGAGAGGAGGATGCCGGCCACATCCGGTTGTGAAACGCCGCCGAGGGAGAACGGGTACTGGCCTCCGAACGTGCCCTCCGACACTCCGGCCGCGAGGTGGAGCGCCAGCACCCACTGCCTCGTCCCCGGAACGAGCAGGTAGCCGCTCCAGGCAACCTGTCCCCATACGTAGTCGAAGTCGCTGCCCAGGACCGGCGACGTCACCCCGCCGACCACCGAGGCCTGGAATCCCGAGACGCGGGAGATGCTGTTCACGAACTGCCGCGTGTCGTCGTAGGACAGGCTGCCGGTCACCATGCTGCGGAAGCCGTCCTGCAGCGGGAGGGGTGGAGGAGGCGGGTTCAGGGCCCGGTAGAACGTGCCGCTCCAGCCCACCGACACCGAGACGCGGCGGTAGAGCTCCCGGAAGGGCACGAGCAGCGACGCGCGCAGCGGGGTCCAGACCTCCTCGTTCACTCCGGAGAGGAAGGGCGCCGAGCTGATCCACCTGCTGGATCCGAGGAGGAGCGGCGTCCGCAGCCACTCGCCCACGTAGGCCGCGTCGTAGACCGGCGAGGCCGTCCCGAAGCTCCAGCGCAGGTCCGCCGCCCAGCTGTGCAGCCCGACCACGTCCGAGGCCGACGACAGTGCGCCCAGCGTGAATCCCGCCGCATCCCAGCCGAAGACCGGCAGCCAGTAGCGGGGGAGCAGCATGGGGAAGGGATCGTAGGACGTGGCCGGGTAGCCGGGTTCCCGGTCGTAGGGGATCCCGGAGGGCCGGGTCGCGGCGGCGGAGGCCTCGGGGAGCGGATCCACGGGAACGTCGAGCCGAGCCAGGTCATAGCCGCTCCGCGAATAGGAGACGTAGGCCAGCTGGCGGCCGTCCGGCGATGCGGCCGGCTGCATCGCGCCCATGGGGGAACGGGTCATCCGCTTCACGATGCCGGGGACGACGGGCAACGTGGGGTCCGAGCCCGGGACGGGAAGTGCGGCCCGGACATCCGAGGGGCCTGGAAGGGGCGGAACGAGCGAGAGGAGGGTCTCCGGAAGGGGAGGGAGGAGGGGCGGCGGGTGCGCGGCGGCGATGGCGCGCCAGCCGCCCGGGCCAGGCTCGAAGAGGTAGAGGTCGTAGATGCCGGTGCGGTCGGAGGAGAACACCAGCCGGCCGTCGGGCAACCACTCGGGGCTCGTGTCGACGGCGTCATCGTTCGTGACCCGAACCACCCGGCCCGACTGCCAGACGGCGATGTCCCTCCGTGCTCCCTCCTGCAGCTCGAAGGCGATGCGAAGGCCGTCGGGCGAGATGCGTGGCAGGTAGATCTGCGCGCCGGGGAGGTGGAAGAGCCGTTCGGTGCTCCCGTCGTCGAGCCAGAGCCGCTCGAGCGCCATCTCCCCGGGAGCCACCCGCGCCACGTAGGCGACGAAGGCGCCCCCCGGCAAGACGTCGGGATCGGTTGCCCGCCGCCCCTCGGTGAGCCGCGTCCGGCGTCCCGTCGACAGGTCCACTCGCCACAGGTCGCTCCAGAGCCAGTAGTACCGGTAGTAGTCCTGGACCGCGACCACCGCCTCCGTGGGGGAGAGGAGCGCGAAGGTGCCATTGGCGGGGATCTCCGCGGCGAGACCGAGATCCTGGCCAGCGGGGGTGGCGCGCCGGATTCCCTGCGGGCCGTCGAGCCCGCGATCCCAGAAGGCAACGAAGGTCCCGTCCGGCGACCAGCGGGGATGGAGCACCCGCGCCCCTCGACGGGTGATCCAATCCGGGTCGGTCACGGGCCCGCGGCGGAGCTCCGCCATCTGCGCGTCGTACCGTTCGCGCAGGGCCGTCCCGAACTCCTTCCAGAGTGCCGGGAAGGCCTGCCCGCCCAGGGTGTCCTCGGCCACCACCCCCACCGCGAAGGGCCAGACGAAGCGCCCCTGCTCCTCCAGGAAGGCCCGCAACCCCTCCGCCCCGGACCGCTCGTGGAGGAACGACAGGAAGCGCCCGCCGAGCAGGTACCACATGTTGCCGAGCGGCCAGTCGAGCGGCGGGTTCGAGACCACGTGCAGCGGGAAGAGGTCGCCCTCGAGGACGATGGCGCGCGCATACATGTCGAAGAGTGCGCTCGCATTCCGTCCGTGTCCCGGCCCGGACTCGTGCAGGACGGCCATGCCCTCGGTGAGCCAGGGGGGGACCAGCGCGTTGGGAACGAGGACCTTTCCGAAGACGGAATCGACGGCGGCGGGCACGCCCCCTCGCACGTTCATCTGGACCACGTGCACGTATTCGTGGGCCGCGAGGGAGAGGAGCCAGTCGGAGAAGTCGTTCAGGTCGGAGAGGGAGTCGGGCGGCGTGGCCACCAGGTGGATGGCGTCGTACGGGAACACGGTGGCGAACCCGTTGGCCTCGTCCGAGTGGTCGGCCAGGACCACCTCGGTCCTGCCGGAGGGGAGCGACGGAAAGGCCGGGGCGAGAAGTTCCCGGGCTCGCTCCAGGGCGCCGGCGGTCCGCTGCGCCAGCGCCTCCTCCCCCGCGTAGTGATGGATGCGGAAGTGGGGCGTCTCGAGCGTGCTCCACCGCAGGGAGGGGTCGTACTGGCCCGTCGCCAGCCCGGGAGCGAGCGCGAGGAGGAGGGCGAGGAGTCGGGATGGTCGGGTCAACGGGGGCTCGGATGCGGTGCCGATGCTAGACGACTGGATTAGACTGCGCCAAGCACCATGGCGCACGTCCACGATCACCCCCACGGCCACGAGCACGATCATGCGGTCGGGGCCCACGGCGCGGCGACGGCCAGGAGCGCGCGGCGCCTCGGGCTCTCGCTGGCGGTCACCGCGGGGATCATGGTCGCCGAGGCCGTGGGCGGCATCCTCTCCGGATCGCTGGCGCTCGTGTCCGACGCCGGCCACATGCTCACCGACGTGGCTGCGCTGGCCCTGGCGCTCCTGGCGGTGCGGTTCGCCTCCCGGCCTGCCGACGACAAGCGCACCTTCGGGTTCCACCGTGCCGAGGTCCTGGCGGCCCAGGCGAACGTGGCCGCACTGGTGGTCCTCACGGCCTGGATCTCCTGGGAGGCGGTGGACCGGCTGCGCAACCCGGGCGCGCGCATCGAGCTCGGAATCATGGCTGGAGTGGCGGCGATCGGGCTCCTTGCCAACCTCGTCGTCCTTCGCTGGCTCCACGCCGACCCGAGCCTGAATGCCCGCTCGGCCTTCCTCCACGTCGTGGGAGACGCGGTCTCCTCCGTGGTGGTCCTGATCGGCGCAGCAGCCATGTGGATCGAGCCCGCCTGGACCTGGATCGATCCCGTCCTCTCCCTCGCCATCTCGCTCCTCATCCTCTGGAGCGCGCTGCGCCTCTCCCTGGAGATCGCCGACATCCTCATGGAGGCGGTGCCTCGCCACCTCGCCATCGACGAGGTCTGCGGCTCCATGGGCGGGGTCGCGGGAGTCCTCGCGGTCCACGATCTCCACGTGTGGACCATCTCGAGCGGCCACCACGCCCTCTCGGCCCACGTGGTGGTGGGGGAGGACGACCTGGGGCGAAACGACGCGATCCTCGACGACGTGAAGGGGCGCCTGCGCGAGCGGTTCGGCATCGAGCACACCACCATCCAGATCGAATCGGCCCGCTACGCGCATCTCTACGACGACGTCCACGCCCACGAGCACGCGCAGGAGAACCGCTGCGCGCCCCACGCGGCAGGGACCTGAGGGATGCGGATCGTGGCCGGAACCGCACGGGGCAGGCGCCTCGCGGTGCCCGACGGGGCCGGCACCCGGCCCACCAGCGACAAGGTGCGCGGGGCGGTGTTCAACGTGCTCGGACAGTTCTTCGACGGGGGGCGAGTCCTCGACCTGTACGCGGGCACCGGTGCCCTCGCACTCGAGGCCCTCTCCCGTGGGTGCGCCGATGCGACCTGCGTCGACGACGCGGCCGGCGCCGCGGAGGCCATCCAGCGGAACGCCACGGCGTGCGGGCTCGCGGCCAGGGTCACCGTGCTCCGCCGGCGGGTCACCGATGCCCTCCGGATGCTCCCGGCGGCGAGCTTCGACCTGGCCTTCGTCGATCCCCCGTACGCCGAGGGTCCAGGCGCGGCCCTCGAGGCGCTCGACCGGGTGCTTCGCCCGGGTGCGTCGGTGGTGGCCGAGCACGACCGGCGATCCCCGCCGCCCGACCGCATCGGAGCGCTCGCCCTCGCGGACCGGCGCGCCTACGGCGACACGGGAATCTCGATCTATCGCAGGGAGTAGGGGATACTCCGCTCCGATGCCCCGGCTCGCCATCTATCCCGGTTCGTTCGACCCCCTCACCAACGGCCACCTCTCGCTCATCCAGCGTGGCCTCAAGATCTTCGACGGCCTGGTGGTGGCGGTGGCCAACAACGCCGCCAAGAAGGCGCTCTTCACCTTGGAGGAGCGCCAGCAGTTCATCCACGCCACCGTGGGAGACGACCCGCGGGTCGAGGTGGACCACTTCGAGACCTTGCTCGTGGACTACGCCAAGAAGCGCAAGATCCACACGGTGCTCCGCGGGCTGCGTGCCGTTTCCGACTTCGAGTACGAGTTCCAGCTCGCCAACATGAACTCCAAGCTCGACCCCGACTTCGAGTCGGTCTTCGTCATGACCGGCCAGGACTACTTCTACGTGACCGGGAGCCTGGTCCGGGAGGTGGCGAGCTACGGCGGGGACGTTTCCGGCCTCGTGCCCCCCGTCGTCAACGAGGGTCTGCGCAGGAAGTTCCCCCCCCGGTAGACGGCCGGCGCGCGCCCTCCCGCGATCGTTCCCAACCGGGCCCCGAGTTGGTATCCTCCGGCCCCGTTCGCGCTTCCCTACGCCCCTGGAGATCCCGACGATGAGACTTGCCAAGCGGCTCGACGCGGTGAAACCGTCCCCCACGCTCGCCATCACCGCCAAGGCGAAGGAGCTGAAGGCCAAGGGAATCGACGTGGTCGGCTTCGGCGCCGGTGAGCCCGACTTCGACACGCCCAAGGCAATCAAGCAGGCGGCCATCACCGCCATCGACCAGGGGTTCACCAAGTACACCCCCACGAACGGCATCCCGGAGCTGCGCGAGGCCATCGCCAAGCGCATCGCCCAGGAGCACGGCATCGCCTACAAGCCCACCGAGGTGCTGGTCTCCTGCGGTGGCAAGCACGCGCTCTACAACCTGTTCCAGGCGCTCCTCAACCCCGGCGACGAGGTGGTGATCTTCGCGCCGTACTGGGTCAGCTACGCCGACATGGTCCGGCTCGCCGACGGCGTCCCGGTCATCGTCCAGACCCGCCACGAGGACGGGTTCGAGCCGAGCCACGAGGCCATCAAGAAGGCCATCGGACCGAAGACCCGGGCGGTCATCGTGAACAGCCCGTCCAACCCCACCGGTGCGGTCTTCGGACGGGCCACGCTGCGCAACATCATCGACGAGGTGAAGGGCAAGGACATCCTCGTCGTCACCGACGACATCTACGACCGCCTCGTCTACAAGGGCCGGTTCGAGAACGTCCTCACGGTGGACCCCTCCCTCCACCCGCAGGTCGCGCTGGTGAACGGAGCCTCGAAGACCTACGCCATGACCGGCTGGAGAATCGGCTGGACGGCCGGCCCCCAGCCTCTCATCAGCGCGATGCAGAAGCTCCAGGACAACTCCACCTCCAACCCCGCCTCCATCTCCCAGAAGGCTGCGCTCGGGGCGCTCACGCTCCCCCTCGACGCCGAGATCGAGACGATGCGGAAGATCTTCGACGAGCGGCGCCAGCACATCGTGAAGCGCCTGAACGCCATCCCCGGGGTGACCTGCTTCGACCCCGGGGGGGCCTTCTACGCCTTCCCCTACGTCGGCAAGCTCCTCGACAAGAAGATCCCCGGCCAGGCCGAGCCCATCGGCACCGACGAGAAGTTCGTGGCCCACCTGCTCGACCACCACAAGGTGGCGGTCGTTCCCGGCTCCGCCTTCGGGGCCCCCGGCTACCTGCGGCTGTCCTTCGCCATCGCCATGGACCAGATCGACAAGGGCGTGGACCGGATCGCCGAGATGGTGAAGAGCCTGGAGTAACGAAGGCCCGAAGAACCCGATTCCAGGCCCCCTCCGCGCGTACCCGCGGGGGGGGTCCCATGTTAGGGTCCGCCCGCGATGCCGAAGCGCCTGGACATCAAGAAGATCATGATCGTCGGCTCCGGCCCGATCGTCATCGGGCAAGCATGCGAGTTCGACTACTCGGGGACCCAGGCCTGCAAGGCGCTGAAGGAGGAGGGGTACGAGGTCGTCCTCCTCAACTCCAATCCGGCCACGGTCATGACCGATCCGGACTTCGCCGACCGGACCTACATCGAGCCCATCACGCCGGAGGTGGCCGAGCAGATCCTGGCCCGGGAGAAGCCCGACGTGCTGCTGCCCACCCTGGGGGGGCAGACCGCGCTCAACCTGGCCGTGGCCCTGGCGAAGAACGGGGCGCTGGCCCGGCACGGCGTCGAGCTCATCGGGGCCTCGCTCGAGGCCATCGAGAAGGCCGAGGACCGGCAGCTCTTCAAGGACGCCATGAACCGCATCGGGGTGGAGATGCCCCGCAGCGGCTACGCAACCAATTTCGAAGAGTCCCGGACCGTCGCCGAGCAGATCGGCTTCCCGGTGATCATCCGCCCCAGCTTCACCATGGGCGGGGAGGGCGGTGGCGTCGCCTTCAACAAGGGGGAGTTCGACGCGCTGGCCCGGCGCGCGCTCGACCTGTCCCCCACGCACACCATCCTCGTGGAGGAGTCGATCCTCGGCTGGAAGGAGTACGAGCTCGAGGTGATGCGGGACCGGAACGACAACGTGGTGATCGTCTGCAGCATCGAGAACTTCGATCCCATGGGCGTCCACACCGGCGACTCGATCACGGTGGCCCCTGCCCAGACCCTCTCGGACAAGGAGTACCAGCACCTCCGCGACCTGGCCATCCGCATCATCCGGGAGATCGGCGTCGACACCGGCGGGTCCAACATCCAGTTCGGCGTCCACCCCGGGACGGGCCGGGTGGTGGTCATCGAGATGAACCCGCGGGTCTCCCGCAGCTCGGCGCTGGCGTCCAAGGCCACCGGATTTCCCATTGCCAAGATCGCGGCCAAGCTCGCGGTCGGCTACACGCTCGACGAGCTCAGGAACGACATCACCCGGGAGACCCCGGCCTCGTTCGAGCCCACCATCGACTACGTGGTGACCAAGGTCCCGCGCTTCGCGTTCGAGAAGTTCAAGGGTGCCGACGACGTCCTCACCACCCACATGAAGTCGGTGGGCGAGGTCATGGCGATGGGGCGCACCTTCCAGGAGAGCCTGCAGAAGGCGCTTCGCGGCCTGGAGATCGAGCGGGCCGGCCTCGACTCGCCGCTGGGGAAGCGCCCCGGGGACACCTACACCGAGGCCGAGCGCATGCTCGTCCTGGAGCAAGCCCGGGTCCCCCGTGCCCACCGCGTCTTCTGGGTGGGCGAGGCCCTCCGGGCCGGCGTGAACGTGGACGAGATCCACCGGCTGACCTCCATCGATCCCTGGTTCCTCCGCGAGATGAAGGGGATCGTCGACCACGAGGCCGCGCTCTCCGGCGCCCTCCCGGCCGACGCCGCGGCCTGGCGGCAGGCCAAGCGGCTGGGCTTCTCCGACAAGCGCATCGCCGCGCTGGCCCGCACCACCGAGGGCGAAGCCCGGGCGGCGCGCTGGGCGGCCGGGGTCCACCCCGTGTACAAGCGGGTGGACACCTGCGCCGCCGAGTTCGAGGCCTACACGCCCTACCTGTACTCCACGTACGAGGAGGAGTGCGAGGCCAAGCCCACCACCCGCCGCAAGGTGATGATCCTGGGAGGCGGTCCGAACCGTATCGGGCAGGGGATCGAGTTCGACTACTGCTGCGTCCACGCCAGCTTCGCGCTGCGGGAGGCCGGCTTCGAGACCATCATGGTCAACTGCAACCCGGAGACGGTCTCCACCGACTACGACACGAGCGACCGGCTCTACTTCGAGCCGCTGACCCTGGAGGACGTGCTGGAGATCGTACGCGTCGAGAAGCCGGAGGGGCTCATCGTACAGTACGGCGGACAGACCCCGCTCAAGCTGGCCGTGCCCCTCGAGCAGGCCGGTGCCCCCATCCTGGGCACCACGCCCGACGCCATCGACCGCGCCGAGGACCGGGAGCGCTTCGCAGCGCTCATCGACAAGCTCGGCCTGCGCCAGCCCGCCAACGGGATGGCGAGGAGCGCCGAGGAGGCCTTCGCGGTGGCCCACCGCATCGGCTACCCGGTCATGGTTCGCCCCTCCTACGTGCTGGGTGGCCGCGCCATGGAGGTGGTCTACGACGACGCGGATCTGCGCACCTACCTGACCGAGGCGGTGCAGGCCTCGAACGAGCGCCCGGTGCTGGTCGACCGATTCCTGCGCGACGCCGCGGAGGTGGACGTCGACGTGGTCTCCGACGGGAAGAGCGTCATCGTGGGCGGGGTGATGGAGCACATCGAGGAGGCCGGGATCCACTCCGGCGACTCGGCCTGCGCGCTTCCGCCCTACAGCCTTTCCGGCCCGGTGGTCGCGGAGATCGAGAAGCAGTCCATCGCGCTGGCCCGGGAACTCGGCGTGGTCGGGCTCATGAACGTCCAGTTCGCCATCCAGGGCGAGGACATCTACGTCCTCGAGGTGAACCCGCGCGCCAGCCGCACGGTTCCCTTCGTGGGCAAGGCCACCGGTGTTCCCTTCGCCAAGAAGGCGGCCCTGGCCATGGCCGGGATCTCCCTCGAGGAGCAGGGACTGCGGGAGACGCCCCGCCCGCGCCACGTCTCCGTGAAGGAGGCGGTCATGCCCTTCGCCCGCTTCCGCGGGGTCGACCCGGTCCTGGGTCCGGAGATGAAGTCCACCGGCGAGGTGATGGGGATCGCGGCCGACTTCTATGGAGCCTTCTGGAAGTCGCAGACGGCGGCCGGGAACGCTCTCCCGCTGCCGAAGCGGGGGGAGGTCCTGCGCGCCTTCGTCTCGGTGAAGGACGCCGACAAGCCCGCCTCGTCCGACCTGGCCCGCCGGCTCGTGGCCCTGGGGTTCGAGGTGCTCGCCACCGGCGGGACCGCCGCCTTCCTGGCCCGCGAGGGCATCCCCGCCACGCCGGTGCGGAAGGTGGGCGAGGGTCGCCCCAACGTGGTGGACCGCATCATCGACGGCGAGGTCCACTTCCTCATCAACACCACCGCCAGCAAGCGGACCATCTCCGACAGCTTCTCGATCCGGAGGGAGACCTTGATGCACCGGATTCCCTACTTCACCACGCTCACCGGGGCCCGCGCCGCCCTGGGCGCCATGGAGCGCGCCCGAGACGCCGGCTACGGGGTCCGTTCCCTGCAGGAATATCACGCGCACGGAAGGTGACACGAGGATGCCCAGCGACCGCATGCCCATGACTCCCGCAGGCCTGGTCCGGCTCAAGCAGGAACTGAAGCGCCTGAAGGGCGTGGAGCGCCAGCGCATCGTCCGGGAGATCGCCGACGCCCGCTCCCACGGGGACCTCTCCGAGAACGCCGAGTACCACGCCGCCAAGGAGAAGCAGTCGCACGTGGAGGGGCGCATCTCCCAGCTCGAGCACTGGATCGCCACCGCCGACGTGATCGACGTCTCGCGCCTCTCCGGCGACCGGGTGGTGTTCGGCGCCACCGTGCATCTCACCGACAGCCAGAGCGGGGACGAGGTCGTCTACCGGATCGTGGGAGAGCTGGAGGCCGATCTCAAGCAGGGACGGATCAGCGTCACCAGCCCCATCGCCCGCGCCCTCATCGGCAAGGTCGAGGGAGACGTGGTGCGGGTCCGGGCGCCGGGAGGGGAACGCGAGTACGAGATCGGGAGCGTCGAGTTCATCGAGGAGCCGGTCGCCCCGGATCCGGAGTAGGCCGGCACGGGAGGGGGATGGCTCCACGCGATGTCCCCGGCGCGCCACCTGGCGCCCGCGAGCTCACGGCGCTCTTCGCCCCCCTCCGCTTCGCGGCGCGGCAGGAGGAGGCCGGCCTGGCGAGGCTGGCCGGACTGGGGGGTACCGTTCGCGGCGCGGTGGAGAGGGCGCGGGCGGCCGGTGCGGGGCCCGGGGCGGCCCTGGACCGGATCGCGGCCGCCGGCGCGACCCTCGACGGACTTCCCCCGGGGAAACGGCTCGCCGCCATCTGCAGCATCGCCGCCGACCTGGGCACGCTCGTCTCCCTGCCCGGGGACCTGGAACTCCTGGCCCGCAGGGGGCGAATCCCTGGGCCCGCGGCCAGGGAGGTCCGGAAGCCGGCCCGGGACATGAACCCGGCGACGGGCGCTCCTCCCGCCATTCCCCCCGCCGATCGGGAGGGACGGGCGGAACGGCGCCGGCGCCTGGCCACTCCGCTGGCCGCCGTTCCCGCCGTGCACCCCGCCCCCCGTGCGTTGCTGGAGGAGCGCGGACGCTCCACGGTGGAGGCGGCGCTCGAGTTCCTCCCCAGGGCATGGCAGGACCGAACCGTGGTGCGGGGGGTGGCCGAGCTCCGGACCGGGGAGCCGGCCATCGCCGTGGTGACGGTTCGCACCGTCCGGTCGCAGCGCATGCGGAGCGGGAAGCCCATGCTCAAGGTCGGGACGGCCGATGGCCCCACGCGGCTCGACCTGGTCTTCTTCAACGCGCCCCCCTGGCGCCAGAGGCAGTTCATCCCAGGGGAGCAGGTGCTGGTTTCGGGGGAGGTGACCGAGGGCTTCGGAGGGGTCCGCCAGATGGCCCAGCCGGAGGTCGAGAAGCTCGGGGAGGGGGATTCGGCCAATTTCGGCCGCATCGTCCCCGTCTACCCGGGACCGGCCGACCACCAGCACCCGGCGCTCCGCAAGCTCATGAAGCGGCTCGTCGAGGAGCATGCGCCGCTCGTCGTCGAGGAGATCCCGGCGTCCGTCCGGGAACGGAGGAGGCTCCTCGGGCGTGCCGAGGCGATCGCCCGGGCGCACTTCCCGCCCCCCGGGACCGACCTGGAACGGGCCGCAGCCCGGGCCACCGAGCCCTTCCGCCGCCTGGCCTTCGAGGAACTCTTCTTCCTCCAGCTGGCGCTGGCGCTCCGTCGCCGGGGGGTCCGGAGGGAGCCGGGCATCGCGTTCGACGCCTCTCCGGCGGCCCGTGCCGCCGCCCGAGCACCCGTCCCCTTCGCGTTCACCGGGGCTCAGGAGCGAGCCTTCGCCGAGATCGCCTCGGACATGGGACGGCCCGAGCCGATGAACCGCCTCCTCCAGGGCGACGTCGGAAGCGGGAAGACCGCGGTGGCCTTCGCCGCCGCCATGCTGGCGGTCCGCTCCGGCTGGCAGGCGGCCCTCATGGCTCCCACCGAGATCCTGGCCGGGCAGCACGCACGCACGCTCCGGGACTGGCTCGCCGGCTCCGGCGTCGAGATCGCCCTGGTCGGTGCACAGGCCCGTGGCAAGGGACAGAGGGAGGCGCGGGCGGCCATCGGCAGCGGACGGGCTGCACTGGCGGTGGGCACGCACGCGCTCCTGGAGGAAGGGGTGACGTTCTCCCGACTCGGGCTCGTCGTGGTGGACGAGCAGCACCGCTTCGGCGTGCTCCAGCGGGCCACGCTCATGTCGAAGGGGGTCAGGCCCGACGTGCTCGTCATGACCGCAACTCCCATCCCTCGGACCCTGGCGCTGGCCTTCTACGGCGACCTCGACCAGTCGAAGATCGACGAGCTGCCGCCCGGGCGGACGCCGGTCGAGACCCGGGTCTTCCGCGAGTCGCAGCGCAAGCGCGTCCTCGAGGCCGCCCGCCGCGAGCTGGAGGCGGGGCGGCAGGTGTACGTGGTCTATCCCCTCGTCGAGGAGTCGGAGAAGTCCGACCTGGCCGATGCGACGAGTGGCGCCGGGGAGCTGCGCCTCTCCCTCGCCCCCTTCGAGGTGGCGCTCCTGCACGGCCGCATGAAGGGCGAGGAGAAGGAGGAGGTCATGTCCCGCTTCCGCTCCGGCGAGGCGCGGGTCCTCGTCTCCACCACCGTCATCGAGGTCGGTGTGGACGTCCCCAACGCGACCCTGATGATCGTCGAGCACGCCGAGCGGTTCGGCCTCTCGCAGCTCCACCAGCTCCGCGGGCGCGTCGGGCGCGGTGCGGCGCGGAGCCAGTGCCTGCTCGTCACCGGGGGAGCGGGGGCGGGCTCCGACGCGCGGGAGCGGCTCCGGACCATGGTGGCAACCCAGGACGGCTTCGAGATCGCGCGCGCCGATCTCCGCATTCGTGGACCGGGCGAGATGCTCGGCACGAGGCAGGCCGGGCAGCCTCTCTTCGAGGTAGCCGACCTGTACCGGGACGAGGTCATCCTCGACGAGGCACGGGAGGAGGCCATGCGCCTCGCCGCGGAGGATCCGGACCTGGCCCTTCCCGGGAACGAGGCCACCCGGGAGGCGCTCGAGCGCTGGTCGTCGCGCCTCTCCCTGGCACGCGTGGGGTAGTGCCCCGTCGGGCGGGTGGGCTTGGTATCATCCAGGGATGCCCGCCTGTGCGCTGTGCGAGAACGATCAGGCCTCCGGGGAGGCCTGCGAGGTCTGCGGACATCCCTTCGCGCCCGGCCAGCGGATCCCGGTCGTCTTCGACGCGATGGAGGGGCTGGAGCCGACGTCGCTCCCGCCGGCGACGGCAGCCGGGGAGAGGGTCCCGGATCTCGACCCGACCGGAGTCGACCCGGTGCAGGTGGTGGTCTCGGCCATGGAAGACCTGCAACCGACCGAGGTGGAGGGGGTTCCGGAGGACGGGCCCCCCGACGACCCCCTGGCGCCCGGCGTCTGTCGCTACTGCCGGAATCCAGCCCCGCCCGGAGAGGCATTCTGCGTCCACTGCGGGATGCGCCTGCCCACCCAGCAGGGGCGCGTCGAGGCGCTCCTGGCCAGCGTGCTCCTCTGCCGGGATTGTGGCACCCCGGTGAAGGGGTCGAGCTGCCCGGGGTGCGGGGCCAGGGTGCAGGGCTGACCCCCCCCGCCCCGCTTGCCATCCCCACCGACCTTCGGCAGATTGGGCCGCCGCTGCCATGACCTCCTCCGTCCCGCCCACCTTCTCCGCGTGGTTCCGATGTGCCGAGAGCTGCGCGTTCCGCGCTCCGCTCACCGAGGTGATCTACCGCTGTCCCCGCTGCCAGGGACTCCTCGAGGTGGAGCACGATCTCGACGCGCTCCGGCGGGTTCCGGCCGCCGGCTGGAGGGCGCTCTTCGAGGGTCGATTCCGCGGCGGCGACTGGCCTCTCGGATCCGGGGTCTGGGGGAAGAAGGAGTGGGTCTATCCGCAGCTCGCGGTCGAGAACGTCGTCTCCATGTACGAGGGGGGAACTCCGCTCCTCCGGCTCGACCGGTACGCCCGCGAGATCGGTCTCGGCGAGGTCTGGCTGAAGGAGTGCGGCGTCACGCACACCGGGTCCTTCAAGGACCTGGGCATGACGGTCCTCGTGTCCGCGGTGAAGGAGATGCGGGCCCGGGGCGTGCCCATCCGCGCCGTGGCCTGCGCCTCCACCGGGGACACCAGCGCGGCGCTGGCAGCCTACTGCGCCGCCTCCGGCATCCCCTCGGTCGTCCTGCTCCCGCGCGGCAAGGTCTCCACCGCCCAGCTCGTCCAGCCGGTCTCGAACGGCGCGCTGGTGCTCGAGCTCGACACCGACTTCGACGGCTGCATGCGCGTGGTCCAGGACCTATCCCGGACGCCGGACATCTACCTCGCGAACTCGATGAACTCCCTCCGCATCGAGGGGCAGAAGACGGTGGCGGTCGAGGTGGCCCAGCAGCTCGGCTGGACCTCTCCCGACTGGGTGATCATCCCCGGAGGGAACCTGGGCAACGCCGGCGCCCTCGGCAAGGGCTTCCTGCTCCTGAAGGAGCTGGGGCTCGTCGACCGACTCCCGCGCCTCGTGGTGGCACAGGCGGAGAACGCCAACCCTCTCTACCGGGCGGTCGAGCGCGCCGGGCGTGCCCGCGCCGACGTACAGGTCGACGCCATCCCGGCCCGGACCACGCTTGCGAGCGCCATCCAGATCGGCGCTCCCGTCTCGGCGAAACGGGCGCTGCGAGCCATCGAGGCGCTCGATGGGCTGGTGGAGCAGGCCAGCGAGCAGGAGCTCGCAGACGCGGCGGCCCGGGCCGATCTCTCGGGCGCCTTCGCCTGCCCGCATACCGGGGTGGCGCTGGCGGCGCTCGAGAAGCTGGCCGCGCGCGGGGTGGTGAAGCCGAAGGAGCGGGTCGTGGTCATCTCCACGGCCCACGGGCTCAAGTTCTCCGACTTCAAGGTCGGATACCACGAGGGAACGCTCGCGGGTCTCCGCCCCGTCCTCCGCAACCCTCCGGTCAAGCTGCCGGCCACGCTGGCCGCCGTGCAGGATGCCGTGGCGGCCCGTTTCGGGGAGAGGTGAGCGATGGCCATGGAGGCCAGCCGGCCCGCGATCGCCTCCAATGAGGAGACCGCGCTGCGCGCCGAGCACGAGGTGCTGGCCGGCCGCGTGGCGACGCGAAGTTCCATCGACGACGTTCGCAAGGGAGCCTACGCATCCTTCGGGCTCGTCATGTCCGCCGGGCTGGCCGTCAAGTTCGCGTGGGATCGGTGGGGCTGGGGGCCGCCTCCGGCGAGGCCTCCCGGGCGATACCCCCTGTTCTTCCTGGGGGCCCTCCTGCTCTCCGCATTCCTCGCGGCCTTCGCCGTGGCCGCCTTCCGGAGAGCCCGGCGCGCCATGGAGGTGGAGGACCGGGACTTCGCGCGGCTCCGGGAGATCCGCGGGCGCCTGGGGATCGACGCGTGAAGCGGCGACGTGGCCACTTCCTCGTCCTCGAGGGGCTCGACGGGGCGGGGACCACCACGCAGGCCGCCCTGCTCCGCGACTGGCTCCGGTCCCGGGGACGGAAGGCACACCTCACCGCCGAGCCATCCCGCGGGCCCGTCGGTACGGAGATCCGCCACGTCCTCTCGGGACGCCTCCGGGGAGCGGGAGGAGCGGACTTCGACCCGCGCGCGCTGGCGCTGCTCTTCGCCGCCGACCGGCTCGACCACTGGCAGGGCGAGATCGGACCGCGTCTCGAGGAAGGGCAGGACGTGATCTCCGACCGCTACGTCCTCTCCAGCCTGGCCTACCAGGCGGTGGCCACCGGCGATCCCGCCTGGGTGGGCCGGATCAACGCCAAGGCCCCGGCCCCCGACCTGACCCTTTTCCTCCGGGTCCGTCCGGCGGTCGCCCTGCGCCGAAGGTACGCCGCCTCGGAGGACCGGGAGATCTTCGAGGTTCCGGCGTTCCAGCGGCGCGTGCACCGCGCCTATGGCCGGGCCCTGGCGGGCCTCGTCGGAGCGGGCGAGCGCGTCGCCGACCTCGACGGAGAGCAGCCGGTGGAGCGCGTGGCCGGGGACGTTGCCCGCGCCGTGGGGAAGCTCCTTCCGTGAGCACGGGCGCCACGGCCGCCGTGGTGATCGTGGGCAGCGAGGTGCTGTCGGCGAAGGTGCAGGACGAGAACGGCCCGTTCCTGGCGCGCCGGCTTCACGAGCTGGGCGTCGAGCTCACCGCCATCCACGTCGTCCCGGACCGGATCGACGCCGTCGTGGAGGCGCTCGTCGGCGCACGCCGCCGGGCCGGATGGGTGTTCACGTCTGGTGGAGTGGGACCGACCCACGACGACCTGACCCTGGCCGCCGTGGCCAGCGCCCTCGGCGTGCCTCTGGGGCGCCACCCTGGCATGGAGCGCGTCCTGAGGGAGATGCATGCGCGCCACCACCACGGCGCCGGGCTTCCCGAGGTGGCGCTGCGCATGGCCGATCTCCCGTCGGGCACGGAGCTCCTCGGCGATCCGGAGTTCCCCACGCTGGTCGTCGGCCGGGTGGTGATGCTGCCGGGCGTTCCGTCCTTCCTCCGCCACCAGTTCGAACAGGTCGCGCACCTGCTCGGCGGCGCGTCCTACCACCTGGTGAGCCTCTTCTTCTCCTGGGGGGAAGACCTGCTCGCGGTGCCGCTCGCGGCGGTTGCCGAGGCCCATCCCGGCGTGGAGATCGGGAGCTATCCGCGCTTCGACCGGGCCGATCACCGGGTACGGGTGACCGTCGAGGGAAGGGACCCGATGGACGTCCTCCTCGCTTCGCGCGCCATCCTGGCCGCCGTCGCGCCGGACGCACTGGTCCGGTCGGAGGGGCTTTCCGGCTAGACCTCGAATCGGTCGATCTTGCCGGCCTTCTGGAGGATCTCGAGGCCGCCGGCCAGGCACTTCTCCCGGTCGTCCCCCTGCAGCTTCACGACGAGGGGGGGGAGTCGCGCAGCGCCGGGAGCCGGCGGTACCGCGGGGGGAAGCACCGTCACCGCCCAGCTGTCACCGAGGTCCTTGTCGATGGTGACCTCGCAGGGGGTGTTTCCGATGTAAGCACGCGCCATCTCGGGAGAACCTCGGGTCGAAGGAGCGGGGACGATAGCGCAAAGGGGACCGCACAGGAAGGGGCTCCTTTCGTGCGTACCGTGGTGACCGTGCGGTGACACGGGGGCCGTAGGAAGGTAGGGGTGACGCGCCCTCTCGCACCCGACGCAGACCTCGACCGTCCCCAGTGGTTGAAGTCGATCCCATTCCTCGCCGTGCACGTCGTCGCGCTGGCGGCCCCGTTTCTGGTACCGCCCACGTGGCGGCTCGCCGGTCTCGCCCTGGCCGTCTACGCGGTCTGCATGTTCGGCATCACCGCCGGCTTCCACCGGTACTTCTCCCACCGCGCCTTCCGGACCGGGCGGATCTTCCAGCTCGTCCTCGCCGTGCTCGGAACCCTCTCGGTCCAGAAGGGCGTGCTCTGGTGGGCGGCCCACCACCGGGATCACCACCGCTACTCGGACGGGGAGAAGGACGTCCACAGCCCCGTGCAGCGAGGGTTCTGGTGGAGCCACGTCGGATGGATCCTCTCGGCCCGCCACGATCGCACCCGCGCCGACCGCGTGAAGGACCTGGCCCGCTTCCCGGAGCTGGTCTTCCTCGACCGGTTCGGAATGCTGGTGCCGCTCGCCCTCGCGGCCGTCCTCTTCGCGGCGGGCGGCCTCCCGGCCCTGCTCTGGGGTTTCTTCGTGCCGGTGGTGGTGGCCTGGCACGTCACCTTCTCGATCAACTCGGTGGCCCACGTTCTGGGCTCGCGCCGCTACCCCACCGCCGACGACTCCCGCAACAACCCGATCCTCGCGCTTCTCACCTTTGGTGAAGGGTGGCACAACAACCACCACTTCTACGCTTCCACCGCCAACCAGGGCTGGTTCTGGTGGGAGCTCGACATCACCTACCTGGCGTTGCGGGGGCTGGCCGCGACCGGCCTGGTGTGGGACCTGCGAACCCCGCCCCCCCACGTGCGAGCCGGACGGCTTCCGGCGCCGGCCCCGCCCCTACAGGAAGACGGAGCGGCGGGCGGCCAGGTCGGCGTCGAGCATGCGCTGTAGCTCGGCGCGGACGCGCTCGCCGGCGGCGGACACCACGGCGGCATCCTCGGCCCGATCCGGAGGCGGAGGCGAGATCGGGGCGCCGAAGCGGATCGACCAGCGGGACGGGAGCGGGAACCACGAGATCAGGCCGGCCAGCGGCAGCGGTGGTGCCAGCGCGAGGAGCGGCAGGTGCAGGGCCTCGGCCAGCCAGCCGCGCCTGTCGAACGGCGCAGCGGCCTCCTCGCTCCCCACGACGGCGCACGGGACGATGGGGACCCTCGCCAGCGCGGCGATCCGGGCGAAGCCGCCGCGCCCGAAGCGGGTCACCCGGTAGCGGTCGGACCAGGGTCGGGGAACCTCGCGGGAACCCTCGGGGAAGAGGCAGACGCTGGAACCGCGGTCGAGCAGCGAGAGCGCGACCTCCGCGCGGAGCGGGGCAGCGCCCATCCGGACCAGCAGCGGCCCGACCAGGGGAGCGGAGAGGGCGCGCGGATCCAGCAGGGGACGGAGCTCGCGGGTCGCCGGCAAGCGGGCCGCGGCGACCCGGAGTGCGGCGGCATCCCAGTGCCACGTCCCACCGTGGTTCGCGACGAGGACGACGGGCCCCTCCGGGAGGAGGTCGGCTCCCTGGACGTCGGCGCGCCACCAGGTGGACAGGAAGAAATCGAGCACCGCCCGGGCGCGGACGAGCAGGTCCGCATCCATCCCGTAGTCGTCGAGCCGCGCAGGGGTTCCGAGGAGTGTGGCGAGCGAGGCGATGGGGGCGATGGTGTTCCGGAGGGCCGGCAGCAGGCGGACCATCAACTCGCGGAGTTCCTCGGTGTAGGCGGCGGGACCCGTCTGCCGGACCACCTCGGCGAGACGCGCCTCGCCGTCCCCGGCCGGCGCCTCGGGTTGCGAGGGAGCCGCTGGCGGCGGAACCCACCCGGGGGTCTCGGCGTGGGGGGGGAGCGGGGCTGTTCCGGAGGCGGCCGGGAACACCGGCTCGCGGGGCGCCGCTCCCCTTTCGAAGGGGTCGTTTCCGAGAACCGGACGCCGGGCCTTGGCTGCGCTGGCTGGCTTCCGCTTCCTCGTCGGCATCCCGGTTTCGTACAGGGGAAGGGCCCCTCCGTCAAACGGTCGGATCGGCGTGCTACGAGGTGGGCGTGACGTCCATCCAGGTGCTTCCTCCGGGTCTCGTGAACCAGATCGCCGCCGGGGAGGTGGTCGAACGCCCGGCATCGGTCGTGAAGGAACTGCTCGAGAACGCCCTCGACGCGGGAGCCCGTTCCGTCCAGATCGACCTGGAGGACGGCGGGCTCGCTCTCGTGCGCGTCGCCGACGACGGGTCGGGAATGGGGAGGGAGGATGCGCTCCGCTCGCTCGAGCGCCACGCCACCTCCAAGCTCCGGGACGTGGAAGGGCTCGCCTCCATCGCCACCATGGGCTTCCGCGGCGAGGCCATCCCCGCCATCGCCTCGGTCTCGCGCATGCGCATCGACACCTGCGCCGGGGGAGCTCCGGATGCCGTCGTCGGTACCCGCATCGCGCTGGAGGGAGGGGCGATCGTCGCCGTGGAGGAGGTGGCGCGCCCGCGCGGCACCACCGTCGAGGTCCGCGATCTCTTCTTCAACACCCCGGCGCGCCGGAAGTTCATGCGATCCACCGCCGCCGAGTCCGGCCACGCCAGCGAGGCCGTGGTCCGCGTGCTCCTGGCACGGCCGGACGTTTCGTTCACGCTCCGCTCGGGTGGCCGGGCGGCCATCGCCACCGCCGCGGGCGCCCCGCTCGACGAGCGGGCGGCCATCGCCCTGGGCAGGGAGCCGGCCCGTCACCTGATCCCGGTCCAGGGCAGCCGGGGCGAGTTCCGCGTCCGCGGGGTGGTGACGTCGCCCGATCACTCCGCCGCAACGGGGCGTGGACTCTACCTCTTCGTGAACGGCCGCTTCGTCCGCGACCGCGCGCTCGCCTATTCGGTGGTCCGGGCCTATGCCGGGTCGCTCCCCGCCGGCCGGCAGCCAGCCGGGGTTCTCTTCCTCGATTTGCCGCTCGACCGGGTCGACGTGAACGTCCATCCCCAGAAGCTCGAGGTCCGGTTCCAGGATCCGCGCGCCGCCACGGACGCCCTCCACCACGCGGTCAGCGAATCCCTTCGCCCCTCGCCCTGGCTCCGCCACCGGTCCGGGAGCCCGGACCTGGAGGGGGTCGTCCTTCCCGTCCCGGTTGCCGCGGAGCCCGGTGAGCTCGACGTGGCGGGCGTCCTCGCCATGGCGCGCGACCGGGCGGCAGAGCGCTCCCGGGAGATGCTCCCGTTCCCCGTGCCGTCCGATCCCGGCCGTGCGCCGTTCGCGCCGGCGGTGGCCGGAGCCGCTCCGGCGCCGGGCCCCGGCTACTTCGGATCGATGCGCTACGTGGGCCAGCACGCCCGGACCTACCTCCTCTGCGAGGCGCCTGGCGGGACGCTGGTCGTGATCGACCAGCACGCGAGCCACGAGCGACTCCTCTTCCATCGCCTCCGGGAGGCCCTGCGCGACCGGCGTCTGGAGGTGCAGCCGTTCCTGGTGCCCCCCGTGGTGACGCTTCCGCCGTCCTCCGCCCGGGCGGTGGAGGGAGCGGTCGAGGAACTGTCGGCGGTCGGTCTCGAGATCGAGCCCTTCGGTGGGGACGCCTTCGCGGTGAAGAGCGCGCCCGCGCTGCTGGGCGGCGCGTCGATGGCGCCACTCCTCGCCGACCTGGCCGAGCAGGTGGAGCAGGCAGGGCGAGGAAGCGCCGTGGGCGAGGCCATCGACGGACTGCTCGCCACCATGGCCTGTCACGCAGCCGTACGCGCCAACCAGGACCTCACGAGGGAGGAGGTCCGGGCCCTCCTCGACGGGCTCGACTCCATCGACTTCAAGGCCCGTTGCCCGCACGGGAGGCCCGTGGTGATCGAGCTTCCGCTGGCGGAGCTGGAGCGGCGCGTGGGCCGTCGTTGAGGGGAGTGGGAGGGCTTCCGGCCGGATGCTTGGTGTCGGACTCGGTGAGCCGACCGGAAGCCTCTACCCGTGTTCCGAAGCGCCGCGTGGCCGGCACAGGATGCGGGGGGGGGAGAGACCTACGACGACCCGCAGCGCTTCAAACCTTCGTTTAGCAATCCGGAGGCCATGTCCAGGGCCCCTCTCAAGTCCCTGGAAACACGGAATGCGGCGGGCAGGCTCGGCCCGTCCGGGTTGCCGACATCTTTCATGCATGAATCTTAACATTTCATTGTTGAAATGCTGGACTCCCGATGGCGGCTGGTGGCAGATTGCGCGCCGTGGCGATCCGCGACCCGAAGCTTCGGCCGTACCGCATGGCCGCGTGGATCCTCTATTTCTCCGCCATCGCGATCGCGGTCGGCTTCTTCGTGGTCAGCGTCGTGAAGACGCTGCGGGGGCGGGCGCGGCGAGCCCCTCCCGTCGCGACCAGCGCGCTCCCCACCCGGGCGACGCTCCGGGTCTGCATGAGCGAGCTCGACGCCCTGTACGTCGAGCAGAATCAGCGGGCCTGGGCGATGGGCTCGAGCTTCGAGGGGTCCATGCCGCTGGCGGCGTGGACCGACTGGGCGCCGCGCTGGGAGGAGCGGGTGGAGGACCTCTCCGACCGCTGCCGGCTCGACGTGACCAAGGGTGAATGGGCCCTCGAGCGCGCCGACATGGCCGCCGCGCGCGATGCCATGCTGGCCCTCCACCGCGCCTACACCGCCCAGGTGAACCGCTTCGCCGAGGAGCACGGCGACCTGGCCCGGGCCGCGGCCGAGTCGATGGCTCACGCCCGCGAGGCGGCTCACCCCGGCCATTAGACGCGGGTCGTCCGGTGCCCTACGGTCCGCAGCCACCGTTCGAGGACGGCTGGAAGGCCCACCGGAAGATCTGCACCTCGTATCCGGCCGCGGCCGTTCGATTCGGGAGGTCTCCCGGCGGAACCGCGGCGCCCACCGGCAGGAACCCGTTCGAGATGGTCATCTCCACCACGTGGACCCGCTCGGTGGGGCGATCGAAGTCCCACGGCGAGAAGGGGAATGCCTTCGGGAAACGCCGGTACTGCTGGGGATCTGCGGGAGGCGGCAAGGTCTCGATCTGGAGGGGAGTGCGCAGCAACTGGTTGTCCGGGTCGTAGTCCACGAACCAGCGGACCTCCACCGGCTCCTCGCTGTTCTCGTCGATGACGAGGGCCGACACCTCGAAGATCGAGCCCGGAGGGCAGGACGCGAGCGGGCCGTAGTCGGTCATCGCCAGGCCCGGCTCGGCGCTGTTGGTGAGGATGCGCGGGGGCGTGATGGGGAGGCCGCCGTCGGGCGATCCCACCCCGGGGAGGGGCTGTGGGATGGGGCAGCCACCCAGGAGCGCACCGGCGCCGAGGGCAGCGATCAGCAGGGCGCCGATGCGGAAGGGAAGGGGCTTCACGTCTCCCCCCCGGTCGGCCTGCCCACCGGCGCGGGGCCGCCGCGCCGCTCCGACTCGAGCTTCTCGAGATGGCGGAAGACGGTTCGTGGGTCCACGTCGAGATCCTTGGCCGTCTTGGTGCGGTTTCCGCCGTTGCGCTCCAGGACGTCGCTGATGTACCGCTTGCGGAATTCCTCGATGGCATCGGCGAGCGGCACGGGCGTATCCAGGGCATCCTGGCGGAGGTCCAGGTCCTCGGCCGTGACCAGCGGGCCGTCCGCGAGCACGGCCGCCTTCTTCACCCGGTTCTCGAGCTCCCGGATGTTGCCCGGCCAGTGGTACTTGCGCAACGCGGCAAGTGCGCCCGGAGCGAATCCCCGGGCCCGGGAGTCGAACTCCGCGGCGTAGCGCTGGAGGAACCAGCGGCCCAGCACGGTGACGTCCTCGCCGCGCTCCCGCAGGGGGGGAAGCGAGATGGTGACGACGTGGAGCCGGTAGTAGAGGTCCTCGCGGAAGCGCCCCGTGCGGACCTCGTCCTCCAGGTTCCGGTTGGTGGCGGCCACGACCCGGATGTCGACCGGCTCCGGGCGGGAATCCCCGACCCGCTGGACCACCCGCTCCTGGATGGCACGCAGGAGCTTGACCTGGAGCGAGGGGGGCATCTCCGCGATCTCGTCGAGGAAGAGCGTTCCTCCGGAGGCGGCCTGGAAGCGGCCGGCCCGCGTGGCCACCGCCCCGGTGAAGGCGCCCTTGAGGTGCCCGAAGAGCTCGCTCTCGAGGAGGCCCTCCGGGATGGCGGCGCAGTTCACGGGCACGAAGGGACCCGTACCGCGGGCGGAGCGCCGGTGGACCTCGCGTGCCACCAGCTCCTTGCCGGTCCCGGTCTCGCCCTGGATGAGCACCGTCACGTCGGTTGGCGCCACCTTCTCGATGCGGCGGAAGACCTCCCGCATGCTCGGACCGGCTCCCAGCAGCTCCCCGTAGCGCCGGTTTTCGATCGCTTCGCGGAGCTCCTCGTTCTCCCGCCGGAGGTCGCGCAGGAGGAGCGCGTTCTGGAGGAGCAGCGAGGCCTGCGAGGCGAAGACCGTGAGGGTCTCGAGGGAACGCTCGTCGAAGAGGTTCCGGACACTGTCGTTGCCCAGGTAGATGGCGCCGAAGACCTCGCCGCGGGCGAGCAGCGGCGCGCACATCACCGACTGGAGGCGCAGGTTCACCACCGATGCGGAGCTCGACCACTCGTCGTCGTGCAGGGCGTCGGCGACCACCAGCGGTCGCCGGGTGTTGAGGACCTTCTGGACGATCGAGTCGGACACCCGCGAGACCGCCTCCTCGACGTTCCCCGGCGCGACGTTTCGCGAGGCCCGGACCTCGGGTTGCCCGTCGATGAGCTCGATCACGAAGCCCTTGTCGGCACGGGTCACCTCGAGGAGGGCGTCGAGGAGGGCGTCGAGCAGGCTTTCGAGCGAGCCAGCCTCCAGCAGACGCCGGGAGAACCGGACCAGCGGGTCCTCCCGAGAGGGAGTGCCGGCGGCCTGCGGCGGCGGGGGAGGGGGCGCGAAGTGGATCTCGTGGCCGGCGGCACGGAGGACGTCCCCGGGGGCCAGGCGGCAGGTGGTCCGGCGGCGTCCGTTCACCGTCAACTCGACCCCGGAATGGGCGGAGACGGTGAAGGAGTCGCCGTCGGAAAGAACGTGGAGCGCCGTGGGAGGCATGGCGGGATCCTCGATGTGCAGGTCGCTCTGCGGGTCCCGGCCGATGGTGGTGATCCGCCGGGTCAGCCGGATCGACCGGGAGGACCCTTCGCCAGACTTGAGGACGAGTTCCGGCACGTGCGCCCTCCTAGAAATCCCAGGTCAGTTTCACGGCTGCACGGCCCGGGGAGATCTCGGTCTCGATGCGGGGAACGTAGTGGATGAGGGAATCGGCGACCCCGTAGACGTAGACGCCCCAGAAGAGCCCGGCCGAGACGTACTTCACGATGTCGATGTTCTGGAGCAAGGCCCGATCGGAGTCCGGGATGGGTGGGTTGCTGCAGTTCGTCGGCGTGCTCACGGAGCAGCGCCGGGAGGGGTCGTCCGCGATGGCGTTGTGCGCGAAGATCGCCCCGATGTTGACCGCCCCGAACACCACCTGGGAGATCGCGATGACGATGCCCTTCGTGGTGTCGCCGTTCTGGAACTGCCCCACGCCGAAGGGAAGGAAGTTGAGCAGGAAGATGTGCTCCTCCACCACCACGACCTTGGAGGGAGGACCGGAGCGCACCTGCTCCTCGTAGAGCAGCCGGCGCCTGGCCTCGTCGGCGAGACGTTCCTGCTCCTCGAGCTGGCGTTTCCGCTCCCGCAGCGGCGCGAGTTCCGGCTCGGCCTCGGCGCGGACCTTGTCGAAGAACTCCACGATGGGGGGAGGGACGAGGAAGGGGTCGAGGGTCTGGTCGGGGTCGATGGAGAGAAGATGGATGAAGGCCTCTCGCGCGGCCGGCTTGTCGCCGAGCTGGTACTCGGCGAGCCCCAGGATGCGCCAGGCCTCCAGGGCCACTGGCGCCGGGAGGTCGGGAGTGCGCGACAGGAGCTCGCGGGCCGCCCCGGCGGCGTCGGAGTAGGCGCCGAACTCGTAGCGGTCGCGGGCTCGCTTCACGTCGCCCTCGGGGTTGGCGAGGGCCAGGACGAGGAGGAGGGCGATCATCGGGAGGGATCCTCCGTCAGGACGGCGGGTACCGTGATCTCCTGGCCGGCCCGGACGCGCACGGTCGCGCTGGCGGCCTGCCGGCCAGGCGGCTCGAGGCGGAGCGCCACCTCGCCCTCGTAGGGGTTGGAGCCTTCGGCGGGGATGCGCACCCGGAACGGTTCGCGCTGCGAATCGGCGGCAGTGCCCAGGAGCTTCCCTTCCACGAAGACCCGGGTGGCGGGGTCTCCGCCGATGCGGAGGCTGGCAGGGCGTGGGACCAGCGGGACCTTGAGTTCCCCGATCCGCTCCGCGGACGCGGCGTCGATCTCCCGGTCGAACGGCTCGCAGCAGGAGTGCTCGATGCGGATCCGGTGGACGCCGGGTCCGAGACCGAACACCACCCTCTGCTCGTCGGAGGCGACCTCGGCGCCGTCGAGCAGGGCGCGCTGGGCATACGGTCGGACGTGCACCGTGAAGGGCAGGAGCGCCGGGACCTTCTGCGCGGCCGCCAGGGGTCGCGCCTGCGCGGACGGCTCGCGTGGCGCCTGGCTCGGGGCGGGAGGGGGACTGGGCGGCGGAGCGGCGACTTCCGGTGGCACCGCGACCGGGGAGGCGCCCGTGCCTGGCTCCGGCGCGGCGACCGCCGGGGGGCCGGCCGCGATCACGACGTCCACGGCCGACGGGGTCCGCTCGCGGAGGCGCGCGATCCCCAGCGCCGCGAGGATCGCCACGCCCAGGATTCCCAGGCCGGCCAGGCCCCGGCGCAGGAGGCGCGATCGCCGATCGGACCGGGCCACTGCCGCGAGGTGGGCGAGGACGGCGGGATGGCGCGGCTCCACGGCCAGCACGCCGTCGAAGGCGCCGAGCGCCATCGCCACCTCTCCGCGGGCCAGGTGCTCCTCCCCCTGCCGAAGCCGTGCCGCCACGATCACGGGGCGAAGCGCCTCCGCCGTCGAACGGGGATCGGCGAGGAAGGCCGTGAGGGTCTCCTCGGGGCGGTCGATGCCGTCGGCCCTCAGGATGCCGGCCAGCCGGTCGCGGACCTCTGCGGCGCTGCCCGGGCGTGCGGACCGGTCGAGGGCCAGGCAGGAGACGATGACGCGGGCCAGCGGATCGCCCAGTGCCGGATTCACGGAACGTGGATCGGGGAAGTCGCCGGTGACCAGCCGGTGAAGGGTCGCGCTGGGGTTTGGCGCCTCGAACGGGAGCCGCCCGGTGCACAGCCAGTAGAGGATGGTGCCCAGCGAGAAGACGTCGGAGCGCTCGTCGGCCTCCCGGCCGTCCACGACCTCGGGCGCCATGTGGTTCGGCGACCCGACCATCGCCCCGGTCATGGTCATGCGATCGTCCTGGGAGAGGATCCGGGCGATGCCGAAGTCGGCCAGCTTCACGGACGGTCGATCCCCGAACTCGGCGACCATCACGTTCTCGGGCTTCAGGTCCCGGTGGATGACGCCGGCCGCGTGGGCGTGGACCAGCGCATCCGCCAGGGCGAGCCCGATGAGCGCGCCGCACTCCGGGAGGGCGATCCCCTCCTCGTCGGCGAAGGCGCGGAGGGTCCGTCCGTGGACGAACTCCGTGACGAGCCAGCTCTCCTCGTTCTCGTCTCCCGAGTAGTCGTAGATCTCCACGATGCCCGGGTGCGACAGGCGGGCCACCGCCCGCGCCTCCCGGGAGAACCGTGCGCGCGAGTCGGCCTTCTGGGCGAGATGGGGATGGAGCACCTTGACCGCCACCTCCCGGTCGAGCGCGGTGTCACGGCCCCGGTAGACGACCGACATTCCACCGGTTCCCACCTGCTCGAGGATCTCGTAGCGGTCGATGCGGCGAATCAAGCCACTCCCTCCGAACCGCGACGCCGCGGTCCGAGTGATCGCCGAACACTATGACACGGATGTCGGTGCAGGGGCCACCCGGAGGGGCACCCGCATTGCGGCGCTCAGGCCCGGACCTCGGGGGGCTTCCCTCCGCCGTCGGACGGAGGCACCGCAGGGACCTTGCGGCCGACCGGGTTCTCCTCCAGCGCCGCGCCGAGGACGTCGTCCATGTGGGTGGCGAAGACGAACTCGAGCTCCTTGCGGGCCTGCTCCGGGACGTCGACCAGGTCCTTCTCGTTCCTCGCCGGCATGATGACCCGCTTGATCCCGGCCCGGTGGGCGGCGAGCACCTTCTCCTTGATGCCGCCCACGGGGAGGACGAGGCCGCGCAGCGTGGCCTCTCCCGTCATGGCCACGTCGGAGCGGACCCGGATGCCCGAGAGAAGGGAGACGAGAGCCGTCAGGATGGTCACGCCGGCGCTGGGGCCGTCCTTGGGAATTGCGCCGGCCGGGAAGTGGATGTGGATGTCGGTCTTCTCGAGGAAGTTGGCGGGAATCCCCAGGTGGTCGGCCTTGGAGCGGAGGTACGAGAGGGCCGCCTGCGCCGACTCCTTCATCACGTCGCCCAGCTGCCCGGTGAGGGTGAGCGATCCCTTCCCCGGCATGCGCGTGGCCTCGATGAAGAGCAGGTCGCCGCCAGCTGCGGTCCAGGCGAGCCCGGTGGCCACGCCCGCCACCTCGGTCCGCTCGGCCGTCTCGTTGTAGAACTTCTCCGGTCCGAGCATGTCGGCGAGATCCTTCTCGTCGATGGCCCGCCGGGCACCCGCCGGGATCTTCCCGCTGGCCACCTCCACGGCGATGGCACGCGAGACGTCGGCGATGCGTCTCTCCAGATTCCGGACGCCGGCCTCCCGGGTGTAGGCCATGATGATCTTGATGAGCGACTTCTCGGAGAACTCGATGGCGTCCGGGGAGAGGCCGTGCTCCTTCAGCTGCTTGGGCACGAGGTGCTGCTGGGCGATGCGCACCTTCTCCTCGAAGGTGTAGCCGGGCAGCTCCAGGATCTCCATGCGGTCGCGGAGCGGCCCGGGCACCGGGTCGAGCAGGTTCGCGGTGGCGATGAACATGACCTTCGACAGGTCGAAGGGCACGTCGAGGTAGTGGTCGGAGAAGCTGAAGTTCTGCTCCGGGTCGAGCACCTCGAGGAGCGCCGCGCTGGGGTCACCCCGGAAGTCGGCGCCGAGCTTGTCGATCTCGTCGAGCATCATGGTGGGGTTGTTGGCCCCGGCCTTCTTCATCGACTGGATGATGCGGCCCGGCAGCGCTCCCACGTAGGTGCGCCGGTGCCCGCGGATCTCGGCCTCGTCCCGCACGCCGCCGAGGCTCAGTCGGACGAACTTGCGGCCGGTGGCCCGCGCGATCGACTGGCCGAGCGAGGTCTTGCCCACGCCGGGCGGCCCGACGAAGCAGAGGATGGGACCGCGCATGTCGTTCTTGAGCTTGCGGACGGCCAGGTATTCGAGGATGCGCTTCTTGATCTTGTCGAGGCCGTAGTGGTCTGCGTCGAGGATCTGGCGGGCGTTCTCGATGTCGAGGTTGTCGTCGGTCTGCTTGGCCCAGGGGAGGTCGGCGATCCAGTCGAGGTAGGTGCGGGCCACGGCGTGCTCCGAGCTGGCCGTGGGGATGCTCTTCAGGCGGTTGAGCTCCTTGTTGGCCACCTTCTCCACGTCGGGGGGAAGGCCCGCCTTCTTGAGCCGTTCGCCCAGCTCGTCGAGCTCCTCCTCCTCCTCGCCAAGCTCGCCCAGTTCCTCCTTGATCGCCTTGAGCTGCTGGCGCAGGTAGTACTCGCGCTGGGTCTTCGACATCTCGCCCTTCACGGCGCTGTCGATCTTGTTGGAGAGCTTGAGGATCTCCCGCTTGCGGTTGAGCAGCTCGAGGACGAGCTTCATGCGCGCCTTGAGGTCGACCGTCTCGAGGACCTGCTGCTTCTCCTCGATGGGGACGTCGACGTTGGCCGCGATCAGGTCGGCGAGGTGGCCCGGGTGGGTGATCGAGTCGACCAGCTCGGTGGCCGCCGTGGGCAGCTCCGGCATGAGCTCGATGACCTCGCGGGCGAGCTTCTTCAGATTTATGGCGAGGGCCTCGACCTCGACCTCGTCGACGGAGGTCCTGTCCTCGACCGGCTCGACGCGCGCCTTGAGATAGGGCGTCTCCTGCACCAGGTCGAGCACCCGGACCCGGGCGAGCCCCTGGACCACGAGCGAGTAGTTGTCCTCGCCCATCTTGAGGAGCTTCACGATGCGGGCGACGGTGCCGACGGTGTAGAGGTCGGCTGCCCCGGGATCCTCCTCCTCGGCACGCCGCTGCGTGACCACCCCGATGACCTGGTCGTCCCGGACGGCGTCCTTGATGAGGGCGATGGTCTTCTGGCGACCGACTGCCAGCGGAAGAACCCCGCCGGGAAAGAAGACCGAGTTGCGGAGCGGAAGGATGGGAAGGACCTGCGGGATGTCCTCCTTGTTGATCAGGGCGGGAGGACCCATGGCCGGTGCGACCTGTGCGCCTGCAGCTTCCTTCTTCTTCTCCGACATGGCTTGCTCCTTCACGTTTCCCTCGGAGACGGGCTGCTCCGGCACGGTGAGGATATCCGACCGCACCCTGACGGTCGATCTAAGACCGGAAAGGGGGCGGTCAAGCGTCCGGACCGTCGTTTGACGCTTCTCCCTGCGGCCGATAGCATCCGTCCGCTTGCGCCTCGGCCACGTCTCCGACCTCCACCTCTCCGACCGCGGTCGATACCCGCGCAACGGCTACCTTCCCCGGGATTGCGACCGGCACTCCGTTCGCCTGGCCCAGCGCATCCTCGACGAGCTCGAGGATGCCGGGCTCGACCATCTCGTGGTGACCGGCGACCTGACGCTCTCCTCCGAGGCCAGCGAGTTCGAGCGGGCCGCGAAGCTCCTCCGCAAGTGGTCCGAGGCCGGAAAGCTCACGGTCGTCCCCGGCAACCACGACGTCTGGACGGCCGACTCGGTGAAGACCGCCCGGTTCCTGCGGATGGTGGGTCCGGACGGCCGGGGCATGCGCCGCCCCGTGCCCTCCTATCCGTTCGCGACCCTCCCCACCCCCGAGGTCGCGATCGTTGCGCTCGACAGCGCCCGGTTCGGGGAAGAGCCTCTCGAGACCCCGGGGCAGCTTGGGTCGGCCCAGCTCCAGGCCTGCCGGGAACTCGTCCGGGAGAACGTGAAGCAGGGACGGGCCGTCCTCCTCGCTCTGCACCACCACCTCCTGCTCCCCCGGGAGCGCGTCCGCTCCGACGCACTGGTGGCCCGCACGCCCCTCGCCGACGCGGACAAGGTCGTCCGCCTGGTCTCCGATCTCCCCATCGCCGGCGTGCTGCACGGCCACCGCCACTGCGCCTTCCGCCTCGACATCCCCGGAGCGGCCGGGACCACGCCGGTGCTCTGCGCCGGATCGGCGAGCCGGGTCTCCGACGAACCCGTCCGCCGGGCACGTGGCTTCGTCTACGAGGTGGATCGCAGCGGGATCCGCTCCGTGCAACCGGTGTTCGCTTCGCGGGGCTGAGGCGGTCCAGGGATGGCGAAGGGCAAGGCCAAGACCCCGGCGCGGAAGGGTCCGCGCGCCGCGGACGGGGACCCGGTCCAGGTGGCGGACGCCCCGCTCTCCGAGCTGTCCCGGGATCAGCTCTCGGTGTTCCTCTTCGTGGCGCTGACCCCGGACGAGACCCGCTCCATCGTCAAGGAGAGGAAGCTCGCGATCCCGGGGTTCCGCAGCGGCTCCCTCGGGGACGTCGAGCGGTGCGACGTGATCGCCGACGAGATCCTGGGGAACCCAGCGGCCGCCCGGTCGGTGATCGACGCACTCGTGAAGGCCTTCGAGCGCCCGCCGCTCCCCAACACCCATCTCGGGGAGGCGGATGCAGCCGACCTGCTCGAGGTCGGAGGAGGGGACGCGGCCCTCGCGCTCACCCTCTGGCGGGTTCTCTCCGACCGAGCTGCCGAGGTCCGCCGGACGGCGCATCCGCTCCTCGACGAGCTGGCCGTCCACTACTTCGGATCCGGCGGGACCCCGGCATCTGTCCCGGGCAGGGAGGACCCGCCGGTGGACGACCCGGCGCTTCAGGTCGAGGCGCTCGTGGCGGAGATGGCCAGGCTGGAGGCTCGGCTGAAGGAGAGCGAGGAGGAGGGCCGTGCGCGCACCGAGGAGATCCGCCGGAAGGGGGAGGAGCAGAGGGAGAAGCTCCAGGCCGCCCTTCGCGAGGCGCGTGCGCGTGAGTCGCGGGCCGTTGAAGAAGCTGCCCGGGCCCAGGACGCGGCGGAGGAGGCCCGGCGGGAGTTCGCACGTGCCCGCGCAGACGCGGATGCCCTGCGCGCCTCCGACGCCGCCGTCGACGCCCAGCGTGCCCGCGCCGAGGTACGCGACCTCACCGGCAAGCTCGGAGCCGTCGAGGCCAGGCTGGATCGTGCCAGGGAGCGGGAGCAGGAACTCGCCGCGGAACTGGAGCAGGCCCGGGCCGAATTCTCACCCCAGGCGGCAACCGCACCCGTCCCCTCCGCCCCCGACGAGCAGGACGGGGGAGACGCCGAGACCTGGCTCTTCCCGGTCTACACGCGGGAGTTCTACGACTCGCTCGACGGATGGGACCGGCGGATCCTGCGTGCCGCCTTCAAGCAGGCGCACCTCCTGGCGCTGGACCACCGCCACCCGAGCCTCAGAGCCATCCCGCTGGAGGGTCTTCCCTCCTATTACCGCGTACGCGTGGCCACCGACGTCCGGCTCATCTACAGGCGGCCCGAGCGGCAGAACAGGGTGGAGATCCTCTCCCTCATCGACCGCGAGGACCTCGACCGCTACATCCGGCAGGCGAAGACGCGCGGGTAGGGTGCAGCCGTCACTGCAGGCGACGGTAGATGCCGACCACCACGCCGAGGATCATGGTGCTGCGGAAGTCCGATTCGCGGACGTAGATGGGCGCCATGCGCGGGTTGGAGGGCTGGAACCGGACCCGGTCTCCCTCGAAGTAGACCCGCTTCACGGTGGCCTCGTCATCGATCATGGCCACCACGATGTCGCCGTCGTCGGCGTTCAGTTGCTTGCGGACGAAGATGTAGTCGCCGGGGAGGATTCCATCGCCGATCATGGAATCGCCCTGGACTCGCAGGCCATAGACCTTCCGGCCGGCTCCCAGGAAGAAGGAGTCCACCTGGACGGTGTCCTCGATACGCTCCTCCGCCAGGATGGGCTGGCCCGCGGCGACCCGCCCGACGATGGGGACGTCGACCAGGCGAGACGGGGTCTTCGCGGCGGCCCGGGCCGCCAGGGAGATGACCTGCGCGCCCGAGCCGCGTCCGGCCAGGACCTCGCGGGCCCTGGGGGTGGGGATGAGGGCCCTCGACTTCACCGGATCCCGCGTGAGGTAGCCTTTGCGCTCGAGCGCCTTGAGGTGATCGTTCACCCCGTTCGTGGAGCGGATCTCGAGGGCCTCCCCGATCTCGCGGATCGTGGGCGGGTAGCCCTGCTCCTCGATCTGGTGGGCGATGAAACGAAGCACCTCGAGCTGTCGGTCCGTCAGGGCTTCCATGGGGTCGGCGCCTCCTGAACGCCAGTATACCCTCCGGACGTTCAGACGCAACTTCCGTTCCGGGATCCGCCTTGCCGGACCGGAGGTGGGGGCGTACGGTCCACGAATGCAGGAACCGACCGTGGGCAGGGCGCTCGGCGCCGGATTCCGGGCCGTCGCCAGTGAACCATGGATCGCCGTCCTGGGCATGGGGGTGGCCCTGTTCCGAGGTGCGCTGGCACTCCCCGGGACGGCCTTCGTGGTGGCCCTGTCCTGGATGGCCTCCCGGGAGGTCATCGAGCGCGGAGGGAGCCCGGGCGCCGTCCTGGGCGCCGTGCTCCGGGTGTGGAACTCGCCCCGGTTCCTCTTCATCGCCATCGGGCTCTGGCTCGCGGGCCTCCTCCTCTGGGGTGCCTTGCGCGTGGCCTGGGTGGCGGGGGCCGTACCGGTCGCCGCCTGGCGCCTGTCCGGCTGTCGCGGGGAGGAACCGCGCTTCGCCCCGGGAGCAGCCTGGAGGTTCCACCGGGTGCTTCCGGCGGCCGTGGCGGCGCTCCTCCTCGACCTCCTGGGCAAGGTCATGCTGCTCGCCGCCGCCCTGGGAGTCCTCGCGGTCGGTGCCCGCGTCCAGGGGAGTTCGTCCCCCGGTGCGTCCGCGTTCGTCGCAGCCTTCGCGCTGGCCGCCACCGCCTTCCTGGCCTCCTCGCTCTCCGCGGCCGGGGACGTCGCCGTCGCGCGTGCCTCGATCGCCGGGGAGGGGGCGGGGAGGGCCATCCGGAATGCCTTCGGCTCGTTCCTGGGGCGCCCCGCCGCCTTCCTGGCGGCCCTGATCGCCGTGTGGCTGGCCGCGGCGCTCGCCACCGGATCCGCTCAGGGGGTTCTGGGCGCGCTCGGGGCCGTCGCCCGGGCCGGTCCTCCCTCGCTCCAGCTCTTCCCGCAGCTGCTGGTGGCCGTCGCCGCGGCCCTGCTGGCGGCCGCGGCGGAGCTGTGGCGACTCTCGGCGGTGGGGGTCCTCGCCCTGGGGTCTCAGCCCGGGCGCGACACGCGGTGGATGAGCTTGCGCAGCGAGAGCTTGGGGATCCGGCCGCCCAGCCAGTAGACCGTGAGCGAGGCGCCGAAGAGGAACCCGGCGAGCAGCAGCGCGGAGAACCCGAGCAGGAGCACGGCGCGCGATCCCGGCATCTGCCGAGCCACCACGAAGAGGCCGCCCAGGGCGAGCGCACTGGCGAGCAGCCCGAGGAACACCGTCAGCCCGAGCGACCGGACGTTGTCGGCGATGCGGTCGATCGACTCCGAGCGAACCTGGACCCGGAACTTGCCGCCCTCCAGGTCCGCCAGGATCTGGGAGAGCTGGGTGGGGACGTCCTCGGCCAGCCCCTGGAGCTTCAGCATCGACTTCATGAGCGCGCCCGAGGCGTCGCCCGGCTGGAACCGCGAGAAGAGCATCTCCTTCGCGTAGGGGAGGCCGACCTCCATGATGTCGAGTTCCGGGTAGAGCCCGCGGATGAGCCCCTCGATGGTCACCGAGGACTTGCAGAGGATGGCGTACTCCCGGGGCACCTTGATCTTGTGGCGCACTGCCAGGTCGAGCATGTCGGTGAGGAGCGTCGACGAGCGGATCTGGTCGAGCTTCAGCCCCAGGTAGCGGTCGAGGATGGCCGAGATGTCGTCGCGCAGCGTGGTGATCGGAGTGTGGGCCTCCGGGACCCCGATGCGGTAGAGGACCCGGGCCACGGTCTCCGGATCGCGCAGCGCCACCGCGACGAGCAGCGTGATGAGGGCCTCCTGCATGGGCCGGCCGATGCGCCCCACCAGGCCGAAATCGAGGAAGGCGATCCGGTTTCCGGGGAGGACGAGGATGTTCCCGGGGTGCGGGTCCCCGTGGAAGATCCCGCCGCCGAAGAGCTGGCGGAATGCCGCCTCGATGAGGTTCCTCGCCACCCGCTGCGGGTCGTATCCCTCCCGACCGGCCAGGTCGGTGACCTTGAATCCCTCCACGAAGTCGAGGGTGAGCACGGTGGCCGAGGAATGGGACGCGTGTACGCCCGGGATGACCACGAACGGCAGGTCGCGCGAGGCGGTCGCCATGTCGCGCGCATTCCTTGCCTCGTTGGCGAAGTCGAGCTCCTCGTGGATGGCGCGGTCGAACTCCTCCACGATGTCGGACGGGGTGTACACGCCCGTCTCCTCCACCAGGGCCTCGAGCAACCGGGCCACGTACTGCAGGAGACCCAGGTCGCCCTCGAACTCCTCCCGGACGCCGGGGCGCTGCACCTTGACGGCCACGTCGGCGCCGGCGTGGGTGCGGGCCCGGTGGACCTGGGCGATCGACGCGCTGGCGGCGGGCACCGGGTCGAGCCAGGCGAACAGCTCGTCGACGGGGCGTCCCAGCCCCAGCTCGATCTGGCGGCGGATCGACTCGATGGGGAGCGGCTCGCACGCGTCCTGGAGGAGGGAGAGCTCGGCGATCCATGCCGGGGGCAAGATGTCGCCCCGGCTGGACAGGAGCTGACCCAGCTTGACGTAGGTGGGGCCGAGGTCCACCAGCATCTGGCGGAACCGCGCGGCGTTGCGGCCGTCGGAGGGCGGGGGACCCACCGGGGCACCGGCCGCCGGATCCGGTCGGGGCGCAGCCGCGCCGAGCCGGACCTTCTCGAGATACGCGCCGAAACCGTGGCGGGCGATGACCGAGGAGACCTCCCGGAGGCGGTTCAGGTCGTGGATGGCCTCGCGCAGCACGCCGGGATGCTAGCACCCGGGCCCCGGACCCGCCACGCGGGCGGACCGGCGTGCTAGAAGCTCCCCGTGGCCGAGATCGCACAGCCGGCGACGCCGATGATGCGCCAGTACCTCGAGGTGAAGGCGAGGCACCCGGACGCCATCCTCTTCTTCCGGCTGGGCGACTTCTACGAGATGTTCGCCGAGGACGCGGTGCTGGCCGCCGAGGTGCTCCAGATCACGCTCACCTCCCGCGCCAAGGGGGATGGCAAGATCCCCATGTGCGGCGTCCCCTACCACGCCGCGCGCGGCTACGTCGCCAGGCTGCTCGAGCGCGGCTTCAAGGTGGCCATCTGCGACCAGGTGGAGCCGCCGGGCAAGGGCGGCATCGTGAAGCGCGAGGTGACCCGGGTGGTCACGCCGGGCACGGTCCTCGACGAGCAGTCGCTCGACCCCCGCGAGGCGAGCTTCCTCGGGGCGCTGGCGCTCGATCCGGACGGCGAGGGCGGTGGGCTCGCGCTCCTCGACGCCACCACCGGCGAGTTGCGTTGCGGCGAGGTGGACAGCGACGCGCGGCTCGCGGAGGAGCTCCGCAAGGCCGGTGTCCGGGAGCTGGTCGTCGCGCGGACGGCCGCGGGCCTGCCACGGGCGGCCGGGATCGCCCGGACCGTCGGGGCCCCCGTCGCAGAGGTGGAAGACGCCGCCTTCCAGCGCGCCGCCGAGAAGCTCTCCCGCCACCTGGGCGTGGCCGGGCTCGACGGCTTCGGCGTCGCCGACCTGCCCCTCGCCATCGCCGCGGCCTCGGGAGCCCTTCACTACCTGTCGGAGACCCAGCGAACCGACCCGCGCCACGTCGACCGCATCTCCCTCCTCCCGACCGACGACGTGCTCCTCCTCGACGAGAGCACCCGGGCGAACCTGGAGGTCGAGCGAACGCTGGCCGGGGGGAAGCGCAAGGGTTCGCTCCTCGGGCTGCTCGATCGCACCGTCACCGGGGCGGGCGGCCGACGCCTGGCCGAATGGCTCCGTTACCCGCTCACCGACGTCCCCGCCATCGACGACCGGCTCGACGCGGTCGGGGCCCTGGCCGGGGGCGCGGTGCTGCGGGACCAGGTCGTGGATGCGCTCCGGCCCGTGGCCGACGTGGAGCGGCTCCTCTCCCGGCTGGCGCTGCGCCAGGGCAACGCGCGGGACCTGCGCGCGCTGGCCGGGACGCTCTCCGCGCTCCCCGCCGCGGCGGACCTCCTCGAGGGCGCCGGTTCCTCCTTGCTGGCCACGACCGGCCGGTCGCTCCGCGGCCTGGAGGATCTCGCCGCCCTTCTCGAGCGTGCCGTGGCCGACGAGCCCCCGGCGACGACGGGCGAGGGCGGGATGATCCGGCGCGGCTGGTCGGAGGAGCTCGACGGGGTCGTCACGCTCTCCGAGAACGGAAAGGGGGTCATCGCCTCCCTGGAGACACGGGAGCGGCAGCGAACCGGGATCGGCTCCCTCAAGGTCCGCTACAACCGGGTATTCGGCTACTACATCGAGGTCACGAAGCCCAACCTTCCCAGCGTCCCGTCCGACTACCAGCGGCGCCAGACCACCGTCGGCGGCGAGCGCTTCGTCACGCCGGAGCTGAAGGAGCTCGAGGAGCAGGTGCTCGGCGCCGAGGAGCGGCGGGTGGGCATCGAGGAAAGGATCTTCGAGGAGCTGCGGGGCAGGGTGGTCGCCGAGGCGGGAAGGCTGCGCGCGGCGGCCTCGGCCGTCGCCACCGCCGACGCAGTGCTCTCCCTGGCGCGTGTCGCGGCGGAGCGCGGATACCGGCGCCCCGTCCTGGACCACTCGGAATCTCTCGAGATCGTCGGCGGGCGCCACCCGGTGGTCGAGGCCATGCTCCCCTCCGACTCCGGGGGCTTTGTCCCCAACGACGTCACCCTCTCCTCCAGCGCCGACCCCGGGGGCGCCCAGCTGCTCGTCATCACCGGCCCCAACATGGCGGGCAAGAGCACGGTGATGCGCCAGGCCGCACTCATCGTGCTCATGGCGCAGGCGGGGAGCTTCGTTCCCGCGGAGCGGGCGCGCGTCGGGGTGGTCGACCGTGTCTTCACGCGGGTCGGCGCCTCGGACGACCTGGCGCGCGGACGTTCCACCTTCATGGTGGAGATGACCGAGACGGCCTCCATCCTCCACAACGCCACCCGGCGCTCCTTCGTGATCCTCGACGAGATCGGCCGGGGCACCTCGACCTTCGACGGCCTCTCCATCGCATGGGCCGTCGCCGAGAGGCTCCACGACCTCACCGGCTGTCGCACGCTCTTCGCCACGCACTACCACGAGCTCCAGGACCTGGCCCGCGAGCGGCCCCGGGTCCGGAACCTCACCGTGGCGGTTCGCGAGGTGGGGGACCGGGTGGTCTTCCTCCGGAAGCTGGTGCCCGGTGGCGCCTCCCGGAGCTACGGCATCGAGGTTGCCAAGCTCGCCGGCCTTCCCGTCGAGGTCCTGGCCCGGGCCCGGGAAATCCTGCGCAACCTCGAGTCGCTGGAGGTCGACGACGCCGGCCACGCTGCGCTGGCACGCGGTGTCCGGCGGCGGGAGCGTCCCGTCGACCAGCTCGGGCTCTTCGCCACGCCCGACCCGCGCCTGGAGCGGATGCGCGCCGAGTTGCGCGAGCTGGCGCTCGACCGCCTCACGCCGCTCGAGGCGCTCAACCTGCTCGCGGACCTCAAGGCCCGCCTCGAGTAGGGAGCCGGAAAGGAAGAGGGGCCGGTGACCCGGCCCCCCGTCGCGGCGATCTGGAGATCGTTCCTACTTCTTGTGGCAGGCGGTGCAGGCCTTCGCGTCCACCGGGCCCTTGGCCTTCTCCTTGTGGCAGTCGATGCACAGGGCGTGGGCCTTGTCCTTGTTGAGCTCGATCTTCCCGGGAGCGCCTTCCCCGTGGCACTTCTTGCAGCCCTGGCCCTGGTGCTTCTTGTGGTCGAAGGTGACGGGAGGCTGGGTCGCGCCCTTGAGCTCGACCGATGCGGGCGGCGGCGCGGCGAGGGCGGGCGAAGCGACGGCGAGGAACGCGACGGCGAGGACTGCGCTGAGGATCTTCTTCACGGGATTCCCCCTTCTATTTCGAGTTGGCGTTTCCTGAGCCTGGGACGGATCTCGTCCGCCAAGATTCACGGTCGCGGCAGGATGACCCCAACAAGGCCGCCGTGCCTTGACCGGCGTCAACCTGATCTTCACGCCATCTCGAGCACCGCTCCCACGAGACGCTCGATGCCGGCGGCGACGGGCGCGATGGACGGCCCGAGCATGTAGGCGGGTGTGGACACCACCCTGTTCTTTTCGTCGACGACGATCTGGTCGACCGGGGTGTCGACGTGGATCGCCCCGAGCGCGCCCAGTGCGGCCGCCGTCGCCGGATCGTTCCCGATGGTCAGCTTGACCTTCTTCGCGCCGAGGACCTTCGCGGCGATGACCGGGGCGATGCAGATGAAGCCGAGCGGCTTCCCGGCCGCGGCCACGTCCCGGATCAGGCGCTCGACGTCCGGGTTCACTTGAAGCTTCACACCCTCGGTGGCGAAGGTGCACAGGTTCTTGGCCGCACCGTACCCGCCGGGAAGGATGAGGGCGTCCAGGTCGTCGGCCTTGACGGTCTTCACGTCGACGATGGCGCCCCGGGTGATGCGGGCCGCCTCGTCGAGCACGTTTCTCGGGGCACCCGAGGCGGGCTCCCCCTTCCTGTGATCGACCACGTGCATCTGGCTGACGTCGGGCGCCATGGCCGTGACCCTGGCGCCCCGCTTGTCGAGGAAGAGCAGGGTGAGGGTGGCTTCCTGGATCTCCGACCCGTCGAGGTAGCCGCTCCCCGAGAGGATGACTCCGACGCGCTTCTCCTTGGCCATGGCGAACCTCCGCAGCAGGGGGGAGCCGATCATACCGAAAACTGGATCGCGATATCACCGGGCGTAGGGTGGTTTCGACCGATGCCTCCATCCGGCCACAGGAACTGGCTCGTCCCCCTCGCCCTCGTCGCGGCGTTCTCCCTCCTCCTGCCGGTCGTGGGGGAGGCGAAGGACGCCGCGAAGGCGCAGTCGCGGCCGACCAAGGGGGCGTCGCCGCCCCCCCGATCCCGGGCCGCCAAGCCCGCACGTGCCAGGGCCCCGTCCGCGGCGCTCCAGAAGGCCCGGGCCGAGCTGGCCGCGGTGAAGAAGAACCCGGCGAAGCGGCGCTACCGGGACAACTGGGAGAAAGCCATCCGGTCGCTGGAGCGAGCCGCCCGCGGCCCCGACACCGGTCCAGCCCTCCTCGATGCCGCGCGCGCCCGGTACGCGCTCTACCGGTACTCGGCCGTGGAAGGCGACCGGGTGGCGGCCCTGAAGCTCGCCTCACGCGCATCGAAGGCCGGAGCGCCCCAGGCAGCATCCCTCGCCGCGGCCATCCGCCGCGAGGCCGGGGACGATCCGGCTCCCGTGGCTCGTGTGACCCGCAAGCGCACGCCTGCGCCCGTCGCGCCGGCGCCCAGCCACTCCGCCCCCCCCGTCCCTTCGCCTCCCCCGGCGGCGTCCGAGGAGGACGAGGGGCTCGACCCGGTGCTCGAGGAGGCGCTGGTCGACCGGGATACGCCGCCCTCCCCGGACCGGGCACCGTCCACCCCCTCGGCGGAATCCAGCCCACGTGACCGAGGTCCATTCCTGGACCAGTCCCGACTACACCCGCGTCGCGGTCTACCTCTCCCAGCCGGTGGCCTTCGAGAAGCAGGAGCTCCCCGCCAGCGGCGACCAGCCCCGGCGCCTCGCCCTCGACCTCCGCCCCGCCGTCCTCGACGGTCCCGGGAGGGAGCGGACCGTCGCCGACGCGCTCTTGCACCGCATCCGTGCCGCACAGCACGGCCCGGACACGGTCCGCGTCGTGCTCGACCTGAAGGGCAAGGACGCCTACCAGGTTTTCACGCTAGGTGATCCACCTCGGCTCATCGTCGACCTCGGGGTCGAGGAGGCGCGAAAGGAGGCCATCGCCCGGGCCCTGCCGCGCCCTGCGGGCGTAGACGAGGACTCCGAGTCCGCCGATTGGCCCATCCGCCACATCATCGTCGATGCCGGCCACGGCGGCCACGACACCGGCGCCATCGGTCCTCGCGGCGTCCGGGAGAAGGACGTCGTCCTCGCCATGGCCAGGCGGCTCGCCACGAGGCTCCGCTCCCACGGATTCAAGGTCACGCTCACCCGGAACGACGACCGCTACCTCAAGCTCGAGGAGCGGACGGCCATCGCCAACATGGCCCGGGGCGACCTCTTCGTGTCCCTCCACACCAACGCCACGCCACGGCGTGACCGGAGCGGGGTGGAGACCTACTTCCTGAACGTCACCGACGACCGGTACGCGCGCCGCCTGGCCGCGCGGGAGAACGGGGCGCTGGAACTGGAGGAGACGCCGGACGACGTGCAGCGGATCCTCACCGACCTCGACTCGAAGTCCAGCGCGCGCGCCTCCCGGACGCTGGCCGCGCTGGTGCAGAAGGAGATCACCGCACGCACCCGGCAGACCCAGGGGCCGGTCCGCGACCGCGGGGTGAAGAGCGCGCTCTTCTACGTCCTGCTCGGGGCCCGGATGCCCGCGGTTCTGGTCGAGACGGCCTTCATCTCCAACCGGGCCGAGGAACAGCGGCTCGTCAGCCCCGCCTACCAGCAGCTGGTGGCCGACGGGGTCGCGCGGGCGGTGGTCGACTTCGCCGGTCGGGGCAGCGTGGCGGCTCGCTGAGCTGGCCGCTATAGGCAACCGGCATGCTGGTCCAGGACGCCTCCTTCGCCAAGCTTCCCAAGGCCGCCCCCTACGAGTACGAGTCGCGCCTCGAGGGGATGCCGCCCTTGACCGGCGACGTGCGGACCGACTTCGTCGCGCTGCGGAGCTACGTCGAGACGGTGCACATGGGCGGCGGGAGCGGGCGCACGGTGGTTCGCCTCCTCAGCGCGGCGATGGACCGGATCGTCGCGGCCGTCTGGGAACGATCGCTCGCCGCGGCTGCCGCCACCCACCTGCCGACGCCGGTGGCCCTCGTCGCGCTGGGCGGCTACGGGCGGCGCGAGCTGGCCCCCCATAGCGATCTGGATCTGCTCGTCCTGCACGAGAAGCGTGAGCCCGGACCGTTCGTGAAGGAGGCGAGCGAGAGGTTCCTCTACGCCCTCTGGGACCTGAAGCTCGAGGTGGGCTACGGCATCCGCGACATCCACGCCTGCGACGATCTCGCCGCCAGCGACCACACGGCCCGCACGGCGCTCCTCGACCTGCGCCACCTCCACGGCGACCGGCCGCTCTACCAGGAGCTGGAGCGCGATCAGCTCCACGGCCTGTCCCAGGCCAAGGTGGACGCCTTCATCGCCGACAAGACCCGGGAGGCGCGCGAGCGGCGCGAGAAGTTCGGCGATTCCCTCTACCTCCTCGAACCCAACCTCAAGCAGTCGGAGGGCGGCCTCCGAGATCTCCAGATGGGGCTCTGGGCGGCGCGGGCCCGCTTCAAGGTCGCCGGGATCACCGACCTCCTCTCGCGTGCGCTCCTGCCGGAGCAGGAGGTCCGCGAGCTCCGGCGCGCGCGCGACTTCGTCTGGCGCATCCGCAACCACCTCCACTACCTCACCGGCCGGAAGACCGACCAGATCACCTTCGACCTGCAGCCTCAGCTCGCCGCGTTCATGGGCTACGGGGAGGGGGACGCCGCGGTCGAGGACTTCATGCGCCACTACTACCTGGCTGCGAAGACCATCCTGGTGGCCAGCGACGCACTCGTCGATCGCTGTCTCGAGCCCTCCCGGGCCAAGCCCTGGCGGCGCGCCGATGCACTCGCCTCCCGGAAGGGAGCCGAGACCAGCACCCTGAGCCCGGACGCTCGCCCCATCGACGGTGGCGAGTTCAAGGTGTTCCGCGGAAGGCTCACGGTGGCCGACCGCGACGTCCTGCGCCGCTCCCCGGCCGCCCTGGTCCGGCTCTTCGCCACCGCCGACAGGGAGGGGCTCGACCTCTACCCGTTCGCCCGCGACCTGGCCGCCCAGGCGGCCTCCGAGTTCCTCCCGGAGGCTGCCGCCGATCCCGAGCTGAACCAGGAACTGATCGCCATGTTCACCCGGCCCGGGACCCGCGGCCGCTTCCTTCCCGTGATGCACGAGGTCGGGGTACTGGAGCGGGTGATGCCGGAGTTTGCCCGGGTCACCGCCCGCCGGCAGATCGACCTGTACCACGTGTACACCGTCGACGTTCACAGCCTGTTCGCGGTGCGCAGGCTGCTCGCCCTGCGAAACGGGGACCTCCAGGTCGACGGGCTCACCGGCCTGATGCAGCGAATTCCCCATCCGCTCGGGCTCTACCTGGGAACGCTCTTCCACGACATCGGCAAGGGGTCGGGCAAGGACCACTCGACCCGGGGCTCGGAGATCGCGGCAGCCGCCTGCGTGCGCATGGGGCTCGAACCCGACGTCGCGGCCGACGTCGAGTGGCTGGTCGCCAGGCACCTGCGCATGGCCAACATCGCGCAGCGGCGCGACCTCTCCGATCCCGATCTGATCCACTCGTTCGCCGACGAGGTGGGAACGGCCGACCGGCTCGACAAGCTCTACCTGCTCACCTACGCCGACATCGCCACGGTGGGCCCGAAGACCTGGACCGACTGGAAAGGGCGGCTGCTGCGGGAGCTCTACGAGAAGACCCGCGCCCTCCTCACCGACGGCGGGGAGCAGGGAGGGCGCCCGGTTCCCGGTACGCACGAGGCCTCAGGCCGCGCCGCCGTCGATGCCGCCCTCGCCGCACGGGGGATCCCGCCCGGGGAGCGCGATCGCTTCATTTCGGCCATGCCGGCCCGGTACTTCCTGACCGAGCTGCCGGCCCAGGCCCCGCGCCACCTCCGGCTGCTCGAGATGGGCCGGCGAAGGCCCCTCGCTGCGGTGGTGCGTCACCGCCCGTCCCTCGGCCACTCCGAGCTCGCGCTCACCGCGGCCGACCGCGCCGGGCTCCTCTCGCTGGTGGCCGGCGTGCTCGCCGCCCACCGCATCGACATCCAGCACGCCGAGGTCTTCTCCACTCCAGCCGACCCCGCCCTCGGCTGGATCGCCGGCAGAGCCCTCGATCTCTTCGAGCTGCGAGGCCCGGAGGGGGGCGCCATCGACCCCGCTCGCTGGCACGCAGCCCGGGCCGACCTCCAGGGAGTGCTCGTCGAGGCGGTCGACCTCGAGGAGCTCATGGCCCGACGGCTCAAGGCCTCGCCGCTCCCGGCCCGGCCGCTCCCGCGGGTCGCGACCAAGGTGGTCATCGACAACGACAGCTCGCGGCACCACAGCGTGATCGACGTCTTCACCGCGGACCGGGTGGGGCTCCTGCACACGCTGTCCCGGACCTTCTTCGACCTGGGCCTCACGGTCGACCTGGCACGCATCACCACCGAGGGACACCGCGCCGCCGACGCCTTCTACGTCCGCAACCGGGAAGGGCGGCGCGTCGAGGGGCTCGAGGCCAGCCGGATCTCCGAGTCGCTCGTCCAGGCCCTGACGCGCAATTGACCGGGGCCAGCCCCCTGGTAACCTCCGGATGGGCAAGGCCATGGCGGCGACCATCTGGAGCATCGACGCGGTGCACCCGCAGCCGCGGGTGGTGGAGAAGGCGGTGAGCGTGCTCGCCTCCGGCGGCCTCGTCGCGTTCCCGACCGACACCTACTACGCCATCGCCTGCGACCTCTTCGACAAGCGGGCCATCGAGCACATCTACCAGCTGAAGCAGCTGCCCCGCAGCCACGAGCTCTCCTTCATCTGCTCCGACCTGGCCGAGGTGGCCCGCTACGCCATGCTCGACAACGCCGCCTTCCGCGTCCTGCGGCGAAAGACGCCGGGGCCCTTCACCTTCGTCCTCCCGGCCACCCGGCTCGTCCCCGACCTGGCGCTCCGGCGTCAGAAGACCGTGGGGGTCCGCCTCCCGGACAGCCCGGTCGCGCTCGAGATCGTGCGCAGGCTGGCGCATCCCGTCGTGGCGACGTCGGCGGCCACCTCCGACGGCGAGGTGCTCATCGACGCCCGCGACATCCGGGATCGCCTCGGTCACGGGCTCGAGCTGATCCTCGACGGCGGCTACCAGCCAGACGAGCCCTCCAGCGTCGTCGACCTCACCGGCCCGGAACCGGTGGTGAAGCGCGTCGGCAAGGGCGACGTCACGGACCTCTGATGGCGCGCCGCGAGCCCCCGGCCGCCGAGGGCGGCCCGCTCGCCCCGGCCCTCGACCTCTTCCTCGCCCACCTGCGCGTCGAGAAGGGGCTGGCCCGGAACTCGGTCGAGTCCTACGCGCACGACGTCCGCCGCTACCTGGCCTTCCTCGCTGCTTCCGGCCGGACTTCCTGGGACGAGGTGGGGCGCGGCGACGTCCAGGCACACCTGGGAGCGCTGGCCCAGCGGGACATCTCGCCCCGCAGCCAGGCCAGGGCACTCTCGGCCATCCGAGGCTTCCATCGTCTGCTCTTGTCGGAGCGGGTGGCCAGGGCCAATCCCACCGACGAGGTCGACGCCCCCCGGAAGACCCGGAAGCTCCCCCAGTTGCTCTCCCGCGACGAGGTGGACCGGCTGCTGTCCGCTCCGCGAACGGTGCGCGGCGCGGCCGGTTCCCGCGACCGGGCCATGCTCGAGCTGCTCTACGCCACCGGCCTTCGGGTCTCCGAGCTGGTCACGCTGGAGGTGAACCAGGTCGACCTGGAGTCCCGGGTGCTCCTCGCCCGCGGGAAGGGCAACAAGGAGCGGCTCGTCCCGGTGGGCGCCCCCGCCGCCGATGCCCTGCGCGCCTGGCTCGGCGGGCCCCGGGACCAGATGCTCCGCCTCCGGAGGAGCCGCGACCTCTTCGTGACGTCGCGGGGCCGACGGATGACGCGCCAGGGATTCTGGAAGCTCATCGGCCGGTACGCGCGTGCTGCCGGGATCTCGCGCACGGTCTCGCCCCACAAGCTCCGCCACAGCTTCGCCACCCACCTGCTCGAGGGGGGCGCCGACCTGCGGGCGGTCCAGTCGATGCTCGGCCACGCCGACGTCTCGACCACCGAGATCTACACCCACGTCGACCGGGCCCAGGCCCGCCGGCTCCACGCGCGGCACCACCCACGCGCCTGATCCGGCGGCCGGTCGGCTCTCGTTGACCCGCCGACCCTCCGGTGCTAGTGAACCGTCCTTTCCTCGGGAGATCCATTGGACTTTTCTCTCCAGGGCATCCTTGGACGGCTGCTCCTGTTCATCCCGGTATTGCTGCTCTCCCTGACCGTGCACGAGTTCGCGCACGCCTGGAGCGCGCGCCGTCTCGGCGACGACACGGCCGAGCGGCTCGGCAGGCTGACCCTGAACCCGCTCGCCCACGCCGACCCCATCGGAACCTTCATCCTTCCCCTCCTCAACGTCCCCTTTGGCTGGGCGAAGCCCGTCCCCGTCAACCCGGCCCGCTTCCGGCGCGGCGTGAACATGGGCAAGGGGATGATGATCACCGCCCTGGCGGGCCCCTTCTCCAACGTCCTCCTCGCCATCCTCTCCGCCGTCCTGCTCGGCATCGTGGCCCGGGTTGCGCCCGACCTCGGGGCGTCGGGTGGTGGCCGCGGGGCCCCGCACATCGCCGCCGCCTTCCTGCTCAGCATGATCCAGATGAACGTCGTGCTGGCGATCTTCAACCTGCTGCCCGTCCCGCCGCTCGACGGAAGCCGCATCGTCGACGCCTTCCTGCCCGCCCGCCTCCGCCCGGCCTGGGAGACCTTCTCCCGCTTCTCGATGTTCCTCCTGCTGGGCCTGGTCTTCTTCGGCTGGCGGATCATCGCGGTCCCGGTGAACGCGGCCATCGAGGCGCTGGTCCGCCTCGCCAGCATGATCGCCTGAGAACCGAACCCATGACCGAACCGAAGCTCCCCATCGTCGTCTCCGGCATGCGTCCGACCGGCCGGCTTCACCTCGGCCACCTGCACGGCGCCATCGCCAACTGGGTCCGGCTCCAGGAGACCACCCGCGCACACTTCTTCAGCGCCGACTGGCACGCCCTGACCACGAGCTACCACGAGACCGACAAGCTCAAGCAGGCCGAGTTCGAGATGTTCGTCGACTTCCTGGCCGCCGGGATCGACCCCTCGAAGGCGGTCCTCTTCATCCAGAGCCAGGTGAAGGAGCACGCCGAGCTCTTCCTGCTCCTCGGGATGATCACCCCCATCGGCTGGCTGGAGCGCTCCCCGTCCTACAAGGAGATGCGCGAGCAGATCACCGACCGGGACCTGTCGCTCTACGGCTTCCTGGGTTACCCCGTGCTCATGGCGGCCGACATCATCCTCTACAAGGCCACCATGGTCCCGGTCGGCGCCGACCAGGTCACGCACCTCGAGCTGACCCGGGAGATCGCCCGCAAGTTCAACTTCCACTACGGCGAGGTGTTCCCCGAGCCGAAGCCGCTCCTCACCGAGGCGGCCAAGGTGGTGGGCATCGACGGGCGCAAGATGTCGAAGAGCTACGGCAACGCGATCGAGCTGGGGGAGCCGGCCGAGACCACCACCAAGAAGGTGATGGGAGCGGTCACGGATCCCGCCCGGAAGCTGCGAAAGGACCCCGGAAATCCGGAGGTCTGCGGCATCTACTACCTGCACCGGATCTACAGCCTCCCGGAGACGCAGACCTGGGTGAAGGAGGGCTGCCGCACCGCCGGGATCGGTTGCGTCGACTGCAAGAAGAAGCTGCTCGAGCGCCTGGTGCCCGACCAGGAGCGGCTCCGCGAGACCCGGGAGAAGCTGCTCGCACGGCCCGACTTCGTCCGGGACGTGGTCCGGGACGGGACCGCCCGGGCCCGCACCGAGGCCCAGGGGACCATGGAGCAGGTCCGCACGGCCATGAACCTGGCATGACCCCCGACCCGGCCACCCCGGGCCCTTCCGCGGCCGAACCACCTGCCCCCCAGGCGTTTCGCGTTTCCCTTCCGGCGGCCCGTCCCGGGGAACCTCCGTTCGAGGGCCCCCTCGACCTGCTCCTCCACCTCGTGCAGGAGCACCAGGTCGACGTCTTCGACATTCCCATCGCCCGGATCACCGAGGCCTACCTGGCGGCGCTGAAGACGATGCAGGAGCTGGACATCGACGTGGCCGGCGAGTTCCTCCAGATGGCGGCCCAGCTCATGCTGGTGAAGTCGAAGCTGCTCCTCCCTCGGACCGAGGTTGCCGAGGACGCCGACCCGGCGGAGGAGCAGGGCGACCCGCGGGCCGAGCTGGTCCGGCGCCTTCTCGAGTACCAGAAGTACCGGTCGGCCGCCGAGGAGCTCGGGCGCCACGACATCCTCGACCGGGACGTCTTCACCCGCCGTACGCGGGTCTCCCGCCTGCCCCAGGCGGATGGGCCAGAGGGGCTCGCCGAGGTCTCGGTCTTCCAGCTCATCGAGGCCCTCGACAAGGCGCTCGCCAACGTGAAGCCCGAGTCGCGCCACGAGGTGGAGACCGACCGGCTCTCCATCACCGATGCCATCAGCCGTGTGGCCGAGGTCCTGCGTCTCCGCCGCCGGGTCTCCTTCGTCGAGCTGCTGCTGTCCGCCGGCGGGACCGGCCGGTCCGACCTCATCGCCGCCTTCCTGGCCATCCTGGAGATGGCCAGGCTGCGCCTCCTGCGGGTGGTCCAGGCGGCGCCCGGTGCCGACGGCGCGGCCGGCGAGATCCTGGTCGAGGCGCGCGACACGCTGGGCGACGGGACGCCGGGAACGGAAGGCCTGGAGGAGTACCGATGAGCGAGACCCAGGGGCCCGGCCCCACCGTCGAGGAACTGCAGGCCCTCCAGGCGGCCGAGGAAGCCAAGGCCGACCCGTCCCTCGACGAGGTCGAGCCGGCCGCCATCGACGTTCCCGAGGGAGCGCCCGAGCGCGAGGAACCCTTCGAGAAGCTCGCGGCACAGGCTCGCAAGCTCTCGCCGGAGAAGGCCCGCTCCGTCGTCGAGGCGCTCCTCTTCCTCTCCGAGAAGCCCCTCACGGTCGAGGAGGTCCGGCTCGCGACGGGCCTCGAGCCAGCGCGCATCCGCAAGGCCCTGGACGAGGTCTCCGGCCACTTCCGCGAGGGAGTCTCGGGGATCGTGCTTCACGAGGTGGCGGGCGGGTGGCAGCTGCGCACCTCGCCCGACGCCTCCGACTTCGCACGGCGTTTCCTCCGGGTGAAACCGCAGCGTCTCACCCGCGCCGCCCTGGAGACCCTTGCCATCGTGGCCTACCGGCAGCCGGTGACGCGACCCGAGGTGGAGGAGATCCGGGGAGTCGATTCCGGTGCGGTGATGAAGGCGCTGCTGGAGCGGCGGCTGCTCAAGATCCTGGGGAAGAAGGAGGAGCCGGGCCGTCCCATCCTCTACGGCACCACCCGAGAGTTCCTGGAGTTCTTCGCGCTGAAGGACCTGGCGTCGCTCCCCACCCTGCGGGAGTTCCACGAGCTCTCCGAGGAGCACCGGGAGATCGTCGAGAGGGAAGCTCCGGCCGAGATGCCGAACCTCCAGGGGCTCGTGGCCGAGCTGTCCGATCCCAACCTCCGCGCCGCCCTGGAGAGGGGGCGCGAGGAGGGCGACGCCGCGCTCGAGGAACTGGAGCGGGCCATCGACCGGGCCGACGTGAGCACCCGCACGGCCCGATCGGTCCTCGATCCGGAGCCCCCGCCACCGGACGGCGAGGAAGGCAAGCCATGAGCGAACGGCTCCAGAAGTTCCTGGCCGGCGCCGGGGTCGCCTCCCGCCGCAAGGCGGAGGAGCTCGTCGCTGCCGGGCGCGTCTCCGTGAACGGCAAGGTGGTGACGGAGATGGGCACCCGCGTCGATCCCGGCGCGGACCTGGTGGTGGTCGACGGCAAGCCCGTCGAGGTGCAAGCCCGCACCCGCTACATCCTGCTCTACAAGCCGCCGGGATGCGTCACCACGCTCTCGGACCCCCAGGGCCGCCCAACGGTGGCCCAGTACCTGGGAGGGGTGAAGGAGCGGGTCTTCCCGGTCGGACGGCTGGACTGGGATGCGGAGGGGGCGTTGCTCTTCACGACCGATGGCGACCTCGCGAACCGTCTGGCCCATCCCCGCTACGGTCACCGGCGAACCTACCTGGTCAAGGTGAAGGGGGATCCGCCGCACGGGTCGCTCGACCGCATGCTCGCCGGGGTCCGGCTCGAAGATGGACCGGCGCAGGCCCTCGAGGCGGCCTTTCACGAGAGGGTTGAGAAGAACTCCTGGATCCGGGTCGTGGTCGGTGAGGGGCGGCGGCACCTGGTGAAGCGGCTCTGCGAGTCGGTGGGGCTCGACGTCCTCCGCCTCTTCCGGCCCGAGTTCGGCGGGGTGAGCGTGGCCGGCCTCCGTCCCGGCCACACCCGCGAGCTCCGCCCCGAGGAGGTCGAGACCCTGCGCCGGTCGGCGGGCGTGTCGAAGGGCGGCAAGCCCGAGTCGACCCCGCTCCCCCTGCCGCGCGCGGCGCGCCGTCACGGCCACGGCGCGCCCGAGCCGCGTCCCGTGCGCGAGCCAAGGGCTGAGCGTGATGCCCGGCCGGAGCGCGAATCGCGACCCCGCCGCGTCCGCCCGTCCGCCACGCGCGGGAGGGAAGGGCAGGGCGGGCGGGGCGACCGGGGCAAGAAGCGGTGAGGCGCGTCGCCGCCGCGGCCCTCGCGACGGCGCTGGCGGCCTGCCGCCCGGGTGTGGGCTCCGATCTCGCATCACCGGACCCGGACCGGCGCGCTGCCGCCGTCGCGAAGCTGGTCGATCCTCGGGACGGCGCCCAGCAGGCGCCCCTCCTCGCCGCCCAGGTGGATCCGGATCCCCGTGTCCGCGCCGCGGCTGCCCGGGCACTCGGAATCCGGGGTGGGATCCCTTCGATCGACGCCATCTCGCCGATGCTCTCCGATCCGGACCCGGAGGTCGTGTCGGCGGCCGCGCGCGCCCTCGCGACGGTGCGACCGGCCGGCTCGTCGACCGACGCACGGATCGTCGCCGAGGGGAACGAGCGGGCGGGGCGCGCGCTCGCCGAGGCCTTTGGCCGGGTCGATACCCAGGGGCGTCGCGATATCGCCGCCGCGCTCGAGGTGCTCGGGACGTCCCTGCGCGAGGCGGTCGAGGCGGAGGCCCGCCTGCTGTGGGCGCGGTACTCCCGGGAGCTCCGCGGCGGCTCGCCGGCCGCCAGAGCCGGTGCGGCGGAGGAGCTGGGCCGGAGCGGGCGGGCCGAGGCGGTGAATCACCTCTTGACCCTCCTCGTGGATGGCGAATCCGATCCGGCACTCGCCGCCGCCGCCGCCCGGGGCCTCGGCGCCTCGGGCGACCGGAGCGCCGTGGCGGCGCTCCAGGCTGCCCTTCGGAGCCGATGGGCGGGGGTCGCCGAGGCGGCGGCCCGGGCGCTCGGGAACATCGGCGACCCGGGCGCCGCAGAGAGCCTGGGAGCGCTCGGGTTCTCGGCACCGCCGCGGATTGGTCGTGCCGCCGTCGCCGCCCTCTCCGCGCTTCCTCCCGCGCCCGACGTGGGCCTGTCCCTGTGCGAGGTGGCTCTCCGCGCGCGAGATCCGGAGGTCGCCGAGGCGGCCGCCCTCGCCGCGCGCGAGCGCACTGCCGAATGCCCGGAGCGCCCCTTGACCCAGCGAATCGCACGGGGCGGACTGGAGGCCGTCCCGGCCCTGGCAGCGCTCGGGGCGCTCGGACTTCCCCCCGCTCGCCGGAGGGCGCCCGCCGAGCAGGCGCTGTCGCTCCTCTCCACGAGCGGCGACCCGCACGTGCGAGCCCAGGCCGCCCGTGCCCTCGGGCTGGCGGAATTCCAGGCGGCGATCCCCGCGCTGCAGCGGCGCGTGGCGTCCACCGACACCGAGGAGCTTGCCGAGGTGACCGTTGCGCTGTCCCGGCTCGCCCCGGAGCAGTCCGGACCCCTGGTGTCGCGGCTGGAATCGTCCGCGGAACCGCGCCTGCGGATCGCAGCAGCCCGGGCCCTGTCCGCGGCGCGCCAGCCGGGCGCTGCCGGCGCGCTCTCCCGGCTCGCGGAAGATCCCGACGGGGAGGTCCGCCGGGCCGCCTATCTCGGCCTGGGGCCGCTCGGTGGAACGGCCGTCCAGCCCCTCGGCGCGGCACTCTCCGCGGGTGCAGGAGACCAGGCCGAGGGCGAAGCCGTCGTCGAAGCCCTGGGCATGACCGGCGATCCGTCGGCGGTCCCGATCCTGTCTCCGCTTCTGGCCGGGGCGCTGGCCCCTGGTGCGGCGGTGGCCATCGGCCGGATCGGGGATCCGGCCGGAACGGCCGCGCTGCTGGCGGCGCTCCCGACGGGAGGGCCAAATGGACGGCTCGAGATCGTGGAGGCCCTCGGTGCCCTCGGGTCGGCCGACGCGGGGGAGTCCCTCTCGACCGAGCTCCTCAGCGAGCGGGCCCCGCTCCGGGCTGCTGCCGCTCGCGCCCTCGGCCGGATCCGGTACGAGCCGGCATCGAGGCGCCTCGACGCGCTCCGAGCAGACTACGATGCCGACGTCCGGCGGGCTTCCCGCGAGGCGCTGGGCCGCCTCCCGATGGCCCCGACCCGGAAGCCCTGAAGACGCCGCTCGGCCGGAGACGCGATCAGGGAAGGACGGCGAGGAGCGAGAAGACCAGCTGCGGCATGGGCGGGTCCTCGATGTTCGCGGCGGTCCCGGTCAGCTGCAGGGTGCCCATGCGGATGCTCCCCCCGCAACCAACACCGCCCGTGAAGGTCCCCGGGGTCTTGGTGGGGGTGAGGTCGAACGAGCAGGACCCGCCGTCGGTGGTGCCCTGGATCTCGCCGGGCTTCATGGTGAACCAGACCTGCCTCTGGAAGTACATGCCCTGGACGCTCACGGTGGCCTTGTTGCGGACCACGAAGAGGTCCACCCCGTCGCCGGTGATGCGCCCGGGCTTCACGGTGACGATCATGTTCCGGTCGCCGAGGTTGCCAGCCCAGCTGCCGTCCTGGGCGCGGGTCATGTTGACTCGCGGTCCGACCAGACGGAAATCGCTGAAGGCCACGCTCGTCCCGGCTCCTTGGGCGTCCATGAAGACCTCCCCGGTGGCCTGGAAGTCGCGCGGCTTGGCCTCGCCCGGCGAGGGGGCGGTCACCGGGATCGGAGTCCCGGCGGGGGTGGCACAGGCGAGGACTGCGGACGAGGCGGCGAGCACGGCCAGCTTGGCGAGGGTCATGCCGACAGTAGGTCACCCAAAACGGACGTTTCCTCAAGGACCCCCTGGGGGCTACGCCCCGGGTCGGCGCACTAGATCCCCGGGGTCGGGGCGACGATGGCGCTGGGGATGGGAGCCGCCGGATCGGGCTGCCCGCCCCGGGACCGGAGCACCGCGCCGAAGACCAGGAACCACGCCGAGATCATCGCCATGCAGCCAACGAAGGGGATTTCGCTGATGAGGACCACGATACCGGTTCCGATGGCGAGCTGGACCGCCACGTTCCCCGTCTTCCCCCCCAGGGGGATGGCACGGCCGACGAGGAGCGCGAGGGCCGTGTAGCCCAGGACCGCGGCGACAAGGATGGCGATGAGCTGGACCGGAACGAGCAGGACCCCCACGATGGTGACGACGAGGAGCACGGTGAGGACCGGCATGGCGATGGTCCCGAGCACGCCCACCAGCACGTCGCGAAGCGGTGCGCGCGTTAGGCTCGCGGTGACCCGGTCGAGCCGGGCGGGCGCCACGGCGCGGAAGAGCAGCGCGAGAAGGAAGAAGACGACGAACTTGGCGATGGCCTGCGTGATCTGCCATCCGAAGGACTTTCCCTTGGACGCGGAAGGGCCCGGAGTGGCGAGACCGATGAGGCCGGCGATGCCCGGCACGCTGACCGAGACCTCCTGCCCCTCGACGGTGCCGCCCTGCTCGATGGAGACCTCGCCCCCCACGCTCACCGCGTCGGCGCCGACGTGCGCACCGGACGCCACGTGGACGTCCCCTCCCACGGCCACCACCTCGCGCTCCACCGTGGCCCCGGCCTCCAGATCCACCGAGCCCAGCACCGCCGTGACCTGCCGGGCGGATGACCCGGCACCCATCCGGACGTTTCCGCGCAGGGCGACCACGTCCCGCCAGCGCTCGCCCGGACCGATGGTCACGTCGCCGGAGGCAACCTTGTCTCGCCCCTTGCCGCCGGCGTCCTCGCCGTCGACCTGGACGTCGGTATCGACCGGGGAGCCGCCCGTGGCTTCCTTCAGGGCCTCGGCAGCCGCCTGGCGGGCCTCCTCGGCGATGCCGCGGATGTCCTCGGTGAGCAGCTCGCCGCTCCCGTCGTAGACCAGGCGCCGCTTGTCGCCACGCACGACCACGCGCGGCCCCGACTCGCGGGCGACGGTGACGATCGACCCCTCCCGGGACGCGGACAGCCCGGCCTGGGAAAGGACCGCCTTCAAGGCCTCCTCGACCGGGGTGGCCCGGAAGCTCGCGTTCACCGCGCCTCGAAGACCGGGGGGGAGGACGATGGACCATCCGGCCGCCTCGGCGATCTGGCGCAGCGCCTTGTCGGCGGGTGCGTCGTTGAAGCTGGCGGTGACCTTCTTCCCGCTGGCCGTGTCGAAGCCGGACAGGACGGGCGACTCTGCCGCGGGGACGATGTGCGGCGCGACCGTGATGGTGTCGCCCCGGCGGGTCGCGGCGAGGGGCGTGCCCTCGAGCACGGAAACCAGCGCGTCCTCGACGGGGACGTCGCGGAGGTCGAGGACCAGGGCCCGATCCCCGGCCCTGCCGGTGTTGGCCACCAGGCTCCAGCCCGCCGTGTCCGCGATCTTCCGCAGCGCCTTGTCCACGCTGATCTTCCCATCCCGGAAGGTCACCCGGGCGCCTGACGCCTTCTGGGGCCACTCGCCGAGGAGGCGCGGGTCGCGACCCGGCCGGGCGGAGGCGAACGGCGAAGGGGGCGGGGCCGGGGGTGCCGGGGGAGCCGGCGGGGCGGCGAGGAGGAGGGCGATGGCGAGTGCGGAGAGCATGGCGTGGTCCCTGTTCAGGCGGCCTGGCCGTGGCGGGGAGTCGCCAGGCGGGAGAGGGCGAGCGTCAGCGGGATGGCGACGGCTGCCGCGGCGACGACGATCTGCAGGCGGAGCGCCGAAACCACGGGGGTGAGGATGTCGGAGGTGATGCGGAGCGCCTGCAGCGCCCTCACCGCGCCCGTGGAGACGGCCGAGAGGACGGGAGCCCAGGTGGACTGCCCCGCCAGGACGAGAGCGACCGCCAGGGAGACGCCCACGACGCCGAGGACCGCGAGGATGACGCGCCGCTCGCCGGCCCGGACGGCCTCCTGCTCGTCGATGCGGGCCATCACGCCGGCGGTGAAGTCGGCGGGCGGTTCGCCCAGCGGCAGTCCCGAGAGCGCGTCGGAGAGGGCCTCGAACGAGAGGACGAGCGCCTGGCAAGACGGGCATCCGGCGAGGTGCGTCTCCGCCCGGCTGCAATCCGGCGCGGCGAGCCCGTCCTCGAGGAACCGCTGCGCCTCGTCCTCGGTCAGGTGGCGGATGTCGGTCATGGCGCGACCTCCTGTCCCTCGAGAAGGTTGCGGAGCTGGGCGCGGGCCCGGTGCAGCCAGGTCATCACGGTACCGAGGGGGATTCCCATGGTGGTGGCGATCTCCTTGTAGGAGAGCTGCTCGACGTGGAAGAGGTGCACGACCTCGCGGTAGTTGGGCGGGAGCGCAGCCACCGCCCGCTCGAGGGCCTCACGGGTCTGGGCCTTCTGGATGGCGTCGTCGGCCCGCTCCGACGAGGTGTCGGTGAGCTCGCGGGGTGGCCCGTCCTCGTCCCCGGCGTCGAGCTCGACCCTGGCGCGCACCGGGATGCGGCGGCGGAGCAGGTCGAGGCAGTGGTTGCGGGCGATCCGCAGGACCCAGGGAGCGAAGGCCAGCTCGAGGTCGTAGCTCTCCAGCGATGCGTAGGCGCGGGTGAAGGCCTCCTGGGCGGCGTCGCGAGCTTCCTCCGGGTCGGAGAGGAGCCGGAGGCAGAGGCCGTAGACCGAGCGCTTGTTCTCCTCCACGAGCCTCGTGAACGCCCGGCGGTCGCCGCGCGAGGCCGAGAGCGCGAGGCTCGCGTCGTGGGATGGAGGCGCCAATAGGACCCGATCCCCCTGATTCATGGCGGGCCAGGAGACGCGGGAACCTATCCCGGGGAGTGCGTGGGCTGCAACCATGTACGGCCCTACGCCGGGCTGAACGGGTTATTTCAGCGAAAGCAGGCGTCTTGACGGGGAACGCGGCCGGGTTCTAGATGGCCGGGCGTGGAACCCCGAGGCCCCATCGAACTCGACGGAAGCATGGGCGAGGGGGGCGGCCAGATCCTCCGGACGGCGCTCTGCCTGTCCGCCGTCACCGGGAGGCCCTTCCGGGTCAACAGGATCCGCCACGATCGCTTGAAGCCGGGGTTGCGCCCCCAGCACCTCGCCGCGGCCCGGGCCATCGCCGCAATCTGCCGGGGAATCTTGACCGGAGACGAGGTGGGATCAGGGATGATTTCCTTGGAACCCCGGCAGGTTGTGATCCAGGATGCCTGGCGGTTCGACATCGGGACGGCGGGCTCTGCGCCGCTCCTCTTCCAGACTCTCTGCTGGCCACTTGCCCTGTCCGGCGCCCCCACGCGGGTGACCCTTCTCGGCGGAACCCACCAGGATCACAGCCCTTCCTTCCACTATCTCGCCCTCGTCTGGGCGCCGGCCGTGGCCCGGCTGGGATTCCCGTTCGAATTTTCGCTCCATGGAGCTGGTTTCCACCCCGAAGGGGGAGGGGAGTTCAGCGCGACGGTCCATCCGGCCCGGGCGATGCCCTCGCTCGATCTCGAGCACAGGGGAACGCTCGTCGAGACGGAGGTCCTGTCGCTCACGGCCGGTGTCGAGTTCTCCATCGGGGAGCGGCAGGCCGACCGCGCCGAGCGCCGCATGCGGGAGTGCGGGGTCGCCTGCCAGGCTCGCGTGCTGCCCATGCCGGGGGGAGCGTCCCGGGGCAGCCACGTCCTCGTCGTCGCACGGTTCGAGAGGGTCCGCTCCGGCCATTCGGCCACGAGCGAGGGGGGGCGCGAGCCCGACAGGACCGCCGACGCGGCGGTGGCGTCCTTTTCGCGGTTCCTCGACGGGCGCGGAGCAGTCGACCCGCACCTCGCCGATCAACTCCTCATCCCTGCCGCCCTGGTCGCGGCCGGTCGCGTTCCCCGGCCCCCGGGGGTCGACCCGGCGACCCGGTTCACGGTGGGAGAGGTGACTCGGCACCTCGTCACCAGCGCGGAGGTGGTTCGCGCCTTCCTTCCGGTCGAGGTGTCGGTGGAGGGCGCGGAGGGCGGCGAGGGAACCGTGACGGTCAGAACCAGCCGCGCCTCTTGAAGATGGCGAACATCGAGGCGGGCAGGACGATCGTCGTTGCCCCGACCAGCCACCATCCCATCCCCCGGTCGGTCCCCGGCAGGTTCATGCCGAAGAGGCTGGTCACGAAGGTGAGGGGGAGGAAGATGGTGGCCACGAGCGCCATCCGGGCCATGACCGCGGAGAGCCTGTTGTTCACCGAGGAGAGGTAGATCTCCATGGTCTGCGACACGAGATCGCGAGCGACGTCGAGCTGCTCGGTGATGCGCACGACGTGGTCCTCCACGTCGCGGAAGTACACGACCGTCCTTTCGTGAACCACCGGCTGTCCGGGCCGGGAAAGTGCCGCCAGCACCTCCCGTTGAGGGGCCAGCCTGCGGCGGAGGTGGGCGAGCCGGTGGCGGAGGAGGGAGATGCGGGAGACCGCCTCCCGCTCGCTCGGGTCCTCGAGCACCTTCTCGTTCAGGTTCTCGACCTCGTCCGAGAGCGAATCGGCGAGCTGGAAGTGTGCGTCCGTGATGGCGTCGTAGACGAGGTAGAGGGCGAAGTCGGGGCCGCGGTCCAGCACGGCAGGGTCCTTCTTCACACGGTCGAAGACGGCGTCGAGCTCGACGATCCGGTCGACGTGGACCGTCACCAGCGCATCGGGTGTCAGGAACGCGTGCAGTTCCTGGTCGAGCGCCTCCTCGCCGTCGAGGTGGCTCCCCAGCCGGTGAAGGACGACGAATGTGGTTCCCGGGTAGTCCTCGAACTTGGAGCGCTGGTCGGCGTGGGCCGCATCCTCGAGAGCCAGCGGGTGGAACCCGAACCGCGAGGAGAGCCAGTCGATGTTCTCTGGCTCGGGCGTGCAGTCGACCCAGATGGTGCTTCCCGGCGTGGCGAGCTCGCGCTCTCCGCACCGGGCCACCCCTCCGTCGAGTCGCAGCACCCGCAGCAAGGCAACCATCTTGCCACGGCCGGCGCCTCCCGCTATAGCCCCGCCACGATGGAAATCTCGCTCGACAGCGCAATGGCCGCCCTCCGCAAGGTGATGGACCCCGAGCTCCACCGGGACATCGTGACGCTCGGGATGGTGAAGGACCTCAAGGTCGAGGCTGGCGTCGCCTCCCTGCAGGTGGAGCTGACCACCCCCGCCTGCCCCCTCAAGGACACCATCGCGAAGGACGTGGAGGGCGCGCTCCGGGGAGCGGGCGCGACCCGCGTCGAGATCAAGTTCGGCGCACGGGTGCGATCGGCCCCCGGAGTGGCCCAGTCGTCCATGACCCCCGGCGTGAAGAACATCGTGCTGGTCGGGGCGGGAAAGGGTGGGGTGGGAAAGTCCACGGTGACGATCAACCTGGCCCTCTCCCTCGCACGCAGCGGCGCGAAGGTCGGAGTCCTCGACGCCGACATCTACGGCCCATCGCTGCCGCTGCTCACCGGCGTGACGGAGCGCCCCTCCACCGTCGAGGGAAACCGTCTCGACCCCATCGAGGCCCACGGCCTCAAGCTCATGTCGATCGGGTTCCTGGTCGACCCGGACCAGGCCATGATCTGGCGCGGGCCCATGGTGACGGGTGCCCTCCTCCAGCTCATGCGCGACGTGAACTGGGGAGAGCTCGACTACCTGCTCCTCGACCTTCCGCCAGGGACCGGGGACATCCCGCTCACCCTCGCGCAGAACGTCAAGGCCGCCGGCGTGGTCCTGGTGTCCACGCCCCAGGACATGGCGCTCGCCGACGTGATCCGGGCCAAGCTCATGTTCGACAAGGTGGGCATCCCGGTCCTGGGCATCGTCGAGAACATGTCGACCTTCATCTGCCCTCACTGCCGACAGGAGACGCCCATCTTCGACCACGGCGGCGCGCGTACCGCAGCCGAGCGCATGGGCATCCGCTTCCTGGGAGAGATCCCGCTCGACCTCGCCGTCCGGCAGGGCGGGGATGCCGGGGTCCCGATCGTAGAGGCGCTCCCCGACGGGCCACAGGCCCGGGCCTTCCATGCCATGGCGGGGCAGGTCGCCGCTGCGATCAGCATCCAGGTCATGAAGGCCCCACGACTTCCGGTCATCGGCGCCCAGCCCCGGGCCTAGCGCCCTCCCGGGGCGCGGCGGACCGGGAATGGGTTAGGCTTGCCCCATGGCCGATCCCGAGATCCCCGAAGATCCCACCACGCCACCCGACCCTGCCGCAGGCGGACCCGGAACCGTGGGGTTCGTCGCCGACGTGGTCCGCAAGGCCGTGCTCACCGGCGTGGGCGCGCTGTTCCTCACCGAGGAGGGGGCCCGCAAGGTCGCCCGGGAGTGGAAGCTGCCCAAGGATCTCGCGACCTACCTGGTCTCGCAGGCGGCCGGCGCACGCGACGAGGTCCTGCGGGTGGTCGCCCAGGAGATGCGCCGCATGCTCGACTCCGAGACCTTCCGGAAGGAGATCCTGAAATCGGTCGAGAACATGACCGTGGAGATCCACGCCGAGATGCGCCTCAAGGCATCCGACGGCGAGCCCACCCCGCCGGTGCGGGTGAGGGTGAAGCGGCGGGGGAAGGGCGCCCCGGAGGGCGAGGGGGAGTGAACGGCCCGCTCCGGCTCCTCCTCCTCGTGGGGTTCGCGGCAGTCGGCCTGTTCGTCCTCCGTGGGATGCCCCGGGACGTGACGCTCGTCTACGACCTGGACGACGCCGCGGCGATCCGGACGCTGGAGGTGGAGGTCAGGCGGGCCGATGGGGCGCTGCGCCACGCCGAATACCGCTTTCCGGCCGGAGCTCCCTCCCAGATCCGCCACGACGTGAAGTTGCCCGACGGGAGCTACGAGGTCGTCGTGAGGGTCTCCCGGGAGAGCGGGCGGGTCCGGCGCAGCGTGCTCCCCGTCGTGGTCTCGGAGAGCGGAAGCGTCGTTCTCGCGATCCGCGATCCGGCGCCACGCGCCGATTGACAAGGACGGCAGATCCTCCGTATCACGGACCATCCCCGCGAGAGGAGCGTTCATGGCGATCCAGCGCATCGCAGTCGTCGGTGCAGGGCAGATGGGAACCGGCATCGCCCAGGTGGCCGCGCAGTCCGGCCTGAGCGTCACGCTTCTCGACGCCATCCCCGGACTGGCCGCGAAGGCCCACGGGAAGCTGGGCGCCTCGCTCCAGAAGCTCGTCGAGAAGGGAAAGATCACCGCCGAGGTCCGGCAGGGGATCCTCGACCGGATAGAGCCCGCCGACGCGGTGGAGGCAGCGGCCGGGGCCGACCTGGCCATCGAGGCCATCATCGAGAAGGTCGAGCCCAAGGTGGAGCTCTTCCGGAAGCTGGACGCGCTGCTTCCTCCCCACGCCATCCTCGCCTCCAACACCAGCTCCATCTCCATCACCCAGCTGGCAGCCGCGACGAAGCGCCCCAGCCAGTTCATCGGCATGCACTTCATGAACCCGCCGCCGGTGATGCAGCTCATCGAGATCATCCGCGGCCTCCAGACCGGTGACGACACCTGGAAGACGGTGGTCGAGCTGGCCACGAAGACCTTCGGAAAGACCACCGTGACATCCAGGGACGTCCCCGGGTTCATCGTGAACCGCGTGCTCATCCCTCTCATCAACGAGGCCTGCTTCGCCCTTCAGGAGGGGCTGGCCACGCCCGAGGACATCGACACCGGCGTGAAGCTGGGGTTGAACCACCCGATGGGGCCCCTCACGCTGGCCGACTTCATCGGCCTCGACACCTGCCTCTTCATCGCCGACGTCCTGCACCGGGAGCTCGGCGAGGACAAGTACCGACCGGCCGCGCTGCTCCGGCAATACGTGGCCGCGGGGTGGATGGGTCGCAAGAGCGGCCGCGGCTTCTACAAGTACGCTTGAGCCGCCCCGCGGGCGGCCTGGAGGGGTGATGCAGCTCGAGAACATCCTTTGGCGAGTCGAGGACGGCGTCGGCATCGCGACGATGAACCGGCCCAAGGCCTTGAACGCGCTCGACACCCGCACCGTCCGCGAACTGGGCGAGATGCTCGCCGAGGTCGAGTCCGACCGGACCCTTCGCGCCCTCGTCCTCACCGGCGGAGGGGAGAAGGCCTTCGTGGCCGGCGCCGACATCGCCGAGATGGCCAAGCTCTCGCCGCTCGACGCGCGGCGCTTCGCCGAGGCCGGCCAGCGAACGTTCGAGCGGCTCGAGGCCCTGCCCATCCCCACCATCGCGGCGGTGAACGGGTTCGCGCTCGGTGGCGGTTGCGAGCTGGCCATGGCCTGTGACCTCGTCTACGCGAGCGAGAAGGCCCGCTTCGGCCAGCCCGAGGTCAACCTGGGGATCATCCCCGCCTTCGGGGGGACGCAGCGGCTGCAACGTCGGGTCGGACCCGCCCGGGCCATGGAGATGATCCTGACCGGCGACATGGCGGACGCGGCCACCGCCAAGGCATGGGGCCTGGCACTCGAGGTCCTGCCCCCGGAGAAGCTGCTCGAGCACGCGCTGACCCAGGCGCGCAAGATCGCATCCAAGGGTCCGGGGGCCATCGCCGCGGCGAAGCGCATCCTTCGCGCCACGGCCCAGCCCCAGCTCCCGGCCGGGCTGGAGATGGAGGCGGTGGCCTTCGGGATGCTCTTCGGGACCGACGACGGCAAGGAAGGCCTGCGGGCATTCGTCGAGAAGCGCCCGGCCCGCTTCCTGGGCTCCTGATCCCCGGGGGGAACGATGGACATCCAGCTCTCCGAGGAGCAGCGCCAGGTCCGGGACCTCTGCCGCAATCTCGCCGACACCGAGCTCCGGCCCAACGCCCGTCGATGGGACCTCGACCACCAGTTTCCCGCCGACGCCGTCAGGAAGCTCGCCGAGCTGGGGCTCCTGGGCGTCGCCATCCCCGTCGAGCTGGGTGGCGCCGGGATGGACAACGTCAGCTACGCGGTCGCCATGGAGGAGATCTCGCGCGGATGCGCCGGCACCGGCGTCATCATGAGCGTGAACAACTCGCTCTACTGCGACCCGGTCCTCAAGTTCGGCACCGACGAGCAGCGGCAGGACTTCCTCGTTCCCTTCGCCCGCGGAGAGCGGCTGGGCGCGTTCGCGCTCACCGAACCCACCAGCGGTTCCGACGCCGCCGAGATGCGCACCGTCGCCGTGAAGAAGGGGAGCGAGTACGTCCTGAACGGCACCAAGAACTTCATCACCAACGGCCCCCAGGCCGACGTGGTGCTGGTCTTCGCCGTCACCGATCGCTCCAGGGGGCACAAGGGGACGAGCGCCTTCCTCGTCCCGGGATCGGTGAAGGGCTTCACCCGCAGCAAGCCCGACGAGAAGGTCGGCATCCGTGCCTCGAGCTCCTGCACGCTCTTCTTCGAGGACGTGGTCCTCCCCGAGCGTTTCCGGCTGGGAGGCGAAGGGGAGGGGTTCAAGGTCGCCATGACGACCCTCGACGGGGGCCGGATCGGGATCGCGGCTCAGGCCCTGGGCATCGCCCAGGCCGCCTACGAGGAGGCGGTCGCCTACGCCCGGGAGCGAAAGGCGTTCGGGAAGCCCATCACCCAGTTCCAGGCCATCCAGTTCATGCTGGCCGACATGGCCACCGAGATCGAGGCCGCCCGGCTCCTGGTCTGGCGCGCCGCCTGGATGAAGGACCAGGGGCTCCGGCACAGCGCCGAGAGCGCCATGGCAAAGCTCTACGCGTCCGAGATGTGCGAGCGGGTGACGTCGAGGGCCATCCAGGTCCACGGCGGGTACGGCTACATGAAGGAATACGACGTCGAGCGACACTGGCGCGACAGCCGGATCACCGAGATCTACGAGGGGACGAGCGAGATCCAGCGGCTGGTGATCGCCTCGAGCGTGCTGAAGGGTTGAGGGCCCGGAACCTCCTCCCGGTTGCATCCGGGGCCCCGCACCGTTAGCAATCCCTCATGGAGCGGGTGTTCACCTCGGGAGATCTGGCGCGGGCGACGGGAGAGACCGTGCGCACCGTCCGGTTCTACGAGGAGCAAGGGCTCCTGCATCCCGTGGCGGTGAGCGAGGGGGGCCACCGCCGCTACGACCGGGCAGCTCTCGAGCAGCTCCAGCTCATCCTGGACTTCCGCGAACTCGGCCTCTCCATCCCGGACGTCCGTGCGCTCCTGGCGACGCGGGAAGGGTGCCGGACCGCACTCGATTTCCGTCAGCTCCTCCGCGATCGGCTGCCGGCCCACATCGCCCAGGCCCGCAACCGGATCGAGCGGATGCGCCGGCTCGAGTCGGAGCTGCGCCAGGCGCTCGCGTCGGTGGCGGAGAGCGTCTCCGATCCCTCCGCCATCCCGTGTCCGTGCACCGTGGCATCCCGGAACGGAGCCCCCCGCATCGTGCGGGTCCTCGCCAGGGCCGGGGAGTGCGGGGCGGCGAGCCACGTTGCGCTGTCGTCGGGTCCTGCAAACCAGGCCCACGGCGGGACCGAAGGGGCGAGCCGTTCCCTGGCATGACCGGTCCCGGTCGTAGTTTACATAATATACATTATCAGACTCGCTCTGACCCCTCTGCTCCTGGCCACTCGATGGGTGCGGTCCCATTCCTGCTCCTGGCGCTCTGCTTCTCGTGCTCCCCCGCAGCCCCTCCGCCAGCTGCGGCCACGGGACCTTCCGGTGATGCCGGCGTGACCGGCCCGAGCAGTCCACCGGTCGCCGTGGAGCCCACGGTCCCACCCGCACCGCCCGCTCTGCCCGTCTCTTCCGCCGAGGTCCGCGTGGGAGACACGGCCTCGCCGCTACCTTCGGACGGCACCGCCCTGGTCGATCCCGGCGCGACCTTCGACCTCCGGCTGCCCCTTGCAGCCCGTGCCGCTCGCCTGGTCCTGCTCGACGCACGCGACAACCTGGTCCCATCGGATTCAGACGCCGAGGTCGGCGGCTCCACCTCCCGGTTCACCCTGGTGCCCGTGGAGCCGCTCACTCCAGCGAGCCGCTACGTGCTCCGGATCGAGGGGCTCGAGAGCCGCATGGTGCGTTCGGACGACGGTCGGGCCTTCGAGCCACTGGCGTTCCCGTTCCTTGTGGCCGGCGACCCTCCCCCGTCACCCCCCAAGAGGGCCAAGAAGAAGCGCGCCCGCTGACGCGCCCGTCGGGCACGCGGCGCTAGCCCAGGAGCACGGGAAGCACGGGGAGGTCTGCCTCGCAGAAATCGAGGGTCGGGAGCCGGGCCGGGTCGACCCACTCCATGGCGGCCGCACCGACGAGGCGCGGCTCGCTGCCGGACTCGAGCACGCAGGCGAAGAACGCCAGCTCGACCTCCAGGTCCGGGTAACGGTGGGTGGTGCGGGCGAGCAGTTCGCCCACCGAGATGCCGCAGTCCAGCTCCTCCCGGATCTCCCGGCGAAGCGCCTCGGCCTCTCCCTCGCCGGGCTCCACCTTGCCCCCCGGGAACTCCCACTGCCCGCCCCGCTGGGCGTGGGCGTGGCGTCGCGTGACCAGGATGCGACCACCCCGGCGGAGGACCGCCGCGACCACCCGGACCCGCCTCACCGGACCGACCGGGTCACCGCAGATCGACGGCGATGAGCTCGCCGGCGTTGGAGAGCACGTAGAGCCGCTTGCCGAGGAGCGCCGGGGTGCCCGTCGCCCCCGAACCGCGGGTGAAGAACCTGAGCTTCCGGCCGGTCTTGCGGTCGAGAGCCAGCAGCCCCCTGCCGATGGGTACGAGGAGGATTCCCCGCGCGATGGCCGGGTCGGCCAGCGGCGCTCCCTCGTGGGTGAAGCTCCAGACCTGCGCCCCGGTCCGGGCGTCGAACCCGAGGACGTCCCGGGTGGTAACGACCACGAGCAGATCTCCGTCGAGCTTGGCCTTGTAAGCCTCGGGGGCCTTCGCATCCCAGATGGGCGCGCCGCTCGCCCGGTCGAGGGCCGCGATCTGACCGCCGTAGCTGGCCACGAAGACCCGGTCCTTGCCCACCTGGACGCTGGCGATGACGTCGGGGAAGGCGCCGCGGCCGACCCTCCGGTCCCACTTCACCGTACCGGTCGCGGCGTCGAGGGCCACGACGCTGCCATCGGCGAAGCCCTGGTAGAGGACCCCGTCCTCCACGGCCGGACGCCCCACCCCGAGGATGATGAACTTGCCCGTGGGTTCGCGGCGGAAGTGCCACATCCAGGTTCCGGTTCGGGCGTCGAGCGCCAGGACCGTGCCCTCGAGAGTGGCGACGTAGACCACGTCTCCCGCGACCACGGGCTGGCTGCCGAACTCCTCCCGGTACTGATACATCCAGCGGAACTCGCCACGGGCGGCGTCGAAGGCGAACACCCTTCCGTCGAGGCCGGCGACGATGACGAGCCCGTCGGCGACCGTAGGCGGCGCGAGGTACGGCCCCACCAGTCTCGCGTACCAGAGATCCTTGCCCTCGGCCGAGAAGGCCTGCACGAAGCCATCTCGCGTGGCCGCGACCACCATCCCGGTGAGCGGGTCGATCGCGGGACCGGCCGGCTCGAGCGGCTTGTACTCGAGAAGGTAGGGCTGGACGAGTTCCCTGCGCCAGGCGACCGAGAAGAGGCCGTCGGTCGGGACGGGGGACGGCGGCACGGCCGCCACCGCGAGCGCGAGGACCGCTGCGGCGGTGGCGGAGAACATGACTTACCGGGACCCGCCGAGGGCGGCGAGCTGCTTGTCGGCCTCGGGCCGGAGCTGGGACTCCTTGAAGTCCTGGGGGAAGGCCACCAGGATCTTGCGCGCGTCGTCCGGCTTGCCGCTCCGGGAGAGCAGGCGGGCGCGCTCGAGCGCGACGCGGTCGGCGCGGGACGGCGTCTGGACGCGGTCGAGCGAGGCAAGGGCCCCGGCCAGGTCGCCCTTGGCCTCCTTGGCACGGGCAATCCCCTCCACCGCCAGGAAGGACAGGGAGTCCTTCGGCGCGGCCTTGGCGAGGAAGGACTCGTAGTCGGCGATGGCGGCGTCCCAGGCCGCGAGCCGAAGGTTCGCCGCCGCGGCCGCCAGCGCAGCGGTCCGGGCCGCGTCGGACGACGGGTAGGTCTTTCGAAGCTCGTCTGCCCTCCCCAGCACTGCCCGGTACTGCGCGTCCACGCTCGGGAAGATCGGGACGATCACGCCGGGGAGCGGTACGCTGGAGATCTGTCCGTCCGCGTCGTCGAGGGTCCGGTAGAGGAGCGCACCGGCCGCGTTCTTTCGCGAATCCATCCAGGCCAGCGCGCCGAGGACGACGGCCACGGCGACGAGCGCGCCCACCACCCCGGCCACGATGGCCTTCTGCTTCCCCGAGATCCAGGTCGCGGCCTTTCCGGCGGCGGTCTGGAAGGCGTCGGGGGCCTTCATGTCCTTGCGGGTCAGCTCGTCGGAGTGTTTCGACATGGTTCTCCCGGAAATCCCTGCGAAAAGTCGGGACAATCTAGGCGCGGTGCCGATGGGCGTCAAGCGCCGTGGCGACCCGGTTTCGACCTGCGCGGACGGTCGCGGCGGGCCCGCTCCCGGTAGACGAATCGCAGGGGAACGCGCAGCCCGAATGCCTCCCGGAACCGGTTCTCCACGAAGCGCTTGTAGTGGTCGGGAATGGTCTCCGGGCGGCTCGCCTGCAGGACCAGGGTCGGCGGGGCCGTGGTGACCATGCTGACGTAGTAGAGCTTGACCGGGTGGCCGTGCGAGAGCGGCGCCGGGTGGGCCTCCTGGATGGTCTCCAGGAGCTCGTTGAGCTTGGGAGTCGGAAGGCGGGTCCGGTACTGGCGCGCGAGCCGCCTGGCCTCCCGGAGGAGAGCGGTCACCCCCTTCCCCTCCTTCGCCGAGACGAAGAGGATGGGGGCCCACGTGACGAACGGAAGGCGCTTGTCGAGCTCCTCGCGGTACCAGCGCTGGGTGGCGCCGGCCCCCTGGGCGATGTCCCACTTGTTGACCACGATGACGAGCGCCCGCCCCTTCTCCACCACGAGCCCGGCCAGCTTCGCGTCCTGGTCGGCGCCGGCCTCCTGCGCATCGAGGATCAGCGCGACCACGTCGGCGTCGTCCATGGAGCGCATGGCCCGGATGACCGAGTAGCGCTCGATCTTCTGGGCGATGGAGCGCTTGCGCCGGATGCCGGCCGTGTCGGTGAGGACGAAGCGCTGTCCCTCGTGCTCGAGCTTCGCGTCGATGCTGTCGCGGGTCGTCCCCGCGACCTCCGACACCACGAAGCGATCCTCCCGGAGAAGCGCGTTGACGAGCGTGCTCTTCCCGACGTTGGGACGACCGACGATGGCGAGCCGGATCTCCCGGGACGGATCCTCCGCGGTGCTCTCCTCGTCCGCGTCGCCGGCAGCCGCCTCCTCCGGAGCCTCCTCCGGTTCGTCCGGTACCTCCGGCGCCGGTGTCCCGCGGGCCGCAAGCCCCTCCAGCACCGCCTCCATCAGCTCGCCGACGCCCCGGCCGTGCTCCGCCGAGACCGGGTGGATCTCCCCGAAGCCGAGGCCGTAGAACTCGGCGAGCGGGGAGTCCTCCTCGGTCCCGGCGGTGTCCATCTTGTTCACGGCGACGAAGAGCGGCTTCCCGGAGGGGCGAAGCAGGTCGGCGACGGCCCGGTCCACCGAGGTGGGCCCCTCCCGCCCGTCGACCACCAGGACCACCGCTTCGGCCTCGTCCACCGCCAGCTGCGCCTGTTCCTGCACGCTGCGCATGAGGGTGCGGTCGGTCGACTCGTCCTTCCGGGCCGGCGTGACGGGGTCGAAGCCGCCCGTGTCCACCGCGGAGAGGAGCCGGTTCTCCCACGTGAAGTCGCCGTAGTTCCGGTCGCGGGTGACCCCGGGCACGTCCTCCACGATGGCGGCGCGCCGGCCGACGATCCGGTTGAAGAGCGTCGACTTCCCCACGTTGGGCCGCCCCACGAAGGCGACCAGCGGACGGAGCCGGCTCATGGCGCGATCCCCAGGCGCCGCAGCGCCTCGATCCGCTCCGACCAGCGCTCCTCGACCTTCACCGTGAGGCGAAGGAAGACCTTGGCGCCGAGCAGGCGCTCCATCCTCTCCCGTGCCCGGGTCCCGACGCGCTTCAGCATCGAGCCTCCCTTGCCGATGACGATGGCCTTCTGCGACTCGCGCTCCACCCATATCACCGCGCCGATCCGGATGAGCCCCCCATCCTCGCGGCGCCCGGACTCGTCGAACTCCTCGACCTCGACCGCGGCGGCGTACGGAAGCTCGTCCCGCGTCTGTGCCATGACCTGCTCGCGGACGTATTCGGCCACGATGGCCCGCTCGGCCTGGTCGGTCATGACGTCGGGCGGGAAGAGCGGCGCCTCCGAGACCGGGACGTGGCGGGCCAGCGCGGCGACCAGCCGGTCGACGTTCTCCCCGGTCAGCGCCGAGAAGGGAACCACGTCGGCCCAGTCGTGGAGGGACCGGTAGGCCTCGATCACCGGCAGCAGGGTCTCGCGCGGTACCCGGTCCATCTTGTTCACGCCAAGAACGGCCGGCTTGCTCCGCCGCTTCACCTCCTCGGCGATCCAGCGGGCCGTCTCGCCCACCTCCACCTTCCCGCCCGGGCCGGTGGCGGCCTCCACCAGCACGAGCGCCACGTCGACCTCCCCGAGCGTCGAGAGCGCGGTCTCGACCATCCGGCGATTGAGCGGCCCCTTGGCCCTGTGGATGCCCGGGGTGTCGAAGAGCGCGAGCTGGTAGCCCTCGCCGTTCATCACCCCCAGGATGCGGGTGCGCGTGGTCTGGGGCCGCGCCGTGACGATGGCCACGTGCGCACCCAGCAGCTGGTTGAGGAGCGTCGACTTCCCGACGTTGGGGCGTCCGAGGATGGCGACGAATCCGGCGCGGAAGGGCCCCGTCCGAGGCACTATCCCACCGGACCGCGGGTGATGACGACCTTGTCGAGCTTCACCTTGGCGTTGCCGGTCCGGGCGATCTTGGCGATGAGATCCCCGCCCTTCACCACCTCGCCGAAGATGGTGTGCCCCCGGTTCAGGTGCGGCGTGGGCACCTCGGTGATGAAGAACTGCGAGCCGTTCGTGTTGGGCCCGGCATTCGCCATGGCAAGCAGGCCGGGCCGGTCGAACTTGTTCTCGGGGCCGATCTCGTCGCCGAACTTGTACCCCGGGCCGCCGGTCCCGGTACCGAGCGGATCGCCGCCCTGGATCATGAAGTCGGGGATCACCCGGTGAAATACCGTGCCGTCGTAGAGCGGCTGCTTCACCTTCTTGCCGGTCCTGGGATCGGTCCACTCCCGGGTCCCCTCGGCGAGGCCGAGGAAGTTCTCGACCGTCTTCGGCGCCTTCTCGGGAAGGAGCTTCACGACGATGTCGCCGGCGGAGGTCTGGAACGTGGCGTGAATGGGATCGGCCATGGTTGAGGCTCCTACTTGCAGGTGGGGGCCGTCTTGCTGATGACGACCTTGTTCAGCCGTACCTTCGAGTTCCCGGCGCGCGCGATCTGGGCGACCAGATCGCAGCCGCAGACGCCCTGTCCGAAGCGGGTGTAGCCGCACACCCCGCCCTTCGCATCCACGCAGGCGCGCGGCTCGAGCTGCGAGACCGACGCCCCGTAGCCCTCGGTGATGAAGAACTGGGAGCCGTTGGTGTCCGGTCCGGCGTTGGCCATGGCGAGCACGCAGGGCTTCTCGAAGAGCTTGGCCGGCGGCTTCGGCAACTCGTTCTCGAACTTGTAGCCCGGGCCGCCGATGCCGCTCCCGAGGGGATCGCCTCCCTGGATCATGAAGCCGGGGATGACCCGGTGGAAGACCGTCCCGTCGTAGAGGGGGCGCTTCACCTTCTGGCCGGTCTTCGGGTCGGTCCACTCCCGCTTGCCCTCGGCGAGCTCGGTGAAGTTCTTCACGGTCATCGGGGCCTCCCCCGGAAGCAGCTTCACGCCGATCTTCCCGACGGAGGTGTCGAAGGTGGCGTACAGGTCAGCGGCGGCGACGGGCGCGGCGGCGAGCGCCAGCGCGGCTGCAAGGGCGAGCTTGGTCATGCGGGGATGCTAGTCACGCACCCGCTTCACCGCAATCTTCCTCGCCGTCCCGGCCTTGGCCTTCCGGGGTGCCCTGGATGCGACGGGCTTGCGGGCCCTGATCTTTCGCGGCTTCGGCTCGGGTCCGGGCACGACCTCGGCGACCTCCGGGGGAGCGACCGACGGGGGGGGCGGAGCCGGGGAAACCTCGGCCTCGAAGGGCCTCGTGGCGAGTGCCTCCACCGCGAGCCGGGCCGCTCCCTGCTCGGCGTCCTTCTTGGAGCGGCCGGACCCCCTGCCCAGGACCTCACCGCGGAGCTCCACCTCGATCTCGAAGGTCTTGGAGTGGTCGGGACCCACCTCGGCGACCACCCGGTAACGGGGGGAGGACCGGCAGCGGGCCTGGGCCTGCTCCTGGAGCTGGGTCTTGAAATCGCGGTCGATCGACCCGTTGACCGCCCGGGCATAGGCCTCCTCGAGGAAGGGGTCGATCAACCGGTGAACGGCGGCCAGCCCGCCGTCGAGGAAGACCGCGGCGATCACCGCTTCCATCGCGTCGGCGACGACGGACGCCTTGTCCCGGCCCCCGGTGAGCTCCTCGCCCCGGCCCAGCCGGAGCAGCTCTCCCAGCTGGAGCGCGCGCCCGATGCCGGCGAGTCCGGGCTCGTCCACCACCGCGGCCCGGAGCTTGGAGAGGTCCCCCTCCCGCGCCAGCGGGAAGTGGGCCATGAGGTACTCGGAGACGAGCAGGTCGATGACTGCGTCGCCCAGGAACTCGAGACGTTCGTTGTCCTCCGCGCCCTCGCCCCGGTGCTCGTTCACCCACGACTTGTGAGTGAGGGCGGCGAGCGCAGTCGCACGGTCGGCGAGCGGAGCGCGAACCCGCTCGGCCAGGCGTGCCACCCGTTCCCGGTTCTCCACGGAGAGGCCGATGTCCACGCTGCCGGGCACGGGCTAGAGCCTCCCCGCCAGCTCGTCGGCGAGCTCGTAGGGATCGGCGCTCCGGTCCGCGATGCGTGCCGCCAGGTCGTCGAGGTGCCCTTCCCGCTCGGCCAGCCGATCCAGCGCCCCCTGCATGAGCCGGTCGCGCAGGATCGCAAGGAACGTGGCCCGGGCCCGGGCCACCTCCCGGAGCTTCCGCTCCCCGGTCCGCTCGAGGTGGGCGCGGTGGCGCTCCACCGCCGCGGCGAGTTCCACCACGCCCTCGTCGCGGGTCGCCACGGTCTTCACGATGGGGGGTTCCCACCAGCCCGGCTCGTGGGGGTCCGCCTCGGCGGTCCGGGTCATGCGGTGGACCGAGTCGTGGTCGGTCCCTCCCCGCGTGGCCGTGGTCCGGCGCAGGTCGAGCATCATCTGGAGGTCCTTCACGGTGCGGTCGGCACCCTCCCGGTCGGCCTTGTTCACCGCGAAGACGTCGGCGATCTCGAGCACCCCGGCCTTGATTGCCTGCACCTCGTCCCCCATCCCGGGGACGGATACGACCACCACGCTGTGGGCCAGCCCGGCGATCTCCACCTCGTCCTGTCCCACCCCCACCGTCTCCACCAGGATCACGTCCTTGCCCATGGCATCGAGCACGGTGACGACGTCGGCGGTGGCGCGGGAGAGCCCTCCCAGGTTGCCCCGGGTCGCCAGCGAGCGGATGAAGACCCCTGGATCGAGAGCGTGGTCCTGCATGCGCACCCGGTCTCCCAGGATTGCACCTCCCGTGAACGGGCTGGTGGGGTCGACGGCGACCACCCCGACGGTCCGGCCCGCCCGGCGGTGATGTGCGATGAGGCGGTCGGTGAGCGAGGACTTGCCCGCCCCCGGAGGGCCGGTGAGTCCCACCACGAAGGCGTGACCGGGCCGGGCGAAGAGCTCCCGCAGGGCGGCGCGGCTCCCCGGGAGGCGGTCGTCGAGGTTGCGCATCAGGCGCGCGGCGGCCCGGACCTCGCCGGCCCGCACCCGCTCCACCGTGGTTGCCGCCCTTCCGGTCACGCGTCCTTCAGGACCGACCGGGCGATGACGAGCCGCTGGATCTCGCTCGTCCCCTCCCCGATCTCGCAGAGCTTGGCATCGCGGAAGTATCGCTCCACCGGGAAGTCGCACGTGTATCCGTAGCCGCCCAGGATCTGGATGGCCTTGCCGGTGGCACGCATGGCCGCCTCGCTGGAGAAGAGCTTGCCCATGGAGGCCTCGCGTCCGAAGGGCAGCTTGGCGTCGCAGAGGGCGGCCGACCGGAGCACCAGCAGACGGGCGGCGTCCACCTCGGTGGCCATGTCGGCGAGGGCGAAGGCGATGGCCTGGAACTCGGCGATGGGCTTGCCGAAGGCCTTTCGCTCCTTGGCGTAGGCCCGGGCCTCCTCGAGGGCGCCGCGCCCGAGCCCGACCGCCAGCGCACCGATGGTGATGCGCCCCCGGTCGAGGATGGAGAGGGTGTCGAGGAAGCCGTGGTCGACGTCGCCGATGCGGTTCTCGTCGGGGACCTCCACGTCCTCCATGTGGAGCTCGGCGGTGTCGGAGCTGCGCATGCCCAGCTTGGCGTGGATGGCCGACTGGCTGAAGCCCTTCATCCCCTTCTCGAGAACGAACGCGGTGATGCCCTTCTGCGCCTTCTCGGGGGAGGTCCGGGCCAGGATCACGAAGGTGTCCCCCACCGTCCCCTGGGTGATGAACATCTTCGACCCGTTCAGGATCCAGTGGTCGCCCTTCCGGACCGCGGTGGTCAGGAGGCCGGCCGCGTCGGACCCGGAGCCGGGCTCGGTGAGCCCCCAGGCCGCGAGCTTCTCGCCGCGGGCCAGCGGCGGGATCCAGCGGCGCCTCTGGGCCTCGCTCCCGAAGTAGCGGATCTGGCTGGAGCCGAGCCCGTTGTGGCTCGCCACCGTGAGGGCCAGCGACCCGTCGTACCGCCCGATCTCCTCGACCACGACGGCGAGCGCCATCATGTCGAGACCGGCACCACCCAGCTCCTCCGGGACGGTGACCCCCATGAGTCCGAGCTCCCCGAGCTTCTTGACGGTCGCGTGGGGAAACTCGCCGGTCTCGTCCCACCTGCGGGCGTTGGGCTTCACCTCCTCCTCGCAGAAGTCGTGGACCATCTGCCGGATCTGGAGGTGCGCGTCATCGAGCTGGAAATCCATGGGTTCTCCGGGTCAGACGGGAAGGACGGCGCGCTTGCGCGAGGCCGGCGGCTCGTAGCCGAGGGAGTGATACTGGAAGCGGCGGGCCAGCTCGTGGCGAAGCTCCGCGCCCGGGACGATGGCGTCGATGATGAGCTCGCTGGCCAGCTTCTCGATGTCGATGTCCCGCTTGTACTCGTCGCGAAGGGCCTGCACGAAGGCGGGGCGCTCGGCCTCGGGCTTCTCCTGGATCTTGTTGAAGTAGACCGCGTTCACGGCGGCCTCCGGCCCCATCACCGCGATCATGGCCTGCGGCAGCGCCAGGGTCGCCGAGGGGGCGAAGCCCGGGCCATCCATGGCGTAGAGGCCGGCACCGTAGGCCTTGCGAACCACGACGCAGACCCGCGGGACCGTGGCCTCGGAGACCGCGCTGATCATCTTGGCCCCGGAGCGGATGATGCCGGCCCGCTCCACCTTCGTGCCGATCATGAACCCGGGAACGTCGGAGAGGTAGAGGAGTGGGATGTTGAAGGCGTCGCACAGCCAGATGAACCGGGCGGCCTTGTCGGCCGAGTCGACGAAGAGGACTCCGCCCTTCACCTTGGGCTGGTTGGCCACGATGCCAACCGGGCGACCCTCGATGCGGGCGAGGCCGGTGACGAGTTCCCCGGCGAAGAGCTTCTTCACCTCGAAGAACGAGCCCTCGTCCACCAGCGCGTCGACCAGCTGCAGGATGTCGAAGGCCCGGTTCTGGTCGAGCGGGACGATCTCGGGGATCTTCGCCGGGTCCACCCGCGGCGCCCGGGGCGGGGCCGTGGGCGGGAGCTCCTTGAAGCTCCGGGGGAAGAAGGCGAAGTAGCGGCGGGCCTCCCGGATGGCTTCCTCCTCGGTCTGGCAGAGCACGTCGCCGCACCCGGAGACGGAGCAGTGCATTCGCGCGCCGCCCATCTCCTCGAGCGAGACCTTCTCCCCGATGACCATCTCGGCCATGCGCGGCGAGCCCAGGTACATGGAGGCGTTGCCGTTCACCATGAACACGATGTCGCAGAAGGCCGGGATGTACGCGCCACCGGCCGCCGACGGCCCGAAGAGCAGGCAGATCTGCGGAACCACCCCGGACAGGTGGACCTCGTTGTGGAAGATCTTCCCGGCTCCGCGCCTGCCCGGGAACATCTCGATCTGGTCGGTGATGCGCGCTCCGGCCGAGTCGACCAGGTAGAAGAGCGGCACCCGCTCCCGGGCGGCCACCTCCTGGATGCGGATGATCTTCTCCACGGTCCGGAACCCCCAGCTTCCGGCCTTCACGGTGGAGTCGTTGGCCATGATCGCGACCGGGCGCCCGTCGATGGTGCCGAGACCGGTGACCACGCCGTCGGCGGGGAGTTCCGGGTCCTGCGCGTTGGCGAGCGCACCGTCCTCCAGGAAGGAACCCTCGTCGAGGAGCAGCCGCAGCCGCTCCCGCGCGAAGAGCTTCCCCGCCTCGGCGTTCTTCTGGTGGTACTTCTCGGCGCCGCCCCGGCGGACCCGGGCCAGCTCCCGCGCGATGCGCTCTTCCGGCGTCACCGGCGTCTCCTCGTTGGCCATTGACTCTCCGTCACTCTCCGGTGAACACCGGCTTGCGCTTCTCGGCGAAGGCGCGCAGCGCCTCCACCCGGTCCTTCGTCGCCAGGCAGTCCTGGTACATGCGGTTCTCGTGGGCGAGCGCCTGGTCGAGGTCGAGGTGCAGGCCTCCGTCGATGGCCCGCTTGGCCTGGCGGATGGAGACCGGGGCGTTGCGGGCCACGAGCCCGGCCACCTCCAGCGCCACCTCGCGGAGCGTTCCCGCCGGGGCCACCCGGGAGACGAGTCCCATGGCGAGCGCCTCCGCGGCGGTGACCCGGCGTCCGGTCAGGATCAGGTCCTTGGCGCGCGCCACCCCGATGGCCCGGGGGAGCCGGACCGTCCCGCCTCCACCGGGGATGATCCCCAGCCCCACCTCGGGCAGCCCCATCTCCGCGCCGTCGGCGGCGACGCGGAGATCGCAGGCGAGCGCCATCTCGAGCCCCCCGCCCAGCGCCGCCCCGTTCAGCGCCGCCACGAAGGCCTGCGGGGCGGACTCGATCCCTCGCAAGGCCTCGCGGAGCGACTGGTGGAAGTGGTGCACCTCGTCGGCGGACATGGTGGCCCGCTCCTTGAGGTCCGCGCCGGCGCAGAAGGCCTTGTCCCCCTTGCCGGTGAGCACGACGCAGCGGATGGCCCGATCGTCGCGGACCCGCGCCAGGTGCTCGAGGAGCTCCCGGACCATGGCCCGGGAGAGCGCGTTCCGCCGCGCCTCCCCGTCGATGTTCCAGACCTCGACCCCTCCGAGGCGCTCGACCTCCCATTCCCGTCCGCTCATGCCTTCGCCCCCGCCTCGCGCGCCGCCCGCGCCCGCGTGGCGAGCTCCGCCTGCAAGGTCTTCCCGGGCAGGGTCCGCCCCACCAGTTCCTGGGCCAGGGCGCCCGCCGAGACGAGCTTCGTGAGGTCCACGCCGGTGTCGTACCCCATGCCGTGCAGCATGTAGACGAGGTCCTCGGTGGCCAGGTTTCCGGCGGCGCCCGGAGCGTAGGGGCAACCCCCCAGCCCGCCCACCGATGCGTCGAAGGTGGTGATGCCGGCGTCGAGGCCCGCCAGCACGTTGGCGAGCGCCGTGCCCCGGGTGTCGTGGAGGTGCAGGGCGATGGAACCCGGACGGGCCCGGGACGACACGAGCCCCACGATCTCGCGGGTCTGGTTGGGGGTGCCCACGCCGATGGTGTCCCCGAGCGAGACCTGCCAGCAGCCCAGGGCGAGCAGCCGCTCGGCGATGGCGGCGACGCGCCGAGGGTCCACGCGCCCCTCGTACGGGCAGCCCCAGGCGGTGGAGACGTACCCGCGCACGCGCATCCCGGCGGCGAGCGCGGGCCCGACGACCTCGTCGAAGGCCTGGAAGGTCTCGTCGATGCTCTTGTTCACGTTCCGCCTGTTGTGGGTCTCCGAGGCGGAGAGGAACACGGCTGCGTCGATCGGTGGGGGTGGACTGGCCCTGCCCCGGGCCGCGAGCAGCCGCTCGAGCCCCTTCCCGTTCGGGACCAGCGCGACGTATTGCACCCCGGGCCGGACCGGCAGCCGCTCGACGAGTTCCTCCGAGTCGGCCAGAGCCGGGATCCACCTCGGCGAGACGAAGCTGGTCGCCTCGATGCGGGTCAGCCCCGCATCGGCCAGTGCCTCGACGAGCGAGAGCTTGCCCTCGGTGGGGACGACGCGCGCCTCGTTCTGGAGCCCGTCGCGCGGCCCCACCTCGTAGACGGTGATGCGGGTCGCCATGGGGCCAGGCGGTGCGGTCAGGCGACCTCGGCTCGCGGCTTCACGTTGCCGCGGATCCAGTCGACGATGGACTGGGTGGTCGTCCCGGGAAGGAACACCTGGGAGACCCCGGAGTTCTTCAGCGTGGGGATGTCGTCCTGCGGGATGATCCCTCCGCCGAAGACGGCCACGTCCCCTGCCCCGCTCTTTCGTAGCGCGTCGACCACGGCCGGGAAGAGCGTGAGGTGCGCTCCCGACATGATGGAGAGGCCAACCCCGTCCACGTCCTCCTGGACCGCGGCCGCCGCGATCATCTCGGGCGTCTGGTGGAGGCCGGTGTAGATGACCTCGAACCCCGCGTCACGGAGGGCTCGCGCCACGATCTTGGCACCGCGATCGTGGCCGTCGAGGCCGGGCTTGGCGACCAGGATGCGGAGGGTTCGATCCTTCTGCTGGCTCATGCTGACCTTCTCCCGATGGCGATGAGGTCCGGAGCGTCGTCGTCGAGGCGTTCCGCCGGCCGGTCCGCCTGCCAGGTGCTGGTGATGCCGAGGAGATCGAGGCCGCATCGACCGGCGAGTCCTTGCCACTCCTCACCCGTGTAGTACCGCAAATGGGCCACTCCCGCCAACACCGACCCGTCGGTGCGCATGACGCGGCGCGTGCAGGTGTCGGTCCCGGTTGCGGGGTCGAATCGCGAGTGCTCCTCCACCCTGCCCCCCCCGGGGATGTCCCAGGCGGAAGCCTGCTCGAGTTGGCGCCGGAGCCTCAGGGGATTGTCGTGGTGAACGAGGATACGCCCACCGGGCCGGAGAAGGTCCACCGCGGCAGCCAGGCACCGGGCGTTCTCCTCGTCGCCGTACATGAAGAGCGACGAGTACCAGGAGTAGACGGCGTCGAAGCTCCCCGGACGGAATGGCAGGGCACGCAGGTCGCCCTGGACCAGCACGGCGCCGGAGTGGCGAGCCCTTGCCAGGTAGTCCGGGTTGCGGTCGACGCCCACGAGGAGTCCCACCTCGGGAGAGAGCGCCCGGGCGTGGCGCCCGTGGCCGCAGGCCAGGTCGAGGACCCGGTCTCGAGGGCCGAGATCGAGGAGGCGCCGGAGCACCTGCGCCTCGAACCCGGACATCCGGGCGGTCAGCAGGTCGGCGACCGACTCGTAGTAGAGGTCGCCGTAGTAGTCGTCGGCCCAGTGTCGGGTCGACGGCACTAGAACACGCCGTCCTCGCGGTACTGCCCCCAGACCTTGCGGAAGACGTCGCAGACCTCGCCGAGGGTGGCGTAGGCCTTCACCGCTTCGATGATGGGCGGCATGACGTTCGCTTCGTCGCGGCAGGCCCGCTCCACGCCGGCGAGCGTCTCCCTCACCCTGTCCGCGCTGCGCCCGCTGCGGATCGCCTGCAGGCGCTCGGTCTGGGCGCGGGCCACGCTCTCGTCGATGCGGAGCAGCGGGATGGGCTCGTCCCCCTCGGTGCGGAACTCGTTCACCCCGACGACGATCCGCTCTCCGCTCTCCACGTCCCGCTGCCAGCGGTAGGCGCTCTCGGCGATCTCCCGCTGCGGGAAGCCCTCCTCGACCGCGCGGAGCATGCCGCCCATCTCCTCGATGCGCCGGATGTAGTCGAGGGCCCGCTTCTCCATCTCGTCGGTGAGGTACTCGACGTAGTAGCTGCCGGCCAGCGGGTCGGCGACCCGGTCGACGCCCGATTCGTACCCGATGATCTGCTGGGTGCGCAGCGCGATGCGGACCGCGTCCTCGGTGGGCAGCGCGTAGGTCTCGTCGAGCGAGTTGGTGTGCAGGGACTGGGTGCCGCCGAGCACGCCCGCCAGCGCCTGGATGGTGGTCCGGACCACGTTGTTGTAGGGCTGCTGCGCGGTGAGCGAGACGCCGGCCGTCTGGGCGTGGGTGCGGAGCAGGAGCGACTCCCGCCGCTTCGCCCCGAAGCGCTCCTTCAGCGTGCGGGCCCAGATGCGCCGTGCGGCGCGGAACTTGGCGATCTCCTCGAAGAAGTCGTTGTGGACGTCCCAGAAGAACGAGAGGCGCTGGGCGAAGGAGTCGACGTCCATGCCGCGGTCGACGCACTCCTGCACGTATTCGAGCCCATCGGCAAGCGTGAAGGCCAGCTCCTGGACGGCGGTCGCCCCGGCCTCACGGATGTGGTAGCCGCTGATGGAGACCGGGTTCCAGCGCGGCATCTCCTTCGCGCAGAACTCGATCATGTCCACCACCATCTTCACCGCGGGTCGGGGGGGACGATCCACTCCTTCTGCGCGATGTACTCCTTCAGCATGTCGGCCTGGATGGTGCCGCCCAGGCGGGCCCGCGGAACGCCCTGCTTCTCGCCCACGGCCACGTACATGGCGAGCGCCACGACCGCGCTCGCGTTGATGGTCATGGAGGTGGTGACGTCGCCGAGCGGGATCCCGTCGAAGAGGATCTCGAAGTCCTTCAGCGTCGAGACGGCGACGCCCTCCTTGCCCACCTCTCCCCGGGAGAGCGGGTGGTCCGCGTCGTAGCCCATGAGCGCCGGCATGTCGAAGGCCGTGGAGAGGCCGGTCATGCCGTGGGCCAGGAGGTACTTGAACCGGGCGTTGGTGTCCTCGGGGGAGCCGAAGCCGGCGAACTGGCGCATGGTCCAGAGGCGGCCGCGGTACATGGTGGCCTGCGGACCCCGGGTGAAGGGGTACCGGCCCGGATACCCGATGTCGCGGCGGAAGTCCTCCTGGGGACGGCTGGCGGGGTCGAGGACGTCGGGCACCGGGATGCCGGAGTCGGTCTGGAAGGCCTTCCGGCGCCGGGGGGAGCGGGCCAGCGTCTCCGCCAGCTCGCCGGCGGTCCAGGACTCCCGCTCGGCGAGGATCTTCTGGATCTCGTCGCGTCCGTAGACCGGGTGCTCGGCGGTCGAGGGCGCACCGGGAGTGGGCTTCCGGGGCTTCCCGGGAACGGCGGGCTTCGACTCTACGGCGGGCTTTCCGGCCATGGCGACCTCCAGATCGATCCGTCCCGACCGGGAGATCGTGGGTATCGCATGGACGCGGAAAA
>CAWHPQ010000005.1:0-159695 GCA_963831265.1 uncultured delta proteobacterium | reverse complement strand
CAATCGCCGTCGGCGGCGGGCGGGTGGCTCAATCCACCCTGGGCGGGAGGCGCGCCCACTCCAGGGTGACAACCGGCGCAGAGCTTCGCGCCGGACGCCTTGAGGAGGTTCTTCTCGTCGGAGGCGTGCGGGGTGTGGCAGGCCGAGCAGATCCCCTCCAGCACCGGCTTGTGGGTGTAGGTCTTCACGAACTTCGCTTCGGCCCCCTGGTGGCAGGCGTAGCAGGTCGCGTCCTCGCGCCCCTTGCCCATGCCGGGGAAGTTCGAGCCGTGCGGGTTGTGGCAGGAGACACAGGCCCCCTGCGCGAACGGGCGGTGTACGACCTTCTTCTTGCCCTGCTCGCTCACCTTGGCGTGGCAGGAGGCGCAGTTGGCGGCGGCGTCGGTCTCGAGCAGGGCCTTCTGCTTGGAGGCGTGCGGCTTGTGGCAGGTGACGCAGCCGGCTCCCGTGGTGACGGGCTTGTGGGGTTTCGTGACCTTCTCCGCCATGGCCTTGTGGCACCCGGTGCAGAGGGCGTTGCCTTCCACCCGGGTGAGCTTCTTGCCCACCGCGTCGTGCGGGTCATGGCAGGAGACGCAGTCGCCCTTGCTGAAGGGCGCATGCTCCACCTTGCCTCCGGCGGCGAGGGAGGAGGGATCGTGGCACCCGCCGCAGAGCTTCGCGCCGGTCTCCTGGAGGGCGAACGGCTTCGCCGACGTGGGCGGTGCGTGGCAGGAGTCGCAGCCGGAGAGGACCGCGTGCACCGAGCCCTTGAGCAGCTTGGGCTGCTCGGCCGAGTGGGGGTCGTGGCAAAGGGAGCAGGTTGCCTTGCTCGCAACCGGGTAGCCGCCGTGGGCCTTCTGGAAGGCCCCCTTGGACGGGTCATGGCACTTCGAGCAGAGCGTCACCTCTTCCTGGACGAGCAGGTTCTTCTGATCCGAGGCGTGGGCCAGGTGGCAGGCGCCGCAGCCGTCCTTCAGCGGTGCGTGGATCACCTTGCGCTGGAAGGCCTGGTTGTCATGGCACTTGAAACAGCCCTCGGCGCCGCCGACCTTCAGCATGTGCTCGGCGTTCGACCCGTGCGGATCGTGGCAGAGGCTGCAGGCGCCGTTCTTCAGGACGGCGTGGACGTGCTTCTTGTCGAGGCCGATCGACTCCTTCTTGTGGCACTTGAAGCAGAGTGCGTTCCCCTGCTCCTTCAACGCAAGCTTGGGCACCGCGCCGTGGCGGAGGTGGCACTCCTCGCACTTCCGCTGCTTCACCGCGGAATGAAGCGACTTCATGCCGTCGAACTTTGCCGCCTCCTTCTTGTGGCACTCGAGGCAGTCCTTCTGCTTGAAGGACCGCTGCGCCGACGCCGGAGCGGGCGCGAGCAGGAAGGCGGCGCAGGTGGCCGCAGCCAGGAACAGCAGTCTCGATCCAGCGTGCTCGTTCGTGCGCATGGGGCGCTCCCCTGTTCCTTGGATCAGCTTCCGACCCGCGCGAGGTAGACCTGTACCGGGTGGACCTTGCGGAGCTTGGCGATCCAGTCCTCGATCGACTTCTGAACGGCCTCGCCGTAGAGCTTCTGGCTGATGCTCTCTCGCACCTCCTCGTAGGCCTGAGCGGAGGGCGGTGTCACCTGGACGACGTGGATCGCGTAGGACTGGTCAGGGGTGGCGGCGAATACGCGGTACTCGCCGGACCTGGCGCCCTCCATGACCTTCGCAAAGGCCGGGGTGATTCCCTTGGCGGAGAGCACGCCCTTGGGCCTCTCGGTGTCCTTGCCGGGCGGGAGCTTGCCGTCGGCGTTGGCGTTCAGCCACTTGAAGTCGGTGCCGCTGCGCAGCTTCGCCACCGCCGCCTCGGCGTCCTTCTGCGTGGTGAACCCGATGCTCTCGAGCTTGTAGAAGGCGGGGAGCGAGTAGTCCGCCCGGTGGTCCTCGTAGAACTTGCGGACCTTCGTCTCGTCTAGCTTCACGTCCGGGAGGACGGCCTTTCGCACGAACGCCCCGAAGACCAGGCTCTCGGTCGAGGCCGCCAGGCGCCGCTGGTACTCGGCGGTCCTGGGGATCCCGACGCGCTCGACCTCGTTGGCCACCACCCGCACCGAGATGAGGGCGTCGAGCGTGGTGCCCTTCGCGCTGTTGAGCCGCTTCTTCTGGGTGGCGTTGGCGACCCCGTGGAAGAACTGCTCGGCGAGCGCCGTGGAGAGGAGCCCCACGGTTATCGGCGCCTGCCCCTCCACCGTGGCGAGGATCCGTGGGTCCTTCTTCATGGCCTCGAGACCCGGCTTCTTGGCCTCGAAGTCGAGCTTCTTCAGGAGCTTCTCGTCGATCTTGACGTACCTCTTCACGAGGGCGTCATAGGACTTCTTGAGCGCCTTCTTCTTCTGCTCGAGGAGCGACGTCGCCTCGGCCTCGGCGCGTGCCTTCGGGTCGTCGGGATACCGGATCTCCTCCACCTCGATGACCGTGTAGCCACCCGGGATCTTCACCGGCGGGGTGACCTGACCGGCCTTGGTCTTCTCCACGACGGCGAGGACCGGGAGGATGAGCTTGCTTCCATGGACGAACTGGCCGGGCTCGTTCCCCTTGGCCTTCTTGTCGGCGACGGCCTTCGTGGCGAGTTCCTCGAACTTCTTGCCGGCCTTGAGCTGCTTCGCCATGGCCTTGGCGTCGTCCTCGCGCGTGAACAGGACGGACCGCAGCTTCCACTCCTGGACCTTCTGCTTGTAGAGCCGATCCACCTCGGCCGGGTCGGAGCGGACGTCGCGCAGCACCTGCTCCTTCAGCATCTCCCTGCCGATGTTCTCCTGGGCGGCCTTGATGCCCTCCTTCACCTCGGGGAGCTCGTCGATCCCCATGGCCTCGCCTTCCATCACCACCAGCTTGGCGTCCACGAGCCGGTTCACGATGGCGGTGGGGTCCGGCTTGCCGGCCTGCTTCGCGCCGCCCATCCCCTCGTGGGCGCTCCCGAGCGCCGTGGCGAGGTCGTCCACCGTCACGCTGGGTCCGTCCTGGATGGTGGCCACCGGACAGTTGCCGGACCTCTCCGAGAAGAGCGGTACCTTCACCAGCCCGCTGCCGGCCGCCTGCGCGTCGGGACACGCGGTGGCCGCGGACGGAACGGAGGACTTGAGGAAGATCCACATGCCTCCCGAGCCTGGCTGCGACGGCGCGGGGTCGGCAGCCCCTGCACCGGCAAGCGGCGCGGCCATGAGGAACCCGAGAAGCATCATTCTGTTGAGCACGCTGCCCTCCGGGGGAAGCCTTGGCTGCCCGCGAGCTGGAGATGGTCTGCGTCCGTGCAACCCTCGTGCCCTCTCGTTCCCGGGCCTTCTACGTCCATGTCCCTGAAACAGTGAGACAAATCGGATCGGAACTGGGTCATCTGGCGCATCGATTGCGCAACCCGCTCGGGTTGCGGGAGCTTTTGCGTGTATCTCACCGGCCCGGAACGGACGTCTTGCCCGTCATGCCGTCGACCACCTCCCGGGCCATCCGGCAGGTGAGGAGCGCCGCCGTGCTCACCCTGCCGACCCCGAAGAGCATCTCCGAGTCGTTTCCCCTGTCGAACGAGGTCGAGCGCCATACCACCCGGCCGGTCTTCCGGTCGATCACCATGGCCGTGAAGTTGGAGACGGGCGTCCCGCCGTCGTCGAAGTCGAAGACGTATCCGGCCAGCACCAGATCGGCGTCGAGCGTCACCGAGATCGTGCGTGCCTGGTCGAGCGAGACGCCGTCCTCCATCACGACGCGGCGGCGCAGGAGCTCGTCGCGTACGACGCCCGGCTCGACCAGGCGGAAACCGTCGGCGTTCGCGAGCTGCCAGGCGAACTCGAGGGCCAGGACCTCGCCGGCGCCCCGGCGTCGAGTCTCGTTCACGAAGGGGAGCACGGCGATGCTCGCGACCATTCGCTCGTCCGGTCGGGCCCGGTACGCGATGCGGGGCCGCCACCAGCCGCCCCCGGCACACATCTCCGGGCGAGTTCCGCTCCGAGGTACGCCTCCAGTGACTTGCCGAGCCGCTTCAGGGCCTCGTTCTTGAGGACCTGTGGGTCGCCGACGACGTCCAGGGCGAAGAGCCCGGCGAATCGTCGCCGGTCCGGGCGTAGCCGTCCATCCAGAGCACTGCCGGCGTGTCGGCGGTGGAGACGAGCCGGCTCACCACGGCCACCTGCGCGTCCCCGCCCCAGAGCAGGACGGTGGTGACCAGGATCGCGTCGGCACCGATATCCTCTCGCGCGGCCTTCGCGGCCACCGGGTCGATGCCGCCGGTGTACCGGATGCGGTACTTCGCCAGGTACTCGTCGAGCCTCTCGCCGCCGATGACGTCGGCCCCGGCCAGGGCCACCATCTGCTCGAGCCGGGAGGTCGACCTCTCTCGAGGCGATCGGCCCCGTGGCCAGGTTCTCCGGCGGGAGCACCAGCACCCTGGGCCTCGGACGATCGCCGTCGTCTCGAAGCGTGCGGCGACCGGGGAGCGTCGCGCACCCCGCCAGGCATGCGACCGCCAGGGTCGCGACGACAGGGATGCGCACGCTACTTGAACAGCTTGTTGAGGAGGTCATCGACCGCCTCTTCGGTGAGGTGGTTCATGGGCGCCCCGCCGCCGCCGAAGAGCCGGTCGGAGAAGGTGACGCCGCCCTTCGTGGTGGTGCCCGTCCAGATCACCTTGCCGCTGGCCGCCTCCTGCATCTGGACGCTCAGCGAGATGGCATTTCCCACGGCGGACCCGGACCGGACCTCTCCGTACTCCTTCACGGTCCCGGTGAGGATCGCCTCGGCCTTCAGGGCCTGGCCGAGCTTCACCACCTCCTCGGCGCTGGGTGCGGTCGCGTTCGACACGCCCACCTTCCCGAGCGCACGCGCCACCTCGCCGTTCGGCACCACGTAGACCGCCTCGGTGGCGAGCAGCGCGTTCGCGAAGACGTCGCGGACCCGGTCGCCGGCCAGGTTGTCGCGCGAGAGGTTCTGGAAGGGCATCACCGCCACCGACTTCAGGGAGCCGAAGTCCATGGTCCTGTCCTGGTAGCGGTGGCCGGACGAGGCGCAAGCGGAGAGCGCCGCCGCGAGTGCAAGGGTCAGGAAGCGGGTCGTCGTGTCACGCATGGTCTCGTCCCCGGGTGGGAGGATTCGGTCGGGTCACAGGAAGCTGACGAACAGGTTGGCGAACAGGGTTCGCGATTGTGTCAGGAGTGCGGGCTGGAAGGTGTCGTTCCAGGTGTAGGCGACGTCGAGGTAGGTCCCGGTCCGGATGTTCCAGCGCAGGCTGGGCCCGAGGAAGCGGTTCCGGATCCGCGACAGGGTGTCCACGTTCTCGTCGTAGCCGAAGCGGATGAGCAGCTGGCCGCCCGTGAAGGGAGAGAAGCCGCCGCCGAAGTTGAGGAGCGTCTGCGGCCCCATCCCCCCGCCGGAGGAGCGGAGGATCCCGGCGGTGAAGTAGAGTCGCACGGACGGGGGTGAACGACAGGCTTCCCTGGAGCGAGGACGTGCTCTCGCCCCGGACCGGTCCGCCGGTCCCGGTGACGATGGACGAGGAGACCCCCCACGTTCCGCTGATGGTGAGGGCCTGCATGGGCACGAGCGTGATCCCCACGGTGGCGTTCGGGCTCTCGAGCCTCCGCCCCGCCGCGTCGCGCGCCCAGGTGTAGCCGCCGGTGGCGGCGAGGCTCACTCCCTGCCAGGGGTCCACCCGGCCCACGAGGGTCACCGCGTTGGAGAGGACGTCGCCCTGGAACAGCTGCCCGTACTGGCCGGCGTAGGTGAAGGAGACGCCAAGCGTCTGGAACGGGTCGTAGCCGATCTGCGCGCTCCAGCGGTTCGTGGCCTCGTGCGGGAGGTTGGTCTGGGCGGAGTCGGTGCGGGAGATCTGCGCGTTCACGGAGACACCCGGCGCCACCTGCCTTCCCGCGGAGAGTGCGTTGAGGACGCTCCAGTCCCGGAAGTTGAGCGAGCCCTCGTGAGAGGTGTTGAACCCCAGGGTGTAGGCCAGGTTCCAGTCCTGGAGGATCAGGAGCCGGGCGCTGCCGTTGAAGTTCCCGCCCCACTGCTGGCTCGATGCGCGGCGCCTCGCTGGCCGGGACGACGAGGAAGGGCTGCAGCTCGGTGACGAGCACGGCGCGGTACTGGGGGTCGGAGGTGACTGCGGTGGTGATGGGCCTCGTCACCACCTTGAGGTAACGGGCCTGGGTGCGCACGATGGGAATCTCGAAGCGGTTCTCGAAGACGCCGAAGGTCACCGGTCCGGTGACCGGCACCTGCGTCCAGGAGAGGTTGTCGTCGCTCGACCAGGCCGTGAACGCGTAGGCGCCGGCGACGCTGGGCGGAAGCTGCCGGTCCACCCAGAGCCGGAGCGCGTTCACCTCGGTCGTGCCGTTCGCGAAGGCCACGCCCATGTCGCGCAGGTTCTGGTCGCCGGCGAGCGAGGGGCCGAAGCCGATGTCGATCCCGGCGCTGGCGAGCAGGTCCCCGTCGATGAGGGCCGGGTTCGGGAGCAGCGTGACGACCGAGGGGATGGAGGGGAAGACCTCCACGAGGGAAAGGCCCCCGACCGGGAACTGCTGGATGCTCACCGTGCCGCTGCCCGAGGACTCCACGGTGCCGGTCCGGTACCCCACCGTGTAGTTCACCGAGGTGTTGAGGCGCCGCTCGAAGAACGACCCGGACCAGCTCACCTGGGCGCCCTGGTTCAGGTCGGTGGTCTGCACGCCGTTGAGCCGGTCGTTCCCCTTCGACCAGCGCAGGGTGTAGCGGAGCGCCAGGTTCTCGCACCTCGAGGTAGCTCGCGTTGAAGATGATCTCGTCGGAGACCGTGTCCTGGAACTCCCGGTTCAGGTCGAAGTTCTCGTTGTGACCCACCCGCAGATTCAGGAGCGGCAGCCCAGCCGGATTCCACCCCGCGTAGACGCCGTAGGCCTGGTTCACGAGCGTCGGGGACCGGAAGGAGCCCCCTCCCGCGCCGATGGTTCCGAACTCCTGGCGCCGGATGTAGTAGGGAGTGGCGTTCAGGATGGGGGGCCCGACGAGCAGGCTCGCGAAGACGTTCCAGCGATGGGTGTCCGTCGTGGTCTCGATGCCGTCGGTGGTGTTCCAGCCCGGCGTCCAGTTGTAGAGGCCGGCGGCGTTCAGGATGAGGAACGGGTAGAACTGCTTGTCGAAGGAGAGCCGGTAACGCTGCGGGAGGAGGTTCGAATGGGTGGTGGTGGACCGGCCGGTGGCGTCGGTGACGGTGAGCGTCCCGTTCGTGTAGCCCACCTCGGCGGTGGCGCCGAAGCCGTCGGCGTGCGCGGCCACCGGAAGGAGGAGGACTCCCACCAGGGCGAGGGCGGTCGCGCGCCGGATCTGGCGGGAGGTTCGCCCCATCGCACCTCTCAGCGACGCTCCCCGACCACCGTCGCTGCGTGGGGCGAGGCCCCCGTCTCGAGCATGGGCAGCACCTTCCGGCTGGTGAGCTCCATGGCGGCGACGCCGGTGCGGGAGGGGATCACGCAGAGGAGCGCGTCGTAGGCGTCGTCGATGGCAAGCCAGGTGGCCGGCCCCGGCAGTTCCACCCGCCCCACCGGCAACGGCGTGAGCGGGGCGAAGAGCTGGAGCTGTCCCGTGTCCCCCATGCTCACGTAGACCCAGTCGGTCCGGGGGTCCACGTGGACCGACACCGCGTTGAACCCGACGTAGATCTGGTTCACGGTGGCGAGCGACGGGACGGCCAGCACCCGCATGTGGGCCGACGACGGCGAGACCAGGTACATGCGGTCGCCGTTCCGGTTCAGGGCGCCTCGCGCCGACGCCCCGTCGGTGGGAACGGTCCCGGCCGCGGCGCGCCCCGCGACGTCGATCACCGTGACGTTGCTCGAACCCTGGTTGAAGGCGTAGGCGCGCCGGCCCGTCCGGTCCATGAGAAGCGCGGTGGGCTGGACGCCCGCCCGGGCCCGCCCGACCTCGACGAGCGCCAGCGCATCCAAGAAGGCCACCGTGTTGCTGCCGGCGTTCGTGACCACGAGCGTGCGCCCGTCGGCGGCGAGCGCCAGTTCCTGGGGGCGGTCCCCGGGCTGGAGCCGGGCGCGCCCGAGCTCGGCCCCGCTGACGAGATCGTAGGAGGCCACCTCGTCCCCACCGGAAAGCGCCACGAAGAGCCGCCCCTGGAGCCGGTCCACGCAGAGTCCGCGGGGATCGCGCCCGGCGGCGAGCACCGCAGCCACCTGGCGGGTCTTCTTGTCGAAGACGGTCACCGTGTCGGTACCCGTGTTGGTGACGAAACCCATCAGCTCCACGAGTGGCAGCGGGGGGACGGCCGCCTCGAAGGAGGGCCGGAACCCGAACCCCTTGTCGAGCGATCGGGCGTACTGGAGGGCGAGCGTCATCACGCGGGCCCGGGCTCGCGCGATCGAGAAGGCCAGGCCCACCTTCACCGGCTCGGTGGGTGCGAGGAGGCTCGCGGGCGGGCCCCCCTCCTCCGGATCGAGCGTGGCCTTCTTCACGCGGAGCGAGAGCCCGGTGTACTCGCCGGGGGGAAGCCGGCCGGAGGCGAGCACGCGCTGGCGCCGGTCGCCCTTGCCGGAGATGTCGGCAAGGACGAGGCCGAGGGGGAACTCCTGGCCGTCGGCGCGCGTGGCGGCGATGGACTCGAGCGAGAACTTGAGCCGCTCCGCCTGGGGCGGAAGCTCCTGGAGGTAGACCCAGAGCTCGCCCTCGGAATCGAGCGGCGGCGCCTTCACGTTCCTCGCCGTCATCTGGCATCCGGCGAGGAGTGCCACGATCGACACGGCAGCGATGTTCCGGGCTTTCATGTGGACCGCTCCGAGCACGGGGTTCGGGTTGGACCGTGCAACCCACGTGCCCCTACCCTTCCGGGCCGATGGGCGTCAAGCGCTCGTTGCGACGGACCTTTCCCGGACGGGCCGCGGACGGCGTCCCGCAAGCCTTGCGCCCGGACAAATGTGAAGGGGGGCCGCTCTCGCGACCCCCCTTCGATTTCAGCTCAACCGTGCCGCGAGACTAGTCCTTCGCGTGGCACTTGTTGCAGTAGCTGCGGGCCCAGGGGCCGAACACGGTGGCCGGGCGGCCGTTGTAGGCGTTCGTCTGCTGCACCGTGTTGTAGCCGTAGTTGATCTTGTTCTCCGTGGTGGACGAGTCGTAGATGGCGGCGTTGGCCGAGTCGGCAACCGTCATGAACTCGTTCAGGTAGAAGAACCGCAGCGAGCTCTCGAAGCCACCGGCGTGGGCGCGGTGGCAGGAGAGGCAGGCCACGTTGTTGGCCGTGTTGGCCGCCTGCATGGTCTGGTTGGTCAGGCCGGTCGAGGTGACGGCTACGGCCTTCAGGGCCGCGTAGTCGGTCGTGCCGTACTCGAACGGAGCGAGGGTCGAGAAGGCGGCGCCGGCGGTGACGTTCGTCATGACGCCCGTGCGGACCCAGGAGTTGTAGTTGGCGACGACGGAGGCGGTCAGGTCCGCGCCGTTGCCGGCCGGGTGACGGAGGCCGGCCATGCCGGAGGTGTAGGAGCCCTGGAGCATCCCGGTGTGGCAGTTGGCGCACCACTCGGAGGAGTCCTGGCCGTAGGCGATGCCGGTCTGGGCAACGTTCTCATAGCGGTTGTAGGTCGAGGCGACGACGGCCGCGGGGACGGTGGCCCCGAAGGCGAAGGAGCCGGTGAGCGACTTGGGCTGGTAGCCGATGCCGCCGAGGATGCGGTAGGCGCCGACCGCCGAGACGCCGGCGATGGGGTTGGCGCTGTTGTTGTAGGAGCCGGAGTTCCAGATGGGGAGGCCCGACGTGGCGATGGCGCCCGTCGCGTCACGGCGGAACTTGCCGTGCGGGTCGTGGCAGCTGATGCAGGAGAAGCCGGCGGCCGGGTAGGTTCCGCCCGGGGCGACCGTGAGGGTCGAGTCGGCGACGTAGCCGAAGTCGGCGGCGACGACGTTGTGGCCGTGGCGCTCGCCGGGGTTCCCGTCCAGCGCGGTGGTCTTGCGGATGATGACGTTCATGGTCTTCTTCAGCCAGGCGAAGTCGCCGCCCGGGGTCGACTCGACCGGGGAGGTGCTGTCGTAGGGGTTCACGCCGGCGGTGGAGATGTGGTAGCTCGACGCGGTCGTGTCGGCCGCCTGGTGGCAGTTGAGGCACGCGCCGGAAGAGTCGTTCGCCTTGAGCAGGTAGGCGCCGGTGCCCTGGGCGAAGGTCTTGCCCGTCACGTTGGGCGACCCGTCGAAGGAGTTGTGCATCGAGTGGCAGCCCTCGCACTCGGCGACGCCGCCGGAGTGGAAGGCGTAGGCATTGCTAAACGTCAGCGCGAAGACGGCCGCGACTGCGAACTTGAGGAACTTCATTGATAATCCCCTCTCAGGTTGGACTGCGGTGTTGCGCCAGGCTTCCAAGGTCCCCGGGAGCATCACTCCCGTGCGGAGGCCTTGTGCAGTCGCTATGCCACTCCCTGCGCACATCCACCTCCGTCCAACCCCTTGGATCCACGACCCATGGGTTCGGTGGCGTGTCAGCGACTCATGGTGCAGGTCCCCCACCTACTGGGTGAAATCGCCCAGGTGAAGCCCCAAACAACACCCATGTTCAGGTTCCCCCGAAGTGGTAGGGCGATGTAAGTGGATGTGTGTGGGTAACCGCCGAGGAACGGCGATCAGGGAGCGTCGAGAACCTTGACCTCGAAGACGCTCACGCCCTTGCGGGCGAACTGGGAGACGAAGACCTTCCCGTCTCCGGCGGCGATGTCCACCGGGGCCACGATGTTGCCTGGTTTGGGGCCGCGGTAGCCGAATTCCTTCACCCAGCGGAAGTCCTTGTCGAAGACCAGGACCGCCGACTTGAGGATGTCGGTGACGTAGTAGTAGCCCCGCTCGTCACGGGCGATGCCGGACACGATGTTGAACTTGCCGGGCGCGCTGCCCCGCGTGCCCCAGCCGCGCAGGACCCCGTCCGTCGGGAGCACGAAGGCGCGAAAGAGGGGCTGCACCGTGAAGAGGATGTCGCCGTTCTCGGCGACGCGAAACCCCTTCAGCCCGTTGTCGGTGCGGTTCTTCTCCACGTCGCAGAGCTTCGCCAGGTCGTGGTAGGCCACGAACGAGCCGTCCATGCGCAGGACCACGACGCGCATGCCTCCGAGGTCGGCGAGGTAGACGTTGCCCTGGGCCCAGCCGATGGCGTTCGCGAGGAAGGGCCTGGGAACCTCGGCGGGCAGGTCCCGTGGGCTCGATGCGCCCCTTGAACTCGCCCCGGAAGTTCACGACCACGACCGCCTGGTCGCCCTCCCGAGCGTAGGTGAGCAGCACGAAGTCACCGTCGCTGGTGGGGGCAGCGCCGACGATGCTGCCGATGTCCGGGGCTTCCCCGAAGGAGAAGATCTCCATCCCGGTGGGATTGAAGATGGTGACCCTGCCGCCCCCGACCACGATCGTCTCCTTGCCGTACGGGTCGTAGGAGACGTTCAGTCCGTGGAAGGGGATGACGCCGGTGGTGGAGGAGAGCTTGTAGAGGAAGGAGACGTCCACCATCTGGGCGCGGGCCGGCCCGGGGGCGGCGAGCGCGAGTGCGGCGAGCGCGATGGCGAGATGTCGGGTCACGGTGCGATCAGGGTCAGGTAGCAAGGTCGGTGCCTTTACTGCCCCGGCGCCGATTCGCTCGATCTTCCCGCGCTCCTGCCGGGTTGCCCCGAGGGGTGGGCGGAGGACTTGCGCCTACATCCCCGATCTGGAGCCCTTTACGCAAGGATTGCATGGGGCTGAATCGGGCGACGCCTGGAATGGCGTGTTATCAGGCCCACGGGTCCCGATTGCCCCCATTGGGGGTGGGGCACACACGTTGCAGCAGCAGGCGCACCGAGGATGGCCACGACAGCGAGAACCCAGACGGCCCGGATCCTGGTGTCGGCGCTCCTCACCGCCGCCGCCGGGCCGGCCCTCGCCTTCCACTCGGGCGGCGTCGCCGACTGCGAGGGCTGCCACAGCATGCACAACTCGACCGGGGGGGCCACCGCGGTCGCGGCCGGGCTCGGGTCGTACCTGCTCGCCGGAGGGGACTCGAGCTCGGTCTGCCTCCACTGCCACGAGGCGGCCGGGCTCCCGGGGCCCCGGGTCCATTTCGTGTCCACATCGACGCCCGACCTCACCGCGGGCAAGGCGCCGAAGCAGCTCACCCCCGGCGGCGACTTCGGATGGCTGAAGAAGACCTACACCTGGACCCCGGCGCAGGGAGCCGCCCCGCTGACCAGCCCCGGGGAGCGTCACGGCCACAACGTGGTGGCCACCGACTACGGGTACCTCGCCGACGGCACGCACGCCACGGCCCCGGGCGGCTCCTATCCCAGTTCCAACCTCTCCTGCGTGAGCTGCCACGATCCACACGGGCGCTACCGGCGCCTCGCCGACGGGAGCATCGCCACCACCGGCGCGCCCGTCGTGGACAGCGGCTCCTACGACACCAGCCCGGATCCGGTCCCTGGCGCCTGGGCGGTGGGGGCCTACCGCCTGCTCGGCGGCGTGGGATACCGCCCCCCGTCCCTGCCCGCCGGCCTGGCCTTCACGAGCCAGCCCCCCGACGCCGTTTCACCCAGCGTCTACAACCGGGTCGAGGCCGTGACCCAGACGCGGGTGGCCTACGGAAAGGGCATGAGCGAGTGGTGCGCCAACTGCCACCCCGGGATGCTCCAGGGCGGGGTCACCGCGGGCATGGGCACCCTCCGGCACCCGGCCGGAAACGAGGCCAAGCTGCCCGGCTCGTTCCAGACCAACTACACCGCCTACGTGAAGACGGGGAGCATCGCCAACGTCGATTTCACCCGCGCGTACCTGTCGCTCGTCCCCTTCGAGGAGGGAACGGCCGACTACGCCAGGCTGAAGGCCCACGCGAAATCGAACGATACGTACCTGAACGGCCCGGACGCGCAGTCGAACCCGAGCTGCCTCTCCTGCCACCGGGCCCACGCCTCGGCCTTCGACGCCATCATGCGCTACGGCATCGGCAACACGTTCGTCACCGTGAGCGACGCCACCGGGAACCCGATCTGGCCCGATCCGACCATCGCGCCCGCCGAGGCCCAGGGGCGGACCGCCGTGGAGACCCAGCAGGCGTATTATGGCCGCAACGCCAGCACCTTCGCGCCCTTCCAGGCCACGCTCTGCAACAAGTGCCACGTGAAGGACTAGCCGTACCCGAGGAGGCCCCCGTGCGACGAAACTTCGTCCCCGTTCTCGCCGTGCTCGCCGTCGCCATCTTCGTCGGCGCGAGCGTGGCCCGGGCTCGCCCATACGAGAGCTTCACCCTCGAGGCGGGCGACCGGATCATCGCCGAGACGCCCGGGTGCTACGCGAGCTGCGCGCTGCAGGGCAACCGGCGCAACTGCACCGTGAAGGACTTCGACTGCAAGGCGGTCTGCACCGCGCTCCAGGAGTGCAAGCCCGACGGCGTCCGGCCCATCAAGGTCTGCGCGGTCATCCGCGAGAGCAAGTGATGCAGGCGCGCCTCGTCCGCCCCTGTCTGCTCGCCTTCGCGGCCGCCGCGGCGCTGACCGGCTGCGGTCCCTCGAAGCCGGACGACGGTGGAGGCGGAGGAGGCGGGTCGGGTTTCCCGCAGCCGGGGCTTCCGGGAGTGCCCATCGGGGAGCCCACCATCGAGCCGGTTGATCCCACGGGCGGCGTGCTCGCCTCTCCGGACGGCCACCTCTTCGTCGAGGTCCCTCCCGGCGCGGTGCCGGCGGGCGCGCAGTTCACGGTGCAGGAGCTGACGAACCTCGCGCCGGGGGGCATCGGCCCGGCCTGGAGGCTCGGGCCCGAGGGCACGACCTTCCCGGTGCCCATCACCCTCACCTTCTTCGCCGGGGCGGTCGGCCGCCCCCTCGACGAGCTCACGGTCGCCTGGCAGGACGACGAGGGCTACTGGCATCGCGCCGTCGCCCAGGCCGTCGTGCGCGACCCGACCGCGAACACCCTCACCGTCCGGACGAATCACCTCTCCTCCTGGACGCTCACCACGACACCCACCGCGAGGGACTTCAAGGGCGCGTTCTCCATCGGCTCCAGCCTGAACGGCCCCGTCGTCGCCCAGGGCGACGCCACCTTCACCTTCGCCGGCGAGGACGCCGACGCCACCTACTTCCTGCTCTCCGGGACGCTGGTCCTCCCCTCCACGCTCGGGACCACCACCTGCACGCCGATCGCGCCCGACACGGACACCTTCCCGCTCCGCACCAACGTCGCGGAGCTCTCGACGAGCATTCCCTCCCGGTTCGACTGGGGGGCGAGCGGCGCCTGGCACGTCTCCTGCGCCGACGGCACGACACGTCTCGTCACCGTCGCCTTCGACACCGTGGGCGTCGGGTTCACGGGCTGCGCCCGCGTCGTGACCCGTGGCGAGGTCGCCGGCCTCGACGCCGCGCTGGGCGGAGTGTCGTGGGACTGCACCGCGCGGGGCCAGGGGCAGACGTCCGGCTCCTGGGATTACACCTCGGCGGTCTGCGGCACGGCCTGCTTCCCCGCGAACCCGTGCAAGACCGGCACGGTGACCTGCGGCACCGGCGCCGCCATCTGCACCGAGAGCGGAAACGTGCTCGACGGCGCCAGCTGCGGCACCGATCAGGTCTGCAGCGCAGGCGCGTGCGTCGGTTGCACCGCGGGAACCGCCTGCACTCCCGCGAACCCCTGCGTCGAGGGGACGACGAGCTGCGCCACGGGCACGTCCACGTGCGTGGAGAGCACCACCCCGGCCACACCTCTTGCCGACGGTGCCACGTGCGGGACCGACCAGGTCTGCAGCGCAGGGAGTTGCGTGGCCTGCGCCGCGGGGGTCGCCTGCACGCCCTCGAATCCCTGCCACCAGGGGCTGACGAGCTGCACGACCGGTACGTCCGTCTGCGAGGACACCGGCTTCGCCCTCGCCGACGGCGCCACCTGCGGCGGCCCCGACCTCTTCTGCTACGCCGGGGCCTGCATCGTCTGCGCCCAGGACGCACCGTGCACCTCGACGAACACCTGCACGGCCACCGCCACCTACGAGTGCTCGAGCGGAACCGCGGTCTGCACCGACCGGGCCTCCCAGCCGCCCGGGACCGCCTGCGGCCCCGGACTGGTCTGCTCCGCCGCGGGAGCCTGCGACGCCTGCACGCAGGGTGCCTCCTGTTCGACGGCCAATCCCTGCGCGCCCGCCGGGACCGTCGACTGCGCGGCCGGGTCTCCGGTGTGCGTGGAGGGCGCCGCCCTGCCCGCCGGCACGTCCTGCGGCACTGGCCTCGTCTGCAATGCCCTGGCCCAGTGCCTCCCCTGCTCCGAGGGGGCGACCTGCACGCCCCTCAACTCGTGCCTGACCGGGACGACCACCTGCGCGTCGGGCACGCCCGTCTGCGTGGAGACCACCACGCCGGTGCCCAGCGGGACCTCCTGCGGCACGAACCAGGTCTGCAACGCCGGGATCTGCACCGCCTGCAGCCAGGGCGCCCTCTGTGCGTCCGACGAGCCCTGCGCGTCCACGGCCACCGTCGCGTGTGCGACGGGAACTCCCGTGTGCACTCCACAGGCCTGGCTTCCGGCCGGGGCGGCCTGCGGAGCCCTGCCCGACTTCTACTGCAACGCGACGCACGCCTGCGGCTCCTGCACGCCGGGTGCTTCCTGCACCCCGGCCAACACCTGCGCGGCGTCGGGCTCCGTCAACTGCACCACGGGCGAGCCGGTGTGCGTCAGCGGTCCGCTCCTCCCCGCCGGGACGGTGTGCGTCGCTGGCAGCGTCTGCAGCGCGGCCGGCGTCTGTACGCCCTGCACTCCGCTCGCGACCTGCACGTCCACCAACCCCTGCGCGGCCACCGCCACGACGGAGTGCGCGAACGGCCCGGTCTGCACCGATCGTACCTTCGTCGCGGACGGCACCCCCTGCGGCACCGACCTCGCCTGCAGCGCCGGCTCGTGCATCCCCAGCCGGACGGTGACCGCCAGCCGCACCGTGACCTACTGGCCCGATGCCGGCGCGATGGCGCCGGTGCCGCCGCCCGCCGTCTCCGCCAGCACCGTCTCCGCCCTCGTTCCCGCCGACGGAGGGACATGGGGCTCGTTCCCGGGCAGCGTCGATGCGGCCGGCGCCGTCACCATCCCGAACGTTCCGACCGGGACCTTCTGGCTCCGCTTCCAGGGTCCAGCCGACATCTCCCCCACCTACCTCGACACCGCCGGCGGCGCGCCGATCGACCTCGGCTACGACCAGCTCGGCAGGTCGACGGTCACCCTCCCGTCGGCCTCCACCCCGGCCAGCTTGCCGCTCGCGCTCGCGACCGCCTGGCCCACCTCCAACGCCCACCAGGTGCAGCTCGTCTCCTCCAACGCCGACGTCTGGGTTCGCCTGCCCCCGCCCTCGTCGCTGGCCGGCAACCGGAGGTCTGGAACCTGGACCGACAACTGGTACACGACCGCCACCACGGGCACGCCGCTCGACCTGCTCCTCTCCGGCGACTCCGTCACCATCTTCCACCTCGTCAACGGCACGGTTGCAACGCGCACCTACCTCGCTGCGCGGAGCAAGGGCGACCGCACCAACTTCGCCATGACCAGCGGGACTGCTTTCAACCCCACGCAGACCACGCTCGCGACCACCGGCCTCTCGAACCGGACGCCCGCCACCGGAACCTGGAACCTCGTCGCGTTCGAGGCGCTCCGGCCAGCCATGAACCTCCCCGCCACCGGGGTCGGCCCCAGCCACACGCTCGTCGTCGGGGCGAGCGTCGGGACGCTCACCGGGAACGGGCCCGTCCCGCGCAACGGGCCGCCCACGCTGTTCTCCCTTTCGATCCCGGTGGGGGCGACAGCGTCGTCGAACGTGAGCCTCGGCACGGCCCTCACGTACGCCCGGGTGCTCGACATCACCCGCTGGAACGAGTGGCGCCAGGTCTCCTTCGCCGGCTCGCTCTCCTACGTCGCGCCGGGTGCGAGCGCCGGGTTCACCCAGTCGGTCTCGGTCGGCCGGCGAGAGGCGGCGCCGGCCACGTCGGCGCTCGCGCCCACGCTGTCCCCGGTCCGCAATCTCCGGATCCGGCTCGCGAGCGGATCCGAGCTTTCTGCGACCGTGGCACTCACCGGTTTCGGGACGACCCCGCTCCTTCTCTGGGACGTCCCGGCGACCGGAACGCCCACGAGCTACGTCGTCGAGGTCTTCCGCCTCGGGGTGAACGGCACGTTGTCCACCTCCACGCAGGTGGCAACCTTCCTCACCGGCTCCACGCAGGTGGCCGTCCCCACTGGCGTGCTCACCGCGGGATCCCCCCACTACGCTCGGGTGACGGCGCGGGCCATCGCATCCGACCCCTGGGCCGCGGCGCCGTTCCGGCGGGTCGTGTTGGGGGCGTGGGCCGAGACGCTGAGCGGGATCCTCACACCGTAGCAGCGGGATGGACGGCGTCGCCAAGATCCGGGGGCACCAGGCCCGCACGCGCTGGCTCATCGCCGCCGGGATCTTCCTGGGCACGCTCGCGCTCTACGCAAGGGTCGCCGGCCACCCCTTCATCTTCTTCGACGACAACCGGTACGTCACCGAGAACCCCACGGTGCAGGCGGGCCTGACGTGGCAGGGGATCGCCTGGGCCTTCACCACGCTTCACGTCTCCAACTGGCACCCGCTCACCTGGCTCTCGCACATGCTCGACGTGGAGCTGTTCGGCCTGAACGCGGGCGCCCACCACGCCGTGAACGTGCTGTTCCACGGGGCGAACTCGGTGCTGGTGTTCCTGGTCTTCCTGCGGATGACCGGGGCCACCTGGCGGAGCGCCTTCGTCGCGGCCCTCTTCACCGTCCACCCCACCCACGTGGAGTCGGTGGCCTGGGTGGCGGAGCGGAAGGACCTCCTCTCCACGCTCCTCGGGCTGTTGGCGATGCTGGTCTACGTGGGGTGGACGAGGCGCAGCGGCGTCGGGCGCTACCTGGGCGTGGTCGCCCTCTTCGCGGCGAGCCTTCTCTCGAAGCCGATGTGGGTCACGCTTCCCTTCTTGCTGCTCCTCCTCGACGTGTGGCCGCTGCAGCGCTGGGCGGGGTCGCCGGTGCCCGTCGATCCGGAGCCTCCTCCGACGCCCCGGCTCGGCCTCGGGCGGCTGGTCCTCGAGAAGCTACCGCTCCTCGCGCTGTCGGCCGCATCGAGCGCGATGACGGTGGTGGCCCAGTCGCGAGGCGGGGCCATGGTGAACCTCGACCTGGGCATGGGACCCCGGACCGGGAACGCAGCCGTGGCCTACGTGCGGTACGTCGCGAAGACCTTCTGGCCCAGCGACCTTGCGATCTACTACCCCCACCCGGCCGGCGGCCTGCCGTCCTGGCAGGCCATCGGCGCTGCGGCCCTGGTCTTCCTGGCATCGGCGGCGGCTCTCCTCGCCGTGAAGAGGGCCCCCTGGCTCGCCCTGGGCTGGTTCTGGTTCCTGGGCACGCTCGTCCCCGTCATCGGGCTCGTGCAGGTGGGCGCCCAGGCCATGGCGGACCGGTACACCTACCTGCCCGCCATCGGGCTCTACGTGGCCCTGGCCTGGGGCGGCTGGGCGGCCGCCCGCCGGTGGCATGTGGAGAAGGGAGCCGCTGCGATCGCCGCGGGCGCACTCCTGGCCTCGTCGGCCGTCACGTGGAACCAGGAAGGCTACTGGTCGGACCACGTCACCCTCTTCGAGCACGCCCTCGCCGTCGAGCCTCGAAGCGGCGTGGCGGTGGGGGTCCTCTCGGAGGGGATGCGGCGGGCCAGGCGGTACGACGAGGCGCTCGCCCTGGCGCAGGAGGCCGTGGCGCTCGCGCCGGGCACGGCGCGGCACATGAACAACCTGGCCATCTCGTACCGGGACCTGAAGCGATTCGAGGAGGCGCGGGAAGTGTTGAAGGTTGCCGTCGGAATCAATCCTGCCTACTCCACGAGTTGGCTCAACCTGGGGCTGGTGGAGATGGACCTGGGCCGGCCCGCGGAGGCCATCGCAGCCTACGAGGGAGCCCTGGCGCGCGGCGCCGAGAACCCGTCCGCCATCGGCAACCTGGCGGTTCTCTATCAGGCAGTGGGGCGGACCCGCGACGCCTCCTGGGCCTTCGAGCGGGCCACGCAGCTCGACCCGTCGAACGTGGCCGTCTGGTGGAACCTGGGTATCTTTCGCGCCAGGGAGGGACGTCTGCCCGAGGCCGAGGCGGCGTTCCAGGAAGCCCAGCGCCGGGACCCGGGCAATCCGGGCATCCGGCGCAAGCTGGAGGAGATCCGCACCCGCACCGGGCGCTGAAGTTCACCCGGGGGAAGGACAGCTATTCACGGGACCTCGCGTCGGGCAAGGTTGTCCCCGGCGCGTCCTCTCGGTTCCCTCTCGGGCGAGCCTTCGCAGGGCCGGGCATCCCCCCGGCTCTGCCTTCAATTGGACGGGGTGGCGGCCGGTTTGGCCGTGCTCGCGGGCTTCTTCTCCACCGATTTCTTGTCGACCGGCTTCGTGCTCTTCGCGAAGCAAACGTTGTACCCAAAACGCCCGCGGCCGGAGCGGATCTTGGCGCGCTCCTCCTCGCAGTCCTTGTCCGACGCGCACTGGACGCAGGCCTGGACGAACGCCTCCTCGGCGTTCATCAGCAACGTGACGAGTTCCTGGTTCTTCCGCGGGGAGTCGGGGTCGCAGTCCTCCGGCTTCGGGCACGAACCCAAGGCCGCCATGAACTTCGCCTTTGTGTTGCTCACCTCCACGATTCGTTCCTCGGCCGGGGTGAGTTTCTTCTGGGGCGCAGCCTTGACGGGCTTTCGGGGCGCGGGCGCGGGCATCTGCTCCTGCGCGAGCGCCCAGGCAGAAAACGACAGGATCGCGATCGGGACCAGGGTGCGCTTCATGGGGCACGGATCGTAGGAGGGCTGGCTGGGTGGCGTCAACCCCGGCCCGCGTCCCTCAGTGGCAGTTGAAGCAGCGGGTCGTGTAGCGTGCCGCAACGTTGACCACGCCGTTCACGTGATTCGTCGCGTCGTTGAAGCCTGTGCCGTCCGGCTTCGTCCCGGGGTGGCAGATGTCACAGGCGTTGTAGACCCCCCCGTGCAGCCCGCTGTGCCAGTAACCTACCGAGGGCGGGAGCCCGTGGCACGTACCGCAGGTGGCCTGTGTTCCGTCCACCTGGTTCCACTTCGGCGTGGATGCCAGGCCGGCGTAGGGAATGTCGATGGCAAATAGGTTTCCCGACCCGTCGTCCCGGTAGTAGGTGTAGACCCCGCTGTACCCGCCGTGGCACCAGGACGTGGCGCACGTCGCGGCCGTCCGGTTCCACCCCGGGTCGCCGATGAACTGCAGGCTCGGGTCGCTGCCGGTGTAGCCGGTGACCGTCGTCGAGCCATCCAGGTGCCCCGGCGAGAAGACGACCGACGGCTTCTGGTGGCAGACGCTGCAGTCGTACCTCTGGGCGATGCCAGAGGGAGCCTCCACATGGGAACGGTGCGCCCCCACCCCGATGGCGGTGGTGGCGGTGTTGCCGTGTACGTCCTTCGGCGGTGCGCTGCTCGTGTCGGAGCCGTGGCAGCCGACGCAGGACGTCGTCCAGTCGCCGCCACCCGCCAGCGCATCGTGGCAGCTCGCGCAGGTGCGGATGCCGTTCGTGGAAGGCTCCTTGGCCGAGTGGCACTGGAAGCAGGTGTCCATCCCGCTCGCGATGGCCGCCCTTCCGTGGAAGGCCGGATCGCCCGGCACGAGCCAGCCCGCGCCGTGACCGGTGAACCCGTCGGTCTCCACCTTGCCGTTCACGTGCTTGCCTCCGGCCGCGTCGATGGTGCCGTCTGCCTTCACGGTGGACGGATGGCAGGCGGCACAGGTGACCGGCGTCACCGGCGGCGTGAGCGTCATGTGTCCCGGGGGAGGCAGGCCGTGGCAGGCGCCGCACGCGGCCTGCGAACCGTCCACCCTCGTCCAGATGGGCTGGCTCGCCGTTCCGCCGCCCAGCGTCGCCCCGTGGCAGTACGAGGTCGCGCAGGAGGGGATGGTGCGGTTCCAGCCCGGGTCGGTGACGGCGACGACGAGGCTCGCGTCACTCCCGGTGTAGCCTGTCACCTCGAGGCGCCCGTCGAGATGGGGTGCGTCGAGCGGCGTGGCGGGCTTGGGATGGCAGGAGGTGCAATCGAGCGGCGCAGCCACGCCGTGCGTGCCCTGGAGGTGCGACTGGTGCGCCCCCACGCCGACGAAGGTCGTGGCGGTGTTCCCGACGAGGTCTCGCGGAGGAGCGTCGCTCGCGGCCGACCCGTGGCAGCCGTTGCAACTCGTCTGCCAGTCTCCGGAGTCGATGGCGGCGTGGCAGCTCGAGCAGGTGAAGGCGGCCCCATGGGCCGGCGGCGACTTGGCGTGGCAGATGTAGCAGAGCGGTTCGTCCTTGTACTCGGGCTTTCCGTGGAAGGCGGGACTGGTCACGTTCATCCAGCCATCCGGGTGGCCCCAGAACGCGTCGATCCTGCCGTTCAGGTGCTTGCCCGATGCAAGATTGATGGTGCCATCGGACAGTACCGAGCCGGTGTGGCAGGGCCAACAGCTGGCCGCATTCGATCCAGGCGCGAGCGCCAGGTGGCTCGCGCCCGGCAAACCGTGACAGCCGCCGCAGGCGGCCTGCGTGCCGTCCACCCGGGTCCAGGCCGGGCGGGTGCTGGAGCCGCCCTCCATGGTGGAGCCGTGGCAGTAGTTGGTGCAGGTGGCATCCGCGGAGTTCCAGCCCTGGGAGGGGAGGCGTGCCGCCAGGGTGGCGTCGCTGCCGGTGTAGCCGGTGAGCTGGACCACGCCGTCCAGGTGACCCGGCGTGAAGGGGTCGGTGGGCTTCTCGTGGCAGTAGACGCAGTCGAGCGGCGCCGCCATGCCGTGCAGACCCGTCACGTGCGACTGGTGCGCCCCCACGCCCGCGGAGGTGGTCGCGGTGTCCCCCCGGGTGTCCTTCGGCGGGGCGGAGTTGGCCGCCGAGCCGTGGCACCCGGAGCAGGACCGCGTCCAGTCTCCGCCGGCCAGCGCGTCGTGGCAGCTCGCGCAGGTGACCGCCGAGACCCTGGCCGGGGCGGTGGCGGAGTGGCAGCCCAGGCAGGCGCTCACACCCGCGAGGACGGCCTGGCCGTGGAACCCGGCGCTTCCCTTCGTCATCCAGTCGGCAGGGTGGCCGGCGAATCCGTCGCGCCGCCCGTTCAGGTGCTTGCCCGCGGCGACGTCGATGCTGCCGTCGTCCTTCACGCTGCCCGGGTGGCAGGCTCCGCAGGTGCGGACGTCGGACCCGGCGGCGAGCGCCGGGTGACCGGTGGGCGGAAGGCCGTGGCAACTCCCGCAGAAGACCTGGCTGCCGTCCACCCTGGTCCAGCTGGGTGACGGGACGGCCCCTCCGCCCAGGCCGGCAGCGGAGCCGTGGCAGTAGGAGGTGGCGCAGGACGCCGAGGCGCGGCTCCAGCCCGGAGCGGTGACTGCCGCGGCCAGGTCCGGGTCGCTGCCGGTGTACCCGGTGACCTGCACGGTCCCGTCGAGGTGGCCGGCCGAGGAGATGGCGGAAGGCTTCGCGTGACAGGAGGTGCAGTCGAGCGGCTCGGCGAAGCGGTGGGTGCCGAGCACGTGCGACTGGTGGGCTCCCACGCCCAGGAACGTGCTCGCCGTGTTCCCGGACAGGTCGCGTGGGGGCGCGGCTTCCTCGCCGGAACCGTGGCAGGAGGTGCAGCTCATGGACCAGTCGCCGGCGCCCGCGTTCACGTGGCACTTCGTGCACGTGACCGCCGATACGGTCGCCGGGGGCGCCACCGCGTGGCACTGGCGGCAGGCGATCGGATTCGACGCGGCGGGGGTGCCGTGGAAGTCCGCGCTCGTGACGTCGAGCCAGCCCGCGGGGTGCCCCGTGAAGCCGTCGGCCACTCCGTTCACGTGGCGCCCGCTCCCCGCGTCGATCGAGCCGTCGGCCCTGACCGTCTCCGGGTGGCAGGTGTTGCACGTGGCGGTGGTGGCGCCGATCGCCAGCGCCGGGTGGTTCGCGGGGGGAAGCCCGTGGCAGGTGCCGCAGGCGGCCTGCGTGCCGTCCACGGTAGTCCAGCGCGGAGCCACGTTCGTGCCGCCGGAGAGGGTGGCGCCGTGGCAGTAGACGTTGCTGCAGGTGGCGGTCGCGCGGTTCCACGAGGGCGAGGCCCCCTTCGCGCCCGAGACCCCGCCCCAGGTGATCGTCGTCGATCCGTCCAGGTGGCCAGGGGCCGTGACCGCGGCCGGCTTCACGTGGCAGGCGCTGCAGTCGATCGCGGCGGCGAGGGAGCCGGCCTTCACGTGGGCCGTGTGCGCGCCCACGGAGATCAGGGTGGTGGCGGTGAGCCCCTTCAGGTCCTTGGGGGGCGCCCCGGTGTCGTCGTTCGTCCCACCGTGGCAGGCCGTGCAGGTCCTGACGGAGGCGCCCTCCGCACCCTGGTCGGCGGTGGAGCGAGCCTGGCCGCAGGCAGCGACGTAGCCAGCCAGGACGCAGGTAGCCACCATGGCCAGCGTGCTGTTCTTCATGAAAAGTTCCCCTCTCCGCCGCGCATCCTACACGCGAGACGGAAAGGGGATTTGACCTGACGCAAGCCGACTACGGGTAAACGAACCCGTACATCAGTGGCAGCCGAAACACTGGGACCGGAAACGCGCGTTCACGTTGACGGAACCGTTGCCATGGAAACTCGGCTGCAGGATCACCGTGCCGGCCCCGTTCACGCTCTGCGCGATCGGTGAATTCACGTTGCTGGGGATGTTGTGGCACAGCTCGCAGGCGTTGGGAGGCGTGGGGCCGACATTCTGGTTGTTGGCGTGGGAGCCACTATGCCACGCGTTGGAGCCGTCGGACCCGTACGTCGGCGGGTTGCCGTGGCAAGCAGTACAAGCGGCTCCTGTCGAGTTCCAGGAAGGCGTGCTCGCAGCCAGCGTGCCACCGTAGTTCACCGTCTTCAGCTCAGGGATGGGGTATCCGTCCGCGTCCATTTCGTTTCCTGGGAAATAGTAACTGTACGTGCCTGCCGGCACGCCGTGGCATGAGACGTTCGAGCAGGTCTTGGCGACCGCGTCGAAGGTGGGCCCCGGCGAACCAGCTCGATAGGCCGTGGGCGTGGTCGTCTTCGAAAACGAGAGCCGCCCTCCCACGGCGTGGCAGACCTTGCAGTCGAAGCCGCCGTGCTTTCCGTGCGCGCCGGTGGGAGTGCAGTCCGGGTCGCCGTCGTTGCACACGTCGGCCTGGACCAGCTTGGCCCTCGACGGCTGGACCGCACGCAGGCCTCCCGCCGGCTGGGCCTCTTCACTGGTGGTGACCTGCCCACAGGCCGCGACGACGGCTGCGGCGACGATGACGACGGAAAGCGCCAGCCCATGCTGGCGGATCGATTGCTTCACGGGGTCCCCTCCCTCTGTGTTCGAGCGTAGGCTCGGACGCGACATGGTTTCATCACCGTTGCACCGGGAGTATCCCTCGCGCTCGCGACGTTGCGAGTTTCCACGATGGGTCTCAGCCCCATGACGCGGATCAATTCCGATTCCGCGACGTCCGGGACAGGAGGTCGACGGCCGAAGGCGAAACACCCCCTGGGACGCCGGGCCCACCTCGGCTAGCCTGCGCCCGGGGCCGTGGCGGAACTGGCAGACGCAGGGGACTTAAAATCCCCTGCCGCGCGAGCGGCGTCCCGGTTCGATCCCGGGCGGCCCTACACCATGACGAAGCCGAGCGAATCCACCGGACCATCCAGCAAGCGGACCGCCACCGCCGCGGCCCTCGTGGCGACCCTGGCGATCGCGGCCTATTCCGGGACCCTCGTGCACGGTTTTGCCCTCGACGACGGGCCGGAGGTGGTGGACAACGCCCACGTCCGGTCGCTTGCCAGTGTGGTCACCGTCTTCACCGCCTCCTCCTGGGCCGGGGCGGGCGACGCCTCGGTCCCGATGTACCGGCCCCTCACCACGCTCAGTTACTCGCTCAACTACGCCCTGGGCGGTCTCGACCCCTTCGGCTTCCACCTGGCGAACGTCCTCCTTCACGCGGTCGTCTGCGTCCTCGTGCTCCTCCTCGGCATCCACGTCGGCATGGGACTCCCGGCCGCGTCGGCCGCTGCGGCGCTGTTCGCGGTGATGCCGGTCCACGTCGAGGCGGTCGCGAACGTCGCCGGGCGGAAGGACCTCCTCGTGGCGGCCTTCTCCATCGGCGCGCTCCTCGCCCATTCCCGGGCGGTGAGGCGAGGGGGGCTCGCCGTCGCACTGGCGCCCCTCCTCGTTGCGGGAGCGCTGCTCTCCAAGGAGGCGGGCTTGATCCTCGTGGGGTTGCTCGCGGCTCACGACCTGATCTTCGCGCGCGAGGAGTGGCGCGCCCACCGGCAGCGCACCCTCGGGCTCTTCTCGGGCTACGTGGCGATCACCCTGCTCTTCGTGCTCGCACGGCACGCCGTCCTCGACACCCTCGTCTTCCCACGGATCCCCTTCGACGAGAACCCGGTCGCAGATGCGCCGGGCTGGGTGCGGGTGATGACGGCGGTGGCCGTCCTGGGGCGCGGACTCGCCCTCCTGGTCCTGCCGGCGAGGCTCTCCGCCGACTACTCCTTCGCGGCCATTCCCCCGGTCACCTCTCCCCTCGACCCGTACTTCCTTGGCTCGGCTGCCGCCATCCTGGCCCTGGCCGCGCTTGCCTGGCGCCACCGAGAGTCCTTCCCCCTCGGCCTGTTCGCCTTCCTCTGGTACGGCATCTCGATCTTCCCGGCGTCGAACCTGGCCGTGCCCATCGGGACGATCTTCGGGGAGCGGCTCCTCTACGTCCCGAGCGTCGCCTTCGCGCTCGTGGCCGGGGCCGGGGTGGGCCGGCTCCTCGCCACCCGGGTCCGGGGCGCCGCGCTGGCGGCGGTGACCGTGGTGATCGGTCTCTACGGGCTGCGGACCTGGAACTACTCCCGGGCGTGGGCAAACGACCTCACCGTGTTCACGGCCGCCGCGGCCGCCCAGCCCGACTCCGCCAAGGCCCAGCGGATGCTGGGCGGAGCGCTCGTGGAGGCCGGCCGGCCCGGGGAGGCGGTCGCCGCGTTTCGAAGGGCGGAGGCGATCGTCCGCCGACCGGGAACGCCCCAGGACCGCCTCGCGCCGGCACTCGTCGAGCAGGGCGTCGCACTGGAGAAACTCGGGCTGACCGCGGACGCAAGGCGTCTCTACGAGGAGGTCCTCCTCGCTCACCCCGGCCACTCCGACGCCAGGTGGAGGCTGGGTGTCGTCGAGTGGATGCAGGGGGATCGAGCCGCCGCCGTGTCCTCCTGGCAGCGGACCGTGGCAACGGATCCCGGCCACGCTCGCGCCTGGAACGACCTGGGCATCGCGGCGTCGCTCGCCGGCGATCTCGACGGAGCACGGCTCGCCTGGGAGCGGGCCACCGTCGCCGACCCGAACCTGGCGAGCGCCTGGTACCGGCTCGGACACGTCCTCGAACTGCAGGGCGACACGGATGGAGCCCGCCGGGCCTGGAGCCGGTTCCTCGACACCGCCCACGAGCGCTTCCCGGAGATGCGCGACGAGATCGCGCGGAAGCTGGGAACCTCGTCAGCGCCCCGCTGAGCCGGGATTGGCGTCCCGCACGCAGTCGTCCGGCGCCGGCTTCCCGGCGAAGCGGTCGCCCATCCACGCCACCGCCTCGTCGGCGGTGTGGAACGCCACGAGGAAGTGGTTCTCGTCGGGAACCACCAGGTAGCGCACGGCCGTCCCCTGCCCGCACACCCCGCCGGCGTACATCGCCGTGATCGCCGGGCGCACCACGTCGTCGTTCGTCCCCTGGGCGATGAAGACCGGGGCGCCGATGGGGGTCGCCCCCGCGGAGTTCTCCCTCATGATCGAGGCCCAGGGCTCGGTCGCCGAGAGCTTCACGGAGAGGAACCCGTCCCGGAGGGGGAGCGCATCGTAGAAGGCCACGACTCCCTCGCGGGGATCGCGGATGCACCGCGCGGCCACGTTCTCCACCACCGGGATCGCGTCGGGCCGGACCACCTTCGACAGCGACGTGTCGAACACCCTCGACCAGGACCAGAGCGCCTCGGCGGCCAGCACGTTCCCGAGCTTCGTGCCCATGTCCACCTCGAGGAGCCCGGCGAGATCGGTGGCCGGCGCCGCGGCGGCCACCCCCACCAGCGTGAGCTCCGGGGCGAGGCTGCTCGCGAGCTGCCCGGTGAAGACGGCGGCGTGCCCACCCTGCGAGTGGCCCCACACCGCGAACCGGCTTCCCGCCGCGGCCTCCTTCGCGTTCCGCGCCGCCCGCACCGAGTCGACCACGGCCCGGGCCGCGCTGGCGCCGACGAGGTACGGGTGCACGCCCGGCGTACCCAGCCCGGGGTAGTCCGTGGCCACGACCACCATGCCTACCTTCACCATCAGGTCGAGTCCCGGAATGGTCTTCCGCCAGTTCGGCTGCAGGGACGGCGCACAGTCCTGCACCACACCGATGGTGGGGTGCGCCCAGGCCACCACGTCCCGCCCGGCCGCCGCCGGCGGGGCGTCCGGGACGACGAGCAGCCCGGACACCACGACCGGCTCCCCCTTCATCCCGGTGGAGCGGTAGAGGATGCGCCAGGCACGGGCGCCGTCGGGGGCGCCGTCGGCGGGCTCCATCCGGAGCAGGTCGCCCGGCTTCCCGGCCGGGAAGGGCTCGGGCGTGGAGTAGAAGGCGTCGGGCTTGCGGGGGGCGCCGGCGCACCCGAGCACGGCGGCCAGGGCCATCACCGCGAACGGCATCCGGATGCTCATCCCCCCATTCGACCTCAATTCAGGAATGGCGGGGGCTCTATCGTCACCCCCTCGATGGGCTGCCGCGACGCGAAGCCCTCCTCGACCGGGTGCCAGTGGGCCACGGCCGGCTCGCCGAACTGCCAGCAGAGGAAGACCGGCTCCCCTTCCCGGATGCCGTAGAAGTCCACCAGCCCTGCGTCGATGTCCTTCACGAGGCAGCCCATCTCGTTCACCTGCTCCACGACCCCGTTGATCTCCTCGACCAGGGCCTGGAAGCGGCGAGCGTGGACCTGGAGCCCGGGCCCGGGGGCCGCGCCCTTCAGCACCTCCATGGCCCTCTCCCCGCCGCCCAGCGCCTCGACGAGGACGCTCGCCTCGGCGCGCAACCTTCCCAGGTGGCCGAAGGCCAGCTCCAGGTCGGGGACGAGGTCGTTCGCCTCTTCCACGGTGAACATCCGGGGCCCCTGTGGGGGCGGTCGCGGAGCCATGGCCGTGTTATAAGCCCCCTCCTCGAAAGGGTGCATCCCGAGATGCTGGAAACCGTCGCCAAAGGCTTCAAGGCCGCCAGGAACAAGCTCAAGGGGCGAACCGAGATCACCTCGGAGGTCGTCGACGACGCGCTGCGCGACATCCGCGTGGCCCTCCTCGAGGCCGACGTCTCCTTCGAGGTGGTGAAGCGCTTCGTCGCCCGGGTCCGCGAGAAGGCGGTCGGCGAGGTCGTAGACACCAAGGTCAAGACCGGCAAGGGGACCGTGCGGGTCACGCCGCAGGACCACTTCGTCAAGATCTGCCACGACGAGCTCGAGGCCCTGATGGGCCCGGTCGACACCTCGCTCGCCGTGGGCGCACGCAAGCCCACCGGCGTCATGATGGTGGGGCTCCAGGGCTCCGGCAAGACCACCACCGCGGCCAAGCTCGCCAACCGGTACCTCAAGGAGGGGAAGTCGATCCTCCTCGTGGCCGCCGACGTCCAGCGCCCCGCCGCCGTGGAGCAGCTCCGGCAGCTGGGCGAGAAGCTGGGCGTCCCGGTGTTCCACGAGGCGGGCCTCGCCCCGCCCGAGCTCTGCCGCCGCGCCCACGAGAAGGCCTCCCGCGAGAAGACCGACGTGGTCATCTACGACACCGCCGGCCGCCTCGCCATCGACGACGCCCTCATGACCGAGCTGGAGGAGGTCAAGGCGTCGGTGAAGCCCGAGAACACCCTGCTGGTCTGCGACGCCATGATCGGCCAGGACGCCGTGCGCACCGCCTCAGAGTTCGACCGGCGCATCGGCATCGACGGGTTCGTCCTCACCAAGCTCGACGGCGACGCCCGCGGCGGAGCGGCGCTCTCCATCAAGGAGGTCACCGGCAAGCCCATCAAGTTCCTGGGCATGGGCGAGCAGCTCGACAAGCTCGAGGAGTTCCGCCCCGAGGGGCTGGCCGGGCGCATCCTGGGATTCGGCGACGTGGTCGGCCTGATGAAGGACTTCGAGGCCCACGTCGACGAGGAGCAGGCCGAGGCCGACGCCAAGAAGCTCCTCTCCGGCGACTTCACCCTCGACGACTTCGTGAAGCAGATCCGCACCATCCGCAAGATGGGCCCATCGGCGAGCTGATGGAGAAGTTCCCCATCTTCGGGGAGATGCCGGAGGGCTTCCAGTTCGACGAGAAGGCGCTCGGCCGCATCGTCGCCATGGTCGATTCGATGACCCCGGGGGAACGGTCCCGCCCCGACTCGCTCAACGAGTCGCGCATGCGGCGCATCGCGAAGGGGTCCGGCCGCAAGGAGAAGGAGGTCCGGGACCTCCTCAAGCAGTACCACGGCATGAAGGGCATGATGAAGATGGTGGGCTCGGCGCCCGGGCTCCTCTCGCGGCTCCCCGGCATCAAGCAGCTGGCCGGGCTCCGCAAGGCCAAGGGACAGGGGCTCGAGGACGTGCTCGGCGACGACGCCGCGGCGGTCCAGCAGCTCATGGAGGGAGGGGCGCCCGACCCGTCGCAGCTGGCCGGCCAGATGGCCGGGCTGCCCCGGGGCATGCAGCCGCGGATGCCGGCCGGGGCGCTCGCCCGGGCACGGCTCATGGGGTACGCCCCCGAGCCCATATCGACCGAGAGTGCAGCCGACCGCGAGGCCCGCAACAAGAAGCGGAAGCGGGAGCGGCAGGCGCGCAAGAAGGCGCGGAAGAGGAAGTGACCGCTACTCGACGCCCTTCCGCGAGGCGCGGATCGCCGCCAGCTTCTCACGCGGCTTGGGCCAGGCCGGGTCGAGGCGGGCCGCCGCCTCGAACGCCGCGATCGCCTCGTCGACGTTCCCCAGCTTCACGAGGGCGAGCCCGAGGTTGAACCGGGTCGTGGCCAGGCCGGGATTGAGCTCGACCGCCCGGGCAAGCACCCGCGATGCCTCATCGTAGGCCCCGGTCTCGTAGAGCAGGCCGCCGAGGGCGTTGGCCTTGACGTACGCTCCCGGGCTCTGGGCCACGTCGGCCTCGAGCAGTTCGCGGGCGACGGCGTAGAGGTTCGCGTCCCTCCGCTCCCGCGCCAGGGCGAGCAGGCCTTCCCCCAGTGAGCCGCGATCCCGGGGCGACAGGCTCACCACGCCGATCCGCCGGGCCAGGTCCGGCCTCGCCTGGATCGCCCTGGCCGCGTCGATGGCCGCGAGGTAGCGCGGCGGACCGGGGTCGGTCGCGGCGAGGGCGGAGGCGATGCGGAGCTGGGTGGCGGCCTCGTCGAGGTCGCCGACGAGGAAGAGCACGCGCCCGCGCTCCGCGGCGACGGCGGGGTCCGACCGCTCCAGTCCCACCTTCGAGAGCCGGTGTTGGGCCTCCACCCCGTGCCCGTACTTCCAGGCGTTCCGGGCGGCCTGCAGCCCGGCCAGCGGTCCCGTGAAGCGCGCCGGGTCGGCGCCCGCGAGCTCGGGGAGCTCGCGGACCCGGAACGACCGGAAGAAGTCGTAGTTCTCCCGGGGTGACGAGCCGTACAGGGCGAACGGGGCGCTGAACTCGAGGATGGGGTGGTCGTCGGTGTTGAGGCGCGCCCCCGCACCGTAGCGACGGGCGTCCTCCTCGCCGAGGAAGAAGCGATGGACCAGGTTGCCGTCCGACCAGCCGAAGCGCTCGAAGTCCTCCCGGAGCGCGTGCGAGCTGGCCACCCGCTCAGCGATCGCCGCCAGGTCAACCTTCGCCGGGCCGGGAGTGGCCACGAGGAGGAAGTCGTTGGGAGAGGCGGCCCAGATGGAGACGTGCGGGAAGACCTCCTGGAAGGTGCGCACGACCATCTGCATATCGCCGGGGAACATCGAGTAGTTCTGCAGCCACTGGACGAAGACTCCGTCCGGGGAGAGCCGCCGCCGCGCCGCCTCGTAGAAGTCCCTGGTGAAGAGGCTTGCCACCCCCGCGATCCAGGGGTTCGACGGCTCCGAGATGATGAGGTCGTAGGGCTGTCCCGCGGTGAGGAGGATGGTGCGCCCATCGCCCTCGAGGACGCGCACGCGCGGGTCGGCGAGCACGTTCCGGTTCTCCCGCAGGAAGAACCGCGAGGCCGGGACCATGGCCGGCTCCAGCTCCGCCACGTCGATGACCTCGAGCGGGTGCTGGGCCACCGCGCCCACCGTGACACCGCTCGCAAGTCCGATGACGAGCGCCCGGCGCAGCCCCGGCTGCAGGAGCGAACCAATGTGCCCGGAGAGCACCTGGGTCTGCATGTCCGAGTCGTTGCTGGCGTCCGCCTTGCCATTCACCGTGAGCACGGTCCCGCCGGCATCCCTGGCCACCGAGACCGTGGTGCTGATGCCCTCGTCGTAGAAGAGGAGCTCGCGGCCGGCGGCGAACTCACGCAGGGCCTCGCCTCCGCCCTTCACGAACGTCTCCGCGTACACCCCCACTCCCGTGGTCATGAGCCCGGGATCCCAGTGGGGCACGAACGCCGCGAGCGCCAAGAAGGCCGCGCCGATCGCCCCGCCGGCCCACCGGGCCCGCCGCCCGGCCTCGGGAGCCGCGAGCAGGAGCCCGAGCCCCACCAGCATGTTGGCGGCGGCCGCGGCGACGACGGTGTTCTGGATGCCGATGGCCCGGATGAGGAAGAAGCCCGTGGCGATCGAGCCCGCGATGGTCCCGACCGTGTTGGCCCCGTAGATCGCCCCCACGTCCCGGCCGATGCGGCCCAGCCCCCGATCGAGCGCCGCCACCGCCAGCGGAAACGTGGCGCCGATGAGGAGCGTGGGCACGATCATCACCGCGAAGCTCAACCCCGCCTGGGCTCCCAGCACGCTGCCGAAGGAGACGCCGGTCTGCCGGAGGACGACAAGCACCGCGTCGGGGAGCCGACCGAGCAGCGGGAGGATGGCGAGGGTGCACAGGGCGATGGCGATCTCGACCCAGCCGAATGCGGCGAGGCCAGGCTTCCGGTCCCGCATCCACCGCGACACCAGCGCCGCCCCGGCCGCGAGGCCGAAGAGGAAGGTGGTGAGCATCGCCGCGAAAGCGTAGGTCGAGCTCCCGAGCACCAGCGAGAGCGCTCGTGTCCAGGCGATCTCGTACCCCATCGACGCCGCGCCGGAGACTCCGATGCCGACGAGCGCCGCCCGCACCGCCCAGCGGGAGAGCTCGGAACCCTGGGGGACTGCCTCTCCGCCTCCTGAGAGCTGCGTCGAGGTCTCGACCTCGAGCGGGCCCACGCTGCGCTCCGCGGCGAGCGCGAGCGCGGCGACCGCCAGGTTCACCACCACCGCGATCCAGATGGTGACGGTCACCCCCATCGCGGGGATCAGGAAGAACCCGGCCAGCGCCGTGCCCACCACCGCACCCCAGGTGTTGACCGCGTAGAGCGCCCCGACCTGGGAGGCCGCCAGGCTTCCGCCCCGCACCACCGCCCGGCTCAGGATCGGGAGCGTCGCGCCCATGAGTGTGGTGGGCGGCAGGAGCAGCGCGGCGGAGAAGAGGAGGTGCAGCGCCGCGGCGCCTCCCGCGGAGGGCTGCAACCTCTCGTGGACCCAGAGGTAGGCGGCGTCTGCGCCCCGGAAAAGCCACGGCGTCGCGAGGCAGTAGAGCCCCACCGCGGCCTCCAGGATGCCGTAGACGCGCAGCGGGCGGCGCATCGAGTCGGCGCGGCGGCCGATGACGACGCTCCCCAGCGCGAGTCCCCCCATGTAGGTCGCCAGCACGGTGGTGATCGCGTAGACGGTGTGGCCGAAGACCAGACCGAGGAGCCGGATCCACACGACCTCGTAGACGAGGCCGGCCATGCCGGACAGGAAGAAGCAAGCCGTGGCGACCGCCACGATTCCCCGCTGGCCGCCCCGATTCGTTGCCGGAGTCACGGGGGGGGAACCTACCAGAACACGCCCCGGTCGGGTTACGCCTTCGCCTTCCGCTTCCTCGGCACCACCAGCCCCCGCGACAGCCGCCGCAGCGCCGAGACCGCCTGGCGCTTCTTGTACCGGCGGTGGTTCGCCACGCCCTGCTCGTTCCGGTGCGCGGTCTCCTCGTCCATCACCTGGAACTCGACCATCGAGAAGACGATCCGTCCCAGGTCCTCCCCGTCGCCGGGCGGCTCGGGCGGGAGCAGGTCGTCGATGCGCACCGGCAGGTCCACCACGAAGTGGAGGGCACGGTAGGTGGCCTCGCTGAACGGGTTCTCCCGCCTCGCCTTCCTGCCTCTCCTGCGAACGGGCAGGAGCGTGTTCTCCGACTGGCCCGGGACCACGTAGTTGAAGGGGAAGAGCTCCCCGGCGAGGTGGCGCAGCACCGGCGCGACGTCTGCGGTGGTCCGGGTGAGCACCCGGTAGCGGACCCGGTCGAACACCTGTGCGGCCACCGACTCCCTCTTCACGAGGAGCTTCGTCACCAGCGAGTCCCGCGACTTGCGGTTTCCCTGGAACTCCACCACGGGCAGGCCGGCCTCGGACAACCGCCGGGCCACCGCCATCACCCGGCGTTCCACCCGGTCGGCCAGGTCGGCCTCGCGCATGGGGGTGCGGAAGAGCAGCTCCCGCGCCTCCACGTGGTGGACGACGTGCATCACCTTGAGGACCACGCAGGCGATGCGCCGGTAGCGGGAGGGCTCGGCCGCGCCGCTCGCGAGCAGGAACAGCGTGCGCAGGTCCTCGGGCTCGGCCACCGGAGCCGCCACCCGGTAGCCGTACGCCGAGCGAAGGTAGGCGACGGCCTGGGAGAGGATGGACCGGATCCGGGCCTCGTCGCGCGGGTCGCCGAGATCGAGGAGGTGGAGATGGAGGAAGCGGTCGACCTCCGCGAAGTCGCGGAAATGAAGCCGCCGCCAGTCGATGACCGACCCGCCCTCCAGGATGAGGCGCAGGACCTCCGGGTCGGCCACGTCCACGGGTAGCCCGCTACTTCGTCATCCACCAGAGGCCGGCGGCCACCACGGCCACCACCACCAGGGCGACCAGGAGCACGGTGCTGAGGGAGCGGCTCTCCCTGGGAGGTGGCATCTCGCGACCGGGTCTCGGCCCACGGGGCCCGGACCTGGACGAGATGCGGTTCTCGCCGGTCCGCTCCAGCCCGGCCATGGGCAGGGGCACGACGCCGGTGGGGTCGGTACCGACGACCGGGCTCTCGGGGGGCGGCGGTGTGGGCGGCGCTTCCTCGGGAAGAGCCGACTCGGCGGGAGGGAAGGGGTCGGGAACCGGGGCCGACTGCTGCTCGGGCTCGTCGAGAGCGGCCAGCGCGGACGCGGCACCCGGCCGCCACTCGTCGTCCGGGACCGGCGGAGAAAGGGGCGGCGGCGGGGCCGACGAGGGGGGCGCCACCGGCATGCCTCCTCCGAGGTGGCCGTGCAGCTCGGGAACCGACGAGATGGGCGCCCACTCGGAGAGTCCGGAGTACCAGACCAGGCTCTCCGGCCCGATCTCGCCCTGGTTCCAGTGGTGCTGGACCACGTCGATCCCGACCGGACCCACCGGCTGCTCGTCGATGGCGACCCACCACTCGGCGCCAGCGAGGCCGCCCTGCCCGGCCGCGCTCTCCGCCTCGCCGCGCCGGACGTGGGTCACGTGCCCACACTTCTTGCAGCGCACCTTGACGCCGCCGGATCCGACCTTGTCGTCGGAGATCATGTACTTCGCGTTGCAGCCTTCACAGCTGAACCGCATGGACCGCCTCCCTCACCTCGCCGCCACCGAGAGCCCGAGCGCGTCGCGAAGTACCGCCCAGTCCTCGGAAAGGCAGAACTGCACCAGATCCCGCACCTTGGCCTCGTCCAGCAGCTTCGACACCTGCGCTTTTTCCTCCAGGACGAGCCGGCGCGCAACCTGGAGATCGCCGGCCAGTAGGGCGCCGGCCCGGTTGGACGTCAGCTCGACCGCATCCATGTGCGCCCGGACGTCGCCGGGCCTGGCGCTCACAGCGTACTCCTCGGCGAGCCTCGCCAGCGTGGGAAGTTTGCCGCGCTCCCGGAGGACCCTCTCGATGGGCTCCCGCATCTTCTGGACGGTGCGCGGGTCGGCGCTGGGCACGAAGGACGGTGCCCCGACGCAGCAGGCCGCCTGGAAGACCGCCTGGAGCTGGTCGTGGGGCATGAGACGCGCGAGGCGCAGCTCGGGCCGGTAGAAGGAGACGGCCCGGGCCGCCACGTACCAGAGCTCCCGGCGTGGCCGGTCCTGGTAGGTCTCCTCCCCGGCCACGAGCGACGGCGGTTCGGTGTTGGCGAAGCCGAGCCGCATCGGGCTTCCCACCACGCGGAAGAGGCGGACCCCCTCGATCCCCAGCGATCGCGCTGCGTACTTGATCCCGTTGGCGAGCACGAGCCCGGAGGTGGGGAGCGCGACCTCGTCGCGGGTGGGGTTCAGTCCCAGGTCCCGGGGAGCCTGGACGAAGAGAGAGCCGGCGTCCCGCGCCAGCAAGGAGAGGATCCCCGACACGGGCCCGCCGCGGAGCCGGTCGTGGAGCAGGCGCTGCCAGAGGATGTCGTCGAGGGAGCGGGTGGCGAACTCGCGGGCCAGCCGGCGCAGGCGGTCCACGGTCTCCAGCTCGTCGGGGCTGGCGCTGCGGAGCAGGTGGGCGAGCACGTCGGCGGCGGCGTAGGCGCGGTCGAGGTCCTTGCGGGAGAGGTGGACCGCGAGCAGCCGCGAGACGGTCCGTGAGGGGTCCTTCTGCCGCAGCGCGATGGAGCGCAGGGCGTCGGCGGCGGCCGCTTCCTGCCCCGGAACCCCGGCAGCGAGCTCGGCGTAGGACTGGAGCGCGTCGAGGTCGTCGGGGCTCGCCCGCACCACCCGCTCGAAGGCGGCCCGCGCCGCGGGAAGGTCGCCCAGCGCCCGCTGCTGCAGTGCGCCCAGCTCCTTCCAGAGCGCGGTCCGGGCCCTCTCCGATTCCGGCGTCTCGGGCAGCCGGGCGATCATCCGCTCGATGGCCCGGGCCAGCTCCCGCCAGCGGCGCCGGCTCGCGAGGATCTGCTCCACCGCACCGAAGGCGCTCACCAGGCGTGAGTCCGCGTCGAGGGCCAGCTCGAAGTGGTGGAGCGCCAGCTCCACGTCCCCCACCCGGTCGCGCAGCACCTCGCCGAGCTGGAGGTGGAGCCTCGCGGCGGCTCCGTGGTCGGCCTGCACCTCGGGGATGGAGAGGAGGCGCTCCAGCAGGCCGGCCGCGCGCGGCCAGTCCTCCCGCACGAGCAGGGCGCGCGCCATCCCGCGAAGCGAGGGAACGTGGAGGGGATCGGCCTCGAGCGCCCGTTCGAAGCTCCCGGCCGCCCGCGCGATCTCCCCCCTCCGCTCGAGGATCTGGCCGACCCACCCGTTCGTGACCGCCAGCTCCGCCGGCGAGAGCACCTCGCGGTGGTGGTCGAGGATGGCCTCCAGCACCGGCAGCGCATCCGGCGCCTCGCCCCGCGGCCCGAGGATGCCCGCCATTCCCTTCAGGGCGGGGAGCGAGCCGGGCTCGATCGCCCGGGCTTGCCGGTAGGCGGCCAGTGCGCCGGAGGCGTCCCCGGTGTGCTCCCGGGCCAGGCCGAGGCGGCAGAGCTGCCGGTAGAGCTCCCCGGGGTTCCCGTCGGCCAGGCGGGCGGTCACGCCGTCGAGCAGGCGGGCCACCCCGGCGAAGTCTCCGCGAGCTTCCAGGGAATCGGAGAGCGCCAGGGCGGCAGGCAGGTGATCGGGAACCCGCTCCAGTGCCTCCTCGTGGAGCGGACCCGTCTCCTCGCGGGGGCGCCCCTCCAGCTCGAGGATGCGTGCCGCCTCCACCAGCGCGTCGGCGGCGCGCCCGGGGTCATCGACGTGACGGGCCTCGGCGACGAGCATCCGGGCGAAGCCGACCCGGTCGCCGGCCCGCGTGCGGATGTCGGCCAGGGCGCGGATGGCGGCGAGGTTTCCCGGCTCGAGCGCGAGCACCTGCTCGTAGTCGGCCCGCGCCTCGGCCGGGTCGCCCGCGTCCTGGGCCCGCATCCGTGCCAGCCGGAGATGGAGCCCCGCGGCCGCGCCCGGCTCGAGTCCGACGGAGAGCGCCTCCCGGAAGACCGTCTCGGCGTCGGCGGGGCGGTCGAGCTTCTCGTCGAGGAGCTCTCCCAGCTCGAGGAGGGTCCGGACGCGCGCGGCCGGATTGGCCGCCACGGACGCCTGGATGCGCAGCAGGTCGGCGAGCCGCTCCGCGTTCCCGCCCTCGCGGTAGCATCGCTCCAGCGCCGATGCGACCTCGCCGTCGCCGGGAGCGATCCGGTGGGCCGCCTCGAGGAGGCCGAGCGCTTCCCCCGCCTCCCCGCGCGTGTCGAGCGCCGCGGCGCCCCAGGCAAGCAGGCGGGTGCGGACGCCCGCGGAGAGCGTGTCGTCCCCCGAGGCGATCCCGGCGAGGCAACCTGCGTCGGCCTCGAGGGCTCGCCGCACCGCCTCGGCGCCGGCGGCGGCGTCGCCACCCTGGACGCCGCCCACCTCGGCGACCCGGAGGAGCAGGCCCGCCCGGCGGTCGCCGGTCGCCGCACCGGCCGCCTGCTCGAGGATGGCGAACATCTCGCCCGGATCCCCGTGCTCCGGTGCCAGCCGTTCCAGTGCGGCGAGCGCCCGCTCGGAGGAGGGCGCCTCCTCGAAGGCCCTCTTCCAGGCGCCCCACGCCCCGGCGGGCTGGGCGGCGCGGGTCTCCAGCACCTCTGCCAGCTCCTCGAGCAGCGCGGCGCGGCCCGTGGCCTCCGCCACACGGGGCACGTAGAGCTCGGTCACCCGGGCCCAGGCGCCCCAGTCCCCCGCGTCGGCGTGGAGGGAGCGGAGCGCCTCGAAGGTGGCACGGCTCCCCTGGTCGCAGGCGAAGGCCTCGGAGAGCGCCTCGGCGGCCTCCTGCCTCCGTCCCCGCGACGCCCAGTCGGCGGCGGCATTCCGCCAGACCTCGCCCGCCTCGGGCCCGGAACCGAGGCGGCGGGCCCGCGCCTCGAGCACCCGGGTGCCGTCTTCGGTGTCGCCGGCTGCCCGGAAGATGGCCGCGAGCCGGTCGAGATCCGAGTCGCTCGCCGGACCGAGCTCCAGGGCGCGGCGCCCCTCCTCCACCACCGCGGAGGCGCTCCCCGCCGCGATGAGCGCCTCGGCGCGCTCGATGCGAAGTTCCCGCTCCGATCCTGGGTCGAAGGGCAGGAGCCTCCGCAGCGTTTCGGCCAGGCCGACCAGGTCGCCGCTGGCCGACTGGAGCCGTCGCATCGCTTCGAGCGGGCGCCGGTCCGATTCGTTCCAGCGTGCCATCCTCGTCCACAGCCGAAGCGACAGGTCGGGCTCGTTCGCCTCGGCCGCCTCGGCGATCCGGGCCACCGCCCTCAGCGAGGCGGGATGCCCCGGCTGCGCCTCCAGGATCCGGAGGTAGGCGTCTGCGGCGCGACCGGGCGACTCCAGACGGTCCTCGCAGAGCTGCGCGAGGACGAAGAGAAGGCCGATCCGCTCCTCGGCCCGCGTCTCGGCAGCGGACATCGCCTCCAGCGTGTCCGCAAGCTCCGTCCAGCGCTCGAGCTTGCGGTAGAGCCGCTCCAGCGCCGTGAGCGCCCGGGGAGCGAGCGCCGGTTCGAGCCTTCGTGCGTCCTCGTAGAAGTGGGGCGCCTCGGCCGGGCGGCCGAGCGGCCCCTCGAGCAGCGCCCCGAGCCGGAGCGCCACCGGCCCCCCGGCGTCGCCGAGCCGCGGAAGCCGCTCGGCGAGGAGCCCGGCCAGCGGCTCGTTCCGTCCGGTCGCCGCGTAGGCCTTCTCCAGGATCGCGCCGGCGCGCTCCGGGTCGTGCACCATGGCGCGCTCGACCCGCGCCACCGCCTCGCCGTTGTCCGGACGGTGGGCCAGCACGACCTCGAGCAGTGCGAGGGAGCCAGCGGTGTCCTGGAGGTGCTCGTCGCGGATCGAAGCCAGCCTCGTCCGGAGGACGTCGGCCTCCTCGTCCTTCCCCGAGGCCTCGGCGGTGGCGAGCGAGGCGGCGAGGAAGTCGGCGAAGTAGGAGGCGTTCTCGGCGAGGAGCGCCGGGTCCCGGGAGAGCTCGTCCACACCGGCGAGCGCCCCGGCGTCGTCCGGCACCGCGGCCAGCCCCTCCCGGAAGGATTGGAGGGCCCCTGCCGGATCGTCGAGCCGGTCCCTGCGGATGCGCCCCGCCCGCACCCGCGCGTCGGCGGCCTCGGCCGCGCCGCCCGGCCTGGCGGCCGCCTCCTCCCCCTCCTGGTCGAGCAGCGTGGCCACCTCCGCCCAGGCGTCGCGCGCCTGCCCGGCGTCGAGGAGGCGTTCGTCCGAGACCCGTGCGATCTCCTGCCAGTGCTCGCGACGGACGCGGAAGTCGCGCACGAGGCGCGCCCGGTCCCGCAGCACGGCGACGAGGGGCCCCCAGGCGTGGCGGGACCGGTGGACCCCCGCGAGTGCCGCCAGCGCGTCGATGGCCGCCTCCTCGGGGAGTCCCTCCTCGATCGAGGAGGACAGGATCTCGGCCAGGCGATCCTCGACGCCGGCAGCGTCGGCCAGGCGGCACAGCGTGGCGCGCAGGACGGGCTCGACGGCCGGGTTCCCCCGCTCGAGCACGTACTGGCGGGCCCGCGCCTCGAATGCGGCGGCGAGCTTGCCCTCCCCCTCGCGAAGGTCGGAGAGCTCCGCCAGCGCCGCGGGCCGATCCTCCGGTGCCATTCCCTCGAGCCGCATCTCGATCAGGTCGGCGAGCTGGTCGCGGTTTCCGGAGGCCCGGTGAACCCTCTCGAGCAGCCGCGCCGCCGCCTCGCGGGAGCCCGGACGAGCCAGCGCGCGCGCCAGGCCGGACAGCGCGGCGCCTTCCTGCGGGAACTCCTCCAGCACCGAGGAGAAGGCGTCGACCGCTGCCTGGGGATCGTCCGATCCCTCGAGCAGCACGGCGCGCCGGAGCAGGACCTCGAGCCGCCGCGGCGGGTCGCTCCGCCTCGCCTCCGCCAGGTCGGCCAGCACCGGGGCCAGCTCCCCGGTCCGGCGCTCCCGGGAGAGGATCCGGTCCATGGACTCGAGCGCCTCGACGTCCCCCGGGATCTCCAGGGCCAGCTGTCGCCAGGCGGCCAGCTGGGCGTCCACGTCCCCGGTGCGTTCCCGTGTGCGTGCGGAGAGCCGCAGGAAATCGCCCGCGGCCGTGTCCCTCGTGGCCTCGGCCGCCGCCGCGTACACGTCGGCGAGGACCTCCATGCGTCCCGACTTCTCGGCGAGCCGGGGGATGTCGGCGAGCGCCTCCTCCCGCTCCCGCCCCCCGGCGGCGAAGGCTCCCCTCGCCGCGTCGAGGGCGCGCGAGGGGTCGCCCAGATCGACCTCGAGGAGCATCCGGATCTCGCCCTGGAGGTGCGCCCGTTCGTCCGGATCCTGCTCGGTGGCGAGCCGGTCCTCCCGGGCCGTGATGCGCATCTCCACGTCCTGCGGGGAGGCGAGCACGAGGTCGAGCGCTGAAAGGGCGTCCCGCCCGAGCGCCCCGGGCTCCCTGGCCATCTGGAGGAGGGTCTGCCGGGTGCCCAGGTGGTCGGGGTCGCAGGCTGCGACCTCGGTGAGCAGGCGCAGGGCGCCGGGGGGGTCCCCCAGCCGGAGGCGCCGCAGCTCGGCGATCCGGAAGGCCACCTCGGAGTCGAAGAGGGCCGCCGAGAGCCGCTGCTCGAGCGCCCACGCCAGGTCGTCCGGGCGATCGAGCTCCTCCGCGAGCTGCTCCATCTCGGCCGCGGCCGCCACGTCTCCCGGGTCGCGCGCCAGCCGATCGCGTGCCACCTCGATCCGCTCCAGCGGGTCGGTGGGAGGCGGCAGCACCGGCAGCTCCAGGCCGGGCGGGACGTTGGGGTGGCTGGCCAGGTCGGAGAGCACCTCCTGGAGCCCGTCGCGATCCTGGGCCGCCTCGAGGGCGCGCGCCGTCCGGGCCAGCAGCCGGGCCGACTGCTCGCGGGGCACGAACCCGAGCGCCCTCCGGTAGGCCGCCGCTGCCGCCGCCGGGTCGCCCAGCCGTTCGAGGAGCAGGTCACCGAGCTGCGTCGCCAGCGCGGCGTGCTCCGCGGCTGGCAGGTCGAGCTTCTCACGCTCGGAGAGGAGGTCGCGAGCCTCGCCCCATCGCTCGCCGGCGAGCGCGACCCGGGTGAGCGCCGCCAGCGCCTCCGGGTCCCCGGGGTCGATGTCGCGCACCCGGCGCAGCTGAGCCGCTGCCTGCTCGTGCGACCCCAGCTCCTCCTCGGCCAGCTGGGCAGCCCTCATCCGCAGCGAGCGCTCCTCGGCCGGACGGCCGGTCAGCGCGTCCGCTGCCTCTGCCAGGAGCGCGTGCAGCTCGGTGAAGGCCCTGGCCCGGGTGGCCAGGTCCTCCACCCTCCGGAGCGCCTCGGGGTGGGAGGGAGCCTCGCGCAGTGCCGCCGCCGCTGCGTCGAGCGCGCCGCGCGCGTCGCCGAGCCGGTCCCGGCGGATGGCCGAGACGTCGAGCCACATGCGGGCGCGGTCGTCGGGGGAGGCCGCCTCGTCGCGGGCGATCGTCTCGAGCATCTCCACGTGTCGGGTCGTGTCTCCGGCGGCGGCATGGACGGGCGCCAGGGCACGCGCGATGCGCACCGGCTCGATGCCGCTCGCGAGGAGCCCCTCGAGCGCCCGGACCGCCTGGACGGCCAGCGGCGGTGCGAGGCCGCCCCCCTCGAGCAGCGCCAGCCAGGCTCCGGCGGCGTCCAGCGGGCGAGCGAGCGGCTCGAGGAGCAGTGCCGCCCGCTCGGCCTCGAGGTCCGCCCGGTCGGGCGCCCCCTGGGCGGAGAGGCGGGCCAGGACCTGGCAGAGCTCGCCGGCGGCCGCCTCGGAACCTTCGGCGCGGAGCGCGGTGGCGAGACCACGGAGCGCCTCCGGGTCGGTTCCGTCCATGGCGAGCAGGTCACGCCAGGCGGCCTCGCTCCGCTTCGTGTCGCCCGATTCCAGGAGGAGCCGGGCGACCTTCTGCGTGATCTCGCGGCGCTCCGCTCCGGTGGCGACGGCCAGGCGGGCGCCCAGGTCCTCGATGAGCTCGGCGTGGCGGCCGGCGCGCGCCAGCGCCGACTCGTAGGCGTTGGCTGCGCCTCGGTCGTCGGGGTCGAGATCTGCGAGCGTGCGCCAGACGTGGGCCGCCTCCTCGTCCCGTCCGAGGTCGTGCTCCTCCGTCTCCGCCACACGCCGGAGCAGCGCCTTCCGGGTCCCGAGGTCGCTTCCGGCCGCGGCCGCGCCGGCGCGGAAGGCGCGGGAAAGCCCCACGAAGTCTCCGCTGCGGGCGGCCACCGCCTCGATCTGCCTCCGCGTCCCCATCCGGGCCGGCTCGGTGACGAGGGCCCAGGAGAGGATGCGCATCGCCTCGGCGGAGTCGCCGATGGAGTCCTGCGCCACCTCCGCGGCACGCAGGAGCAACGTGGCCCGGGCGACCGGATCCCGCTCCTGCGAGGCGACCGCCTGGATCGCCTCCACCAGTTGCGGTCCGTCACCCGCCGACTCGAGCAGCGGGATCAGCGCACGCGCCGCCGGGGTGAATCCGGGTGCCTCGCGGAGCGCCGCCTCCAGCATGCGCCTGGCCCGGCCCTGCTGCCCTGCGGCGATGGCCATCTCCGCGCCCCGGAGCCGGAGCGGTGCGTGCTCGGGGCGACGGGGCCGCGCGTCGAGGTGGCGCTCCAGCACCGAGAGTGCCTCCGGCTCGCGTCCGGCGTCCACGTGGGACTCGAAGAGGTGGAGCGCGGCCTCGTCGTTGGCCGGGTCGAGCTCGAGCGCGCGGGAGAGCGCCTCGCGGGCGCCGTCCGCGTCGCCGAAGCGGACCAGCAGGAGCTGGGACAGCCGGAGGTTGGCTGCCACGGCCGCGGCCAGATCGCGCGAGCTGCGCGAGAGACGGGAGAGCTCCTCGCGGAGCGCGGGCCAGTCGCCCCGCTCCCCGTGCCAGCGCTCCAGGAAGTCGAGCGCGCGCGGGTGGCCCGGCGAGGCAAGCCAGGCCCGGTCGAAGGCCTCGCGTGCCAGCGAGGTGCCGTCCGGGTCGTAGGCGACGTGGAGGGCGGCGAGGCGCAGCCAGATCCGGGCAGCCTCCTTCCGGTCCCTCTCCACCGCGGCCCGCTCCTCCAGCGCGGCGGCCTGATCGCGCCAGGTGCGGGACGCCGAGCGAAGCCGCTCCAGCGTCTCGGCCGCTCCGGGCGCGCCCCGGTCGAGGAGCATGGCCTCCACCGTGGCCTCGAGAGCGAGGCCGTGCTCCAGCGGCTCGTCGACCAGGATCTTCCCCAGGTGGGCGTAGGCCTGCGCGAGCTCCTCCCGGTGGCCGCCGGCGTCGCGCCAGTCGTCGAGGAGCCGCTTCGCGTGGCCGTGCCGGCCCAGCGCCTCCGCACAGGCCACCGCTCGGCGGCGCGCTTCGGCCAGGTCCGGCGCGAGGCGGAAGGCGCGGCCGTAGAAGAGCGCGGCCCGGTCGCGCCGCCCGAGCCGGTCCTCCCACCACCGTGCCAGGGTCAGGTAGCGCAGGGCGGCCTCGGCCTGGCCCTGGGTCCGGTCGGCTTCCTCCTCGAGCACCGCCGCGACGCCTGCGAGGTCCCCGGCCTGCTCCCGGAGCCCGGCGAGCTCCCGCAACATCCCGGGATCGCCAGGCAGGTGGGAGAGGGCCCCCAGCAGCAGGGACTCGGCCCGGACCAGGTCCGGCATCTCCCGGGCGAGTTCCGAGGCCCGGCGAAGCAGCGCGGACGCGCGCGCGCCGTCCACCAGCTCCCGCGCCTCCCGCTCGAGGAGGGTGATCGACGCGATCGTCTCTCGCGCTCCCTCGTCGATGGAGTCGCTCGACACGTGCGTTCGGGTCGGCGTGCTCATCAGGCTCGGGTCGCATCGTACCCGTCCGGAGGTGACCCGGGCAATTCGGCGTGCTAACCGTCAGCGGCCATGCACCTTGATTCCCTCACCCGGACGGCCGATATCGCCCGCCGCGGCGCGGCATCCCTCCTCGCCGCCCTGGCGCTCTCCTCGACCCCCGCCTGCGCCGCCCCGGGAGGCCCGAGGGCCGTCCTCGAGTCGGGCGGCAAGACGCTGGTGGTCCAGGTCGAGCTGGCCGACACCCCGGAGAAGCGCGAGCGAGGGATGATGTTCCGGAAGGAACTCGCCGACGGCAAGGGGATGCTCTTCCTGTTCGACGAGGAGGGGGAGCACTCCTTCTGGATGAAGGACACCCTCATCCCCCTCGACATGATCTTCGTCGACGCCGCAGGGCGGGTGACCGGCATCGTCTCCCGGGCCCGCCCCCTCACCCTCGAGCCCCGGATCGGAGGACCGAGCCGCATGGTGCTGGAGGTCCCGGGCGGCTGGGCGGCCGAGCACGGAGTCCGGGCCGGCGATCGGATGCGAGTGGAGGGACTCGCTCCCACCCGTCAGTGATCGCCCTCCCCCTCACGGCCGAGCAGTTGCCGCGCCACGACCGGCCCGAAGCTGGTGGTCAACATCCCCTCGACCGCTCCCTCGAACTGACGTCGCCGCTCCTCGTCGCTCCAGCGGAACTGGATGCCCACGCCCGACTCTCCGGCATCCGTCCCGTTGCGGACCACCACCCCCTCCAGCTCGAAGGGGGCCTCCCGCCCCGGCACGAGCAGGCGGAACCGGAACACCGTGCCGATCGGAAGGGATCGACGGGACGGGATGAAGGTCCCGCCCTTCGAGATGTTCCTCGTGTAGTCGGCGAAGAAGGCGTTCAGCTTCTCGTAGACGACCTGGAGCTCCACGGGTCTTCGTGCGTGCTCGCGGCGATCCTGGGTCACGCGCACATGGTAGCGCGGTGGAGCCCCGGACCGTGAGGGCGCATCCCGCGCTCCTCGCCGCCGTGGCGGGGCTGCTCGCCGCGCTGGGGTTCCGGCTGGCCGGGCTCCCGCTGCTCGAGGCCCCGGGGTGGGAGCTGGGGATGGTCGCGGCGCTCCTCGCGGTCCTGGCCGGGGCTCCGCTGGGGATCGGGAGGGTGCGCCAGGAGCTCGACTGCCCTCACCCGTCGGCCCTGCGTGCCTTCCTCCGGGCGGCGGCGGGCGCGGTGCTCCTCCAGGCCGCGCTGGTGGGTGGCGCAGCGCTCCGGACCGCGCTCCTCACCCCGTGCAGCCCCACGTTCGGCCTCGCCTTCGTACCCGCCGTCGCCCTCCCCTCCGCGCTCGCCGCCGCGGCGCTGGGCGTGCTGGCCGGGTTCGCCGGCCGCGGCCGTCCCATCCCCTCCGCGCTCCTCTACGCGGCGGGCATCGCGATCTCGCTCGCGGCGACGCTCCTCGAGGGCTGGCGCGGCCCCGCCTCGTACCTGCTCGACCCCTTTCTCGGCATCTGGCCCGGCCCGATCTACGACGAGGCGCTCTCCCTCGACCGGCGCCTCCTCCTCTTCCGCCTGGGAACGCTCGCCTGGACCGCGGCGATGGTCGGCGCGGCCGGGGCCGTGGCGGCGCGGCGAAGCTCCCCACCTTCCCGGTCCCGGAACGGACTGGCGGTCGTCGCCCTGGCGCTCCTGGCCGTCGCCACCGTTCGCGTCGTGGGCGCGCGCACCGGCGACCTCGCCACCCGGGCCGGGATGGACCGCGTCCTGGGTGGCCGGCTCACGGGCACCCGCTGCGACCTCCACTTCCCCCGGGAGAAGCCCGCCGCCGACGCCGAGCGCCTCCTCCGGGACTGCGAGGCCGACGTCGCCGAGGTGGCCGCGGCCCTCGGGGTCTCCCCTCCACCCCTGGTGAAGGTCTGGCTGCACCGATCGCCGGAGGAGAAGCGGCGTCTCGTCGGCGCCGGGCGCACCGAGTTCACGAAGCCCTGGCTCGCCGAGATCCAGGTCCTCGACGCGCCGGGTGGGCCGCCTGCCCTGCGGCACGAGATCGTCCACGCGGTGGGGGGAGCGCTGGCGGGTGGGCCGCTCGGGGTGCCGGCGCGGTACGGCGTGCTCGTCGACGCCGGGCTCGTGGAGGGGCTCGCGGTGGCGCTCGAGGTGCCCCGGGGCGAGTGGACGGTGCACGAGTGGGCCCGTGCCATGAAGGACCTCGGTCTGCTCCCGCCGGCGGCGCGCCTGGTCGAGCCGGCCGGGTTCTTCTCCGCGCCCGCGGCCCGGGCCTACGGCGCATCCGGGAGCTTCCTGGCCTTCCTCCTCGAGCGTCGCGGACCGGGACCGGTGCGGCGCGCCTACGCAGGGGTGCCGTTCGCGGAGGCCTTCGGCTCGCCGCTCGCGTCACTGGAGGCCGACTGGCACGCCTTCCTCGACGCCCTCCCGGTCCCGCCGGAGCTTTCGGCAGCCGCCGAGGCCCGGTTCCGCCCGGCCGGACTCCTCGGGAGGCGCTGCGCCCGGGAGACCGCGGGCCTCGAGGTCCGGGCGCGGGAGGCCGGGAGGCGCGGGGACCCGGCCGCGGCCGCGGCACTCTGGCGCCGGGCCGCACGACTCTCCGGCGACCCGTCCGATCTGAGGAGCTTGGGCGACGTGCTCCGGGGAGTCGACGCCGCCGCCGCGGACACGGCCTACGCCGAGGCGCTCGCGGCGACCGGGAAGGGCTCCCCGGCGCTGCGCACGGCCCTGCTCGAATCCCGGGGGGATCTGGCCTGGCGCGGCGGGGACGCAGCCACGGCCGTGGCGTGGTACCGCGAGGCGCTGGCGCTCCATCCCGACCGCGCACGCGAGCGGTTGCTCATGGCGAAGGTCGCCGCCGCGACCGATCCGGCCCTCGCCGCGGCGGCACCGTGGCTCATGGGAACGGGTGACGCCGGCGAGGCGGTGCGGGCGCTGGCCGGGTCGAGCGATCCCCTCGGCTCCTACCTGGCTGGCCGGTACGCCGCCGCACGTGGCGACCTCGCCCAGGCCATCCCTCTGCTCGAGCGCGCGCTCGAGGGGGTGCTCCCCTCCGTGGCCTTCCGGGTCGAGGCGCTCTCCACGCTCGCCGCGGCGCGCTGCCGCCAGGGGGACGTGGAGGGTGCCCGGGATGCCTGGGCACGCCTCGAGCGGATCGCCGATCGGGAGGCCGACCGGGAACGGGCCCGCCACGCGGCCGGGCGATGCGCCGTGGAACGCGGAGCTCCGTCGCGCTAACGTCAATGCCCTTGGAACGGGTCCGGAATCCCTGGGTGCGCCTCGCGCTCGCCGGCGCGCTCGCCTTCGCGACGTTCGCCGTCTACGCGCGGGTGGGGGGACACCTCTTCCTGCATTTCGACGACGACCGCTACGTGACCGCCAATCCGATGGTGGCGGCCGGGCTCACAGCCGACGGGGTTCGATGGGCGTTCACCACCTTGTCGGTCGCCAACTGGCATCCGCTGGCGTGGCTTTCGCACATGCTCGACGTCTGGCTCTTCGGCATGAACCCCGGCGCCCACCACCTGATGAACGCCGGCCTGCACTCCGCGAACGCGGCCATCCTCTTCCTACTGCTCGCCCGCATCACCGGTGCGGGCTGGCTCTCCCTCGTCGTCGCCGCACTCTTCGCGTTCCATCCGCTCCACGTGGAATCGGTGGCCTGGATTTCCGAGCGCAAGGATTTGCTGTCGACCCTTTTCGGGTTTCTCGCCATCGGAGCCTACGCGCGCCACGCCGCTCGTCCGTCGCTCGCTCGGTATCTCATCGTGCTTCTCCTCCTCTCAGCCAGCTTGCTCTCCAAGGCGATGTGGATCACCGCCCCCTTCCTCTTCCTTCTCCTGGACTTCTGGCCGCTACAGCGGGTGGACGCGCCCTGGAACCCCGGCGACCGCCGACCGCCGGTCGTGCCACGATTGTCGGCAGGGCGTCTCGTCCTGGAGAAGCTGCCACTCCTCGCCCTGTGCGGGGTGGTGGGGGCGGTGGCGCTGATGGCGCAGGCCCGGGAGGGCGCGCTCAACACGCTCGAGCAGGTGCCGCTCCTCGACCGGACCGCCAACGCCGCGTGGAGCTTCGCCGCCTACCTCTGGAAGACCGTCTGGCCGGCGTCGCTCTCGGCCTGGTACCCGATGCGCGAGGGCGGCGCGGCGTGGGCCGACGGGGCAGCCGCCCTTGCCCTCCTCGGGATCACCGCCATCGCGGTGGGGCTGCGGCGCCGCATGCCCTGGGTACCCGTGGGTTGGATCTGGTACCTGGGCATGCTCGTGCCGGTCATCGGGCTCGTCCAGGTGGGGTCCCAGGCCATGGCCGATCGCTACACTTACGTTCCCCTCGTCGGGATCTTCGTGCTGGTCGCCTGGAGCCTCGCCGACCTGGCTCGCACCGGCCGCGCGCGTCTCGCCCTCGTCGCGGGCACCGGAGCCTCGCTCATCGTCCTGGCTGCGGTCACCTGGACCCAGGTGGGCGTCTGGCGTGACCAGGTCACCCTCTTCTCCCACGCACTCGACGCGACCGGGCCAAGCGGTCGCGCCCACCACCTGCTCTCCCAAGGGCTCATCGCGGACGGACGCTGGCCCGAGGCCCTGATTCACGCCCGGGAGGCCGCCCGGCTCGACCCCGCGAACCCACGAGCGCACAAGAACCTGGGCTTCGTGCTCTACCGGTCGGGTCAGGTCGATCTGGCCATCGAGTCCCTCGAACGAGCGGTGGCCCTCGACCCCGGCTACGCGGAAGCGCACGGGAACCTCGCCATCGCCTACGGCCGCAAGGGGAGGACCGAGGAAGCGGTCCGCGAGATGCGTATGGAGATGCAGCTTCGCGCCGTACAACCGCGTCGCTGACCGCAACCGCTACTTCCCGCCGCGCAGCCGCTCGATGGCCGCCTTCGGATTCCTCACCCCGTTCTTGACGAGCCACCAGGCCACCTTGGCGCCGCCGACCGCCAGCACGCCCAGGTAGCCGTGGGAGACGAGCCGCGCCGTCGAGGCGTGGACCTGGACGCGCACCCTGCGCTCCGGCTCGCGCGCGAGCAGCAGCTTGAAGAACTCGATGCCGAACTGGCCGACGTCGTCGCCGGCGATGCCGGTGATGTGCCGAACCGCCCCCTCCGGGAGCGTGAGCGTGAAGTCCGGATCGGCCTCCGCCCCCTCCTCCACCCGTGCCTCCCCGCCCGCCATCGAGAACCGGGCCGGGCCGGCGTCGAGCGCCAGGGCCACCCGCGCGTCCCGGGCCAGCGGCCGCGTCGCCTTCCTCGCCGCAGGCGAGGTCTCGAAGAACCGGGAGAGGGCGTCCACGCTCGGGTCGTTCATGCTCCCAGTGTAGTCCGGCGCCGATTGACTGGCGCGGCTCCCCGTGGTTTGACCTCCGGATGCGATTCCTGCCGTTCGTGGTCCTCGCCGTGCTCTCCCTCACCGCCTGCGCGCGCTACATCCCCGACACCGAGATCCTCGACAACCCCGACAACCGCGCCATCATCGCCGTGGTGGACGGCTACCGGAAGGGGTTCGACACCCGCAACGTCGACGCCGTGATGGCGCTCGTCTCCCCCGCCTACTACGACGATTCGGGCACCGTCGATCCCGGCGACGACGTGGACTACAAGGCGTTGCCCGAGGTGCTCCGCGACACCTTCTCGCGCATCTCCCAGGTCCGCATCGAGTTCGGCATCACCAACATCGTCGTGAACGGGAACAAGGGCCAGGCCGACCTGTTCTACGACGCCAAGTACCGGATCACGACCCCGCGCCACGAGATCCCCAAGCGCGACACCGACATCCAGCGTCTCCTGCTCGTGAGGGACGGCACGGGCTGGAAGATCATCTCCGGGCTCTAGCCGGCATCGGCTCAGCGAGGCGACCCGGTCAGCCCCTCCGCGGCGCTGATGCGTCGCCACCGCGCCGACACCACCTTCCATCCGTCCTTCTCCCGCTCGAGCGATGCGTCGATGCGCCAGGTGTCGCCGGCCTCGGGCAGGCGCGCCATCACCCCGTCGCCCTTCCCTCCACGGACCAGCGCCACGTCCACCACGGCTTCGGCCCGGTCGCCCTCGACCTGTACCCGCGCCGCAACCGGCAGGACGGCGTTCCAGGAGCCGCGCAGGGACTGGAAGGTGATGAACTGCTTCAGCTCCCGGTGGCCCATCCCCTCCCCCTGGAACCGTTCGCTGACCCCGGCCATGGCGTCCCCGGGGCGCTTGTCCTCCACGGCCCGGGCGGCCTCCTCGAAGAGGGCGCGGATTCGCTCCTCGTCGGTGGGCCCCTGGCGCAGCGCACGGATGGCCACCAGGGAACCCAGCGCGGCGAGGGCGGCGAGCACGAAGATCGCGAGGTTCCGGGAGATTCTCATGGCATCGGTCCGGGTCGGACCCGAATCCCCATTGGAGTAGACTCCAGCCCGTGGCGCAAGACCGGGACAGGCCGACCCAGGCCGATCAGCACAACGAGCGGGGCATCGAGCTTGCCGACCGCGGCTGGCTCGAGGAGGCCGAGAAGGAGTTCCAGAAGGCCATCGCCCTCGACCCCGCGTCGGCCCACCCCCACGAGAACCTGGCCATGCTCCACGCCCGGCGGAAGCGCTGGAGGGACGCGCTGCTCGCGCACCTGAAGGCGGTCGAGGTCGAGCCGGAGAGCCCGGGAGCCCGGTTCACGCTGGCCTCCTTCCTCGCCACCCACGGCCTGGAGATGGCCGAGGCCGAGTACCGGGAGGCCATCGCCGCCGACCCGGAGCACGCCGAGGCGCACCTCGAGCTCGGGCTGGCGCTCGCCGACATGGGCCGGGCCGGGGAGGGGCTGAAGGAGCTCGCGCTGGCGGTGAGCCTCTCGCCCGAGGACGCGGTCGCCCGCCACGAGCTCGCGAGCCTCCTCATGGACGAGGGGGACTACCGGACCGCCATCGGCCACCTGCGCGAGGCGGCCCGGCTGGAGCCGGAGAGCTTCGAGATCCACCTCGACCTGGGGCTCTGCTACGCCCAGAAGGGCTTCTACGCCGAGGCGGAGCGCGCCTACGTGAAGGCCCGTGGGTTCAAGCCCGACGATGCGGTGGTGAACTACGACCTGGCGTCCCTCTACGCGCAGTGGGGGCGCGGGGCCGAAGCGCTCGACCCGCTCCGGAAGGCCCTCGAGGTGGACCGGGAGAAGGTCCGGACCTGGCTCGCCTCCGACCCGGTGTTCGATCCGATGCGCGGCAGCGACGCCTTCGATCAGCTCGTGGCGGGCTGAAGGCGGGTCCGTCGCCGGGCCCGGGTCACGGGGGGAGCCGCCTCGCGATCGCGTCGAGGACCTTGTCGGTGTCGGGCCACTCCTCGCTCTCCAGCTTGGAGTGGATCGTCTCGTCGCCGAGGGTGACCTCGAAGGACGACCGCCTTCCGCCCCGGAGGACGACGCTCACCTTGCCGGAGAACCTGTCCGTGATCGCCTGCCCGAGACCTCGGGCCCTGGGGAGATACCCTCAGGCGGTGCAGTACTCGATCGTGACCATGATCACTTTTCGTAACGCCGTTCCCCGGCCCGTGCAGCGGGACTTCGTCGCGACCGTCACGGGGCCGGACTCCCGACGACCTCGTACCGGATGATGGAGTCGTTCGCGTCGAGCACGGCGATGCGCCACCCCTTGAACTCGATGGTCCGGCTCCGGCTCAGGTCCAGGGTCACCTCGCCGGAGCGCTGGAGCGTCTTGCTGGATGGAGTCGTCTGGACGGATCCACAGCCGACGAGAAGGAGCGCCAGCGCCACTGGAACGTGGTTGGTCATTACGGCCACCTTACTGGAGTTGACCCGGCCCGTTCCTTGAATAGGTTCGGGTCCCATCATGCCCGAGCTCGCATTCTTCCGTCATGGCGAGGAGTTGCTGCGCGTCGCCCTCGGCGACCTGACCACGATCGGCCGATCCGCGGACTGCGACGTCTCTTTGCCGGACCCTGGTCTCTCCCGCGTCCAGGCCTCCATCGAGCGGCGCCCCGCCGGATACACGGTGGTGGATCGTTCCGGCCGGGGGACCCGGGTCGGCGACGCCGACGTGACGGAGATGCTGCTGACCGACGGCACCCATCTCACCTTCGGAAGCTGGCGCGCCCTCTTCCGCGAGTCCGGATCGGGGGATCCGGAGGCCACCTCGGTGCGCGGGCTCACGGGCATCCGCCCGGTGGACGTCCCCGCCGCGGCCCAGGCCCGGTTGCGGGTCCGCGACCGGGGGCGCGAGCGCATCGTCCCCCTCCCCGAGGACGGGCTCACGGTGGGGTCGGTGGCCGGAAACGGGCTCGTCCTGGACGACCCGTTCGTCTCCAGCCGCCACCTCCGCATCGAGAAGCCGGCCGGCCGCTGGGAGCTCACCGACGTCGGCTCCACCAACGGCACGCTGCTCGGCGGGGTACGGATCTGGCGAGCCGAGCTGCCGCCCGGGCTGCCCATCACCGCCGGGGACAGCGAGCTCGTCCTCGAGATCGGTTCGCCGAAGGAAGGGCGCCTCCCGGGCAGCTACGAGGGGATGTTCTCCCTCGACCCGGGCATGCGCCAGGTCTTCGACCTCATCGACCGGCTCGCGCCGGCCGCGGGCGCCGTCACCATCCTCGGCGAGACCGGAACCGGCAAGGAGCTCGTGGCCCGCGCCCTCCACGCCCGCTCGCCGAACGCCAGCGGTCCGTTCATCCCCGTGAACTGCGCCGCCATCCCGGAGACGCTCATGGAGAGCGAGCTCTTCGGCCACGAGAAGGGAGCCTTCTCCGGCGCCGAGCGGCTGCGGAAGGGGGCCTTCGAGGAGGCCGACCAGGGCACCCTCTTCCTCGACGAGATCGGCGAGATGCCGCTCGATCTGCAGGCCAAGCTGCTCCGGGCGCTGGAGAACAACGAGGTGAAGCGGGTCGGCTCCTCGCGGCCGATCAACGTGTCGGTCCGCATCCTCTCCGCCACCCACCGCGACCTGCCCGCGCAGGTTCGAGCCGGAAAGTTCCGGGAGGACCTCTTCTACCGGCTCGCCGTGATCCCGCTCTCCATTCCCCCGCTGCGGGCCAGGCAGGGGGACGTGCGAGCGCTGGCCCAGCGCTTCCTCGACGCCACCGCTCCGCGCGGCCTTCAGCTGCGCTGGAGCGAGGAGGCGCTCCGCCGCCTCGAGGCCTACGACTGGCCCGGCAACGTGCGGCAGCTGAAGAACGTGGTGCAGCGGGCGCTGCTCTTCCGGGGTGAGGGAACCGTGTTGCCGGCCTCGGCCGTGACCTTCGAGGACCTGCGCCCCGCGGCGAGCCCGGGCGGCGACGACACCACCCTCTACCTGCCCGGCCTCACGCTGGAGGACATCGAGCGGGAGGCCATCCGCCTCTCCCTGCGGCGCAACCGCGGCAAGCGGGCCGCGGTGGTGAAGGAGCTCCAGATCGCGAAGAGCACCGTCATGAAGCGCATCGCCCAGTGGAAGCTGCAGGACGAGGGGCGGGAGAGCGGCGCGCCCCCAGAGCCCGACACGGACGACGACTAGTTCCAGAAGCGGTGGGCGTGCAGCGGCTGCACCAGTTCCATCGCCTCGAGCGGCTCCGCCGGCATCTCGAGCGCTTCGGGCCGGCTGCGGCCGAGCAGCTGGCCGATGGCCACGTCGATCTGCAGCTTCGACGCGAGGACGGCACGGACCGCCTTGCCCGAGGCAAAGGCCACCTCGTCGAGGGCGATCACGTCGAGCGGGTCGCTCGTCGCGACCACGAGCGGGCCGCGCCGCGTCTCGGAGAGCAGCTCCACCGGCAGCACCCGCCGCGTCTCGATGACCCGGGCGGGTACGAGCCGGAGCACGTCGCGGTCGACAGCCTTGGTCGCGAGGTCGATCACCGGGATCTCGAGCTGGGTGCCGAGTGCCCGGACCAGGGAGATCTCGTCGACCATGCCGAGGTGCAGGAGGGCTCCCCCGATACGGCCACCTCGCCGGCGCTGCCAGTCGAGACCGGCACGCAACTGCCGCCCGTCGATGGAACCCTGCTCGACCAGGATCTGGCCGATCGGAACGCGCTTCATGAGGAAAATCCCGCCCTTCGCCCCCGCGTAGGATAAACGGCTGACCTCTCATACTCGCGCGCACAAGCCCCGACCCGCAAGTACCATGATCAGGTTATTTCTTCGCGGGAGCCTTCTTCTTGGGGGCCTTGTTCATGTCCGCCAGGCGGGCACGGGCCTTCTTCGCGGCGGTGGTCTTGGGATATCGATTCGAGACGTCCTGGAAGATGGCCCGGGCGTCATCCCGGAGGTCGAGGGCCAGCATGGCCTCCCCCGTCCGGAGGAGGGCGTCGGGGGCCTTGTCGGACCGGGGGAAGTCCTGGGCCACCTTTCCGTAGGAGAGGACCGCCTCGCGGTAGCGCTTCTCCCCGTAGGAGATCTCGCCCATGCGAAACCAGGCGTCGGCGGCCCGCGGGTCGGTGGGCCATTTCTTCACGTACTCGTCGTACAGCTGGCGGGCCACCGCCCGCTCCCCGGCCTGCTCCTGCTCCATGGCGAGCGCGAAGAAATCTGACTTGTCGGCCGGGCGCTTCAGCGCCTCGGCCCGCTTGCGCCCCTCGTAGTCCTCGAGCGCCCCGGCTCCCTTCAGCGCCGCGAAGCGGGCCTCGGTGTCGGCGAGGAGCTCTGCCAGGCGCTGGTCGGTCTGCTGGAGCTGGTGCTGGTGCTCCTCGAGCTGACCGTTCATGCGGGTGAGCGACTCCTGCATGCGGTCCTGGTTCGCCACCACGTCGGCGCCGCTCCGGTGGGCCGTGGTGTTCAGCTCGTCGAGCTTCTTCTGGACCTCGGCGATCTTCTGGTCTACCCGGGCGATGCGGTCCCGGATCAGGTTGCGCTGCTCCTCGAGCTGCTGGGTGGTGGCGGTGCTCTCCACCTCCAGCCGCTGGATGCGGGCATCCATCTGCCGTCCCTTGTCGACGGGGACCCAGCAGGCGGTGCCGGCGAGGAGCAGCGCGACCGCGATCCGGTTCTTCATCCGTTCACGGCCCGTCTACTTGGCCACGACGTCGCCGCGGCGGTTCTTCTGCCAGCAGGTCTCGGTGGCGTCGAAGCAGACCGGCCGCTCCTTGCCGAAGCTCACCGCCTGGATCGAGCGGGAGGGGACACCCAGGTTCACCAGGAACTTCTTGGTGGCCTCGGCGCGGCGCTGCCCGAGCTGGAGGTTGTACTCGACGGTGCCGCGATCGTCGGTGTTGCCCTCGACGGTGATCTTGGTGAAGCCCTTCTCCTTGATGCAGGCCGCGTTCTTGCTCAGGGTGGCCTGGGACTCCGCCGCCAGGACCGCGCGGTCGAAGTCGAAGAACACCGGAAGGAGCTTTCCACCGCCGACCGGGCAGGCCGAGGGCTCGGAGGTGGGCGCGGTGACGGGGGGCGGAGGCGGCGGCGGGGCGACGGTCAGGCACTTGCCCGCCTCGCAGGCCTTGCCGGCGGGGCAGTCGTCGCTGCGCTCGCACTCGGGGCGGGGCACGCACTTGAGCGAGCGGCAGACGAAGCCGGCCTTGCAGTCGGTGTCCTGGCCGCATTCCTGGCAGCGCCCCTCGACGCAGGTCTTGCCATATCCCTCCTGGGCGGAGCAATCCTCGCTGGTCTTGCACTCACCATCCTTCGGCTTGGCCGGGCAGCCGGCCAGGAAGAGGGCAAGGACGGGAACGGCGAGAAGCATCGAGCGGTGCATCCTCATGGATTTCCTCCGGGTCTGGAACTGGGGGGCGTCTGGCGACGCGTGCGTCGAGCGTCGCGTGGAAGTCGGTACCTTTTGATGCTCCGCTTTCCCCGGGGTGTCAAACGAAAAGCCCTCAGGAATTCCGGTCCGGTCGTGAAGGTTCTCCAAGGCGCGGGGCGCGGACCCTCCAGGCCATCCCTCCCTCCCGGCCTGGACGTCCGCGTTCCCGCGCTCTTCGTCGCCCCTTGGCGGCCACAGCCCCGGGGACTATCGTCCTCCTTCCCTCACCGTGGACCGAGAACCCATCCCCGCCCCCGAACCGCACCCCCCGGCCGCGCGTTCCCCCTCCTGGCTGCGCAGCCCCTCCGGGAAGCGCACCGGCCTGGCCGCACTCGGAGTGCTGGCCCTGCTCGTCGTGGCCGGCGGCGTCCTGGCGTTCACCTGGACCCGCGAGCTGCCCGCCTTCGACGGGCTCACGGACTACCGCCCGCTCGTCTCCACCCGGGTCCTCGCCGCCGACGGGACCGAGGCATTCGTCTTCGCCCGCGAGCGTCGGACGGTGGTGCCCTTCGACGAGATCCCGGCCGTCGTGAAGCGGGCCGTGCTCTCCGCCGAGGACGCCCGGTTCTACGAGCACGAGGGCGTGAACTACCTGGCCATCCTGCGCTGCGCGGCGAAGGGGCTCCTGCGCGGGGGCGTGGCCTGCGGCGGATCCACCATCACCCAGCAGGTGGTGAAGACGTTCCTGCTCCCCTCCGACTGGAGGGTGAAGCGCAAGGTGAAGGAGCTGTTCCTCGCCCCGCGCCTGGAGCAGAACCTCTCCAAGGACGAGATCCTCTACCTCTACCTGAACCAGATCTACATGGGGCATCGCCGCCACGGCGTGGAGGAGGCCTCCCAGTTCTACTTCGGGAAGGGGATCGCCCAGGTCACGGTGGGTGAAGCGGCGACGCTGGCCGGCCTGATCCAGTCCCCGGAGCGGCTCTCGCCCGTGAAGCACCTCGAGGCGGCCCGGGCCCGGCAGCGCTACGTGCTGCGGCGCATGGTGGAGGACGGCGCCATCGACGCCCGCACCGCCGAGACCGAGGCGGCCAGGCCGCTCAAGCTTCGCAAGCCCACCGAGCCCTACGGAGCCTGGTACGCGGACGCGGTCCGGCGCCACCTCGACGAGCGGTACGGTGCCGAGCGGGTCGAGACCGACGGGCTGCAGGTCGACGTGGCCATGCTCCCTTCCCTGCAGCGTGCCGCCGAGGCGGCGCTCGACGCCGACCTGCGGCTCGTGGACAAGCGGCACGGATGGCGGGGGGCTCCCCAGCGGCTCGACGAGAAGCAGCTCGCCGCGGTCCTGCCCTCCTGGCGGGAGCGGCTCGCGGCGGCAACCCCCCAGCCCGGCGAGGTCCTGGTCTGGGACCTGGGGCGGGTGGATCCCGACGAGATCGACGCCGAGACGGAGGGGAAGGTCGACCCCCGCCGCCGCGTCCGGGTGCGGCCGCTGGAGGCCGGCGAGACCTACTCGTTCCTGGTCGAGAAGGTCGAGGACAAGGTCGCCACCATCGACATGGGAGGGGCCAGGGGCGTCATCCCCTTCTCCGACGTCGCGTGGGCCCGCAAGTTCAACCCGGCGGTCGGAACGGCGACGCCGAAGAAGATGGGCGACGTCCTCCGGCCCGGCGACATCGTCCTGGCCCGCGTGGTCCCGGGTCGCCAGACCCCACTCGACCTGGCCCGTGCCGGCAAGCCCGTCGCGCTCTCGCTCGAGCAGGTACCGCGGGTCGAGGGCGCGCTCGTCGCCATCGACCCGGCCACCCGCGGCGTGCGGGCGCTGGTGGGAGGGCAGGACTTCGCCCGCTCCCAGTTCAACCGGGCCATCCAGGCGAAGCGGCAGCCGGGCAGCGCCTTCAAGCCCTTCGTCTGGGGTGCGGCCGTCGAGTCCGGGAGGTTCACCCCGGCCACGGTGGTCTACGACACCCCCGACCTCTACCGGGATCCCTGGACCGGCAAGGAGTGGAAGCCCCAGAACTTCGAGCGGGACATCTACGAGGGGCCGATGCTCCTGCGGGCCGCCCTGGCTCATTCCAAGAACACCGTGTCGGCCAAGCTCGTCGACGCGCTCGGGGTGGAGGCGGTGATCGACTTCGCCCGGCGCTGCGGGATCGAGAGCGAGCTCCCCCGCACCCTCTCGCTCGCGCTGGGCACGGGCGAGGTCACGCCGCTCGAGCTGGTGAACGGGTTCGCCACGCTCGCCGCCGGCGGTTTCCCGGCACCCCCCATCCTGGTGGTCCGGGTGCGCGACCGGGAGGGGAACGTGCTCGAGGAGACGAAGCCGCTCCTCCCCCCGCCCCTGCCCGACTCCGCTCCTTCCGCTCCTCCGCCGGAGGTCTCCCTGGGCGCGGGCGCCCCCGAGGAGGGCATGGCGCCTCCGACCGCACCGGTACCGCTGGTGGGGCGGCTTCCGGACCGCGTCCGCCCCGGGACGGCCTACCTGACCGTGGCCATGATGAAGGAGGTCGTGGAGAGCGGTACGGGGCAGGCGGCCAGGGCGCTCGGCAGGCCGGTCGCCGCCAAGACCGGGACCGCCCAGGAGCACCGGGACGCCTGGTTCGTGGGCATGACCCCGGAGCTCGCGGCCGGCGTCTGGGTCGGCTTCGACAACCACGACCCGCTCGGCCCACACGCGACCGGCGCCGGGGCCGCGCTGCCCGGATGGCTCGGGTTCATGCAGGCGGCGGTGGGCATGCGCCCGGTTTCCGACTTCGCGGTTCCACCGGGAGTGGAGTTCGTGCGCATCGACCCGCAGACCGGGATGCTGGCGTCGGGGGCCGTGGAGGGGATCTTGCTCCCCTTCCTCCCCGGGACCGCTCCCCGGCAGACCTCGCCCGATCCGATGTCCGCGCCGCAGAACTTCTTCCAGGACGATCACTGAGGGGCGCCGCCTGGACGCGGCGTTGCGTCACCGCACCGGCGTTGCCTTGAGCGCGGCCTTCCCCTCCTTCACGTACACCTGGAAGCGGACGGTGCGGCAGGCGTACTTCTGCGCCAGCAGGTCGCTGTTCTTGCGCAGCTTGTCGCGGAACCGATCCCAGGTGACCCCGTCGACGGCCTCGCCCTGCGCCGAGCGAACCCGCAGGAACTCCTCGTAGACGCCGCGCCAGGGAGCCTCCGCCTCCTCCGCCGTGGGCGGCGGGGTGGCCCGTCCGGGTGGCGGCGTCGCCGGCCCGTCCACGCCGATGGGCTGGGTGGTGCGGGGGTGGGCGGCTCGCGCGGCCTGCGCCGCCTGGACCAGGGCGGCGGCGGTCAGCGGTCCACCGGGCCAGCCGTCCTGGGGCGTGGGGGTGACCTCGTCCGGTGGAACGGCGTGCAGCGGGACGTCGAGCGTGAGCGTGGGCGTGGGCGGGTGGGCCGAGACCGCGGGAGCGGCGGCGTACTGCCCGATGCGCGCCAGGCGAGCCGTCTCCGCCGCGCGCGAGAGCGCCGAGGCCAGCGTTCCGAAGGTTCCCGACATGCGCGGCACCCGGACGTCGAAGTCGCCCCGGGAGATGCGGTCGGCCGCGGACGCCAGGTCACGCGGAACGTGGGAGGGGACGACCGGCTCGCGGGCCATCCCCAGACCCAGACCGACGAGCCCGAGCAACAGGAGCGCCGCCATCATGGTCTGCTGGAAGGCCGCGATGGGTGCGAGCGACGGGCGGACCGGCGCGGAGAGCACGGCCACCGGACCGTCGATGCCGGGGAGCGAGAGGGCACGGGCACGGAACGCCGGGGCCTCGAGGAAGAGGACCGGGAACCCGGGCAGGCCGGAGGCGGCCGGTATGGGCCCGAGCCGGCCGGCGTCCACCACCGCACCACCGGACCCGGTGGCGGCGTTCACGACCACGGCTGCGTCGGCCGGCGGAAGCGTGGAGACCGGATTCGCGCCGAGGAAGGTGAGATCGGCCCCGGTGGCGGCCTGGAGCCGCTCCGTCCACCTCGGGTCGATGGGAAGCCCGAAGGCGAGCGTGCCGCCCCGGTCGGTGCGGACCACGGCGACGGCGTAGAGGGCGTCGCCCACGCGCACGTGGCGGGGGGGCACGACCGGACCGAGGATCGCCTGCGCCAGCGCGTCACCCGGCTGGAACTGCCGCTCCCCGACCCGCAGCGCGACGGTTCCGTCCCGTGCGAACCCGACCAGGGGCGCGCGCCCCGTCTCCACCTCGAGGAGCGCCGCGGCGGACTGGACGGCCTCGAGCGCCGCGAGCCCGCTCGCCAGGTCCGGGTCGCCTGCAGCGACCGTCGCCACGTCCCGCACCTGCCGCGAGAGCAGCCGGGTCCCGGTCTCGAACTGGAGGGATCCGGAGCGAAGCGTTGCCGCGACCTGCTCCATGGCGGGGGGAGCGGCCCGCTGCGTGAAGACCCAGACGCCGGCCAGGCCGATCACCACCACCAGCGCCGCGAAGCCCCAGATCTTGAGACGGCTCATCGGGTGGGGGTTATACCACGCTCACCCACACGCTCCGGCCGGGCTGGGAGAAGCAGCGCTCCAGCTCCGCGTCGACGTCGAGGTCGGCGGGGAGGACCGCCTCCCTCCGGACGGGCTCGGCTCGCATGCGTCGATCGAACTCCTGGAAATCGGCCACCAGCCCCACCCACTCGCGCTCGGCTTCGTTCATGCCGGGAAGCCTATCCCCGGGGCGCCGCGGGTAAAGAATTCGGGCGGCGGCGCCGGCCGGTCGCGCTTGACTCGGCAATCATCCGGGCTTAATTGGAGGCCGCTTCCTCCCCCCCCGGAGACCCCCCCATGCGAATGATCCTGTCCCTTCTCGTGCTCTGCACGGCCGCCACCTCCGCGCGCGCGGACGAGGGCATGTGGACCTACAACGGATTCCCGAAGGCCCAGCTCGAGAAGAAGTACGGGGTGAAGGTCGACGACGCCTGGCTCGATCACGTGCGACTCTCGTCGGCCCGGCTGGCCCAGGGCTGCTCGGCCAGCTTCGTGTCGCCGAACGGGCTCGTCCTGACGAACCACCACTGCGTCGAGGGCTGCCTGCAGGACCTCTCCAGCGCCCAGAAGGACTACCTGGCCACCGGCTTCCACGCGAGGACCGCGGCCGAGGAGGTCAAGTGCCCGGTGCTGGAGGTGAACCAGCTCGTGGAGATCACCGACGTCACGGCGCGGGTGACGAAGGCCACCGCCGGACTCTCCGGGCAGAAGTTCGCCGATGCCCAGAAGTCGGAGACGGGCCGGATCGAGACCGAGTGCCAGACCTCCCCGGCGCTGCGGTGCAACGTGGTGACGCTCTTCCACGGCGGCCGCTACGACCTGTACCGGTACCGGCGCTACCAGGACGTCCGCATGGTCTTCGCCCCCGAGTTCGCCATCGCCTTCTTCGGCGGCGACCCCGACAACTTCATGTTCCCCCGCTACGACCTCGACATGGCGCTCGTCCGCGTCTACGACGACGGCAAGCCGCTCCAGACGAAGAACTTCCTCGCCTGGAACCCCGCCGGGCCCGCCGAGGGCGACGTGGTCTTCGTGTCCGGCCACCCGGGCGGCACCGACCGGCAGCTCACCATGGCCGAGCTCCAGTACCAGCGCGACGTGCAGCTCCCCGCGACCCTCATGCGCTACTCCGAGCTGCGCGGCGCCATCACCGAGTTCCAGAACCGCGGCGCCGAGCAGAAGCGGGTCTCGAGTGGCCTGCTCTTCGGGATCGAGAACTCGATCAAGGCGCTGAAGGGCGAGCGGGAGGCGCTCGCCGACCGGGACTTCTTCGCGAAGAAGGCGGCCGCCGAGGCGGCCTTCCGGAAGACGCTCGCCGCCGATCCGAAGAACGGCCCGGCGGCCCTCCAGGCCTACGCTGCCATCCAGCAGGCGGAGGACCTCCGGAAGAACGTCCGGGACGAGCTGAACTACGTGATGGGGTCGTCCGGGTTCATGACCACCTACTTCAGCCTCGCCCGCACGCTCGTCCGCGGGGCAGCCGAGCGCTCGCTCCCGAACGAGAGCCGGCTCGCGGAGTTCCAGGAGGCGAAGCTCCCCGCCGTCACGCAGGGGCTCTTCAGCTCCGCCCCCATCGACGACGAGTTCGAGATCTTCAAGCTGACCTGGTCGCTCACCAAGCTGCGCGAGTCGCTGGGGCCGGACCACGCCTTCACGAGGAAGGTGCTGGGCCAGGAGTCCCCCGCCGAGGTCGCGAAGCGGCTCGTCTCCGGGACGAAGCTCCGCGATCCGGCGGTGCGCAAGCAGCTCTGGGAGGGCGGCAAGACCGCGGTGGAAGCCTCGCAGGACCCCATGATCGCCTTCGCTCGCGCCATCGACCCGGACTCCCGTGCGGTCCGCAAGATGTACGAGGACGAGATCGAGTCGGTGGTGAAGAAGGAGTCGGAGACCATCGCCCAGGCCCGCCTGGCCATCGAGGGCACCTCCGGCTACCCCGACGCGACCTTCACGCTTCGTCTCACCTACGGCACGGTGAAGGGCTGGACCGAGGGCAAGAGGACGATCCCGGCCTTCACCACCCTGGAGGGCGCATTCGCGCGCCACACCGGCCGCGAGCCGTTCGCGCTCCCGCAGAGCTGGCTCGACGCGAAGCCCCGGCTGGATCTGCAGACCCGGTTCAACTTCGTCGCCACCACGGACATCATCGGAGGCAACTCCGGCTCGCCGGTGGTCGCCCGGGACGGCCGGATCGTCGGGCTGGTCTTCGACGGGAACATCTGGTCGCTGGGCGGGAACTACGGCTTCGACGAGAAGCTGAACCGCACGGTGGCGGTGGACACGGCGGCGATCACCGAGGCGCTGGGGAAGATCTACGGAGCGACGCGGATCCTCGAGGAGCTGGCGCCGGGGAGGTAGGCGCGGAGGCGGATCTCGGAGTCGGAGTCCGAATCGGAGTCGGATCTCGGAGTCGGAGTCCGAATCGGAGTCGGCTCCTTTTCGGGTGGGTTGTGCCTTTGGGGCGCACGCTCCGCGCCAGCCCGCGATCCTTCGAGAGTGGGTCCCGCGCCGGGCTGTCACGGAGCCTGCGCCGGATGGGCAACACCCACCCGCAAAGGAGCCGCACATGGCGTTCGAAGCCTTCGAGTTCTCGCTTCAGCTCATCCGGTCGCTGGAGGGGCCGCTCGCCACGCTCGACAGGCGAGATCCGGACCTTTCGAGGCAACTGCGGCGGGCAGCGGCCTCGGTTTCGTTGAACCTCAGCGAGGGCAACCGCCGGACCGGCAAGGACCGCATCCACCTGTGGCGGGTGGCGGCGGGCAGCGCTGGCGAGGTCGCGGCGAGCCTGCGGGTGGCGGAGGCATTCGGATACATGGAGGGGACGCCACGGTCCAGTCTCTCCGCCTCTGCGACCGCGTCCTCGCCATGCTCTGGCGGCTGACGCACTGAGCTTCGCTCAGGCGTCCCGGGGCACGGCGATCATCCGCTCGAGCGCGCGCCGCGCCCCCGCCGCGACGTCGGCCGGGACCTCGATGGCGTGCTTCCCGCGCCGCAGCGAGTCCCGGACCATGACCAGGTCGATCATCTTCATGTACGGACAGTGCATGCGGCAGCCCAGGCAGCCGTCGGCCACCACGAACTCCTTGTCCGGGTAGCGCTTCCGGAGGCCGGTCAGGATGCCGTGCTCGGTGGCCACGATGAAGGTCTTCGCCTCGGGGTGGCGGGCGACGGCCGCGGTCATGCCGGTGGTGGAGCAGACCTCGTCGGCCAGCTCGAGCACGTCGGCGCGGCACTCCGGGTGGGCGATGACGACCGCGTCGGGGCGCTGCCCGTGCACCTTCTCCACGCTGGCGCTGCGCAGGACGTCGTGGATGGGGCAGCAGCCGTCGTAGACCACGACCTCCTTCTCCGGCACCTTCGACTTCACCCAGGCCCCCAGGTTGCGGTCGGGGGTGAAGAGGATCTTCCTCTCGGGGAGGGACCGGACCACGCTCGCGGCGTTGGCGCTCGTGCAGCAGATGTCGGAGAGCGCCTTCACCTCGGCGGTGGAGTTCACGTAGGTGACCACCGCGTGTCCGGGGTAGCGCTCCTTCCAGTCCTCCAGGGACTCGGCCGAGATCGAGTCGGCGAGCGAGCAACCGGCCGACAGGTTGGGGAGCAGCACCGTCTTGGCCGGATTGAGCACCTTGGCCGACTCGGCCATGAAGTGCACCCCGCAGAATACGATGGTCGCCTGCGGGACCCTCTGCGCCTCGATGGCGAGCTGCAGCGAGTCGCCCACCACGTCGGCCAGCCCCTGGATCTCGGGCATCTGGTAGTTGTGGGCCAGGATGATCGCGTCCTTCTCCTTCTTCAGCTCGCGGATCTCTGCCAGGAGCTCGGCCACCTGTTCGGCGGGGAGGTCGGTGCCGTTGACGGGGTTCGCGATCGGGTCGTGGACGGAGACGACGGGCTGGCTCATGACGAGGGTATAGATACCCGGTGCGCCTCGCCGTCACCACAACCTTCGACCCGACCGCGGCAGCCCTGGCCGCGGCCCGGGACGCGGCCGCCCGGCGCGCCCTGCCCTACCAGCCCCGCGCCACCCGGTCGCTCGCGGAGGTCGCACTCGCCGCCGGGGTGGAGGCCTTGCTCGTGCTGGGCCGCCACGCCTCCCTGTGGATGGAAGGCGCGGAGCAGCGCTGGCATCCGGGCATGGGCGGTCTGCGCGCCAAGCGGCTCCTCCTGAACGAGCGCGTCACCGGCGACTCCTTCCTCGAGGCGGCGCGGCTCCAGCCGGGCGACGCGGTCCTCGACTGCACGCTCGGTGTGGGCGCCGACGCGCTGGTGGCCGCCACCGCGGTGGGCGAGGGCGGCCGGGTGGTGGGGCTCGAGAGCTCGCCCCTGCTCGCCGCATGGACCGGCGAGGGCTTGGCGCGACTCGCCGGGGAGGCCGCCGCGCGCGTGGAGGTGATCGCCGCCGACCACGCCGCCTGGCTGGCGAGCGCGCCCGACCGCAGCTTCGACGTGGTGGTCTTCGACCCCATGTTCCGCCACGCCCGTGCCGCAGCGCCGGGGTTCGACCTCCTGCGGCGGCTGGGAGACGCAAGGCCCCTCTCCCGGGTGGCGCTCGACCGCGCACGGCGGGTGGCGAGGCGCGGGGTGCTCGTGAAGGACGGCACGCCCGGCTGGGATCTGGCCCGGCTCGGCCTCGCGCCCGTGGAAGGAAAGCGCGGCGCCGAGCGGCTGTACGCGTGGATCGACGCCTAGCCGACCGCGGGAGGGTCACGCCTGCGGCTGGGCGTCCTCTCCCGCCGGACGCCCGAACGCCCCGCGCTCCGGGGCGAGCAGCGCCTCCCGCAGGACGTCGTCCATGTGGTCCATGAGCTTGAGCGACATGGCCTCGCGGACCTTGCGCGGCACCTCGCGCAGGTCCTTCTCGCACTCGCGCGGGAGCAGGATGGTCTTGATGCCGCCCCGGTGCGCGGCCAGCACCTTCTCCTTCACGCCGCCCACCGGGAGGATCCGGCCGCGCAGGGTGATCTCGCCGGTCATGGCGATGTCCTTGCGCACCGGGACCCGGGTCAGCGCCGAGACGAGCGCCGTGGCCATGGTGATGCCCGCCGAGGGGCCGTCCTTGGGGATGGCGCCCTCCGGGACGTGCACGTGGATGTCGACCTGCTCGAGGAAGCGCTTCTCCAGCCCGAGCACCTCGGCGCGGCTGCGCACGTAGCTCATGGCGGCCTGGGCCGACTCCTGCATCACCTCGCCGAGCTTGCCGGTGATGGTGAGCTTGCCCTTGCCGGGCATGACCGTGGCCTCGATGGTGAGCAGCTCGCCCCCCAGCTCGGTCCAGGCGAGCCCCGTGGCCAGCCCGACCTGGTCCTCGGCCTCGGCGGTGCCGTGGCGGAAGCGCGGAGGCCCGAGCAGCTTCTGCACCCGGCGCGCGCTGATGACGTACTGCTTCTCCTTGCCCTCGCGGATCACCTCGCGCGCGGTCTTCCGGAAGAGGCTCGCGATCTCCCGCTCCAGCGACCGGACCCCGGCCTCCTTGGTGTACCGGTGGATGAGGAGCTTGAGCGCCTCCTTCTTCATCTCCACCTGGACGTCGGCGAGGCCGTTCGCCTCCCGCTGGCGCGGCACCAGGTAGCGATGGGCGATGGAGAGCTTCTCCTGGTCGGTGTAGCCGGCCAGCCGGATGACTTCCATGCGGTCCTGCAGGGGCAGGGGAATCCCCGACATGGTGTTGGCGGTGCAGACGAAGAGCACCTTGGAGAGGTCGTAGTCGAGGTCGAGGTAGTGGTCGACGAAGGTGGCGTTCTGCTCCGGGTCGAGGACCTCGAGCAGCGCCGCCGAGGGATCGCCGCGGAAGTCGGTGGACATCTTGTCCACCTCGTCGAGCAGCACCACCGGGTTGGACGCGCCGGCCTTGCGGATCGACTGCAGGATCTTGCCGGGCATGGCCCCGATGTAGGTGCGCCGGTGGCCGCGGACCTCGGCCTCGTCGCGCACCCCACCCAGGCTGATGCGCACGAAGCGGCGCCCCATGGCCCGCGCGATGCTGCGCGCCAGCGAGGTCTTCCCCACCCCGGGAGGACCCACGAGGCACAGGATGGGCCCCTTGATCTTCTCCACCAGCGCCTGCACGGCCAGGTACTCGAGGATGCGCTCCTTCACCTTGCGCAGCCCGTGGTGGTCCTCGTCGAGGACCTTCTCGGCCTCGGCCACGTCGAGCTTGTCCTCGGTGACCTCGGCCCAGGGGAGCGACAGGATCCAGTCGATGTAGTTCCGGACCACGGTGGCCTCGGCGCTCATCGGGCTCATCATCTTGAGCTTCTTCAGCTCCTTGCGGCAGCGGACCGTGGCCTCCTTCGACATCGGCTTGTCGCGGATCTTCTCCTCGAGCTCCTGGATCTCGTTCTTGAACTCGTCGCGATCGCCCAGCTCCTTCTGGATCGCCTGCATCTGCTCGTTGAGGTAGTACTCCTTCTGCGACTTCTCCATCTGCTTCTTCACGCGGGTGCGGATCTTGCGCTCCACCTGCAGGATCTCGATCTCCCCCTGCATGAGCTCGAAGAGCTTCTCGAGCCGCTTCCGCGGCGAGGCCGTCTCCAGGATCGACTGCTTGTCCTGCAGCTTGAGGGAGAGGTGGGCCACGATGGTGTCGGCGAGCCGGCCCGGGTCGTCGATGGTGGCCACGCTTGCGAGCATCTCCGGCGGGATGCGCTTGTTGAGCTTGACGTAGGCCTCGAAGGTGGTCTGCACCTGGCGGAGCAGCGCCTCCAGCTCCACGTTCCGCTCCACCTCCTCGTCGAGCTCCTCGACCCGGACCTGGTAGAAGCCCTCCTGGGAGACGAGCCCGTCGAGACGCACGCGCCGCTTGCCCTCGACCAGCGCCTTGACCGTGCCGTCGGGGAGCCTGAGCAGCTGGATGATGGTGGCGAGCGTGCCCACCGGGAAGAGGTCGTCGAAGGCCGGCTCGTTGGTCTTGGCCTTCTTCTGGGCGGCCAGCACCACGGCCTTGTCCTTGCCCATGGCGTCCTCGAGGGCGGCGATGGACTTCTCGCGGCCCACGAAGAGCGGCACGACCATGTGCGGGAAGACGATGATGTCCCGCAGGGGAAGGAGCGGCAGGATGTGGACGCGGGGGCCCTTCTTGCCCTCGTCGGTCCTTGAGAAGATGGACAAGGTCGACCTCCGATTTCCTCCTTCTACCACCGGATGGCGGGGTACACAGGTTCCGCACCCATCGGGAGCGATCGAAATGTCCACTTTCCCGGAGTTCGCCGCGCGCCTGCGCGAGGCCGAGTGCGGCCGGGGGACCCGGATCCCCACCCCGTTCGGGCCGCGCCTCCTCCACTACGCCGACCTGACCGCAACCGGCCGGCACCTCGGGTTCGTGGAGCGCTTCGTGGACGCGCTCCGTCCCCTCTACGCCAACACGCACACCGCGGTGGCCACCACCGGCCGCGTGATGAACGGGCTGCGCGAGCAGGCCCGCACCGCCATCTCACGGTCCGTGAACGCGGGGCCGGACGACGTGGTCCTCTTCACGGGCAGCGGGGCCACCGCGGCGGTGAACAAGCTGGTCGGCCTGCTCGGCCTGCGCATCCCCGAACCGCTGGAGCGGGAGTACCGGCTCTCCTCGCTCGTCCCTCCCGGGCGCAGGCCGGTGATCCTGGTGGGACCCTACGAGCACCACTCCAACGTGCTGCCCTGGATGGAGACCATCGCCGACGTGGAGGAGGTGGGCCTCGACGGCCGGGGCGGCATCGATCTCGACGACCTGCGCCGGCGTGCCCGCGCCGCGGAGGGGCGTCCGCTCGTCGCCGGAGCCTTCTCGGCCGCCTCCAACGTCGACGGGCTCCTCACCGACGTGGGCGCCGTGGCCCGGGTGCTCCACGAGGAGGGGGCGCTGGCCTTCGTGGACCTCGCGGCCGCGGGCCCCTACGTGCCCATCGACATGCACCCCGCCGACCCGCTCGAGCGGCTCGACGCCATCTTCGTCTCCAGCCACAAGTTCCTGGGGGGCCCGGAGGGATCGGGCGTGCTGGTGGCCCACCGCGATCTCTTCCGCACCCGGACGCCGGAGCGGCCGGGCGGTGGCACCGTGGACTACGTCTCCGGCTGCCCCACGACCAGGTCGACTACGTCCCGCGGCTCGCCGAGCGGGAGGAGGGGGGCACGCCGGACATCCTGGGCGACGTCCGGGCCGGCATCGCCTTCGCGCTGAAGGACCACGTGGGGGCCGCTGCCATCCGGGACCACGACGTGGCGCTGGCCCGCACCGCGGTGGAGCGCCTGGCCCGCCACCCGCGCATCCGCATCTACGGGCCGCTCGACGCGCCGCGCCTCCCCATCCTCTCCTTCAACGTGGACGGCCTGCACCACGACCTCGTCTCGGCCCTGCTCGACCACCTCTTCGGCATCCAGAACCGGGCCGGCTGCTCCTGCGCCGGCCCGTACGGCCACCGCCTGCTGGGCATCACCGGGGAGCTGTCGGAGCGGTTCCGGCGGCTCATCGCCGCCGGCGTGGTGGGTGCGAAGCCGGGCTGGGTGCGGGTGTCCCTGCCCTGGTACGGCAGCCCGGAGGACGTCGAGTTCACGCTTCGTGCGGTGGAGTTCGTGGCCACGCACGGGGAGGCCTTCGTCCCGCTCTACCGGCTCGACTGGCGCGACGGGGTCTGGCGCCACCGGGAGGGCGAGGTGGAGCGGCCGTCGGCGCTCCGGCTCGACGTGGCGGCGATGCTCGCCGGGACGCCGCCCGAGCCCCCTGCCCCGTCGGCGGCGGAGCGCGAGGCGGAGCGGGAGGCCTACCTCGCCGAGGCGGCGCGCATGGCGGACGCGCTCGCGGAGCGCTGGAGGCGGGAGCCGCCCGACTGGAACCGGCCGACCGGAAGGCCGGACGTCGACGCGCTGGTGTGGTTCCGCTACGTGGAGACGGAGGGGATGCCGGGCTGAGCCCGGCCTGCTCCCTGGAGCGGCGCCGCGCTACTCGCCCGTGACGACCGTGCAGAACTTGGCGTAGACGCCGAGCACCTGCATGAAGTTGTTGTCGACCGACACGACCTTCTTGATGCCGCCGTTCTTCGCGGCGGTCGGCACCGACGAGTCACCTGTCGTGACCAGGCCGAGGATGGAGGTGGAGCAGGCCTCGCCCGTCTTCGCCGTCAGGGTCTCGTCGGTGATCTGGTCGTTGGCCTTGGTCTCCGAGTAGATGCCCACGGGGCCGTTGGCGCGACCGGCGAACGCCAGGCCGGCGCAGCCCGACAGCGTGGCACCCGCCACGAGAGCCATCGCGATCTTCTTCATCGTGTTTCCCCCTCCGATGTTGGACGCCCCGGCACGGCACGCACAAGGCGCGAACTCAGGCGCTCTCCTGCTCCTTGCGCAGCACCACGAGGGGCTGCTCGCCCTTCTCGATGACTTCCTCGGAGATGACGATCTCCTGCACGTTCCGGCGGCTCGGCACGTCGTACATGATGTCGAGCATCGCGCCCTCGACGATGGCGCGCAGGCCGCGGGCCCCGGCCTTGTTCTTCACCGCCGCCCGGGCGATGGCCTTGAGCGCCCCGTCGGTGAACTTGAGGGCCACCCCGTCCATCTCCATGAGCTTCCGGTACTGCTTCACGAGCGCGTTGCGCGGGCGGGTGAGGATCTCCACCAGCGCCGTCTCGTCGAGCTCCTCGAGCGCGGTCACCACGGGGAGGCGTCCCACGAACTCGGGGATCATCCCGAACTTGAGCAGGTCCTCCGGCTCCACCAGGGCCAGCAGCTCGCCGACGTTGCGCTCCTCCTTCTTCTTCGCGTCGGTGCCGAAGCCCAGGCTGCGCCCGCCCAGGCGCCGCTCGATGACGCCCTCGAGGCCGCAGAAGGCACCGCCGCAGATGAAGAGGATGTTGCTGGTGTCGACCTGCAGGAACTCCTGCTGCGGGTGCTTGCGGCCGCCCTTGGGCGGCACGTTGGCCACCGTGCCCTCGATGAGCTTGAGGAGCGCCTGCTGCACGCCCTCGCCGGACACGTCCCGGGTGATGCTGGGGTTCTCGCTCTTGCGGGCGATCTTGTCGATCTCGTCGATGTAGACGATGCCCTTCTGGGCCCGCTCGATGTCGTGGTCGGCGGCCTGCAGGAGGTTGACGATGATGTTCTCGACGTCCTCGCCCACGTAGCCGGCCTCGGTCAGCGTGGTGGCGTCGGCGATGGTGAAGGGGACGTTGAGGATGCGGGCCAGGGTCTGGGCCAGCAGCGTCTTGCCCGAGCCGGTGGGGCCGAGCACGAGGATGTTCGACTTCTGCAGCTCGACGTCGTCCACCTCGAGCCGCGTCTCGATGCGCTTGTAGTGGTTGTGGACGGCCACGGCGAGCGTCTTCTTGGCCCGTTCCTGACCCACCACGTACTCGTCGAGGATGGTCTTGATCTCGGACGGGCGGGGGATGCGCACCTTGGGGTCGCGCTTCTCCTCGCCGGCGATCTCCTCGGCGATGATGTCGTTGCAGAGCCCGATGCACTCGTCGCAGATGTAGACGGTCGGCCCGGCGATGAGCTTCTTCACCTCCTTCTGCGACTTCCCGCAGAAGGAACAGCACAGGGTCTCTCGCTTCTCGGCTCCGGCCATCTCCCGATCCTAGCGCTACTTCGCCTCGGCCGCCTTCTTCGTGACGATCACCTCGTCGATGAGGCCGTAATCCTTGGCCTCCGCGGGCGACATGAAGTAGTCCCGGTCGGTGTCCCTGGAGATCCGCTCGATGGGCTGGCCGGTGTGGCGGGCCAGGATCTCGTCGAGGGTGTGCTTGAGCCGGAGCGCCTCGCGGGCCTGGATCTCGATGTCGCTGGCCTGGCCGGAGAAGCCGCCGGAGAGCTGGTGGATCATGATGCGGGCGTTGGGCACCCCGAAGCGCTTGCCCTTGGCCCCGGCCGAGAGCAGCACCGCCGCCATGCTGGCCGCCTGCCCCAGGCAGATGGTGGAGACCGGGGGCTTCACGTACTGCATGGTGTCGTAGATGGCGAGGCCGGCGGTCACCGAGCCCCCCGGGCTGTTGATGTAGATCGAGACGTCCTTCTCCGGATCCTCCGACTCGAGGAAGAGGAGCTGCGCGGTGACCACGTTGGCCACGTCGTCGTCGATGGCCGTCCCGATGAAGACGATGCGGTCCTTGAGCAGGCGCGAGTAGATGTCGTAGGAGCGTTCGCCCCGGTGGGTCTGCTCGATGACGTAGGGCATCGGGATGTAGGGCATCGGTCCTCCGGGGCTCGCCTTCTCGCGGCCCGATCGAGATTACTGGTAGTTCGCGGCGGCGGCCAGGAGCGCGACCACCTTGTCCTCGCGGATGCGCTGCCGAAGTCCCTCGCGCGCATCGCCCTTCGGCTGGATCCGGGAGGGCGGGACGCCCAGCTCGGCGGCGCGGCGCTGGATCTCCTCCTGCTCGTCCTGTTCGCCCACCTCGACCTTCTCCGCCAGCGCGATGGCCTCGAGGAGCAGGGCGGCCTTCACGGTGAGCAGCGCCTGCTCGCGCATGTCGGCGCGGATGCGGGCGAGGTCGAGGTCGAGCGTCCGCAGATCCACGCCCTGACGGGCCAGCCGCTGCGCGGTGTTCTCCACCATGGCGTCGATGGTCCGCTCGACCAGCGCCGGCGGCACCTCGAAGTCGTTCTTCTCGAGCGCCCCCTTCACCAGCGCGTCGCGCTCCTCGCCCTCGGCCCGGTGCTTCTCCCGCTTCTCGAGGTCGGTCCGGACCCGGTCGCGCAGCGCCACCAGGGTCTCCACCCCGTCGATGCCGACCTCCTTCGCGAAGGCGTCGTCGAGCGCCGGGATCTTCTGCGTGCGAAGGGACTTGAGCGTGATGGCGAACCTGCCCACCTTGCCGGCCAGCGCGGTGTCGCGGAAGTCGGCCGGGAAGTGCTGCTCGGTCTCGAAGGCCTCGCCGACCTTCCGCCCCAGCAGCACCGCCATCTCGCCGGCGAAGAAGTTGCCGTCCTTCACCTGGATGAGCGCCCCCTCGGCCGTGCCTCCGTCGAAGGGCTTTCCCTCGACCGAGCCCTGGTAGTCGATGACCGCCCAGTCGCCCTCCTCGGCGACGTCGCGCCCCTCCAGCGGGTTCATCTCCGCGAAGGACTGCCGCAGCCGCTCCACCTCGGCGTCGACCGTGGCGTCGGTGACCTCGACCGGCTTCCGGGTCACGCTGAGCCCGCGGTAGTCCTTCGGCACGATGATCGGCTTCACCTCGACGCGGGCCGTGTAGGAGAAGGGCCGGTCGGCACCGATGCCCCCCTCGCCGACCTCCACGCGCGGGGCGGCCACGGCCTCCAGGGCCTGCTCCTTCGTGGCCTCCGCGAAGCTCTTCTGGACGAGCTTCTCGACCACGTCCGCCTCGACCTGGTCCTTGAAGTTGCGCTCCAGCACGGTGCGGGGCGCCTTGCCGGGCCGGAATCCGCGGAGCTTCACGCGGCGACCGAGGCTGGCGTAGGCGCGGTCGATCTCCTTCGCCACCTCGGCGGGCTCGATCTCGACGGTGACCTTCTTCTCCACGGGGGAGAGCTTCTCGACCTGGATCTTCATTCGGGGAATTCCTTCAGGCGGAACGGGGGCATAGACCTATGGCCCCGGCGGCCCCGGGTCAAGGGAAATGGGGCCGGAGAATGGGCGGGGAGGGACTCGAACCCTCATGCCTGTCGGCACCGGATCCTAAGTCCGGCGCGTCTGCCAGTTCCGCCACCCGCCCGCGGAATCGAGGGCAGACTATCCGATCCCGGCCCGGCCCGGCACGCCCCGTTTCGTTGTAGAACCAGCGGCGGTGGACGCTCCCCACACGCACCTTCCCGAGGCCGCCTGCACGCCCGCCTGCCCTCGCTGGAGCGAGTGGGCGCTGCACTTCTACTTCCTGCAGCAGCGCTGGCAGGAGATGCTGGCGGCCTGCCGGGAGGCCTCCGCCATCGAGTGGGTGATGGTGGCGCCGGGCGTGGCGGGGGTGGCCCTGCCGGAGTACCTCCACGACGAGCAACTGGTGCGCCTCAACCTGGTGGCCGGGCGGGACACGGCCGAGGTGCTGCTCGACGAGTGGGGCATCCGCTGCGAGCTCACCTTCCAGGGTGTCCTCCGGGAGGTGGCCTTTCCGTGGGCCGCCGTGGTGGCCGGGACGCTCCGGCCGCCGGAGCGGAAGAAGCCGCGCTTCGGGCTCATCCAGGGGGGGAAGAAATGACGGCCCGCGCCCTGATGCCGATCCTGGAGTGGCTGCCCGCGTACCGGCGCGCCTGGCTTGCCGGCGACCTCGTCGCGGGAGCCGCCGTCTGGGCCGTGCTCGTCCCGCTGGCACTCGCCTACTCGGGCATCCTCGGCGTCGATCCCGTGATCGGCCTCTACACCCTCCCGTTGCCGCTCATCGCCTATGCGGTATTCGGCGGGTCGCGGCTCTTCGTGGTGGGACCCGATGCGGCCGTGGTCGTGCTCTCCGCGGCGACCGTGGCCGGGATCGCGGCGGACGGGGAACGCCTCCCCGTGATCCTCGCGCTCACCCTCCTGATCGGCGTGCTGTACGTCGCGTTCTTCCTTCTCAAGATCGGCTGGATCGCCGACCTGATCCCCGATCCCGTCCTGAAGGGGTTCGTCGAGGGCGCGATCTGGGTGACCATCCTGAAGCAACTCCCGGCCCTGCTGGGGCTCGAGGTGAACCTGTCGTCCAGGGGACTCCCCGAGAAGCTGGGCGCGATCGCGCGAGCCATTCCGGAGACCCACCGGGTCACGACCCTCGTCGCGGTGGCGAGCGTGGCCGCGCTCTGGCTCCTCCGGAGGTTTGCGCGAAGGCTCCCCGGCCCGCTCATCGTCCTGGCGGCGTCGATCGTCCTCGTGCGGGTCCTCGGCCTGGAACGGGACGGGGTCGCCGTCGTGGACGTGGGCAGCGCGGGCGCCTCGGGCTTCGGAGCGGCCGCCCTTCCCCGGCTCGGCTGGCTCGTGGACCTCTTCCCCGGCGCCCTCGCGATCGTCGTCCTCGGGTACACCAAGAGCCTGGGAGCCCTGAAGCGGGCCCACGCCGCCGAGCCGGGCAGCAGTCCGATCGACCCGGACCGGGAACTCCTGGCGATCGGCACGGCGAACGTGGCGGCTGGCCTGGGCGGGGGCTACCCGGTCGCAGGCTCCCTGTCGGCCACGGCGGTGCGGATCGACACGGGCGGCTCGACCCAGGTCGGGAACGCCTTCGCCGGTCTGCTGAGCGTCTTGACGATCCTCTTCCTGCTTCCCGCCCTCGCACACCTCGCGCTCGCCACCCTCGCGGCGATCGTGGTCGTGGCCCTCGCCGGGATGTCGGACCTCGGCTACCTGCGGCGGCTCTGGAGCATCCGCCGCTGGGAGTTCACGGTCGGTGTCGCCGCGTTCGCCGGGGTCCTGGCGTTCGACATCCTACCCGGGGTCATGATCGGCCTCGCCCTCGCGCTCTTCAAGCTCGCCCACGACATCCACAACCCGACCGTCGCAGTGGTCGGGCGCACTCCCTCGGGCGCATTCGTCGACGTGGACCAGAACGCGAGCGCCGAGGAGATCCCGGGGATGCTGATCCTCCGCCAGTATGCGCCGCTGGTGTTCCTCAACGCGCGGGTGCTGTCGAACGAGATGAGGCGGCTCGCCCTCGGGCGCGAGGGCCTCCGGGTCGTGGTCCTGGACGCGACGGCCTCGTCCGGGATCGACAGCACCGCAGCCGAGGCATTTCGCGCCGCCCGGGAGGACCTCGCCGGTGCGGGGATCGAGCTCTGGGTCGTGAACGTGCGGGAGGAGGGCTGGAAGATGGTGACGGCGGCCCTTGCCGCGGCGGGAGCCACGATCCCGCCGGCGTTCGAGTCGCTGGCCGACGCGGTGGCCCGCTTCGAGCTCGGAGCCGGAAGCGCATCCTGAACGGGTCCGGCACCGGGCGTGACGACCCGGGTGACGCCTGGAGGGCCCTACCTCCAGTGCAACGGCGACGGCTGATGACCCTCCTGCCTCGGCAGCGCCAACGAGAAAGGCCCCGCCGGATCGCCCGGGGGGGCCTCTTCGTACGACTTGGTGAGCGCAGAAGGAATCGAACCTTCAACCTATGGATTAAGAGTCCATTGCTCTGCCAGTTGAGCTATGCGCCCGGAAACATCGGGGAACTTCGGATGGCTCTGGCGAGGGGCGGCGATCTACCAGCCGACCCGCGGGTTGTCAATGGCGCGCCCGGAGGGAATCGAACCCCCGACCTGCGGCTTCGAAGGCCGACGCTCTATCCAACTGAGCTACGGGCGCGAGCGGCGGGACCTTCCCGCAGCCCGTGAAAAATGGGGTGAGTGAAGGGGTTTGAACCCTTGACCCCCGGATCCACAGTCCAGTGCTCTGCCAGCTGAGCTACACTCACCGTAAAACATGTGACGCGCCCGGAGGGAGTCGAACCCCCGACCCGCGGCTTAGAAGGCCGCTGCTCTATCCAGCTGAGCTACGGGCGCAAGTCGGCCCCGTCCTCCGTCGCCGGGGTTGCTGCACCCCGGCCATCCGATTCTGCTTTCAAAGAGTCGGGGCGGCCGGATTCGGACCGGCGACCTCCTGCGCCCAAGGCAGGCGCGCTACCAGGCTGCGCTACGCCCCGGCACCTCACGACAAGAAACTTCCCGTCCGCCCGGGCCCGAGAGCGCCGTGTCTAGCGTCCCTCCGGGGTTTTGTCAAAGGTTGCCTGAGATCCGGCGCAGTTCCGGGAGCAAACGGCGCAGCGCCTCCCCCCGGTGGGAGAGCGCGTCCTTCTCGGCCGGGTCGAGCTCGGCCATGGTCTTCCCGGGAGCGCCCTCGGGGAGGAAGAGGGGGTCGTAGCCGAACCCCCCCTCCCCGCGCGGCGCCTCGCCGATCACCCCGCGGCAGCTTCCCTCGGCCGAGGCCAGGATCGACCCGTCGGGGCCCGAGAGGGCGACCACCGCCCGGTACTCGGCCCCGCGGTGCTCCGGCCAGACCCCCTTCAGGGCGGCCACGAGCTTCTCGTTGTTGGCGCGGTCGCGCTCCAGGCCTGCGAGGCCGGGGCGCTCGTCCTCCGACCAGCGCGCCGAGCGGATGCCGGGCTTGCCCCAGAGCGCGTCGATGCAGAGTCCGGAGTCGTCGGCCAGCGCGTGCATCCCGGCGGCGATGGCGTACTCCGACGCCTTCTTGGCGGCGTTCCCGGCGAAGGTGGAGCGGTCCTCCTGCACCTCGGGGATCGGGACCGGGAGGTCGTCGAGGGAGACCACGCGGAGGTCGAGGCCGGTGACCAGCCGGCGCAGCTCGCGGAGCTTTCCCGGGTTGCGGGTGGCGAAGAGCAGCGTCACGGGGCGAGGAGCGGGGGCTCCTGGAGCGCGCGCTCCTGGAGGGCCTTGAGGTCGGAGATGCCGGCCAGGGCGGAGTCGAGCATCGCGTCGAGGTGGGTGCGGCCGAAGGGCTTGCCCTCGGCGGTGCCCTGCACCTCGACCAGGTCGAGGTCGCCGGTGGCCACCACGTTCATGTCCACCTCGGCGGTGGAGTCCTCCTCGTACTCGAGGTCGAGCCGGACCTCCCCGTCCACCACCCCCACGCTGACCGCGGCCACGTGGCGCCGGATGGGGGCGCCCTTCACCACGCCGGCCCGCTGGAGCTTCCTCACCGCCAGCGCGAGGGCCACGAACCCGCCGGTGATGGCGGCGGTGCGGGTGCCCCCGTCGGCCTGGATCACGTCGCAGTCGATGGTGAGGGTGCGGGGGCCAAGCGCCGACAGGTCGATGGAGGCGCGAAGGGCCCGGCCGATGAGCCGCTGGATCTCGAGCGTCCGGCCGCCCTGCTTGCCGCGGGCCGCCTCGCGGGCCATGCGCTCGTTGGTGGAGCGGGGCAGCATGCCGTATTCGGCGGTGACCCAGCCGGCACCGGTACCCATCACGTGGGGCGGAACCCGGTTCTCCAGGCTGGCGGTGCAGAGCACGTGGGTGTCGCCGAAGCGCGTCAGGCAGGAGCCCTCGGCGTGCTTCGAGACGTTCACTTCGAGAGAAATGGGCCGGAGCTGGCCGGCCTGCCTGCCGTTGGCGCGCATGGGGCGCGCATCATAACCGCGCTCCGCCGCCAGCGCACCGGTGCGGCCGGAGCGGCCGGGCGGCCGGGCGGCCGCGGTCAGCGGACAGCCGCGGTGGGGGTGGTGCTCCCCGCCGTCCGCCAGGCCGCGATCCCCGCGGCGATGGCGCCGGCGATGGCCTCCTGCCGGGCCGGCCGGGCCAGCTCCTTCCCCTCCACCGGGTGGGAGACGAAGCCGAGCTCGAGCAGCACGGCAGCCATGCGGGCGCCGGCCAGCACGAAGAAGGGGGCCTGCTTCACGCCCCGGTCGGGCGCCCGTGTGCCGCGCACCAGCGCGCCGTGGATGGCGTGGGCGAGCCGCGAGCTCTCGGCCAGGTTGGCCTGGTCCTCCAGGTCGTCGAGGATTCCACCGACCGTGTCGGCTGGGTCGCTGCCGCGGAGCCGGTCGGCGTTCTCGCGGGCAGCCACCGCGCTGGCCGAGGCGTCGGTGGCGTCGGCCGAGAGGAAGTAGGTCTCGATGCCGCGAGCCTTGGAGCCGGGGCCGCCGGGCGCCGAGTTCAGGTGGATGGAGACGAAGAGGTCGGCCTCCTCGGCGTTGGCGATGGCGGCCCGGCGCGGCAGGTCCACCGTGACGTCGCCTCCCCGCGTCAGCACCACGCGGGCCCCCTGCCTCTCCAGCCGCTTCTTCAGTTGCCGCGCGATCTGCAGCGTGATGTCCTTCTCGAGGCGTCCATCCACCGATAGTGCACCGTCCTTCTCCCCGCCGTGGCCCGGGTCGAGAACCACCACGAAGGCGGGCGGCCTGGATGGCTTCGCCGGGGAGCCAGCGGGGACGGCGAGGAGGAACGCGCCGGCGAGGGCGGTGGCCAGGGCGGTGATCACGGCGAGTCGGCCTTCCGCGGGGCCGGGGCGCCCGACACCTCCAGGGCCGCGCCCTCCGGGGCGGCGCGCGCCTCGCCGACGTGGACCGCGGCGATCCCCCGATCGGCGAGGAGGCGCATCACCGCGGGGAAGCGGTCGGGGTGCACCGCGGCGAGGAGGCCGCCGTTCGTCTGCGCGTCGGCGAGCACGGTCCGCAGCGGGAGGGGAACCGCCGCGTCGAAGCGGACGTGGGGGGAGACCCACTTGAGGTTCGCCTTGCTCCCGCCCGGGACGACGTCCCGCTCGGCGAGCAGGATGGCGCCGGGCTGGATGGGCACCCGGGCGGCGTCGATGTGCAGCACGACCTTCGAGCCCTCGGCCATCTCCCAGGCGTGGCCGAGCAGGCCGAAGCCGGTGACGTCGGTGAGGGCCGAGACCGCGCCGCTCGCCGCCAGCACCTCTCCGGCGGCACGGTTCAGCTCCGCCATCACCGCGGTGACCCCTGCGATCTGCTCCGGGGTGGCCGTTCCGCGCTTGATGGCGGTGGTGAGGATCCCGGAGCCGAGCGGCTTCGTGAGGAGGAGCTGGTCGCCCGGACGGGCGCCGACGTTGCGCAGGATGCGGTCGGGGTGGACGAGGCCGGTGACGGCCATGCCGTACTTGGGCTCGGGGTCGTCGATGCTGTGCCCGCCCAGGACCGGCGCGCCGGCGAGCGCGGCGGCCTCCGAGCCTCCGCGGAGGATCTCGGCGAGGACCTCCATGGGCAGGACGTTCACCGGGAAGGCGACCAGGTTGAGGGCGAAGATGGGACGGCCGCCCATGGCCCAGACGTCGGAGAAGGCGTTGGCAGCGGCGATGCGACCGAACCAGTACGGGTCGTCCACGACCGGGGTGAAGAAGTCGACCGTCTCGACGATGGCCTCCGTGGGCGACAGCTGATACACCGCCCCGTCGTCGCGCGTCTCGTGACCGACGAGAGCGCGTGCGTCCTCCACCTTCGGTAGATGGCGCAGGACCTGCGCCAGTTCCGCCGGGCGGATCTTGCAGGCTCAACCGGCGCCGTGAGACAGCGCGGTGAGCCGCGGGGGGCTCTCGCTCATCTTCTCCTACGGTGCTGGCGCGGCCGGCGGCGCGCCCGAGGGGTCGATGCCGGCGAACTTGAGATAGAGCTCGGCGCTGTGGTTCCCGGGGGAGACGCGCAGGACCTCGTTCCACTGGTCGGCAGCTTCCTCCTTCCGGCCGGCGGCGTAGAGCGAGAGCCCCAGGTTGAGCCGCCCCGGGAGGAAGGCGGGGTTCTGCCGGACCACCTCCTCGTACTCGACGATGGCCTCGTCGCGGCGGCCGGAGTCTCGCAGGGCGGCGGCCAGGCGGGCCCTGATGTCGACGAAGGCGGGACAGAGGGCGAGGGCCCGGCGGAACTCGGCGATGGCCTCCGGGTAGATGCCGGAGGAGAGGTAGACCTCGCCGATGTCGGCGTACATGTTGGCGAGCTTGCCGCGGACGAAGTGGTCGAGCTGCCCGGGAGCGGCGCCGGCCGTGCTGAGCGCCTGCTGGTAGGCCTCCTGGGCTTCCTTGTACCGACCCGTGTCGTTGTAGGTGATGGCCAGGTTGAGTGCGGCGTCGGTGTAGGCAGGGTTGAGCCGGAGCGCCGCCTCGAAGGACCGCTGCGCTTTCTGGTACTGCCCCTGGTCATGGAAGCAGACGCCCAGCATGTTGTAGACGTCGGCGAAGGTCGGGTTCCCCTCCACCACCTGGGTCAGGTACTGCTCGGCCCGCGCGAACTCGCGCCGGACGTAGTGGAAACGGCCGAGCGCCAGCTTCTCCTTGAGAATCTCGTCCATGTTCCTCCCCGTCGCCGGTTGGAGCCGCCGCCGGCGTGGAGTCTACCATCGACCGCGGTGCCGGACGATGCCGCGGTGCCTCCCCCGACCGCGGTGCCGGACGACCGCGGTGCGACCGCGGTGCCGGACGATCGCTCCCCGGTGCCGGACGATCGAGGGCGACCGGTCGGGTAGCCAGAAGCGGTGGACGCGGCCCGGACCGTCGGTCCGCGTCACAGCCCCGAGGTGAAGACCCAGCGCTCCCCGCGCCGTTCGAGCCGGTAGCGTGAACGCCGGTGCCGGACGTCGCCTCCTTGCTCGACGGCCTCGTAGTCCTCCCCTACTTCCGCGACGTCCCGCTCCACCCGGATTTGCCAGCCCTTCATCCGGAGGTCCGGCCGGGGCGACGCGAGCTCCCTGCGCAGCCGGTCGTCCAGGGCGGCCCGGTCGGTGGAACCGTCCCGGTAGTCATCGGCGGCGAGGGCGGCCAAGGCGGCTGGCTCCCCTCCCCGGGCGGCATCGAATCGCCGGAAGAGGGTCCGCAGGACGGCCCGAAGGCGCGCGAACTGGTCGCCCTCGGCGCACCAGAGTGCGATCTTGCAGGGCTTCATGTGGAACTGCTCGCGGCCGATGTACGAGACCATTGCCGACTGGTCGCGCCAGACCGCCTTCCCCTCGGCGTCGAGGACTGCCACCACTGTGGCGCGGTTACCCTCAACGTCCGGCACCACCTCTTCGTAGCGAACCGGAACGAGTTCCAGCGTGCCCCCCGCCTTCCACCCGTAGATGTCCTCCAGGTGGGCACGCCCCTGGGCGGCGAGCGCCTGGCGAACCTGGGTCTCGGGGCTTTGCAGGGTCGCCGCGGACCCGGCGTCCATCAGGTCGGCGCGCCAGTGCCAGGCAGCGGTCGCAACGGCCGCGGCGGCCAGGAAGGGAACCAGGTAGGGAGCTCCGGTGCGGAAGCGAAACCGTCGCCGCCGCCCCGGCTCCCTACCAGGGCGTCTTCCAGAGTTCGGGGTGCTCGGGCTGGGACCGGAGGTCGGCAAGGAGCTTCTCGGCGTTCCCGCGCTGTGCGCTCGACGGGTACTTCACGATGAGCGCCTGGAGGGTCTTCTGGGCCTTGAAGCGCTCGGAGAGCTTCACGTACAGGTCGGCCAGCTGCCAGAGGGCCTCGGGCTCACGCGCGCTGCCCGGGAATTCCTTCATGAGCCGTTCCAGCCGGAAGGCTGCGCCCTGCCATTTCTCCCGCTTCTTGTAGAACTCGAACGCGTACCAGTCGCGGTCGGCCAGGATGTCCCGGGCCTTGGCGAGCTTCTCCCGGGCGTCCGGCGCGTACCTTGAATCAGGGAACTTCTCGACGAAGGATGCCAGCCCGTCGGCGGCCTTGCCGATCTGGGCCAGGTCTCGCTCGTACACGGGCGGGAAGAGGAAGAACTCGGTGGGTGCGTCGGCCCAGCGGGACATCGCCGCGCGGTATGCCGCGTAGTCGACCTGGGGGCTGGAGGGGTGAATCTTCACGAACCCCTGGTAGGCATCGGCCGCCTCGATGAACTTGCCCTGCTCGTAGCGCAGGTCGGCGAGCCGCAGCTCCGCAAGGGCGCCGTACTTCGAATACGGGTACTTGGTACGAACCCGCTCCAGGATCTTCTGGGCGTCGGGGAAGTCCCGGTCGTCGAGCGCGGTCACACCCGCCACGTACTCCTGCTCGGCCTGCGAGTCGTACTTCACCGCCGGCGCCTTCTTCGCGCAGGCCCCCAGGGCAAGGAAGGCGGCCACGGCGATCGGCCAGATCCGGATCCAGGAGTGCATCGGGGCGGGGAACATATCAGCGGTCTTCCGCGTCGTCCACGTACACTCCAAGTGCGGACGAGACGGCCCTCCCCGAGAATCCCCTCCCCAGAAGGAACCTGGAAAGACGGGCCTTTCCGCGGTCGTCGAGGCTGCCCGGCGACCCCCGGGCGCGACGCTCGGCGAGTGTCCGGCACCGGGCAACCTCGTCATCGCCCAGAGCTTCCCCGACGGCGCGACGGGCCGCCTCCCTGGGGATCCCAGCAGCCACCAGCCGTTTCTCCGCCAGGCGCGGGCCGAGCCGCCCGGGAGCGACGAGCCCGGCCGCCCGATCCCGGGCGTAGGCGGCGTCGTCGAGGTAACGGAGGTCCAGGAGCCAGGCCACTACCCCCTCTGCCTCCTCGCCGAACCCGGCCCGGTCGAGCCGCTCCCGGATCTGCGCCTCGGTGCGGGGGCGGGCCGCGAGCAACCGGAGCGCCCTGGCACGGGCACGGGACTGCGGGGATTCGTTCAAGCGCCTTCCGGGAGCGGCGGCACGCGTTCTAGAAGCGCTCGATCTGGAAGTCGTCGTCTGCCGCAGCGGCGGGCGCCTCTCCTGGACGTCCGCCCACCCTTCCGATTGCAACCGCGGGCCCTGGCGCGGGCCGGGATGCCGGCGCCGCAGCGGGCGCCGATGGGCGCGCCGGGGTGGGTCTGGCCGGAGGCGGACGTCCCTGCCCGGCCTCTGCGGACGACTCGAAGTTGTCCCACTTCGAGTCGCTGGTGCCGGAGATCCCGGAGACGCGAAGGGCGAAGTCGTCGGGGTTGGTGGCCTGCCGCAGCGACTCCTCGTAGCTCACCAGGCCGGAGCGGTAGAGCCCCATGAGCGACTGATCGAACGTCTGCATGCCGTACGTGACGTGACCCTGGGCGATGGCGTCCGGGATCTCCTTGGTGCGGTCCTTGTCCTCGACCAGTTCACGGACCCTGGCGGTCGCGAGGAGGACCTCGGCCGCGGGCACCCGGCCGTGGCCGTCGGCGCGGGGCACGAGCCGCTGGCTGATGACGGCGCGGAGGACCGAGCCGAGTTGCAGGCGCACCTGCTTCTGCTGGTAGGGCGGGAAGGCCGAGATGATGCGGTTGATGGTCTCGGTGGCGTCGAGGGTGTGGAGCGTCGACATCACCAGGTGGCCGGTCTCGGCCGCGGTGAGCGCGGTCTCGATGGTCTCGAGGTCGCGCATCTCGCCCACCAGGATGACGTCGGGGTCCTGCCTCAGGGCGCTCTTCAGGGCCTGCCCGAAGCTCATCGTGTCCACGCCCACCTCGCGCTGGTTCACGATCGACCGTTTGTCGCGGATGAGGAACTCGATGGGATCCTCGATCGTCATGATGTGGCAGGTCTCGGTGGCGTTGATGTGATCGACCATCGCCGCCAGCGTGGTCGACTTGCCCGACCCGGTGGTGCCCGTGACGAGGATGAGGCCGCGTGACTCCCCCGCGATCTTCTCCAGGACCTTCGGCATCATCAGCTGCTCGATGGTCTGGATGCGGAACGGGATGACGCGCAGCACGACGCCGATGGACCCGCGCTGCTGGAACACGTTGACGCGGAAGCGGCCCAGGCCGGGGACCCCGTAGGCGAGGTCGACCTCGTTGGTCTGCTTGAACTTCTCCCTCTGGTACTCGTTCATGATGCCGAGCGCCATCCGCGCGATCTCCTCGGGCGGGAGGCGGCGGGCATCCTTGAGAGGGACGAGGGCGCCGTCGATGCGGAACATCGGCGGCAGGCCGGCCTTGAGGTGGATGTCGCTGGCGCCGGACCGCAGCGCGATCTGCAGGATCTCGTTCAGCTCCATGACGGTCTGGGAGCGTACCACCTGGTGGGCGCCGTTTCCACGAACAGACGGGGAGGAGCGATACCGGGGCGGGGCCGGGGGATTCTCCGGAGAAGGTGTCGGTGCGACACCGGCCCACAATGCCGCCAAGTCCAGGACCCAACGTCGGGACCGCGAAGGACCGCGACGTCCGGCACCACTCACTCACGTCCGGCACCACTCAACTCAAGACAGATCAACGAAAACGCCGCCCGGGCCGTGAGGCGCGGACGGCGTGGGTGCCGGTGCCGGAGGCTGCTAGCGCTTCGAGAACTGGAAGCGCTTGCGGGCGCCGGGCTGGCCGTACTTCTTGCGCTCGACCGCGCGGGCGTCGCGGGTCAGGAACCCGGCCTTCTTCAGAACCGGGCGCCACTCGGGATTCATGGTGACGAGCGCGCGGGAGATCCCGTGGCGGATCGCTCCGGCCTGGCCGGAGAGGCCGCCGCCGTTCGCGTTCACGAAGACGTCGACCTTCCCCATCTGTTCGACCAGCTTGAGCGGCTCGACCAGGATCATCTTGGAGGTCTCGCGGCCGAAGTACGCGTCCAGGGCGCGACCGTTGACGATGATGTTCCCGGTTCCCGGGACGAGCCGGACGCGCGCAACGGAAACCTTGCGGCGACCAGTGGTGATTTTCTGCGTCGTGGCCATCGATGTTCCTCTAGGCGGAGATCTTCAGGGCTTCGGGCTTCTGCGCGGCGTGCGGATGCTCCGCCCCGGCATAGACCTTCAGCTTGGTCATCATCTCGCGCCCCAGGGCGCTGCGCGGAAGCATGCGCTTCACGGCGAAGATGAGGATGTCCTCGGGGTGCTTGGCGCGGATCTTTTCCGCGGGCGTCTGCTTCGCGCCACCGGGGTGCATGGTGTGCGAGAAGTAGAGCTTCTCCTGCTCCTTCTTGCCGGTGAAGCGGACCTTCTCGGCGTTGACGACGACGACGAAGTCCCCGGTGTCGAGGGAGGGCGTGTACGACGCCTTGTGCTTGCCCTTGAGGAGGGTGGCGATGCGGGTCGCGGCGCGGCCGACCGTCAGGTCCGTCGCGTCGACGATCCACCACTTCCGCGCCCGGAGCGCTTCCGCCCGGGTGGTGCTGTGAGTAGCCTTGTTCATGGAAAACCTGGTGTTTCGAGCAATTCGGAAGGGGCGTTCCTAGCGGAACCCCCCCCCATTGTCAAGGAAGGTCGGATCGGCCGAAGAAGCTCCGGGCCCACCCGGTACCGGCCCCCGACCACCCGGTGCCGGACGTGGAGGAGTACGGGCTACGGCAGGCGGTAGCCCAGGAAGAGTTGCGTGGTGAACGCGAACTCCGTGCCCGTTCCTCCGGGGAATCCCTGGAAGGACGAGTAGGCGTCGATGGCGGCCCCGAAGCGGGTGTTCAGGCCGACGGCGAGATTGGGCGCGGGGTGGTACTCGACATAGGGTCCGGCCGCCGGACCGAAGATGAACTGCGGCGAGCGGTTGCCGGTGACGAGAAGAGTCATGTTGAAGTCGAGGCCGACGCCGATCTCGAGATCGGGCTGGACCGGGAAGCCCATCACCAGCCCGACGGGGAACTGAAAGCCGAACTGGGCGTTGCTCATCGTGTAGAGCTTGAGGCCCGGGTCGACGTGGAAGAGCAGCTTGAAGTCGCTGGTCTTCATCAACTGGAAGCGCATGGGGGCGTAGAAGGACAGGCCGAACTGGCTCGAGGTGGTTCCCTCGTACCCGTAGAGTAGGCCGAGCCGGAGGCTGACGTCGGCGGTGGGGGACAGCCCGAAGGTGTAGCCGAAGGTGGTGCTCGGCCAGCCGGTCTGGACGTCGACGGCCGGGCGTCCCGACACCGTCTCGGTGCCGACGATGCTCCATCCGGTGACGCCTGCCCCGGCGGCGGCCTTTGACTGGCCCATCGCCAAGGAGGGCGCGAGAGCAACGAGGGCAGCAGCGAGTGCGACGGAAGCCGTTCGAGCCGAAACCTTCATGTTACCTACCTCCTTCGAGTCGCCGACACGACCGGAGTGATTCCGACGGGCGGCGTCATGGACGGAACCCTTTATCGGTCGTCGACACCGTGCGTCAAGACAAGTGTGGATTCAGGCTCTGCCGCCAAGTCGCGCTCGCAGGGCTTGAAGGACCTCCGCGGACCGCGCTGACGTCGCTTCCCGCGATTCTCCCGACGCAGGGTCGTGCCGGACGTGGGCGTCCGCCGGAAGGTCCTCGAGAAACCGGCTGGGCGTTCTCGGCTCGACGCGTCCGCGCCGTGTCCTCGCCGAAGCCCTCGTGACCCAGAGCGTCTCCCTTGCCCGAGTGATTCCAACGTATGCGAGGCGCCGCTCCTCCTCGAGATCCCGGGTCTCGCCCTGGATCCCCGAAACCGGGAGCAGGTCCTCTTCCACCCCTATGAGGAAAACGACAGGGAACTCGAGCCCTTTGGCCGAGTGCAGCGTCATGAGCGTGACCCCATCGGCATCGTCGGATTCCTCGTCCCGGGAGTCGAGCGCGAGACGCTGGAGGTAGCTCCCGAGAGTCGCCCTCGGATCGCGGCGCTCGTGCCACTCGAGCGACCTCAGGACAGCGTCGACGGCCTCGGCCTTGCGCGCTCCCGCCTCGGCCGAAGCCACACTCCGGCGGAGCCAGCTGCGGAGGTCCAGATCGTCGAACATCGACCGGGCAGGTTCCGCAATCTTGCCGGGGCCAAACCGCGACCGGTAGAGGTCGAGCTCGCCTGCGAGCTGAGCCATCTTTTCGGGCGCACCTCGGGGAATGTCCGGCACCTGCTCGGCGAACCGAAGCAATCCCGCAACGGGCACATTCTTCTGGGCCGCCGCGTTGCCAAGGCGCTCCATGGCGACGTCCCCGATGCCCCGGGGGGGCGCGTTGACCACTCGGGCAAGGGCCAGGTCGTCATCTGGGAAGGCGCAGATCTTCAACCATCCGACGACGTCTCGGACCTCGGCTCGCTCGAAGAACGCTGGCCCGCCCTTCACCCTGTGGGGAATGCCGACCTCCCGGAAGGCCTCCTCGACAGGCTGGCTCTGTGCATTCAACCGGTAGAGGACGGCGAAATCTGATGACCTGCGCCCGCTGGCCATGCCCCGCCCCACCTCCCCCGCTACGAATCGGGCTTCCTCTTGTTCGTCGGGGAGCGCCACCACCCGGACCGGATCGCCAGGTCCCGTGTCCGTCCAGAGCCGCTTCGGTCTCCGGTTGGCCGACCGGGCGATGACCCCGTTCGCGCAGTCCAGGATGCGCCCCGTAGAGCGGTAGTTTTGCTCGAGGCGCACGACCACTGCGCCTGGGAAGTCTTCTTCGAACCTGAGGATGTTGCGCACTTCCGCGCCGCGCCAGCCGTAGATCGCCTGGTCGTCGTCTCCGACCGCGCAGAGACTGCGTCCGGTCCAGTGCGACAGAGGCTCCTGGTCATCTGCGGAGTGACCTCGTCCGGTACGACGTCCGCGACGTCCGGCACCGGGATCGGGACCTTCGAGACCGGGCTTCCCGCAGAGCAGTTCGAGGAGTCGCAACTGCACTCGATTCGTGTCCTGGAACTCGTCGACGAGCACGTGCTGAAACCTCTCGCGATATGCACGTCGCATCGCTCGATCGGCGGTGAGCAAGGCCACCGGGCGAACCATCAGGTCGTCGAAGTCGAGGGATCGCTGGGCGCGGAGCGCCTGTTCGTAGCGTGGCAACAGCAGATCAGCGATGGCCTCGTAGTCTTCGTCCGGCACCGGGTCCCGAGCTCGGCCGGAGTCCGCTCGGGACCCGGGCACGGAACTTTTTCTGCTGGAGACAATTCCGAGCAATTTCCGGACATCGAACTTTCGGGAATCCATCTGGATGTCTCGAAGGCACCGCTTGGCCAGGCTGACCTGATCGCCGGCATCGCAGATCGAAAACCACCTCGGAAGGCCTGCAGCGGCGTGTTCCCGCCGGAGGAGCCAGAGGCCAAAGCTGTGAAACGTCGCGATCTGGCTCTTGGCAGCAGCCTCCCTGGAGAGAGCCTTGACCCGCCCCCGCATCTCGAGGGCAGCCTTGTTCGTGAAGGTAACTGCCAAGATCGCTGCCGGATCGGCCCCTCGCTCGACCAGCCATGCGATGCGATGGGCGATGACCCGGGTCTTCCCGGACCCCGCACCAGCCAGAACGAGCGCCGGCCCCTCCTCGAAAGTGACGGCCTGTCGCTGCGGCGGATTGAGATGGGACAGGTCAAGCACGGGGCGAGCCTCTTGCCACGCTCTCGGCCCGCCTTCAAGGCCTTGACAGGGGGGCGATTCTCCGCGAGAGGAGGGCGCGTCGGCCTAGAATGTCCGGCACCGCGTTCCAGCGTTCGCCGCGTCCCTGCGTCCGCAACCTCGAGGAGTTGCACCCATGTTCTGGCTCCTGCCCCGGCCCGCGGGCAACCATGCCCCGAAGAATGGCAGCCCGAGGATGTTTCGCGTCGAGTGGATCGAAAGGTACCTTTCACGTGTAAAGCCCTGGCACGTGCTCGTGGTCTGGGTGCCGGTGATCGGCTATCTGGTGTACCGAGGATTGCGGGTGCCGGAGGTCTCGGGAGGGACATTCGCCGGCGCGCTCCTGGGCGGGCTCGCGTTCTGGACACTCCTCGAATACCTCCTCCACCGATGGGTCTTCCACTTCACGCCAAGCCCGAACTCCCAGTTCGCACAGGACGTTCACTTCCTCATCCACGGCGTTCACCACGACTGGCCCCATGATGCCGATCGGCTCGTGATGCCTCCGGTCATCTCGGTCCTTCTCGCGCTCGTGCTGGGCTACCCGATCTTTCTTCTCATCGGGCCGCGCCTCTTCGACCCTTTCTTCGCCGGACTCGTGACGGGCTACATCTGGTACGACATGACCCACTACGCCGTGCACCACCTGAAGCCTCGAACGGAAGCCGGTGCCAAGCTCCGAAAGCACCACTACCTTCATCACTTCAAGACTCCGGAGGCCCGGTACGGAGTCTCCACGCCTCTCTGGGATTTCGTCTTCGGAACCATGCCCCGCGAGGAGCGCTCGTCCGCCGGTGCCGGACACTGATTTCCTGGGGCACCGGCTTCCTGCCGCTCCGGCCCGCGTCTTGCTAATGACGGGTTCGTGGCGCGCTTCCCGAGATCTCGACTGGTAGGGCACGGAACCACCCATCACTGCTTCTGGCGGAGCCACAACAGGTCCCCAGTTCTGGACTCCGACGAAGCCCGGCAGAAATTCCTCGGACTTCTGGCGAAGTACAAGGACCGCCACGGCATCCGGATCCTCAGTTACTGCCTCATGAGCACGCATCCGCACGTTGTCTGCCGGTCAACGAACGGCCAGCCAGCCTTCAGCGCATTCTGGAAAGTGGTCAACCAGTGCTTCGCACGATGGTCCAACCGGCGGACAGGGGGCCGCGGACAGGTCGTGATGGAGCGTCTCGGGTCACCCCGGATCCAGGACGGCGGGCGACACGAACTCGAGGTGATGCTCTACGGCGACCTCAACCCCGTCCGGGCGCGCATGGTGAGGCGCCCTCGGGATTGGCCGTGGTCGAGCCATGCCCACTATGCGTTTGGCCGGCGCGACCCCCTCGTTTCCGATTCGCCGGCCTATCTCGCCCTGGGGAGGGGCCCGGTCGAGCGCATGGCCGCCTACCTCCGCCTCTTCACCCAGCGGATCGCAAGCCGCGTGCGCCGCCACCGTCCCGACCTCGTCGGGCGCCCGTTCTTCGGCTCCGCCGTATGGATGGCCAGAAAGCTTGCGGCCACCGAGGGACTCCCAAGCGGCTGAGGCAGCGTCTCAGACGAGGCTGTGCTCGCGAAACCACCGGACGGAGTCCCTCATCCCGTCGGCGAGGGACACTCGAGGCATCCAGCCGAGTTCCCTCTGCGCCTTCTCGCTGGAGCAGGTCCATGCCGGCTCGCGAATCTCCATCATCTTGTCGAGGGAGAGGATGGCCGGGCGCCCCGTCAGGCGTGCTGCTGCCGAGGACGCCCCGGCCGCGATCCATGTGATGACTTCCGGTACGGTGACCACCGTCCCCCGCCGTCCGAGCGCCGCCAACGCACTGCGCGCCAGCGCCTCCCAGGTATGGTCCACGCCATCGGCGCAGAAATAGACTCCGGACGATCCCGCCTCGTCGACCCGGGCTCCTCGCTCGGCGACGCCGATGATCATCGCGACCAGGTCGTCCACGTGGATCAGGCTGTAGTGCTTCTCGCCCATGCCGGACTTTGCGATCAATCCAGTCCTGGCCAGCCGGAAGAGCGATGGCAGGAACTCCTTGTCCCGAGGCCCGTAGACGATCGGAGGGCGGACGATCGAGGCATCGAGCTCCTTTGCGAACGATCGCAGTGCGTCTTCGGCAGCGAGCTTGCTCTGGCCATACACGCTCACCGGTGCCGGACGATCGGTCTCAACCCTACGTTTGCCGGGCGTCGAGGGACCTGCGGCCGCCAATGACGACACCAGGACGAATTTCGTCCGTCCGGACCGCGCAGCGGCCCGGGCCACGGAACGAGTGCCCTCGGCATTGACGGCGAAGAGTTCCTTCCGTGTCAGCGCCTTTACGAGGCCGGCCAGGTGGACGACCACGTCGACGTCCGGCACCACGTCCGCCACGTCCGGAAGCAGGTCTGGCCGGGCCACATCCCCCCGCACCAGCTCCGCGCCCAGTTCCCGCAACTCGGACGCGCGTCCTGGGTCCCTGACCAGAGCCTTCACCTCGTCACCGCGAGCGATCAACCTCTCGACGAGCGTCGTTCCGATGAACCCCGTCGCCCCGGTGACGAACCAGCGCACGGCCTATTCGACCGGCATTTCGTAGAGGCGATACACCTTCGACCGCCTCGCTCCCGCCGACTCGATGGCCTTGTTGATGAGGGTGTTGTCCTCCAGGGTCCAGCTGACTTCGCCTCCCTCGTAGCCCGCCTGGTCCGCGCGGCGGATGGTCTCGACGATGAGAACCGCGTCGATTCCTCTCCGGCGCCAACCTTCCTTGATTCCCAGCGCCATCAGGCGAACCTTGGTGATCCGCTTCTGGTACCAGAGGAGCTTCGCAAGCCCGATCGGGAGCCCGAAGGTCGTGAGCTGACCGCCAACCTTCTTGAACGCCTGGTTGATGTCCGGCACCGTGAGGGAAAAGGCGATGGGCTCGCCGTGCGCCTCGGCCACGAGCGCCAGCTCCGGCACCACGAGCTGCTTCAGGTCCTTCGCCAGCTTGTCGAATTCGGCGTCGGTCATGGGAACGAATCCCCAGTTCTTCTCCCAGGCCGAGTTGTACACGGCCTTGATCCGGACCACCTCCGCCTCGAAGTTGGCGACGTCCAGGGGGCGGACCGTGATTCCCTCATGGGCCCGGATCTTGTCCGCGACGCGGACGAACCGCTCCGGCGCGGGCACCTTCGCGGACCGCTCGAAGGCGAACAGATCCTTCGCCTTCCGGAACCCGCATGCCTCGACCAGATCGGCGTAGTACGGCGGGTTGTACGGCATCATCACGTACGGCGAGGAGTCGAACCCGTCGACGAGGAGCCCACACTCCTGGTTCGTCGACAGGTTCATCGGCCCGATGAGCTGCACGAGTCCCCGCCACCGGGCCCAGTTCTTCGCCGCAGCGACCAGCGCCGCCGCCACGCCCGGGTCGTCGATGCATTCGAAGAGGCCGAAATACGCGACCTTGCAGCCATGGAAGGCGTTGTAGTTCCGGTCTTCGACGGCGGCGATGCGCCCCACGACCTTGCCGCTCCGGCGCGCCAGGAAGAGCGCGACCTCGGCGTGCCGGAAGAAGGGGTTCTTCGACGCGTCGAGGAACTCGTGCCGCTCCATGACGAGCGGCGGCACCCAGAAGGGGTCGTCCCGGTACACCTCGAACGGAAACCGGACGAATCGGTCCTTCTCCATGCCCGACATGACGAGGGAAACTTCCACGTCCTTGGCGGGCTGGGCGACCTCGGTGATGTCCGGCACGACGGCAGGTCTGTTCATGGCGGGATCCTGGCGGGTGGGGGAACGCTTCAGGCGTCCCGCTGGCTGTTGTTGCCGTTCTGCTGTCGTCGCGTCATGAAGTTCATCCCGGCCGATAGCAGCATGGTCGGGAGCTGGCGCCGCTTCTCCCAGAGCTTGAACGGTAGCTCCCTGAGTTGCTGGTAGTCCTCCGGGCCGGCGTTGATCGCCTTCCAGGTGATCATCTCGGCGGCGTTGGAGAGACGCCTCGACCACGGCTCCTCCGCCTGGGTGAGGACATCGAGGATCTCCAGGCGTGCGCCACCGTCCTGGGATCCGGTCGCGGTCGTATCCCCCTCATGGGAGGAATAGAATCCGGTGACACCAGGCCGGGCCATCTTGACCTCGACCCGGGTGTGCGGACGCTCCGACGGGATCAGGCCCAGATCGCGCCCCGCCTTCTGGAACATCTCCAGGGCACGGTCGATCTGGTCATCGGTGTGGGTCGCCATGAAGACCGTCCGCACCAGTTCCTTCTCGACCGCTGGCTTCACGACGGGGCTCGCGAACAGCCCCAGATCGGTGAGCTTCCTCCAGAACTTGAAGGTCAGGGCCTGGTCTCCCACGACCACCGGCACCACGGGGGACACGGACGGCTGGGTATCGAACCCCATTCCCCGCAGCTCCCGGTGGACCCGCTCGGAGATGTCCCAGAGGCGCTCGCGTCGCTCAGGCTCCTGCTCGATGATCTCGAGGGCCTTGAGCGCCGCGGCCGCCGCAGAGGGCGTCATGGAGGCGCTGAACACGAGCGCCCGGGCCTTGTGCTTGATCCAGTTGATGACGTCGGCGGGGCCGGCGATGACTCCCCCGATCGACGCAAGCGACTTCGAGAACGTCGTCATGATGAGATCGACGTCGTCGTGAACTCCGAAGTGCTCCCCGGTGCCCTTGCCCTTCGGGCCCATGACGCCGAAGCCGTGGGCCTCGTCGACCATCAGCCGGGCCCCATACTTTCGCTTCAGCTCCGCGATGGCCGGAAGGTTTGCGAGGTCCCCTTCCATGGAATAGACGCCGTCGACGACGATGAGCTTCCCGGCGCTGGGCTCGGCGTTGGCGAGAAGCCGCTCCAGATCCTCCATGTTGTTGTGCCGGAAGCGCTTCGTCTCGCCGTAGGCGGCCTGCATTCCCTCGACGAGGGAGGCGTGGACCATGCGGTCGGCGAAGATCAGGTCGTGCCGGAGGACGAGCGACGAAATCGTCCCCAGGTTGGTCCCGAAGCCCGTGGAGAAGACGACGGCCGCTTCCTTCCCCAGGAAGTCTGCGAGCCGGTGGTCGAGCTCGTCGTGCAGGGTCATCGTTCCGTTCAAGACGCGCGAACCGCAGGTGGATGCACCCCAGCGGCGCGCTGCGTCGGCAGCCGCCTCCATGACACGAGGGTCGTTTGCAAGCCCCAGGTAGTTGTTCGAGCAGGCCATGATGAGGCGCTTGCCGTCGACCACCACTTCGGTGCCGTCCGTCTCCTGGATGACCCGGTAATACGGGTAATGCCCGGCGAGCTTCAGGACCTGCGCGTCCTTCCAGTTGGCACACTTGTCAAAGAGATCAGCCATTTGCCCTCGTGGTCCCTCGGGAAAAACCGGGTCCCCCCCGAGCTTACCTACCGGCCGCAGGCGCGGCGAGTCAAGTGGCGCGCTGCGTCTAGGGGATGCCCGGGACAGGTTGCTACCGTTTGACGTGGTGCCCGTTTGACGTGGTGCCGGACATGGGCGGGGACGTTACATTCCTTGGGTCCGGATCTCCCCCACCCCAGCGAGCAGCAGGAAAGGAATCGAACCTTGGCCACTTACAAGAAGATCGAGGTCGTCGGAACTTCGTCAAAGAGCGTGGCGGACGCCATCAAGTCCGCCGTTTCTGGCGCGAGCAAGTCCGTTAGAAACGTGAGCTGGTTCGAGGTAGCGGAGATCCGGGGCGCCGTGAAGGGCGGGGAGGTCTCCGAATTCCAGGTGACCGTCCGAATCGGGTTCAAGGTCGAGAGCTGACACGCACGGCGGGCCTTCCGGCGACCTTGCGCGTCATGGACCGTCGAGGTCGCCGCTGGCCACCTTGGTGGCGAGGAATCGCCCTAGTTCCATGTCCGATCGGCTGATGTGCTGACGGAGCCACTCGGCGATCCAGTTGTTCATCCGGATTCCTGCGAGCACGTTCGGGCCCTTTTCCCGGAACTCCCGGGTCATGTTCTCGTAGTCGCGGATGAATCGCTCGTGTTCCGCCTTGTGCCGGGCGTATTCAGGATAAGCGCTGCGGAGCATCCAGCGCTCCTCGGCCCCGAAGTGCTTCACGACGTACTGGCTGAGGAATTCGAGGAGTCTCTCGATGTCTGCAGCATTCCCCCGAGAGACCCCCTGAACGAGTCGCTCGATTCGGAGGAAGAGCTCCTGGTGCTGGTGGTCGATTTCGGGGACGCCGATCGCGAGTGCCGGGGTCCACGGAATGGCCATTGGATTCGCTCCCTCCTGGTTCGTCGGTACCGGGCACCGACTATCGTCGGCGTTCAGTGCCAGACCTGATGGCTCTAGCGAGGCGGATGGTTCCGCGCAGGCCTGATTCGGGCCGTTTCGGCGAGGCCTCCTCGACGCCACGTCTCGATGCCACGTCCCGACGCCACGTCCGGCACGGGCTCACGCTTCGAATGCTGCCCTCAGGAAGGCGTCGTTCTCTTCCGGTTTGCCAACGGAAACGCGAAGGCACCCTGCCAACCCTGGGAGGTGATCCTGGCGCCGGACGAGGATTCCGCGTGCCAGAAGCGACCGCCACGCGGCCTCGGCGTCCGGGGTTCGAACCAGGAAGAAGTTTGCCCGGCTCGGGCAGGGCCGCCAGGTTGGGTGGCTGGCGAGGCTGGCGATCACACGGTCTCTCTCGGACGCGAGTCGGGCGCCGACTTCCGCGGCCCTGCCTGGGAACTCCAGGACCGTCTCGAGGACGGCAGCAGTGTGCACGGGCACGTCGAAAGGGGGGAGCATCGCCTGGACCTTCACCGCCACGTCCGGCACCGCGAGAAGGAAGCCTGCTCGGACCCCCCCCAGCCCGAACGCCTTCGAGAACGTCCGCAGGATCACCACGTGCGGATTCCCTCGAGCCACTGGTCTGAGATCGGTGCCGGAGAACTGGCAGTAGGCCTCGTCGATGGCGAGGATCCACCCCCTCCCCCTCGCCTTTTCGGCTACGCGAGCAACGTCCGGCACCGGGAAGACAGTACCGGTCGGTGCGTGGGGACTCGCGACGAACAAGACCCCCGGCTCCCCCTCGTCCATCTCCTGGATCAGCCCGTCCACGGGCAGCGCGAATTCGGACCCGAGCGGCACCGATCGATATGGCGTACCGGTCGCTCGCGCGGCTCCCTCGTAGAAGGCGAACGACGGCGACGTGTCGAGCACACGCCTCGCTGATTGAGCCAGCGCCAGCAGCAGGAAGTTTGACCCGGGCGCGACGACGATTCCCTCCGCCGGCCAGTCGAGGAATCGCGCGAGGAGCGCGCGAACCCCCTCCGCATGCATGTCCGGGTAACGGTTCCAGGGAACGTCGCGCATCCGCTCCAGCGCGCGATTCTTGAGGTCTTCCGGGAGGTCCCAGGGGCTTTCGTTCTGGTCCAGCTTGATTGCCGCTTCGACCTTCCTGTAGGGGTAGGCACCCAGTCCAGCGAGGTGCGGCTTGAAGGCGTCCATGGCGCGACATTACTTCAGATTCTTCCTCATCGTCGCCGTCGCCATGGTGGCCCGCCAAGCTTTTTCGGCCGACCCCGGTCCGTCACCGGAACTGGCGGTCCGCGTCTCGTCCTCCCGCGCCCGCCCCGGCGATGCGGTGCTCGTGACGCTGGACGGAGTGGCGGCATCTGCCGTCTCCTCAACGTCCGGCACCGCGTTGCTCGCGCCCACGTCCGGCACCGCTCCCGGCACCACTCCCCCCACCGCCCCCCGCCGCCTCCGCTTCTTTCCCACACCCTCCGGCGCCCAGGCCATCGCCGCTCTCCCCGTCGAGCTCCCCCCCGGCACCCTGACCATCGAGGTCCGCATCCCGGGCCGTGCCGACCCGCTCACCGCCTCGATCGAGGTCGTCGACCCCGGCTTCCCTGAATCCCAGCTCTCCGTCGAGCCCAAGTTCTTCGCCCCGTCGCCTGCCCAGAAGAAGCAGATGGAAGCGGACCAGGCGGCCTTCCGTGAGGCCTTCGCCCGGCCCTTCGAGCCCCCCCTCTTCACCGGCCCGTTCGGCCCCCCCCGCGACGCGCGGGTCACCGGCCCGTTCGGCGAACGGCGCGTCTTCAACGGCAAGAAGCAGAGCCAGCACTACGGCACCGACCTCGGCGGCGCCGTCGGCGACCCGGTCCTGGCCGCGAACGACGGCGTGGTGGTCCTGGCCCGTGACTGCTTCGCCTCCGGGAAGAGCGTCGCCATCGCCCACGGCGCCGGCCTCTTCTCGGTCTACTTCCACCTCTCCGAATTCGACGTCCGGCACGGCGAGAAGGTCCACCGCGGCCAGCCCATCGGCAAGGTCGGCGCCACCGGCCGCGTCACCGGCCCCCACCTGCACTTCGGGATCAAGGTGGTCGACCTGTACGTGGACCCCGACTCCGTCTACCGGCTCGCCTTCGGCGGCCCCCCGGCACCCGGCGGCCCCACCCGCCCCCGCACCCGCCCCCTGATCCCCGCGCACCTCCGCGAGGACCTCGAGGAGCTGCCGCTGCAGCGCCGGCCCGGCCGCGCAGATGGTCCCCCCGTGGAGCATGTCGTCACCCCCCGTGAAATCGGCGACCTCCCCGCCCGCCTCCCGCACGAGCAGGATCCCCGGCGCCACGTCCCACGGCTTGAGCCGCGCCTCCCAGAATCCGTCGAACCGCCCGCTCGCCACGTAGGCCAGGTCGAGCGCCGCAGCCCCGAACCTCCGGACGGCCCGCGCCCGCCGGAGGTAGGCCCGGAAGAGCCGGAGGAGCGGATTGGGGTTCTCCTGGATGTCGTACGGGAACCCGGTGCAGAGGAGCGCCCTTCTCATCTCGGACGTCTCCGAGACGTGCAGCCGCTCGGCCCCGAGCCAGGCCCCCTCCCCTCGCCCGGCGACGTACAGCTCGCCCCGCAGCGGGTCGAGGGTGGCCCCCGCGACGATTCCCGTGCCGTCTGCCACCGCCACGTTCACCGCGAAGTGGGGCACGCCGTGCGCGTAGTTGGTGGTCCCGTCGAGCGGGTCGACGAACCAGCGCAGCCCCTCTCCCGCCTCCCCCGTCACGGCCGCACGAACCCCCGACTCCTCGGCCATCACCGCGCTGCCGGGGAAGCGCCCCAACAGGAACGCGAGCAGCGCCTCCTCGCTGGCCCGGTCTGCGTCGGTGACGAGGTCGATGCCGCCCTTGTAGTCGATGGTGCGGCGCGTTCCCCATTTCTCCCGGAGCACCGCGCCCCCTCGCCGGGCCGCCTCCGCGCACGCCTCCCGCAGCTCGCCGATCGCCGTCACCTGCACCTCCCTGGGTCGCCCTCGCGAACATACCGCCGGCGACGTCGCGTGCTAAGTTCTCCGGCGGGAGGAACGGATGAGAACCCTCGCGGTGGTCCGCATCGTCGTCTTCGCGCTCCTGCTCGCCTACGCGATCTACGCGATGCCCTGGTCCTACGTCGTCCTTCCCAAGGAGGGCACGAGCCTGGCCCTTCCCCTCATCATCTCCGACATGAGGGCTCTCGCCATGGCCGTCTGGCTCGGCGTGGCCTGGATCGGCATCGACGCCTACCTGAGCTTCGGCCTGCTGAAGCGCGAGCGCGCGGCCGCCCCCCCCTCGAAGGCGGCGAAGTAGCCGTCCCCCGCCGATGATGGGCGTCGGACCACGGGCGCTCCTCTACCGCCTCCGCTGCCTGCTCAAGCGGCGCGAGGTGGACGTCTGGTACGACCCGGCCTACCGGCTCCCCTTCACCGGCATCGAGTTCAGCGGCCTCGACCCGCGGCGCGCGGACTTCGCGGCCTGGTGGCTCCGACAGAGCAAGGCGGTCGCACCCTCCTGGTGGCGCTTTCCCCGCCGCGCCTCGTACGCGGAGCTGGCCCGCGTTCACGACGCGACGCTCCTCGAGTCGATGGCCCGTCCCGAGACGCTCGCGGCGGTGTTCGGCGTCGACCCCAGCGACGTCCCCGTCGACGAGGTGATGCGCACCGTCCGCCTCGCCACCGGCGCGACCATCCAGGCCGCCGGCGAGGCGCTGGTCCGCGGCAAGCCGCAGCTCAACCTGCTCGGAGGCTTCCACCACGCGGGCCCCACGTCGGCGGGCGGGAACTGCCCGGTGAACGACATCGCCGTGGCCATCGCCTCGGTCCGGGCCGACGGGTTCAAGGGCAAGGTCGCCGTGCTCGACCTCGACGCCCACCCTCCCGACGGAGTCGCCGCCTGCCTGGCCACCGACCCGGACCACTGGATCGGCTCCCTCTCCGGTTCCGACTGGGGCCCGCTCCCGGGGGTGGACGAGACCGTCCTTCCCGAGGGCACGGGCGACGCCCGCTACCTCGAGGCGCTGCACGCACTCCTCGGCCGGATGCCGCCCTGCGGGCTCGCCTTCGTCATCGCCGGCGGCGACGTGCTGCGCGGCGATCGCCTGGGCAAGCTCGACGTCACGCTCGGCGGCGCGCGCAAGCGCGACCTGGCGGTCGCCGCCCACCTCGAGGGCGTACCCTCGGTGTGGCTCCCGGGCGGCGGCTACAGCAAGAACGCCTGGAAGACCCTGGCCGGGGCGGGCATGGCCCTCTCCACCGGCTCGCTCGACCCGATCCCCGAGGACTACGACCCCATCGGCAAGCACTTCGCCCGGATCGCCTCCCAGCTGTCGAAGCAGAGCCTCTCCGTCTCCGACGAGCTCACCGCCGACGACGTCGCCGAATCGCTCGGCATGCGTCCCAGCCGCCAGAAGCTCCTCCTGGGCTTCTACACCGAGGCCGGGATCGAGTTCGCGCTGCAGCGCTTCGGCATCCTCGACCAGCTCCGTCGGCTCGGCTACGACCAGTTCCGCGTGGAGATCGGGCACCAGCACCCGGGCGACCGCGTGCGCGTCTACGGGGAGTCAGGAGGCGAGGAGCACGTCCTCCTCGAGCTGGTGCTCGAGCGAAAGCGCGTCGTCGGACACCCGGTGCTCTACGTCCACTGGCTCTCGCTCCGCCACCCCCGCGCGCAGTTCAGCCTGCTCCGCCCGCGGCTACCGGGCCAGGATGTGCCGGGGCTCGGGCTCGCCCGGGAGACCGGCGAGATGCTCGCGCTCATGGCGCTCCGCCTCCAGCTCACGGGGGTGGTCTACCGTCCCGCCCATTTCCACACCGCCTACGCGGGTCGCCACCACTTCTCCTTCGTCGACGCGGCGCGCCACGGCCGCTTCGAGGCCCTCATCCGGGACCTCGGCGACATGCCGCTCCTCCAGGCCACCCGTGCCATCGACGAGGGACACGTCTTCCTCGACGGGAAGCCCTATGCCTGGGAGCCCGACGAGATGGTCCTCTGGCTCCGCGAGCACCCCGAGGAGCGCGGCGAGGTGGCCCTGGAGCGGGAGCGGGCTCGATTCAGCGTCGTGTAAATGACGTCTGTCACCTGTCCCCACGACAACGGCCTGTCAAAATCATTCCCGTTGCGGTATTCGATCCGCTCGATCGCGTCCCGTCCGGGTGGCGGGATGCGCCTTTGTCGCACACGACCCGAACCGGGATGGAATCTCCATGAGACTCAGGCTCGGAATCGCAGCACTCGCAGCGGCGGCGGTCCTCGCGCCGGCGGCCGGCCACGGAAGCGAGCTGGACGTCTACTCCAACACCCAGCTCAACGTGCAGTCCCAGTGGCGCGACGGATCGACCACGAACGTCGTTCCCCTCTACGAATTCCTGACCCTCACCGGGCGTGAGGTCTCCATCCCCGGGGGCACGCTCTACTTCCAGGTGGACGGCTGGGGCGCGGCCAACCTCGGCGCGAACCCCTGGTGGAACGGCTACACCAACAGCGGGGCCTGGAGCGGCGACCTGAACCTGGCCTGGGTCCAGGGGCGCTTCCTCGACAACCAGCTCCGCTTCACGGTGGGTCGCCAGACGGTGGGCTACGGCAACGCCCGGATGCTGCAGCTCGACGGCGGCTCCTTCCAGGCTGCCATCCACAAGATGGTCACCCTCGACGGTTACGTCGGCCTCCCCACCACCCAGCGCTTCACCGCCTACGGGAACGTCTTCTCTGCCAACCCCACCATCGGCAACCTGGCGGTGGGCGGCCGGCTCGGCTTCGCCTGGACCACCTGGATCAACACCGGCGTGTCGGCGGCCTTCGCCTGGAACGACGGGCAGTCCACTCGCGAGGACCTGGCCCTCGACCTGCGCTTCTCGCCGGTCTCCTGGATGTACCTGCTCGGCTACGTCGACTGGAGCCTCTTCGCGAGCAACTACTTCAACGGGTTCGGCGCGCAGATCGCCGACTCCAACGTGAGCCTGGTCTTCCCGGTCGCTCCGCACCTCCAGTTCACGGCCGAATACAGCTACACGGTCCCGGCGCTCTCGCTCCCCTACAACTCCATCCTCTGGGTCTTCAGCGACAACACCCGCCAGTACCTGGGCGCCACTGCGCGCGTCGGCCTCGAGCATTTCAAGGTCGCGGTCCCTCTCGATTTCGACGTCGGGTACAGGCGGATCTTCGGCCTCTGGGACGGCGCGCAGGCCACCGACGCCACCGGGGACCGTTATTTCCTCCGAGCGACCTGGCACCCCGCCAAGGGCGCCACCGTGGGCGCGGAGGGCTCGCGGCTCTTCATGCCGGTGCAGGGCTACTGGCAGGCACGGGCCTTCGGCTCGATGAAGATGTACGGCTTCACCGGCACGCTCGACTTCCAGGGCTACTGGTTCGACCAGCCCGTGAACGCGGTCACCAGCTCGATGCTCGGCTCGGCCACCCTCGGCTACGACGTGGGCGGCGGCTTCGCCGTGGTCGGCGCCCTGCAGGGCGGTGCAACCCCCTACTACTCGAGCTACCTGAACGGGCTCGTCAAGCTCACCTACAACGCGTCGTACCGGTTCCGCGAGGTGTACGAATGAACCCCCGGCTCATGATCCTGCCCCTCGCGCTGCTCTCCTTCGGCTGCCAGAAGACGGCCATGAAGGGCGAGGCCGCAGCTCCCCAGCCCTACAAGTTCCCGCACGCGATCCACCTCGAGTCGGGCGTGGAATGCGTGGAGTGCCACGCTCCGATCCTCAAGTCGACTTCCCTCAAGGTGGACGTCATCGACGTGCAGCTCCCGACCAAGTCGGAGACCTGCGCGGCCTGCCACGATCCGATCCCCGAGTACAAGCCGGTGAAGCGCTTCGCTCCGGACGTCCGCTTCGACCACGCGGCCCACTTCCCGCGGATGAAGGGGGCGAAGGACCAGTGCCAGGGCTGCCACACCAAGATCGCCGAGCCGGGCTCCTTCAAGGTCGAGTCCCCTCCCATGTCCGCGTGCACGGCCTGCCACAACCACGCCCAGGACTACGCGGTGGGGCGCTGCACGCCCTGCCACGTCGATCTGAAGAAGTACGAGAAGCCCGTGAAGGACTACTCGCACGCGGCGAACTTCCTGCAGACCCACGGCAAGTGGGCCATGGCGTCGGTCGCCAGCTGCTCGTCGTGCCACGACCAGACGATGTGCGCGCAGTGCCACACCGCGACGACCCGCCCCATGCCGCCCTCGATCCAGTTCCCGGAGAAGGTGGCAGCCGACTTCATCCACCGCGGCGACTGGATCGCCCGGCACGCCATGGAGCAGCAGGCCGATCCGGACAGCTGCTCCAAGTGCCACGGAACGGGCTACTGCCAGAGCTGCCACTCCTTCCAGAACATCGCTCCCGGCGGAGCATCGATCCGCGACCCGCACCCGGCGGGCTGGATCTCGGTCCACGGCCAGGCGGCACGCCAGAACATCACCTCCTGCGCGGCCTGCCACAACCAGGGGGCGAACTCGCTCTGCGTGGCCTGCCACACGACGGGACGCGTGAACCCGCATCCTCCGGGGTGGAAGGGGACGCAGGCGCAGATCGGCTCGAACCAGATGTGCAGGGTCTGCCACACGCAGTAGCGGGTCGCCTTCGGGCCGGGAGGGATGCCGCCGCCGTTCCGGCTGCCTCCCTCCTCGCCGCTGGTCCTCGAGGAACGGGGGGCCCGCGGTCACCGCGCCCGCAGCGCCTCGAGGGCCTTCGTCCAGAACGCCCCGAACGCCCCGTTCGACATCCCGACCACCACGTCCCCCGGCCCGGCCCGCACGGCGACGTCGGCGACGATCTCCTCCACCGTCCCCCGCGCCGTGGCCGGCACCCCGCGCGCCGCGATCCCGGACGCGAGCCGGTCCACGTCGAGCCGCTCCGCCTCCGGCACCCGGTCGGTCGGCGCCGGCCGGAGCAGCCATACCTCCGCCGCGGCTCCGAAGCTCCGCGCGTACTCCTCCTGGTGCAGGTTGCGGCGCGAGGTGTTCGACCGGGGCTCGAAGGCCACGAGCAGCCGCGCCCCGGGGTAGGACCCCTGGATGGCGGCCAGCGTCCGCTCCACCGCGGTGGGGTGGTGGGCGAAGTCGTCGATCACCGTGACCCCGCCCTCGACCCCCCGCACCTCCTGGCGCCGCTTCACTCCCCGGAAGGCCTCGAGCCCGGCCGCAATCTCCGCGAAGGAGAGCCCGAGCCGCGTCGCCGCCGCGGCCACCCCGAGCGCGTTCTCCACGTTGTGAGCCCCGCCCACCGCCAGCCGCACCGGGCCCAGGTCCCGCCCGCCCCGCACCAGCCGGAACCGCGCCCCGTCCGCGCCCAGGGAAAGCCCGCGCGCCTCCCAGTCGGCCGGCCGCTCCACCGAGTAGGTCTCCACCGGGCAGCGCGCCCCCCGCGCGATCCGCGTGACGCTCTCCCAGGTCGAGCAGGCGGCCAGGAACCCGTCGGCCGGCAGGAGCTCCACGAATCGCCCGAAGGCGCTCTCGTAGTGGGCCTCGTCCCGGTAGATGTCGGCGTGGTCCAGCTCGCAGGACGTGAAGATGGCGGTGCGGGGCCGGTAGTGCAGGAACTTGGGCCCCTTGTCGAAGTAGGCGGTGTCGTACTCGTCCCCCTCGACCACGAAGGCCTCGCCCCTGCCCAGGCGGAAGTTGGAGTCGAAGTCGCGGGTCACGCCGCCCACCAGGAAGGACGGGTCGCGACCGGCGTGGTGGAGCAGGAACCCCATCATCGCGCTGGTGGTGGTCTTGCCGTGCGTGCCCACCACCACGACCCCGTGGCGCGGCCCGATGAAGAGCTCGCCCAGCGCCTGCGGGAAGGAGACGTGGAGGAGCCCGCGCTCCCGCATCGCCGCCGCCTCCGGGTTCACCGCCCGTACGACGTTCCCCACCACCACCACGTCGGGCCGGGCCCGGTCGAGGTTCTCCGGCCGGTAGCCCTGCATGGCCTCGATGCCCCAGCGCTCGAGCTGCGTGGACATGGGCGGGTAGACGTTCTCGTCCGACCCGGTCACCTCGTAGCCCGCCGCCTTGAGCATCCCGGCGAAGGAGCCCATCCCGGTCCCGGCCACGCCGATGAGGTGCACCCTGCGGACCTTCTTCCAGTCGACGGCGCCTGCTTCCCCCATCCCGCTCACCCCACCGCCCTCGCCACCGCGTCGTGAAAGGTCTGCCGCAGCGCCAGGATCTCCGGCGGGCGCCGCCCCCCGGGGGAGACGTGGTTCGTGAGCAGCGCGCAGACGAGCTTGCGGTCCCGGTCGATCCACAGGGAGCACCCGGTGTAGCCCAGGTGGCCGATCGCGCCGAGCGGCCCGCGCCCCAGCGTCGACCCGATGGAGGACTTGGCCGCGCTCGGCGTGTCCCAGGCGAGGGCGCGATCGCTCCCCGGCGTCGCGTCCCGCCGCGCGAACTCGCGGGCCACCTTCCCGTCCAGGATGCGTCCGTGCCCCTCCAGCGCGAGGAGCCACTCCTGCCCGAGCCGCGCCACGTTGGAGGCCGTCGAGAAGAGCCCGGCGTGTCCGGCCACGCCCCCCATGGCCCAGGCGTTGTCGTCGTTCACCGTTCCCTGGTTCAGCTCGTGGCGGTGGGCGCACTGCTCGGTGGGTGCGGACCTGCGCCCCGTGCCCGGCCCCGCGTACAGGGTGTCCGGCAGCCCCAGCGGGCCAGCCACCCTCCCGGCGAAGAGCCGGTCGAGCGGAGCCCCTCCGGCCGCCTCCAGGAGGAACCCCAGCGCGAGGAATCCCGGATCCCCGTAGAGGGCCCGGGTCCCCGGATTGGCCTCCAGCGGCTCCTCCCAGAGCCCCTCGGCCACGATCTCCCGCCCCCGCGCGAAGGCGGCCGCGAGGTCGGCGGGGCGCTCCGCCGGCGGAAGGAAGGCCTGGCCCGCCAGCGGATCGGCCATGGCCCGCTCGAACCAGGGGCGCCACCAGGGAAGCCCGCTCGAATGGGCCAGCAGCTGGCGCACCGTCACCCGCTCCTTCCCGCCCCCGCGGAAGCGCGGCAGCCATTCCGCCACGGCGTCGTCGAGCCCGATCCGTCCCTCCTTCACCAGCAGTGCGGAGAGGGTCCCCACGACGAGCGGCTTCGTGAGCGACGCAACGTCGAAGAGCATCGGCTTCTCGCCCTGCGTCGCCTCCCCGCCCCGGGCCGCGTGGACCACCTCTCCGTTCCGGAGCACGACCGCATCCCAGGCCGGCGCCACCCCCGGCGGGACCGCGAACGCGAGGGTCATGTCGTGGCGCCCTGCTCGAAGACCAGCCGGGGCGGCCCCTCCTCGGGCTGGCTCGGCGCCACCACGGTCGCCATCGACCCGAGCGGCAGGGCGAAGTTCTCGTCCTCGTGCCCGGCCGGGACCCCCTCCACGGTGGGCACCCCGAGCTCCCAGGCCACCCTCCGCACCACCTCGATCCCCTCCAGGTCCGGGTCGTCACACTGGGTGAACTGGCCGATGGCGATCCCGGCCACCCGGTCGAGGGCGCCGGAGAGGCGCAGCTGCAGGAGCATCCGGTCGATGCGGTAGGGGCGCTCGCCGACGTCCTCCAGGAAGAGCACCGCGCCGGAGAAGCGCGGCTGCCAGGGCGTGCCGCACAGGGAGGAGAGCACGGTGAGCGACCCGCCGAGGAGCGGCCCGGAGGCCACCCCCGCCCGCAGCGTGGCCGTCGCCTGCACGCCCCTCCCCGGAGGAGGCAGGAGCGCGCGACGGTCGGCGAGCGGCGGCGCCCCCCCGAAGAGGAGCCCCTCCAGGTGGTCGAGCGCCTCCGGACCGAGCCTCCCGAGCTGGGTCACCACCGGACCGTGCACGGTGACGAGCCCGTTTCGGTTCAGGAGCACGTGCAGCGCCGTGATGTCGCTGAAGCCCACGAAGACCTTGGCCGGGTGGAAGATGCGGGCCGCCTCGAGCCGGGGGAGCAGCCGCATGGCCCCGTACCCGCCCCGCGCGCACCAGACTGCCCGGGCGTCCGGGTCGCTGGCCGCCTCGTGCCACTCGGCGAGCCTCCGCGCGTCGTCCCCGGCCAGGTAGCCGTGCCGCGCCACGATGTCGTCCCGCATCCGGGGCACGAGCCCGAACCGGTCCCGCAGCACGCCGAGCCCCTTCTCGAAGGCCTCCGGGTCGAACGGACCGGAGGGGGCGACGATGCGGACCACGTCCCCCCTCTTCAATGCTGGCGGCTTGATCACCGGCGGAGCATATCTTCCCGAGCACCCCGGGTCGAGATCGCCGCACCGCGTCAAGATCCCGTTTCCGGGGCCGTTTGTTCGGGCCCCGGCCCGTTTGCTACCTTCAACTTCCACCACCCCGAGAGGACCGCCGACCATGCCCGACAGGATCTCGCCCGACGGTGAAGTCTACTATCCCACTCCGGAGGTGGTCGCCCAGGCCCGCGTGAAGGACTGGGACGCGTTCGCGAAGACGGCGCTCGCCGACCCGCAGGCCTTCTGGGCCAAGGAGGCCGAGGAGCTCGAGTGGTACCGGCGCTGGGACAAGGTCCTCGACGACTCCAAGAAGCCCTTCTTCAAGTGGTTCGCCGGGGGGCAGTGCAACATCATCCACAACGCCCTCGACCGGCACCAGAAGACCGGCAAGAAGAACAAGCTGTCGCTGGTGTGGGTGGGCGAGCGCAACGAGGTCCGCACCTACTCGTACTTCGCGTTGAACCGGGACGTCTGCAAGTTCGCCAACGTCCTGAAGGCCATGGGCGTGAAGAAGGGCGACCGGGTCACCATCTACATGCCGCGCATCCCCGAGATCGTCATCGCGATGCTCGCCTGCGCCAAGATCGGGGCCATCCACTCGGTGGTCTACGGCGGCTTCAGCGTGGACGCGCTGCAGGGGCGCATCGAGGACAGCGAGTCGAAGGTGGTGGTCACCGCCGACGGCGGCTTCATGAACGGCAAGGTCGTCGAGCTGAAGAAGATCGTCGACGACGCCGTCCGGCACGCACCCACGGTCGAGACCGTCATCGTCGTGCAGCGCACCGGCCACGAGGTGCGCATGGAGGCCGGGCGCGACTACTGGTACCACGAGCTCATGAAGCTGCCGCTCGCCAGCGGCGTGTCGGCCACCGAGGTGATGGACGCCTACGACCCGCTCTACATGCTCTACACCTCGGGCACGACGGGCAAGCCGAAGGGGCTCATCCACTGTCACGGCGGGTACATGGTGGGCGTCTACTCCACGCTCAAGTACGTCTTCGACCTGAAGGACGAGGACCGCTACTGGTGCGCCGCCGATCCGGGCTGGGTGACCGGCCACTCCTACATCGTCTACGGCCCGCTGCTCATGGGCGCGACCACCTTCATGTACGAGGGGGCCCCGACCTACCCGTACCCGAACCGCTGGTGGCACCTGGTGGAGAAGTACGGCATCACCATCCTCTACACCGCCCCCACCGCCATCCGCGGGCTCATGCGCTTCGGCGAGTCGTGGCCCAACCGGCACGACCTCTCCACGCTGCGCATCCTCGGCTCGGTGGGCGAGCCCATCAACCCGGAGGCCTGGAAGTGGTACCACCGGGTCATCGGCAAGGGGCGCTGCCCCATCATGGACACCTGGTGGCAGACGGAGACCGGGATGTTCCAGCTCACCCCCACGCCGGTGGTCCCGCTCAAGCCCGGCTCGGCCACCCGCCCCTTCTTCGGCCAGGAAGCGGAGATCCTCGACGAGGCCGGCGGACCGGTCCCCGACGGCGAGGAGGGCTTCCTGGCGCTCAAGAACCCGTGGCCTGCCGCCGCCATCACCATCTACAAGGACCCGGACCGCTACGTGAGCCAGTACTGGTCCAAGTACCCGGGGAAGTACATGGCCGGCGACTCGGCCAAGCGGGACAAGGACGGCTACTTCTGGGTCATCGGCCGCACCGACGACGTCATCAAGGTCTCGGGATACCGTCTCGGCACCGCCGAGGTGGAGAGCGCGCTCGTCAGCCACCCGGCCGTCGCCGAGGCCGCGGTCATCGGGATCGCCCACGAGGTGAAGGGGCAGGCCATCTACGCCTACTGCATCCTCCGCAAGGGCTTCAAGGAGAGCGAGGAGCTGGCCGACGAGGTGAAGGCCCACGTCGGCAAGCACATGGGGCCCATCGTCCGTCCCGAGAAGATCACCTTCGTCGACTCGCTCCCCAAGACCCGCTCGGGGAAGATCATGCGTCGCGTTCTCAAGGCCCGGGCGCAGGGGCTCCCGGACGGCGACATCTCAACCCTGGAAGAGTGAGCGGTTTCGGGGTAAACACCTCGAAACCCCGAAGGAGAACTCATGAGAATCATCGTCGCCGCAGCGTTGCTCGCCCTCGCCATCCCGGCCCACTCCACGGCCGCGGAGCCCAAGACCGAGGACGACAAGACCATGTACGCGCTCGGCGCCCTGGTCTCGCGCAACTTCAAGGAGTTCAAGCTCTCGGCCGCCCAGGTGACCGAGGTCCAGAAGGGAATGACCGACTCCCTCGGCGGCAAGAAGCTCGCCATCGACATGGAGAAGCAGACCCCCAAGGTCCAGGAGTTCCTGAAGGCCTACGTCCCGGCCCACCCGGGCCAGCCGGACACGAAGGCCGCCACGGCCAACGCCCCGAAGCCCAAGCCGGACCAGAAGACGCTCTACGCGCTCGGCGTGCTGGCCTCGAAGAACCTGACCGACCTCTCCCTCTCCCCGGCCCAGGTCTCCATGATGGAGAAGGGCATGGCCGACACGCTCGCGGGGAAGAAGTCCGCGGTCGACGTCACCGCCTACGAGCCCAAGGTCCAGGAGTTCGCGAAGGCCAAGGTCACCGCCGCAGGCGACGCCCGCAAGGCCAAGGAGGCCTCCGGCGTCGCCGAGTACGCCGCCAAGCCGGGCGCCCAGAAGACCGCCTCCGGGCTCGTCTTCATCCCGGTGAAGGCCGGCACGGGCGCCTCGCCCGCCCCCACCGACAAGGTGAAGGTGAACTACGAGGGCAAGCTGATGGACGGCACCGTGTTCGACAGCTCCTACAAGCGCGGCCAGCCCATCGAGTTCGGCCTGAACCAGGTCATCCCCTGCTGGACCGAGGGCGTGCAGAAGATGAAGGTCGGCGGCGAGGCCACGCTGGTGTGCCCTCCCTCCATCGCCTACGGCGAGCGCGGCGCCCCCGGCGCCATCCCGCCCAACGCCACCCTGGTCTTCAAGGTCGAGCTGCTGGGCGTGACCCCGGGCACCCCCGCTCCGGCCCCCGCTCCCGCCGGAAAGTGACATGACCGCCACCGCCCTGCTCCTCCTCGCCCTTTCGGCGACTCCGGCCGCTCCGGCGCCGGCCGCCAAGGCTCCGGCCAAGGCCGCCGCCCCGCTGCAGACGGAACGCGAGAAGACGCTCTACGCCCTGGGCGTCGCCGCCTCGGACAGCTTCAAGGTCTTCAACCTGAAGCCGGAGGAGCTGGCGGTGGTTCAGCGCGGCCTGTCGGACGCGGTCCTGAACAGGAAGATCCAGGTGGACATGAACGTCTACCGTCCCAAGGTGAACGAGCTCGCCGCGACCTCGTACGGCGACCGGAGCCGCGCCGCGCTCGTCCACTTCGCGAAGGAGAAGGGAGCCGTCCGCTCCCCCTCCGGCCTCATCTACATCCCCTCCCGCGTGGGAACCGGGGCCTCGCCCGCCGACGGCGACTCGGTGAAGGTCGAATACGAGGGGAAGCTCCCCGACGGCACGGTCTTCGACTCGTCCCGCAAGCAGGGCGGCGCGGTCGTCGCCCCGCTCTCGGGCGGCATCCCGTGCTGGAAGGAAGGGCTGAAGCAGATGAAGGTGGGCGGCCAGGCGCGCATCGTCTGCCCGGCCTCCATCGCCTACGGAGACACCGGCAAGCCTCCGTCCGTCCCGCCGAAGTCCACGCTCATCTTCGACGTGGAGCTGCTCGCGGTGGAGCCGCCCGCAGCGAAGTAGGCCGTGTCCCGACCCCTTGCCGCCTCCCTTTCCGCCGTCGCCGCCGCTGCCCTGACGCTCACCGCGGTCGCCCCGGCCGACGCCTCCGCCTGCACCACCTTCCGGGTCCGATCGGTCGACATCCCCTACGGCGCGGTGGCGCAGCGGATCCCGGGCAAGGACGGAGCGGCCCCCACCCTCGCCTACGAGCAGACCCAGTGGGCCACGGTCCACGACCTCACGAACCGGCTCCTCTACTTCCGGACCTACGGGAGCCTGGCCATCCGCAAGGTCGACCTCGGCAAGCTCGACTGGACGGGCAAGGCCATCCGCCACATCCCCATGCCCACCGCGATGGAGGCGGAGGACGTGACGGCGCTGGCCCGCTAGTCGGCGACCGCGACCACCTGCTTCAGCCCCGCAGCCGTCCGCTGCAGGGCCTCGGGCGCCTCCTCGATGGGGATGCGGCGCGCGATGAGGCGCGCCAGCGCCCCGGGCCACCGGCGGGAGAACAGCCCCAGGTCCTGGATGGCGGCCCGGTAGGCCTCGGCGCTGGGGTGCACCGGCCCGAGGATGACCTGGTTCCGCTGCACCATCCCGTGGAGCAGGTACCCGGCGTCGAGGGTGAAGGCGCCTCTTCGCCCCGGGACGCCGGTGAGCAGGTAGACACCGTTCCGCCCCAGGTGCTCCATGGCGGCGAGCGCGTCGGGGGTGGCGCCGGTGGCCTCGAACATCACGTCGATGCGCCCGAGGTGACCGGCCAGGGACTGGAGCTTCTCCTCGTCGGCGGTGACGAACTGGGCGCCGATGGACTCGGCGAACTCGGCCCTCTCGCCGCGCCCGGCGTGGGAGTAGACGGTGACCTTGTAGCCGCGCACCACGAGGGCCATGGCGCCGAGCAGCGCCACCGGTCCGGCGCCGAGCACGAGCGCCCGCTTGCCCGCGCCCCCGGTCTCGCCGAGCGCCGCCCAGGGGAGCCGCTTCTGCACCTGATCGAGCTCGGCGATGGCCGTCTCGGCGATGGAGAGCGGCTGGGTCAGCACCGCCACGTCGCGCAGCTCGCGCGGCACGGGCTGGAGCCAGCGGGCGTCGTCGGAGATTCGCTCGGCCAGGAAGCCGTGGGCCTCCTTGATGCCGCGCTGGGCGTACTCGCCGGTGAGGCAGAAGTCGGGGCGCCCCATGCGGCAGGCCCGGCAGGTCTCGCGGCGGCAGGGGCGGCGGACGGTGGGGACCACCAGGTCGCCGGGGCGGATGCGGCGAACCGCGGAGCCCACCTCGAGCACCTCGCCCAGCGCCTCGTGGCCGATGACCAGGTACGGGGAGTCCGGGGGCTGCGCGCCCATGCGGAAGGACGCGATCTCGCGGTCGGCGCCGCAGAATCCCACGTCGAGGACCTTCACCACCACGTCGCCGGGGGCGAGGATGGCGGGTTCACGGTGATCGACCAGGCGGAGCGCGCGCTCCTCGGGGAAGACGGCGACGGCTTTCATGTGGGGGGCCTCGCCCGGTGGGCTAGAGGTTCTGCGACAGGATCAGGTTCACGTACTGTGCGCGCTCGAAGGCGCGCGGGTCGCGGGCCTCCTTCTGCGACAGCGATCCGCGGAAGTCGGCCAGCGCGGAGTAGTGCCCGCGCTCCATCCAGTCGACCAGGCCGGCCTTCAGCGTGGCCATGTGGGGGACGCCGTTGCGCAGGAGCGACGCGGCGAGCTGGACCACCGTGGCGCCGGCGAGCAGCATCTTCACCACGCCCGCGGTGTCGTGGACGCCGGTGGAGGCGGCCAGGTCGGCCTTGACGCGCCCGTGCAGGATGGCGGTCCAGCGCAGCGGCAACAGCATCTCCCAGGGGTGGGAGAGCTGCATGGAGCTGTTCAGCGCCATCCGGTCGAGGTCGATGTCGGGCTGCAGAAAGCGATTGAAGAGCACGAGCGCGTTCACGCCCTCGTCGTCGAACTTCTTCGCGACGTTGGCGAAGGAGGTGAAGAACGGGGAGAGCTTGAGGGCGATGGGCACCTTCACCGCCTTGCGCACAGAGCGGACGATCTGGAGGCACTCCTTCTCGATCTCCTCGCCGGAGACCGAGGCATCGGCGCCCACCTGGTAGATGTTCACCTCGATGGCGCTCGCGCCCGCGTCCTCGAGCTGCTTCGCGTATTCGCTCCAGCTGCCCGCCGCGGCGGCGTTGAGGCTCGCGATGACCGGGATCTTCACCGACTTCTTCGCCCGGTCGAGGAGCCGCAGGTACTCGCGCGGCCCGATGCGCTGGGGCGGCATGTAGCTGCGGGCCTCGGGGTTGGCGTCGGCCTGGAAGCTCACCGCCTCCTCGAGCGCGGTCTCGGCGGCCTCGATCTGCTCCTCGAAGAGCGACCGGAGCACGATGGCCCCCGCACCGCTGGCCTCGGCGGCCTGGAAGTTCTCCGGCTTGTTGGAGATGGAGGAGCTGGCAACGACGAGAGGGCTGGGGAGGTCGAGCCCCATGTACCGGGTCGAGAGATCGCTCATAGGACCGACATCCTCGCCGGATCGGGGTGGCTTGTGAAGGGGTTCCGGAAGGGGTACGACTCCCGCCTCCCGGAGGAGCCATTTCCCCTTCCCCTCACACCGCGGGCCTCGCCTACGCGCTCGCCGCCTACCTGGCCTGGGGGCTCTCGCCCATTTACTTCAAGGCGCTCCGGCCGGCGGGCCCCCTCGAGATCCTCTCCTGGCGGGTGGTTGCGTCGGTGGCCCTGCTGGGGGCCATGACCGTCGCGATGGGGCGGGGCGCCGAGGTGGCCCGAACCCTCCGGGACCGTCGCCGGGCCCTCACCTTCGTGGCCACGACGCTCCTCATCTCGGTCAACTGGATCCTCTACATCTGGTCGGTGAACACGGGCCACCTGCTGGAAGCCAGCATGGGCTACTTCATGAACCCGCTCGTGACCATCCTGCTCGGGGTGGTCTTCCTGAAGGAGGGGCTCGACCGGCGGCAGGCCTTCGCCGTGGGGCTCGCGGCGGTGGGGGTGGCCTGGATGGTGGTGGCCCACGGGCGGCTGCCCTGGATCTCGCTCGCGCTCGCGCTGTCCTTCGCGCTCTACACGCTGCTGCGGAAGCAGGCCCGCATCGACGCGGTGGCCGGGCTGCTGGTCGAGACCTCGTTCCTGGCGCCGGCGGCGGCGGCGTGGCTCGGGTGGCTCTGGTGGCGGGGGGAGGCCCACTTCGGGAGCTCCACGGGGATGTCGGTTCTCCTGCTGTCGGCCGGCGCGGTGACGGCGCTGCCGCTGGTCTGGTTCGCGCTGGGGGTCCACCGGTTGCGACTCTCCACGGTGGGCCTGCTCCAGTACGTGGCGCCGACCCTGCAATTCACGCTGGCGGTGGTGGTCTACCGGGAGCCGTTCGGGGCCACCCACGCGGTGACCTTCGCATTCATCTGGTCGGGGCTCGCCATCTACACGGCCGACGCCATCGGGAAGGCACGGCGGCGGGAGCCGGTGCCGGCCGTGGACCCGCTGGACTGAACCCGGAGGCCGCGCCTCCGGCTACTTCCGGGGACGCACCGTCACCACCGGCATCGGCGCGCGGCGCACCACCCGCTCGGCGACCGATCCCAGGAGCACGTGGGCGAGCCCCGTGCGCCCGTGGGTGCCCACCACGATGGCGTCGTAGCTCCCATCCTCGGCGGCGGCGACGATCTCGGAAGCCGGCTCGCCGACCGCCTTGCCGGTGGAGACCCGCGGCGCTCCGTCGGCGACGGCCTCGGCCTTCCAGCGCGCCAGCAGCGCGTCGGTCTGCTCGGCCAGCTCCTGGAGCATCCCGGTGGCCGGCAGGACCGTCCCCTCGGGGAGGGTGTACCCGGGGAGCGGGTAGGCGTGAAAGACCGTGACCTCTCCGTCGAACCGGCGCGCCAGCTCGGACGCCACCTGCAGCGCGCTCCGGGAAGCGTCGGAGAAGTCGACCGGGCAGAGGATCTTCTTCCATTCGAGGGGCATCAGCTTTCCTTCCATTGGCCGATGAGGAAGTCCTCCTCGGCAGGGGAGAGGTCGAAGCGCTGTCCTGCCTCGGAGATGAGCTTCACGCGCGAGGCCTTGGGGTCCACCTGGCGCTGTTCGGCGAGCCACTGCAGCGCCCGGCGCAGCGCATCCCCCTTCGGGGGTAGTCCGTCACCTTCGCCCATGGTGCACCTCCCTGTCCTGGTGGCAGTCCCTCCGGGTGGATCCCTTACAAGTTACCCGTCCTGCGCCCGTCCGCAAGAGCCCCGCCAGAGCCCAGGAAGGCCTCCCGCATCCTGGCGAATTCCAGGACCCGTGGCATTCTCCCGCCCATGCGACTTACATCCCTCCGCGACGGCACCCGCGACGGCAAGCTCTGCATCGTCGCGTCGGACGGCACCCGGCTGGCCGATGCATCCCAGGTCGCCCCGACCCTCCAGGCCGCACTGGACCGCTGGGAAGACGTGGAGCCGAAGCTCCGCGCACTCGGCGCCGAGGTCGAGAGCGGCGCCGTCACGACCAGCCCCGTGGAACTCGACCAGCTCCAGGCACCCCTCGCGCGCGCCTACGAGTGGATCGACGGGTCGGCGTTCCTGAACCACGCGCGGCTCGTCCGGAAGGCTCGCGGTGCCGAGCTTCCGGCGTCGATGGAGACCGACCCGCTCGTGTACCAGGGCGGCAGCGGCGTCCTGATCGGCCCGACCGACGACATCCAGCTCCCCGACCCGGACATGGGGCTCGACTTCGAGGGGGAGATCGCCGTCATCCTGGGCGACGTCCCGATGGGGACCCGCGCCGGCGGCGCCCTCTCCCACGTCCGGCTCGTGACGATGCTGAACGACTGCACGCTGCGCCTCCTCGTCTCCGACGAGCTCGCCAAGGGCTTCGGCTTCTTCCAGTCGAAGCCCGCCACCGCCTTCGCGCCGTTCGTCGCCACCCCTGACGAGCTGGGCGATGCCTGGCACGACGGCCGCGCCCACCTGAATCTCCGGATCTGGCTGAACGGCGAAATCGTCGGCGACCTGGAGACCGGCCCCGAGATGCACTTCTCGTTCGCCCAGCTCATCGAGCACGTCGCCCGCACCCGGGCCCTCACCTCCGGCACCATCCTGGGCAGCGGCACCGTCTCCAACGCCGACACCCGGCACGGCGTCTCGTGCCTCGCCGAGCGCCGCGTGCTGGAGATCCTCGCCTCCCCCGGCGGGTCGCCGGTTACCCCGTTCCTGCACGAAGGCGACCGCATCGCCATGGAGGCGTACGATCCCCAGGGCCGGAGCCTCTTCGGCCGCATCGAGCAGAAGGTGGTCGATTTCTAGCCCGCCCGCGCCTCCTTCCTGGGCTCCCCGAGCTCCCCGAGCTCCCAGACCAGCCCGTCGGGCGCCCGCCCCGACACCCGGATGTACCCACGGTGAATGCCGTGCAGGTGGTGCCCGGCGCAGAGCGAGACCAGGTTCTCCGGCTCGTCGCCACCGCCCCGCGACCTCCACCTCACGTGGTGCGCGTGCACCGCAGCCCGGCTGCAGCCCGGCACCTGGCAGAACCCCTGGTCGCGCTCGATGACCCGCCTCTGCAGCGTCATCCGCCGCTCCCGGATCCCCTCCCAGGCGACGATGAAGTGGTCGCACATCCGCGACAGGCACTCGCCCGGCGGCAGCCACCGCCCCGTCACCAGCATGACCGCCCGGCAGGCATCCTCGAAGAGCCCCGCCACCCGCCGCGGCGCGACCACGCTCACCCGTTCCCTCGCACACATCTGCGCCTGCTCCCCCGCCTCGACCCGCCGCCGCAGCTCGATGCAGGTGCACCGCTCGGCCACCGCCACCCAGGCCTCGACGTCCTTCGGGAACGCCACCCCGGCGACGAGCCGCGCCTTCTCGTAGCTGACCCTCCCCTGCCGCATGGCCTCCCGGAGACCCGGCAGCTCGTGCAGCCGCCGCTCCAGCCACACCCGCTGCGCCACGGTTCGCTCGGCCATTCCCAGCCGCTCCGCCGAGTAATGGCCGAACGAGGCGAAGCCCAGGTGGCGCCAGAGCCCGAACGCCTGGACCAGGAGCCCCAGGTGCCCGACCAGGTCGTCCCAGCGGTCGCGCATGGCCGAGAGCTCCCGGATCCGCGCGTCGATCGCCGCGACGTCGATCGCCACGCCGCCGTCGTTCACCCCCTCCGGCGCCGCCACCGGCTCCGGCCAGAGCAGCCGCTCCCAGCGCCCCGTCTCCGCCTCCAGGGCCGCCTCCAGCTCCTCCAGTTCCGGCCCGCCGTCCCGGCCGCCGGCCGCGCCGTCTCCGCCGCCCTCCCTCCCTTCACCCCCCTCGCCACCCCGCTCCGGCGGGGGATTCGCCCCCAGGTACTCCTGGCAGATGGCCTCGAGCCGCTGCCACCGGGGCGCCGTCGCGCCGAGCAGCTCGCCAGCCAGCGCGAACGCCTCGTCGACCTTCACCCGGGCCGCCGCGTCGGCCGGGAACTCGACCCGCTCCCAGTCGTCGTCGGGGAGCCCCTGCGCCGACGCCCCGGCCCGCACCGCCTCCCGGGCTTCACGGACAGTCAACCGGGCCGCCCGCGCCACCCACTCCGCCTCGGCCTCCCCCCGGGCCACCGGCAGGAGCTCCTGCGCGAGCCGCGGGCTCACCTCGCCACGCCGCACCGCCGCGCGCAGCAGCGGCCGCTCCGCCAGCTCCCGCGCCAGCCGCGAGAGCCCCAGCGCCGTGCGCCCCGCCATCCCCAGCACCTCGCGCGCGTAGTCCGCGAGCCCGGCGAACCCCAGCCGCAGCGCACGGTCGCCCGCGCCCATGGCCGCCAGGCATTCACCCAGGGCGACGTCGACCGCGCCCTGCCCCCGCGCCACCCGCACCAGGAGTCGATCGACGTGGACCGCCCCGCCGCCCCCCACGCCGCGCCGGTCCCAGGGGACGTCGATCTCCCAGGCCCGCGCCGCCAGCTCCTCGAGCATGACGGTGAGTGAATGACCGGATTCGCCACGTCTGCTCATGCGTTCAGATGTTCGCACGCCCCCCTGACATTCGAACCCGCGGCCCCGTCACGCCGCCGCGGCGGCGTTCACGATCACCGGCAGCCTGGACCTCCACGCCGCCCACGTCGCCGGGTTCGTGACCAGCTCGCACATGAGGTGCGCGACGTTGGCCATGTTCGTGGCGCCGGGAGCGAAGAGGCCGTTCACGAGCCCCTCGTGCAGCGCGTACTCCGAGACCTCCCCCTCCAGGAGCGAGTCCGGCCGGACCACCGCCCACTGGACGAACGCGTCGTCCGGCCCGATCTCCTCGAGGAGGAAGTCCGCGGCTCGCTGGTTGTCGCCGGCCGGAGGAACCACGCCGCGGAGCATCCAGAGCAGTGCCCTCTCGAGGGAGCCCCGGCGCGCGTCGAGCCCTCCCGGGCGATGGACCGAGACGCTGCTCATGAGGATGAACTTGACCGGTGCCGCGGGCTCGAGCGCCTCGATCCCCCGGCACAGGCGCGTCGTCGCCTTCGTCACGAGGTCGCGCGGCGGCCCGAAGACGCCCTTGAAGGTGAGCACGTGCCCCAGGCACGAGAGGACGGCATCGCAGCCGCGAAGGTGGCGCCGGAGCTCGTCGTCCGGCATCGACGGCAGGCTGGCCTCGATCACCGTCAGGTCCGGGTTCCCCGCAACGCCGGGCGGGAGCTTCCCGGCCGATCGCACGATGGCGCGAACGCGGACGCCGCGGTCGAGGAGCTGCTGCAACGTGCGCCGGCCCGTGCGTCCGGTGCCGCCAACGAGAAGAACGGTCTGCTTCGTGGCCATGTCCATGTCTCCTCCGACATCTTAGCCACCTGCCTTGCGACCCCACCTCCCCCCGGTTAGGGCGCCCCCATGACCCTCACCCTCCACTCCTACTGGCGCTCCAGCTGCTCCTGGCGGGTTCGCATCGCCCTCCACCACAAGGGGCTCCCGTTCACCTACGCCGCGGTGGACCTCGTCGCCGGCGCCCAGTTCTCCCCCGCCCACCGCGCCCGGAATCCCATGACGACGGTCCCCCTTCTCGAGGTCGCCGCCGCCCCCGCCGCCCCGGCCGCCGCCCCCGCCGCCCCGGCCGCCCCCCTCCGCCTCGCCCAGTCCATGGCCATCCTCGAGTGGCTCGAGGAGCGCCACCCCACCCCGCCGCTACTCCCCCGCGACCCCGCCGGCCGGGCCCGCGTCCGCGCCATCGCCGAGGACGTGAACTCGTCGATCCAGCCCTTCCAGAACACCTCCACCATGAAGTGGCTCCGCGAGCGCCACCCCGGCGCCGGCGACGACGTCGCCTTCACGTCGCACTTCCTCGCCCTCGGCCTGGCCGGCCTCGAGACGGTCGTCCGCGACGGCGCCGGCCGGTTCTGCCACGGCGACGAGGTGACGCTGGCCGACCTGTTCGTGGTCCCGCAGCTCTACGGCGCCCGCCGCTTCGGCGTGGACGTGACCCGCTTCCCCACCTTGCTGCGCGTCGAGGCCGCCTGCGCGACCCTCCCCGCCTTCGTCGCGTCCGAGCCCGACCGGCAGCCGGACGCGCCCACCCCGCCCGGTTAACCTCCCTCCATGCCCCCCGCCCCCATCGGCATCCGGCGCCTCGAGGCCCTCCACTACTACGTCCACGATCTGGAGCGCTCCCGCCGCTTCTACCTCCGGATGATGGACTTCGCCGAGACCGCCGTCTCGTCCCCCGAGCTCGACCAGGTCTTCCACCAGCGCACCGCCCTCTTCGAGGCCGGCGACGTGCGGATCTTCGTCTCGGAGCCGCTCCCCACCGGAACGGGCGACGCCGGCCTCTTCCTCCGCAAGCACCCCGACGGCGTGGGGATGCTGATCTTCGAGGTGGAGGACATCGACGCCACCTTCCGCCTCCTGGAGGAGCGCGGCGGCACGCCCACCACCGACGTCATGACGTTCCGTGAAGGGGACGGGACGTTCCGCTCCTTCGGCATCACCACCCCCTTCGGCGACACCGAGTTCCGCTTCGTGGAACGGCACGACTTCCCGGCGCTCTACCCGATGATGCCCCGCCACGCCATCCCGCACGGCGGGGCGAACCGCCTCGGCTTCGGCCACATCGACCACGTCACCTCCAACTTCCTCACCATGAAGCCGGCGCTGCTCTGGATGGAGCACGTGCTCGGCTTCGAGGAGTTCTGGGAGGTGCAGTTCCACACCGCCGACGTGGCCGGGCAGCGCCAGGCCGCCATGCAGGCCCGCGGCTCCGGCCTGCGCTCGGTGGTGATGCGCGACCCCCGCTCCGGCGCGAAATTCGCCAACAACGAGCCCTGGCGCCCCGACTTCCAGGCCTCCCAGATCCAGCTCTTCCACGAGGACCTGCGCGGCGACGGCGTCCAGCACGTTGCACTCACCGTGACGGACATCCTCTCCACGGTTCGCGGCCTGCGCGACCGCGGCGTGGAGTTCATGCCCACCCCGGGCAGCTACTACGACATGCTCCCCGAGCGGCTGGCCCGCATCGGCGTGGAGCGGATCGACGAGGACGTCGCCACGCTCCGCGAGCTCGGCATCCTGGTGGACGGCGGCGCCCGCGGCTCCTACATGCTGCAGATCTTCCTGAAGGACTCGGCCGGCCTCTACCGGGAACCCGCCGCGGGTCCGTTCTTCTTCGAGATCATCCAGCGCAAGGGGGACGAGGGGTTCGGCGCCGGCAACTTCCGCGCCCTCTTCGAGAGCATCGAGCGGGAGCAGCAGAAGGACCGCGCGGGGTGAGAGGCCCGGGCACCGGCGCGGGCCGGGTTGCCTCGGTTCCATTCTGGCGCCATGATGGAGCCATGACCGTCACCCTTTCCATCAAGAACGCCCCCGTCGCCGTGGTGGATCGCCTGAAGAAGCGCGCCCTGCGCCATCGCCGGTCCCTGCAGGGCGAGCTCCTCGCGCTCGTGGAGGCAGCCGCCCGGGAAGAGGAGGCCGGCCTGCTCGGTCCGGTCGAGCTGGTCGCGGCCGCGCGTGCGGCAGGGATCGCCAGTCGGGGAAGCTCGGCCTCTATCGTCCGCCGGATGCGCGAGGAGCGGCATGCCGCTGGTCGTCGTTGACGCCTCGGTGGTTGCCGCCCTGCTCTTCCTCGAGGGCTCCGCCGAGGATCTCGCGGAGCAGCTCGCGGGATCCGACCTCGTGGCCCCGGACCTGCTCCGGTACGAGATCGCCAACGTCGCCTCCGTGAAGGTTCGCCGGAGGCTGGTCTCCGCCGACGCTGCCTCCGCGGCCCTGGGGCTCCTGGCGCGGCTCGACGTCAAGCTGCAGGCCGTCGACCCGGCAAGCGCATTCGAGACCGCGATGGAGACCGGCCTCACCGCGTACGACGGTGCATACGTCTGGCTTGCCCGCGCGCTCGGAGCACGGCTTGCGACCCTCGACGCCCGCGTCGCCAGGGCGGCCCGGGGCGTCTAGCTCAGGTCGTCGTCACCACGCCACCAGAACCTCGAACCCGCCCATCGCGAAGCGCTTCGGGTCGAAGGGCATGGTCTTCTTCATCATCGCCCCCATCCGCGGGTCCTTCATGATCGCCGCGTTGACCCTGTCGCGGTGGGCGCGCGACCGGTAGACGATCCAGGAGAAGACCACCGTCTCGCCGGCCTTGAGCTTCGCCATCTTCTCGAAGCCCAGGCCGAACGGGATGTCGAGGTCGTCCCCCGCGCACTCGAAGTACTCCAGCGCGCCGTGCTCCTTCCACAGCGCGGCGCCCATCTTCGCCATGCGGAGGTAGGCCTTCAGCTTCTTCTTCTGGATGGGGATGACGAACCCGTCGACGTATCTCGCCATGGCACGCTCCTCGTTCCGGGGGATCCGGCGGAGCGCATATAGGGAGGCGGACCCCCGGTGAGCAAGGGTTTACCCGGGCGGCCCACCCTGCACTCCCCCGCCCCCGCCGTTAATCCCCTCCCGTGATCGACCGCATGCAGCTCGGCGAGGTCCCTCCCAAGCACCACGTCGCCTCCCGCGGCCCCGACGGTGGGCTGCTCTGGGAGGAGTGCCTCACCCGCCAGGGATTCGACGGCCCGTACACCATCGCCCACCACCTGCACCGCCCCCACGAGCAGGTCTCCGTCCCCGGCCTTCACCACGGGTGGATGCCGCCCGCGCCGGCGCCGCCCTCGCCCGCCTCCTCCCCCTCCCCGCTCCGCAAGCGCCACTTCCGCACCTGGGACCTCGCGTCGGCCGGCCCAGCGGCCGGCCCAGCGGCCGCCTCCGGCCCCACCCCGCTCCCCCCCGTCGACGCCCGCGTCCCGCTCCTCTGGAACGACGACGTCGTCCTCTCGCTCGTCACCCCCGGCGCCCCCGACCCGGTCTACTTCTCGAACGGCGACGGCGACGACCTGTACTTCATCTCCCAGGGCGGGGGCCTGCTCCGCACCGTCCTCGGCGACGTCCGCTTCGACGCGGACGACTACCTCCTCGTCCCGAGGGGCATCCTCCACCGCTTCCTCCCCGACCCCGGCCCCCAGCGCTGGTTCTCCGTCGAGGCGCTCGGCGGACTCGGCTTCCCGAGGCAGTTCCGGAACGACGTGGGCCAGCTCCGGATGGACGCGCCATGGAACCACCGCGACTTCCGCCGCCCGGAGTTCGAGGGCCCCATGGACGAGGGGATCCGCGACCTGCTCGTGAAGCGCGGCGGCGCCTTCCACGCCTTCCGCCAGCCCCATTCCCCGCTCGACGTCACCGGCTGGGACGGCGCGGTCTGGCCCTTCGCCGTGCCCATCCTGGCCTTCCAGCCCCGCGTCGGCCAGGTCCACCTTCCACCCACCGTGCACGGCAGCTTCGCGGCGCGCGGCGTGCTCGTCTGCAGCTTCGTCCCCCGCCCCCTCGACTTCCACCCCGACGCCGTCCCCTGCCCGTACCCGCACGCGAACGTGGACGTGGACGAGGTGATCTTCTACCAGCGCGGGGAGTTCACCTCCCGTCGCGGCGTGGGTCCCGGCAGCGTCTCCCTCCACCCGGCCGGCCTCCCGCACGGACCGCATCCGGGGGCGTACGAGAGGAGCGTCGGGGCGACGCACACGAACGAGGTCGCCGTGATGCTCGACTGCTTCGGCCCCCTGCACGCGACCGAGGCGGCGCGGAGCGTGGAGGACGGCGGGTACGAGGGGAGCTTCGTCGGCTGACCGGGAGGAGCGCACGATGAGCGGCGTCGGGACGGGGTCGCGACGGACTACGGACCCGGAGTGGGCTGGCCCGAGGACCGGAACACCACGCACTGGCTCGAGAACAGGGGAACGATCCCGGCGGTGGAGATCTCGGTCGACATCGTCCGGCAGGAGTGAACGCGAGCCCGTCGGGACCTCGGCGCCCGGGCGAGGGCAGCGTCAAGCTCCGCCAGGGCGCCTCGCCCACTCGAGGATGGCCACGCGAAGCGCCGAGTGCAGCGTCAGTCCCTCGGACCTGGCCCGGGCCTCCAGCACCTTCCAGACCGGGGCCGGAAAACGGATCGATCTCGGCTCCGTGAGGCCCGTCTCGGTCCCTCTCCTCGGCCTGCCACGCCGGATGTGGACGATTCCTTCCTCGGCGATACGTGCCGCGTACGGGTTGGGGCGGACCCTGGCAGTCCTGAAGTCGATTTCCGGAATCTCGCGCAAGGAGGCCTTCGATGGCTCCCTCGCCTTACGGACCTTCTTCATATCGTCTCCTCTCGTTCGCGGTGGCAAGGCGCGCACTGATGATCCGGACCGTTGAATCGTCGACCTCCGCGTGGACGACCAGCAGGAGACGGTCGCGCTCCGACATCCCCAGGAGGAGGATTCGCTCCGGATCGATCGAGTCCTCGATGGCGATGGCCAACATATTTAGTGTATTACACCTATGTCAATCTTGCCATGATCCTTTGCAAGACGCCAGGTCCGCGCTTCGTCCGCTCGTACTCTCATTCCCCAAGCAGGGCTCCTCTTGAGCCTGGCTCCTGCAACCCGGAAGCCACTTGCCGGCAGCCACCTGGAGCTGGCCACCGGGGGAAGGCGTTCACGCCGCGCTCACCCGCCCCCGCTCCGCTCCAGGGTCGCCTCGAGGACGGCCAGGGCGAGGCGCCCCTTCGCATCCGTGGCGCCCCGCTTCAGCTCGACCAGCGTCCGGGTACTCGCGTCCCCCCTCGATGGCGCCGAGCCCGTCGAGGCCTCCTCGGTGGAGTGGATGTTATCAAGCGTGATAACACCCGTGCCGCGACGTGCCTCGCTCACTCCCGCTCGCCGCCAGCCGGGCGAGCAGCGTCTCGAGTCCGGGCGACGGCGAATCCATGGCGGAGCTCCTCGACGGTGCGGATCATCCGGTCGTTCGCCCGCAGGCGCTCCGGCGCGAGGCTGAAGCCCCCCTACCCCGGCGCCGCGTCCACCATCATCCCCACGAGCTCCTCGAACCCGGTCGTCGCCTGCCATCCCAGCTCGCGCCGCGCCTTCCTCGGGTCGGCGAGGAGGTGGGTGGGCTGCCCGGGGCGCATGAAGGCCGGGTCCTGCTTCACGTGGTCCTTCCAGTCGAGCCCGACGCGCCGGAAGGCCAGCTCGCAGAGCTCCCGGACGGTGTGGGCCACGCCGGTCCCGATGATGTAGTCGCCCGGCCGCTCCTGCTGGAGCATGCGCCACATGGCGTCCACCGAGTCGCCGGCGAAGCCCCAGTCGCGGGTCACCTCGAGATCGCCGAGCCAGAGCTCCCGCTGCTTGCCGGCGGCGATGGCCTTCGCGGCGTGGCAGACCTTGGCGGTGACGAACTGGGGCGGCCGGCGCGGCGACTCGTGGTTGTAGAGGATCCCCGAGCAGGCGAAGAGGCCGTAGTGGGCCCGGTAGAGGGCCACGAGCTGGTGGGCGAAGACCTTGGCGGCTGCGTACGGGTTCGCCGGCGCCACCGGCGTCTCCTCGGTCTGGGGGGACGACTGGTGAGCCCGAAGATCTCGGAGGTGCTCGACTGGTAGAAGCGGCTCCTCGGCGAGACCTCGTGGACCGCGTCCATGAGGTGGATGACCGGCCAGGAGGTGATGCGGATGGCGGTGGCCGGGTCCTCCCAGGACTGGGGCACGAAGGAGTGGCCGGCCATGTTGTAGACCTCGTCGGGGGCCACCTCGGCGACGCCGCGGAGCGTCTGGTAGCGGTCGAGCAGGTCCATCTCCACGAGCTTCACGCCCAGCTCGCGGAGCGGCCGGCCGCGCGGTCCGAGGAGCGTGCCGGGGCGGCCGCAGCCCACCACCTCGTAACCCTTCCCGAGGAGGAGCTTCGCGAGGTACCAGCCGTCCTGGCCGGCGATTCCGGTGACGAGGGCGCGGGGCATGAGGAGGGGAACTATAGCAACCGGGATGTCGCCTTCGTCCAGTTCTCCAGTCGCATTCCCGGGACCCGGCCAAACTCCCCCTCGTTGTTGCTGACGAGGACGAGCTTCCGGGAAACCGCCTGCGCGGCGATGAGAGTATCGAGCGGACCGATTGGTGTTCCGGACCGTTCGAGCTTCGCGCGGAGCTGGGCGTAGGTCGTGGCGTCGGTGGAGGTGAACTCGACGACGGCCAGCGGCCGAAGGAAGTTTTCCAGGAGGTGCAGGGTCCGCGCCGGCGCCGAGCTCTTGGCTGCGCCCGTGCGCAACTCCGCCTCGGTGATGACGCTGACCGCCACGTCCGCCCGGCTGTGCGACAGCATTCGCTCGAGAACGGCGGGGTTCCGCTTGAGGGCGAAGATGCAGGTATCCGTGTCGAGCAGAAGCTTCAAGCGAGCTTCTCGCGCTCGTCGACCTCGCCCTGCTCTGGCCTGCGGAAGTCCTCGGGGACCCCGGTGAACGACTCGACGTACCCCTCCGGCCATTCGTCCAGTGGTTCGAGGATCACCGCTGCCCCCTCGCGACGGACGCTCACGGTCTCCGTGTCGAAGCGGAACTCCTTCGGGAGGCGAACCGCCTGGCTTCGCCCGGTCCAGAACACCTTGGCCTTCGTCCCACTCATCCCGGTCGCCTGCCCTTCATGATACATATCATTGATACATATCATCCGCGAAGGCGTCAAGTTCCCCGCGTCGCCACCGAGTGCTGGCGCTCCCAAGGCCTCCCGGTCCGCGTTTCGTCCGCCCGTCTCACGATTTCCCATGCTCGATCCCTCTCGCACCGGAAATGTGCAATCCGGGAGCCAGCGAGGATCCACATGCCCGCGCGCGGCTGACGCCCCCTACCTCCGGAACTGGAGCAGCTTCCTCGCCCCCGTCGCCTCGGCCTCGTGCCTCGCGGCGATCCTCTGCAACGCCGCGTGCACGTGCTCGCACAGGAGCTCGATCGAGATCTCCGTGTCCCGGTCCACGGTGCGCCGGCCGTCGGTGAACCCCAGCTCGAGCCCCCCGTCGTCCGGCCTCTCCCCCAGCAGGCTGAACCGGGCCCGCAGGACGGAGAGCGGCGCCTCGTCGAAGCCCCAGGAGTACTCGCTCGTCCGGACCGTCCCGTTCCGCGCCACGAGCTTGAGCGAGGCGCAGCTCGCCTGGAGGGCCGGCACGGTCTCGAGCACCACCCGCCAGATGGCGTCCGGCTCCTCGGCGCGCCGGAGCTGCTCCCCCGCCTGCCGCACGGCCGCCCGCATGGCCAGGTTGTTCTTCCGGTCGGAGAGGAGCTTCCGCCCGTGGTCGAACCGGACGTAGCCCGCCGAGAAGAGCAGCATGGCCGCGATGGCCACGATGGCGCCCACGAAGGCGAGCGTCTGCTCGACGTCGGAGTGGTAGAGCGCCACCGCGATGCCGGCCAGGACGATGGAGATGCCGTAGAGGGCGAGCACGGTGGCCCGGTGGGAGAGCCCGCGGGACATGAGCCGGTGGTGGATGTGGCCCGCGTCGGAGGAGAACATGGGCTGGCCGCGCACCATGCGCCGGGTCATGGCGAGGAGCGTGTCGCCGATGGGGAGCCCCAGCGCCACGAGCGGCACGAGCAGCGATACCGCGGTGGTGGACTTCTCGTGGGTCTCGAGCGCGGTGGCGGCGAGCACGAACCCCACGAAGAGGCTGCCCGAGTCCCCCATGAAGATCGACGCCGGGTTGAAGTTGTAGCGGAGGAAGCCGAGGAGCGCGCCGGCCAGGCAGGCCATGAAGAGGGCCATGAGCGGGCGGCCGTTGCTCAGGCTCACCCAGAAGATGGTCCCGGTGGCGGCCAGCGCGACGCCGGTGGCGAGGCCATCGAGGCCGTCGATGAGGTTGAGGGCGTTCGTCACCCCCACGATCCAGAGGACGGTGAGGGGGAAGCCGAGGAGGCCCAGGTCGAGCGTGCCGAACGGGGAGGCGATGGTGTCGAGCCGGTAGCCGGCCATCCACATGAGCGCCGCCACCAGGACCTGGACGGTGAACTTGATGCGCGCCCCGGAGCCCCGGAGGTCGTCGAAGGTGCCGAGCGCCGCGATGGCGAGGGCGCCCAGGATGAGGGCCAGGGCCCGCTGCGGCTGGCTCCAGAGGAGGCGCCCCACCCCGGTGTCGAAGAAGAAGAGCGCGAGGAGCGGGACGAAGAAGGCGGCCACGATGGCCACGCCGCCGAGGCGGGGGATGGGCCTGCCGTGGATCTTGCGGGAGGTCAGCGCGTGATCGAGCGCGCCGAAGCGGACGGCCGCACCTCGAACCAGGGGGGTGAGCACGAGCGCGACGACGAGCGAGATGAGAAAGGCGACGACGACGGTCTGCACGTGCTTGCGGTCTCCCCCCCCGGAGTTGAGGAGCGACAATATGCCACGGAGGGGGTGTGGGCGAGTTCCCTTGCACGGGTGTCACCCGATAAGGACGGGGACGGGACTGGACAACGGAACCTCAGGAAAGTGACTCGAGAATTCTCCTGAACTGTGTGGTCCGGTGTGGGCGGGAGTACTCCCTGTCGAACGCGGCGCGGGCGCGTGTCCCTTCGTCACGGCACAGGGAGGGGTCGGCCGCGCGGCGGGTGATGGCCTCGACGAGCCCGTCCACGTCGCCGTTTCCCACGCAGGCTCCGATGCGCTCGGCCGCGATGGTCCTCGCCACCTCCGACCGGTCCGGCCCCACGTAGAGGGCCGGCCGCCCTGCCGCCATGATGCCGTAGAGCTTGGAGGGCTCGAGCAGCCCCAGGACGCTGGGCGAGAGGGTGATGAGGTGCACGTCGGCCGCGGAGAGCGACTCGGCGAGCCGCTCCCGGGCCTGGTAGGGGGCGAAGCGGACGTTGGGGAGGCCGCGGGTGCCCAGCTCCAGCTCCGCCCGCTTGTTCCCCTCCCCCTGGAAGACGAAGGCGATGTCGGTGCGGCCGGAGAGCTTGCGCGCGGCCCCGACGAGCGTGCTCACGTCGTGGGCCCGGCCGATGTTGCCGGAGTAGAGGACGACGAACGGGGAGCCGCGGGCGAGGTCGTCGCGGAGCGGGTTCGACTCGTGCGGGATGGAGTGGACGACGTCCCCGTCGGCCCAGTTGGGGATGATCGACACGCGGTCGCGGCGGGCGCCGGCGTTGACCGCCTTCTCCTTCATGGCCTCGCCGAGGACGACGACCTGGGCAGCTGCCTTCATGACCCGGTTGGAGATGGAGGCCATGGTCCGCGTGTGGACGGCCGACGAGCCGATGGCGCCGAAGGCGACGGCGATCTCCGGATACAGGTCCTGGACCCAGTAGACGAGCTTCGTGCCCTGGTGGCGGGCGCCGAGGCCGGTGGCCGCGATGAGCGGCGGGGTGGTCAGGGCGACGATGACGTCGGGAGGAGGGAGGCGGCGGAGGACCCAGCCGGCGGAGGCGTAGAAGCTGCCGTAGTCGAGGGCGCGGTGGGCGAGGGTTCGCTTTCCGAGGGAGGTGGCGGGGACGCGGACCACCTCGATGCCGCGCCAGGAGGAGCGGGACTGGTGGCGATCGCCGCCGGTGTAGTTGCCCCGGCTGGCGACGACCGTGACCGAGTGGCCGGCCGCGACGAGGTCCTCCGCCAGGTCGGCCGCCATCTGCCCGGTGGGCGCGAGGTCCGGGGGGAAGAACTGGTTGAGGAGGAGGAGGTTCATGCAGGCCTGGGAATAGACGATCGTGGGGGACTCGAGCATTTCGCGAATTCCGTTGCCCTGGAGGCGCCCGTTTGCCTATTGCGAGGCGCTATCCCGGATTGATTGTCCTCGACTTCACGAACTTCGCGGGCACGCCAACGTAGACGCCGTACGGTTGCGTCGTCCCTGCCAGGACACTTCGCGCACCGAGGACAGCATGGCTTGCCAGGCGACTCCCCGGAAGGAGAAGCGAGCCTGCGGCTGCCCACGAACCCTGCTCGAGCACGACGGGGCCGAGCATCAGGTCGAAGGTCTCCTTCGACCAGTCGTGGTTCCCGGTCTCGACCATGACGCCTTGGGAAAGGCAGCAGTGGGGCCCGATCTCGATTGCGGCGACGGAATCGAGCCAGACCGCCTCCCCGATCCAGCTGTGATCTCCGATGGACAAATTCCAGGGGTACTTGATGTTCACTCGCGGTTTGATGACCACCCCCGACCCCACCCTGGCCCCGAAGGCGCGCAGCACGGACCGCTTGAGCGCGCTCGGCCAGGGGAACCAGGACAAGAACAGCAAACCGTTGGCCACGACCCAGAGGATTCGAATCGGCAGGGGACGGCCAGGGCGGTACCAGCCGTTCGTGAATCTGTCGAGGCGTGACACACCTTCGCCGGCCATTGCGCATCCTTCCATGAGTCGATTCATGGCCTTCGCAGGCGCCCATCGACCAGCGTCACCGCCAGTATCATCTCGGCAATCGTTCGCTGTAGAACGTAGTACCAGGCCGGCCATCCTCGAAAGATAAGGCCCTTCCAGAGGAGCGCATACAGCGGGACGGCCACGGGGGCGAGAATCGCCGTCTTGCGGACCTTGTCCGCCAGCCCCAAGGTGCTCTGCGGAGCCTGCTGGAGCTTCTTCGCCTCGAGTTCGGCATAGGACACCTGGGCCCGAAACCACCGGGCCAGCGGCTTCCTGTCGTCATGGAGGATCCGGCTTCTCAGGGTTTCCGATTGGCCGACCACCTCGAGCCGCTCGCAGTGCCCGTCCTCCAGGTACTTGCAACGATCGACCCGGAAGAGGACGGGCCGGTTCGGGTAGAGCGAGCTTCCGATGGATCTTCCGAAGACGACGTAATCGAATGCAACTTCGTAGGCCGACACGCCACTCGCGGGATCGAGGCCCCGGATCTCGGACTCGAAGCCTTCGCCCAGGACGAAGTCCGCGTCGAGTGACAGTACCCATTCAGATTCGATCAAGGTGAGGCCAAAATTCCGCTGACTAGCAAAGTTGTCGAACGGCCGCTCCATCCAGGACACGTTGTCCAATCGACTGGCGATGGCTCTCGACTCATCCGTACTTCCGCTGTCGACGATCACGACCCTCTTCGCCCACCCCAGGCGGGATAGGGTTCGCTCGAGGTTGCACGCCTCGTTGTGAACGAGGACCAGCGGCGTGATGTCCGACGGGTTCATGCCTCAGGTATCCTCTTCTGCACATCCATGTCCACTTGGCGAAACGGTCTAGCCTTTTCGACTGTATGACGCGCAGGTTCGCGCCGCTACCGCGCCGTCAGCTTGCCCGACTTCCTCACTTGGTTGTGATTTCTGGCCGTGGCGATGGCTTCGACCAGACACAAACCTACACTCGCCCGGTTGACAGGCCCTTTCATCCTGGAACCCGGTCTGGTACGTAGACGAAGTGGAGCGTGTCGTCGGGGCCCGCATGGGCGCGCTGAATTGGATCCGACGTGGGAATCCATGACCCAAAGGCCCTGTCTATTGCCTGCCCTGGTAACCGATGCTCACCCGAATCCGCAGCAATCTCCCCCGGAACAAGCCCCAACTCTGGGAAAACCTGGGGCTTGCCGCGCGACGGCGGATCTCGCGGTGGTGGCACACGTCTTCCGATCCTTCTTGGCTGGACCGGCCACTCATCGTGGCGCTCGGGGACCACGACCTAAAAATGGAAGTGGTTCCTCGCAATCACTATATCGACGGCCTGATCTACAGCTTCGGTACATACGAGATCTCCGGAACTAGATTCCTGCAATCGCTGCTCAGGCCAGGCATGTCGTTCGTGGACGTTGGAGCGAACGGAGGATACTACTCGCTTCTGGCTTCCCGTCTTGTCGGGAAGGCGGGCAGAGTCGATGCATTCGAACCCGTGCCTCGCATCCGACGTAAGCTTGTCCGCAATCTGGAACTCAATGGCGCATCGAATGTCGTCGTCCATGACGAAGTCGTGGCCGACCGAGTCGGAACGGTCGGCTTCTTCATTTCCGGGCATCACCGGAACGACGGGACTGGCTCGACTATCCGCGGAGCGAGCACGGTGGAGCAGCCCGTCGATACCCCATCGACCACCCTTGACCAGCACTTTCCCGGTCCGGTTGACTTGGTGAAGATCGATACCGAGGGCAGTGAGCATGCCGTGCTCCGGGGAGCAGAGCGACTCCTGACGAGCCCTGCAGCTCCGGCGCTCCTGTTCGAGAGCTATGATGCCGGCGCCATCGCATCCCACCTGGAGTCGTTTGGATATTCGGTGAGGGCACTCCACTATTCCCTGAGGAACGGATTGGAGTTTTATCCGCCTTCTGAGACCTTTCACAACGTGTTCTCGGATTACGAGGGAGTAAACTTCGTGGCACTTCCTCCAGGCGATCCACGGTCCTTTGGGGATCTGGCCGAAGCAAGCCGTGCGCGGATACCCCTGTCGCTCCGCTTGCTCGCACGCCTGGCCTGAGCCATGAGGTCTCGCCTCATGCCAACCCAATGGATCCCTCGTCCATCACGACCCTGATGCTCGTCCACGAGTTGGACCAAGTACTCGAGACCTTTGCCCAGAGCGACATCATCCTCACTGACAAGGCGACTATCTTTGTTCAGGAGACCGAGACGACCCGGACCGCCCGACTCATACTGTCTGGTGTCGCCCTGACCGAGGCCATTGCCCGTTGGGCACCGAGTATCGGGGCTGCCAGGGAACTCTCCTTGAGGTCGTGCAACGCGGCACCACAGGCTCCCTTGAACGCGAGGTGGACTGCCTGGTCGCGGATTCCGTTGGCGTCGCGGAGCACAATCCGGGCGAATCCCGAAGGTACGAGAGGGTCCCCTTCTTCGACAACGCAGCGGTCGGTCCGCGCGTCGGGATCAGCTGGGAATGCATGATGGCGCGCGGCAGACGTGCAGCGTGAGCGACTGAATGGCCACCATCTGCCTCATCTCCCCTACTCTGCTCTCCACCAATCCTCGCCTGGTCAAGGAAGCGGATGCGCTCGTGGAGGCGGGCCATGGAGTCCACGTGATCTGCGGTGACTTCCGCTCGTGGGCTCGGGCCGCAGACGCCAAGTTCGAGGACCGGGGCTGGAGTTCGGTCACGAAGGTTCGTTTTGGTCCTGACACTCCCCTGCCACGCCGTGTCATCCAGGTCTTCCGTCAGCGCGCAGCGAGACGGGCCGTGGTGGCGGGCTTGACTCACCCGCGGGTCCTCGAAGCCGCATGGCACCAGGCCACGCCGGACCTCGTCAGGGCAGCGACGTCGGTCCGCGCCGATCTCTACGTCGCTCACTACGTCGCAGCGCTTCCCGCCGCCGCCCGTGCAGCCCGCCTTCACGGCTCCCGCTACGCCTTCGACGCCGAGGATTTCCACCTCGGCGATCCGCCCGATGGATCGGAATTCGACGCTGTTCGACATCACACGAGAGCAATCGAGTCGGCCTACCTCCCCGGAGCCGCGTACGTCACGGCTGCGTCCCCTGGGATCGCCGACGCCTACGTAGGCGCCTACGGAATCCCTCAGCCCACGGTCGTGCTGAACGTCTTCCCCCGCTCCCATGCTCCTGCCGAGCCCACCGCCCGGGGTACGGCTTCCCCAGGTCCGTCCATCTACTGGTTCTCCCAGACCATCGGAGGCGACCGGGGGCTCGAGTGCGCGGTCCGTGCGATCGGTCTCGCCCGGTCGCGGCCGCACCTGTACCTGCGGGGAAACCCCGAGGCAGGCTTCCTAGACCACCTGAACGCCGTCGCAGCCGCTGCCGGCGTCGGAGATCGCGTCCACTTGCTTCCACCGGAGCGCCCCTCGGAGATGGAGCGTCTTGCGTCCCGCTTCGACGTCGGCTTCGTGGGCGAGACGGGAGCTACCCTGAACCGTCGCATCGCGCTCGCGAACAAGTTGTTCACCTACATTCTGGCGGGCATTCCCACAGTTGCGTCGGACATACCGGCGCATCACTTGCTGGTCCCCAGCGCTGGCTCCGCCTTGAGTCTCTATCCCGTCGAGTTGGCCGAGGGCCTCGCCTTGGCGATCGACGGTTTCCTCGTGAACGGAGGCGCCAGCCTGGCACGGGCGCGCGCTCATGCGTACACTCTAGGCCAGGAGTTGTTCAACTGGGACGTCGAGAAGTCGGTGCTCATCCGGAAGGTCGAGGAGGTCATGGCGTGCCGGCCCTGAGCATCCTCCAGGTGATACCGTCGATCGCGGCCGTGCACGGAGGGCCCAGCCTGGCGATCCGGTGTATCGAGAAGTCGCTCCGCGGCCTGGGGTGTTCGGTCACAACGGTCACCACCGACGACGCTGGACCGGGCCTACGTCCGATCGGCGAGGACTCGCCAGAGCCGGCATTGGGGGTGGAGCGGGTCTACGTTCGAAAGCTGACGGAGTTCTACAAGGTGGCGCCGAGCATGGTGCCCTGGCTCTGGAGAAACGTTCGCCGGTTCGACGTCATCCACATCCACGCTCTCTTCTCCTTCTCCAGCACTGCGGCGGCCCTGGTGGCCCGGCGTCTCAACGTGCCCTACGTCCTGCGCCCGCTCGGAACCCTTTCCAATTACGGGGTCACCCGTCGAAGGCCGTGGCTGAAGCGGATATCTCTCTCCTTCCTGGAGGGCCCCGCCCTTCGGGATGCAGCAGCGGTGCACTTCACGAGTTCGTCAGAGGAGCAGGAGGCTCGCCTTCTTGGAATAGCGATGAATGGAGTCGTCATCCCGCTGGGGATCGAGGGCGTCCGAAAGGGCGATCGCGATCGCTTCCTGGCCGAACGCGGGATCCCGGCGAACGGCCTGAAGATCCTCGCGCTCTCACGGATCGACCCGAAGAAGAACTTCGAGGGCCTGCTCCTGGCCTTAGGAATCCTGCGGCGCGAAGGTGTAGTCCCCACACTGCTCGTCGGGGGCGAGGGGGCAAGCGAGTACTTACGCGGTCTCCGTGACATCGCTCAGCGCGAGAGGATCAGTGATCAAGTCCACTGGCTCGGGCAAGTCGGTGGCCAGGTGAAGGACAACCTCCTCGCCGCCGCGAATCTGTTCGTCCTTCCGTCCCTCTCCGAGAACTTCGGGCTCGCTGCCGTGGAGGCCATGGCCGCAGGGCTCCCGGGCGTGCTCGGGCGCGGGGTGGCGCTGTCCGAGGACGCAAAACGGGCCGGTGCCGGGGTCGTCGTCGATCCCGATCCAGAGTCGATCGCCGCCGGGCTGCGCCACTACCTGGCCGATCCCGACGCACGACTGGCCGCCGGGGCCGCAGCCATCGCCCTGTTCCAGGAGGAGTTCTCGCTGGAGCGCATGGGCGAGCGCCTGGAGGGCCTTTACCGCTCGATCCTCGACGAGCGGGCCAGGAGGATCGCATGACTCCGTCCGTCGAACGTGATCGTCTTGCCTTCCTCGCTCCGGTCACGCCGGTGATCTTCACCTTCAACGAAGCGCTCACCATCAGGCGCGTCCTGGATCGGTTGATCGCGTTTGATCGGGTGGTCGTTGTGGACAGCGGGAGCGACGACGGCACTATTGAGATCGTCGCACACGGCGACGAGAAGCCAGAACTCGGAAGCCATCAGTATTCCCGGTCTGACACTTCCAGCGATAGCCGTTTCCACCTCGTCGCAAGTGCCGACCCCTTGTCCATCCTTGTGAATCGTCAGGGGCAGCATTCCCGGCAACGAACTCAGAATTGATGCGGACCGAGGGCCAGTCGTGAACGCATCCGCTCTGCGAGTCCTCGCGGTAAGCCCTCGCTTCGCTCCGACGAACGGTGCGGACACTCATCGACTGCGTCTGGTGGTGAAGCACTCGTCGACTGCGGGATGGAACGTCGAGATCCTCTGCGTCGAGCCGTCGGACGAAATCGGTCCGACGGACCCATGGCTTGCCGACGGGATCCCCGCCGACGTCCTGTTGCACCGCGTTCGCCCGCTTCCGCTCCGGGGCTGGGGCCTTCGCGGGCTCGCGCAGCGCAGCATCTGGCCGCTGTACAGGCGGGGGAGCGAGTTGCTCGCGACTGGCAGGTTCGATCTCGTGTTCTTCTCCACAACCGAGTTCGCGGTTCATCTCCTGGGACCATTCTGGATGCGTAAGTTCAGTGTCCCCTTCTGCATGGATTACCAGGACCCGTGGGTGAACGACTTCTACCGTCGCAACACCGACGTCGTTCCCCCGGGCGGCCGCCTGAAGTTCATGCTGGCGGATCGGTCGCACCGGATCGCTGAGCGCATGGTCGCCCCCGTGTGCTCGGGCTTCCTGTCGGTCTCGCGGGCCTACCTCGATGATCTCGTCGGCCGGTATGGCGAGTCGTGCGCGCGGCGCCCGCGGCTCGTTCGTCCGTTCCCGGCAGAGCCGGCGGAACTGGATAGGATCCGGACTCACCAGGGCGATTCCATGAAGGTGTCTATACTGGGAAACCGTCGTACATGGAGTTACATAGGGGCGATTGCTCCCCATATGTTGAAGTCAGCCTCCGCCTTCTTCGCAGCTTGGCTGGTCGCGCTGGACACCGGACTCATCGGCGAGGGCGACGTTCGCTTTCAGGCACGCGGCACGTCCTACGCGAGGGCTGGTCAAGGACAGCGGACCCTCTCACCGCTTGTCGCGGGGTCGCGGCTGGCGCCGTGGGTGGAGGAAGTCCCGGACCGGCTCAGCTACAGCGGCACTCTCGCAGCCCTGATCCAGGGCGACGCCTTGGTAGCATTCGGATCGGAGGAACCAGCCTACACGGCATCGAAGATCTACCCCTACCTGCTCTCCGGAAGGCCCGTGCTGGCGATCTTCCACAGGAAGAGCCCTGTCGTGGAGTTGGTGCGTTCCGTGGGAGGGGCCGTCTGCGTTACGTTCGACGAGAGGACAACGAAGACGCAGCTAGCGGACGCGATCATCGAGGAGTGGTTTCGGCGGCGCCAGTACCTCCAGCCTGTTCCTCTCGACCGGTTGGCACTCGAGCCCTTCACGGCGGCGACCCAAGCGCGGGAACTGGACGCCTGGTTTCGAGACGTGCTGGCAGGAGCAAGTCAACCCGGCAACCGAATCCGCGATGACCTCAATTCTCGGTAGGCATGCTGCAATCTTCGGGCGAGTCGCCATCCAACCGCTCTTCCCAAGAACTTGAGTGCCAGCGAACCTGGGAGGTCAAGTCGCAGTGCCGGTGCGAGCACCTTCGCCTCGAAGTGCGCACGCCTCGAAAGGTCCGGGAACAGCGGAAGACTCTCATAGGCCAACAGGAGCCACTGCGTGGCGCAAGCAACCCTCGTGCGCGCAGAGTCTTCTCGAGCTAGCAGCCGGCCAGTGCAAATCTGAATCGATCGTGCCGCGGATTCCGCGTGCGACCTTGATTGGCTCCTGGAGATCCCTTTTCGGTGCCCTGCTCGATAGTAGCACCCTGCCTCGGGAACGTACTCGACCCGCTCCGCCCCCAAGACGAGTCGATCGATGAACTCGCCATCGTCATTCCGGGTCAACGTCTCATCCCAGACCCCTTCCCGATCGATGATTGCTCGCGGAATGAGCCATGCGTGGAGGGCGATCATCGAATACCCTGAGTACTTCCGAACGAGCCAGTCTATTGGCTCCAGTCCATCCACGAGCAGTTCGCTCCTGTCAGGAGTCCAGCTTGCAGGATCGCTCCTGAACCGGCCCCAGAGGCCCGAGTAGAGCGTGCGGTCACCTCCGACTACCGCCCTCGTCATCTGCTGAGCGATCTTGTCCGGAGCGAGCAGATCGTCCGAGTCGATGAACTGGATCCATCGCCCACGCGCCTCTTGCAGGCCGCGATTTCTCGCCACCGCGGCTCCACTCTTCACCTGGCGAATCCACCGGACTCTGGGGTCAACCAGGAGCGGGGCACAAATCGCCTGACTGTCATCCGTCGAGCCGTCATCCACAACGATCAACTCGAGATCTGTCCAGGTCTGTCGCAAAACCGAGTTGATCGAGTCCTCAATCCACGGCGCCGAATCGTGGGTTGGCATGATGACCGAGACGAAATTGGAGGTCATCGATCGGTCACCTCCAGCCAGAGCCGCTCGATTGCCTCGGCGTTTGCGGCGAAGTCGAATTCGCCGATGAGGTTGGACATGGCTTGGATAGAAGGAGGATGCTCGGCGGCGTGCCGGATAGTGCGCGCGAGCGCCTCAACGTCACCGACAGGGAAGCACAGCCTGGGATCCAGCGGAGTCACCAGATCCTCGGCTGACCCACAGGCATCGCTCACGACACATGGCAGCCCGCACGCGAGCGCTTCGTTCACCACGAGCCCCCAGGTTTCCGACTCGCTCGGGAGAACGAGCAAGTCGCCCGCCACATAGGCCTTGGGCATCTCCGATTGGTTTAGGAAGCCCACGAAGCTGGCATGAGGTGAAGCGGGATCGCTCGCTGTCGAAGACCTAGCTCCTTTCGCGTCAAACACAACCTGGCACTGTCCTCGGAGGGCACTTGCCTGGTCTCCCGCCCCCACGACGAGAGCGTGGTAGGTGCGTCCAGGATCCAGGTCGCTCAGCAGGCGCAGCGCACAGATCACGTCACCGGGGCGCTTGTGTGAGTCCAGCTTGCCAGCGAAGAGGACGCAGAAGGCATCCTCCGGAATTCCCCATGCTCGACGCAACGCAGCCCTCCCGGGTCGCTGTGCATCAGCCTGTTCCCTGAACCGGACATTGTCGACCGCGTGTGGCGCACGAACGAGTGCGGCTTCCGGCGCGCCATAGGCCCGGAAGAGCCGTCGCGTGGCCTCACCCACGTAGAGGAACCGGTCCACCCGGTGCAGCAGCCCTCCAACGAGCAGCCGCTTCACCATGCGCCTCAAAATAGGGTCTTTCCGGATGTCGTTGCTGTCGCCTCCGATCCAGACCGGAATCCGCAGCCGGTGCGCGAGCCACACGGCCTCCCAGCATGCGCGAACGTGCCAACCGGGGACGAGCAGCGCCCGGTACATTCCACTATGCAGCCGCTCACGGAAGCATCGAGGCAGACCCGTTGCCCAGAACCCCCCCAGCTCGCTCGGCGCTGGTCCGTCGGGGAACTGGTGCGGATACCCGCTCAGCAAGTCCAGGTCCCATCGGAACACCTCCCCGAAGCCCTGGTCGAGGGTGGGTTGGACCCCGTGCGAGGAAAGGTACAGCACCTCGAAGGGGACCCGGCCGCGGCTGGCGAGGAGCCTCCAGACGGGTGCCCGGTACTGGATGGGATGAGTTGCGAGGATCGCCAGCATCGCCCCTCTATCCCGGACCACTTCCGCCGGTCAGGAACCGGCCCATCCTGCGCCCGCCCAGCCGCAGCAAGAGCGTCCAGGCGATCAGGGCCGTCACTCCACCACCGAGGAGCTTGATGTTGGAGGACTCGAAGAGCTGCGCACCCGACATCACGAAGACGACACCGGCGGCCAGCCCAAGGGGTCGTTCCGGGGAGCAGGTCGAGAGCCACCTGTATCCCCATCCCCAGAACATTCCTAGGAGGAGAATGGGGACGAACATCAGCAGGGGACCGAAGTCGATGTAGCTCTCTCCCGCATAGCCGATGCTGATCGACGTTCCCTGTTCGGCACCGGACACGCGCACTCCGCAGAAGGCGTTCGTCCGGTCCGAATCGTTGATCTCCAGCTTGCCGGGGAAGAGCGCACGCGGCGTCACGAGGTGAAAGACCGCCTCCCCCCAGAGCTGGCCGCCCTGGAAGGGAATCTGCGACGGCACCATCTGGATGGCGCGGGCGAAGAACTCGAGGTAGCCCAGACGGTCCACGCCAGATTCCAGCCCGCGCGACAGGTCCGCCGCGTTCAGCGTCAGCGTCCTCTCGACGAGGAAGCCGTACCGTTCCGCAGGCGACACGAGTACGGCCTGCGAACTCTCCCCTTGGCTCAAGAACGGTCTGTAGTCCAGCTTCACCGCCTGCCAGACGACGCCGAGACCGATCGCGACCACGCTCACGACCGCGAGGCTCGCCCATGCGATCCGGCTCGATTGAGATCGCACCGAGAGCAGCGTGACGGCCCCCAGAAAGTAGACCGTCTTGAAGCCCGAGAAATAGCCTCCGAGCCCGATGATCGTCTCGAGCAGGAAGACGGCTGCGGCGAGCAACCTCAGGTCGTTCCTGGTCACTGCCAGCCAAAGGATGAGGAATACGGCGATCCAGCGAAGCCCGCCTAGGACGAGAATGGGCTGGCGCAGCGAAGGCACCAGCCACGCGAGTTCGGGCAGTACCAGTGCCAGAGCAAGCGCGGCGGAGTACACAGCGGCAAGCCTTGTCCCCTTCACCTGCAGGGACCAGCGGGCCGTGGCTTCGTCGTCCAGGGCCGCCCCACGACCCACGCCCAACCTCATCCCGAACGCCAGTCCAACGACTGCGAGCAAACCCAGCCATGCAGCCAGTTCCATCTCGGGCAGACGGATTTCCTCGCCCACGCGCTGGCCGGCCAGATCCGCCCGAAGCACGGGCACGAAGACCTGCATCCACTGATTCAGGACGACGAGGAGCAGGATCGGAGGCTCCCCTGGCCGCCAGAGCAGCATCGCCAGAAGGGGAAGGACGGCTATCCCCGCCGTCGTCAGCAGAGGGTTGGGGGTCAGGAGCCCGAGCAGCGCAACAAGCCAGACGGCGAGGACCTTCGCCCACCGAGAGACATCAGGGGTCCCGGACGACGTGAGCAGGGCGTCGATCACGGACGCTCGCTCGCCAGGCCGGTGTCATCACGTCGTGCGACGCTTGGCGGCCGCAGGAAGATCTCAGCCCACTGCCGTGCGAACCTTTCCGGTCCGAAGCGCGCCTCGAAATCCTCGCGAGCAGCACGGCCTGCCGCCCTTCGTCGTTCCTCGTTCTCGAGGAGCGACGCAATCCCTCCCGCCAGAGCCTCCGGGGTCTTCTCTGCACAGATCACCCCATCCACGCCGTTCCTAACCAGTTCCGGAAGTCCTCCGGAACGAAAGACAACGGATGGCACCCCCTCCCGCTTCGCCTCGACGACGACGTTTGCGGACGGTTCCTCCCACATGGAAGGGGCGACGTGAATGACGGCGTTGCGATAGTAGGGAGTGGGGTTGGCCTGCTGACCGTGCATTATGATGCAGCCGCCGAGCCCGGCGTCGTCGATCAGACTGCTCACTTCTCCCCTGAACTGGGCGTCATACCGCGACCCCCCAACGACATCCAGGACGAGTTCCGGGAACCGGAAGCGCAACAAGGCAAACGCCTGGACGAGTTGCCGGACGCCCTTTTGCTCGGCAATGGACCCGACGTAGACGATTCGCCTGACTTCGTCACCGGCCTCCAAGGTCTCGCCCGCCTTCGAAGCCGACGGTGCAGCGTTCGATGGTGCGAGATTGTAGATCACGGACATTCTACCTGGCGGCACGCCACCCGATGTCGCCTCGCGCCGAACGAACTCCGCGTTGGCGACTACATGGGACGTCCTTCGCATGGCAAGGCGCCAGATCCTGAGATTGAATGGTGAGTCGAAGGGTGGGCAATCACCCATGCGGTAGATCATGGGCACATTGCACGTTGCGAGCGCCATCGATACGTAACTGTAGGCGAGCGAACTGCCCAGGAAGACGTGCGTCGGTCGAAGCTTGGAGACCTTCTTCCTGAACCTCAAGGAGCACTCCGTGACGGATCGCGCCTTCTCTAGAATGGCCGTCGGGTCCCGCTTGAGCCACTTACGTGACCATTGATTGCTGAAGGGTAGCGCAAACGTCGGAAACTCAAGTCCCCTCAAGTGTCGGCCGACATCGCCACCGTCCTCCGTGGCGTTTACTCCAACGGTTACATCAGCGCCGAGGCCTCGGATCGCCTTGTAGACCTCGATGTTTCCCCGCTCGTGACCGAAGAGTTCCAGCCCGTTGAGCGCTGCAATGACCCTCAGGCCTGCCAGGGGTTTCTCACGTTCTTCGGTATGGTCTCTAGCGCGCATCGCGAAGATCCATCCCGATGCAGCGTGCCACCACATGGCCGCCCGGGGAGACTGCCAGCAACCGGCAGAGCAACCCCGGGAACAGCATCCGTAGCGTACCCACATAGCCGACTCCGAATGTCATGCCCTCCACGGCCAACCGCAACATTCGACGGGCGACCTGGCCATCGCCCTGCCGAACGAGAAGAAGCAACCCGGCAGCGGCAATGCTGGCCACTGCGGCCGGCAGAAGAGACGCCCCTATGTCTGACCATAGGATTCCCCTCGTTCTCAACAATGCCAGGGAGACCACGACCGCGACGACGACAGCGTGACCCACGAGTCCAACCAGATAGCTCTTCACGCCCAAGGGAATCAGAACCAAGGCGATCGCGATGCCCAGCCCGGCCCCGACTGAGTCCAGAATGAGGCAGGCGCGAATCTGGTTGTTCGCAAGGAGCAACTGGGACAGGGTGGCCCCGATGCCAGCAATTCCCACCGCCGTTGCTGCAAGCGGGAGGAGAGTTGCAACGAACGACCACTTCGGACCATAAAGCAGCCCTACGAGATCCGAAGCGGTCAACGCCATGAAGAGCGCGGCTGGTGCGGTGGTCCAGCAGACCCCCATCAGGACCAGCCCGCTGTATCGCTGAAATTGGGCCGACCGAGGCTCCGCTCGCGTGAGCACCGGGTAGACGCTGGCCACCATGACTGGTCCAACGCGTCCCGCGAGCATCGTGGCCAGCCCGGTGGAACGCGTGAACTCTCCAAGAGAAGCGAGGTCGTAGATGCCCGCCACCCGTGCCTGCTCTACGGTCTGGCGCCCGCGAGCCAGCGCGCCAGAGCCGATCCGACTCATTCCGAATACCGCGGTATCTCTATACCGAGGCCAGCTCCAGGACCAGTCGGGTCGCCACCTTCCGCCCAGGAAGAGGTCCAGAGCAGCTGGAAGGCCGAAGAGGATAGGCTGCACGACGATGGCCCATACGCCACCACCCGCGACACCAATGGCGATGCCGACGCCAAGCCCGAGCAGCGTTCCGGCAGTGATCAGCCCCCGAAACCTGGCCCAGTCGTGCTCGACTTCAAGCATGCGGTGGCGAAGGCTCGCCGGTATCTCGACGAGGAACACGATCGAGAGAACTGCGAGAGGAAGGGAAGCACTCGAATAGGCTCGGGTGGTCGACAGGTACCATGCCACGCAGAGGCCGCATGTGAAGAGGAGCGTGTTCAGGACGAACGCGGCAGAGAAGTGAGCCTGCCAGTCGATCCGGGCCGGATCCCGGTGCTGAAGCGCGTGCTGGAGGAAGGTGCTGAAAGAAAGCACCGAGATAAGGCCAACGACCGACTGCGCGAGTGCCGCACTTCCATAGTCCGCTGGACTCACCACCCTCACGAGCACCAGCATGGCTCCGAACTGGGCCAGGTCTCGCAGCAGCGTCGACCCTCCACCCCAAAGCAGTGATGCACGGGCAGCCGCTCCACGGGTCCGTGGCTGGAGCCCGTCACCCGATGGCGAAGGCGCAGGGGCCACGCGGTTCTCGCCATCGCTCACGATTGGCCGCTCGAGGACATTTCGTTCAGCGTCGGGGCGAGGCAAGAACCGGCGTGAGCCGCCAGTGCTGCAACAACGTCAGGATTCGCATCAGGTCGTTGCCGTGCTTGGCCCATTCGTGGAGAGGCGTATCCCACGGGTCGGCTCCCCAGACGCGAGTCGCTAGCTCTCTATGGTCTCGGGGGGTCTGGTCCCAGAACTCGCGAAGGCGGCTGCTGTGGTTCGCATACCACCCGAGGTCCGGCCAGGATGCATAGGAAGGCGGATGTCCCTCAAGTTGGGGCGATCGTGCCATTGACGACAGGCGGCGCTGGAGCCAACCTTTCGCGAATACCGCCAGCTTTTCCAGCACCCCAGCATCCACGCGCCAGCCGAAGTTGGAGTCCTCGATGTCAGAGGCTCTCTGGCAGACCCGGGCAGCGGCCAAACCCCAGACACGGCCATTGATCTTCCACCGCGCCGGCGTTCGCCCGTAGCACTCCGCCACCCGCGAATCGGCGAGAAAGGTGTCATAGGGGTAGATTCGATACATCATCTGCCCGGACACCGAAACCGTGTAACAGGCTGGCCGGATTCGCTTCTCCTCGGCAACGAGAAAGTCCATGTCATCGACGAGATCAACCGGTACTCCATCGAACCACGAGCGCATCCGGTCGTCGACGACGTCCGCGAACTCCGCAGGTGCCGGGCGAAGGACATTGGGGAGGAACCCGTTCACTCTACGCTTCACGAAGCGCTTGATCGGCAGGTTCCTGCCCAACAATCTCCGATAGGTCTTATCGAGCCCGTAGCCCTTGAAGATCCAGTCGGTCGTGCAGGCGGTCATTACCAGGTCCGCCCCGACCTTCGACACCTCGTCTCGAACGCCAAGGTAGTGGCTGTCCTCGGCGGACCACATGGCACCGGACCAGCGTACATTGTCGGCAAGCATTCGGGGATAGTAGTCGCCGTCCCGGCCGATCCCCACGTACGCGATGCCACTGCGCTCACACAGGGAGCGCGAGATCTCGGACTCGTGAGTCGGGGCCTCGTAGAGGTTGAGCCCCCAGGTCATCCCGGGTGTAGCCGCACCGAAGAGCATGACTCTCGAATCGGATCCCCCGCTGACGAAGAGGACCGTTCGCGACGCCGCGGCTGTACGCTCCCGGATCCCGTCGGACAACGCTCTGGCGAGTTGCTCGGATGCCTCCTCGGGGCTCGGGAACATCTCGCGGTCGAAAGGGGTCCAGTAAGAGGTGCACGTCGTGGCCCCGGTCATCGTGTTCCACCGGACATATGACGCAGGACCGATGTGTTTGAGGTCCTCGTAGTAAGTGTTCGGCGGTGTTGTTCGCCACGCGCGCAGGAACTCTACCATCGACACCATGTCGGGTCGGACGTCCAGGCGAGAATCGACAGCTATCGCGTCCGGGAAGGTAGTGAAGGCAATGGCGCATCCGTCCTTCGAGTAGAGATACGCGGGATGAAATCCGAACTGGTCCGTCCAGATGTGAGCGGTTCGTGACCTCGGATCCCATACCAGGACGACGGCTCCACCATTGAACGGCGGGACGGCCGCTGGCCCTCCCGCGAGAAACCTCTCCAGGAACAAGCGAGTAGCCAATCCGCCAAGGTACGGAAGCCGTGAAGCGCGCTGCCAGTCCGATGCAGACCAGACAGTTCTGCCGCCAGCGATGCACCGAACGCCGGTCTCCGGATCCTCGGCGGGACCATAGCTTGCCTGGATGTCATGGCTCGACCATACGAAGCTAAAGCCCGAGATTGAACGGACGGTGGCCTCCCCTCCCAGGCACATCCGGGTCTGGATCGGATCAAGGCGCTTCTGGTCCGTGCTGCCCGCTAAGACGTATAGCCCTGCCATGCAGTCTCCCGTCGGTCTGTAGTGTGCAGCGCAGGGATGCTATGACCTCTTGGGCCGGTTCAAACTGAACTTTCGTCGTGCCTTCTCCTTCATGTATCTCGACTCGATCCTCTGGCGTCGGGACTACGCTGAGGATCCAGCCGGCTCGTAATGAGATCGATACCACTCCACCATGCGCGCGACCCCTTCCACCAGAGGGGTACGCGGGCGAAAGCCGGTGTCTCTCTCGAGGTCTCCGACGTCTGCGTGCGTCGCGACGACATCGCCCGGTTGCATTGGAAGGAAGACCCTCCTGGCTTTGGTGCCGAGGGACAGCTCGAGTGCATCGATGAAGCGCATCAACTCGACGGGTTCGGCATTGCCGATGTTGTAGATGCGATATGGCGCCGTGCTGGTTGCAGGGTCTGGGGCATCGGCGTTCCACGTCTCGTTGGGCTTGGCCGGGCGGTCCAGTGCGCGGACGAGCCCCTCGACGATGTCATCGACGTACGTGAAATCCCTCCACATCCGGCCCTCGTTGAACACCTCGATCGGCTCGCCGGCGAGGATCTTCTTGGTGAAGAGCAACGGGGCCATGTCCGGGCGGCCCCACGGGCCGTACACCGTGAAGAATCGTAGTCCCGTGCAGGGGATGGAGAAGAGATGCGCGTAGGCATGCGCCATCAACTCATCGGCCTTCTTCGTTGCGGCATAGAGACTGATAGGATGATCGACATTGGCGTGTTCGGAGAAAGGCGCCCTTCCACTTGCCCCGTAGACCGAGCTCGAGGAAGCAAAGACGAGGTGCTCGACCCGAAACTCGCGGCAGCATTCGAGTACGTTCGCGAAGCCCGTCAGGTTTGCCGAGACATACGCCGCAGGATCCTTCAACGAGTGCCGCACTCCAACTTGCGCAGCCAAGTTGATGATCGAGGTTGGGCGGAACCGTCTGGCCGACTGAAGCAGTGAGTCGTTGTCCGAGATGTCAACCTGTTCGAACTGAAACCCTGGCCTGCCTACCAAGCGCGCCAGCCTGGCGCGCTTCAGTTCGACGTCGTAGTAGGCCGTCAGCGAGTCGATCCCGAGCACCTGATCGCCCCGGCTCAGGAGCCGGGAGCATGCATGGTAGCCAATGAATCCAGCCGCGCCTGTCACGAGGATGCTAGCCACGGTTTTCCCTGGGCGACGATACTTGCATGCTCCTGGTCAGTCCATGAACCTCGCCGTCAGGCTCGGATCGGAATCTCCCGAGGATTCCGCCGACGAATCGCTCGAACTGAGTCCCCTCGAAGGCATGTCCCATTGACCACTCTTCCCGAACCGGCCGGAGTTGCCGCTCGAGCGCCTTCGCGACCGCCAGTGGTTCACGCGATGACACAAGCGCACCGTCCGCCCCATCCCTCAGCGGATCCCGGCTCCCGTCTCCATCGCCCCCGATCACCGGCACTCCGCTCGCGAGCGCCTCCAGGAAAACGATCCCGAACCCCTCCCCCGTACTCGGCATGACGAACGCGTCCGCGGCCCGGTACAGGTCGGGAAGTTCCTCGTCCTGCACGTGGCCCACGAATCGGACGTTCTCCTGCACCCCCGCCTCCCCTGCCAACCTCTCCAGGTGACGCCTGTCGTCCCCGTCACCCGCGATGACGTACACCAGATCCGGGTGCACCGGAAGCAACTGGGCCAATGCCTGGATCACCCTATCGTGCCCCTTGTACCGCTCGGCCGCAGCCAGCCGCGACACCGTCAGCAAAACGGTCTTCCCTATTAGCCCGTAGCGCGACAGTAACCCGGCGGGCTTCGGCCCGGGGCGGAACCTCTCGTCCACCGTGTTGGGCAGGACCTTCACGGTCTCCGGGGCATTCCGGGCCCACGAGAGGAATAGGCGCCGGGTGTGGCGGCTCACCGCGGTGACGAGGGTTGCTCCCTCCACGGCGCGCTGGACGAGGCTCCCCGGGCAGGACCACGCCTCGATGCCATGAAGCTGCTGCCAGTACTGCGCTCCGGCGAGGCGCGCCACAGCGGAAGCCAGGGGTGCAGCGAACAGGTGGCCACAGAAGACGACGTCGAAGGGCCCGAGGCCGCGCGCAGCGCGAAGCGCATGCAACACGTAGCTTGCCTTCCCCGCTCTTGGCGGAAACTGGCGGACCTTCTCCGGAATCGCTCCACCGCCAGCCCCTACGGCCCGGGGAATGACCACGACCTCCCGGACCACGTCCGAACCCGCCATCGCACCGAACAGGTCCCGGTTGAACTGGGCGATCCCGCCACCGCCTCCGTAGGCATCGGTGACGAGCGCCAGGACGCGCAGCCCAGCCCGGCCTGGTTGGACCGTCATCGGGACTTCACCCTCGCCCCGTGGCCGCAGGCGATGTGGCGACGACGTGGCACCAGCGCCGGGCCCAGGGACACGATTCCCGTGCCAGCGCGGGGACTTCGCGCCACGCCTGGGTCCCCTCGCTCCGGAGTTGCCATTCCCCAACCGGCGTCGTGAACCCCGTCTTGGGGCGCCTCGCGACCCGGTCGGGCAGCGGGACCGTCGGGCTTCCCGCGAGGAACTGCTTCCGGTCGTCCGTCGCGCACGCCTGGAGGGGCCCGGACAGCCTGGCGAGCAAAGTGGCATCCACGAGCGGAACCCGGACTTCCAGCGAGTGCGCCATGCTGGCCCAGTCGGTGTCCCGAAGCAACTGGTTCCGCATGTAGAAACTCGCCTCGAGCTCGGCCACCCTGGCGAAGGGCGTCAGCTTCACCTGGCCCTTCGGCCCGGACCCGCGGGCTCGCAGCATGCAACTCTCCTGCAGCCTCTCGAGCGGCTGCAGGCGCCGAAGCCCCTCGCGCGCTAGCTCCTCGCCAAGCACCGTCCCGAGCTCACTGGGAAGGAAGAGGCCCCGCTGGAGCAGCCAGGCCCCGGCGAAGCTGCCGCCGTACCGGAACAGCCCGGCGGTCTTGGGGTGCAGGGCGGGGAAGAGCGGCGCGAAGGCCGCCTGGAGTTGCTCCAGCAGGACTCCCGCTCCTGGAAGGTGCGCCGGGAGCCAGAGCATCCGCGCCCAGCTCGGCACCGAACGGAAGGACGGGTAGCCGCCGAACAACTCATCGCCCCCGAGCCCCGATACGGCCACCTTCAGCCCCGCCTCGTGGGCCGCCTTGCTCACGAACCAGGTGTTGATGCCATCGGCGCTCGGCTGGTCCATGGCCGAGAAGATTAGCGGAAGGTCCTCACGGAACTCCCGCTCCCCGACGACCCGGACGGAGTGACGAAGACCGTAAACGCGCGCCACCTCTGCGGCGAGGGGCGCCTCATCGCCGGGCGTGCCGCGGAACTCCTCGAACGCCAGGGTCACGGCCTGGACGTCCCCCTGTCCGGCGTCCTTCATCAGGCCGGCGAGCGCACCGGAGTCGATCCCCGCGGAAAGGAAGGCGCCGACCGGGACGTCCGCGACGAGGTGGTGGCGGACGGAGTCGAGCACGGCCTCGCGGACGGCCTCCTGGACCTCGGTTCGCGACATCGAGCGGCTCCGAACCCCCTCCCCCCACGTCGCCGCGATGGAGAAGTACGGCACCGCTGGGTGAGGACCCGTCGAATCGATCCACTGGTAGCTGCCAGCGGGGACGGAGCGGATCTCCTGGTACAGCGTGAACGGCTCGGGGACGCTGCCGAACAGGTAGAGCCCGGCCAGGCCCGCCGGCTCCGCCACGCGCGAGACGCGCGGGCTCGTGAGCAATGCCTTCACCTGTGAAGCGAAGCGGACGGTCCAGCCGTCGTCAGCGAGGTAGAGGGGCTTGATCCCGTAGGGATCGCGCGCAAGCAGCAGGGATTTCTTCCGGCCGTCCCAGAGCGCGATGGCGAACATGCCGCGGAGATCTCCAAGCATCGCCTCGCCCTTCTCGGCGTAGAGGTGGAGGAGCACCTCCGTGTCCGACTCGGTCCGGAAGACTTTGCCTCGACCCTCCAGCCCTAGCCGCAATCCCATAAAGTTGTAGATCTCGCCATTGAAGCTCACGACGAGGTGCCCATCGTCGCTGACCATTGGCTGCGCTGCCCGCTCACTCAGATCGATGATGGAGAGTCGCCTGTGGCCGAGCCCGACGCGGCCGTCCTCGGAGAACCACTCCCCCGTGCCATCCGGACCTCGGGCGGCCATGTGGTCGCGGATCCCACGCAACTCGTTCCGATCGACCGGAACGGCCGGGTAGTGGTACGCAAAGATGCCGGCGATTCCGCACACGGCAGAGTTACGGCTCCAGTCCGCGCACGGAAGTCATTCCAAGTCGATCCACCGGCCTGGGCTCCGGCCGCCTTCCCTCCTCAACAGGCTGTCCGCCATACCCTCGGTGGGTTCCGAGGACCACCTCGCTCCATCGAGTCGTATCCACTTCCAACACACCCTGCCCCGCCAGATTCACCAACATGCCTGACCGCGCCTCGCTGGCAAGACCTAAAGGTGTGCGCCCATCCGAGATGTCGGCGTCTTCAAACCGGAACGACGGGAGCGTCAACAAAGGGCGCAACCGGGCGCCCTTCAAATCTCGACCGTGGTAGCCAGGCAGCCCATCTATTCCCAGCACCGAGGCACCCCGGGTCAGAGCAAACTCGCACACGTGAAGCCCAGTGATTCCCGCCGCACCCGTCACAAGATCTCTGAACGTCGACCCTCATTATACCGCACGTGTCTTTCGTTCATGAGACGGATGCGTGCACCATTAGGCGCATCTCATCCCTGAGACAAGGATGGCCGCCGGCTCGAAGCCCGGCGGCCATCCTGTCACGTGATGACTATGAGTCAGCCGCTACTGCACGTTGTGCACAGTAGCCGCGCTGGCTACGTCGTACTGTACATTGGAATCCGTACGGCACCACACGATGACATTGTACACGCCCGCAGTTGTCGGCGTCTGGGCCCACGTCGAGGTCGTGCTATAGGCCCGCGCCAGCGAATATGCCGAACCATTTGTACTTACATAGAATTCATACTGGTACGCCGACGCGGGCGCGGGCTGCCCTGATGCGTCAAGTGCGCCGGAGCAAGTGGCGTTCCAGTCCACCTGCGTACCGATCGACGTTGTCGTGGCTGGCACGGCTGCAACGGCTGCCGTTAGGGCGCGGCTGTAAGACGCCCGGACACTGTACGTCAGAGTTGGCGAGACCGCCTGGGACCCGCCCGTTGTGCCGGTCCTGGCCCAGACGAGCACGCGGTAGTTCCCGGCTGCCGGCGTCCAGGACCAGGTGGGGCTGGAACTCCAGGCCTGTCCAATGGTGTACGCTGCACCATTCAAACTGACCCAGAACTGGTACTGGAACGACGTGGGAGGCAGCGGCACGGACGACCCCCCTGTTGCCGTCCACGTGATCGTCGAACCCTGGATCTGCGGGCTCGCAGGGCTCACTGCCAGCGTCACGCTATTGGCCGCCGGCGGCTGGATGATCGTATACGTCCCCTGGTAATCGGCCCCCTGCAGCGTCGTCGGTGTGAGCTGCGTGGTCGACTCGACCAGGATTTCCTTCTGGCCCACCGGCTCGGTGGCCGGCATGACGTAGACGTTGTTGGTGCTCCAGTTCTGCCGCACCGCTCCACCGACCAGGAACCGATACTTGAACGCCGAGGCCGGCAGGGTGTTGGGGCTGCCGGTCGCAGTGAACGTTACCGGCGTCCCGAAGTAGGCGGAACCAGCCGGCGAGACGACGACCGTCACGCCCGTCGACGGCGGGTAGTTGATGGTGTGCGTCGACTCGTTGAACACCTGGCCGGTGCTCTGGGGCGCCGGAGCGACCGCAGTGGTGGCCTCGACCCTCACGACGTGGACGCCGCCGAGGAAGTCGGCCGGCATGACGTACGAGGCATTGGAGCTCCAGCCCTGTACCTCGACGCCATCGACGAGGAACCGGTAGTTGTATCCCGGAACCGCCGGGCCTCCGCCCACTCCCTGAGCGACGAAGGTATGGGTGGCGGTGTTGTACGTCCACGAGGCCGCCGGGACAGTGACCCAGTTCACTGCAGTCGCCGGTCCGTAGAGGCCGTAGCCGGGATTGGTGGTGAACGACGCCTGCACGGTGGCGGGCACCGCCTCCGTCGTCACGTCGACCTTCACGAGGGTGAACCCTTCGAAGACGTTCCCGACCATGTTGTAGGTGGCCGAGGCGCTCCAGGGCTGCAGGTCGGTCCAGGTCGTGCCGCCGTCCGTGCTGCGCGAGAACTGGTACTTGTACGCCGAGGCGGGCAGGACGATGGAGGACGACCCTGCCGCCGTGAAGGCCACGGACGTCCCGATGGGCTGCGGGCTGGCCGGGACGATCGAGGTGAAGCCCGCCCCGGTGGCGTTCGGGTAGACGACGTCGTACGTGGTCGAGGCCGTGACCTCACCGATGAAGGCCGGATCGATCGGCGCGGGCGCCGTCGTGGCCTGGACCACTACCGTGTGCGTTCCGCCGAGAGCGGCGGTGGACGTGGTGTAGGTGGGGGTCGTGCTCCAACCTCCGAAGACCCCGTCGAGCGCGAACCGGTAGCTGTACACCGCGCCGGGTGCCCCGCCCGAGGCAGCGGCCGTGAAGAGCACACCCGTGGGGTACGTCGTCTGGATCGGCGCGAGGGGCGAGAGGGTCACGGCCGTTGCGGGCAACGAGCCCTGGGCATTGACCAGCATCTCGGCGGAGACGGGTGGCACCTGGTCCGCGTTGGGAACGCTGGTCGTCACGTCCACGCGGACCGTGTGGTTCCCGTTCGGCGTCGTGGTGGGCATGGTCCAGACCCGGCTCGTCCCGTAGGGCTGGACGACCACGCCGTCGAGCGAGAACTGGTAGTAGTACCCGCCGCCCGTCGCGGTGGACAGGCTTCCACACACCGTGCACGACCCCGTCGCGAGGAAGCTGACCGGGGGAGCGAGCGTGATGTAGCCGGTGCCGTCGGGAATGCCGGTGGGCTTCGAGGTGAGCGTCACCCCCGAGGCCGCCGGGTTCTGGATCTTCATCGGCAGCTGGGCCGTCTGGTCGATGGTCGTCGCGTTGGTCCGGACGTCCGCCTTCACCAGGTAGTCACCGACGGGAGTGGTGGCCGGCATGGTCCAGAGGTTGCCGGTGGCCGTACCGTTCCAGGCCTGCACGACGGTCCAGGTCAGGCCGGCGTCGCTGCTGAGGGAGTACTGGTACTGCTTCGCAGCCGCGCCGCCGGTGGGCGTGGCGGTGAACGCCACGGCCGTGCCGAAGAGCTGCGGGCTGGTGGCCGGGACGGAGGAGAGCGCGACGCTGTCCACCGGAACGGGAACGACGACGGTGTAGTTGCGGGCGGCGCGCACCGGCACGCCGGTCACGCTGTTCCGGGCCGAGACGCGCACGGTGTAGCGGTCGGTCGGCGCGGGGGTGAGGGGCGCCTGGTCGAGGGGCATGGTCCAGGTGTTCGCCAGGCCCCACGGCTGCACGACGGAGTAGGGACCGATGACTCCCGCGACCGTGGACCGGATCTCGAACTGGTACTCGTAGGCGTCCGGATTTCCGCCCGACGCCGTGCCCTGGAAGATCGGGCCGATCGTGGTCGTGAGACTCTTCGTCCAGGTGGTCTGGGTCCTGCCTCCGCCGGTGTTGATGACGGTGATGGCGATGGCCGTCGGTGCGGTTGCGGCCGGAGCGGCACCGACCTCGGTCCAGGGCGAGGCCGCTTCCCCGGCCTCGTTGAAGGCGACGACGCGGTAGCGGTAGTAGGTGCCCAGCGACGCCGCCGTGGTGTCATCGAAGGTCGTCTGGTTCGCGCGGGCGAACATCGCCGTGATGTTGCCGGGGATGTTCGTCTCCCGATCGATCCGGAAGCCGATCTCGAGGTTGTTGACGTTGGACCCGTCGTTCTGGATTCCGGAGAACCCGGTCTGCGCGACGTAGTCGACCGGCGTGGGATCGACCCACGTCAGGTTGTACGCACCACCGGTGCCGATGGGGGTCACCCCGGTGACCACCGGCGCCGGCGGGATGCTGGAGAGCACGTTGAGGACGATGGGGCGCATCATGTCGTTCTCTTCGTGGCTGAGGATGTGGCAGTGCCACACGTACTCCCAGGCGAAGTCGGTGATCTGGTTCGTGATCGGTGGGACGATGGGGGTCTGCGTCAGGGGGTCGATGTTGGTGAACCCGAAGCCCGAGCCGATGGGGATGGCCGGGTTGAGCGCACGGAGGCTGTACGGGATGGCGAACGGCAGGGGCGGCGTCCAGGGGCGCATCGCCACGATCGTGTCCTCGAGGGGCGCGATGCGGACGGTGTCCTTCCAGCCGAGCTCCTGCGGGGCGGGGAGCCGGATCTGGCCGTCCCAGCCGACGCGGTTGATGACCTGCACGTCGAAGATGTGGAAGTGGATGGGGTGCATGTCCACGCCGTTGTGGCTGATCTTCCAGATCTGGGTGCCGTCGCCGAGCGTCGCCGATACCGGCTCGAGGGCCGCGTTCATGATCTCGGTGGCGGGGTCCTGGTACATCATGGGCGTCATGTTGGCGTTGTTGGTCCTGGGAACCGGCATCTGAACGCCGAGGTTCGTGGACATGCGGGCGTATTCCTTGTCGAAGGAGGCGCCCATCTCGTCGTGCATCGCCTTCGGCTCCATGGGGAAGGTCACGATGGTGCCGCCCACGGTCTCGAACATCAGGGTGTTGTCCTCGATGCGCGAGAGGCCCCACGCCGGCCACACCGACGGGAAGGTCGGGTTCTCGGTGTAGACGCCGTCGTAGTCGGCCTGGCCGACGATGATCTGGTCCTGGCTCCGCTCGAAGACGCCCCGGGTGTCGGGAAGCAGGTGCGTGGTCATGCGGCTCGCCGGGGTGGTTCCCGGCATCCAGCGGGCCTGGAGGTTCGCGAGGTTGAAGCTGTTCGGCGTGTTGACCGTGGGGCCCACCCGGAACTGCATGACCGAGCGGACGTTGGGGCCGTAGCCGACCTGGGGGCCTTCCAGCTCAGCGGTGGTGCTCCAGGGCGGAGCCATGCCGTAGCCGCCGTTCGCCGAGAGGTCCTCGGCGCCCGTGGTGTAGCCGAAGCGGGGGTCGAACGCCGGCACTGCCGCCGGGGCGTCGTTGTAGAAGATGAACGTCTTTCCGGCTTGCCCGGTGAAGTCGATGATCACGTCGGCTCGCTCGGCGGGGCCGACGAAGAGGTTGAACTTGTCCACGTTGCCGACGTTGAAGGCCGTCGGGTCGGTGACGAAGGTGATGGGCTGGCCGGTGAGCACCACCGGCTTCGGCAGGAAGCCGCCCTCGGTGCCGATGTAGACGATGTCCGGTCCGAGCTTGGCGGGGTTCGGAACGCCTTCCACGCGGCCGTCGTTCGGCCAGTCAGGGAAGTCCACCGCGTTCCAGCAGATCGGCGTCGCGGCCGGGATGGGTCCCGGCGTGGCGCACATCTCGACCTCGGTGTTGCTGGGGGTGACCCCGGCGGCGGCGGCGTGCGCGACCTGGAGGGGGTCGGCCTCGTAGAGGTTCAGGTTCACGAAGCGGTCGTTGGACGCGTTCAGGATGCGGAACCGGTAGGCCTTGGGCTCCACGTCCAGGTAAGGGAAGACCGCCCCGTTCACCGTCTGGGTGTCGAAGAAGGTCTCGGCGCCGACCGACGGGGTGGGCGTGCCCGGGATCACGGGCGGCTGGCCCGGGGTGGTGCAGAAGGCCAGCACCGCCGGATCCGGGTCGCTGCAGTTCGGGTCGTGGTACGGGTTCGGGACCGGCGGGTAGAAGAGGTTCGCGGTGGGCGGGAAGAACCAGGGACCGTAGACCCAGCGGCCGAAGGGATTCACGCCGCCGGCCATGTAGGGGTTCTGGGCCGGCACGTAGACGTGCGGCATCCAGAAGTCGCCGTCCACCGGTGTGCGGATTCCGTTCGCGTCCACCGGGCCACTGCCCGAGTTCCAGGTCGGGTCGGTGAGGCGGACCCGGGCCGCGTCCACGAAGGTGCGGTCCTGGATGACGAGCGGGATGCCGATGCCGGGCAGGATGCCCTCGGTGATCAGGTCCTGCTCGGTCTGATCGGTGATGAGGAGGCCCGCCGCCTCGCCGGAGAGCACGTTCAGGCGGGTGATGCCCCAGGCGTGGTCGTGGTAGAACATGAGGCGCGCCGACTGCTGGTTCGTCCAGTAGTAGGTGGTCTCGTCGGGGCCCGGAACCGGCATGTCCGGCACGTTGGCGAGGCTGACGCCATGCTTGTAGGGGTTGAGGGGGATGCGGGTGTTGTTGGGATCGTAGTCGCCGATCGGCAGGATCCACTGGTGCGGGGTGCCGTCGCTGATCCACGGGGTGCGGCCGCCGTGGAGGTGGATGGCGGCGCGGGTCTGCGGGTAGAGGGCGCAGTTCTGGCCGTAGAGGTTCACGCCGGGAGGTGTGGGGTCGCACGGAGCGCCGTCGGGGAAGCTGGCGCCCTTGCCCGAGCCCATGATCGACTCGTCGACCGGCACGATCAGGGCGCCGGCCTCACCGCTGGGCAACTCGTTCTTGAACTTGATGCGGACCGGGCGGTCCTTCTGGGCGACGATGACCGGACCGAGCCAGCCGATCGGGTCGGGCGGGACGTCGTTCACGCCGGTGCTGGGGTTCGTCCCGTTGTTGGTCTGGACGTAGCCACGAACGTTGGTGGCCGGCATGAGATTTCCGTCGTACTTCTCTCCGCCGAACTGCCAGGTGTAGAGCCGGAGCGAGATCTCGTAGTAGTCGGAGCCCGGGTAGGTGGTCGTGTCCGGATGGGCCACCGGGATGTACTGCCCGAGGTCGTTCGCGCCGTCGGAGCCGAGCCCGGGCAGCGAATGCACGAACTTCTTCAGCATGGGGCTGAAGGCCCAGTTCGCGGTGGTGTTGTAGTCGGGGATGTCGAGCGGGCCGACGCCGGTCACGGGGGTCCCCTCCGGCGTGGGCAGTGCCGTCGCCGAGGTGGTGCGAACGGCTCCCCGGGCGTGCGTCTGCGTGCTGCCATGCCCGGCCTTCACGGCCCGGGTGCCGCGGATGCCGAGCTCCGGCACCTCGATGCCCTTGGCGCGGGCGGCGGCCTTGGCGGCCTTCACGCGCTCCACCTCGGCCTTGAGGGCCTTGGCGGCCTCGACCCGCTGCGCGTGGGTGACGCGCATCTGCGCGTTCATGGCCTGGATGCGTGCAGCCTTCTGCATCAGGGGATCGACCTGAGCCTGATCGTTCGCAGCCTGCGCGAGCGAGACCTGTGGGACGGCGAAGAATGCGACCGCGAGCGCGGTCATGCTGGAACGGATGGCTCGTCGAATCATCTGCTGCCCTCTCATCGTGGTTCTCCCCGGCGGCAAGGCGCCGCACGCGTCAGTGGAGGGAAGGTAGGGACAAAATGCCGCAGCCGCAATGTAGGACTGGCATCACGATTGAGTGTCACTCGCGATGGTTACGCGTAAATGGACTATTGCAGGTGTTTCTTGCCCTGGATCAAGTGCAATGTCCCGTCAACGAGGGACACGTCCGGGGTCATGTGGGGGGCAGTCCTACATGCACTTATGCGAGAAATCACGGGAGGGTAGCGACGTCGGCGCGATCCGGGCTGGCGCGCCCGCCGATCAGGGGGGCCCTTCCCGAGTGGCCCAGGTGGGGGATTTCTCACTCACAGTCAAGATTGACGCTCGATTGATCACTTCGCTGTGTGTGAATCCACTCATCCTCCCAATCATTGCCCATCGATTGCCGGTTCGACCGCCGGCCGGCCCCGTGGCAGGATGATCCGGTGCGACGATTCGTCCTGCTCTCGCTGCTCGGCATCGCGATCCTCTTCGGGGGAAGCCTGGCCGTCATCCTCTGGATGACCGAGGGTGGAGCCGGCCCGGCCCCGTCCGAAGCCGCTCCGGCAGCGGCTCCGGTGCAGCCGGAGAAGCGGCCGCCGGTGATCCTGGCCCCTCCCCCGGTCTCGGCGAGCGCCATCGAGAACTTCGAGAGGCCGGCGCCGAAGTCGGTGCCCGCACCCCCCGATCCACCGCCTCCGGTGGACCTGGCGCGGGAGGCCCCGGCGCTGGAAGCCCTGGTCTCGCGCCGCTGCGGGTCCATGCGGCTCCGGATCGGCGAGGAGATGCGCAAGGGGGGCGAGCAGATCACCGGCCAGGCCATCCTGCTCATCGACGCGGAGAGCACGGGCGGCAAGGCGAAGCTCGGCCAGAGCCGGCAGCAGTCGCCGGGGAACATGCGGCCGTCGCTCGTGGCCTGCGCGCAGATGGCGCTGCGGGGCCAGGTGGTGGACGCCCCGGGTACGAAGGACGGGGAGCGCTTCGTCGTGCAGATGGTGCTGGGGATGAAGGAGTAGCGCGGCGGTCGCCGCGGGCTACTTCTCCTCGTCCTTCTTCGGCTTGTACGCGTACTGGTAGTGGTACTGGTACTGGTAGGCGTAGGAGTAGCTGCCCACCCCGCCCTTCCGCGGCTGCACGTCGTTGAAGACGATGCCGGAGAGGCGCACCCCGTTCTCGGCGTAGGCCTTGACCGCCTGCTGCAGCTCGCGGACGGGGTGCCAGCCGGCGCGCAGGACGAGCAGGTTCACCCCGGCGACGCGCCCCACCAGCGCGGCGTCGGTGACCGCCAGGATGGGCGGCAGGTCCAGGAGGATGAGGTCGTAGCGGCTGGCCAGGTCGTCCACCATGTGGCGGAAGCGCTCGCTGCCCAGCAGCTCGGAGGGGTTCGTGGGCGAGGAGCCGCGGGGCACGAAGTCGATGCCGGGCAGGTCGGTCTTGTGGAGGACGTCGGCGATGGTGACCTCGCCGGCGATGGCCTCGGCGAGGCCGGGGGTGCGGTGGATGCCCAGGTAGCCGTGGAGCGAGCCCTTGCGCAGGTCGGCGTCGAGGAGGAGGACCCGCTTGCCGGCGTCGGCGAAGACCCGCGCCAGGTTCACGGTGACGAAGGACTTGCCCACGCCCGGACGGGGGCCGCCCACCGCGATGATGCGGTTGGGAGCGTCCATGAGGGCGAACTGGAGTGAGGTCCGGAGCGACCGGATGCTCTCCGCGGCCATGTCGGTGGGGTCCGACTCGGCGAGGACCATGAGGCGGGAGCCCTTGTGGGCCTTGCGCTCCCGCTCCAGTGCGGCCTGGCGCTCGCTGTGGGGGATGCTGGCGCGGACGATGAGGCCGGAGGCGCGCTCCACCTCGGCGGGGTCCTGGAGCCCCTGGTGGAGGGTCTTCTTGCCGATGGCCAGCAGGATGCCGCCGATGAGCCCGGCGGCGAGGGCGAAGGCGATCTTCTGGCCGGTCTTGGGGTTGATCGGGTACTCGGGGGCCACCGCCAGGTCGAGGATGCGGACGTTGCCGGTGAGGCCGCTCTTCGTGATCTTGAGCTCCTGGGAGCGGTTGAGCAGCGCCAGGTAGAGTCCGGTGGCCACCGTGACGTCGCGCCGGAGCCGCAGGGACGTGGACTCGGCCTCGGGGAGCTGGGAGATCTGCTGGTTGATGGCGTCCCGCTCGGCGCGGAGGAAGGCCACCTTGTCGTTGAGCGCCTGCAGGACGGGGTGGGTGCCGGTGAAGCGGAAGAGCAGCTCCTTGCGCTGCAGCTCCATCTCCGAGAGCCGCTTCTCGAGGTCGGCCGACTTCTCGAGCGTGGAGGTGGTGGCGAGCGTGAGATCCACGCCGGCCGTCCCCTCCTCCACCTTGTAGCGCTCCAGCGCCTTCTCCGCGGCCTCCAGGTTGTCGCGGAGGATGGGGATCTGGGCGTCGAGGAACCGGAGGGTCTTCTCGGCCTCGTCGGAGCGCTTCTCGACGTTGTGGCGGAGGTAGGCCTGGGCGAAGGAGTTGAGGACCGCGACCGCGTACTGCGGCGAGCCGCTCGTCATCGACACCCGGATGAGGCCGGTGTACTTGCCCTTCTCGGCGAACTTGAGGGAGGCGGCCAGGTTCTTCGCTGCCTGGGCCCGCGACGCCTTGCGCAGGTAGAACTCGGTGCCGGGGCGGGCCACCAGTTCCTGCACGAACACGGTGGCGGGCGCGTCACCGTCCCGGGTGGCCATGTTCCAGGTGAGGGGCTTCCCCACCGTGCCCACGGCGAAGATCGTCCCCGCCGCGTTGACGAGGTCGAAGTTGTCGCCCTCCCGCGCGATGAGCGTCAGCTCGATGGAGGTGTCCTCCATGCTGGCCGGGACGTCGAAGCGGGTGACCTTGATCCGCTCGCCGCCCCAGGCGTACCTGTTCAGGCCCAGGAGCGGCGTGGCCAGGCCGTTCCTCCCCCGGCGGACGGCGATGGCGCCTCCGACCTTGGGGAAGAACCGCGGAGAGGCGGAGACGTCGAGGTGCAGGTCGTCCACCACCACTCCGAGGAGGCGGCGCGACTGCATGACCTCGATCTCGGTGGGTACCCGGCTCTGCGGGCCGGAGAGCGCGCCCTCGATGTTGGCCCCACCCATGGCCATGAGGGAGCTGTTCTGCGGCTGGGGGTCCACCTGCAGGAGGATGTCGGCCTCGTAGAGCGGGGTCTGCGTGGCGAGTACCCAGAAGAGGCCGAGGGCGGCGACGGCGAGCGCGCCGAGGACGAGCCACCGCCCCTGCGTGATGGCCTCCAGGTAGAAGGAGAGCGACCCACCGCCCTGGTCGTGGCCGGGGGCGTGGCCGGGCGGCGGGGCCGGCTGCGGCGCCTGCGGCTGCGGCGCCACCACGTTCAGCTCGGGCTTGTCTCCGGGGAGGGCCATGTGCGGGTCAGAATCCGATCTGGGTCTTCGTCGTGTAGATCATGCTCCAGGTCTGCCAGATGGTGTTCACGAGCGGCAGGATCTGGGAGATCACGCGGTTCATGCGGGCCAGGTCGTTCGTGGCCACGAAGACCACGTCCCGGGGCTTGAGCGGGAACTGGGCCGCCAGGATGAGCGAGTCGGCCTGGGCCACGTCGAGCCGGAAGACCTCCGGCTTGCCCTGGGGCTCCTGGCGGAGGACGTACACGGCGGGGCGCATGGTGGTGTAGTCGAAGCCGGCGCTGTCGCCGAGCGCCTGCGCGAGCGAGAGGCGCCCGCGGAACATGGGGCGCGTCCCCATGGTCTTCACCTCTCCGAAGACGAACACCTGGGAGAGCGTCATGCTTCCCACGTGGACCGTGTCGCCGTCCATGAGGAGCCAGTTCTGCTTGGGGTCGCCCTCCTCGTAGAAGGACATGAGGTCGAGCACCGTGGCCTTGCCGCCCCGGATGAGGGTGACCTCTGCGGGGTTGGAGGCCTGGCTGAACCCGCCGGTCCTCACGAGCGCGTCGGAGACTCGAAGGGGGACGTTGTCGAGGAAGAGGGTCTGGGGCTGCTTCACCTCGCCGGTGATCTCCACGCGGCGTCCCAGGAAGCGAGCCACCCGGACCGCCACCTGGGGATCCTTGATGGCGTGCTTGAGCCGGCTCGTCAGTTCGCGCTGGATCTCGATGACCGTCTTGCCGGCCACGGTGATGTAGCCCACGAACGGGTAGAACATGGTGCCGTCGGCGTAGACGACCTGCCCGTTCTCCTCCGGGCTGCGGTACTGACCGGTGGGGGAGGTCAGCTCCGGGTGGTCCCAGACGATGACCGAGAGGATGTCGTGGGGGGCGATCCTGTACTGGTAGTCCTTGAAGAGCAGGACGTTGGGGTCGGGCTTGCGGGCGGCCACCTCGGCCTGGTGCTCCTTCGCGAACTTCTGGATGAGGTACGGCGAGACCACCTGGATCTTGAACTGGTCGTCCCCCTGCTGCTCGTGGGCGCGCTCGGTGACCTCCGCGTCCTTGATGTGGATGCCGGGGGCCAGCGAGCAGGCCGTGGTGAGCGACGCCGCCAGTGCCAGCGCGAGCGGGTTGCGCAGCTTCATCCGTGCACCTTCCTGATCAGGGGAGGCCAGAAGGCCCGCTCGTAGTCGTCGACGCCGCGCTCGATGAGCCGGAGCGCCTCCTCGAAGGCGGCGCGGGGCTGGCGGTACGGGTCGGGCACGTCGAAGTGGCCGAACTTGCCGATGGAGTGGACCTTGCCGCGGGCCTGCGGGGTGATGGCGAGGACCGCCGCCTCGTGGCCGCGCTCCATGACCAGCACCAGGTCGTGGGCGGCGACGAGGTCGGGGGTGACCTGGCGGGCGCGGTGGGGGGAGATGTCGATGCCCCGGCCGGCCATGAGGTCGGTGGCCGAGGGATCTGGCCGGGTGGCCGACGAGAGCCGAGACTCCCGCCGAGGAGACCGTGAAGCGGGGGCGACGTCCGAGCCGGGCTCGGAGCAGCGCCTCCGCCATGGGGCTCCGGCAGATGTTGCCCACGCAGACGACGAGGACCCGGTCGATCATACCGAGGGACCTTTGTACGCCGGGGTGGGAGAGGGAGTAAAGAATCCCGCGTGGATATCGGGGGGTTGCGGTCCCGGCTCCGCCTGGGCGGATCAGGCGGGTTTGCCGAGGGCTCCCTCGTAGATGGTCAGGTAGCCCGCGATGAAGCGCTCCGGCGTGAAGCGGGCCGAGGAAGCGAACCTGCTCGTCGATGCCGAGTTCGGTCACGAGGTGCCGATATGCATCTTCGAGGGGCCCTCCGCCAACGAGGCCTGGCCTCCACCATGCCGGCCACCTTCGTTGCCGTCGACCACCGCCCGGATCGTCACTACCTCCGGACGCCACGGCACGCGTGTTTCGCCTCATCGGCAAGGAGGTCGGCCTCTCGTTCATCGAGCCCGGGGGCGCTGGCCCGGGCTTCTTCCATGAGGCGTGCGACCGAGTCCGCTGCGTGCCGCAAGACGGCGTGGATGTCGTCGCGCGTGAGACGAGGGTATGCGGCAAGCAGGTCGGCTTCCGTGGACCCTTCGGATGGCTTTCGGAGGATGTCCTCGACCGGAATACGCGTCCCGCGCACCACGGGCTTGCCCTGGAGGACGGCTGGGTTGATCTCGATTCGGTCGATCGTCATGGCGAGGGTCTAGCGGAGATCGTAACAGCGGGAATCCCTGCGGGCGAGCCCGCGAGAGCCTTGGCCCAGGTGCCCCCGATCCGGCGGCGGCTCCCTCTCCCCCACCCTTCCGGTGAAGAGGTCCATGTGCGCGTCGCCGTAGACCTGGCGCGCGGCGAGGTCGTTGTGCACGCGGCAGATCAGTCGACAGTTCGCGGCCGTCGAGGGTCCGCCGCGGCCGCGCGGGACGACGTGGTCCACCTCGAGGCGGGCCCACACTTCCCGGCGCACCGCGGCGGTAACGTGATCGGGGCTCGCGGGGCGCGGGTTCTGCTGCGGCCGCTTCACCTCTCCGCGCCGCCGGGCCTGTTGCTCGAGGAGAAGGTCGAGCGCGGCCTCCAGGACCTGCTCGCGTGACGCGCCGGGCTGCACGTGCGACTGGCCGGCGCGGGCCCGGTCGAGCTTGTCGAGGAACTGCTTCGAGACGGTGGCGTGGAGGCGGTGGAGGTCGGAGGTCAGCGGCTCGAGCTTCATCGGCGGTGGCGCGGCGTCCTGCTTCGGGTGGGTCACCTCGCGTTCATCCGGATGAACGCGCTCGGGCGGCGCGGCGTGGGCCGTCACCATCTCCTTTCGCGGGATCACCGCGGCCGGGAGGATCGCCACCGCGACCTCCTTCGCCTCCTGCTTCGAGCAGTGGAAGAACCGGGGCAGGACCGCGGCGCGGTTCGCCTCGGTCATCACCTTGGCGAGCTGGAGGATGCTGGACATGCACAGGCGCCCGTCGGCGAGCGGCTCGACGACCTCGGGGAACTTCTGGACCAGCCTGGCCGCGACCTTGCGGTAGTGCGCGGCGCCGCGGGAGAGGCCGAGCTCGCGATGGAGGAACTCGAACAGGTTCGGAAAGCCCAGGCGGAGCCAGAGGCGCTGCCGGTCGAAGTCGGCGAGGGCGACCAGGAAGGCGGCGAGCGCGGCGTGCTCGCGGCGGAGGAGATCGGCGAGGCGGCGGGAGGATTCACGGGCGTCGTTCATGGACGGATCCTCTCACGGGAATTTCGGCCCTCCCCGGACGCGCAGGAATGGCTCCCTGCGCGAGTTCCGGCGCTGGGATCTCGAACCCCGCCTGGAGAGCCGCGCGCCTTCCCTGTGCGAGATGCG
>CAWHPQ010000004.1:0-404508 GCA_963831265.1 uncultured delta proteobacterium | reverse complement strand
GACAGCCGGCCGACCCCTTCCCCACATGGTGGTCGTGGGGGAGGGGTCGGGCGGATGGCACCTCGTTCCTCGGTGTGCACGCCAGGTGAAGGATGGCGGGGCCGGGGCACGAGTTTCGGGGGGTTACGAGCGCAGCCCTGCCTTCAATCCTGCCAGCCGCCTCGTCCTCAATCCTGCCCTCCTGGCAGGGCACCCCGCAGGGCAGGGGTCGAGGGCAGGGTTGGGAACCCTGGCCCGTCACACGGCTGAGGCCTATGATGACCCGCATGCGGCGTGCCGACGTCCTCCAGATCATCGCCCAGCACGCTGGGGAACTACGTGAACTCGGAGTCCGGAGCCTGTCGCTGTTCGGCTCCGTGGCGCGCGACCAGGCGGCCCCTGGAAGCGACGTCGACCTGCTCGTCGACTTCGACCCGCCGGTCGGCTACTTCCACCTCTTCGAGGTCCAGGATCGCCTCGAGGCCTTCCTGGGCTGCAAGGTCGACCTGGTGACGCAAGGCGGCCTTCGACCGGAGCTGCGCCAGCAGATCCTTTCCGAGGCGGTCCGTGCCGCCTAGGGACTGGCGCCTTCGCATCACCGACATCCTGGCCGCCGTGGAGCGGATCCACCGGTACACGGCGGGCCTTCAGGAAGGTGGCTTCGCGCGCGACGAGAAGACGGTGGAAGCCGTGTGCTTCGCACTGGTCGTCATCGGGGAGGCCGTCACCCACGTGCCGGACGACGTCAAGGCGATGGATCCGCTGATCCCCTGGCGCAAGATGAAGGGGATGCGCAACATCGCCGCACACGAGTACTTCGGCATCGACGTCACGACGGTCTGGCTGACCGCGACCGTGGACGTGCCCGCGCTGAAGCCGCTCCTGGAGAGGCTGCTCGCAAGGTAGGCCGGGCTGGTTCTTGTTCGCGGTCGATGGGAGCCCCCGGTCGCTATACTCGTGCCATGCCGCCAGAGGCTGCCGACCTGCTCACCAACGCGCTCACGCTCACCCTCCGAGAGCGGGCCATGATTGCGCACGAACTGCTCCTGAGCCTGGAGGAGGGCGCCGACGGCGACGCGGCCGACTCGTGGGTCGCAGAACTGGAGCAGCGCGTCCGTGAGGTCCGGTCAGGCTCGGTCGCCACCGAGGACTGGGAAGCGGTCAAGGTGCGTCTCGCCCGTCACTGGCATCGCCGATAGAACGCGCCAGTCTGCCGCCACCCTGGAGCCGGGCCCCGGTGGCCTGGCGTTGGCGAGCCCTGGCCCTTCATCGTGCCGCTCGGAGCTCGCGAACGAGATCCTCGGCTGGGGTCGAGCCGCCGGCAGCGATCTCCTCCTCGGCCCGCCGGAGCGAGGCATGAAGCCTGGCACGCTCGTCGTCGGCCATGTCCGCGAAGGGGTCGACCCTGTCGAGGCTGGCGTACGGATCACTCAAGGCGTGGAGAAACTCTCGGGCCGTGTTGTTCATGGGGAATCCTACCGACCGACGGAAGGGCCGGCCACGGGGAAGACCTGCACCTCGACGAGGCTGAGGATGAACTCCAGCGCGAGCCTGGTGCCGCGCACGACGGGCTTGCCCACGAGAACTGCGGGGTCGACAGCGATGTGTTCCCGCCAGTCGATGACCACGTCACCCCCGAGCCGCGACAACGACTCGCCGCCTCGACCCGCGCCGGACCATGGACGCCCGAGGAGGCCGGGGCCCGCGCTCGGCGGGCCGAGAACGGATGGCGAGGTCCCCGCCGAGGGCCTTCGCGAGCGCAAAGACAGTCGCGACCGTTGGGTTGGCCCTTCCCCCTTCGATCCGGCTGATCTCCGCTTGCTGGACTCCCGACTTTGTCGACAGCTGTCGCTGGGTGAGCTTGCGCCGCTTGCGGAGGAGAATGAGCTCGGCGGCGAGCTTGAAGTGCGCCTCGAACGCCCGCATCTCTGCGACGGCCTTCGGCCCTTCGCGGCGGGCCTCCGCCTCGAGATCCTTCATGAAGTCGCTGAACTTGTGGCTCATGTCGATACTCCCGTTGCTCTGCCCGTCGGGATTCAATATGTGCCATGCCACATCAGGTGTCAACCCGACCGGGTGCCTGACGCCTCCGCCAGTCTCGCAATCGTGCGCGAGCAAGCGTGATCTCGGCGTTCTGCCGCCGAGGAGAAGGGTGCTCCCGCTTGTCGTAGCCACCGACGAGCAGGATGAGCCGTTTGCCGTGGGCGTGGCAGAAGACTCGGAGAAGGATCTTCCCGGAATCCGTCTCCCCAACAGGAGCGATCTCTCGCAGGTCTCGTCCCAGCCGAAATTCGAAGAGCCCTTCGCCCAACTGCTTGCCGAACTTCGTTGCACAGACCCCAACGCCGAGAAGCTGAAGGACCTCGTTCATGGCGTGGCCGAGAGCCCGCCGCTTCGCCGGGGTCAACTCCTCCCGGAGCCAGCGGAGGACCGGCACGTCGCCGTTCTCGTCCTCGTAGAACTCGAGCTCGTAAGTTGCCACGGAGCGGGATCCCAGCATGGCGCCCTGTCACTCGCCGTCGAGGAACAGCGAGAGCTGCCCGCTCCCGGCAGGGCGCCCCTCGCTCTACTTCACCGGCTTCGCCGCCGGCAGGACGTAGCTCCCGTCGAGGACGCTCGGCCCCGGCCGATAGACCCGCAAGAGGAAGTTCCAACCGGGCGTGACGTCGAGGCGGTTGGGAACGTCGCCGCAGATCTCCTTCGATCCGAAGAAGACGGTGAACGTCCCGTCGGCGTTCAGCTTCGCGTTGGAACTGTTGAGGATGGCGTTCTCCGACTTCATGTACCCATCGTCGCCGTACACGGTGATGGACCAGAAGGCGCCATTCTCCGGAACACGGTAGGTCGCGGTGTAGCCCTTCCCGGGATCATGCTCGCCGCTGTACATGAGATAGGTCGCATCCTCCTCGGGATTGAGCCCCCAGGCCGCGGCGGCAGCGATGTGGCGCGTGGTTTCGTCGACCTTTCCACGCGGGCCCATCATGCCCTGCCAGCTCTTGAAGGCCTTCGATTCCTTTCCGTACCGCTCGGTCAGCGCCTTCAGCGATTCCGGGTCCCACTTCGAGGGGGGCAGCGGCTCCGCGCTGCCGGCCTCGACCAGGACCTTGTCCTGCAGGGCGTTCACGAGCGCCACCTCCGCCCGATCCTTCGGATCGAAGACCTGGATGCGCACCACAACGCCCACGTACCTCGTGTCGCTCCGGATTGTGTGCGTTCCAGGCTCGTAGAACACGGCCGGGCAGTAGTGGTCGTTGTCGATGACCTGGGCGGCGATGTAGCGGCCGTCCGGGACCTTCGGAAGCGTGATCGTCGCACCCTTCGCCGTGTCGACGACCAGTGTGGAATAGAGCGTGTCCAGGTTCATGCGGATGACGGTCTGCTTGTCGAGCGGGGTCGGGTTCCGGAAGTGGTAGATACGGTTGACCCCTCCGGCGAGCCCGGCGGCGTTGCGGAAGGTGCGGTCGGTCTCGGCGCGAATGTAGGTCTCGGGGGTGACCGTGTTCAAGGAGGCGCTCGACGCCTGGAAGCACGAGGTCGCACCCGGGGACCGTCTGGGCCGGTTCGAGATCCGGCGAGAGGTGGGTCGGGGAGGGTTCGGCGCGGTCTACGAGGCGTTCGACACCGAGCTGAACCGGGTCGTCGCGGTGAAGACGCTGCGCCTCTCCCGTCCCCGGCGCGACCTGTCGTCGGACTGGATCAAGAAGGAGGCCGAGGCAGTGGCGCGCCTCGACCACCCGTGCATCGTGACGCTCTTCGACGTGGGGACGTGCGACTCCGGGCCGTACCTCGTCATGGAGCTGCTGCGGGGCAAGACGCTCGCGCAGCGCATCGCCGAGGGGCCGATTCCCGTGGCCGAGGCCCTGCACATCGCCGAGGAGATGGCGAAGGGTCTCGCCCACGCGCACCAGCGAGGTGTGCTGCACCGGGACCTCAAGCCCGCGAACGTGTTCCTCTGCGAGGACGGGCGGGTGAAGCTCCTCGACTTCGGACTCGCGCACCTGCTCGGAACCGAGGGCATCAGCGGAGCAGGCACTCCCAAGTACATGGCCCCCGAGCAGGCCCGCGGCGAGGAGGTGGACCAGCGGGCCGATGTGTACGCCGCAGGTCGGGTGCTGAGCGAAATGCTCGGGGAGAGACGTCCACGACGCCTGGAGCGAGCCATCGCACAGGCGACATCCACAGACCCGGCAGCCCGCCCCCGGGATGGTCAGGCGTGGCTGGACCTCCTCCAGGCAGCGCGGCGTGCCGTGGAGCGGCCCGCTCGCATGCGCCGTGTCGCGGTGCTCGCAGGGTCTTGGGGTCGATCCTCGGTGGCGTGGTCGTCGGGATGTTGGTCCATCGCGCCTCGCGTCCGGTCGTTACGGCGCACGGGAAGCCGTCCATCGCCGTGCTTCCCTTCGCAGACATGAGCCCTGGCAAGGACCAGGAGTACCTGTCTGACGGGATCGCCGAGGAGATTCTCAATGTCCTGGCACGTGTTCCGGGGCTCTGGGTTCCCGGACGAACGTCGTCCTTCTACTTCAAGGGCAAGGACGCCAAGCTCGAAGACATCGGGCGAGAACTCACAGTCGATCACGTCCTCGAGGGCAGCGTGCGTCGCTCAGGGAGCAAGGTCAGGGTAAGCGCCGAGGTGGTGAAGGTTGGAACAGGGGAGCGGATCTGGGGCCAGTCCTTCGACCGGGAAGCCAACGACATCTTCGCCGTGCAGGACGAGATTGCCGGCGCGGTCGTAGAGGCGCTCCGGGTGAAGTTCTTCTCCGGCCTGGGCAGCATGACGAAGGAGTATCGCCCCAAGAGTCAGGATGCTTACCAGAGCTATCTGCTTGGAAGGCACTTCGGGACGGGCATGTCCGGCGACTACAACCGGCGCGCCATCGCAGCGTTGCAGAAGGCAGTCGAACTTGATTCGAATTACCCGCAGGCTTGGGCTGCACTTGGAGGTGCCTATGTCCGCGCAGGCGTAACCGGAGCCCCTTTTTCCGAAGTGCGTCGAAAGGCCCATGTCGCCGTGAGCCGCGCCATCGAACTGGCTCCAGACTTGCCAGATGTCCTCGCGGCACGTGCTGGTTTGCGACTTGCCGACTGGGATTGGACGGGCGCGAAGGCTGACCTTGATCGGGCGCTGGAAATCGATCCCGAGAACGCGGCTGCTCTCTATTGTATGGCGGAATACCTGACCTGGATGGGACGGCTCCCCGAAGTGGTGGCGTGGGATCGGCGACGGGTCGAGAAGGAGCCACTCTCCAGCAGTGCCTGGAACGACCTCGGGGTGGACTATTGGTTCTTGGGTCGGTTTGACGAGGCGGAGAGAGCATTTTCTCGCGCCATGGAAGTCGATCCGTCATTGAAGTTAGCCGACAACCTGGGCCCGCTACTCCTGAGCGCCGGTCGACCGGGGGAGGCACTTGATGTCTGCAAGACCCCCGCCTGCCGAGCGATGATCCACCACGCGCTGGGCAACGCCGGCGAATCACGGAAGGCTCTCGACGAGCTATTGGCTAAGCCCGAGGGCGACTTCCGTTACGCCATCGCAAGGGTCTACTCCTTCCGAGGCGAGACCGACCGGGCCTTCGAGTGGCTGGAACTGGCCCGTGAGGGTCACGTCCGGATGCTGAATTCCCTCAAGGTGGACACATTCTTCCGCCCCCTCCACGCCGATCCCCGCTGGGCGGAGCTGCTCCGCAAGATGAACCTGCCGGTGGACGGAGAACCTGCGCGAATGGCTGCCCAGGAATTCCCATCCATCGCCGTCCTCCCCTTCGCCGACATGAGCCCGAAGCACGACCAGGAGTACTTCGCGGACGGCGTCGCGGAGGAGATCCTGAACGGGCTTGCCCAGGTCCAGGGGCTCAAGGTGATCGGGCGGACGTCCTCCTTCTCCTTCAAGGGCAAGTCCGACGACATCAAGGCAATCGGGCAGAAGCTCGGCGTGGCGAACCTGCTCGAAGGGAGCCTTCGCAGGTCCGGCGGTCGACTTCGCATCACGGCGCAACTGGTGAAGGCGTCGGACGGAGTCCACCTCTGGTCGCAGACCTTCGACCGGCCGGCTGGGGACGTCTTCGCTGTCCAGGACGAGATCGCCCGGGCTGTGGTGGAGGCACTCCGGGTGAAGCTCCTCCCCGGCCAGAGCATGGCGAAGGAGTACCGTCCCAAGAGCCAGGAGGCGTATCAGAGCTACCTCCTGGGAGCCCACTTTGCGCGGAGCTTCTCGCCGGATTCCCAGTTGCGAGCGATCAGGGCATTCGGCGATGCCGTCCGGCGCGATCCTCGCTACGGAGCCGCCTGGGCGTCCCTTGCCAAAGCGGCGCTGACGGCAGGAGTACTTCGTGCGCTCCCGTGGGAGGAGGCCCGGAGTCGGGCGAGGGAGGCCGCGGGCCGTGCGGTGGAGGCCTCACCTGATCTTGCGGCTGCGTACGCCGCCCGGGCGGCCAGCCGGAACTGGGATTGGGAGTGGGAGGGGGCCCGCGCCGACGCCGACATGGCCATGACGCTCGATCCCAACGCAATATGCCCCCGCAGGGGGTGGATGAAGCTAGCCATGGACGAGCGGGTCGCCGAGGTACTTCGTTGCACAGAACGCGACCCGCTAGATGGCGGGCGATGGAACCAAGTCGGCGCCAACCTCTGGTATCTCGGCCAGTACGAGAAGTCAGCCAGAGCTTTCCAGCGGGCGCTGGAAGTGGACCCGACGAATTCCTTCGCCTTCGCCAACTGGGGAAAGATGCTCGTGCAGGCTGGCAAGCCAGCAGAGGCACTCGAACGATGCAGCCATGCGGGGCCCGACGACTGGGGGCGTCAAGAGTGCGAGGCTCTCGCGTACCAGGCTCTCGGTCAGCCAGAGCGCGCGCAGGAGGCGATCCAGGCCATGCTGGACGACGGCGGTGGCGACCGCTCGGTCCAGGTCGGGCTCGTATTCGCGTGCTGGGGCCGTGTCGACGAGGCATTCAGCCGCTTCGAGGAGGGAGTGGCCGCCCACGCCCGAATGCTTCACGACGCCCTGGGGCATCCGTGTGTCCAGGCTATGCGGTCCGACGGTCGCTGGGCTGTCATCCGCCAGAAGATGAACCTCCCGCCAAACTGAAGGGGGTCCCGCCGCGCGTGCGCCAGACGCGGAAGAACGCGCCGCCAGCAGGGCGTCAGGGCACAGTCGGATGCGCCGTGGCGGGTGTGGTCCATCCACGTCCGCCCGGGCGCCGATCTCAGCGGCCTGCGGTTGTGCCTGGTCGTGACTGGGCCGAGCGGCGACCGCGTGCCACGCGAACAGATCGGCTCGCCCGACCGCTCGGTTGGATCCGAATCCCCAGCTCCCCGCCGAGAGCCGATGCGAGCGCGGACAGGGTGGACACCGTCGGATTGGCGCGACCGCCCTCGATCCGGCTGATCTCCGCCTGCTGGACTCCCGACTTCGTCGACAGCTGTCGCTGCGTGAGCCCGCGCCGCTTTCGAAGGAGGATGAGCTCGGTGGCCAGCTTGAAGTGCGCGTCGAACGCCCGGAGTTCGGCGACGGCCTTGGGACCCTCGCGCTGGGCCTCCTCCTCGACCTCGCGCATGAAGTCCTGAACTTGCTGGCTCACGACGACCTCCAGGGTGATGTGCGCCACGGGCGTCAATATGTGTCTTGGCACATCAGGCGTCAACCCGATGGTGCGCCGCCGCGAGGCCGCGCTTTCCAGGCGAACGCCCGCCGCCACCTGCGCAGTCAGCCCCCGGTGGCTATACTCGTGCCATGCCGCCAGAGGCTGCCGACCTGCTCACCGACGCTCTCGCGCTCTCCCTCCGGGAGCGGGCCAAGATCGCTCACGAACTGCTCCTGAGCCTTGACGAGGGAGCCGACGGCGACGCGGCCGAAGCATGGGTCGTAGAACTGGAGCAGCGCGTCCGCGAAGTGCGGTCAGGCTCGGTCGCCACCGAGGACTGGGAAACGGTGAAGGCGCGCCTCGCACAGCGCTGGCATCGCCGGTAGAGCGTGAAGGTCCGCCTCCACCTTGGAGCCGCGGCCGACCTCGACTCGGCAGGCGACTGGTACGAACTTCAGCTGGCGGACCTTGGAGCCGACCTCGTCGATGAGGTCAGCCACGCGCTCGAAGCGATCGCCGAACGCCCGATGGCATGGCCCCTCTGGCCTGGCGTCGGCGAGGCCGCAGGAGTCCGGAGGTTTCTCCTGGCCCGGTTTCCCTTCGCAGTCGGCTATGTGGTCGAGGCCGAGCAGATCACGGTCCTCGCCATTGCTCACCTTCGACGTCGGCCAGGCTCTGGCTCAGGCGACGCCCCGGGAGCTCGCGAACGAAATCCTCGGCCGAAATCGAATCGCCGGACGCGATCTCCTCCTCGGCCCGCTGGAGCGAGGCGTGAAGCCTGGCACGCTCGTCGTCGGCCATGTCCGCGAAGGGATCGACCTTGTCGAGGCTGGCGTACGGATCGCTCGCATCCCGCAGGTATTCCAGGTAGCGCCGTGCCGCCTGCTCCTCGCTTGCGGGAAGCGCGTCCACCAGGGCGTGGAGGTCCTTTCGGGCCGCGTTGCTCATGACAGGGGAAGCATAGTGCGGCCGGACGCTCGCGTCACCCCGGGGGCTCCCGGCCGTCCTCGAACCCGAAGTCCAGCTGCCCGCTCCCCGCGTCCGGCTGACACAAATGTGCTTCACTCGCCTTCCGCCTCCGCCGTTTCTCCAGCGGATCCCGGGGCCTTGGCCACTCCCGTACCAGGCCTGAGAATCCCCGGGCCCCTGGTTCGATTCCGGGTCTTCTTGCATTTCCTCGCTGAGTGAAAGGGGCCTCCTCCATTCCGCCTGCCATCCAACTGATCGATCCGCGTCCAGGTCACCTTGTCCCACTGACAAGAAAATGCCCTCCAGATCAGCGTTTCCGCTTGAAGTGCTAAAATGACAGGTTCCGAGAGCGAGGAGTGACTCCGCGTCCCGGCCCGACCCCGGGGGAACCCTCTTGGCACCATCCGTCGTCACCGACAACGCGCTCCTCCTGGTCGTCGAGCGGGACCCGCACGTGAAGAAGCTGGAGCGCTTCTTCCTGGAGCAAGCGGGCTTCGCAGTCGAGTTCGCCGACAGCGGGGTGCAGGGGCTGGAGAGAGCGCGCGTCCTCAAGCCCCGCATCGTGATCACCGAGATCCTGCTCCCGGGGCTCGACGGCCTGAGCGTCTGCCGGGACATCCGGTCCGACCCCGCCATGGAGCAGGTCCGGGTGCTCGTGTTGAGCATCCTCTCCGCCGAGCAGCGCGCGCTCGACGCCGGGGCCGACGCCTTTCTCAAGAAACCGCTCGACGACGCCCGCCTGGTCGAGACAGTGAATGAGCTACTGAGGAAAGGGAGCGAGGACCGATCGTGAACCGCCTCAAGACAGGAAACGACGAGCTGGACGCCATCCTGGGCGGCGGGTTCCCCGCGAACGGGATCCACGTCCTCATGGGCTCGCCAGGCACTGGCAAGACCATCCTGGTCGAGCAACTCTGCTTCGCGAACGCCTCTCCGGGGCGCCCCATTCTCTACGTGGCCACCTTTTCGGAGCCGATGCAGAAGCTGGTCGGCTTCCTCCAGGAGTTCAGCTTCACGGTGCCCGAGAAGCTCGGGACCGAGATCGTCTACGAGTACATCGGGGAGAACGTGCTCGCCGAGCCGGAGCGCATGCCGGAGCGGTTCCAGGAGCTTCTCACCCGGTACCGGCCGAAGATCGTGGTGGTCGACTCGTTCAAGGCGCTCGCGGACCTCATGCCGGACAAGGGCGCCTGGCGAAGGACTCTCGACGCCATCGGAGGGATGCTCTCTGCCTACGACACCACGACCTTCTGGGTAGGGGAGTACTCGTCGGAGATGCTGAGCGCGCTTCCCGAGTTCGCGGTCGCCGACGGAATCGTCGACCTGGTGCGGACCCAGCGCGGCACCCGCGACGAGCGCTTCCTGCGAGTGCTGAAGCTGCGGGGGAGCGAGTCGCTCCCCGGCGAACACCCCTTCCGCCTCGACGCGGGCGGGCTCCAGGCGTTCCGGCGCTTCGTCACGCCCGACCTCCCCGCCGACTACAAGCCCAGGCTGGAGCGGGTCCGCAGCGGCATCGCCCACCTCGACGAGATGGTGGCGACGGGATGGCTGCGCGGGACGGCGACGCTGGTCGCCGGACCCTCCGGCGCGGGCAAGACATCCATCGGGCTGCACTTCCTCAAGGCCGGGGTGGAGGACGGGGAGCCGGGGCTCCTCGCGAGCTTCCAGGAGAACCCCATCCAGCTCGCCCGCATGATGACCTCCCTCCAGTGGAAGCCCGAGCAGATGGTCCGCAGGGGGGCGATCGATCACTTCTACGCGTCCCCGGTCGAGCTCCAGATCGACGCGGTGGCGCACGAGATCGTGCAGCGGATCGAGCGGGGCGGCATCCGCCGGGTCGTCATCGACGCGGTGAGCGACCTGGAGAAGTCAGCACACGACGCGCTCCGCTACCGCGACTTCCTCTACTCGCTCACCCAGGCGCTGGCGGTCCGGAACGTCACGTCCATGCTGCTGGTCGAGACGGCGGGGCTGCTCTCGGGGGAGGGGCTCACCGGCTACGAGGTCTCCTACATGAGCGACAACATCCTGGTGCTGGAGATGCTGCTCGGGGACGACCTCACCCGGACCATCCGCATCATCAAGAGCCGCGGGAGCCGGCACGACGGCCGGCGCCACGGCCTGCGGATCGCCGAGGACGGGATCGAGGTGGGTTGACCCGTGGACGAGCGCGAGCGACACCAGGCAATACTCGCCGTCAATCGCGCCATCGCGAGCGCGGAGGATCAGGCAGAGATCCTGCGCCTGGTGGTGGAGCGCGCGGCAGACATCACCGGCGCGACCGCGTGCGTGCTCCTCCTCGCGGGGGACGACGGGCTCGCCCGGGTGGTCCGTTCGACGGGGATCTATCCGGACCTGGCGGCGGACCTGGCGGCGGACCTGGTGGTTCCGCTTTCCGAGCACCTCGACGCCGACCTCCGCTCCCGGCTCGGCCTGAAAGTCGAGGACGGGTTCGTGGGCGCTCCGGTGATCGGCAAGGCCGGGCTACGGGGCATCCTCGCCGTCTACAGGAAGGCGTCCCATGGGGTGAATGCCTCGGACGATGAGGAGGTCCTCTCCGCCTTCGCCGACCAGGCCGCCATCGCGCTCGACAACGTCGAGAGCAGGCGGTTGCTCCAGCGGAGCGAGGCCCGCTTCCGCGCCGTGGCCGACGAAGCTCCCGTGGGCATCTTCGAGGCGGACGCGCAGGGAAGGTACGCCTACTTCAACACCGTGGCCGGGAAGCTGCTGGGAGCCGTGCCAGGGGACGCGTGGCAGGATTCGGTCCACGCGGAGGATCGCGAGCGCGTCCGGCGGGAGTGGTCCCATGCCCTCGCCGGGGGCGGCGTGCTCGCAAGCGAGTATCGCCTCCCACCACGGGAGGGGAGGGCCCTCCTGGTCCATGGGCACGTCTCCGCGCTCCGCGATCCGGCCGGCACGGTCGTCGGGCACGTCGGCGCGATCGTGGACGTCACGGAGAACCACTTCCTCCGGATGCAGCTCGCCCTCGCGTCGCGCACCGCATCCATCGGCACGCTCGCCGCGAGCGCCGCGCACCAGATCGAGAGCCCGCTCACCCGCAGCATCCTGGATCAGGGCGTCGCCCTCGACCTGGCACGGGGGGCCCGGAAACGGCTCCTGGAGGGCGGCCCGTTCAACCGGGACACGGCGCTCGAGGTCGTCGGCGACATGATCCGTGCGCTGGAGGATGCACAGGCAGACGGTCGTGGGCTCACGCGGATCGTGAAGCAACTGGCGAGCTACGCGGAGTCAGCCCCGGGGCGGATCCGGGTGCGCCTCTACGACGTGGTGAGCCAGGCCATCCACTGGCTGCCCCGCGGTGTCACCGACGCGGCCACCATCGAGATCAAGAACCTCGACGAGCAGGAGGTCTCGGCCTCCGTCGGCCAGATCGAGCAGGTGATCGTGAACCTGGTCACCAACGCGGCCAGGGCGACGCAACCGGGAACCCGAGGCAAGGTCACCGTCCAGATCGGGAAGGGCGCTCCCGGGATGGCGCGCATCGACGTGATCGACCGGGGGGCCGGCATCGTCGCTTCCGCACTCGCGGACATCTTCCACCCCTTCACCCGGAAGGGCGCCGCCGGGAAGCGGATGGGCCTGGGCCTCGCCATCAGTCACTCGATCGTCGCGTCCCACGCCGGGACCCTGACGGTCACGAGCGTGCTCGGCCGGGGATCGACCTTCCGGATGGAACTGCCCGCCATCCCGTCCGGGGCGTGACGACGGCCTGAAGGGAATCGGTCGCTCTTCTCCTCTCCGCCTGTGCGACCACCGGAACTTCCGGAGTTCTCCCATCCGGCCCTGCGACCGGTTCCATCGTCATGCGCGACGGCGATCGGGTGGCCCGGGTCGCCGCCTTCTGGCCGGGGATCATCGAGAGCTCCTCCTCCATCGAGAAGAACCGGAGGCCAGGTACGAAGCCGGGCTCGAACTCCACCAGGACGTCCACGTCGCTCTCCGGCGTGAAGTCGTCCCGCAGGACCGATGCGAGGAGCGCCAGACGCCGGACGTGGTGGCGCCGGCAGAAGTCTGCGACCGCCTGAGGGTCGATGGGGAGCCGGGATGCCACGGCCGCTTTCGAGCCCAGGCACTTCTTCAACTCGCTCGGACATCAGGGGCCCGCCACTCCGCAAGGGGTGGCGGGTCTTGTGCATTTCGGGCGTTGGTGCGGCAAGGGGCGAGGGGAGATGCGACGCGCCAGGCCGAGCCGATGGGGCGAGCCGCCTCCCTCGGCATCCAGTTGGGCCTCCTTTCTTGCCACTCTTTGTCTAGAGTGGGGGAGGGGGACACTCTGGACGCAAACCAGCTCCGGACCTTGTTCGAGGACACCCCGGCCGCGCGTCGCCGGCTGGTCCTCTCCCTCTACGCGCTCGTCGGTCCCGGATTCCTCGGTGCGGTCCTCATGCTCGGAAGAGGCCGGCACGACGTCCTCCCGTTCGCCGTCGTCGTCGCGCTCGTCCTCTCCGGGGCACTCTGGGTGTTCGTTCGCCGCCAGCCGACCACGCTGGATTGGGTGTTCCCCGTCGCCGTCGGGCCGACGATCTGCTGTGGCATCGCCTACGCGACGCTGGGGCCGACGGGCGATGCATTCCTGGCCCTGGTGGGGGCCCCGCTTGCGTGCGCCGCAGCGCTCTTCGAGCTCCCCGTCGTGCTCGCCGCACTCGTCACGGTCGTCGGGACGGTGATCGTGTCCCTGTCGCTTCAGATGGGGCTCGGCTCTGCGACCGTGAGCACGATTTTGCTGGCGCCCGCTGCCGCCATCGCCGGATGGGTCATCCACTCGGCCGCTGACGAGGTGCGCCGTGCACGCAGGCAGGTGCAGGAACTGGCCTACCGCGACCACGCGCTGCTCCGCAGCCATCCGGACGTCCTGGTGCGAGCCGATCGCCTGGGCCGGATCCTCGACGTCCACGCACCGTCGGGGGGGACCTCCCGCTGCCCAGGGAGGACCTCGTCGGGCGACGCGTCCAGGACCTGGTTCCCGGGCAGGTGGCGGAACGCATGCGTCACGCGGTGGCCACCGCCTTCGAGGTCGATGCGCTCCAGAAGGTCGAGTACTCCAGCCCCGGCCTTGCGGGAGAGCGCTCCTTCGAGGCCCGCGTCGTTCGGTCGGGTCCCGACGAGGTCATCATCATCCGCCGGGACATGACGGAGCGCCGGCGTGCCGAGGACGAGCGGCGCTTCTCCTCCACGCTCGTGAACCGCATGCAGGAAGCGGTGATCGCCGTGGACCTCGATCTGAAGGTGACGTCGTGGACGGGGGGTGCGGAACGCATCTACGGCTGGACGGAGTCCGAGGTGCTCGGGAAGCCCGTCGTCTCCCTCGTGCAACCGGACCTCGCCGCGGCCGATGCAGCGGGGTTCACGGCAAGCCTCGCATGGAAGGGGACGGACCACGCCGTCGTTCGCCAGCGCCGGAAGGACGGCTCCACGATCGTCGTCGACTCCAACGTGGCGGCGCTCCATGACGCGAGCGGCGCCACGAAGGGGTACCTGGCCGTATGCAGGGACGTGACCACCCAGAAGTCCGCCGAGCGGGCGCTCAAGGAGAGCGAGGCCCGCCTTCGTGCCTACTTCGAGACTCCCGCCGTGGGGGTCGCCTTGTCGAGCCCCGAGAAGGGATGGATAGAGGTCAACGACCAAATCTGCTCGATGCTCGGATACTCGCGAGAGGAGCTCTGCCGGATGACGTGGCTGGAGGTCACGCATCCCGACGACGTGGCGGCCAACCTGGCGCTCTTCGACAAGCTCGTGGCCGGCCGCTGCGAAAGGTACTCACTCGACAAGCGCTTCATTCGCAAGGACGGGACGACCTTCTGGGCCCTGGTATCCGCCAGCTGCGTCCGCCGGACCGACCTGAGCGTGAAGTACATCGTCGCCATCTACATCGACATCGAGAAGCGCAGGCAGGCCGAGGAGGCGCTGCGGGAGAACGAGCGATGGCTGAGCCTGAGCCAGGAGATCGCCCGGATCGGGCACTACGTGTACGACATCCAGCGGGACCACTGGTCCAGCTCCGCCGCGCTCAACTCCATCTTCGGCATCGACGAGTCCTACCCGCGCCAGGCCGCGGACTGGATCTGGATCATCCACCCCGAAGATCGGGAGACGATGCGGAACTACCTCGGTGGTCTCCTCGAGGGCGGCACCCGATTCGACAAGGAGTACCGGATCGTGAATCAGGCCACCGGCAAGTCGATCTGGGTCCACGGCCTGGGCACGCTGACCCGGGGCCCGGAGGGCGAGCCCGTCCAGCTGGTGGGGACCATCCAGGACGTCAGTTCCCGGAGGGCGGCGGAAGCCGAGCGGAACGCCTTGCAGGCGAAGCTGGCCCTCACCGCGCGCCTGGCATCGATGGGAACGCTGGTGGCCGGGGTCGCGCACGAGATCAACAACCCGCTCGCCGCGGATATCGCGAGCCAGGGGCTGGCGATGGAGGCTGCTCGCGAGGCCCGCCGGCGGCTGGACGACGACACGCCGCTCGACCTGAAGGGGGAGGCCCGCCTGCTCGATGAGGTGATCGAGACGCTGGAGGACGCGCAGGCTGCAGGCGAGCGGATCGCGCGGATCGTCAAGGACCTCTCGGCGTTCGGTCGACCCAACCCGCCGAGGGCCAGGCTCCGCCTCATCGACGTCGTCGAGCAGGCCATTGCCTGGCTGCCCGCGACGGTCCTCCAGGCAGCCACCGTCGAGGTTGAAAACGCGGGTGCGCCCGACGTCCTCGCCTCGAGCAGCCAGATCGAGCAGGTGGTCATCAACCTGATCGCGAACGCCGCCAGGGCCGCGCCGGACGGGAAGAGGGCGGAGATCGTCATCCGCCTCGGAGCGACCGGGGAAGGCATGGCGCGAATGGAGGTCGTCGACGACGGCGTGGGGATCGTGCCTGCAAACCTCGACCGGATCTTCGAGCCCTTCTTCACGACTCGACCGGTGGGCGACGGACGGGGGATCGGCATCGGCCTGGCGATCAGCCATTCCATCGTCGATGCCCACGGAGGAACGCTGACGGTCACGAGCGAGGTCGGAAAGGGCTCGACGTTCCGGATCGAGTTGCCGGCCGCGCCTGTCGAGGCGTGACGCTCCATTTCAACTCGCGCCGACATCGGCCCATCAGGACGCGACGGACAAGGACGACTTCCTCCGCCGGCCTCATGAACACGTCGTCGGGCTGAACTCCCCCGCCGCCCGTGATACTCGATGACCACCGGCCCCGACCCGGTGGTCATGAGCGTCGAATCCCGAGAGCCCCTCACCCCACCCGACTCCCCCCGGACGCAGGGCCCTTGCGCTCGCGGTCCTCGTCGCGGTTGGGGCCTACGTCTACGGGCTCGACTCCATCAACGCGCCCACCATCGGCGACGAGTCCCTCTACCTCCAGATCGCCCGGGTCACCGCGGCATCGGGGCACTGGCTTCCGCTCCAGTCGGAGTCGGGCATCAACGACACGAAGCCACCGCTCCTCTTCTGGCAGGGGATCGTCTCCACCGGGCGCGGTGCGGCCTGGGACCTCTGGCACCTCCGCCTTCCGGTCGTGGCGACCACCTTTCTCACGGCCGTCCTGGCGGGGCTCCTGGCGGCGCGCATCGCCGGTCGGGCGGCCGGCCTGCGCGCGGGCCTGGTCCTCCTGGGCTTCCTCTCCACGATCCAGCACGGGCGCCCCTTCCTCACCAACGCCGGGGAGACCCTCTTCCTGTTCCTCCCGCTCGTCCTCGTCCACCGGCGGGCGAGGACCGGGCCGGCGCTCGGGCTCCTCTGCGGGCTCTCCTTCGGAGCGGCGGCCCTCTTCAAGGCCTTCTTCCTGGTGATCCCCGGCGTCTTCGCGCTCGCGCTCGTCCTCTGGCGGCGCGACGGGTGGAAGACGCCGGACTTCCTTCGCCGCCGCGCCCCGTTCCTCGCCATCGCCTCCGTCGTCGGCCTGGCCGTCTTCGCTCTCTGGCCGGCACTCGACCCCCGGCCGGACCTCATCTGGTCCCAGTTCGTCCTCGGGGAGAGTGCCCGCAAGCTCAAGCCCGCCGCGTTCCTCTCCGGCCTCTTCTCGGGCGACTACCCCGTCTGGAAGATCTGGATCGGCCCCCTGAGAAACGCCGGGATCTACGTCCCCCTGCTGCTCGCCCTCCTCCTGGACCTCTGGCGGAGGCGCCGCGACCTCACGCAGGACGAGCAGGAACTGTGGCTCTACGTGCTCGCCTTCCTGGTGGTGTACTCCTTCCCCACCCAGCGCCAGGCGAACTACCTGCTCCCGGCGATGGCGGCGCTGGCCGTGCTCCTCGCTCTCCGGTGGGAGGCGCTGCCCCGGATCGCCTTCCAGGCGACGCTCGCGCTGCTCGCCGTGGCCGGCCTCGCGGTTCCGGCCTTCGTGTGGGCCGTCTCGCGGGGGCTGGGGGCCTCCCCGTTCGGAATCGAGGCCCTCGTCCTTCCGGTGGCGCTCGGGCTGCTCGCGGCGGCGGGGGTGCGCGACTGGCGCTTCGGGCGGGCCGCCCTTCCCTTCCTGGCCCTGGTCGCGCTTGCCGCGGGCAGCGCGGTCGTCGACCCCTTCCCGGGTCATTTTCCGGCGGAGGCGATCGCCGCGGTGCGAGGCCGGACGGTGCTGGTGCCGGATCGATTCGAGCAGGCACAGGAGAGGTACCGGTTTCTCCTGCCCGGCGCGGACGTCCGCGGCTACCCGTGCCCGTGGGGGCCGGTGCGCTGCAAGGCGCCCGAGCCGGCCGCCGGGGCCTACGCGGCCATCATCCTCGATGCGGGCCAGCCGCTGCCGCCCGGATGGGAAGAGGTCGCGCAGCGGCCGCACTTCAAGGGACGGCACACGACCCAGCAGATCCTGGAGATCGCCGGGGGCCGCATGGAGCTCCTGGTGGAGCGGTTGGTCCTCGCCCGTTCCGTGATCCAGGACCGCTGACCCTCGCGCACGGCCTCAGAGCACCTGGTCGATGGTGACGAGATCCACGAGACCGTTCACGCAGTAGAGCGCCGGGAGGATCCGTTCCGGAGGGTGCGTGCGGCGCAGGGCGGCGACCCTCTCGGTTCCGGCGCGGTAGGCGGGCAGGTACATGCGGCCGAGCAGCGGGTGGCGTCCCCATGCCCCCGAGAGCTTGTCGGCCCGCTCGGAGGAGACCAGGTAGTCGGCCCGAAGCGTGGCGGCCACCTCGGCCTGCGGGCGCCCTTCACTCCAGGTGAGCCAGGAGGCCTGGTTCTTGGCGTCGTCCTGCAGGAGCGCGAGCAGGGTGCCGATCTGGAGATCCTCGTCCGGAAGCTCCGCCACCTCGGTCACGCCACAGGCCATGAGGATGGCGTTGTTGGCGATCCCTTCCGAGAGCGCCGCTCCGCGGGTGTTCATGGTGAGGACCGTTCCCTCGAAGCCGATCTTCCCCCGCACGTGGAGTCCCTGGGCCAGGGCGAAGGTGGTGGCGTGGCCGGGGACCACCTCGTGGCTGACCAGCTGCGCGAACTCCGGGACCGAGATCTGCAGCGAGGTGTTGAGCTCGTAGGTGGCCTCGTAGAGCGGCGCCCCGGATCCGTCGCGGGCCCGACCCACGTAGTTCATCGAGCCGGAGAACATGGCGTCCTCGAGGGGGAGGAACCGGACGTTGGCGCGCGGGACGGCGTGGAGCGTGGCCGGCAGGTACGGCACCAGGTGCCGCCGCGTTCCCTCCTCGAGCCAGGCAATGAAGGCGTCGCCGAGCTGCCGGATCGCCTTCCGGGGCACGAGCCGCTGCGTGCGCCAGTCCTCCACCGCGGAGAGCAGCTCGCCGGGGGTGCCGGAGGGGTGGCCGGCCCGGGCCAGCAGCTCGGCCAGCCGAAGCCGCTTCTCCTCCGGCCGGGAAGGCGAGGGTGCCACGCCGCAGGAAGCCTTCACGCAGCGTTCATGGGGGACCGCCGGCCCCCGCCCCAGCTGCTCCAGGGAGAGGTCCCACATGACGGCGAGGCTGCCGGCCACGCCCTCGAGATAGGCCCCCCGCAGCCCGCCCATGGCGATCGCGCGCACGGAGAGATCGCGCACCGCGCCCGGAACGTCGACCGCGGCGAGGTAGGCGTCCACCGCGGCGAGGTCGACGGCGCTCCCCGCCACGCCGCCGGACCGGCGCAGCCGCGCAGCCGCACCGTGGGTGTAGGCGACGGGAAGCGGCTCGTCGGAATACCAGGAGTCGGCGATGAAGCGGCCGGCGCCCGATGGGTCGAGGACGTCGCCTCCCCAGAGCGTGTCGACGCCGAGGATGGCGGTGGCGACGGTGTCGTCGAGTGCTGTCATGGAGGCAAATTAATCGAGGGTCGACGGGAGGACCCGATTTCTCCGATCCAGGCCGGGTGTCGGGCCCCGGCCTCGATTACAGTCCGCCCATGCCATTCGGCTCCGACGGCCTCCCGGCCAGGGTTCTGGAGCTCCTCGAGCAGGCCGTGATCGTCACGGACGCCGCGGGAATCGTCACCTTCATGAATCCCTTCGCCGAGCGGCTGTACGGCTGGGGCCCGGGCGAGGCGATCGGGCGGGACGTCCTGGAGGTGAACGTCGCCGAGCAAGACCACGAGCAGGGCCTGCAGGTCATGGAGACGCTGCGTGCCGGGAAGAGCTGGTCCGGCAAGTTCCCGGTCCAGCGCCGCGACGGCACCCGGTTCACGGCCTGGGTGACCGACACCCCCGTCTTCGACCGGGAGGGCCGGCTGCGGGCCATCATCGGCCTCTCCCGGGACGTCACCGAGGAGGAACGCACCGCCGAGAAGGTCCGGATGGACGAGCTCCGCTTCCGGGCCATCGCCGACGAGGCGCCGGTGGCCATCTTCGAGATCGACACCGAGGGGCGGCACGTCTACCTCAACGGGGTCGGCCGGGAGATGCTGGGGGCGACTCCGGGCGACGCACCGGGAGCGAGGTGGGAACAGGCGGTCCATCCGGAGGACCGCAAGAGGATCGAGCGGGAGTGGCGCAGGACCGACGCCACCGGCGAGGTCTTCGTCGCCGAGTGTCGCCTGCGGGGCCCGGGCGGCCTGTACATCCTGGCCCAGGTTCGCGCGACGGCGCTCCGCGGTCCCGACTGGAAGGTCACCGGGCACGTCGGCAGCGTCATCGACATCAGCAGGAACGAGTCGCTCCGGACGCAGCTCGCGCTGGCCACCCGCCTGGCCTCGGTCGGGGCGCTCGTGGCCGAGGCCGCGGAGAAGGTCTCCCCGCTCATTCCCGGAGCCATTCCCGGCAGGGCCTCGGCGCTCGATGGCGCCCGGGCCGCCCGCCAGCGACTGAAGGACGGCGGTCCGCTCGACCGGGCCGCCGAGCTCGAGTCGTTCGACGAGGTCATCGAGGCGCTGGAGGCCGCGGGGGAGGCTGGCCGGCGGATCACCGCCATCGTGAAGGAGATGAGGCAGGTCGGGAAGGCGGTTCCCGGACGCATCCGGGTGCGGCTCTACGACGTCGTGAGCCAGGCCCTGCACTGGCTGCCCGAGGAGGTTGCCCGGTCCGCCGAGGTCGAGGTCGAGAAGCGCATCGACCCGGACGTCGCGGTCTCCGCCGGGCAGATCGAGCAGGTGGTGGTGAACCTGGTCACGAACGCGATGAGGGCGACGCCGGGGAAGGACGGAAGCAAGGTCACCGTTCGGATCGACGCGGGCAGGCCAGGAATGGTGCGTCTCGAGGTGGTCGACCGGGGACCCGGAGTCGACCCGGACGCCCGGGACAAGGGACTCGGGCTCGTCGTCAGCCACGTCATCGTGGCGGCGCACGGGGGAACGCTGTCGGTGTCGACCGAGAAGGGCATGGGCTCCACGGTCCGGCTGGAGCTGCCCGTGGCGGGTCCGACGGTCCCGTAGCGCCGATCGGCGGCGCCGAGCCACCCGCCGCTTGACCGGCGCGGCGCCCTCGACCATCTTCTGCCGATGCCAGACAACCGGAAGTGGGCCCTCGTCCTCGGGGCGTCGTCGGGATTCGGAGAGGCCATCTCGCTCGCGCTGGCCCGGGCCGGCCGCAACGTCTTCGGCGTGCACCTCGACCGGCGGGCCACGCTCCCCAACGTGGAGCGAATCCAGTCGGAGATCGCGGCCGCCGGGGGCAAGGCGGCCTTCTTCAACATCAACGCCGCCGACGCGGAGAAGCGCGCCGAGGTGGTGGCCGAGATGAAGCGCGTCCTCGCCGGGGAGGGGAACCCGGCCGGGGTGGACGTCCTCGTCCACTCGCTCGCCTTCGGCACCCTCAAGCCCTTCGTCGGCGTGGCCGCCGCCGACTCCATCACCCGGGCCCAGATGGACATGACGCTCGACGTGATGGCCCACTCGCTCGTGTACTGGGTCCAGGACGTGCTGCAGGCCGGCCTCATGGGGCCGGGCGCCCACGTCTTCGCCATGACCAGCGCGGGCGGCCACCGCATCTGGCCGTCCTACGGCGCGGTCTCCGCCGCCAAGGCGGCGCTGGAGAGCCACTGCCGGCAGCTGGCGGTCGAGCTCGTCCCGCACCGGATCGCGGTGAACGCGCTCCGCGCCGGCGTCACCGACACCCCGGCGCTCCGCAAGATCCCCGGGAACGCACTCATGATCGAGCACTGCCTGGCCATCCACCCGGCGAAGCGGCTCACCACCCCGGCCGACATCGCGGGGGTGGTCGTGGCCATCTCCAGGCCGGAGACGGTCTGGATGACCGGGAACGTGCTCGGGGTGGACGGTACGGAGGACCTGGTCGGGTAGCCGACCGGCCGATCAGCTCGCCAGGCGCAGCGGGATCTTGATCCCGGCGTCCACCATGGGCGCCGGGAGGTCGGGCGCCGGGGCGACCTTCTTCCGGAAGGGCCCGCTGATGAGCCGCAGCAGGTCGCCCACCGGCATGTGCCGGCTGAAGGTGCGCAGCAGGTCCCAGGTCTTCACCGGACGGCGAAGGATGCGGTGCAGGAGGAGCGAGGCGTAGCCCTTCATGCGCAGCGCGTTGACCTCGTCGTTGGGCACCGTGTCCGGATCGATGTCGCAGCACTTGAAGGTCTTGTCCCAGTCCCGGTCGTCGTCGACGATCCCGCGGCTGGCGTAGTCGTTCCAGAGCGGCGTTCCCCGGTAGACGGCCAGGCGGTTGAACCCGAAGGTGTCGAGCGGGAGGCGGGCCGCGAAGCGGAAGGTCTCCCGGATGTCCTCGGCGGTCTCGCCCGGGCAGCCGATCACGAAGAACCCGTGCACCCGGGCGATGCCGTGCCGCTTGGCCTCGGTGACGGCGAGCTCGATCTGCTCGAGCTTCTGCCGCTTGCCCAGCCGGTCGAGCATCTTCTGGGTGCCCGACTCGACGCCGTAGGCCAGCATGTCGCAGTTGGCCTTGCCCATCAGGGGAAGCACCTCGATCCCCATCGAGTCGACGCGGCCCTCGCACCCCCAGTGGAACTGGAGCTTGCGGTCGATGATGCCGTTGCAGATGTCGGCGATCCGCTTCCGCTTGAGCAGGAAGTGGTCGTCGGTGAGGTAGATGGAGCGGTAGCCCTGGTCGGACAGCTCCTGCATCTCCCCCAGCACGTGCGCGGCCGAGCGGCTCCGCCACTTGCCCTCGGCGAGCGAAGGGATGTCGCAGTAGATGCAGGTGTACGGGCAGCCGCGCGAGGTCTGGATGGTGCAGAACCTGTCGAGCGAGAGCACCGCCGGCACGTCGAGCGGGAGCGACTCGATGTAGTCGATGGGGAGCGAGGCGCGGTCGGGGTACGGGAACCGGTCGAGGTCCTGCAAGAGGGGGCGCGGGACGTTCTTCACCACCTCGCCGCCGCGCTTCCAGACCAGTCCGGCCACGTTCCCGAGCTCGTCGAGGTTGTCGAGATAGTCGAGGATCAGGTCCTCGCCCTCGCCCACCCCGGCGTGGTCGATGAAGTCGCACTCGGCCAGGATCCGGCCGGCGTTGATGGAGGCGAAGGGGCCGCCCACGATGATGGGGATCCCCGGGTTCGCCTCCTTCACCTTGCGTGCAAGGAGCTTCATCACCGGGTAGGCGGTCACCGAGAGGAAGGAGAGGGCGATGACGTCGGGAGTCTCCTCCCGCGCGGCCCGGGCGACGTCCTCCGCCCGCATGCGCGGGTGGCAGGTGTCGAACATCCGGACCTCGTGCCCAGCCCGGCGCAGCACCGGCGCGAGGGTCTGGATTCCCAGCGGCGGGAAGGCCATGACGCGGATGCGTGCATCGGGGCCCGCGTCACCGGCCGCCGGGGGGAGGGGATGGAAGTACGCCTCGTCCCTCACGTACACCAGGAAAACGCGCAAGGCGGGATAATAGAGCATTCCGGTCCGGATCACCAGCGCCGCCCACCCCAAAGGCTCCTTTGGCCCACGGGGTTCCGGGTGCCTAGCGTCGTCACCATGGGTGGAGAGGAAACGCCGGGACGCCTGGTGGGGACGACGCTCCGGCCTCCGGAGGTGGAGGCGGAGTATCGCGCCCGATTCGCCACGCCGCCCGTGCTCTGGGTCCTTCTCGTCGCCTGGTCGCTGGCGTGGGTCGTCGTCGGAGCGTTCCTGTCCGCCGCGGTCCAGTTCACCCGGCCGCCCGACTACCTGCTGCCGGTGATGTCGGACATGCGGCTCGTCCTCATCGAGCCATGACCGACCCTCACCGCACGAGCAGGGTCGGCTGGTATCGGCGCACGAACTCGGCGACCGTCTCCACGTCCGCATCCGTCCCGGTGGCGATGCAGCCCTGCGTCCAGTCGAAGGCAGTGGCGGGGTAGTCGGGCTCCGACTGCCCGCGCGGGGGTCCGTGGATCCCGAGCGCGCCGCCGGAATGCCCCTTAGCGGCCTGCTCGCGCGTGGGGTAGTCGAACGGGATGAAGGTGCCGTAGAGCCTGGAGGCACGCGGCGTCCCGAAGGTGTAGGTGCCGAGCGGCGTACGATGGTCCCCGGTGCGCTTCTTCCCGTTTCCTCCGCGCCCCAGCGCCACCGGGATGCGCCCCACCTCCGAGCCGTGGCGGCAGAGCCAGATCTCCCGCTTGCGGGTGAAGACGGCCACCGCGTCGCCCGTCGCCGGGCAGGCCGCGGGGGACGGATCGATCCCCTCGACCCCGGCATTTCCGGAGGCGACGACGAGGGCCAGGACGAAGGTCGCGAACATCGCCGGGGACGCTAACCGCGAAGGAGCCCCTTGTCACGCCCCCCGCCTTCCACTAACCCTTCCGCCATGTTCGCGAGACCGAACCTCCTCCCGGGGGCCCTTCTCCTCCTCGCCGCCCTCGGCGCGGGCTGTGCGCCGCTGCCGCCCATGCCGGAGGCGAAGGAGCCCGCTCCGCCGGTCGTGGCCGCGCCGCCCCCCTGCCCGATCGTCCAGGCCGCCGCCTGCAACACGCCGGATGAATGCAAGGAGGTGGAGATCATCGGTGAGGTCTGCCACCGCCAGGTGCTTCCCGGCGACTCGCTCATCGAGATGGCCCGCCAGTACGACCTGGGGTTCAACGAGATCGAGTCGGCCAACCCCGGGCAGGACGCCTTCGTCCCCACCCCGGGAGTCACCGTCACCCTTCCCACCTCGTGGATCCTCCCGCGGGCCGCGGCGCCGGGCAGGGTGGTGGTGAACCTCTCCGAGATGCGCCTCTTCCACTTCCCGCGCACCCCTGGCCCGGCCATGACCTTCCCGGTGGGCATCGGATCCGAGGGCTGGGCCACGCCGGTGGGCACGTTCAAGGTGGTCCAGAAGCAGGTGAACCCCCCCTGGTACCCGCCGGCGTCGATCCGCAGGGAGGAGCCGGACCTGCCGGCGGTGGTGCCGCCCGGACCGGACAATCCGCTCGGGACCCACTCGCTCCGGCTCGACCGGAGGTCGATCCTCATCCACGGCACCGACACCCCGTTCGGCGTGGGACGGCGGGCCAGCCACGGCTGCCTGCGGCTCTACCCGGAGGACATTCCGGTCCTCTTCGAGCGCGTTCCGGTGGGTACCGAGGTGCGGATCGTCCGGGAGCCGGTGAAGGTGGGCGTCCGCGCCGGGCGCGTCTACGTGGAGGTGCACCCCGACGAGGACGCCAAGGTGAACCTCGCCGCCGAGGCCCGGCGGCTGCTCGGGAAGCGAAAGCTGCTCGGTTCGGTGGATGCGGAGAAGCTCGCCGAGGCCCTGCGGGAGCCGCGCGGATACCCGGTGGACGTCACCGCAGCGGACCAGGACCCGCGCGCGTCGGCGCGTTGAAGCACGAAGGGGGCACGGCAGGACGCCGCGTCCCCCTTCGCCGGAGTCGCTGCCTCGACGACTACTTGGCGCCCTTCATCTGGCGCAGCTCGAAGGCCTTGGCGGCCTTTGCAGCCGCCGTCTCCGCGCGCACCGCCGCGGCCTCGGCGTCGGCAGCCGACTTCTGTGACGCCGCGTTGAAGCTGGCGATCTCCTTGCGGAGCGCCTGGACCTCGGCGGACTGAGCGTCGGACCGCTTGCTCAGGTCGGCGAGCTTGGCCTGCATCGCCGCCTCCTGCTGCTCGAGGGTCGTCACCCGGGTGGTGAGCGGAGCCATCTCCTCCTTCACCGACGAGGTCGTGGCGCAGCCCGCGGCGAGAGCCGCGAAGAGGGCCAGTGTCAGGATACGAGTCATCGTTCTCCTCCTTCTGGATGATCTGGATTGTGCACCGCGTCAGCAGATTCCCCTTTCCCTGGACGGCGCGCAAGCGTCCTGATCGGCGGAGACACGGACCCGCGTGAACGGGCCGGCATGGAACGTCGGAATTGTCGCGGCGGCAATCCTCGCGGCGGGGCCGGTTCGCGCGCAGGACTTCTTCGGCCCGGATGGGGCCACGTCCTACCAGCCCGAGCTGGATGCCTACTTCCGCCTCGCCGAAGGAGTGCGGACCCAGGCACAGGTGCAGCCGTACTTCGTCCCGGCGCGATCCTGGCGACGTACTTCTGACCCGGATCTGGACCAGGGAACCCGGGCCGAGCTCTCCCCGGAGGACGTGAAGAAGCTCGAGGCGGCGCAGCGGAGCAACAGGGCAAGCGAGCAGGTCACGAGTGGCGATAGGATGGCGGGATCGCCACCGTGACGAACGATCCCGCCGTGCCCGCACCGGAACACAAGCCCTCCGGGTTCGCCAACCTCGTCCTCCACCTCCATCCGAAGCAGGTTCCCGCGGCCGCGCTTCCGCTTCCGATCACCTTCGGCCTCGGCGGTGCGTCCGCGGTGCTCTTCCTCCTGCTCGCCGTGACCGGGGCGCTGCTCCTCGTGGTCTACGAGCCGTCGCCGGAACGCGCCCACGGCACGGTGGCGCGGCTCGTGGACGAGGTGCCCTTCGGAGCGCTGGTCCGGAACGTCCACCACTGGGCGGCGAACGGGCTCGTCCTCGTCACGCTCCTCCACCTGCTCCGGGTCTTCTACCGGGGCGGCCACCTCCCGCCGCGCCGGGGCAACTGGTTCGTGGGCGTCGCGCTGCTCCTGCTCGTGGTCGGATGCGCCTTCACCGGCTACCTGCTCCCCTGGGACCAGCTGGCGTTCTGGGCCGTCACCATCAGCACCGGAATGCTCGACTACGTCCCGGTGGTCGGAGGCGCGCTCCTCCGCGCCGCGCGCGGGGGGCCCGAGGTCGGGCCGTCCACGCTGGCCCGCTTCTTCGTGCTGCACGTGGCCATCCTGCCCGTCACGCTGCTCCTGCTCCTCGCCTTCCACTTCTGGCTGGTGCGAAAGGTGGGGGGCGTGATCCTTCCCGCCGACGTGGGAAGCCGGGCCGCACCACGCGGCGCACTCGTCCCGACCTCGCCGGGTCTCACCCAGCGTGAGGGAGCCGCCGCGCTCGTGGTGACGGCAGCGGTGCTGCTCCTCGCCGCGGTCCGGAACGCCCCGCTGCTCGCCCAGGCCAACCCGGGGATGAGCCCGAACCCGGCCAAGGCCCCCTGGTACTTCATGGGGCTGCAGGAACTGCTCGTGCACCTCCACCCGGTCCTCGGCGCCGTGGTGATCCCGCTGCTCGGGCTCGCCCTGCTCCTCGCCCTGCCGGCGCTCTCCGGGCCGGAGCGCCCCAGCGGGCGCTGGTTCGGATCGTCCCGGGGCGCCCGCCACGCGCTCGGCGCTGCGCTGGCCGCCGCCCTGGCGACGGCCGTGGCGGTCGTGGCGAACGAACCGTTCCGGAGCGGCAAGCCGTGGCTCGGATCGCTGCCCCCGCTCGTCCGGAGCGGAGCCCTCCCGCTCGCCCTGGGCGCGCTCGTCCTCGGTGGCGTGGCCTGGCTCTCCCGGCGCAGAGGGGCCACGAGGCAGGAATCCGTCCAGGCCGCCTTCACCTTCGCGCTCTCCTCCTTCGCGGTTCTCACGCTGGTGGGTGTGCTCTTCCGCGGTCCGGGCATGGCGCTGGTGCTCCCCTGAGCGCGCCTCCCGCCATCGAGCCCGCTCGCTCGGCGCGCCGCGACTTCCTGGGGAAGCTCGGAAAGGGGCTCGGGATCCTGGCGGCGGTCGAGCTCCTGGCGGTCGCGATCGCCTACCTCGCGCCGGGCCGGAGCGGAGGGTCGCGCGGCGCCGGGCTCGTCACCGCCGGCCCGGTGGGGGAGTTCACCCCCGCCTCGGTGCGGGCCTTCCCGGGGGGCAAGTTCTACCTGGTGAGGCTCTCCGACGGTGGATTCCTCGCGCTGTCGTCCCGGTGCACGCACCTCGGGTGCATGGTTCCGTGGAACGAGCAGCGCAGGGCCTTCCCCTGTCCGTGCCACGCCTCCACCTTCGACGAGCGGGGCGACGTCCTCGCCCCACCGGCCACCCGGGCCCTCGACCTCTACCCGGTGGTCATCGAGGCCGGAATCGTCAAGGTGGACACCTCCCGGCGCATCGAGCGGGCCCGCTTCGAGCCGGGCCAGGTCACGTACCTCTAGATGACGGACCCGACCCTCCACCGCTACCGGGTCGCCGGAGTGGTCGCCCTCACGGCCATCGTCCTCGCGGTGCCTCTCCACCTCGGCATGCGGTCGCTGCGCCCGCCGCGGACGACGCCAGCCGCAGAGCCCCAGTTCGTCGGCAGCGAGAAGTGCAAGTCCTGCCACGAGAAGGCCTATGCCGCCTGGAAGGGCTCGAACCACGCCCAGGCCATGCAGGCGGCCAAGGACGGCACGGTGCTGGGCGACTTCTCCGGCGCGACCCTCGTCCACCGGGGGAAGACCTGGCGGTTCTTCCGCCAGGGGGAGAAGTTCATGGCCCACGCCGAGGGGCCGGCTGGGGAGATGGGCGACTTCGAGGTGACCTACACCTTCGGGGTTGCGCCGCTGCAGCAGTACCTGGTGCCCTTCCCGGGCGGCCGGCTCCAGGTGCTCTCGGCGGCCTGGGACACGAGGGAGAAGCGCTGGTTCCACGTCGATCCGCGGGGCGCCGCTCCCCCCGGCGACTGGCTCCACTGGACCAGGCCCGGCCAGGGCTGGAACGCCATGTGCTCCGACTGCCACTCCACCGGCGTTCGCAAGCGCTACGACCCGGAGAAGGACGAGTACCAGACCACCTGGTCGGAGATCATGGTGGGCTGCGAGGCCTGCCACGGCCCGGGGTCACGCCACGTCGCCTGGGCCGACCAGCCGGCCATGGGGCGCACGCCGGTCGAGCACGCGGGCCTGGTGGCGAAGACCGCCCGGCTCACCCCGGGCGAGATGACCGCGCAGTGCGCTCCGTGCCACTCCCGGCGGGCCCAGTTCGCCGACCTGCCCGCGCCGGGCGGGGAGCTCCTCGACGCCTACCTGCCCTCGCTGCTCACCCCCGGGACGTTCCACGCCGACGGCCAGATCCTGGACGAGGACTTCGAGTGGCACGCCTTCACGCAGAGCAAGATGCACGCGAGCGGCGTGCGCTGCGCCGACTGCCACGACGTCCACTCGGGCAAGCGGCACGAGGAGGACAACCGGCTCTGCACCCGCTGCCACCGGGCCGACACCTACGACGCGGCCACGCACCACTTCCACAAGGCGGAGTGGAAGGGAAGGAAGAGCGCCGGGGTCCTCTGCGTGTCCTGCCACATGCCCGGGCAGAACTTCATGGTGGTCCACTTCCGGCGCGACCACTCCATGCGCGTGCCGCGCCCGGACCTCACCGCGAGCATCGGGGTGCCGAACGCCTGCAGCGCCTCCGGCTGCCACGCCGACCGGAAGCTCTCCTGGGTGCAGGAGAGGTACGACGGCTGGTACGGGAAGAAGCGGAAGCCCCACTACGGGACGGTCCTCGCGGCCGGGCGCGCGCGGGACCCCGGCGCGGAGGAGGAGCTCGCACGGCTCGCCGCCGACCCGCGCTTCCCGGTGGTGGTCCGGGCCACGGCGGTGGACCTCCTCTCCGGCTACCCGGGACCGACGGCGCTGGCGGCGATCGAGAAGGCGCTCGCCGATCCCGAGCCGCTCCTGCGGGTCACCGCAGTGGCGCGAGCGACCGACCCCGACCCGGGTGGGCTGGCTCGACTTCTCGGTCCGCTGCTCGCGGACCCCGTCCGTGCGGTGCGGGCAGAGGCCGCCGCGCGGCTGGCGGGCCCGCCCGCGCAGCGGCTCACCGAGGCACGGCGCCGGGTCTTCGAGACCGCGCTCGCCGAATACGAGGCTGCGCAGCGCTACATGTCCGACCTGCCCTCGGGTCCCTTCAACCTGGGAAACCTGTACGCGACGCTGGGACGCACCGCCGACGCCGAGAGGCAATACCGGCGCGCGCTCACCGTGGACGACCGGCTCTTCCTGGCGCGATCCAACCTGGCCATGTTGCTCGCAGTGAACGGCCGTGGAGAGGAGGCGGAGCGGCTCCTGCGCGAGGCCCACGCCGAGCAGCCCGGCAACGCCGGGATCGCCTTCAACCTGGGGCTGCTGCTGGCCGAGCGGGGGGACACGTCCGGCGCGGAGAGGATGCTGCGGATCGCGCTGCGCGCCGACCCCCGGATGGCGCCGGCCGCCTTCAACCTGGCGGTGCTGGTGGGGGAGCGAAAGCCCGCGGAGGCGGTGGCGCTGGCCCGTCAGGCGCTGGCGCTGCGACCGGGGGACGCGCGCTACGCCTGGACCCTCGGCTACTACCAGTCGCGGGCCGGGGACCTCCCGGGGGCGGCGGCCACGCTCGAGTCCCTGGTGGCTGCGCAGCCGGACCAGGCGGACGCCTCCCGATTGCTGGCGGACGTCTACGAGCGGCAAGGACGGAGCGCCGACGCCGCGCAGCTCCGCCGCCGTTCCCCGCCTCCTCCCCGCTGATCGGGCTTGATAGGCTGCCGGGAATGGAACCCGAGCCCCTCCGTGCGCAGTGGGAAGACTGGAAGGCGGGGCGGCTCGCCCGCCTGACGGCGGAGCGTGGCTGGCTCTCGGTGACGGGGCTCCACTGGCTCGCGCCCGGGCAGAACCGGGTCCCGGATCTCCCCGGGACGTTCACGCTCCGTGGCGGACGGGTCGAGCTCCAGGCCGGGCCCGGGGATGGCTACGCGATCGGGGGCGAGAGGGTGGAGCGGCGATTGCTCGCGTCGGACGTCTCCGGCGCTCCGGACCTGCTGACGCTGGGCGCGGACCGGTGGGTGGCCGTCCTCGCGCGGGGGGACCGGCTCGCCCTGCGGGTCTGGGACGCCTCCTCGCCGCGGCGCCGGAGCTTCGGGGGCATCGATACGTTCCCCTTCGACCCGGCCTGGCGCGTCGAGGCGCGGTGGGAGGCCTGGCCGGTGCCGCGGGCGGTGGAGGTGGAGGACGTCACCGGCGCCGTGGCCACGCGCCTCGTCCCGGGACGTGCCCTCTTCACGGTGGGTGGGAGGGAACTCTCGCTCCAGCCCACCGCCGACGGCGACCGGCTGGCTTTCGTGTTCAGGGACGGGACCGCGGGCGTCGAGACCTACGGCTCGGGGCGGTTCCTCTCGGCCGACGGCCCGCGCGATGGCGCCCTGGTCCTCGACTTCAACCGGGCATTCAACCCGCCCTGCGCGTTCACGCCCTTCGCCACCTGCCCGCTGCCCCGGCCCGAGAACGTGCTCCCGGTCCGCGTCACCGCCGGGGAGCGGTTCGCGGGTGATCACTGAGCCGAGGGAGGCGGGCGCGCGCCACCACCGGCCCAGGGGAACCGGTGGAGCAGGCGCTCCCGCATCCGCCGTGCCCAGGGCACGTCGCGGGAGAGCAGGGCCAGACCCACGACCAGGAGCGGGATCCCGGGGCCGGGAAGGACGAGGAGCAGGCCGCCCACCACGAGCAAGGACCAGCCAGCGGCGAGCCGGAGCGAGCGGGCGGCGTTCACGCGGCCTCCTTCCGGACCAGCGGGGCCCTCGCAGCCGAGGCTGCCGCGGTGGCGGCCTCGGCCGCGGCGACCTGCCGGTTCTTCCGGATCGAGGCGAACACGCCGATGGTGAGGATGCCGCAGACCACCGCCAGCGAGACCGCGGCGTGGATCTTGAAGACGTCCACGAGCGCCATCTTGGTCCCGACGAACATGAGCACGAACGCCAGCGACGGCTTCAGGTACGTGAACTTCTCCACGAAGCTGGCGAGCAGGAAGTAGAGCGAGCGCAGCCCCAGGATGGCGAACACGTTGGAGGTGAAGACGATGTACGGGTTGGTCGTCACCGCGAAGATGGCCGGGATGGAGTCCACCGCGAAGATGACGTCGGTCACCTCGATCAGGGCCAGCGCGAAGAAGAGGGGAGTGGCGAGCCACCTGCCGCTCGCCTTCGTGAAGAAGTGGTTTCCGTCGAGCGAGGGGCTCGCGGGGATCACCTTCCGGAGGAAGCGGAAGACCGCGCTGTTCTCGGGGTGATCGGCCGCGCCCCGGGCGAGCAGCAGCTTCACGCCGGTGAGGATCAGGAACCCGCCGAACACGTAGATGATCCAGTGGAAGCGGGAGAGGAGCGCCGCGCCCGCGGCGATCATGGCGCCGCGCATGAGAAGCGCCGAGAGGATGCCCCAGAAGAGCACCCGGTGCTGGTAGATGGGCGGGATCCCCAGCGCGCCGAAGATGACGACGAAGACGAAGATGTTGTCGACCGAGAGCGACTTCTCGATGACGTAGCCGGTCAGGTACTGGAGGCCCATCTCGCCGCCGTGGCGGAACCAGATCCAGCCGCCGAAGGCCAGCGCGAGCGAGACCCAGAGCGCCGACCAGCCGAGCGCCTCCCGGGGGCCGACGACGTGGTCCTTGCGGTTGAAGACGCCGAGGTCCAGCGCCAGCATGAAGAGGACGAACCCGAGGAAGGCCGCCCATTCGAGGATCGAATGTTCCATCGCGACTTCCTAAGCGGGCCGGTGACATCGGAAAATGAGATAGTTCCGCACGCATGCTGCGGTAAACTGAATGAATGGAATGGCTCAACTACCACCACCTCCACTACTTCTGGGTCGTGGCCCGGACCGGCAGCATCGCGAAGGCCAGCCAGGAACTCCGGCTGTCGCAGCCCACCATCTCGAACCAGCTGAAGACGCTCGAGGCGTCGCTGGGCCACGAGCTCCTCGAGCGGCGCGGGCGCGGGCTGGTCCTCACCGACGTGGGGCGCACCGTGCAGCGCTACGCCGACGAGATCTTCCGCACCGGGCGGGAACTGCAGCAGGCGCTGAAGGGGATCCCCACCCGCGAGCGCCTTCCCTTCTCGGTGGGCGTCGCCGACGTGATCCCCAAGCTGGTGGCGGAGCGCATGCTGGAGACGGCCGTCGCCGCCGTGAAGGACGTGCACCTCGTCTGCAAGGAGGGCCCGCTGCCGGCGCTGCTCGCCTCCCTCGCCCTGCACGAGCTCGACGTGGTGCTCTCCGACCGCCCCGCGCCCGAGACGGTCCGGGTGAAGTCCTACGGCCACCTGCTCGCCGAGTGCGGCGTGGTCTTCCTGGCGGCGCCGCGCCTGCAGCACCTGCGCAAGGGGTTCCCCGGCTCGCTGGACGGCGCCCCGCTGCTCCTGCCGGCTGCCGGCACCGGCGTCCGTCAGGAGCTCGAGGCCTGGTTCGAGGCCCGCGGCGTGAAGCCGCAGGTGACCGGCGAGTTCGACGACGGCGCCCTGCTCAAGGCCTTCGGGGCGCGCGGCATGGGGGTCTTCGCCGAGCCGACCATGATCGAGAAGGAGGTCTGCGCGCAGTACGGGGTGGCGCCGGTCGGGCGGACCGACGAGGTCCGCGAGCGGTTCTACGCGCTCACCGTCGAGCGGCGCCTGCGGCACCCGGCGGTGGTGGCCCTCGTCGGTCGCGGTGGGAATTAGGCTTAGTCTAAGTGTCGCGTCGACATTTCGTAATGGTTCGACGACGGTCCCGCCTTAGCTTCCTCCTGCCGGCCCTGGAACCCCGGCCACGGAGGAAGCACGATGAACCAGCTGAAGACCATCCTTCTCCTCGGCGCCCTGTCGGCCCTCGTCGTCGCGGCCGGGGCCGCCCTCGGGCCCCAGTGGATGTGGGGCTCCCTCGCGCTCGCGCTCGGCATGAACCTGTTCGCCTGGTTCTTCTCCGATCGCCTGGTTCTCCGGATGTCCGGAGCCCGGGAGGTCACCCGGGAGGAGGCCACGGAGCTCCACCGGATGGTGGAGGAGCTGTCCACCCGCGCCGGGCTTCCCAAGCCGCGGGTCTACCTCATCGACGCGGCTTACGCGAACGCCTTCGCCACGGGCCGGAGCCCGGAGAAGGCAGCGGTTGCGGTCACCCGGGGCCTCCTCGAGATCCTGTCGCCGCGCGAGGTCCGCGGCGTCCTGGCCCACGAGATCGCCCACGTCGCGAACCGCGACGTGCTGGTGGCCACGGTAGCGGCCGGCCTGGCCACCGCCGTGTCGCACCTGGGCAACGTCTTCGCCTTCTCCGGTCTCCTGGGCAACCGCGACGAGGAGGGCTCCCCGGCGGGAGGCCTGCTCTTCGCGCTCGTCGCCCCCATCGGCGCCACCCTGGTGCAGCTCGGGATCTCCCGCTCCCGGGAGTACCTGGCGGACGAGACCGGTGCGCGGCTGTCCGGCGATCCGCTGGCGCTGGCCGGCGCCCTCGAGAAGCTTCACCGGGACGCGGAGGTGGTCCCGGCGCAGGCCGAGCCCGCCACCGCCAGCCTCTACATCGTGAACCCGTTCGGCGCCGGGGGAGGTCTGACCCGCCTCTTCTCCACCCACCCGCCCGCCGAGGAGCGGATCCGGCGCCTGCGGGCGCTGGCCCTCGCGACCCCCGGCAACCCGCTCGTGCGGGGAGCGCCCACCCGCCGACCCCAGCACGGCTGACCGCCGCAGGAGAGATCGACATGGCACAGACGAAGACGCAGGCCCCGACCCGCACCGAGGACGAGTTCTTCGCGCGCGAGGACGCCGAGAAGAAGAGGAAGCTCGCGCTCGCGGTGAAGGAGGAGACCGCCGGGGCCGAGCGGGAGCGGCTCCGCGCCCTCCACCACATGCGGTGCCCCAAGTGCGGCCTCGGGCTGCAGGAGGTCGCCTTCCGGGGAGTCGACGCCGACCTCTGCTTCTCCTGCGGAGGGGTCTTCCTGGATCGGGGGGAGATCGACCGCATCGCCCGGCCGGATCAGAAGGGGATCATGGCCGGGCTGCTCGGCCTGCTCCGGTAGGACCGGAACGGCTCAGGGGGAAGGCGCAAGTCGGGTACGGACTCCCGACCCGGGCCCGCTCAACCTACCCGGATGAGTACGTAGACGAACCCCAGCCCCACCAGCACGGCAACCGCCCAGAAGCGCAGGTCGGGTCGCCTTTCGTCGGAGTCGCCCGGGCCGCGCGGCAGGCGGGCCCGCCAGCGGCAGTCCTTGCACTCGTAGTAACGGGTCTGCGACCAGGCCCGCAGGAAGGCCTCCCGCCCGCCCCTGGGCTGGGAAGGGCGTACCCGCTGGGAGCCGCATGCCGGACAGGGCATCGCCGCGACTCTACACTTCCGGGCGGCCTCCGTCAGCGTTCATGGCAGGTGGCACAGGTCCGCGCCGCGAAGTTCCGGTGGGTGACCGGCCAGGCGCCATCCGTCCCGCGCGGCGAGCGCACCGCCAGCGCGAAGGCGAGCGCGCTCCCCACGAAGGCGAGCAGGGCGAGCCGGAGGGCGATGCCGACGAAGCGCTGGCTCACGGGTCCCCCTACACCAGGTCGAACCGCTCGGAGTGGATCCGGCTCGCCGGGATGCCCAGCGCGGGAAGGACCTCGTCCATGACGTCCACGAGCGCCGCCGGACCGCAGACGAAGTACTGGAACCGCCGGTGAGCGTGCGGGAGGTGACGCCGGATCAGGGCCTCGTCGATCCGTCCGGTCTCGCCGGTCCACCCGTCCGGGGGCTGCTCCAGCACCGGGACGACCCGGAGGTCCAGGCGGGTGCGCAGGGCGTCGATCCGGTCCCCCAGGATGCGGTCGGACTCGGAGCGTGCACCCTGGAAGAGCACGACGGGCCGCCGGTCCTCCCGGTCGGCCAGCGTCTCGACCATGGAGACGAGCGGCGCCACGCCCACGCCCCCGCCCACCAGGACGTACCCCGGCCCCTCCTCGCGGTCGGGGGAGAAGACGCCGTACGGGCCGTCCACCCAGACGCGGGCGCCGGGACGGAGCGCCGGGACCACCGTACCCGACCAGTCGCCCAGGTCACGGATCGTGAATTCGACGGGGCCACCGGGCGGGATCTCGCTGCTCGACGACATGGAGACGGGATGCTGCTCGAGGTGGAACGGGGTGCGGCCGGTGTTGAGCCAGCAGAACTGGCCGGGCTGGAAGGAGAACCCCGGATGGCCGACCGGGCGCAGCCGCAGCGTCCGCGCGTCGCCCCGTTCCTCCCGGTTCGCCTCGACCGCCCAGGGCCGGCGAAGCAGCGAGAGCGGTCGCAGGATGCGGTAGCGCAGCAGCACTCCGAGGAACAGGACCAGGTAGAGCCCTCCCAGGATCCGCATGGGAGTGGCGGCGGCGAAGCGTCCCAGCGTGGCCGCGTGGAGCGCGGCCAGCGCCACCACCGCCACCGCGAGGAGGCCGTGGAGGAGCTGCCACGCCTCGTACCTCAAGTGGATGCGGCGCCGTCCCAGCGAGACGGCCACCAGCACCGCGGTGCAGGTGGCCGAGAGCGTCCCCAGCCGCGCCGGCCAGGGAACGCCGGCGCCGAGCCCCAGGACGGCGATCGGGTACCCGCCGGTGGAGAGGAGGAGCACGACGTGGGCGAGCACGAGGAGCAGGGCGGTGATGCCGGCTTCGCGGTGGAACTGGAGCAGCGCGTCGAGCCCGAAGGCGCCGGCGGCCTCGTCGACGCGGGAGACGAGCGCCATCTCCAGCCCCAGCATGGAGAGCGCCAGGTAGCCGAGCCCGTCGGCGAGACCCACCACGAACGAGGGCGAGCCGCTCCTCGGCACCGAGACCGCTCCCACCAGCAGCGGGAAGGCCACGAGGAAGACGTACAGGCCGAACCAGAAGATGCCGCGGAGGATGAACGTCATGGCTCCGGGCCAAGGATACTCCGCCACCGCCGTCAGAGATCGGGATCTCGGAGGAAGCCTGCTACGCTCGCGGGGTGGAGGGGGTCGCGTGAGAATCCGGATCGCAGGGACGTGCCTGGTCGCCGCGCTGGTCGGCCTCGCCGGTCCGGCGTCGGCCCAGGCCTACACGCGCCAGGGCTACGTCGAGCCCTCGCCGCGGACCATCGAGATCACGCCGTGGGCCGGCCTCTTCTGGAGCACCGGGGTGAGCACATCGATCGGCACCCTGGGATTCGACGCCGCGCCCGACGCCGGCGCCGTGCTCGGCATCCAGGTGGACGGCAAGTCGCAGGTGGAGATCCTCTACCTCTTCGCCCGTCCGCAGGCACGCTTCACATCGACGAGCCCGTTCTACGCGTCGAGCCCCGCCTTCGGCGTGACGACCCAGTACCTCCAGCTGGGTGGCCTCACCACCTTCGACCAGGGACCCGTCGAGCCCTTCCTGTCCGGAGGCCTGGGGCTGGCCTGGTTCAGCCCCTCCGACGTGCAGGTGGACGGCGCCGTCACCCTCCAGCCCCGGGACGCCTGGCTCTTCGCCTTCCACCTGGGCGGCGGCGTGAAGTGGTGGCTCTCCGAGTCCATCGGGCTGCGCCTCCAGGCCCGCTTCCTCATGCCGGTCTTCTTCAACTCGGGAACGTTCCTCTCCGGGCCGAACGGCGCGGAACTGAGGGTGAACGGGGGCATCCCCATCGTCCAGGGGGACGTGACCCTGGGCCTTTCCATCTCGCCCTAGGCTACCGCAGCAGCGCTGCCAGGAGCGCCAGCGCCACCTGCGGCATGGGGGCGGCGTTGGTCGCGGCGGCGCCCCGGAGCGAGAGCAGGCCGGCCGGGCTGTCGTACTGGCCCGGTCCGTTGCGGGCCAGGTCGAAGGCGTTCCCGCCCGCGGCCCCCCTCACGCGGGAGACGGTGATCTCGACCTTCACCGAAGCGTCGAAGACGGTCCCGAAGATCCGGGTGGCGGCGCCGTTCCGCTCCACCGCGAGGTCGACGCCCGACCCCGAGATCTGGCCGAGCGAGGTGGAGAGCGTGACCGGGCGGCCGAACAGGGTTCCCGACCACATCCCGTCGGGGCGGCGGGCGATCCGCAGGTCCGGCCCGCTCACCAGCCAGTCGTCGAACGTCGCCCGCCGGGGGGTCTGGGCCTGCGTGACGTCGGCCCAGAGCACCTCGCCAGACGCGCCCGGGTTCTGGCCCGGCCTCCCCGGCGGGACCGGCGACATCGGGACCGGGATGGTGGGTTGCGAAGCCGCATCGAGGGTGGCGCATCCGGTGACGGCCAGGGCGAGCGCGAGGAGGAGGTCGGTCTTCATGCGCGCACGATACGGCGCCGCCGGCCCACGGGTCGACCCCACCCGGGTGCGGCCTCGATGTGGACCGGACGAGTTCACTTCGCGTAAAACGATCGTTGACAGGGAATCCCGGCCCGCTAGATTCCGCGCCCCTGGACCCCGGTGTCGCGTGAGGCCCCCCGTGAAGAAGCTCGACCACCGCAAGCTCTACCGGCTCCCCTGGAGCGTCACCGACAACGTGATCTCCTGGCTCGAGCCCACCAAGGAGTGCAACATCTACTGCGACGGCTGCTACTCGGCCAACGCCAAGGGCAGCCACAAGTCGCTCGCGCAGGTCCGCTCCGACCTCGACGTCTTCGAGAGGTTCCGCCAGACCGACGCCGTCTCGGTGGCCGGCGGCGACCCGCTCGTGCACCCGGAAATCGTGGAGGTCGTGCGCATGATCGCATCGCGCGGCCTGAAGCCGGTGGTGAACACCAACGGCCACGGGCTCACCCCGTCCTTGCTGCGCGACATGAAGGCGGCGGGCCTGGCCGGCTTCACCTTTCACGTGGACAGCCTGCAGACGCGCCCGGGCTGGAAGGGGGCCACCGAGCTCGAGCTGAACGAGCTGCGCCAGGAGTACGCCGACCGCGTGGCCGAGGTCGGCGGCATCTCCTGCGCCTTCAACTCCACGGTCTACGAGAAGACGCTCCCCTTCGCGCCCGACATCCTGGAGTGGGCCCGGCAGAACGCCGACAGGGTCCACGTGGTGGTCTTCATCGCCTTCCGCGCCGCCATCCAGGAGCAGTTCCGCTACTTCGCCGGCGAGGAGCAGGTGGAGGTGAAGGGGCTCACGTACACCCGCGCCGCGCCCCAGCGCACCGACATCGACGCGCAGGAGATCGTGGACACCTTGCGGGCTCGCTTCCCCGAGTTCGAGCCGGCGGCCTACCTGAACGGAACCGAGGCGCCCGACTCCTTCAAGTGGCTCATGACCCTGCTGGTGGGGGACAAGGAGCGCTTCTACGGAAGCGCCGGCCCGAAGTTCGTCGAGCTCTCCCAGGTGTGGAACCACCTCGTGAAGGGGCGGTACCTGGGCTACGTGCCTCCCTCCGCGCACGCCAGCGGCCGCAGCCTGCTCGCACTCTCGGCCGTCGACGCCGGCATCCGCAAGACCGCTGCCGCCTGGGCGCGGGCGGTGGCCCGGAATCCGCTCCGGGCAGCCCGACCGCTCCACCTCCAGTCGGTCATGATCATCCAGCCGGTCGATGTCCTCCCCGACGGCAGGCAGTCGATGTGCGACTCCTGCCCGGACATGACGGTGCACGACGGGCAGCTCGTCTGGTCCTGCCGGCTGGAGGAGCGGCTCAAGTACGGGGAGCTGATGCGGCTCCGCCCCGTGGCCGGCCGGCGGACAACCGAGGACGCACCCACCTAGGACCCCGGGCCAGCCCCCGGGCGTGACATCATCCGGACGTCGATGACCCGTTGCCCGGAGGGGCGATGGCCGGATGGAACCCACGCGATCGTCGCTGGATCGGCTTCCTGCCGGTCGCGGTATTCCTCGTCTCGTCGGCGGCCCTGTTCGGCTGGTGGCAGGACCTCGTCCGGGCGCAGGAACGGTGGCTCGAGCAGCGCCTCCACGCGGAGGCGACGAGCCTCGCGATCAAGGTCTCGGAGCGCTTCGATGCCTACGACGCGATCCTGCGCGGCGGGGCGGCGATCTTCGCGGCGTCGACGGTGGTGACCCGCGACGAATTCCACACCTATGTCGACGCGCTCCGGCTCGCCCGGAACTACCCGGGGATCCAGGGCCTCGGATTCTCGGCATGGGTGCCGCCGGAACGGCTGGAGGCCTTCGAGCGGGCGGTCCGCGCGGAAGGGTTCCCCGACTTCGCGGTGAGGCCACCCGGACCCCGGGACGACTACTCGGCCGTCCTCTACCTGGAGCCGTTCACGGAGCGGAACCGCCTTGCCTTCGGCCTCGACGGCCTCGCCGAGCCCCTCCGGCGCGCCGCGATGGAGCGCGCACGGGCCCGGAACGAGGCATCGACGACCGCCATGCTGCGCCTCGCGCAGGAGAACGGCGACGACGTCCAACCCGGCGTGATCACCTTCTTCCCCGTGCGGAGGCCGCTCTCGCCGCCCGGAGTCGGGGGACTCGCGACGCCCCGTTCGAGGGCTGGGTCTACATGCCGCTGCGGATGCGCGACGTGATGATTCGGATGCTGAGCCCGCACCGACAAGACGTCCGGGTGGAGATCCTCGACCAGGACGGGCCGGACGCCGACCGCCGCCTCTTCGACAGCGACCCGGCCTGGGTGGAGCCGGCGAGGCTCCAGGCCGAGGCCCCCATCCAGGTGAACCAGCGCACCTGGACCATCCGCCTCACTGCGGGGGCCGCGTACGTGGCCGCGAACCGGCAGTTCTCCCCGGGCGTCGAGTTCGCGATGGCCGCGGCTCTCGTGTTCCTCCTCACCGGGCTCTCCGCGGCGGCGGTGGCGATCTGGCGGTCCCGCGAGCGCGCCGTGGATCTCGCCCGATCGCTTCGCGAGAGCGAATCCCGCTGGCGCCAGACCTTCGAGCGGGCCCCGGTGGGGATCTTCACCGTAGACGCCCAGGATCGTTTCCTGCGAGTGAACCACCGCTACTGCGAGATCACCGGATACGTGGAGGACGAACTCCTCCGCATGCACCGGTCGGACATCGTCCACCCCGACGATCGCGCCAGCGACGCCGCCGTCGTCCGGAGGGTGCGGAACCGGGAGGTCGAGGTGGGCTCGCTGGAGCGCCGCGGGCTCCGCAAGGACCGGACGACCTTCTGGGCGGAGGCCACCTTCTCCCTGGAGCCGGCCGAGCCGGGGTTCCCCGCGGGCATGATCGGGGTCCTCGACGACGTCACCAGCCGTCACGAGGCCGAGGGGAAGTTCCGGGAGATCGCCGAGCGATCCCTGGCCGGGATCCTCATCATGCAGGATGGGCGCTGCGTCTACGCGAATCCGATCGTGGCCGAGATGGTCTCGGCCAAGGCCTCGGAGGTCGAGGGGCGCGACGCCGACTGGCTCCGGGAGCACATCCATCCGGAAGACCTGCCGGCGATCCGGGCGGCGGCGATCGAGGCCGGGGCCGAGGTGGGGGGAACGCGCCGGCCCGTCGTGTACCGGGTGACGACGTCGGCGGGAACGCGGACGGTCCAGCAGACGGCCCGCCAGATCCAGCACCTGGGGCGCCCGGCCATGCTGGTCACGCTCATCGACATCACCGAGCGGGTGAAGATCGAGGAGGAGCTCCGCAAGGGGCAACGGCTCGAGTCGCTCGGCATCGTGGCTGGCGGCATCGCTCACGACTTCAACAACCTGCTCACGGCGGTCTTCGGCCAGGTCGAGCTGGCGAAGGGGCAGGTCGACGAGGGGAGCCCCACCGCGCGCGAGCTCGACGTGGCGATCTCCGCGCTGGCGAGGGCCCGCGACCTCACCCGGCAGCTGCTCACCTTCGCCGCCGGAGGGGCGCCGGCTCGCAAGATCCTCGTCGTGCCGAGGCTCCTCGAGGACGCCGCCAGGCTCGGGCTGGGGGGCTCCTCGCTCCGGGCCCGCTTCGAGTTCGATCCCGGCCTGCCGCCGATCGAGGCCGACGAGGGGCAGATGAGCCAGCTCTGGAACAATCTGCTCGTGAACGCCCGGCAGGCCTCGTCGGGAGCCGGAGAGATCCTGATCCGGGCCCGATCGCGCACGATCCGGGCCGGCGAGGTCCCGGGCCTGGCCGCGGGAGTCCACGTGGAGGTCGCGGTGCAGGACCGGGGGCACGGCATCCCGCCCGAGTCGCTGCCCCATGTCTTCGACCCGTTCTTCACGACCCGGGCCACCGGCACCGGCCTGGGTCTCGCGACCTCCCATTCCATCGTCCGGCGGCACGGCGGCCACATCGGGATCGCATCCAGGGTCGGGGAGGGAACCACCGTCACCGTGCTGCTCCCCGCCTCCGCGGGGACGCCGGATGCCGAGGCGCCGGTGCCCGGCGGCGTCTCGCTCCCCGGGAGGCTCCGCGTGCTGATCATGGACGACGAGCCGATGGTGCTCCGGGTCGGCGCCAGGAACTTCGCCAGGCTGGGGCTCGACGTCGAGACCGCGTCCGACGGGGCCGAGGCCGTCGAGAAGTTCCGGAAGAACCGGGAGGAGGGGCGTCCCTTCGCCCTGGTGGTGCTCGATCTCACGGTCTCGGGCGGGATGGGGGGCGCGCCGGCGCTGCAGCGGATGCAGGAGATCGACCCGGGAGTGGTCGCCATCGCCTGCAGCGGCTACTTCGACGCCGCGGTGATGTCCTCACCCGGCCAGTTCGGGTTCGCCGGGGTACTCGCCAAGCCCTACCTGGCAGCCGACCTGGAGCGGGTGCTCGCCGACGTGCTGGGAACCGCGACGAGGGGCACTCCGGGTGTATAAGGAGCGGGCCAGTTCCGGCAGCGCCACCCACCCCGCCGGTGGCGATCGAGGGGGAAAACAATGAAGGCACTTGGTTCACTTCTGATGATCGCGGTCATGCTCTTCGGTCTCCCCGCCGTCGCCCAGGAGACGGCGACCGTGGTCGTACGGGAGACGCAGAAGCCTCCGCCGCCCGAGCCGAAGATGCACCGGGAGCTGAACGGCCACCTGTTCATGCCCTCGCACCTCGTCGAGGACCCGTTCTCCTACACGGCCTTCGCCATGTTCTTCGGCCTCGGTTCGGGGAATGCGCTCGGCCCGGAACTCCAGCTCGTCCCGCCCGCCGTCATCGGGGAGAAGTGGTACGGCTACACCGGGCTCGGGCTCGGCATGCTCATGAACGTCCGCATCCTCGAGTACCTCTCGGCGCGCGCCCTGCTCAACACGACCGCCTACCTGGGCACGGGCAGCGGCGCCGCGCTCACGGTCGGTACGTCGGCCCGGATCACCGGCGCTGTCGGCGTGAAGGGCAGCCTGCCGGTTGGTAAGGACTGGCGCTTCGCGGGTTCCCTCGACGTGTCCTACGGACCGGTCTTCTCCCTCCTCCTTGCCAACGGGCTCGTCGATGCCGTGAACAACTGCAGGGTCAACCCGTCGCAGTGCTCCATCGACTTCGGCTCGGGATTCCAGACGATCGAGACGGTGACCTGGGTCGCCGGCCTGGCCGGGTCCTGGGCGCCCACGCCCTACCTGGGCTTCACCGGGAACTTCCAGTTCATCGCTCCGACCAGGACCGGCGACGCCTCCATTGCCCAGAACGGGGTGGTCTTCGCGGTGTCGGGGGAGTTCGACTTCCTGCCGCTCGTCCAGTGGCTGCCGCTCGGCGTGAACACGGCCTACCAGCTCACCTCCGGGGTCGGAGGCAACAAGGTCGCGACCGCCAACGAGGCGGGCTTCGGGCTCTACTACACCGGCCGGCCCAACCTCGCGCTCGGAGTCGAGCTCGACTGGAAGTGGAGCACGCTCGAGACCCAGCAGCTCTCGACGGCCACCCTCGCCTGGGTGAACTTCCGGTACTACTGGAACTGACGGTCCGGGGACGGGCGGTCAGGCCAGGACGGCGAGCAGGTCGTCCTTCTCGACCGACTCGCCCTCCTTGACGCGCACCTCGGTCACGGTGGCATCGGCCTTGAGCTTGACGTTGGTCTCCATCTTCATGGCCTCGGTGACGAGGAGGACGTCGCCGCCGCGGACGGCCGACCCCGGCATGACGTTCACCTTGAGCACCTTGCCGGGCATGGGAGCCCCGACGTGCTTGGGGTTCCCGCGGTCGGCCTTGGGGCGGGCCGCCTTCGTCGTGGTGGCGGCCTGGTCGCGCACCGTGACCGCCCGGGCCTCGCCGTTCAGCTCGAAGTAGACGCTGCGCTTGCCGTCGGGCTGGAGGCTCCCCACCGCGTTCAGCTTGACGATGAGGATCTTGCCCGGCTCGATCTCCACCGAGGTCTCCTGGCCGGGCTCGAGGCCGTAGAGGAAGGCCGGCGTGGGGATGACCGAGGTGTCGGAGTAGTCGTCGAGGTGGCGGCGGAACTCCGGGTAGACGTTGGGGTAGAGGAGCCAGGAGACGAGCCCCTTCGCATCCACCGGTCCGCCCACCTTCTCCTCGACCTTCTTCCGCTCGGCCTCCATGTCGGCCGGCTCGAGCAACTCGCCGGGGCGGCAGTGGATCGGCTCCTGCCCCTTCAGCACCACCTCCTGCAGCCGCTTCGGGAAGCCGCCGTGGGGCTGCCCCAGCATGCCCTTCATGAGGCCGACCACCGACTCGGGGAAGGCGAGATCCTCGCCGCGGGAGAGCACGTCCTCGGGCTGCAGGTCGTTCTTCACCATGAAGAGCGCCATGTCGCCCACCACCTTGGAGCTGGGCGTCACCTTGATGATGTCCCCGAAGAGGACGTTCACCTTCTGGTACATGGCCTTGCACTCCTCCCAGCGGTCGAGGAGTCCCAGCCCCGCCACCTGCGGCCGGTAGTTGGAGTACTGGCCGCCGGGGATCTCGTGCCAGTAGACCTCGGCGGTGCCGCTGCGGAGCCCCGACTCGAAGGGCGCGTACCACTCCCGCACCGCCTCCCAGTAGTCGGCGAGCCGCTGCAGCCCGGGCAGGTCCAGCCCCGGGTCGCGCTCGGTGCCGGCGAGCGCCGCGGCGAGCGAGTTCAGGTTGGGCTGGGCGGTGAGGCCGGAGAGCGACGAGAGGGCCGCGTCCACCACGTCCACCCCGGCGGCGGAGGCCTCGAGCACCGAGGCCGAGGCCACCCCGGAGGTGTCGTGGGTGTGGAAGTGGACCGGGATGCCCACCTCCGACTTGAGCGCCGTGAAGAGCTTGCGGGCCGCCATGGGCTTCATGAGCCCCGCCATGTCCTTCACCGCCAGGAAATGGGCGCCCATGCGCTCCAGCTCCCGGGCCAGCGACACGTAGTAGGAGAGCGGGTACTTGTCCCGCTTCGGATCGGTGATGTCGCCCGTGTAGCACATGGCGGCCTCGCAGACCTTGCCGTTCCGGCGCACCGCCTCCATGGCCACCGTCATGCTCTTCGTCCAGTTGAGGGCGTCGAAGACCCGGAAGACGTCCACCCCGCTGGCCGCCGCCTCGTCGACGAACCGCTCCACCACGTTGTCGGGGTAGTTGGTGTAGCCCACCGCATTCGAGCCGCGCAGCAGCATCTGGAAGAGGATGTTGGGGATGGCCTCGCGCAGCCGGTGGAGGCGCGTCCAGGGGTCCTCCTTGAGGAAGCGCATGGCCACGTCGAAGGTGGCGCCGCCCCACAGCTCCAGGCTGAAGAGCCCGGCCCCGAGCCGCGCCGTGGCCGGGGCGATGCACAAGAGGTCGTGGCTGCGCACCCTGGTGGCGAGCAGCGACTGGTGCGCGTCGCGCATGGTGGTGTCGGTGAAGAGGAGCCCCTTCTGCGAGCGGGCCCAGGCCGCCAGCCCCTCCGGACCGCGGGCCAGGAGGATGTCGCGCGTGCCCGCCGGCGGAGGTGCGTTCAGGTCCACCTTCGGCACCGGCGCGTCCCGCAAGAGGCTGGGGCGAAGCGGCCTCTGCACGCCGGGCGAGCCGTTCACCACCACCTCCCCGATCCAGGAGAGGAGCTTCGAGCCGCGGTCCTTCTTCTGGGCGGAGACGAGCAGGTCGGGATTGCGGTCGATGAAGGACGTGTCGGCGCGCCCCTCCAGGAAGAGCGGGTGGGTGACCACCCTTTCGAGAAATGGGATGTTGGTCTTCACCCCGCGGATGCGGAACTCCTGCAGGCAGCGGTGCATGATGCGCCCCGCCTCCTGGAAGGTGAGTCCCCAGGTGCAGAGCTTCACCAGGAGGGAGTCGTAGTGGGGCGTGATCTGGGCGCCGGTGAAGCCGTTCCCGGCGTCGAGCCGCACCCCGGCCCCGCCGGCGGTGCGGTAGGCCTTGATGGTTCCGAAATCGGGGGCGAAGCCGTTCTGCGGGTCCTCGGTGGTGATGCGGCACTGGATGGCGTAGCCGCGCATCTGGACGTCGGACTGGGAGGCGAGCCCGATCTCCGGATCGGAGAGACGGTGGCCCTGGGCCACCCGGATCTGGGTCGACACGAGATTTCGGCCGGTGATCATCTCGGTGACCGTGTGCTCCACCTGGATGCGCGGGTTCACCTCGATGAAGTAGTGGCGCCCCTCGCCGTCGAGGAGGAACTCGATGGTGCCGGCGTTGCGGTAGGAGACCCCCCGGCAGATGCGCAGCGCATCCTCGCAGAGGGCGGCCCGCTGCTCGGGGGAGAGCGCCAGCGAGGGCGCGAACTCCACCACCTTCTGGTGGCGGCGCTGCACCGAGCAGTCGCGCTCGAAGAAGTGGACGAGGCCGCCGTGCATGTCCCCCATCACCTGCACCTCGAGGTGCTTGGGGTTCTCGACGTAGCGCTCCAGGAAGACGGCCGGGTTGCCGAAGGCGGCCTGGGCCTCGCTGCGGGCCGAGACGAGCCCCTCCAGCAGCTCCTTCTGGCTCCGGGCCACCCGCATGCCGCGTCCACCGCCGCCGGCGGCGGCCTTCACGATGATGGGGTAGCCGTGCTGGCGCGCGAAGATGAGCGCCTGCTCGTCGAGCTGGATGGGCTCGGCCGTCCCGGGGACCACCGGGACGCCCGCCGCCACGGCGGCGCGCCGCCCGGCCACCTTGTCGCCCAGGCTGCGCATCATCTCGCCGGTGGGGCCGATGAAGGCGATGTTGGCCCGCTCGCAGGCGTCGGCGAAGTCGGCGTTCTCGGCCAGGAAACCGTACCCGGGGTGGATGGCGTCCACTCCGACGCGCCGGGCCAGCTCGACGATCTCCTCGATGCCCAGGTAGGCGTCGATGGGCTTCTTGCCCTTGCCGACCTGGTAGGCCTCGTCGGCCTTGTAACGGTGCAGGGAGAGCCGGTCCTCCTCCGAGTAGATGGCGACGGTGGGGATGCGCAGCTCGGTGCAGGCGCGGAAGATGCGGATGGCGATCTCGCCGCGGTTGGCGGCCATGACCTTGCGGAACGGGCGAACGGGCATCGGATCCTCCGGCAACCATGTCAACGGGCGAAGGGACTCAAATGCCATGTCCGGTGGCACACCTGGAAGCCCCCCCGGAGTAAATGAGTCAATGACAAGGACGGTCCACGGGGCTCGACGTCCGGCACCATCATTCTGGGGACCCAGCAGGGTGTCCCGCGCATCGCGAAGCCGGTGTTTCGGGGATCCTTGACGGGATTTACAGGAAAATGCACTGGATTTGCAGGGCCGGGCTGCTGCGGACGGCCCCGGTCGAGGTGATAGACCATTCTCCATGCCGAAGACGCTGATCGAGCCGTTCCGGATCAAGTCGGTCGAGCCCATCCGCATGACCACCCGCGCCGAGCGGGAGGTGCTGCTCGCCGCGGCGAGGCTCAACGTCTTCCAGCTCCGGGCCGAGGACGTGCTCCTCGACTGGCTCACCGACTCGGGCACCGGCGCCATGAGCACGCGCCAGTGGGCAGCCATCATGCTCGGCGACGAGAGCTACGCCGGCGCCCGGAGCTTCTACCGGCTCGAGGCGGTGGTCCGGGACCTCACCGGCTACGCCCACTTCGTGCCCACCCACCAGGGGAGGGCGGCCGAGCGCATCCTCTTCGGGACGGTGTGCAAGGCGGGGCACGTCGTCCCCAGCAACTGCCACTTCGATACCACCCGGGCGCTGCTGGAGTGGAACGGCGCCGAGCCCCGCGACCTCGTCATCCGGGAAGGTCTCGAGCCGGCCACGATCCACCCCTTCAAGGGGAACGTCGATCTCCAGCGGGTCGAGGAACTGCTCGCGCGCGAGGGGGACAAGGTCCCCTTCGGGATGATCACCGTGACCAACAACACCGGGGGCGGCCAGCCGGTGTCCATGGAGAACCTGCGCGCCTACGCCAATCTCCTGCACCGCCACGGCAAGCCGCTCGTCCTCGACGCCTGCCGCTTCGCCGAGAACGCCATGTTCGTGAAGATGCGCGAGCCGGGGTACGCCGACGTGCCGGTGAAGCGCATCGCCCAGGAGATGTTCGCGCTGGCCGACGGTTGCACCATGAGCGCCAAGAAGGACGGCATGGTGAACATCGGCGGCTTCCTGGCGCTCCGGAGCGACGAGTGGCTCGAGGGGGTCCGCAACATGCTCATCCTCACCGAGGGCTTCCCCACCTACGGTGGCCTGGCCGGGCGAGACCTCGAGGCCATGGCGGTCGGGCTCGAGGAGGTGCTCGACGAGCAGTACCTGCGCTACCGGCTGCGGACGGCCGAGTACCTGGGCGAGAAGCTCGCCGCGGCCGGAGTGGGCTTCGTGCGCCCAACCGGCGGCCACGCCGTCTACATCGACGCCCGGACCGTGCTCCCCGACATGCCCGTGGAGCGCTACCCGGCCTGGGCCCTCGCCAACGCGCTCTACCTCGCGGGCGGCATCCGCGGCGTGGAGATCGGCTCGGTGATGTTCGGCAAGCGTCGGGACGACGGGGAGGAGTCCTTTCACGCCATGGAGCTGGTCCGGCTCGCCTTTCCCCGCCGGATGTACACGCAAAGTCACTTCGACTACGCTGCCGAGGTGATCGCCGACGTGAAGGGCAATGCCAGCGAGGTGCGCGGGGTGCGCATCGTCAAGCAGTCGCGGTACCTCCGCCACTTCACCTGCGAGTGCGCATGGGCCTGAGCATCGCCTCCGGGGTCGCCTTCTGGGATCACGCGCCCGACGGGTCGCGAGGGCCCCCGCTCCTGCTCGTCCACGGCGCAGGCGGGACCCACCTCCACTGGCCGGAGGCGCTGCGGGCACTGCCCGGGCGCCGGGTGCTCGCGCTGGATCTTCCCGGTCACGGCCAGGCACCCCCGCCCGGGGAGGAGACCATCGGCGGCTACGCCGGGACGATCCTCGGACTGCTCGACGCCCTCGGGATCCCCCGTGCCATCGTGGCGGGCCACTCCATGGGGGGCGCCATCGCGCTCACGCTCGCCATCGAGGCACCGGACCGCGTGGCCGGCCTCTTCCTGGTCGGAACCGGGGCCAGGCTCCGGGTCGCCCCCGCCATCCTCGCGCTCTCCGGCGACCCGGCCCGGGTGACCGAGGCGTCCGAGACCATGGCGCGCTTCTCCTTCGGGCCGGCCGCGTCCCCGGAGACCCTGGCCGCCCATGCCCGGGGCGTCGCCGCCCAGCCTCCCGGCATCCTCCACGGTGACTTCACTGCTTGTGACGGGTTCGACGCCATGGACCGGCTCGGGCGGATCCGGGCGCCGGCCTTCGTGGTGGTCGGGTCCGAGGATCGCTTCACCCCGCCGAAGTACGCGGCCTTCCTGCGGGAACGGCTCCCCGGGGAGGGACTCCTCGTCGTTCCCGGCGCGGGGCACATGGTCGCCCTCGAGGCGCCCGCCCCGGTGACCGATGCGGCCGCCGCCTTCCTGGAGGGGATCGGATCGTGAGCCAGGAGGAGCCGGCTGGCGGGATCCTGGGCCGGATCGCCCCGCCGTCCGCGGAGCGGATCGTCCCAGCCTCCTCGATCGACGTCCTGCTCGTCAACGCCGACCCGGAGGTCCGCGCCAGGATGGCTGCCCTCCTCCGCAGGAGCTCCCACACCGTGGTGGAGGCCGAGTCGGCCGGAGGCGCGGCCGCCGCGGTCCGGGGGGGCTGCACGCCCAGGCTGCTGGTCCTCGACCTGGAGGGCGTCTCGCGGTCCGAGCGGAGCGCGCTGGCCGCCCTCCAGCAGGAACCGGCCTGCGCCGGCGTGCCCGTCCTCGTGCTCTCCCGGATCGGGAGCGAGGAGCCCCCCGGACTTGTCCCGGCCGCGAGCCTGCTCAAGCCCGTCGACGCCGCCGAACTGGTCGCTGCGGTCCGGCGTTTGTGCGGTACGCTCGGCGGGTGAACCCGAGAGCGCCGCCGACCGTGCTCGCCGCCGCCGCGCTGTTGCTCGCCGGGTGGGCCCTCCCGGCAGCGCCGGAGGAGCCGCCCGAGCCGGTCGTGGGCTTCGCCGTGGGCGCGAGGATCTCGGCGGCCTTCCCCATGGGCAGCGTGCTCTCCGATCCCGGTGGCGGGCCCCTCCTCATCGACGAGCTGGTGGCCATGTCCATCCCGCTCCAGGTGGACGTCGGGCTCACCCTGCACCGCCGCTGGTTCGTGGGCGCCTACGTGCAGTACGCCTGGGACTTCCTGCAGATCGGGCAGTGCAAGGTGGGGGAGTCCTGCTCGGTGACCGGGCTGCGCCTGGGCCTTCAGGCCACCTATTCGTTCCGCGACCACGGCGGCCCGTGGGTCGGGCTGGGCACGGGATGGGAATGGTTGTTCACGAGGTACTCGAGCCCCGATTTCACCACCCAGCTCGACGTGGGAGGCTGGGAGTACGCCATCTTCCAGGTCGGCTGGGACGTCGAGGTCGCCCCCGGCTGGAAGGTGGGGCCCTGGTTCTCCGGCTCGGTGGGCGAGTTCAGCCGGGCCAGCCTGGGCGTGGACGGCCGGAACACCGAGACGGCCATTCCCAACCGGGCGGTGCACGGCTGGCTGCAACTGGGCGTGCGGGGAAGCTTCGGGCTCTGACATCGCCGGCAAGGCTTACTTGGGTGCAGGGGCTGGCACGAGGTCTGCACGGCACTCGACCAGAAGCTGCGGATCGGCTAACCCTGTCGGCCGCGCAACACGGAGCCAACCCGCCTGAGCGACGTCCCCCAGAAAACGCCACCCCGTCCAGTCCCCTGGAACGCTGGACCGCCGACCGCGGGGCGGGCAGCCGTGGCCCACGGGGAGGCCTCGAAGAGCCGTGCCGCCATGGCGGCGCTCGCCCTCGGGGCTCTCGGTGTCGTCTACGGCGACATCGGCACGAGCCCGCTCTACGCCTTCAAGGAGAGCTTCGGCGGCAAGCACGGCATGGAGCCGACGCCCGAGAACGTGATCGGGATCCTCTCGCTCGTGGTCTGGTCGATGACCTTCGTGGTCACCTTCAAGTACCTCACCTTCGTCATGCGGGCCGACAACCGCGGAGAGGGCGGGATCCTCGCCCTCATGGCGCTCGTGGGCCAGACCGAGACCACCCACCTCGGGCGGCGCACCCTCCTCGTCCTCGGCCTCTTCGGCGCGGCCCTCCTCTACGGCGACGGGGTCATCACCCCGGCCATCAGCGTGCTGGGCGCCATGGAGGGGCTCACCGTGGTGGCGCCCGGGCTCCACCGGGCGGTGGTCCCGGGAACGGTCCTCATCCTCGTGCTCCTCTTCGCCTTCCAGAAGCGCGGCACGGCCACGGTGGGCGCGGTGTTCGGCCCGGTGATGCTGCTCTGGTTCTCCTGCATCGCGGCCATCGGCGTCTGGAACGTCTGGCAGGAGCCGGCGGTGCTGAGGGCCTTCTCGCCCCACCACGCCATCGCCTTCTTCGTCCGCAACGGTCCGGCCGGCATCTTCGTGCTCGGCAGCGTGGTGCTCGTCCTCACCGGGGCGGAGGCCCTCTACGCCGACATGGGACACTTCGGCCGCCGGCCCATCCGGCTCGCCTGGTACGGGGTGGCCATGCCGGCCCTGCTCCTGAACTACATGGGGCAGGGATCGCTCCTCCTCCGGGACCCCACCGCGGTCACGAACCCCTTCTTCCGCTCGGTTCCCGGTTGGGCGCTCTGGCCCATGCTGGCCATCGCCACCGCCGCGGCGATCGTGGCCTCCCAGGCGCTCATCTCCGGGGCCTTCTCTCTCACCAGCCAGGCCATCCAGCTCGGCTACGCGCCCCGGCTCGCCGTCCGTCACACCTCGAGCACCGAGTTCGGGCAGATCTACGTCCCGGCGGTGAACTGGGCGGTGGCCGCCGGTACGGTTGCGCTGGTGCTGGGCTTCGGATCCTCCGACAACCTGGCCGCTGCCTACGGCATCGCCGTCACCGGCACCATGACCATCACCACGCTCCTCTTCCACCGCGTGGCGCGCGACCGGTGGAAGTGGTCCCGCTGGGTGACCTGGCCGCTCACCTTCGCGTTCCTGGTCGTCGACGTCTCCTTCCTCTCGGCCAACGCCTTCAAGATCGAGGAGGGAGGTTGGTTCCCGCTCGTCACGGGAGCCTTCCTGTTCGTCCTGCTCTCCACCTGGAAGAAGGGGCGGGTTGCGATGGCCGAGCAGCTCGCCGGCGTGTCCCTGCCGCTGGATCTCTTCCTTCCGGATCTGGAGAAGCACCCGCCCCACCGCATCCCCGGGACGGCGGTCTTCATGACTTCCACTCCGGGTGGGACCCCGGGCGTGCTGCTCCACCACCTGAAGCACAACAAGGTGCTGCACGAGCGGGTGCTGCTCGTTTCGGTCCTCACCGGCGAGGTCCCGTTCATCTCGGGGGAGGAACGCCTCACCGTGAAGAGCCTGGGATCCGGCATCTACCAGGTCATCGGAAGGTACGGTTTCATGGAGACGCCCAACGTCCCGGCGCTGCTCGCCGCCCTGCCCCCGTCCGCCATCCCCGGTCCCCGCCTCGAGGACTCGCTGATGGACACCACCTACTACCTGGGGCGCGAGACCCTCATCCCCGACGGGTCCACCGGCATGGCGCGCTGGCGCAAGCGGCTCTTCATCGTGCTGGCCCGAAACTCCAGTCCGGCCAGCGCCTACTTCGGCCTGCCCCCCAACCGGGTGGTGGAGATGGGCGCACAGGTCCAGTTCTAGTAGAATGTGAGCCTTGGCTCGCATCCGCACCGCTCCGCGCAAGGCGCCCACCCAGAAGCGCTCCCGCGCCACGGTCGAGGCGATCGTCGACGCCACCGCCCGGGTGCTGGTGCGGGACGGATACGACGCGCTCTCCACCAACCGGGTGGCGCAGGAGGCCGGGGTGAGCGTGGGCTCGCTCTACCAGTACTTCCCGGGCAAGGAGGCGCTGGTGGCGGCGGTGATGGAGCAGTACGCCTCCCGGATGCAGGAGAACATCGCCGGGCGCATGAAGAACACACCGCCCGCGGCGACCGCCGAGGACGTGGCCACCGAGATGATCCGGGCCATGCTGGTGGCGCAGCAGGCCGAGCCGCGGCTGCACCGGGTGCTGGTGGAGCAGGTGCCGCGCATCGGCGCGCTCCGGCGCCTCCACGAGCTGTTCATGAACTACGAGCGGCTCACCGAGGCCTGGCTGGCGGAGAACGCCGAACGCATCGAGGTGAAGGACGCGAAGATGGCCGCCTTCGTCCTGGTCGCCGCGGTGGAGGGCCTGGTCAACCGGGCCACCCTCGACCGGCCCGACCTGGTCGCCTCGGGACGGCTGGAGGAGCAGATCCTGCGGCTCGTGCTGGCCTACGTCGTCCCGTCCCACGTCGCGGCCGCCTCGGCGGAGGGGCGTTACGGCGGGCGGAAGCGCGGTGGCTAGAAATACTCCCCGGCGTTGAACCACACGCCGAACGAGCTCTCCCCGAAGGCGAAATCGAGGGAGACGTTCGTCCGGGAGTCGCGGTTCATCAGGAAGCGAAGGCCGACGCCGCCGGCCGGGCGGATGAACTGGAGGAGCCCGACCCTGTCGCTCGCGTAGCTCCATCCCGGGCCGCTCGCCTGGAAGGCGGGAGCGGCGAAGCTCGCCGCGTTCGCGAAGACCACGCCGCCGAGCAGGCCGTTGTTCGTGATCCGGAAGCGCCACTCCACCTCCCCGTAGAGCTCCTGGGTCCCGCGCCAGCGCCCCTGGACGTAGCCGCGGCCGGTGCGGTTCTTCTGGTCCCAGCCGATGGACGGGAGCGTGAGGTAGGGAGCCGCGCCGGAGGTGATGCCCCGGTAGTAGAGCCAGAAGCCGAGCACGTTCCGGGAGACGTCGTCGCTCAGGGGAGCGTAGGCGCGGAACTGGAGCTCGAGATTGCTGCTCGCCTGCGACGAGCCGAGCCAGGTGGGGTTCACGGTGAAGCTGGCCGACCCGTAAAACCCGCAGTACGGGTTGATGGTCGAGTCGCGGGAGTCGTAGAGGGCGGCCAGCGTCGCGCCGGAGACCACGCCCTGATGCGGGTCGAAGCCGTAGGCCAGGCTGTAGGCGTAGCCCGGGCCGACCACGGGGTCCGGTGCCGCGAGGTCCATGTTCGTGTCCTGCACGTCGTAGTAGCTGTCGAGCCGGTAGCCGGGCCCCACGTACAGGTCTCCCCAGACCCTGCGGAGCACGGTCTGGTGGATCCGAACCAGGTTGAAGTCCTCGTTCATCCCGGCGGCCGACATGGCCTGGGGCCCGGTCCCCAGGCCATAGGTCTTCTGGTTGAAGAGGAGGAAGCGCCAGTCCCCCTGGAGTTCCCACTCGTTGCCGGCGGTGAGGACCGCGGTGGAGATCTGGATGGTGAGCTGGTTCATGGTGGAGTAGAGCGCCACCCCCTGGAGGCTGGAGATGGTGGTCGTCGCGGTGGGGCCGAGGAACATCCCGAGCGTCCCGGTCACGCCGAAGAGCGCTCCCATGGCCGGGTTGTAGCCGATGGCCGGTAGGACGGCGGGAAGGAGCACGAAGGGCGGCGGGGTGCCCTTCTCCTCCCGGGCCAGCCCGATCCAGTCGAGGAGGCTCCAGGTGTCCTCGTAGGGCGCGCAGCGTTCCTCGACGCAGCGCTCCTCGGCGCGCGGCACGAGCGGGGCGGCGAGGAGGGCCGCGACGAGCAGCACGGAGCCGATGCGCAACGCTACTTCTTCTTCGCGTCGAAGGGCGTGAACCCGAATCCCTGCCCGCCGACGCTGGCCTCGAACATGAGGCCGCTCTCGCCCGCCGTGAACACGGCCACTCCCTGGGTGTACTTGGCGGCGGCGGCGGCGCCCGAGGCGGCCGCGACCGCGCTCACCTGGGCGGCCAGCGCGAAGTCGCCCCCCTTGAACTTGGCGAGGGCGAGGTCGTTCTCGAAGAAGATGATCTCCGAGAAGGACTGCCCGCCGAGCGCGAGGCCGATGGTGACCTGGGTGAGTGACGTCCTCCCGACCGGCTTGCCCTTCACGAAGAGAACGCCCTTGCCGCCCGCGCCGCCGATCCCGATGGCCCCCTTCGCGACCGAGGGGAACACGGCCCACCCCTTGGCGTTCTTGAAGAACTTCTCGAGCGAGGGGTCGACCTTCTTGAACATGGCCACTGCGGCCTCGGCCTTCTGGATGGCCGCGGCATCGTCGTCGGAGGCGGTGGCGACCGCCGGGAAGGAGAGGACTGCGAGCAACGGGAGCGCGACGGCCAGGCGGGAGGAGTTCATGCCCTTCTTGTAATGCCCCGCGGTGCCGCCGCAGGAGGCTCGAACGGGGCGTCGGCACCGACCGCCCCGATCCGGGTGCCCCGTCAGTGGTGGTGGTGCCCGCCCGCCTCGTGCACGTGGCCGTGCTCCTTCTCCTCGGCGGTGGCCTCCCGGACCTCGCGGATGGCGACCTCGAAGTGGAGGGTCTGCCCGGCCAGCGGGTGGTTCAGGTCGACCACCACCACCTCCGGCTTGATCTCCTTCACCACGAACGGAACCACCTCGCCGTTCGGTCCACGCGCGGTGTACTGGTTGCCGAGCTCGGGGAGCTCCCCGCCGAAGGCGTCCTTGGGGACCTCCTGGACGCCCTGGGGATCGTGCGCGCCGTAGCCATCCTCGGCGGGGACGATCACCTGCTTCGTGTCGTCCTTCGAGAGCCCCTCCAGCGCGCGCTCCAGGCCCGGCACGATGTTGCCCTCGCCCTGGATGTAGTAGAGCGGGCTGCCCGGCTCCGAGGCGTCGATGATCTCGCCGTCGCCGAGGTGGAGCTTGTAGTCGAGGGCCACCACCGTTCCGTTCGCGATCTTCAAGGTTCTTCTCCGGCGTGAGGGGAAGGGGCGGATATTGCCCGGAGCCCGGGTGGTTTGCCAGCGAAGTTGGGAGGTGCTCTCCTCGGGAGCGTCATGGATCCGGGCGCAGGGACATACGGACGGGCGGCGGCGGTCCTCCGCGGGGCCCGGGCGCTGGTGGTGGCCACCGGCGCCGGGATGGGGGTCGACTCGGGGCTTCCGGACTTCCGCGGCGATTCCGGGTTCTGGAACGCCTACCCCGTGTACGAGCGGCTCGGCCTCTCCTTCGTCGACGCCGCAAACCCCGACCACTTCGACGAGGACCCGGCCTTCGGCTGGGGCTTCTACGGCCACCGGCTCCACCTCTACCGCGAGACCGTTCCCCACGACGGCTATCGCATCCTCCGGACCTGGATGGAGGACCTCGGCCTCCCCGCCTTCGCGGTCACGTCCAACGTCGACGGCCAGTTCCAGAAGGCCGGCTTCGACCCGGCGATGATCCACGAGGTGCACGGTTCCATCCATCACCTCCAGTGCACCGTGCCCTGCAGCGAGGAGATCTGGGAGTGCCGGGAGGAGGTCCCGGTCGACGGGGCGACGATGCGGGCGGAGCACCTGCCGGCCTGCCGGAACTGCCGGAGGGTGGCCCGCCCCAACATCCTCATGTTCGGCGACGGAGCCTGGCTGCCCGGCCGCTCCGGCGCACAGGCGCGCCGCTTCGAGGCCTTCCTCGAGGAGAACGGGGAGGAAGGGCTCGCGATCCTGGAGCTCGGCGCCGGGACCGCGGTGGCCACCATCCGCTGGATCACCGAGCGGCTGGGGCGCACGGCAGGATCCACGGTCATCCGGGTGAACCCGCGCGAGGCCGACGTCCGCGCGCCGCACCTCTCCATCCAGGCGGGTGCGCTCGAGGCGATCCGGGGGATCGACGGCGCACTTCGCGCGCCGTGAAGCTCAGCGGCCGGCGCGCGCGGCGCGCAGGGCGTCCCGCTCCTCGAGGAGCCGGGTGAGCGCCTCGCGCCGGGCCGGATCCTGCGCCAGGGAGACGAGCAGCGCCGCGTCGCCGTCGCGGGCCAGGCGCGGGTCGATGCCCCCCAGGGAGGCGAAGGCGGCGTCGAGCTCCTCCGCGGCCTGATCGAGGAGCCCGGCCTTCCGCAGGCCGGCCAGCCGGGCCAGGGCCTCGGCGAGCTGCCGGATCATCCGCATCAGATGGTCGTCGCGAAGCACGCCCCGAGCCTGTGTCCGCGCTCCGTCCCCGTCAAGCGCGCCCCCCGGGATTCGGCTAGGATTTCGGACGCACCGCCCTTTCCGGAGGACCACACCTTGCTCGCAGAACTCCTCGCCCTCGCCCTCGTAGCGGCGGACGTCGCCGCGCCCGTCCCCCCGGCCGCAGCCGCCCCCGCCTCCCCGGCCGCCGCTCCAGCCGCCGCTCGGGCACCGGCCCGGATCCGGTACCCGGTCACCCGGAAGGTGGACGTCGTCGACGACTACTTCGGGACCAAGGTGAAGGACCCGTACCGCTGGCTCGAGGACGACAACGCCGCCGACACCAAGCTCTGGGTCACGGCCCAGAACGCGGTGACCGAGGCCTACCTGGCCAGGATCCCGCAGCGCGCCGCGATCCGCGAGCGGATCACCCAGATCTGGAACCACGAACGCTTCACCGCCACCGAGAAGCACGGCAAGCACTACTTCTACCTGCGCAACTCCGGACTCCAGCCCCAGTCGGTCCTCTTCGTCACCGAGGACCCGGCCGCGGAGGGGCGCGTGCTGCTCGATCCGAACGCGATGTCCAAGGACGGGACGGTGGCCATCTCCAGGATGGGCTTCTCCCAGGACGGGCGCCTCCTCGCCTACGCCATCGCCGACGCCGGGTCCGACTGGCAGATCTGGAGGGTGCGCGACGTCGACACGGGCAAGGACCTGGCCGACGAGGTCCGCTGGGCCAAGTTCAGCGGCGCCTCCTTCTCCCGGGACGGGAAGGGCTTCTACTACTCGCGGTTCGCCGCACCGGCCGAGGCCGAGAAGCTCACCGCGGTGAACCTGAACCAGAAGGTCTGGTACCACGCCATCGGAACCCACCAGGACGAGGACGTGCTCGTCTTCGAGCGCCCCGACCAGCCCGAGTGGTCCTTCACGGCCACGGTGAGCGACGACGGGCGCTGGCTCGTGATCGCCGCCCGGAAGGGAACCAACCCCGAGCGGGCCGTGTTCGTGCAGGACCTGGACCGGGCCGGCTCCAGGCCGGAGCCGATGCTCGACCGGATGGACGCCGCGTACGACTTCGTCGACGTGGTGGGCGACACCTTCTACTTCGTCACCGACCACGGCGCGCCCCGGAGGCGGCTCGTGGCCGTGTCGCGCTCCCTGCCGGAGGAGAAGGACTGGAAGGTGGTCATCCCGGAAGGCCAGGGAACCGACGTGCTGCGCCAGGTCTCCCTGGTCGGGGACCGCCTCCTCGCGGTCTGGATGCGGGACGTGAAGAGCGCGGTCGAGGCCTGGGACCTCTCGGGCAAGAAGGTGGCCGACCTGTCGCTCCCCGGCATCGGCACCGTCACGGGCTTCGCCGGCAAGCGCGGAGATCCGGAGACCTTCTACGTATTCACCGGCTTCCTCGCCCCGTCCACGGTGTACCGGCTCGAGCTCTCGTCCCTCTCCTCGACCGTCTTCCGCAGGCCCAAGGTGGACTTCGACCCGTCGTCCTACGAGGTGACGCAGGTCTTCTACCCGTCGAACGACGGGACCCGCATTCCCATGTTCCTTCTCCACCGGAAGGGCGTGAAGCTCGACGGCCGCAACCCCACCATCCTCTACGGGTACGGCGGGTTCAACGTCCCGCTGCTTCCCGGCTTCGTGGTGTCCCGCGCGGTCTGGCTGGAGATGGGGGGCGTCTACGCGATCGCCAACCTCCGGGGCGGCGGCGAATACGGCAAGGCCTGGTACGACGCCGGGCGCCTGGGCAAGAAGCAGAACGTCTTCGACGACTTCATCGCCGCGGCCGAGTGGCTCCAGAAGAACGGCTGGACCTCGCCGGACCGGCTGGCCATCAACGGCGGGTCGAACGGCGGGTTGCTCGTGGGCGCGGTGATGACGCAGCGCCCGGAGCTGGCCGCCGTGGCGCTGCCCCAGGTCGGGGTCCTCGACATGCTGCGCTTCCACAAGTTCACCATCGGGATGGCCTGGCGGAGCGACTACGGCTCCTCGGACATCAAGCTCGGCTTCGACACCCTGTACGCCTACAGCCCGCTCCACCGGCTCCGGAAGGGCACGGCCTATCCGGCCACGCTCGTGACCACCGCCGACCATGACGACCGGGTGGTGCCGGCCCACTCCTTCAAGTTCATCGCCCAGCTCCAGGCCGACCAGGGCGGACCAGCGCCGGTGCTGGCCCGCATCGAGACCCGGGCCGGCCACGGCGCCGGCAAGCCCACCCAGAAGTACATCGACGAGTTCGCCGACGTCTTCGCCTTCACCGTGAGGAACCTGGGCGTGGAGCTCCCGGCGGGGTTCGGGGCCAGGAGATGAGCGGGGAGATGGCCCCCCCGCGCGAGGTCGCACCCGGAGTGATCCTGGTCGACACCGGCTACGTGCGCCCCGGGATCGCGGCCGCCTGGATCGTGAAGGGGAGCGCGAGCGCGGCGGTGATCGAGACCGGGACGGCACGAAGCGTCCCCCACGTCCTCTCCGCCCTCGCGGCCCACGGCGTCGCCCCCGGGGACGTGAGCCACGTGATCGTGACCCACGTGCACCTCGACCACGCGGCCGGGGCGGGGGCGCTGCTCGCCCGCCTGCCGGCGGCCCGCCTCGTCGTCCACCCCCGCGGCGCACGCCACATGATCGACCCGTCGAAGCTGCTCTCCGGAGCGGCCGAGGTCTACGGGGGCATGGAGGCCATCCGGCAGCTCTACGGCGACGTGCTGCCGGCCCCCGCCGATCGCGTGATCGAGGCGCCGGAGGGAACGACGGTCGAGCTGGGAGGCCGGACGCTCCGCATGCTCGACACCCCGGGCCACGCGAAGCACCACTTCGTGGTGCACGACCCGGCCACCCGCGGCTTCTTCACCGGGGACACCTTCGGCATCTCCTACCGCGAGTACGACGACGCGAGCGGCCCGTTCATGTACCCCACCACCACCCCGGTGCAGTTCGACCCGCCGGCGCTCGAGGCCTCGGTGGGGCGCATGCTGGCCGAGCATCCGGAGCGCATGTACCTCACCCACTACGGCATGATCGAGGGGCGGATCCCCGAGGCGGCGCAGGCCATGCTCGCCGCCGTGGATGGCCACGTGGCGGTGGCGGAGACCGCCCCGGCAGGTCCGGGGCGGCAGGCGGCCATCCGGGAGGGGCTGGCCGGGCAGCTCCTCGGCCTGCTCGCGCGGCGAGGATGGAAGGGGACGCGGGAGGAGGCGCTCGAGGCCTACGCCGTCGACCTCGACCTCAACGCGCAGGGGCTGGAGGTGTGGATGGCGTCCCGGGCGAGGGGGTGACCTCCCCGCCTGCTCCGGCGCCAGCGCCGCCAGGAACACGAAGGAGTTCGGGTTGACGAGGTAGCTCCCGGTCGTGAGGACCGCCGCCTCCTCCCACGTCCGGATGTCGTCGGGGGACGGCAGGAAGGTGTCCACCATCAGGTGCCAGCCGCTCTCCACCTGGGGCAGCTCGAAGTGGAGCGGCTCCCTCCAGGCGTTCACCATGACGTGAGCGAGCGCCGGGCCGTCCGGCTCCTGGAAGGTGACGGCCAGGCTGCGCCCCTGCTCGCTCCAGTCGGGCTCGCCGAGCTTCACCCCGTGCCACTCGATGCTGGCGTTGCGGAGGAACTGGGTGAGCGTCCCGGAGCGGCGCGGGTCGGGGTGGACCGAGGAGCGCAGCCGGATGAGCCGCCGGAGGAAGCGGTGCACGTCGGCGTGGGTCTTCTTCAGGCTCCAGTCGAGCCAGGAGATCCCGTTGTCCTGGCACCAGGCGTTGTTGTTGCCGCGCTGGGTCCGGCGCATCTCGTCTCCCATCAGGACCATGGGGACGCCGGCAGAGAGCAGGTTCACCGCCAGGAAGTTCTTCACCTGCCGGTTGCGCAGCGCCTCCACGGCGGGATCGTCGGAGGGGCCCTCCACGCCGCAGTTCCAGGACAGCTCGTGGTTGGAGCCGTCCCGGTTCTTCTCGCCGTTCGCCTCGTTGCGCTTCACCTGGTAGGTGACGAGGTCGTTCAGCGTGAAGCCGTCGTGGCAGGTGACGAAGTTGACGCTCTGCTCGGGTTCCCGCTGCTTCTGCTCGTAGAGGTCCGGGCTGGCCAGCAGCCGGTTGGCGAAGTGCGACACCCGGCCCGGGTCCCCGCGCAGGAACGACCGGACGTCGTCGCGGAACTTGCCGTTCCACTCCTTCCAGGAGTCGCCCACGAAGTGGCCCACCTGGTAGAGGCCGGCTGCGTCCCAGGCCTCGGCGATGAGCTTCGATCCGGCCAGCACCGGGTCGCTCTCGATGTCCCAGACCGCCGGGGCATTCCGCACCGGGTTGCCGTCGGTGTCGCGGGAGAGCACCGAGGCCAGGTCGAAGCGGAACCCGTCGACGTGCATCTCCGAGACCCAGTGGCGGAGCGCGTCGAGCATGAGCCGGCGAACGACCGGGTGGTTGGCCTTCAGGGTGTTTCCACAGCCCGTGAAGTTGGCGTAGCGCTTGTAGCCGTCGAGGATGTAGTAGGCCCGGTTGTCGAGCCCCCGGAAGGAGAGGGTCGGTCCCTTCTCGTCTCCCTCGGCGGAGTGGTTGAAGACCACGTCCAGGATCACCTCGATGCCGGCCCGGTGCAGCGCCTTGACCAGGTCGCGGAACTCGTCGAGTGCGCCGAGCGGCGTGCCGGCCGCGGCGTAGGAAACGTTCGGAGCGAAGAAGGAGACCGGAGAGTAGCCCCAGTAGTTGGTGAGCCCGCCGACCGCGTCCTGGGCGTCGAACTGGAAGACCGGCATGAGCTCCACCGCGGTCACGCCCAGGTCGCGCAGGTGGGGGATCTTCTCCACCATCCCGGCGTAGGTTCCGCGCCGCCCGGCGGCGACGCCCGAGCTCTCGTGGAAGGTGAAGCCCTTCACGTGCATCTCGTAGATCACGGCGTGGTGCGAGGCGCGGCGCAGCGGCCGGTCGCCCTCCCAGTCGTAGCGGGAGAGGTCGGCCACCACGCACTTCATGGCCTGGCCGAAGTTGTCGCCGCGGCGGGCTGCGGCCAGGCGGTCGTAGCTGGAGGGCACGGCCACCGATCGCGCGTACGGGTCGAGGAGCAATTTCTGCCCGTCGAAGCGGTAGCCGTGGGACGGGTCGAACGGGCCGTGGATGCGCCAGCCGTAGAGCTGGCCCGGCGGGAGCCCGGGCACGTGGACGTGCCAGTAGTGGTAGGTGCGGTGACGGGCCGGATCGAGCCGGATGGAGCGGGACGGCCTCGCGTCCTCGGGCCGATCGAAGAGGCAGAGCTCGGCGGAGGTGGCGTGCCGGGACCAGATGCTGAAGTTCACGCCATCCCCGTCGAGGGTGGCGCCGAGCGGCCAGCTGCGCCCAGGCGTGACGTCCATCCCCGGACTCTAGCGCCCTTCCCCGATGGCCCGGAAGCGCGCGCGCCGGCGCGCGTCCCCCCCGGCGGCCTCGGACACCAGGTGGGGGACGAAGCGGGAGAGGTTCCCGGTGATGGGCCCGTCCGACTCGCGGAGCCCGGCCCCGGCCGGGATGCCCCGCACCAGCCAGCTCCCGATGGAGAGGGACCCCGGCATGGGAACGGCGGGCTCCCAGAGCGCCTGCCAGACGTGCCCCTCCTTGCCGTAGCCATCGTCCTTTCCCTCGGCGATCACGTCGCCGTCGCGGACCAGCACCACGTTCGCCCCCTCGCGGGAGAGGAGCGGCTTGCGCGCGTAGCTCGTGAGGTCCCCCGGCTCGAGGAAGGCAGGGAGGAGGTTCGGGTGATCGGGGAAGAGTTCCCAGAGCACGGCCAGGATCCCCTTGTTCGAGGCCACCATCTTCCAGGCCGGCTCGATCCAGCGCGTGTGGGCAGCGGGCAACATGGCGCCGAAGGCCTCGCGGGCCATCCACTCCCACGGGTAGAGCTTGAAGCAGGCGCGCATCTCGACGCCGTCCCCGTCGACGAAGGCCCGCTTGCCATCGTCCCACCCGACGGTCCGCATCTCCACGAAGGAGGTCCGCAGGCCTGCCTGTGCGGCGGTGTCCTGGAGATACGTCGCGGTGAGCACGTCCTCCGGCACGTCCAGGCTCGCGAAGTGGAGCGGCCCCACCGGAAGCCACGGCGCGAGATCCTTCCAGCCAGCCACCAGCCGCTCGTGGAGCGAGTTCCACTGGTCGGCGGCCGGGTCCACGTCCTGCAGCCAGTGCCACTGGACCACCGCCGCCTCGACGAGGCCGGTGGGGGTGTCGGCGTTGTACTCGAGGAGGCGTGGGGTACCGACGCCGTCCCAGGCCAGGTCCATCCGGCCGTAGATGGACGGGTCTCCGTCGCCGTCCACGCCCTCCCAGGAGCGGGCGATGAGCGGCACCATCTCCCCGGGGATGGCGAGCCGCTCCCAGTAGCGGCCGGTCTCGAGGACGTGGCCGACGGCTGCGAGCACCATCTCCTGGAGGTCGGCGGTGGCCCGCTCGAGCAGGTCGATGTCGGCAGGGGTGAATGCCCAGAAGGCCGACTCGTCCCAGTACGGTGCCTCCGCGGTGTGGATGGGAAACCCCACCTCCGTCACCCGTCTGCGCCAGTCCGGCCGCGGCGCCCGCTCCCGGCGTTCCATCCGTCCTCCGGCCCCGGGCGCTACGTGCCCACGGAGGCTGACCCGGCGTGGGCCGCGCCGCTGGCGCCGAATCCGCCCCGGCTCACCGAGCCCGACGAGTCCCCGGGATGGGAAGGTCCTCCGGGTCCGGACCGAACGTAGCCGGGGGCGTAGTTCCCCATTCCGCCGAACATGCCGTAGGGAATCCAGATGAAGTGGTACCCGCCGCGTGCCGCCGGGGATCCCCCGTCCGGCTGGTCCCATCCCCCGGTCGCCCCGGCCGTTGCCCCCGCGGCAACGCCGCTCGCGCAATTCGCCTCGTCGACGAACTGCCCGTCGCTGTCCACGCAACGCCTCTCCTGGGGCTTCTCCTGGTCGCAGGCGACGAGCAGCGCCGAGACGGCGAGCAGCAGGCCGAGGCGGATGGAGGCCGACTTGCGCACCCGCGGAGTGGAGCACGGGTCGACAGCGCTGTCGACGCCGCGACCTGGAATGCGAGCATCCATGCGAATTCCGCTGTCGAGGCGGCAATTCATCGCACCGCCAACCGAAACATACTACAGAACTATTTGATTTTACTAAATAAAACCGAAAACGGCGCAGAATGGGAAACCCGATTAGAATGTGAGCCATGAACCGACGTCTTAGAGCCCTCGTTCCGGCAGCCCTGATCGCGCCCCTGTTCCTCGCCGCCTGCGGGACCGAGACCACCGACTTGCCCCCCGGGCTGGGCCCCGTCGCGCTCGCGACGGACGTGGCCATGCCCCAGGAATGCGTGAACGCGACCGGCACGGGATCCCTCACCATCGGCGCGGCCCGATCGGTGCTGGCGAACCCGAGCTACAACGAGCGCAAGGCCCGGGGATGCATGCCCTACTCGCTCGCGACCGTGTGGCGGGCGCTGCAGGTGCCGACCGGGGTGGACGTTGCCTTCTGGCCGGAGCGGACGGAGTCAGACTGCGAGGCCTGGCTCGTCTCCGACCCGCTGTACCCGGTGAACTTCGTCACCAAGGAGATCCCCCACGGCGGCATCCAGAGCCATTACACGTTCGACGTCACCTGGCGCGCCGACGTGAGCCAGGGAACGAGCGAAGCCCCCACCGAGGTGAAGATGCTCTACGGCAAGACCGCCGGCACCACCGAGGTCCCCAAGATCCTGGGCTCCATGGTCTTCACCGCCGACCCGGTCAACCCGGGCTGGACGCAGATCGACATGGTCCGCCAGCTGAACACCAACGGGCACTCCGACGAGCCGGAGAAGCTCCAGAACTGGCTCCAGGGCTTCTACGACGGCCTGCAGAGCCAGCTCGCCGTCGGCGCGCTCTCGCCCCGATACTGCGTCCTGCCGTAGGAGCCCCCTTGATCCGCCTCCGCCGCGTGACGCCGCCCCTCGCGGCTGCCATCCTCCTCGTCCTGGGCTGCGCCAGGGAGACCACCGACTTCTCCACCGGGGTCGATCCGTGGGAGGTGCCCGCCGCCGCGCCGGCGGAATGGCCGGCCATCCCCACCACGACGGGCCCGGTGGCGCTCGTCACCGGGACACGGTTCCCTACCGGTGAAACGCCCGTGCACCACTGGGCACATGGCCGCGTGCTCCTCGCCGCTCCGATCTCCGAGGTCTGGGCCGCACTCCAGTGGCGTCCGGGCGTGCTCGTCGCGGTGTACCCCGACCGCGACAGCGTCGACTGCGAGCCCGTCGACCGCCCCGAGCCGGCGTACGAGCTCAGCTACGGCGTGAAGGAGATCCCGAACGGCTTCGGGGCGCTGGGGCGCGCCAACTGGTTCCGGGTCGACTGGCGGGGGACGGCAACGCGCGATGCCGCCCAGGCCATCCAGGCGTTCCACCTGAAGGCGCAGAAGGTGGACGGCACCTCGCAGATCGTGCTCATGCGCGAGTCGGTGGTGGCGACACCGGCGGCGGGCGGCGGGACGCTGCTCGAGATCGTGCGCCACATCAACGCACCGGACGAGTCGCCCGTCACGGCCGGGGAGTGGATCGAGCTCTGGGTGGCGGCGCTCCAGGGCGAGCTGTCGGGCGTTCCGCTCCTGCCGATCCCGTACTGCTTTCCCTGACGGCCGGTCCGCGAACGACGAGCGCGCCCCGGAGGGCGCGCCCGTGTTCACTTCCGGTCGATGAGGGGGATCAGTTCGCCTTCTTCGCCTGCGGATCCCACTTCCAGTTCACGCCGACGCTGGCGATCCAGGCCCAGCTCTTGAACTGGCCAGGGAACGAGGAGGCGTTGTCGAGCGTGGCCGTGCTGGCCGCCGGGACCGAGTTCAAGGTGTCGAACCAGGCGTTGAAGAAGGCGGCGTTGATCGAGAGGTCCTTCATCACGTCCCATCCCAGCCCCAGCGAGCCGGCCCAGGCCTGGGCGTCGGGGAGCGACGGGTTGAAGTAGGCAGGGTTCACGCCCGAGTGGTCGTAGAGGCCGCCGGCGCGGAGCTCGAGGACCGGGAGGACCTGCCAGGCCACGCCCAGCCTGAAGATGCTGGCGTTCTTGTAGTTGCGCCACACCGAGAGCTCGAGGGGCTGCCCGGTGGCCGGATCGATGGTCTGCCCCACGAAGGTGTCCGAGACGTAGACGCTGTAGTGCTCGTAGGTGTAGCCGGCGGTGAGGTCCACGGCGGGGATGGGGCGCCAGGCCACGCCCACGTTGAAGGTGCTCGGGTAGGGGAGCACGTGGGTGAACTCCTGGTCCGGATAGGTGGCCGCGAAGGCCGGCGGGAAGGCGAAGTTCGCCGGACCCGAGAGCTTCATGAAGGCCTGCTGCTTGTAGTCGAGTCCGATGCGGAGCGGCAGGTCGAGGAGCGGCTGGATCTCGAGCGAGGCGTCCCAGCTCACCGCGCCCCCCGAGTCGGCCACGGTGACGAGGCCGTCCTGCCCTCCGGGGAGGGCCTTCGCCACCTCGAGCTTCTCGGTCGCGTAGTAGTAGATGAGCCCGCCGCCCACCCGGATCTGCGGGATGATCTCGAAGCCGCCGGTCAGGTACGAGCCGAAGAGCTTGCGGTCCACCGAGATGATGGTGTGGCGGCCGGCCCAGTCGCTGGGCCAGAAGACGTTTCCGCCTCCGGGGACGTTCACGCCGATGCCGACGCCGTAGCCGTGGCCGGAGATCTTCCCCGACCAGGAGACGAAGAACGCCGCCGGGGTCGCCGCCTTGAAGTCGGTCGAGACCGGCGACGGGAAGTAGTTGGTGGTGTTGGTCCAGGTCGACCCGTTGCCCAGGATGGAGAGGTTCAGGGTCAGGTCGAGCCCGGAGAGGCGCGACAGCGCCGCCGGGTTCCGGAAGACGGCGCCGGCCGAGGTCTGGTCGGCCACCAGCGAGTCACCCATGGCGAGATCGCGTGCGACGACGCTGGGGATGGAGTAGCCGCCCGCGGAGGCGACGGCCGGGACCAGGAGGAGAGCGAGCAGGAGCTTGCGCATGGCGGTCCTCAGGGTGCGACGACGAGGGAGGGAAGGGCGACGGTCGGGTCGGCGAGCCACGCCGCCGCGCTCGACTGGGCGGCCAACGTGAGGGTCCGCACCGCGGCGCGTTCGGCGCTGCCGGGGGTGTACTCGAATCCGAAGTCGATGAGGAATTCGTGGGGAGCGGCGATCGTGCACGGGGTCGTGTAGATGCCGTCGAACGCCGGGAACTGGACGAGGGGCGTCCCGAACCACTGGACGGTGCCGGTCCCCGGGGCCGACGGCGGCAGGTAGGGCGTGAGGCCCAGGTTCCCGGCCACGAGGGCGTTGAACGGGTTCGGCACGCTCTGGTCGCAGAGGGCGAACTGGGCGAGCGTCGCCTTGGGTGCCTGCGGGACCGAGCCGTCCGTGTTTCCGCCGAGCGGCGGGAGCAGGTTGGGCCAGGTATCGGCCCCGACGTGGGATGCCGCGTTGATCGGATCGGCAGGGTCGTTGATCAGCTTCAGGGCGTTCACGTAGATGAGGTACTGGGCGGCTGCCTGCAGGTAGGACGGGAAGTCCGGGCTCCCCGGGGGCGGGGGGTTGCGGACCAGTACCATGTTGATGCCCAGCGAGCTGAGGAGGGCGTCGGCCGTCGGCTGGTAGGTGGGCGAGTTCAGGAAGAGGTCGATCATCGTGCCGCCATTGGTGTTGAGCACCGCCCGCGAGACGCGCGGATTCGCGGCCACGGAACCCGTCGTGAAGAACGAGCCGAGCGACTGACCGAGGAAGGAGATGTCCAGGGGGTTCACGATGATCCCCTTGGCGAGGAGCCCGTTGTAGAAGTCGTTGCCCGCAATCGGGCCCGCCTCGGGCGTGGGGGCCAGCACCTGCATCACCTGGGTATGGTCGATCCAGGCCTGCCGGGCCGTGTCCCGGGACCGGAAGAAGTTGGCCGAGAGATAGAACTGCCCCGACGTGAACGGGAAGCCGGCGTTGGTGGGCGCGCCGGTGGCCGGGTTGAGCGCGATGGGGTTCGGCAGGCCCGGGACCGACGCGCAGGAGGAGCCCGGAACCCCGTAGGTCCCGGGGTCGAGGCAGAGCGCGGCCCGGTTCAGGAAGGCGCCGAGCGGGGAGCTCTCGGTCGTACCCGCTCGGCACAGACCGGGCGTGGGCGGAGCGATGAGCCCCTGACCGGCCATGGCGGCCACCGGCACGCAATGAGTGCCGGGAACGCAGGCGGCGTCGGGGTTGCCTTCCACGGCAGTGGTGGAGCAGTAGCTGCGCTGGCCGTGCCAGGGCAGGTCGATGGCCACGACGACGTTCCCCGCGTCGACGAGCGTGTTGGCCACCGTCAACATGTAGTTCTTTGCCGTCGTGATCCCGTGCTGGAAGACGACGAGGGGAGCGCAGCGGAGGCCGGCCCCGGCGAACGGGGCGAGGGGCCCGGTGCAGGCGGGCACGCTCGACTGGGCACCGACGGCGACGAGCACCGTGAGGACCTCGGGCTTCACGCCGAGCGGGGAGGGGTTGAGGGCGCCGGTCGAGTCGTCGATCTTGTTCGGCGTCATGATCTGGAGCTCGAAGATGGTGTCGATCCTGTCGTGCGGGACCGAGAGATCCACGCCCCAGGCGGTGAAGGCGTCCGCGACTGTGGAACCGGCCGTCGTGCCCGTGTAGGCCTTGACCGAGCCGGGCAGTGGCTTCGTGCAGTCGAGGCTGGCGAGCCCGAGCCGCTGCTGGAGCGCGCCGCAGGCGAGCTGGAGCAGGGGCGTATAAGGGATCGCCGCGATCTGGATGGCGCCGGGGTCACCCTTGCCGCCGAACGCGGCCGTGGCGTTCTTGCCCGAGATGGTCTGGGTGCGGAACGTGTAGGCCATGGCCACCTTGGCCTTCGTCACGCAGGCGGCATCGGTGGGAGCGGTGCCGCAGCCCGTGTCCTCCGCGAGCTGGGTCATGACCTTCTGCAGGCTGAGTCGCATGGCCTCGAGCCCCGCAGCCGTGGCGCCGCTCAGGCCGGGTACCTGCGACGTCGCGGTGGAGGGAGAGGAGGCGCAGGCCGGGGACGGGGTGCAGAGCGGATTCGTGAAGAGCTCGATCTGTCCGAGGGTCGAGTTGGAGAGGGCATGGCCACCGGCGTCCTTCACGCGGTTCGTGATGATCACGCCGTACTCCGTGCTCTCCTTCAGCGCCGGGAGCATGAAGGAGTAGCCGGCCCCTACCACCGGTACCGCCGGCTGGAGGCCGATGAGCGGCGAGAGGCCGGAGGTCTGGATCTGGGGCGGCTCGGCCACGTACAACGGCCTCACGCTGCCCGGGGTCGCGACGAGGGCGTCCACGACGTCGGGCACCTTGGCCGCACCGGTGGGGCCGATCTCGTAGAGGAAGACGCCGGGGAGCTGCCCCGGGTCGCGGACCGAGGTGGCGTCGATGTTTCCCGAGGTCGGGGCGATGATCATCGCGGTGGTGCTGAACCCGTCCAGCGTGGAGGCGCCCGGGATCTTGGAGTCGAACGCGGTGGTGATCCGGCCGGTGCTGGGGTCGATGAGGAAGTTGCTGGGGAGCGGGACGGGCAGAGGGGCCGCGGTGTTCCCCGGATCGGCAATGACCCAGGTGGTGGCCGGGGCCACCGAGAAGGTGCCGACCACGACCGTCTCGTCGAGCGGGAAGCCCTTGTTCTGGATGGTGGCGAAGACCGGCTGGTACTGGGTCTGGAGCGTCTTCAGGCCTTCAGCGCGCAGTCGGGGCTGGTGCTCGGGCAGGTGAAGTCGCCCGGCTGCCCGAAGATGAGCGTATAGGTGGTGGAGGAGGGCTGCAGGGGAACGGCGGCCGTGCGTCTTGATGCCGCTCGTTCCGCCGCGCAGCGCGTAGAAGTAGAGGCCGCCCGGGCGCCACGTCGTGGGAGACGGTCGGCGACGGGCGTCACGCTCAGGGTGCCGCCCGTCGTGCCCTTCGTGTACGCGTTGGTGTAGGTCGGGAAGGCCTCGTCGGCTGGCGCGAGCACGTCGAAGACGAAGAGGTTGCAGTTGCCCGGGGCCTGCGCGCCGGTGCACGGGACGATCGAGGCAAGGTCCAGGTCGGGTGCGACGTGGTCACGTCGTTCGGTCCGTTCACGTTCAACGTCGCGACGGGAAACGTGAGCGGGTCACCTGGTCGGGCGGGAAGCCGCCCTGGGCAGCGAAGTAGCCCAGCAGCTCCTCCTGCGCGTTGCGTGGGGCCAGGAGGTACGGGTTCAGGTCCGGGCTGATGGCGAGCGAGTTGGGCAGCGGGATGGTCGAGGTGGCCGGATTGAACTCGGCGGTGACGATCTCGGTGTTCGGGTTGGAAGGGACGGAAGGCGTGCAGGCGAAGATCGCGACCGCGAGCAACGGCGCGGGCGCGAGGTGACGGAGCGTCATGCTGCCTCCAGGTTGCGGTGGGTGAATCCCGTTGCGGACGCGCGCGGCGCGACGCGTAAGTGCCTGTTGTTTGTCGGGGAGAGGCCATCTGTCAAGGCGACGGCGCCCCCTCCCGGCGGGATTCGCATGGCGGGGCGCGTCATCGAGCGGCCCGCGACCCGCCCTAGCCGGGACGGCGCCGGTCGATCACCCGCCGGGCCTTGCCCTCCGACCGCGCCAGCGTCCGAGGGGCCACGAGCTCGACCGCGACCGGGACGCCCAGCTCGGAGCCGAGACGGCGCTCGACGTTCCCCCGCAGCGCCGCGTCGTCCGGGGTGGCGGTTTCCACCCGGACCAGGGCCTCGTCGGCTGCCTCGCGGCGCTCCAGCACGATCTCGTAGTGGGGCAGGGTGCCCTCCACCTCGAGCAGGACCGCCTCGATCTCCGAAGGAAAGAACCGCGCCCCCTTCAGGAGGATGAGGTCGTCGGTCCGTCCCTTGACGCGGCTCATGCGGGCGAGCGTCCGGCCGCAGGCGCAGGGCGCCCGGGTGAGCGAGGCCAGGTCGTGGGTACGGAAGCGGACCACCGGCATGGCCTCCCGGGTCAGCGTGGTCACGACCAGTTCCCCCACCGTGCCGTCGGGAACCGGCGCCAGGCTCTCCGGATCGATCACCTCGACCAGGAAGTGGTCCTCGGCCACGTGGAGCCCCTGCCGCTCCAGGCACTCGCCGGCGAGCCCCGGTCCTCCCACCTCGGAGAGGCCGTAGTTGTCGGTGGCGACCAGCTTCAGCTTCGCCTGCAGCTCGGCCCGCATCGATTCGGACCAGGGCTCGGCCCCGAAGAGGCCGAAGCGCAGCGAGAGGGCGCCGGGCTGGATGCCGGCCTCGAGCGCGGCGTCTGCCAGCGTCATCGCATGGCTGGGAGTGCAGACGAGCGCGGTGCTCCGGTAGTCCTTCATGATCCCCAGCTGGCGCCGGGCGCTCGCCGAGGAGACCGGGATCACCGAGGCGCCCAGCCGCTCCGCCCCCTGGTGGAAGCCGAATGCGCCGGTGAAGAGGCCGTAGTCGAAGGCCACCTGCACCACGTCGTCCTTGCCGACCCCGCCGGCCACCAGCACCCGGGCCACCAGGTCGGACCAGGTCCTGAGGTCGTTCCGGGTGTAGCCCACCGCGGTCGCGAGCCCGGTGGTGCCCGAGGAGGCGTGGACCCGCACCACGTCCCGCAGCGGCACCGCGAACATGCCGTAGGGGTGGTTGTCCCGCAGGTCGCGCTTCTCGGTGAGGGGGAGGCGGCGCAGGTCGCCCAGGGAGCGGAGCCCCTCGGCATCGAAGCCCGCCTCGGCGAAGCGGCGCTGGTAGAAGGGAACGCTCCGCTGCACCCGGTTGAGCGTGGCCTCGAGCCGCTCCAGCTGGAGCTGCTCCATGTCCTTGCGGTCCATCGTCTCGCGATCCGGCTGCACGTTCATGGCATCACCTCGCTCCCCAGATAGGCGCGCTGCACGTCGCGGTTCCCGAGCAGCTCCTCGCTCGTCCCCTCCAGCACCACCCGCCCGTTCTCCAGCACGTAGCCCCGGCGCGCCACCCGGAGCGCGCTTCGGGCGTTCTGCTCGACGAGCAGCACGGTGGTCCCGCCGGCGGCGATGCGCTCCACGGTGAGCAGGATGTCCTTCACCACGAGTGGAGCAAGCCCCATGGAGGGTTCGTCGAGCATGACCAGGGCCGGCCGCGCCATGAGGGCGCGCCCGATGGCGAGCATCTGCTGCTCCCCGCCGGACAGGGTGCCAGCCAGCTGCCGCTCCCGCTCGTGAAGCCGCGGGAAGAGCCGGTAGATCTTCTCCAGATCGCCCTCCACCTCGATCCGCAGCCCGCGCCGCACCCGGACCGACCCGCCGATGAGCAGGTTCTCCCGCACCGGGAGCGTGGCGAAGACCTGCCGCCCCTCCGGGACGAGCGAGCAGCCCAGGGCCACGATGCGCTCGGTGCGCAGTCCCAGCACCGGGGAGCCGCGGAAGAGCACCTCGCCGCCGCGGGCCGGCGTGAGCCCCGCGATGGTGCGGAGGAGCGTGCTCTTGCCCGCGCCGTTGGCGCCGATGATGGCGGCGATCTCGCCCGCGTTCACGTGCAGGGACACGCGGCGCAGCGCCGCCACCGGCCCGTAGGAGACGTCGAGGTTGCGGACGCGGAGCATCAGTCCACCCTAGTCCTCGCCCAGGTAGACCCGGACGACCTCCGGGTCGCGCTGCACCGATCGCGGATCGGCGTCGGCGATCTTCAGGCCGAAGCAGAGCACCGCCACCTCGTCGGAGATGCGCATGACGAGCGACATGTCGTGCTCGACGAGCAGCACGGTGACGCCCCGGTCGCGGATGCGCAGGACCCGCTCGGCGAGCTCGGCGGTCTCGCGCATGTTGAGGCCCGCGGCCGGCTCGTCGAGGAGGAGGAGCTCCGGCTCGGCGCAGAGGGCCCGGGCCAGCTCGACCGCCCGCTGCTGGCCGTAGGCCAGGCTCCCCGCCGGTGAGGAGGCCAGCGGCTCGACCCCCAGGAAGCGCATCTCGCCGCGGGCCCGCTCCTCGATCTCCCGCTCCTCCCGGCGCGCCGCGGGCGAGGAGAGCAGGCCGGCGAGCATCCCGGCACGGCTGCGCACGTGGCGCCCGACCATGACGTTCTCGAGCGCGGTCATGTGGCCGAACAGCTTCAGATTCTGGAAGGTGCGCGAGATGCCGTGCGCCGCCACCCGGTGCGGCGGCTGCCCCTGGATCTCCCGATCCTTGAAGCGAACCGTCCCCTCGTCGGGGGCGCGGAAGCCGGAGAGCAGGTCGAAGAGGGTGGTCTTGCCCGCGCCGTTCGGCCCGATGACCGCCTTCACCTGTCCCTTGCGGACGCGGAAGGAGACGTCCTTCACCGCCTGCACGCCCCCGAACCGCTTGGAGACGCCGCTCACCTCGAGGAGGTTCACGTTCCCTCCCCGGGCCGGACCGCGCTGCCCCGCAGACGCTCCCTGAGCCCCCGGGCCCGGACGCTCAGGATCCCGTCGGGGGCGAAGAGCATGACGAGGAGCAGGATGCCGCCGAATACCGCGTCGTCGTGCGCGCCGAAGACGCCGCGCAGCGACAGGAACTCGAGCAGCGCGGCGGCCGAGAGCGCGCCCCACAGGCTGCCCATTCCGCCCACCGCGACCATGGCGACGTAGCGGACCGACTTCATGGCCGAGACCTCGGAGGGCCCGATGCCACCCACGTAATGGGTGAGGAGCACCCCGGCGGCCGCCGCCAGCGCGGCCGCCAGGACGAACACGCGGACCTTCAGCCGGGCGGCGTCGACGCCCATGGCCCGGGCGGCCTCCTCGGCGCCGTGGAGGGCCCGCAGCGCGCGGCCGGTGCGGGAGCGGACCAGGTTGCCGAGGAGCAGCATGGCGAGCGCCACGAGCCCCCAGGCCAGGTAGTAGTTCGCGACCCGGTCGGCCGACCCGCCACCGATGCGCACGCCGGGCAGGAAGGGAAAGGGCGGCACGCCGGAGATGCCGTCGGCCGCCCCGAGCCGCTGGGTGCCCACCACCACCGCCGAGACGATGGTGCCGAACGCGAGCGTGGCCATGGCCAGGTAATGGCCGCGCAGCTTCAGCACCGGCACCCCCACCGCGAAGGCCACGCCGGACGCCAGCGCCACCCCCAGGACCAGACCCGCCCACGGGTTCACCCCCAGCGTCATGCCGCCGTAGAGGTCCGGGCGGGAGACCAGCAGGCCGATGCGGGTGGCCAGGTCGAAGGCCGGCAGCGCCTTGTGCGCCGAGAGATCGACGGTGGAGAGGAAGGCCGCCGCGTATCCGCCGATGGCGAAGAAGCCGGCCTGTCCGAGCGAGATCTGACCGGCGTAGCCCATGAGGAGAGAGAGCCCCAGCACCACCAGCGCGTAGTAGCCGGTCATGGTGAGCTGGGTGAGGTAGAAGCTCTTGCCCGAGGCCTGCGTGGCGAGCTGCACCGCCACCACCGCGACGGCGAGGAGGGCCACCCGGGCCGAGGCGGGGAACCGCGCCGGCATCGCCTAGAACTCCTTCAGCCGGGCGGCCTCGCCGCTCGCGAAGAGGCCGCTGGGCCGGACCACCAGCACGGCGAGCAGCAGCGAGAGCGTGACCACGTCCTTGTAGGCGGCCGGGAGCACCGAGACCGCGAAGGACTCGACGACGCCCAGCCCGAGCCCCGCCGCCACCGCTCCCCCCGAGTTGCCGAGGCCGCCCAGGATGGCGACCGTGAAGCCCTTGATGGCGAGCGGGCCGCCCGCCGCGTAGGAGGTGTAGGTGATGGGGGAGACCACCGCCCCGGCCAGCGCGCCGATGGCCGCGGCCATGGCGAAGGAGAGGGTGACGAGCCGCCGCACCGGCACGCCGCAGATCGCCGCGGCGTCCTTGTTGGCGGCGCAGGCCTGCATCTCCCAGCCGAGCAGCGTGCGCCGGTAGAACCACTCGAGCACCCCGACGATGAGGGCCACCGTGCCGAGCACCCAGAAGACCTGGGGCGAGATGCGCGCTCCGAGGATCCCCACCGAGGAGACCTCGTCGCCGGTGAAGTAGGGGAGCGAGCGCACCCCCTCGCCCCAGAGGAAGAGCGCCCCCTCGCGGAGCAGGATGGAGACCCCGATGGTGATGACCACCATGCGCAGGACGGTGGGCGACCGGAGCCAGCGGAGGAAGGCCACCTCCACCAGCGCGCCCACCGCGGCGGTGGCGGCCACGGCCAGCACGATGGCGGCCGGGAGCGGCATCGTGCGGGACGCCTGCACGGCGATCATCCCCCCCAGCATGACGAACTCGCCCTGGGCGAAGTTGATGATGCCGGTGGCGCTGTAGACGATGTTGAAGCCGATGGCGACGACCGCGTAGATCGCCCCGTAGGTCAGCCCCGCGACGAGGTACTGGAGCGCGAGGTCGATGGTCATGCCGCCACGTGCGCCGCTGCCCTAGTTGCCCAGGGGGGCGAAGCGCCCGTTCTTCACCGTGCAGAGCTCGAAGGCGCCGATGTCGAGGCCGTTGTGATCGGTGGGGGAGAAGTTGAAGACCCCGGCCGTCCCCACGAAGCCCTTCATGTCCTCCACCGCGGCGCGGACCTTCACCCGGTCGGGTCCCACCTGCTCGATGGCCTTCACCAGGATTCCGAAGGCGTCCCAGGCGTGGCCGCCGAACGTGGAGACGTCCTCGCCGTAGCGGGACTCGTAGGCCTTGCGGTAGGCCTCGACCACCGGCTTCTGCGGATTCCCCGCCGGGAGCTGGTCGGCGACCACGATGCGGCTGGCCGGGAAGATGACCCCCTCGGCGGCGCTGCCGGCCGCCTTCACGTACTGCAAGTTGGCGAAGCCGTGGCTCTGGTAGATGGGCACGGTGAGGCCGATCTGGCGGGCGTTCTTCACCACGATCGACTGGGCCGGCTCGATCGACCAGTTGAGGATGGCCTGGACGTTGGCGGCCTTGAGCTTGGTCACCTCGGCGGTGAGGTCGGTGGCGTTCTTGTCGTAGACGTCGTTCACCGCCAGCGTGATGCCGTACTGCGGCGCCAGCTTCTCCACCTGCTCCTTGCCCCCCTTGCCGAACCCGGTGTTGGAGGAGAGGAACCCGATGCGGGTCACCCCGGTCTTCTTCATGCGCTGGAAGATGACCTCGACGGCGTAGCTGTCCCGGGGTGCCACCTTGAAGACGTGGGGCAGCACCGGGGTCACGATGGCCTCCGCGGCGGCGGCGGAGAGGAGCAAGGTCTTGCCCTCCTCGGCGAGCCCCTTCACGGCCATCGATTCACCGGAGGTGGACGGTCCGATGATGGCGAAGACCTTCTCCTCCTCGATGAGCTGCCGGGCGAAGGAGACCGCCTTCTCCGGGCTCCCGCCGGTGTCCTTCATCACCAGCTGGATGGGGCGGCCCCCCACGCCGCCCTTCGCGTTCAGCTCCTGCACGCGCATCTCCAGCGTGCGGGCCTCCGGCGCGCCCAGGAAGGAGGCCGGTCCGGTGACGGCGAGGAGCGCCCCCACCTTGATGGGCTCGGGCGCGGGCCGGGCCGGCGTGGGGACGAGGACGAGGAGGGCGAGGACGGGGATCAGGCGGTTCATGGCGGCCTCCCTCACTTCGCCAGCGGGACGAACTTGCCGTCCTTCACGGTGAGCATCTCGAAGGAGTCGATGCCGAGGCCGTTGTGGTCCTGGGCGGAGAAGCGGAAGACGCCGCTCTGGCCCACGAAGCCCTGGGTGTTCTCCAGCGCCGTCCGCACCTTCTCCCGGTCGAGCCCCACCTTCTCCACCGCCGCGGCGAGCAGCTGGAAGGCGTCCCAGGCGTAGCCGCCGAAGCCGCTCACCTCCTCGCCGTACTTCTTCTGGTAGGCCTCGCGGTAGGCGACGAGCACCGGCTTCTGGGGATTGCCGGCGGGCAGCGCGTCGGCGACGGCGAGCCTCCCGAGCGGGAAGATCACGCCCTCGGCGGCGGTGCCTGCCGCCTTCGCGTAGGCCAGGTTCCCGAAACCGTGGCTCTGGTAGATGGGCAGGGTGAGCCCGAGCTGGCGGATGTTCTTCACCAGGATCGACTGGGCCGGCTCGATGGACCAGTTGAGCACGGCCTGGGCGTTCGCGCCCTTCAGCTTGGTGGCCTCGGCGGAGAGGTCGGTGGCGGCCTTGTCGTAGACCTCGTCGAGCACGATCTGGATCCCGTACTCGGGGGCCAGCTTCGCGATCTGCTCCTTGCCAGCCTTGCCGAAGCCGGTGTTGGAGGAGAAGACCGCGATGCGGGTGATCCCCCGCTTCTTCATGTCCTGGAAGATCAGCGCGGCGGCGTGGCTGTCCTTCTGCGCGGTCTTGAAGACGTGGGGGGCCACCGGGTTCACGATCACCTCGGCGGCGGCCAGCGAGATGAGCAGCGTCTTCGCCTCCTCGGCGATCCCCTTCACCGCCATGGTCTCGCCGGACGTCGAGGGTCCGAGGATGGCGAAGACCTTCTCCTCGTCGATGAGCTGGCGCGCGAAGGAGACGGCCTTCTCGGGCGAGCCACCGGTGTCCTTCACGATGAGCTTCACCTTGTGGCCGGCCACGCCTCCGCGGGCGTTCACCTGCTCGGTCAGCATCTCGAGGGTTCGGGCCTCCGGCGCGCCCAGGAAGGCGGCCGGTCCGGTCACCGAGAGGAGCGCGCCGATCTTGAGCTCGTCCGCGGCGGCTGCGGGAACGGCGAGCGCGGCGAGGGCGACGGCGACGACGGCTTTGCGGATGCGGCGCATGAATCCTCCGGCGAAATGGGGAAGTTGGACCGGGCAGGATACCCGATCGGCCCCTCCCTCCGCAGCAGGGATCCTGCCAGCCCCGGGACGCCCGTCAGGTCCCTCCGCCGCCGGCCCTCCGGTGATCGATGACGCGCCGCGCCTTGCCCTCGCTCCGGCCCAGCGCGTTCGGGGCCACCAGCTCGATGCTCATGCGGATCCCGGTGATGGAGTGGATCTCGTGGTCGATGCGATCGCGCAGCGCCACCATCTGGCGCATCTCGTCGGAGAAGTCGCGGGGCCGGATCTCCACCCTCACCACCGCCTCGTCGAGGGTTCCCGGGCGGGCGATCTCGATCACGTAGTGGGGGGCGGCCCCCTCGACGCGGAGCAGCGCCTCCTCGATCTGGGAGGGGAAGACGTTCACGCCGCGCACGATGAACATGTCGTCGGAGCGCCCCACCACCCGGCTCATCCGCACCCCGGTGCGGCCGCACGGGCAGGGCGAGTGGTCGAGCGAGGCCAGGTCCCGGGTGCGGTAGCGCAGGACCGGCATGGCTTCCTTGGTGAGGCTGGTGAAGACGAGCTCCCCCACCGTGCCGTCCGGAACCGGGTCGAGCGTGACCGGGTCGAGGCACTCGACCAGGAAGTGGTCCTCGGCCACGTGCATCCCGGCGCGCGCGCCGCACTCGCCGGAGACGCCCGGACCGATGACCTCGGAGAGCCCGTAGTTGTTGAAGGCCCGGATCCCCAGCTCGCGCTCGATCTCGACGCGCATCTCCTCGGTCCAGGGCTCCCCGCCGAAGTGGCCGAGGGAGAGCCCCAGGTCGCGCGGGTCGCCGCCGTCGGTGCGGGCCACCTCGGCGATGTGCAGCGCGTAGCTGGGCGTGCACACGAGCACGTCGGGGCGCAGGTCGCGGAGGAGCATCACCTGCCGGGGCGTGTTCCCCCCGGCCACCGGGACGATCCCCGCGCCCACCCGCTCGATCCCCTGGTGGAGGCCGAAGCCGCCGGTGAAGAGGCCATACCCGAAGGCCACGTGCACGAGGTGCTCGGGGCGCAACCCGCCGGCCACCAGGAAGCGGGCGCACAGCCCCGACCAGGTCTGCATGTCCCCGCGGCTGTAGGCCACGAAGGTGGGCTTGCCGGTGGTGCCCGAGGACCCGTGGATGCGGGCCACCTCGGTGCGCGGAACGGCCAGCAGGCCGAGCGGGTAGTGGGCCCGCAGGTCGTCCTTGGTGGTGACGGGGAGCCGCCGCAGGTCCTGGAGCGACCGGACGTCGGCCGGGCCCATGCCGGCACGTGCCAGGGCCGCCGCGTGAAAGGGCGTCCCGGCGGCGCGTGCAAGCGTCTCGCGCAGCCGGGCCAGCTGGAGGTCGGCCAGACGGTCGCGGGGCAGGAGTTCCGCCGGGTCCCAGACCCGGCTCTCGGCGGGCGTCACCATGCCGGGCGTCAGGCGCCGACGGCCGCGAAGGCTTCCTCGCGGGTGAGGACGCGGACCCTGCGCCCCGCCAGCAGCCCGGCGGCCTTCTCGGGGTCCTCGACCCGGAGGAGCAGCACCGCGGTCTTCCCGCGGTGGCCGGCCACCAATGGATAGATGTACTCGATGGAGAGGCCCGAGCCCTCGAAGGCGCCCAGCATGTCGGCCAGGCCGCCGGCCCGGTCGGGGACCTCCACCGCCAGCACGTCGGTGGCCTTGACCACGCACCCGGACTCCTCGAGCACCTTGCGGGCCCGATCGGCGTCCTTCACGATCAGCCGAAGGATGCCGAACTGCTGGGTGTCGGCCAGCGACAGCGAGAGGATGTCGATGCCGGCCTGGCCCAGCACCTGGCAGGGGAGGCGCAGCGCGCCGGGGCGATTCTCGAGGAAGAGCGAAAGCTGGCAGAGCTTCATGGATGTGCCTCCGGACCGTCAGATCTGGCGCTGGTCGATGACCCGCTTCGCCTTGCCCTCGCTGCGCTGGATGGTGCGCGGGCCGACGAGGGTGACGCGGGCGCGGATGCCGAGGGTGTGGTCGAGCGACTGCTCGAGCTTGTGCTGCAGGGCCTCGAGGGCGCGGATCTGGTCGGAGAAGACCTCGGGGGTCACCTCCACCTTCACCTCCACCTCGTCGAGCCCCTTCTCGCGCGTGAGCACGATCTGGTAGTGGGGCAAGGTCCCCTCCACCGCCAGCAGCGCGGTCTCCACCTGGCTGGGGAAGACGTTCACCCCGCGGATGATGAACATGTCGTCGGAGCGCCGGCCGATGCGCCGGATGCGCCGGATGGTGCGCCCGCAGGCGCAGGGCTCGGGGATGAGCGCCGTCACGTCCCGCGTCCGGTAGCGGATCATGGGCATGGCGTCCTTGGAGAGGGTGGTGAGCACGAGCTCCCCCTCGGCGCCGTCGGGGAGCACCGCCCCCGTGACCGGGTCCACCACCTCCGGGTAGAAGTGGTCCTCGAAGACGTGCAGGCCGGACTGGGCGAAGCACTCGATGCCCACGCCCGGCCCGATGATCTCGGAGAGGCCGTAGATGTCGTAGGCCTTCACCCCGGTGTCGGCCTCGATGCGCCGGCGCATGGCCTCGCTCCAGGGCTCGGCCCCGAAGATCCCGGCCCGCAGCCGGGAGAAGTCGCTCCCCAGCTCCTTGGCCCGCTCGACGAGGTGCAGGAAGTAGCTGGGGGTGCAGCAGATGGCGGTGACCGCGAAGTCCTGGAGGACCATGATCTGCCGGTCGGTGTTGCCGCCGGAGATGGGGATGACGGTGGCGCCCAGCGCCTCGGCCCCGTAGTGGGCGCCCAGGCCGCCGGTGAAGAGGCCGTAGCCGTAGGCGTTCTGCACCACGTCGCCGCGGTGGAGCCCGCAGGAGGCGAAGCTGCGCACCATCACCTCGGTCCAGACGTCGAGGTCGGCCTGGGTGTAGGCCACCACGGTGGGCTTGCCGGTGGTGCCGGACGAGGCGTGCAGCCGGACGATCTCCTCCATGGGGGAGGCGAAGAGGCCGAAGGGGTAGGTGTCGCGGAGATCGGTCTTCAGCGTGAAGGGAAAGCGCGACAGGTCCTCCAGGGAGCGGAGATCGGCCGGGGCCACCTGCCGCTCCTGGCAGCGGGTGCGGAAGAGGGGCACGCGATCGTGGGCCCGGCGCACGATGCGCTGCAGGCGGGTCAGCTGCAGGTCGCGCAGCTGCTCGGCCGGGACGTAGTCGGGGGCGCTGGCCGGGTGGAAGCGGCGCGCCGGATCAGGGGGTGGCATGGATTCCCTTTCCCGAGGCGCGGGCCCGCTCGGCTGCCCGTCCGGCCTCGAAGGCCTCGAGGTTCACCTGGAGCAAGCGCTCGGGCAGGGCGTCCTCGAGGGCCGCCCGCCAGTGCCCCTCGGCGATGGAGAGGTGGGTGGAGAGCGCGCCGAGCAGCGCCACGTTGAGGCTGCGCTTGTTCCGGAGGATCGACTCCGGGACCAGGTCGGGCGGGAAGAGCACCCCCTCCCTGCGCAGCTGGTGGACGTTGTTCTCCACCTGGCTGGGCGCGAGCACCACCAGGAAGTCGGCGTGGCCGTCCGGGATCATGGGGGAGTGGACCTCCGGGCCGAAGCGCACGTCGGAGGTGACGGAGCCGCCCCGCTGGCTCATTCCGTGGATCTCGGCCTTCTTCACGTCGTGGCCGGCGCGGAAGGCAGCGTCGGCGAGCACGTCGGAGGCCTTGATGACCCCCTGGCCGCCCAGGCCGGCGAAGACGACGTTCACCACCCTAGACGGCATCGTCGCTCCCGCAGGCGGCGCAGGGCGACGCCGCGGCCACGGCCTTCTCGGCGTTCTGCTTCTCGAAGTGGCGGATGTCGGCGGCCGCCAGGATGCAGGGGCGCCGGGCCACGATGACCGACAGGTCATTCGAGGCGAGCCGCGTGGCGAGCAGCGCCTCGAACATCCTGGGATCCTTCACCGGGTCGACCACGTCGACGTTGTGGATGCCGGCGGCCCGGGCCATGCCCTCGATGGAGACGTGGCCGGTGGCCTCGTGCTCCATGGTGCGGCCGGTGCCCGGGTGCTCCTGCTGGCCGGTCATGGCGGTGGTGCCGTTGTCGAGGACGATGAGCACGTGGCCGGTCCCGGGCGGGTTGTAGACCATCTCCACGAGGCCGTTCAGCCCGCTGTGGATGAAGGTGGAGTCCCCGATGATGGAGACCACCTTGCGGGCCTGCTCCTCCGGCAGCACGTGGCGCAGCCCCAGCCCCACCCCCACGGAGGCGCCCATGGCCACGCAGGTGTCCATGGCCTGGTACGGCTCCATGACACCCAGCGTGTAGCAGCCGATGTCGCCGGCCACGATGCAGCCCATGCGCTGGAGCGTGCCGTAGACCGGGTGGTAGGGGCAGGCCTCGCAGAGCTCGGGCGGCTTGGACTTCGCGGGAGGAGCCTCGGGCGACTCGTCGCGGGCCAGGATGCGGCGAACCCGGGAGACCGAGAGCTCGCCGAAGCGGTACATCTCGGGCTTCCCCTCCACGCGGATCCCCGCGGAGAGCAGCGCGTCCGCGACGACCGGGTCGCCCTCCTCGATCACCACGCAGCGCTCCACGCCGGCCGCGAAGCGGCGCAGGGCCTCGACGGGCAGCGGGTAGACCACGCCCAGCTGGAAGATGCTGGCCTCGGGGGCGGCCTCGCGCACGTGCTGGAAGGAGATGCCCGAGGCGACGATCCCGAGCGCCAGGCTCCCCTCGTGGACGACGTTCAGCGGCGAGGTCTCCGACCAGGCCTGGATCTCGGCGAGCTTCCTGCGGAGCCTCAGATGGGCCGGGCGCGCGAAGGCCGGCACCATGACGCGCCCGCGGATGTCGCGCACGAAGCGGGGCGCCGGCGCGGGGGGAGCGGGCTCTCGCGGCGGCGCACCACCGACTTGGAGTGGCAGACCCGCGTGGTCATGCGCAGGATGACCGGGATCTTCCAGCGGGCCGACATCTCGAACGCGGCCAGGGTGAAGTCGTAGGCCTCCTGCGAGGAGGCGGGCTCGATCATGGGGATGCCGGCGGCCACCGCGTAGCGCCGGTTGTCCTGCTCGTTCTGCGAGGAGGACATCCCGGGATCGTCGGCGGAGACCAGCACGAGCGCCCCGTCCACGCCGGTGTAGGCGGCCGTGAAGAGCGGGTCGGCGGCCACGTTCACTCCCACGTGCTTCATGGTGACGAGCACGCGGGCGCCGGCGTAGGCCGCCCCGAGCCCCACCTCGAGGGCCACCTTCTCGTTGGGCGCCCACTGGGCGCGCCCCCCGAGGGAGGAGAAAGCCTCCAGGATCTCGGTGGAGGGCGTGCCCGGGTAGCCCGTGCCCAGCGCCACCTCGCCGTCCAGGGCCGCCAGGGCGACCGCCTCGTCTCCGCTCCACAGACCGCGAGCGGGCGCCTTCGTCGCAACCGTCTCCGCCATCGAACCTGCCTCTTCCCGGAAATGGGTCGGCGATTCTCCCCTTTCGGGGCCCGTGCGGCAAGGGCTGGCGGCACGGGGCCGGCCGTGGCAAATCCCCGGCCGGTGGAACCGGTCCATACCCTCGACGAGCTGATTGCCCGGGCCCACGCGCTGGGACCTCGGGTGGTCGCGGTCCCGGCGGCGGAGAGCGAGACGGCGCTCCAGGCGGTGGTGGAGGCGCGGCGGCGCGGGATCGCCCGTGGACTGCTCTTCGGCGACCGGGAAGGGCTCGAGGACCGGCTCTGGAAGCTGGAGGAGGACCCGGCCCACCACGAGATCGTCCACGAGCCGGACGACCGCCGGGCCGCCTCCCTCGCGGTCGATCGGGTGCGGGCCGGGGAGGCCTCGCTGCTGCTCAAGGGACGGCTGCCCACCGGGGACCTGCTGCGCGCCGTCCTGGACCGGGATCACGGCCTGCGAACCGGCCGCATCCTCTCCGACGTGATGGTGAGCGAGCACCCCACCGCCCCGCCCCGGCGCATCGTGGGGATCACCGACGGCGGCGTGAACGTGGCCCCGCGCCTCGCCGAGAAGCAGGCCATCCTCGAGAACGCCGTCCGGGTCTTCCACCGGCTCGGGTTCGCGAGGCCGGTGGTGGCGCTGCTCTGCGCGGTGGAGACGCCGTCCCCGGCCATGCCCCACACCCAGGACGCCCGAGCCCTCTCGGAGATGGCCGGGCGGGGGGAGATCACGGGCTGTGAAGTGGTCGGGCCGCTGGCGCTCGACAACGCGCTCCTCCCCTGGGCCGCCAGGGCCAAGGGCATCGGGCACCCGCTGGCCGGGAGGGCCGACATCCTGCTCGTGCCCACCATCGAGGCCGGCAACATCCTCGGCAAGGCCTTCTCCTGGCTGGCCGGGAAGCCGGTGGCCCACGTCATCGAGGGGGCGCGCGTGCCGGTGCTCATCCCCTCGCGGGTGGAGCGCGCCGACGACAAGCTGCTCTCGATCGCGCTGGGCGTTCTCTCGGCGGAGGAGGGATCGTGAGCGACGTGGGGCCCATCATCCTCGCGGTGAATCCCGGGACGGGATCGACCAAGCTCGGCCTCTTCCGCGGGGCGTCGATGATCGCCGAGGAGGCGCTGCGCCACGAACCCGGGGCGCTCTCGTCCGCGCGCATGGCCGATCAGCTCCCCATGCGGCTCGCAGCCGTCCGGGAGTTCCTGGCCCGCGCCGCGCCGGAGACCCGGCTCGACGCGGTGGTCGGCCGCGGCGGTCTCCTCGGGCCGGTGCCGGCCGGGACCCTGCGGGCCACCCCGGCGATGGCCGAGGAGTTGCTCCGCGGAACGCGCGGCGAGCACGCCTCCAACCTGGGCGTTCCCATCGCGCTCTCCGTGGCCGCCGACCACGGCTGTCCGGCCTTCACCGTCGACCCGGTGAGCGTCGACGAGCTGGTGTCCGAGGCCCGGCCCACCGGGCTGGCCGGCGTGGAGCGGCGAAGCTTCGCCCACGCCTTGAACATCCGGGCCGTGGCCCGGCGCCACGCGCGGTCGACGGGACGCGCGCTGGAGGAGCTGCGCCTCGTCGTCGCCCACCTGGGCACGGGGGTGTCGCTGGCCGCCCTGCGGGACGGGCGGATGGTGGACGTGGTGAACCCGCAGGACGAGGGGCCCTTCGCCGGAGACCGGGCCGGAGGGGTGCCCGTCACCGCGGTGGTGGACCTGTGCTTCGCGACGGGGGCGGAGAGGGGCGCCGTGCGCCGGCGCCTGTTCGGCGACGGCGGGCTCTACTCCCACCTGGGGACGCGGGACGCGCGGGAGGCGGTGGCCCGCGCCGCCGCCGGGGACGCCGCCGCGGTGCTGGTGGTCGAGGCCATGGCCTACCAGGTGGCGAAGTCGATCGGGGCCATGGCGGTGGCGCTCGACGGGATGGTCGACGCGGTGATCCTCACCGGCGGCATGGCCTGGCAGGATGGGGTGGTCGCGCCCGTCCGCCGCCGGGTCGAGTGGATCGCGCCGGTGGTGATCCTCCCCGGCGAGGACGAGCTCGCTGCGCTGGCTGCGGGTGCCTTGCGGGTTCTCGCGGGGGAGGAGGCGGCGCGCGACTACGCGCCGCCCCCGTCCGGTGGATGACGTCTATCTACACGAGGCCGTGCGAGACCATGGCCTTCGCCACCTTGATGAAGCCGGCGATGTTGGCCCCCACCACGTAGTTGCCCTTGGAGCCGAACTCCTCGGCGGTCTCGAAGCAGTTCTGGTGGATGTTCTTCATGATGTTGGCGAGCCGCTTCTCGGTGTACTCGAAGGTCCACGAGTCGCGGCAGGCGTTCTGCTGCATCTCGAGGGCGCTCGTGGCCACGCCGCCGGCATTGGCCGCCTTGCCCGGTCCATAGGCGATCTTGGCGTCGAGGAAGATCTTGATGCCCTCGGGGGTGGTGGGCATGTTGGCCCCCTCGCCCACCGCGATGCAGCCGTTCTTCACCAGCAGGGCGGCGTCCTTGCCGTTCACCTCGTTCTGCGTCGCCGACGGCATGGCCACCTGGCAGGGGACCTCCCAGATGTTCCCGCCGTGCACGTACTTCGCGTGCTTGCGGTACTCGACGTAGTCCTTGATGCGGCGCCGCTCGATCTCCTTCAGCTGCTTCACGATCTCGAGGTCGATGCCCTTCTCGTCCACGATGACGCCATTCGAGTCGGAGCAGGCCACCACCTTCCCGCCCAGCTGGTGGATCTTCTCGATGGTGTAGATGGCCACGTTCCCCGACCCGGAGACGCTGCAGACCTTCCCGTCGAAGGAGTCGTTGCCGCGGGCCTTCAGCATCTCCTGCACGAAGAAGGTGGCGCCGTAGCCGGTGGCCTCGGTGCGGACCAGCGAGCCGCCGTAGTCGAGCCCCTTGCCGGTGAGGACGCCGGCCTCGTAGCGCGCGGTGAGCCGCTTGAACTGGCCGAACATGTAGCCGATCTCGCGGCCGCCCACGCCGATGTCGCCGGCCGGGACGTCGGTGACGTCGCCGATGTGGCGCCACAGCTCGGTCATGAAGCTCTGGCAGAAGCGCATCACCTCGTTGTCCGACTTGCCCTTGGGGTCGAAGTCGCTGCCGCCCTTGCCGCCGCCGATGGGGAGCCCGGTGAGCGCGTTCTTGAAGATCTGCTCGAAGCCCAGGAACTTGATGATGCCGAGGTAGACGGAGGGGTGGAAGCGGAGCCCGCCCTTGTAGGGGCCGAGCGCGCTGTTGTACTGCACGCGGAAGCCGCGGTTGATCTGGACCTCGCCCTTGTCGTCCTGCCAGGGTACCCGGAAGATGATCTGGCGCTCCGGCTCGGCGATCCGCTCGATGATCTTCCGCTCGCGGAACTCGGGGTACTTGGAGAGCACCGGCCCGATCGACTCGAGGACCTCGCGAACCGCCTGGTGGAACTCGACCTCGCCGGGGTTGCGCTTCAGCACGTCCTGGTAAACGACCTGCAGCTTCTCGTCCATCTTGTTCGCCATGGTCTGCCTCGTTTCGGTGGTGGGCGCGGTCCCTCTGCCCGAAAGGCGGTCACTCTGCCCGATTTGCGGGCAAGTCCGCAATGGGCGAAGTTCTGCGGGTGGATCCCCAGGACACCGCGATGATCTCCGTCAATCCCCCCGGTACCGGCATCCCCGCCCTCGACGACGTGCTCGGGGGGCTCCGGCCGGGCGACAACGTGGTCTGGCAGGTCGAGAACCTCGACGATTTCCCGCCGCTCGTCCTCCCCTTCGTGGCCCGGGCCCGTGCCGAGGGGCGCCGCGTCGTCTACTTCCGCTTCGCCCGGCACGAGCCGCTCCTCGACGAGTCGTCCGGCGCCGAGATCCACCGCATCTCGCCGGCGCAGGGCTTCGAGGGATTCACCGACGCCATCCACCGCGCCATCGAGGCGGCCGGGCCGGGCGCGTTCCACGTCTTCGACTGCCTCAGCGATCTCGCCGCCGACTGGTACAGCGACCTCATGCTGGGCAACTTCTTCATGGTCACCTGTCCGTACCTCTACGCGCTCGACACGGTGACCTACTTCGCGCTGCTCTCCGGCCACCACGCCGCCGAGGCCGTCGACGCGGTGCGGAGCACCACCCAGATCCTGGTGGACGTCTTCCGCCGCCGCCGCACCGTGTACCTGCACCCGCTCAAGGTGGACGGTCGCCACTCGCCCACCATGTACCTGCCCCACGTCCGGGAGGGCGAGGCGCTCCGTCCCCTCACCGAGAGCGCGGAGCTCTCCGAGGCGCTGGTGGACGTGGCCGACCGCAGGCTCGACGCGGTGGAGCAGCCGGACGTGTGGGACCGGCGCGTGGAGGCCGCCCGTGCCACCCGGGACGCGGTACGGGCGGGGAGGGCGCGGCCGCCGGAGGAGCGGGCCGCCTTCGACTCGCTGCTCCGCATGATGTTCACCCGCGACGAGCGCTTCGCCGAGATGGCGAGCCGCCACCTCACGCTCGACGACCTGCTCGCCATCCGCCGGCGCATGGTGGGAACCGGGCTCGTGGGAGGGAAGGCGGCGGGGATGCTGGTGGCCCGGGCCATCCTGGTGAACGGGGACCCGTCCTGGTCGCGGAGGCTCGAGCCGCACGACTCGTGGTTCATCGGCTCCGACGTCTTCTACACGTACCTGGTGCGCAACGGATGCTGGCCGGCGCGGCTCGAGCAGCGCCGCCGCGGCGCCTACCTGGAGGGTGCGGCGGAGGCCCGACGAAGGGTGCGGGAGGGGGTCTTCCCCGACTTCGTGCTGCGCCGCTTCACCGCACTCCTCGAGTACTACGGCCAGTCGCCCATCATCGTGCGCTCCTCGAGCCTCCTCGAGGACGGCTTCGGCAACGCCTTCACCGGCAAGTACGAGAGCGTCTTCTGCCCGAACCAGGGCTCGCCGGGGGAGCGGCTCCGCGACTTCCTCTCCGCGCTCCGGGAGGTCTACGCGTCGAGCATGAGCGAGGAGGCGCTGCACTACCGCGAGCGGCGCGGGCTCCTCGACCGGGACGAGCAGATGGCGGTGCTGGTGCAGCGGGTGTCCGGCGCCGTGCACGGCGAGCTCTACTTCCCGCAGTTCGCCGGGGTGGCCCTCTCCTACAACCCCTACGTCTGGAATGCCGGGATCGACCCGCAGGCCGGGGTGATGCGGCTCGTCTTCGGCCTGGGCACCCGCGCCGTGGACCGGTCGGACGACGACTACACCCGGCTCGTGGCGCTGAACGCCCCCTCGCTCCGGCCCGAGAGCACGCTCGACGAGAAGACCGAATACGCCCAGCACCGGGTGGACGTGCTCGACCTGGGGAAGCGCACCATCACCTCGGTCCCCTTCGCCGAGGCGGCCCGGGCCGCTCCCGGGTTGCCGCTCCAGCTCTTCGGCACGAGGCGCCCCGAAGGCGGCTGGGTGCTCACCTTCGACGAGCTGCTCTGGGGCTCGCCGCTGGTGGAGCGGATGCGGGCGCTCCTCGAGGCGCTCCGGGACGCCTACCGCTACCCGGTGGACGTGGAGTTCACCGGCAACTTCCTCGCCGACGGGGAGCTCCGGCTCAACCTGGTCCAGTGCCGGCCGCTCCAGGTACGCGAGGGGGGAGCCATCGTCCCGGCGCCCACGTCGCTCCCCGAGGAGCGGGTGCTGCTCCGGTCCCGCGGCCCCGTGGTGGGCCCGAGCGCACACACCCCCATCGACCGGGTGATCTACGTCGACCCGGACGCCTACGTGAACCTCGCCACCAGCGACCGGCACGAGGTGGCCCGCGTGATCGGACGGCTGATGAAGCTCACGCCGGAGGTCGATCGCAAGGTGATGCTGCTCGGTCCGGGGCGCTGGGGGACGACCACGGTGGCCCTCGGGGTCCCGGTCTCCTTCGCCGAGATCCAGCGGGTCTCGGTGCTCTGCGAGATCATGCGCCTCGGCGACGTGGTGCCGGACGTCTCGCTCGGCTCCCACTTCTTCAACGACCTGGTGGAGGAGTCGATGCTCTACGTCGCGCTCTACCCGGCCCACCCGGGCCATCTCCTCGACGAACCCCGACTGCGTGCCGCGGAGAACCTCCTTCCGACCCTCCTCCCCGACGACGCCCGCCTCGCCACGGTGATCCGCGTCCTGGATTTCAACAGCGAAAACGGTAACTTGTTGTGGCTCAACTGCGACTGTGTCCGGCAGGAGGCGGTGGGGTACTTCGAGAGGCGCTGACGCTCCGTGTCGAAGGGGGTTGCAACGGCTGGACGGAGCAGGCTAGATCTGGCGCTCCCTGTTGATTCTAGAGTCAAGGAGTCTCCATGCCCCTCAAGATCCTGGTCACGGCGAAGCGCGTCGAGGACCCCGAATCCAAGATCAAGGTGAAGCCCGACGGAACGGGCATCGTCACCGAAGGCGTCAACTACAAGATGAACCCCTTCGACGAGATCGCCGTCGAGGAGGGGCTGCGGCTCAAGGAGAAGCACGGCGGCGAGGTCATCGTCGCGAGCATCGGGGCCGACAAGTCGATGACCGAGATCCGCGCCGCGCTGGCCATGGGCGCCGACCGGGGCATCCTCGTGAAGCACGAAGGTCCGCTCGACCCCTTCGTGGTCTCGGCCATCCTCGAAAAGGTCCTCGAGAAGGAGAAGCCGGACGTCGTCCTGCTGGGCAAGCAGTCGATCGACGACGACCAGAACCAGGTCGGCCAGTACCTGGCCGAGCGGCGTGGCCTCGGGCAGGGCACCTTCGCCTCCAAGGTGGAGAGCCTGGAGAGCGAGGCCGAGCAGAAGAAGCAGCCGGGCATCCTCCTCGCCGCCGACGGCAAGAGCGTGCGGGTGGTGCGCGAGGTGGACGGCGGCATCGTCAGCATCGACGTGAACCTCCCCGCCATCGTCACCTGCGACCTGCGTCTCAACAAGCCGCGCTTCGCGTCGCTCCCCGGGATCATGAAGGCGAAGAAGAAGCCGGTGGAGGAGATCGCCGCCGCCTCGCTCTCGGTGGACCTCACGCCCCGGGTGGTCGTGAAGAAGCTCTCCGAGCCGCCCAAGCGCCAGGGCGGCCTCAAGGTCGCAGACGTACCCGAGCTCTACGCCAAGCTGAAGGGCGAGGCCAAGGTCCTCTAGGAGAACGCCATGGGAAACGTCCTCATCGTCGCGGAGCAGTCGGGCGGTCACCTCAAGAAGGCCACCCTCCACGCCATCGCCGCCGGCCAGGTCATCGCCGGCCGCACCGGCGGCAAGGTCCACGTCGCCCTCCTCGGAAAGGGAGTGGGCGGGCTCGCCACCGAGCTCGCGAGCTACGGCGTCACCGTGCACGCCGCCGACGCGGCGGGGCTGGAGCACTACCTGGCCGAGGCCTTCGCCCCGGTCGTGGCCGAGCTGGTGAAGGCGTCCGGGTCCACCTTCGTGGGCGCCGCCGCCACGGCCTTCGGCAAGGACCTCGTTCCCCGGGTGGCTGCCCGCCTGGGCGCCGCCACCGCCACCGAGGTCCTGGGCTTCGGCGGGTCCGGTCCGTCCGTCACCTTCCACCGCCCGATGTGGGCCGGAAACGTGCTCGCCGAGGTGGACCTGGCCACTCCGGTCAAGGCATTCACGATCCGTCCTACCGAGTTCCCGGCCGCGCAGAAGGGGGCCGGCGGAGAGGTGCAGGCGGCCGCGGCGGCCGTCGACCTGGCCGCGCTGCCCACCCGCTTCGTCGAGTTCACGGAGGTGAAGAGCGAGCGCCCCGAGCTGACCGAGGCCCGCATCGTCGTCTCCGGCGGCCGCGGCACCAAGGGCGACTTCAAGGAGCTGGAAGGGCTCGCCGACGACCTGGGCGCCGCGGTGGGGGCCACCCGCGCCGCGGTCGACGCCGGCTGGGTGCCCAACGACCTGCAGGTCGGGCAGACCGGCAAGGTCGTCGCACCGGAGCTCTACATCGCCGCAGGAATCTCCGGCGCCATCCAGCACCTGGCCGGGATGAAGGGCTCGAAGGTCATCGTGGCCATCAACAAGGACCCCGAGGCCCCCATCTTCCAGCTCGCCGACTACGGCCTCGTCGCCGACCTCTTCAAGGCCGTCCCCGAGCTGCGCGAGAAGATCAAGGCCGGCAAGGGATCGTGATCGCGGAGGCCGACCTGGCCGCGCTGGGGATCCACCGGATCTCCATCCCCATCCCGTTCCTCGAGGCCGGCGGGCCGGTGAACGCATACGCCATCGAGGACCGGGAGGGAGGGCTCCTCCTCTTCGACTCCGGCCTCGGTTCCCCCCAGGCCTCCGCTGCCGTGGCGGAGGGGCTCGCGCGCATCGGGCGCTCGCCCCGCGACATCACCCGCATCGTCCTCTCCCACGGCCACATCGACCACTACGGCGGGGCGGCGATGCTGCTCGAGCAGGCCGGGCACGAGGTGCCGGTACACGCCCACCCCCGCGACATCCCCAAGATGGCCGAGGGGTACCCGCGCTGGATGGACCAGGTCGGGCTCTACGGAGCCTTCTTCCAGCGGCTCGGCGTGCCCGTCGAGGTGATGGCCGACGCCTGGAAGCAGGTGAGGGAGGGGTTCACGAAGGCCCGTCGCATCCCGAGGGTGGAGCCGCTCGACCTCGCCGAGCCCCTGGTCATGAAGCACGTCACCTTCGAGCCCATGCACATGCCGGGGCACACGCCCGGGCTCCTCTGCCTGTACGAGCGGGAGCACCGGCTCTTCGTCTCCGACGACCACCTGCTCGAGCACGTCTCGCCGAATCCGCTCATCGAGCTCGGTTCCGACGGCCGGGAGGACTGGCGGCCGCTGGTGGCCTACGTCGAGTCGGTGGGGCGGCTCCACGCGCTGGACGTGGACCTGGTGCTCCCCGGCCACTCCACCCCGTTCGGCGACCACCGCGCCGTCATCGACCGGCTGCTCTCCTTCTACGGCAAGCGGCAGCAGAAGATCCGCGAGGAGCTCTGGAACGGCCCGCTCACCGGCTGGGAGGTCACGCAGCGCCTCTTCCCGCGCGCGCCCGCCGCGGCCATGTTCCTCACCGTATCGGAGGCGCTCGCCAACCTGGAGGTCCTGGAGGACCGGGGCGAGGTGGCTCGGGCGGAAGAGGGCGATCTCCTCCGCTTCCAGCTGCGGTAGGTTTCCCGGATGCTCGAGATGTGGACCCACCCCGAGACCTGGATCTCGCTCGCCACCCTGGCGGCGATGGAGATCGTCCTCGGCGTCGACAACATCGTCTTCCTGACCATCCTGGCGGGGAAGCTGCCGCCCGCGCAGCAGCCGCTGGCGCGCCGGCTCGGCCTGGGCGCCGCGCTCGGCACCCGGCTCCTCCTCCTCTTCGCCATCACCTGGCTCATGGGGCTCACCTCCGACCTCTTCGCGGTGGCGAGGATGGGATTCTCGGGGCGCGACCTCATCCTGGGGCTGGGCGGCCTCTTCCTCATCGGCAAGGCCACCTTCGAGATCCACGACAAGCTCGAGGCCGGGCACGAGGCGCCCGGCGCGGGCGGTGGGAAGGCCTCCTTCGGCTGGACCATCCTCCAGATCGCGCTCCTCGACATCGTCTTCTCGCTCGACTCGGTGATCACCGCCGTGGGCATGGCGAAGCACGTCGAGGTGATGGTGGTGGCCATGGTCGTCGCGGTGGGGGTGATGCTCCTCTTCGCCGGCCCCATCGGCCGGTTCGTGGAGGCGCACCCCACCGTGAAGATGCTGGCGCTCTCCTTCCTCATCCTCATCGGCGTCATGCTCGTGGCCGAGTCGCTCGACCAGCACATCCCGCGCGGCTACGTCTACTTCGCCATGGCCTTCTCGCTCACGGTGGAGATGTTGAACCTCCGGCTGCGCCGGAAGCCCGACAAGCCGGTGCACCTGCGCCACAGGTACGACCACGACGACCAGGCCCGGCGGATCGTGAAGGAGCAGCTCGAGTTCGACATCTGAGACGGACCCAGTGAACCGCCCCGCGACCCTCCTCCTGCTCGTCGCCGCATGCAGCGCCGCGCCGCCCCCCGCGCCGGCCGGCGCCCGCGCCTACGTCGTGCGCGGAGAGGTGGTGCAGCCGCCCTCGCCCGTGGTCGCCGGGATCCAGGTGCTGGTCCGCCACGAGGCCATCGACGACTTCGCCGATGCCAGCGGCAGGGTCGTCGGCATGGACGCGATGGTCATGCCCTTCGAGGTCTCGCCCACGGCTGCGGCGAAGGACCTCGCCGTGGGGGACAAGGTCCTGGTCCGGTTCTCCATGGACTGGAAGGAGCCCCGGCTCCGGGTGGAGCGCATCGAGCGGCTGCCGCCGGGGACGGCCCTGACCTTCCGGGCCGCGCGAGCCGCCGGGAAGTGATGCCGGCGCTCCCCGGCCGGGACCGCCGCCCGCCCTCAGCGTCCCGTCGCCCACAGCGCGAACGCCCACTCGTCCGCGTACTCCTCCACCGCCTGCCGGACGCGGTCCCCTCCGCCGTGGCCTGCGTTCCGCTCCACCCGCAGCAGCACGGGGCCGCCGGTGGTCGCCCACTGGAGCGCCGCCCCGAACTTCCGCGCGTGGAGCGGATCGACCCGATCGTCGGAGTCGGCCGAGAGGAGCAGCGTGGCCGGGTAGCGGGTCCCCTTCTTCACGTGGTGGTAGGGGGAGTAGGCGAGGATCGCCGGGAAGAGTCCTGGTCGTCGGACGAACCGTACTCGGCGATCCAGGTCTTGCCGGACCCGAACAGGTGGTAGCGGACCATGTCGAGCAGCGGGACGCCGCAGAGCACCGCCCCGAAGAGATCCGGTCGCTGGGTCATGGCGGCGCCCACGAGAAGCCCGCCGTTCGAGCCGCCGCGGATGATGATCCGTTCCGGCCGCGCGTATCCCTTCGCGATCAGCCACTCCGCCGCGGCGACGAAATCGTCGAAGACGTTCTGCTTCTTCGCGAGCATTCCGTCCTCGTGCCACCTCTCGCCGTATTCGTTGCCGCCGCGCAGGTTGGGCATGGCGAAGACGCCGCCGCGCTCGAGCCAGGCGTAGAGCGTCCCGCGGAAGACCGACTGCACCGGCAACTGGAAGCCGCCATAGCCCTCGAGCAGGACCGGGGCCGAGCCATCGGGCTTCCGGTCGCGACGGTGGACGAGGAACATCGAGACCTGGGTGCCGTCCTTCGACGGGTAGAAGACCTGCTCGACCACGTAAGGAGAAGGATCGACGGGGACCTTCGTCCGGTACCAGGTGGCGGTGACGCCGCTCGCGAGCTGGAGGGTCCGGATCTCCTTCGGGTCCGTGAAGGACTGGAAGGAGTAGAAGGCCTCGGCGTCCAGCGGGTCGCCGGAGGGGCCGACCACCGTGCCCGGCCCCGGGAGCCCCACCTCGAATCCTCCCTTCCCGTCGAGGTCGCGGACCTCGAGCCGGTGGGTGGCCTTCGAGACGTAGCGAAGCGCCAGCCGGTCCCCGAGCACGTCGGCGCCCTCCAGCGCCGCGTCCGGGCGCTCGGCCACGATGGTCTTCCAGCTCGCGAGACCGGGCGAGGACGGGTCGGCCACCGCGACCTTCCACATCGGGGCCCCGTCGTTGGTGGCCACGTAGAAGCGGTCCCCCCAGGCCACGGGCACGAACTGGGCCTTGCGCCCGCTGACGAGGGGGATCCACGGCCCTCCTTGCGGGCGTCGCGGAAGTAGACGTCGTTCGAGGTCCAGCCGAAGGAGATGGAAACGAAGAGCCAGTGGCCGTCCCGGGAGATCCCAGCGCTGAGGAAGGTGCTCGGATCGCCCGTGCGCGGGTGGACGAGCGCGTCGGTGGAGGCCGGCGTCCCCACCCGGTGGAAGCGGACCTCGGGTACCCGGGCCGGTCGGCGGTGGGGATCCCGGGGTCGGTGGGGAGCCAGGTGTAGTAGAAACCCTTCGAGTCGGGGGTCCAGGAGGGGTCGGCGTACTTGGCCCCCTCGATCCGGTCCACCGGCGATCCGGCGCCGGTCGCCACGTCGACGAGCTGCAGCACCGCCTCGTCCGAGTTGTTCTCCTTCACCGAGAAGGCGAGCGTCCGGCCGTCCCAGGACGGCGACCACACGCCGAGCGAGGTGCTCCCGTCCTTCGACCAGCCGTTCGGGTCGAGGAGGACCTTCTCCGCGCCGGATCCCTCTCGCCAGTAGAGCACCGCCTTCTCCTGGGACGGGGATCGCCGCTGGTAGAAGAGACGCCCGCCGCGTTTCACCGGGAGTCCGACGACCTGCTCGACGTAGAGGAGCTCCTCGAGCCGCTTCGCCAGGGCGGCGCGCTCCGGGAGGCGCGCCAGGAATTCACGCGCGAGCGCGTCCTCCGCGTTCACCCAGGCCTGGGTACGGGGCGACCTCGCGTCCTCGAGCCACCGGTAGGGGTCGGCGACGGGGACGCCGTGGATCACGTCCACGACCCCCTCGCGAGGCGCATCGGGGTAGGCGATGGGAGTCGTCATCGGGGTTCCCGGCGCGGAGGCGCCTCCGGAGGTGGTGGCGCAGGCGGCGAGGAGGGAGGCGGCGAGGAACGCGATCTTCGTGGGGCGGTGGGCCATGGTTGCGAAGCCTAGTCCGCGAGTGCCCCCTCTGCTACAACCCCGCCGCCGTGGCCGACCTCGCGCTCCTGCTCCTCACGCTCGTGTGGGGAACGACCTTCACGCTGGTGAAGCGCGTCCTCGACGCCGGGACGAGCCCGGGCGTCTTCCTGTCGCTCCGCTTCGGGCTCGCCGCCGCGGTCCTGGCCGGGATCTGGCTCGTCCGCCGGCAGCGCCCCACCCCGGGCCTGTTCCGGGACGGTGGCCTCCTCGGCCTCGCCATGTTCGCCGGATTCGCGCTCCAGACCATCGGGCTGCGCTTCACCACGCCGGCCCGCTCGGGCTTCATCACCGGTCTCGCAGTGGTGATCGTCCCGCTCATCGCGAGGTTCCTGCAGGGACGGCGCGTCGGAGGTCCGGCCTGGGCCGGCGTGACGCTGGCGGTCGTCGGGCTCTCCATGCTCACCCGGCCCTTCGGCGGGGGTGCCACGGCGCTGGTTCAGCTCGGCGACCTGCTCACGCTCGGCTGCGCCCTCGCCTATGCCTTCCAGATCGTCTGGACGAGCGAGTTCTCCCCGCGACACTCGCTGGTCGGGCTCACCTTCGTCCAGATCACCGTCACCTTCCTGGGGAGCCTCGTCCTGCTCGCCTTCGAGCCGGTCCGGTTCGTCCCCTCCGGGGAGCTGCTCGGGACGGTGCTCTTCACGAGCCTCGTCATGACGGTTGGCGCGTTCTTCGTCATGAACTGGGCCCAGCGCCACACCACGGCGGTGCGCGCCGCCATCATCTACGCGCTCGAGCCCCCGGCGGCGGCCGTCTTCTCCCACTTCGTGACCGGTGAGGTGCTGCCGCCCGTCGGGATCGCCGGGGGCGGACTCATCCTGCTCGGGATCGTGATCGCCGAGGTGGGCGGGGCGCTGCAGGCGAGGCGGCGGGAGAAGCCGGGCGGAACGGTTCAGTCGACCAGGTCCCATGACGCTGGGCGGAGTCCGTAGCGAAGCACCTGGGTGAGGAGGCAGCTTCCCGGCGATGACGCCAGCTGGCTCTATCCGGATCGTGGCGCTGTGCTCCCCGTAGTACGCATGGAAATGGGGTGGCGCGTGGTCGTCGAAGTTCATCCGGATGACGATCCCGAAGAAGCGGCAGATGGTCCGCCCCCCGCTCCCCATCGTCCGGGCCAGCGACAGCCCTCCCTGCTAGATCACCCCTCGTGCGCCGTTCCCCCATCGAGCTCGTCGCCGGCGAGCTCCGCGTCCGCGGAACCGGGCTCTACCTCGACGCCCGCCGCAAGCGGCCGTGCGGGTTCGTCTCCCACGCCCACGCCGACCACCTGGGGCGCCACGAGCGCACCATCGCCACCCGCCCCACCGCCGCGCTGGCCCGCCACCGCCTGGGCGACCGCAAGGGGGGCGAGGTGCTCCCCGCCGACTACCGCGCCCCCTTCGGCCTGGGAGAGCTGACGCTCGAGCTCTTCCCGGCCGGCCACGTGCTCGGCTCGGCCCAGATCCGCATCACGCTCCCCGGCGGCCTCACCGTGGGCTACACGGGCGACCTCTGCACCGAGCCCACCCGCACCGCCGAACCGGTCGAGGTGATGCCCTGCGACGTGCTCCTCATGGAGTCGACCTTCGGGCTGCCGAGGTACGTCTTCCCGCCCAAGGAGGAGGTGCTCGCGTCGGTGCGCCGCTTCGTCGACGACGCGCTCAGCGACGGCGCCACCCCGGTCCTGCTCGGCTACTCGCTCGGGAAGGCGCAGGAGGTGCTGAAGCACTTCGGAGAGCTGGGCTACCCCTGCCGGGCCCATGCCAGCATCCACGCCGTGAACCAGGTCTACGAGGAGCAGGGGGTCCCGCTCCCCAACGTGCGCCTGCTCGGTCCGGAGGGAGTGGTTCCCGGGGAGATCGTGGTGGTCCCGCCGCAGCTCGGCCGCTCCGCGGCCATCGCCCGGATCCGCCCGCGGCGCACGGCGGTGCTCACCGGCTGGGCGCTCGACGGCGCCCGCTGGTACGGTGGGGTGGACGCCTCCTTCCCGCTCTCCGACCACGCCGACTTCCCGTCGCTCCTCCGCTACGCGAAGGCCACCGGGGCCTCCCGGGTCTTCACCATGCACGGCCACGCCGGGCCGTTCGCGAAGGAGCTCCGGCGCGAGGGAATCCGCGCCGAGCCGCTCGAGGAATCCCCGCAGATGGAGCTCTGGTGATCGAACTCACGGTCAGCGCCGACGCCGCCGGGCAGCGCCTCGACAAGTACGTCCGCCGCGCGCTCTCCGGGGTGCCCCTTTCCCACGTCTACAAGATGTTCCGGACGAAGAAGATCCGGGTGAACGGGCTGCGCGGGAAGGCGGAGCAGCTCCTCGCCGAGGGCGACAGGATCGCCATCCGGGGCGACGAGGAGCGGCTGCTCGTGCCCGCCGAGCCGGTGTCGAAGGGGCCCCGCGCGGCGCGCCGCACCTTCGGCATCCTCCTCGAGGACGAGCACCTGCTCGTGGTGGACAAGCCGGCCGGACTGGCCGCCCATCCCGGGAGCGGCATCGAGGGGGCCACGCTGGTCGACGAGGTGCGCGCCCACCTGCGCGTCCCCCCCGACCTTCCGCCCGGGGAGTTCAAGCCCAGCCCGGCCCACCGGCTCGACCGCGATACGAGCGGGGTGGTGCTGGTGGCGAAGACCCGCAAGGCCATGGTGCGGCTCGGCGAGCTATTCACCGAGGGTGATGAACTGCGCAAGGCCTACCTGGCGCTCGCCAAGGGGAAGTTCTCGACGGGCGCGGGAACGATCGACCTGCCCCTCTCCGAGCACGAGCAGACGACCCGTTCCAAGGATCAGCGAGGGGTGAAGTTCCAGGACGCCCTCACCCGCTGGCAGGTGATCTCCGCCAACCGGGACGCCTCCCTGCTCCGGGTCCACATCGAGACCGGGCGCACCCACCAGATCCGCCGCCACCTCCAGGCCTTCGGCCACCCGGTGGCGGGAGACCGGCGCTACGGGGACTTCGCCTTCAACCGCGAGGCGCGTGCCCGCTGGGGGCTCCGGCGCATGTTCCTCCACGCCTGGAAGCTCCAGGTGCCGCACCCCATCACCGGTGCCCCGCTCCGGCTCGAGGCCCCGCTTCCGCCCGAGCTGGTCGAGGTCCTGGGTCGCGCCAACCTCGACGCCCCTCCGGGTACGATGACGCGCGGCGCCCCGGGGGCGAAGCGGAATTGATCCGCCGCCCCGCACTGCCTACAGTCCAGGAGAATGGCCGACCATCCCCCCCCACCCGGCGAGAAGCTGGTGCTCGACGGCGTTCCGCCGCGGCGCCCCTGGTGGCGCACGGTGCTGCGCTGGACGGTCTTCGTCGGGCTCGCGCTCGGGAACGCGGCGCTGGTCGTCGCCCTGGCCCTGTACTTCTGGCTCTCCCGCGACCTTCCCTCCGTCGAGTCGCTGGCGGACTACCGCCCACCGGTGGTCTCGGAGATCGTGAGCGCCGACGGCCAGGTGGTCGGCGAGCTCTTCGAGGAGCGGCGCCGGGTGATCCCCTACGACCGGATCCCCCGACACGTGGTGCAGGCCTTCCTGGCCGCCGAGGACAAGAACTTCTTCCAGCACCACGGCGTCGACTGGATGGGGACCTTGCGGGCGGGCGTGAACACCTACGTGCGCAAGAAGAAGGTCCAGGGCGGCTCCACCATCACCCAGCAGACCGCCAAGGCCCTTCTCGTGTCCGCGGAGGGCTTCGCCGCGGGCACGCAGAAGAACCTCCGGCGCAAGGTGCGCGAGGCCATCCTGGCAGCGAGGCTGGAGCGCGCATTCGGCAAGGAGGAGCTGCTCTGGCTGTACCTGAACGGCGTCTTCCTGGGGCACCACAGCCACGGGATCGAGTCGGCGTCGGAGAACTACTTCCGGAAGACCGCCCGGGAGCTCACCCTTCCCGAGGCTGCGCTGCTGGCCGGGCTTCCCCAGGCGCCCAGCCGCTACTCGCCCGTGCTCCACCCCGACGCGGCCCGCACCCGGCGCAGCTACGTGCTGCGGCGGATGCGGGAGGACGGAGCCATCACCGAGGAGGAGCGGCGAGCCGCCGACGCGTCCCCGGTCCGGGTGAACGCCATCGACGACCCCTTCCGGGAGGTGGCGCCCTTCTATGCGGAGGCGGTTCGCCGCCGCGCCGTCGAACGGCTCGGCAACCCGCGCCTGCTGCGGGACGGGCTGCGCGTCGAGGCGGCCATGGACCTCGACCGGCAGCGGGCGGCGCAGGAGGCCATGCTGCACGGCCTGCTCGAGGTCGACCGGCGCCAGGGCTACTGGGGTCCGGTGGCGCGCGTGGAGGGCGCCGAGCGTGAGGCGCTGCGCCGGCGGCTCGCGCAGGCCTGGCCGGCCGGGTCGCTCCGCCCCGGCGACTTCGCGGTGGGCATCGTGGCGGCGGTGAACGACGCGAGCCGGCAGGTGCGGGTCGAGGTGGGGGAGGACCAGGGATTGCTCCCCATCTCCGGGATGCGCTGGGCCCGGAAGCCCAATTCCCAGGTTCACTGGGAGTACGCGATGATCGATCGCCCCTCCAGCGCGCTCCGTGCCGGCGACGTGGTGGTGGTGCGCCGGGTGGAACGGGCGGAGCTGGTGGCGCTCGAGAAGGCGGCGAGGTCGGGAAAGCCGGCCGAGGTCCCGGAGGGGCCGCTGCTCCTCGCCCTGGAGCAGGAGCCGCACCTCCAGGGGGCCCTGGTCTCGCAGGATCCCGGCACCGGCTACGTCGACGCAATGGTGGGCGGATACGACTTCGAGGCCTCCGAGTTCAACCGCGCCTTCCAGGCCTGCCGGCAGCCGGGGAGCGCCTTCAAGCCCATCCTCTACTCGGCCGCCATCGAGAAGCTGGGATTCACCCCGTCCACGCTGCTCACCGACGCGCCGGTGGTCTTCCGGGATTCGGAGCGCTCCTGGAAGCCCCAGAACTACGGCGAGGACTTCAAGGGGGAGGTTCCGCTCCGCTCGGCGGTGATCTCGTCGATGAACATCCCCGCGGTGAAGACCGCCGAGATGCTGGCCCGAAAGATGGGGGCGGGCTTCCTGGGGGAATGGGCCGCCTCGCTGGGCCTCACCTCGCCGGTGAAGACGGAGCTGGGAAGCGCCCTGGGAAGCTCCTGCGCCACGCTCTTCGACCTGGTGGATGTCTATGCCGTGCTCGGACGGCAGGGAGTGAAGCGACATCCGCTGCTGGTGAAGCGGGTCCTCGACCGGGACGGGCGGCTCCTCGAGGACCGCGTCGCGCCCACCGACCCCTGGGTGCCGCTCTCCGAGCGCCTGGCCGGAGGATACGCCGAGGTGCGGGAGGCACCGGTGCGCGTCGTCGACCAGCGGGCCGCCTTCGTGCTCCAGCACCTCATGCACGAGGTGGCCACGGTGGGGACCGGCGCCCAGGCGGCGAAGCTGGGAAAGCCGGCCGCCGGGAAGACCGGGACCACCAACGATTCCTTCGACACCTGGTTCCTCGGCTACACCGCCGACCAGGTGGCCGGGGTCTGGCTCGGGTTCGATCACAACGAGCAGCCGCTCGGCCGGGCCGAGACCGGCGGGCGGGCCGCGCTCCCCATCTGGCTCGCCTTCATGGAGGCCGCCCTGCGCGACCGGCCCCAGCCCGAGTTTCCCATTCCCGCCGGGATCACCTTCGTCCGGATCGACCCGAAGACCGGGGAGGCGGTGGAGCCGTTCCAGCCGGGCGTGCTGGAGCCCTACCTGGAGGGCACGGAGCCCACCCCCCGGGTCCCTGGCGAGGAGGGCACCACCAAGGTGGACGTGCACGACCTGTTCTCGGAGTAGCGGCGACGTCCACGAAGTGGACGGCGCGAGAGCCAGGCGCACGACTACCTTCGAGCCGTGCCGAGCCGGACCAGTACCCTCCACTGCGCGGCCGTGAGCGGCACCACCGACAGCCTTCCCTGCCGCATCAACGGCGAGCCCTCGAACGCCTTCTCGCCCCGCAGCATCTCGAGGGTCACCGCTCCCGGGAACGCCGCCCCCGCGGCCAGGTCCACCGCGACCCGCTTCCCCGCGGGGTCACCGGGATCCGGATAGGGACCCCTGGCCACGGTCGCGAGCCCCACCGCGGCCTTCTCCCCGGAGTGGTACACGGCCACGTCGTCGCCCCGCTTCATGGCGCGGAGGTTGGCCTGGGCCTGCGCGTTGGAAATGCCGTCCCAGCGCGTCTTCCGATCGCGGCGCAGGTCGTCGAACGCGTACGTGTCGGGCTCCGTCTTGACGAGCCAGCAGGGCATGCCGTGATATAACCCCGCTGTCCCATGTTCGGCCTCGGCTTCGGCGAAATCCTCGTGATCCTCGTGCTCGCGCTCGTGCTGCTCGGGCCGCAGAAGCTCCCCGAGGTCGCCAAGCAGCTGGGGAAGGGCTTCCGCGACTTCAAGAAGGCCACCGACGACCTGAAGGGACAGTTCGAGCAGGAGCTCTACGCCGACGAGCGCAAGGCGCCGCGCCCTCGCATCGCCCCCCCCACGGCGGCCGCACCCGTGCCCACCGGACCCCCCCAGCCGGTTCCGGCAGCCAGCGTCGACAACGTTCCGGGGCTCGACGCGGCGCTGGCCGAGCCCTCCCCGCCGCCCGATTCCCCGCTCCCCGAGGGGACCCCCTCCGCCGAGTCCGCCGAGGAACCGGTCCCGGGCACCGACGGCCCGACCCTGCTCTCATGAGCGACCCCGCCGAGAACGCTCCGCCCGAAGGGAGCGACCCTCCTCCACCGGAGGGCGAGGTCCGGGCCTCCTTCTTCGACCACCTCACCGAGCTGCGCATCCGGCTGGTGCGGGCTCTCCTCGGCGTGGCCGTCGGGGTGGCGATCGTCGGCTGGTTCTCCGAGCGGCTCTTCCGCTACGTGATGCAGCCGGTGCTCGACGCGCTCCCCGAGGGGCAGCGAGCGCTCAACTACACGAGCTCCCTCGAGCCCTTCCTCGTCTACTTGAAGGTCTCGCTCTACGGCGGGCTCTTCCTCGCCGCTCCCTGGGTGCTCTTCCAGCTCTGGCTCTTCATCGCCCCCGGGCTCTACAAGCGGGAGAAGACGGTGGTCATCCCGTTCGTCGCCATCGGGACCCTGCTCTTCTACTGCGGCGTGGCCTTCACGTACTTCGTGATCATGCCCTTCGCCTTCCCGGCGCTCACCTCCATCGCCGGTCCGGACATGAAGCCCGTCCTCACCATGCGCGAGCAGCTCACGCTGGTGCTCGCGATGATGCTCGGCTTCGGGGTGGTCTTCGAGATCCCGGTCGTCATCGCCTTCCTGGCGATGATCGGCGTCGTCACCCCCGAGTTCCTGGCCAAGTACCGCCGCCACGCCATCATCGTGAACGTGATCCTGGCCGCCATCCTCACGCCCACCGGCGACCCGCTCAACCTGTTCCTCATGGCCGGGCCCATGATCCTCTTCTACGAGATCGGCATCCTCGCGGCCCGCATCGTGGGGAAGAAGAAGAAGGCGGACGAGGCCGCCACGGCGTCGTGACCATCCTCCTCGCGCTGGCGGGCTTCTACGCGGCGATGATGATCCTCCGCTACGGGAGGCGGGGCGTGCTGGCCCTGGCCCCGACGCTCGTCTCCGCGCGCTCCACGGCGGGCGGCCCGCTTCCGACCGAGGCGCAGCGTGCCGCCGCCGAGGTGCTCCTTCCGCTCGGCTTCCGGCGCCTGGGGAGCCGGGTCGAGGACGGACCGCTCAGGGGGCTCATGCTCCGCTCCGAGGCCTTCGGCCAGGCAGACGGGGTGGTCTTCGCCGACGTCTTCGAGATGGCTCCCCGGCCCGGGGACGTGGCGCGCGTGCAGTTCCTCACCACCTTCCCGGACGGGTCCGCGGCGCTCACCGCCAACCACGACCGCTCCGCGCGCGCGGGACGGCGCGGCGAGGTGGCCGGTCTGCCCGGCACCGCGCTCGAGCAGGTGCTCGAGATCCACCTGCGTGCCGTGACGCGGCTCGCCTCCGTGCACGGGCCGGCGTTGCCGGCCCACGACCTCCCCGGGCGCGACGCCGCGGCCCGCGCCTGGTACCGGGGGATCGGCGGCCAGGAGATCCGCAGCCGCTTCGCGGTCTACCTCGGGAACACGCTCGTCGCCGTCGCCATCCTCGCCTACTGTCTCGCCTCGCTCGTCCGTTCGCGCCCCGCTCCCTGATCCCGGAGGTCCGCATGCGTTCCGCCACACCGCAGGAGATCGTCTTCGTCGCCGGGCGCCGTACCCCCTTCGGGACCTACGGCGGCACGCTCAAGGACCTCTCCGCCACCGACCTGGCCGTGCATGCGGCCGGGGCTGCGCTCCGCGACGCCGGCCTGCCCCCGGGTGCCATCGGCCACGTGGTGGTGGGAAACGTGCTGCAGACCTCCGCCGACGCAATCTACCTGGCCCGGCACGTCGGGCTCCGGGCCGGCGTCCCCGTCGAGACCCCTGCACTCATCGTGAATCGCCTGTGCGGATCGGGCTTCGAGGCGGTGGTGCAGGGCGCCCTCCAGATCTCCATCGGCCAGGCCGAGGCGGTGCTCGTGGGCGGCACCGAGTCGATGAGCCAGGCCCCCTACGTGCTGCGCGGCGGCCGCTTCGGCGTTCCGCTCGGGAAGACCCCGGCCATCGAGGATTCGCTCTGGACCGCGCTCACCGACACCCAGGCCGGGATGCCCATGGCGCTCACCGCCGAGAAGCTGGCGGAGCAGTACCGGATCACCCAGGACGAGGTGGACGCCTTCAGCGTCCTCTCCCAGCGCCGAGCCGCGGAGGCGCAGGCGGCGGGTCGCTTCCGGGACGAGATCGCGCCCGTCGAGATCGAGACCCGCAAGGGCAAGGTGACCTTCGAGAAGGACGAGCACCCCCGACCGGAGACCACGGTGGAGGGGCTCCGAAAGCTGCCCCGGATCTTCAAGAAGGACGGCGTCATCCACGCCGGGGCCGCCAGCGGGGTGGCCGACGGCGCGGCCATGCTGGTCGTCATGAGCCGCGAGGCGGCCGACCGGCGCGGGCTCAGGCCCCTGGCCCGGCTGGTGAACTGGGGGGTGGCCGGGGTCGATCCCACGGTCATGGGAATCGGTCCGGTCCCGGCCTTCCGGAACGCCATGGCCCGGGCCGGCGCGAAGCTGGCCGATTTCGACCTCTTCGAGGTGAACGAGGCCTTCGCACCCCAGTACCTGGCCGTGGAGAAGGAACTCGGGCTCCCGCGCGAGCGCACCAACGTGGACGGGGGAGCCATCGCGCTCGGGCACCCCCTCGGGGCGAGCGGGGCCCGGCTCACCCTGCACGTCATCCAGGCGCTCCGGCAGCGGGGCGCCCGGTTCGGGATGGCCGGCGCCTGCATCGGCGGCGGACAGGGTATCGCGGTCATCGTCGAGGCGCTGTAGGCTCCAGGGCGAGGGGGCGACCATGGAGAAGTTCACGGGGTGCAAGGTCTTCTCGGCGACGCTGGCCCGCGACCGGGACGCCATGAGCGACACCATCAACAACTGGCTGGCCAAGCACCCCGAGCTCGAGATCGTCGACAAGACGGTCACCCTCTCGTCGGACAAGCAGTTCCACTGCCTGACGATCATCCTCTTCTTCCGGCCGCGGGGGCCGTGACGGGTGGCGTTCCCTCGCGCCGGCAACCCCTTCGCCTTCGGGGGGCGCGTCCCCCCCGAGGTGGGCGGGGTCATCGTGGCCACGGTGGTGGTGAGCCTGGCAGGGGCGGTGGCCGAGCAGGTGGGCTTCCCGCTCCGCGCGCTCCTCGTCCTGCAGCCCGCCGCGGTGTGGGGCGGCGAGGTCTGGCGCCTCTTCACCTGGGTCCTCGTCGAGGAGAGCCCGCTCAACCTGCTCTTCGGCGGGCTCGTGCTCTACTGGTTCGGGAGGGACCTCGTCGAGGCCTGGGGGGGGCGGCGCTTCCTGGCCACCTACTTCGCCATTCCGGCCGTGGCCGCCGCGGCGGCCTGCCTCCTCTCGCTCGCCTGGCCGCGGCTCGAGGCGTCCATCTTCTCCGGCTTCTGGGTGGCGCTCAACGCGCTCATCGTGGCCTGGGGGCTCAGCTACCCCTTCCGGCAGATCCTCCTCTTCTTCGCCGTGCCGGTCTCGGGCCAGGCGCTCGTGTGGATCACCGTGGGCGGGACGGTGCTCTTCGCCCTCTTCACCGGCGTGGGGTCCTTCGTCCCGCACCTCCTCGCCGAGGGCATCGCCTGGCTGCACGTGAGCGGGAAGGGACCCGGCCGCTGGTTGCGCACCATCCGCCTGCCGCGGCGGAAGAGGCGTGGCCGCTTCGAGGTGATCCACGCCGACCGGGATCCCGACCGGACCTGGCTCAACTGAGGGTGGAAGGCGCGGTCCCTACCCGACGTTGAGCTGCCGGACGGCGGCCCGGTAGACCCAGACCCGCGCCGTGTTGGTCCGGCTGTCGAGCGGCAGCACGAAGAACCCCGATGTCTCGGTGGAGTAGTCGGGGGACAGGCCGGAGATCTGCCTGCCGTCGCCGAAGACGACCCGCAAGCGCGTCCCCGCGGCCGCAGGCGGGCGCTCCCCGGCCGGCAGCATGAAGAAGATGGCCTTCACGTGAGCGGCCGGGATCCGTGCCACCGCGCCATTGGGCTGCAGGAGCGGCAGTTCGACGTCGCCGAGGTCGGCGTTGGCCAGGGAGCCGCGCAGCACCTGCCCCTCCACCGTGTGAAGCACGACCCGGTGATCGCCGGAGACGAACGACGGGGAGGGGGCGAACGGGTCGGGCCCCGCCTGGAGGGGCGGCCCGGGGGGGATGGGATGGAAGGGAGCGGCGCCTGACGGCAGGGGAGGCGGAAGCGGAGGGGCCAGCGACTCCGCGTTGGCCGGCGGAGGAGTGGCGAGCAATGCGTCGAGGGAGACGGCCTCGCCGAGCGGACCCTCCTCGTCGGCCCAGGAGACGGTGGCGATCGCGACGGGAGCGTCCATCCCCTCGACGATCTCCTCGACGTCCTCGTCGCCGACCTCCGGGATGACCTCCTCGGGTTCCTCCACGACGACCGCGGCGAAGGAGGGATCGGGTGGAGGCAGCGGCGGCGGGACCGGATCGGCCACCGTCGCCGGGGCTTCCCAGGCGGCCAGCTCCGCCGGGCTCCCGGTGACGAGGTCGGGGAGCGGATCGGCGGGCTCCTCGACGGGCCCGTCCTCCCAGAGGATCCCGGTGGCCCCCTCCGACAGGGGCTCCATTCCCGCATCGGCGCGGAGCTGCTCCCGGCGCGCCTGCTCCTCGGGCGTGAGCCCGGCTTCCCGGAGCTTCTCGTCGAGCTCGCGGAGCTCCCTGCTGGTGTCCTGGATGTCGATCATGGGCGTGGATGCCATTCCACCCCGTCGATGATACCGCCGGTGAGCAAACGGTCAAAAGTCGGTGCACTTGATCGCCGGGCCAGGTGGGGCCATGTATGGCGCGTGGAACCATCCTCCCCGTTCTTGCCCATGCATCCCCACGAGGTCGCGGCGCGCGGCTGGGACGGCATCGACATCCTCCTCGTAACCGGCGACGCCTACGTGGATCACCCCGCCTTCGGGGCATCGGTGGTCGGCCGGGTGCTGGAGGCGCGCGGATTCAGGGTGGGAATCGTGGCCCAACCGCGCTGGGACACGACCGAGGACCTGCTGCGCCTGGGGCGCCCCCACCTCTTCGTCGGCATCACCGCCGGCGCGATGGACTCGCTCGTCAACCACTACACGGCCCACAAGCGCCCCCGCTCCGACGACGCCTACACGCCGGGTGGGGAGGCGGGCCGGCGCCCCGACCGGGCGGTGACGGTCTACGCCCGGCTGGCCCGCCAGGCCTTCGGGCCGACCATGCCGATCGTGATCGGAGGGGTGGAGGCCTCCCTCCGGCGCATCGCCCACTACGACTACTGGGACGACCGGGTGCGCCCCTCGGTGCTCATCGACAGCGGCGCCGACCTGCTCGTCTACGGACAGGGCGAGAAGCCCATCGTGGAGGTCGCCCGGCGGCTCGCCTCGGGGGAGGACGTCTGCGGGCTCGTCGACGTGCCGGGCACTGCGGTGGCGGTGGCCGACCTGGCGATGGCCGGGCTGGAGGGGCGCGCCCGGAAGACCCTGGTGCTCCCCGCCTTCGAGGAGGTGGCCCAGGACAAGCGCACCTTTGCGTTCTTCTCGAAGCTCTACCACCTCGAGCACAACCACGAGAACGCGCGGGTGATGGTGCAGCGCCACGGCCGAGGCAGGACGGAGCGCCACGTGGTGGTGAACGAGCCCATGCCGCCGCCCTCCACCGCGGAGCTCGACGCCGTGTACGACCTCCCCTTCGCGCGCGACGCGCACCCGAGCTACGGCGGTGCCCACATCCCGGCCCTGGAGCAGATCCGCTGGAGCGTGGCCATCCTGCGCGGCTGCGCGGCCGGCTGCGCCTTCTGCTGCATCACCGAGCACCAGGGGCGCGACGTCTCCTCCCGCAGCCACGGCAGCGTGATCCGGGAGATCGAGACCCTCACCAGGGACCCCAAGTTTCGCGGCACCATCACCGACCTGGGCGGCGCCACCGCCAACATGTGGCAGATGGGCTGCACCAGCGCCGAAGCCCATGCCGCCTGCCGGCGCGCCTCGTGCGTCTATCCCACCGTGTGCCCGTTCTTCGCCGTCGACCACGGCCCGCTCGTCGAGCTGTACCGCGGTGCACGCGCCGTGAAGGGCGTGAAGCACGCCTTCGTGGGCTCCGGCCTCCGCTACGACCTGGCCCACCACGACAAGAGGAACGGGCAGGCCTACCTCGAGGAGCTCATCGGCCACCACGTCTCGGGCCAGCTCAAGGTCGCCCCCGAACACGTCTGCGACGATGTCCTCAAGGTCATGAAGAAGCCCGGCCCCGCCGAGTTCGAGCAGTTCCGCGGCGAGTTCGAGCGCTACTCCAAGAAGGCCGGCAAGGAGCAGTACCTCGTGCCGTACTTCATCTCCTCCCACCCGGGCGCCACCACCGAGCACGCGGTCCAGCTCATGGAGTACCTCCAGAAGAACCGCTGGAAGCCCCAGCAGGTCCAGGACTTCATGCCCACGCCCATGACGCTGGCCTCCGACATCCAGTGGTCGGGCTACCACCCCATGAGCGGCAAGCCGGTCCACGTGGTGCGCGACATGCGGGAGAAGCGCACCCAGAAGGCGCTGATCCGCTGGGGCGATCCGAGGAGCCGGCCGCTCATCGAGGAGGCGCTGCGCCGGACCGGGAGGTTGAAGCCGGGGCAGCGGCTCGACGCCGGGATGCGACCGGCCGGGCGGGGAGCGCCCCGGAGGCGCTGGAGCCTGCGGTAGCCGGGGCGCCGAGTCCTACTCGAGCGGGATCCAGCCGCCCACCGGCACGAAGGCCTTGCCGGCCGGATCGACCCGGACCACGTGGGCGCCGAGCGCCCCGATTCGACGGTCGGGGCCGAAGGTGACCGGTGGGGACAGGCCGGTCTCGAAGCCGTGGAGGGCCTCCAGGCTCTGCACGAGCTTCTCGCGGCTGAGCGCGCGACCGGTCCGCTTGAGCCCCTCCACCAGCACCGCCGCGTCGACGACGGCGGAAGCCTGGGAGGCGCGCGAGCGCCCGGCGGTGCCGGCGGCATCCCGCAGCCGGGCCAGCTCCTTCGAGGCGGCCGCGGACTCGTCGTGGGGCGAGCCCGGGAAGGCGAGGAACACCTTGCCCGGGTAGCGCCCGGCCACCTGCGTGGCGGCCCGGCCCGCCAGTGTCCCCGAGGCGAGGAGCGGGGGGGTCCAACCGGCGGCAGCGAGCTCCAGGGCCAGTTCGTCGAGTGCCCCGTCGCCGGCCAGGACCAGGATCGCGTCGAAGTTTCCCTTCTTCAGCCGACCCGGCAGCCCGTTCGGATCCCCGGGAAGAGCGACCAGCTCGGGGAGGGCTCCTCCGCGCTTCCGGAATTCCTCGGAGGCAGCCCGCGCCGCCTCGGCGTAGGGGGCCTCCGGCGCGTGGATCACGACGAATCGCCCCGCGCCCTTCCCGAGCTCGCGCGGCGCGAAGACGGCGAGCGCACGGGCCTGCTCCCGCAGGCCGCCGGTCGGGTGGAAGATCCAGGCTCCGGCGAGGTCGTCGTTCCGGGCGAAGAGGCTGAAGGGGCCGACCATGGGGACGCGGGCCTCGCCCACGACGACGGCCACCTCGGGCTCGGCGGCTGGGTAGAGGCCCGAGACGAGCGCGAAGACCCTCCCGTCCCGGAGGAGCTCCCGGGCGGCGTCGACGCCGTCGGCCCGGTCGCCGTCGTAGCCGCCCACCACGAGATCCACCCTGCGGCCGTGCACGCCGCCACGCTGGTTGAGCCTGTCGAACCAACCGGACAGCACCGCACGCATGGAGACGCCCACCTCCCCGAGCGCGCCGGCGGTGGGCAGGACGGTTCCGATGCGGAGCGTGTCCGCCGCGATGCCGGGGTCGAGGTCCTCCTCCAGGCGGCGGAGGTAGGCGGCCAGGTTTCCAAAGTCCTCGTCGGAGATTGCGTAGCGCGGCATCGAGACGTCGAGAGGGCTTCCGGCCGGATCCAGCCCCTCGCGCAGGGCCCGGGCCAGAGTCGCGTCGGTGAACGGAGGGTGCTTGCGCCCGCCGGGGTGGGTGTGCCCGTATGGCTTCGCGAGCTCCGACCAGGCGATGGCGGACGGGCGCACCCCGCCCTCGGGCCGTCCCTGGCCGTCGGCTCCGTGGCAGCTGCCGCACGGGGCCGCCGTTCCGGGCAGTGTCGAGCCGTCGCGGCCGAGCTTCACCACGATCTCCCCGCCGGAGGGGCTCTCCCCGGCGAGGTAGATGCGCTTCCCGGCCTGCTCACGCGGGGTGAGGTCGAGCGCGGAGGCCGGCGCCGCGACGAGGAACGCCATTGCGGCAAGGGCCGCGGGGATCCCGGATCGGGGCGGCGAGGACCTCATCGGCGCAGGGTGAACGTGCGCGTGGAGGCCTTCACGTCGCGCGGGACCTGGGTGGTGGCGATGATCCCGTTCAGCACGTCGTCGACGCACTCGAGCACCGGGCGGGGGAGGTCGGTGCGGGAACGGTAGGTGAATCCGGAAGTGTCGACCCGGAGCTCGTACTCCACCGACCCGATGGCCCCGACGCGGGAGAGGCACTCGCGGGCGTCGCTCTCCTGGAAGAATTCCCGCTCGACGCTTGCGACGACGTCGTCGCCGGGGGGGGCGTTCACCGGGGCGAGCAGCACGTAGCCCATCGGGTCGACGCCGTCGGGATCCAGGAAGACGCCGTCCGCGAGGCGGCGGACCCCGGCGTCGTCGGCCAGGGCGGCCTGGGCCGGCTGCACGGGAGCCGGGAACTCGATGCGGCAGAGGGAGGCGCGGCAGGCGAGTCCGTAGGCGACCGGCCTGGCCGGCCAGAGGGCCTGGAGCGCGGGTTCGAGCCGGGCGCGGGAGGCGGGCGTGTCGCCGCTGGCGGCGGAGAAGGAGTCGCGCATGGCCTCGAAGCGTACGCGCCTCTCCTGGCGCTCGGCGAGCGCCCTGGCCTCTCCAGGGTCGGTGACCTCGCTCGGCATGGGTTCGCGGGCCGGGCCCATCGGGGCGCGGGCGGCGGGCTCGGGAGCGCCGCCGTCCAGGGCCCCCGGCTCGCGCAGCAGGTACCAGGCCGCGAGCGTGGCGAGAAGGGTCGCCCCGGCCAGGAGCGCCCACCGACCGCGCCGGGGCGGGGGCGGTTCAGCGAGCCGCGGTCGGACCGGACGTGCCAGGCGCCCCTCGCTTCCCGTCCTCGTCGGCCAGCTCGCGTACCTGCTCCGCGACGATCGCGGGCGAGGCATCGGGCCGGATCTTGATCCAGTGCCCCGTCCGGACATTCGCGGCGAGGAAGCCCGTGCCGTGATCTCCCGGATTCTCCCCCACCTCGCCCAGGCGCCCCTTCACCCGGTCCACGTCCTCCTTCCTCCCGGTGAGCCAGGTCCAGCCCGAGAAGGCGGCCTCCTGCATCCCGGCGAAGCGGCGGAGCTCCTGCGGCGTGTCGAACTCGGGGTCGACGCTGATGGAGACGAAGCGCACGTCGCGGCCGAATCGATCGCCCAGCGCTCGCCGGACCGCGTTCATGCGCCGCGTGAGGAGCGGGCAGGCCTCCGTGCAACGGGTGAAGATGAAGTTCACCACCACCACGTTTCCCGAAAGGACGTCGGAGTAGAAGCGGACCGCGCGGCCGTCCTGGTCGAGGAGGACGGAGTCGGTGAAGTAGGCCCGGGCGCGCTCGGTGCTCGGGGCGGCCTTCGGCGCCAGGGCGGGGGGCTCGGTCGCCAGCGTCGGGACGGCGAGGGCGAGCGCGGTGGAGAGGGCGGCGGGTCGGAGGCTCATGTCATCGCCCCGTCGCCGTCGCCGTCGCCGCGACGGACCGCGACCCTGCCTTGGCCGCATACGCGTCGACCTGCGCCACGATGGTCGCCTGGCCGGGGAAGCCGTTCAGCCGCGTCCACCCGCCCGAGCCGTCACCGACCAGCACCATGGGAGGATGGTCCGCGAAGCTCGGGGTGTAAGCGCCCATCCCCCGCAGCACCTGCTCGACCGTCCCCCGGCCGCCGGTGAGCCACGTCCACCCCTGCTTCGCGTGGTGGCGGGCGGCGTACGCCTTGAGACGGGCCGGCGTGTCGCGACCCGGGTCGACCGAGATCGAGACCAGCGAGACCTCCCGTCCGACCCGGTCCCCGAGCTTGTCCTGCACCCGGGAGACGATGGTCGACAGCATCGGGCAGATGGTCGTGCAGGTGGTGAAGATGAAGCTCACCACCACGGGCTTCCCGGACTCGAGGAGCGACCGGACGCCGACCGTCCTCCCGTCCTGGTCCACGAGCTCGACGTCCGGAACCTCGACCCGTGCGCCGGTGTCGGCGGAGGGCGCGGCGTCGACGGCGGGACCGTGACAGGGCGGGGCGTCCTCGGCCCGGACCGGTCCGGCCAGGAGGAGGGCGGCGAGCGCCGCGGGAAGGATGGAGTGCATGGGAGCCATGTGATCGTCCTCGAAGGCTGCTAGGTGGAGCCGGCCGGGCTGCTCTTCCGTCCGGTGGGGGCCTCGACGAGGATTCCCCGGAACGGCAGCTCGTTCGGCTTCATCCGCTGGGATGGGATGGAGATGAAGAGGTAGTGGGCGCCCGCCTGCGAGGGGACGATTCGCGCCTCGTAGACGCCGTCGCCCACCTCGACCGCGAGGGACTCCTCCCGCGGGCCGCCGGAGGCGGCGTGGAAGAGCACCCGGACGTCCCCGAGGCCGGCGCGCGGCGTCCGGCTGCGCGCGTCGAGCAGCCGGAATCGAACCGGAACCTCGGCGCCCTGAGGCGTCCGCAGCGGAAGGTCGATGAACTCCGCGGTCAGCGACCGCCCGTCCCGGCTCAGCGCCGGATTGTCCTGCGCCTCGGCCGAGAAGCAATGGAGGATGCGCGGATTGTCGAGGAGGAAGGCCACGTCGTACTGCCCGGCCACGGGTAGACGGACCTTGCCCGCGTAGACGCCGGGTTCGACCTCCTTCAGGCTGCGATCGACGACCGCCACCGCCCTCGCGGCGTGACCGTAGCCGCCGAAGCTCCCCATGGGGGCGTTCATGCCCTCCATGTAGAAGTAGGTGTTCGAGTCGGCGGGGTTGACGACGAAGACCGCCGCCTCGTTGGCAGCCTGGGCCACCGAATCGGCCACCGAGAGATCGCCGGCGGTCTTCGGAGCGCCGGTGCCGGCGCCGAACCCCTGGACCGTGGGCTTCCTGTCGGCGCCCAGGGAGAGCAGGTTCACCATCTTCACCTGCTCGGAGTCGAGGAGGCGAACGTAGGCGAAGGCGCGCGTGAAGCTCACCTGGTAGGGCTGTCCGTCCAGCGGGATGGCGTGGGCCAGCCGGTTCTCCGCGGCGTCGATCACGAAGACGGTCTTCGCGGTCGGGTTCACGACGAAGGCCCAGCGGCCGTCCTGGGTGAAGCGCAAGGGACCGAGGCCGGGCTTCGTCTCGATGCGGGCGACGACCTCGAGCCGCGAGGGGTCGATCACCGCGATGGCACCGGTCTTCCCGTCGGCGACGTAGACGGAGCGGGAGAGCGTGGAGTAGGCCACCGAGATGGGCAGCGGACCAGTCGCGATGTCCTTCACCTTCTCCAGCTTCTGCGCGTCGATCGCGGAGACCGTGCCGTCGTCCCGGTTGGTGACGAAGGCCATCCGGTCCCCGGCCAGCGCGATCTCGTGGTGGCCGGAGCCGGTGGGGATGCTGGCCACGACCTTCGGGGCCTCGGTGTCGATGACGGTGACCCCGCCCTTCCCGGGCGAGCGGTCGTCGTCGCCGACCCAGAGGTACCTGCCGTCTTCCTGGAGGGCGAGGCGCATGGGCTCGCCGCCCGCCTGGACCGTGGCCACCACCTTGAACGTCTCCGCGTCCACCACCGTCACCTCCCCGGCCTTGGGGAGCGACAGGTAGATCCGCTTCTGGTCGAGCCCCTTCGTCCAGTCGGCGGCCGGGCGTTTCAGGACGATCGTGGTGAAGAGGCTGGTGTTCCCGGTCATGCTCACCACCGGGTCGATGACCGAGACGCTGGCGTCCTGGTTCAGCACGAGCAGGTAGTAGCTGTTGAGGTCCACCATGGGGCGGATGCCCACGCTTCCCTGCAGGTACAGGGCGACCTTGTCCTTGCAGGCGCGCTGCTCGCCCGCCTTGCCGCCCACCACTCCGGACATGTCCATCCAGGCGGCCGGCCTGAGCCCGGGAACGGCGCGGCCGCTCGCGGCATCGGTCATCCGGAAGCGCACGTCGGCGTACTCTCCCTCGACGAGCGGTCCGCCCGGGCCGGCGGCGGATGGTCCGATGGAGAATTCCACCACCACGCCATCGCGCACCACCCGGCCGGCGTCTCCCGGCGGCGAGGTGGACGGGGCGGCCCTGGCTCCCCCCGCGGCGACGAGCGCCGCGAGGGAGAGCGACAGGGTCGAGGCCCGCCGGCCCGGTGCGGCGGGCCGGCGAGGATGCAGGTCCTGGCTCCGTTCCCGCTTCACGGTCACCTCACCCGAAGAAGCGACCAGAGGCCGGAGGTGGCGCCGAAGCCGGCCCTGTCCATGAGCAGGTAGTCGCCCGCGACCTTGCCCGCGCCACCCGCGCTGGGGAGCACGATGTCGAAGTGCGACCCGGGCATGATCAAGTCCTGGGACCCGGTGTAGTCGGAGATGGGGCTATGGCCCAGGGCACGGGAACTCACCTCGCCGGCGAGGGTCGGGAAGTAGCCGGTGGCGAGGCACTTGCCGGGGAGGTTGTCCTTCGCAGAGCCCGGGCAGACGTAGGGCGCGCGCTGCCAGAGGTGGCCGTGGAGCGTGAAGCTCGACGCCCGAGGGGATCCGGTGGGGAGGAGCAGGTGCATCCGCACCGGGGCTCCGGCATCTGCGGTGAAGACCGGAGTGACGGGATCGCCCCCACCCAGGGTGTTCGAGAACGCCATCTCCGCGTTGGCCACGTCCATGAAGGAGGGGCCCGTTCCGTGCCCAGGCGTCAGGGGCGCATTGGGCTGCAGGCCGAAGCGGAACCAGAGCGGCTCGGCCCCGTAGTTGATGGCCATGTGGCCGGAATCCTCCGCATCCTCGGCGATCGCATCCTCGGCGGCCATCATCTCGGCGGGGGTGCCGTCCTTGTACCGGAGGCCGAGCCCCTTCTGGATCACGTTCACGAAGTCGCGCGTGGCGTTGGGGGTGCCCGGGTTCAGGGTGGCGCTGGCCCGGGTCCCGCGCACCGCGACCGCCGTGTTCGCCGTCTGGCGATCCGGAACGGTGTCCGTCTCGGCCCAGGTGGTTCCGGCCGGCTCGATCACGAGCGCCCCGACCAGACCCTTCGGCCCCTGCTTGATGACGTCGGATGGCGTGAGGTTGGCGCCGCCGAACTCCACCGGGGTCGCCACCACCGTGTAGGCGCCGCCGGCCGCGGGTACCAGGCTGATGTCGCCCGCATACCACCGGTAGAACTGGGTCTGGCCGGGGCCGGCGATGAGGCCGGAGGCGTTGCTCTGCACTCCGGTCGCGCCGATGGCCATCCCGTCGTCGATGTTCACGTCGTAGGAGACGAGCGCCGGGTGAAGGCCGACGTAGCTCGACGGACGGATCAGGTTGTTGTTGAAGGTGGTGACGCCGGCGGGATCGGCGGTGTCACGAGCCACGATACCGGGCAGGTGCTTGTAGCCCGCGAGGTCTGGCACCGCCGCGGGGAGCCGGTTGCGCACCTTCACGCCGATGCACTGGCCGGCAGCGGCCCGCAGGACGATGGGCTCGATCGGAGCGCCGGCCTTGAGCTTCACCGGGCAGGTGGGGACGGTGGGGTCGAACTTGCCCCTGGTGTTCAGGCACTCCTTGGCCGCCGGGTTCCTTGCCTCCAGGTCGGCCGTCCTGACCCAGAGCATGGCGGTCGGGTCGTGGAGCGGCCCCGACTTGCCGTTGGAGAGCGACGTCGTGCGCGGGTTGTAGACGAGCGTGCCGCCGTTGGGGTTCAGCGCGGATTGTCCGGTGCCGGTCTTGCCGCCCATGTTCATGACGTCCGAGCCGTCGTTGGGCAGGATGACGACCCCCTCGGTGTTGGCGAGCACGTCGTTGGCGAGCACGGCCGAGATGTCGTAGCTGCGGAGGACCGCGGTGGCCGGGCAGATGCCGGTGAAGGCGGCGGCGTTGGTCAGCTTGAAGGGCAGGACCGCGCCGTTGGGAAGTTGCTTGAGATTCGTCTGCGCCGTCCCGTAGTTCCGGAAGAGGCCCCACACGCCGTTCCAGAAGCCGTCCAGGCTGGGGTTGAGCGAGTAGAGGTGGTCGGCGCGGGTGCCGCCGTTGAGCACCGGGATGGTCGGCGAGGCGAAGGTGAACTGCTCCGAGATGCCGGCGTGCTGGGAGTTCCGCCAGCCGGAGTTCGGGGCGAAGCCGTAGCCCGAGCCGCCCTGGAGCCACTTCATGCCGTACACCGTGGCGCTGTGGGACTCCTCGTCGCCTCCGGCCTGGATCTTGATCCGGACCGGATCGCCGAAGTAGGCGCGCACGAGCGGGGTGTACGGGTCACCGGCGGTGACGCCTCCCGCGTTGAGCGGCGGCGGGAACTGGGTGCCGTTGATGGCGTTGGCGGCTCCGGCCTTGGGCTGCACGTTCAGGGCGGCGATCTTGCGGTCGACGCGGCTCTGAAGCGCGAAGGCCAGGTCGCCCGGGAATCCCTCGGCCTGGGCGCCCGGCTTTCCGTCCGGTCCCCTCCGGGTCGGGTCGAAGACGCGGAAGCCAACGGGCTCGTTGCGGTAGTTCACCACGAGGAAACCAGGATCGTCGGCCGAGATGGCCTCGGGGCAGGGGCGCGGGCCACCGCCCGGGCAGATCGACGGGAAGGTGAGGAGGTCGGGGAAGGGGACCGCCGCCATGGCCTTCACGGGCGGGTTCACCGCGCTGCGGAAGCTGTTCGCGTCGGGCGCGGAGCCCGGCCCGCCCCACTGGCCGCGGCCGACGTAGACGCCGGGCTTGTAGGCGTGCTGGAAGTCCGTGTACTCGAAGTAGAACTCGCGGTGGCTGTTGGCACCGTCGAGGATGGCCGCCTGCCAGCTGGTGGGACCGCCGTCGGGGCGGGTGTACAGGGCCACGCCAGTCTCGTTGTGGGTCCAGGTCGATCCGGGCGGCTCCACGAGCACGGTGGCGTAGAGCCCCACCTGCTGGTGGGTGGAGGGGCCGTAGTGATCGTGGGTGAAGATGATGCCGAGGCCGCGGTGCTGGCCGTCCACGTTCACCACCGGGTCCGAGAACCAGCGCTGGAGGGTGGTGCGCGCGCCCTTCCAGTCGAGGCCGCCGGGGCTCGTGGCAGGGAAGAAGGGGTGCTTGGCGGCCACGAGCGCGGTGTTCCCGTTGAAGGAGTTGATCGCGTCGATGCGCTCGCGCACCGAGTCGGGTGAGAGCGTGCCGTCCTCGTAGTTCCAGCCGTTGGCCGAGCCGTCGGTGGTCGTGAGGTCCCACTTGGGCAGGTGGATGTGCTGGCCGATGATGTCGGTGGTGGTCTTGATCTGGTAGTCGTCCATCTCGAAGACGGCAGGCACCAGGTTGGTGTGGTGGTACATCACGCAGTCGAAGGTGTTCATCCGCATCACCAGCGGCTCGGGGGCGCGCTGCTTGTTGATGGTGGGGATGGCGTCCTCCCAGAGCGTGATGATCCGCTCCTGGGGGTAGTGGTAGCCGAGCTTGTTGAGCACCACGTCGAACTGGATGTTGGCGCCCTTGTAGATTCGCGGGCTGTCCGCGTTGAACGGGGAGGAGCCCCTGGTCCCCAGGCCGCCCAGGCCATCGAAGAACTGGCCGGTGACCCCGGCCCCGAGGCGAACGCCTCGGTCGTCCACGCACGGCTCGTGGAAGGGAGCGCCCGGAACCGGCCTGCCCGACCCGTTGGTCACGAAGCTGCCCGGGACGGTCTGGCCGTTCAGGAGGGTTGCCGTGCTTGAATGGGTGCGCACGGAGTGGAACGCCATGGCCGCCTTCTCGAGGTCCGTCCCGTCCTCCGGGAACCACACCGGGGCCGCCTTGTGGACCGTCTTCGTCATGTCGTACGGGGACTGGATGGCCACGGCGCAATCGCCACGCGTCGCGCCCACGCAGCCGCTGGCGGCATAGCCATCGAGCGCATGGCGCGGAAGGCCGCCGTCCCAGCCGCCGGCAGCCGCGTCCATGTCGAGCGGGGGAGAGGGCATGCGCTGCCCCACCGTGCTCTCGACGCCGGCCAGCCAGAACGGGAAGCCGGGGTTCTTGATGCCCCTGGCGTTGAGGGTCGGGTGCGTCTGCGCGGGATCGGAGCAGGCCGGGGCGGCGTCGCCCGAGTCACACCCGGTGACGACCCCGGCCGCATCGGTCACCGGACGGGCCACCTTGGCGTTGCTGCCCACGGTGATCCCGCCCGAGACCTTCGGGACCACCGTCACCTTGCCTGGCATCACCGCCATGGGCTTGCCCGGCAGCGGAACCACCGCGGGGATCGGGGTCCCGGCCACGATCTCCCCGTCGGGGAGGGCGCGAGCGCGCGCCGTCGGGACGGTGATGGTGTTGTTGGGGTTCGCTGGATCGGGGATGGTGGCCGTGGAGGCCACGGCCGGCTCCCCGTCCTTCAGCGCGAAGGGGGAGGTGTGGAATGCCCCGCCCGAGACCAGCGAGCGGCGTGCCCGGCTCGAACACGTCGTGGTTGCGCCAGAGCTCCCACATGCCCTGGGCGAAGTGCGGGTAGAAGTGGCAGTGGAAGATGGCGTCGCCGGCGCTCTTGTTCCGGTTGCCCGACCCTCCGAAGTTGATCTCGTAGCTGTATCCACCGCCCGGGCCGATTCCCTGGGCGTCCAGGTAGTTGGAGTTGTCGTCGTTCGGGTTGTAGAGCCACTGGTGGTTGTGCAGGTGGAAGATGTGGTGCTCCTTCCCGGTGTGCACGTTCCGGAACTTCACGAAGTCGTTGATGTAACTGTGGTGCACGTTGGAGGGGTCGTCCGGGTAGTAGGCGAGCTTCGCCTTGGGGCCGGTGGCTGCGCAGTTCGGCCCGGTGCCCGGGGGGCCACAGGCCTCGAGCCCGAAGTTGGCGGGGACGTCCACGACCATGGCCGGGTCGCCCACGGCCGGGGAGGTGAGGAAGAACTCCTCGTACACGCAGTCGAGGCAGTCGTGCATGGGGCCGACGCCGAGCCGGTTGGCGATGACCTCGGAGCCCACGCCTCCCGAGCCGTAGTTCACCTGGAACACGTCGCCCACGGCGGAGAGGGTGTGCTTGAGGACCGGGTGGAGGTACCACTCCGGGAAGGCATTCGAGACCGCCATCTCGTCGTGGAAGACCACGGTGTACTCGCGGAAGGGCTCGAGCCGGTTGGGAACGCTCGGGTTCACCTTTCCGACGCTCTCGAGCGGATAGGTGGAGGCAGGGAACTTTCCGCTGGGAACCGCCGGGTCGGAGTTGGCGATGACGGCGTTCAGGTCGGAGTGGACGAGCTCGAGCCCCTTCAGCATGTTGAGCACCGGCAGGCCGCCCTTGCCCTCGAGCGCCCAGACCGTGGGGGCGCCGTTCCCGTCGAGATCCGGATAGGTCGCCTGGTAATTCAGGATGGGCTGCCCGTCGGCGGTCGTGCCGGTGGTGCAGAGGCGCATCTCCTCCTCGGTCACCTGGCTGCGGTAGAAGCTCGCGCCGGGCGGCTCCACGTTGATCACCGCGAACATGCCGTTCGCGCTGTTGCCCGCCGAGCCGTCGCTCCCGAAGGTCGCACCGTGGCTGGTGACGAGGAACGCCCCCTCCTTCTCGGCGTAGTAGGTGTAGACGACGCCCCCGCTGCCCGGGGCGACCAGGCTCGACCCGTTCGCGCCCACCCACGACGCGTCGTCGCTGATGGCACCGACGAGCTGCATGCCCTGGGCGTGGAATCCGGCGGTCCGGCTCGCCACCTGGTCGTCCACCTTGGGCAGGTCGAAGCCGGGCGTCGCCGGGGAGGGATTGGCCAGGGCGGCGAGCAGGTTCTGGAACCTGACCTCGAGGCAATCGCCCGCGGCGACGCGGAGGACGAGCGGGCGCGGCCGCTTGTCGGGGCGCAGCGTCACGTTTCCGGCGACGCAGGCGGCGCCGCAGGGTGTGAGCGAGCCCTTGCTCACCACGTCCCGCCGCAGCGCGTACATGATGCCGTTCACGTTCTGCGCGCCCAGCCGGTTGTACATGAGCGGCTGGTCGAAGACGACGACGTCGGCGGTCACGGTGCGCGTGCAGATGACCGCGCCCCGCGCCTCGACCGGGACCGCCAGGGCGGCCGCCGCAGCGCTGAACACCATGAGTGAAATGCCGGCATCGCGAGCGATGCGGCTCCCCGTCTGCCTGTTTCCTCGGGCCATCTTTCTTCCCTCCGACGTTCGGCCCCTTCGAGCCGCCTTCGCGTGACCGCCTTCCCCGAACTCCGCCCCGTTGCCCCGCCGGAGATGAAAAAGTGGATGAGATGGATCCACTTCCTCCCCGACACGACGGTTACACGCCGATGGCAGGTCGGAAGCGTCCCCTCATCAGGTGACTTATGGCCATTCCAAGTATCTGAAAATAGATAAGTAAACGTATTCGACGCCGCGAACGGGTGAGGCGGACAATCCCGGTCGACCCGGTCAACCGGCAGTGGTAGCGCGGCTAAATGTGAATTGACTCACATCAACGGTCGGGATCGATCAAGGTCCGCCGGCGCCGCCGCGACATTCACCAAATGTAAACAACCGGAGGGAAGTCCCAGAAGGGTGTCCCGGATTCGCGTCCCCTGACCCCGTGACAACGGGACCGCTCTCGACTCCACCTGCAGCTCCTTCGCGCCGGGGCCCCCTTGCGCTAGCTTGTGCGCCCCATGGAGCGCGCACGTCACGACCGGCTCGTCGCCGCCGACCACCGCCACCTCTGGCATCCCTTCACCCAGATGCAGGACTGGCTCGCCGAGGACCCGGTGGTCATCGACTCCGGCGACGGCGTCCACCTCGTCGACACGCTCGGCAACCGGTATCTCGACGGCGTCTCGTCCCTCTGGTGCAACGTGCACGGCCACCGGGTTCCCGAGATCGACGCCGCCATCGTGGCCCAGCTCGGCCGGATCGCCCACACCACGCTGCTCGGGCTCGCCTCCACCGCGTCCATCGAGTGCGCCGAGGAGCTCGTCCGCATCGCGCCCCCGGGGCTCACCCGCGTCTTCTTCTCCGACGCCGGAGCGACGGCCGCCGAGATCGCGCTCAAGATGGCCTACCAGCACTTCCAGCTGCGCGGCGACCTCGGAGCGGAAGGAGTTCGTGGCCATCCGCGGCGGCTACCACGGCGACACCATCGGCTCGGTGTCGGTGGGCGGCATCGACCTCTTCCACCGCATCTTCAAGCCGCTCCTCTTCCCGGTGCGCCACGCGCCGCAGCCCTACTGCTACCGCTGCCCGCTCGGGAAGACCTGGCCGGACTGCCGCATGGCCTGCGCCGACGAGGTGGAGAAGGTCTTCGAGGCGAACGCCGGAAAGGTGGCCGCGCTCGTCCTCGAACCGCTCGTCCAGGGCGCCGACGGGATGATCGTGCAGCCCCCCGGCTACCTGCGCCGCATGCGGGAGATCTGCGACCGGCACGGGGCGCTCCTCGTCTGCGACGAGGTGGCCACCGGCTTCGGCCGCACCGGGACGATGTTCGCGGTCGAGCAGGAAGGGGTCCGCCCCGACATCCTCACGGTCGCGAAGGGGCTGACCGGCGGCTACCTGCCGCTGGCAGCGACCCTCACCACCGAGGAGATCTTCGAGTCCTTCCTCGGCCCGTTCGAATCGCGCCGGACCTTCTTCCACGGCCACACCTTCACCGGCAACCCCCTCGCCTGCGCCGCCGCCACGGCCAGCATGCGCCTCTTCCGGGAGCGCCGGATCCTGGAAGGGCTCCCGGCGAGGGCCGAGGCGCTCTCCCGCGCGCTGGCACCGCTCGAGGCCCATCCTCACGTGGGCGAGATCCGGCGCCGCGGGCTCATGGTCGGCATCGAGCTGGTGCGCGACCGGGGCACGAAGGAGGAGTACGCCTTCGAGCTGCGGGCCGGCCACCAGGTGACCCTCGAGGCGCGCAGCCGCGGCGCCATCCTGAGGCCGCTCGGCAACGTGGTGGTGCTCATGCCCCCGCTGGCCATGACGGAGGCACAGCTCGCCGACCTCGGGCGCATCACCCGGGAGTCGATCGAGGCGGCGGTGGCACGGCTGTGATGCGCGGCCTCTTCGTCACCGGGACCGACACCGGCGTCGGCAAGACCGAGGTGGCGGCGGCGCTGGTGGCCGGGTGGCGCGCCCGCGGCCTGGACGTCGGGGCCATGAAGCCGGCGCAGTCGGGGGTGGAGGACGGGCTGCCCACCGACGCGGACCGGCTCCGGGAGGCGGCCGGTGCGACCGATCCGGCCGGACTCGTCTGCCCCTATTCGCTCCTCGCCCCGCTGGCACCCGCGGTGGCGGCGCGGCTCGAGGGCGTGGAGGTCTCCTTCGCGCACGTGATGGCCTGCGCGGCCGAGCTCGCGCGCCGGCACGCGGCGCTGGTCGTCGAGGGGGCCGGCGGCCTGCTCGTTCCTCTCACCGGGAGTCATACGTACGCCGATCTGGCGGTGACCCTCGAGATGCCGGTTCTGGTGGTGGCCCGCGCCGGGCTGGGAACCGTGAACCACACCGCCCTGACCTGCGAGGCGCTGCGGAGCCGGGGCCTGGCCATCGCCGGCGTCGTGCTGAACCGCACGTCGCCGCGGCTCGATCCCTCCGAGCCCCACAACGGCGCCGAGATCGAGCGGCTCACCGGCGCGCGGGTGCTCGGCTCGCTGCCGTACGAGCCCGATGCGGCTGCTCCGCGCCCGGCTGCTGGCGGACCGGCTCGTCCCCGCTGTCCAGTTTTGAGCCCGGCGGACCGGAAATTGGATCGATCCGGCGATCGATCCTAGAGATCGGTGCGTGGAAAACATCGTCGATCTCACCCTCACCGCCGAGGCCCGGCGCTCGCTCCACCGCGTGCTCGATCAGCGTGGGATCGGGTTCTTCCTGAAGCGGCGCCGGCGCGAGCCGGCCCGGCTCGACCCACGACGGATCGCCTGGGTGGTGGAGGCGGCCGCCCGCCGGACCCGCCACCCCGCTCGCGATCCCGATGCGCTGACCCGGACCCGGAGGGTGCTGCGCCGCGAGCTCATCCGGCGGCTGGCCGAGTCGCTCGTCGAGGCCGGGCTGTAGACGGGTCCTCGCTACCCGGGGCCCGGTGCCGCCCCGCGGTTCTTCTCCACGAACTTGAGGCGAAGGTCGGCGAGCAGGTCGGAGAGGAAGCGCGCCTCCTCGGCGGTCAGGTTGCCCCTGGTCTTCTCCTCGAGCATGGCGAGGAGGTCGATGACCTGCCGGGCGAGGGCCAGGTTCTCCTTCGAGTCGCTGTTCCCGGGATGCTCGATCTCCCCGAGGTGCACGAGGGCGGAGGAGCCGAGGGAGAGGACGAAGGTCCCGAAGTCCACGTGGGCGGGGTGCGGGGCGTCGGTCATGGCGCCATTCTAGTCCACGTCGAAGGTCACGCGCTCGGCGGCGAACCCCCGCTGGACGAGCAGCACGAGCTGGCCGGCACGCCGGGCCTGGACCGCGGCCTTCCGCCAGTCCGCGAGCGACGAGATCTCGAGCGCGTTGACCTCGCGGATCCAGTCGCCGGCCTGCAGCCCGGTCTCCGCGGCGGGGCTGCCGCGCCGCACCGAGCGCACCACCACGACCGCGCCTCCGCGGACCCGCTCCTCCCCGAGCGCGAGCCCGGTGCGCTGCAGGAGCTGCTGCTCGGCCCGTTCGGGCGAGAGCTCGACGGTCCGGACGGAGACCTGGACCCGGTCCTTCCCGCGGGAAAGCACGAGCCGGACGGTGCCGCCGACCGGGACGTCGCGCACGCGGAAGCGGTACTCGGCGGCGCTCTCCACCGCGGCGTCCCCCACCGACTCCACCACGTCGCCCTTCCGGACGCCGGCCGTCGCTGCCGGCGATCCGGCCTCCACCCCGCTCACCTGGATGCGCACCCGGTCGCCGCCGATCCGGTCCGACTTCACCGGCTCGTCGCGGACGGCGATGCCGGTGAAGCCCTCGCGCACCTCGCCATGCCGGATCAGGTCCTCGGCGATGCGCAGGGCCCGGTCGATGGGGATGGCGAAGCCGATGCCGGCGCTGCGGTCGCCGATGATGGCGGTGTTCACCCCGATGAGCTGTCCCTGGATGTTCACGAGCGGGCCGCCCGAGTTGCCGGGGTTGATGGAGGCGTCGGTCTGCACCATGTCGAAGAGCGGGCGTCGCGGATCGCCCACCTTGCGGTGCAGCGCGGAGACCACGCCGGTGGTGACGGTGTGGGCGAGGCCGAAGGGGTTGCCGATGGCGATCACCGTCTCCCCGATCATGAGGTCGTCGGAGCGGCCGGCGGCGAGGTAGGGGAGCTTCTCCTTCGTCTCCACCCGCAGCACGGCCAGGTCGCTGGCAGGGTCGGTCCCCAGCACGCGGGCCGGCAGCTCCCGGCCGTCGAGGAGCTGCACGCGGTAGCGGGCCCCGCGCTCCACCACGTGGGCGTTGGTGAGCACGTGGCCATCCGGGGAGACGATGACGCCGCTCCCCAGCGAGGTGACGGCGTAGCCGCTGCGGAAGCGGGGCTTGCCGAAGAACTCCTCGAAGAGGAGCTGCCCCATGTCGGCGCCCGGCGTGGGAACGCGCACCCGGACCAGTTCCTCGGCCGAGACGTTCACCACCGCTCCGCGCGAACGCTCGGCGGCGGCGACGACCGGGTTGCGGCGCTCGGCGGGGGGGCGGGGCTCGGCGCGCGGGAGCGCGGACGGAGCCTGCGCCGGGACGACCCGGGGGAGGAGGAGGAGCGCGAGGGCGCCGCACAGGGCCGCGCCGGCCCGCACTGCTACTCTTCCTCGTCCGTCTCGACGTGTTCGACCTCGGACTCGACCGGGACGGCCTGGTCGGCCACGTCGGGAAGGGATTTCAGATATCTCTCGAAGTCCTTCTCGTCGAGCAGTCCCTTGCGGACGTAGCGACGAGCGACGCGCTTGTCGATGATCTTGTTGTCGAACGTATCGGGCATGGATCCTTCGGTTGCGACGTGGAGGGGAGGGGAAAATAGGCCCCGCTTGCCGGCGCGTCAAGCGACGTGCAAATGTGCGGCGCCATGGAGGAACTCGCCGCCGGGAGGGGCTCCCGGATCGCCCGCCTGCGGGGACTCTACGCCATCGTCGGTGACGAGGACCCGATCGGCCGGGCCCGCCTCGCGGTGGAGGGTGGAGCCGGGGTGGTCCAGGTCCGGATGAAGACCTCCCCGGCCGGGGCGGTTCTCGCGGCCGCGCGGGAGATCGCGGCGCTCTGCCGCGGCAGGGCGCTCGTCATCGTGAACGACCGGGCCGACCTGGCGCTGCTCGCCGGGGCCGACGGGGTCCACGTGGGGGACGACGACCTTTCCGCCGGGGAGGCGCGTCGCATCGTCGGTCCCGGGATGCTCGTGGGAAGGAGCACGCGGACGCTCGCCGAGGCGCGCGCTGCCATCGCCGCCGGCGCCGACCACGTGGGATTCGGGCCCATGTTCTCCACCCGGACGAAGGAGATCGCCGCCGCGCCCCGCGGGATCGAGTCGCTCCGCGAGGTGGCCGGTGCGCTCGGCGCGCCGGTGGTGGCCATCGGCGGGATCACCCTCGGGACGGTGGGCGAGGTGGCCCGGGCCGGGGCGGCGGCGGCGGCCGTGATCGAGGACCTCTTCTCCCGCGGAGACGTGCGGGCCCGGGCGGCGCTCCTCGTGGCCCGCTTCGCCGAGGGGGCCGGGGAGGGTTCGTGAGTCGACCCCGCATCGCCATCCCGCTCGACGTGAACGGGTCGGGACGGTACGAGCAGCCCCGCGCCTACGCCGACGCGGTCCGCGTCGCCGGCGGCCTGCCGATCCCGGTCCCCTGCGGGGATCCGTCGCTCGCCGGGGAGTACCTGGCCCTCTGCGACGGGCTCCTCGTCGCCGGCGGCGACTTCGACATCCCGCCCGAACGATACGGCGAGGCACGCAGCCCCGGCTGCGGGCCCTCCCGCCCGGAGCGCACTGCCTTCGAGGAGGAGATGGCGGCGGGGGCGCTCGCCGCCGGGAAGCCGGTGCTCGGCGTCTGCGGCGGGATGCAGCTCCTCGCGGTGGTGCGCGGCGGTACGCTCCACCAGCATCTCCCCGACGACCTCGGGGTCTCCCACGAGCAGCCGCCCCCGAAGGATGCGCCGAGCCACGTGGTGGAGGTCGGCCCTGGCTCGCTCCTGGAGCGGCTGGTCGGCCCCGAACCGCTCCGGGTGAACAGCACCCATCACCAGGCGGTCCGCCGTCCCGGGAACGGCGTGGCCGTCTCCGGCTGGTCCCCAGACGGCGTCATCGAGGCCATCGAGATCGAGGGGGCAGGCTTCGCGCTGGGCGTGCAATGGCACCCCGAGGCGCTCGCACCGCGGGATCCGCGTCACGCGGACATCCTGCGCGGGCTCGTGCGGGCGGCGGCGGACCGGCGCAGATGAGCGCGCCCTCGCCGAAGGGGCCGCGGGTCCTGGTCTGCGCCGGGCTCGACCCGAGCGGCGGGGCCGGACTGGTCGCCGACCTGGAGGCGCTCGCCGCCGCCGGCGCCCGGGGCTGGGCGGTGGCCACGGCGATCACCGCGCAGGGGCCGCGCGGGGCCCGTGCCGCCGTGCCGTCCGCGCCGGAGATGCTCCTCGCCCAGGTGGACGCGCTCCTCGACGGTGCCCTGGAGCTTCCACGCGGGGTGAAGACGGGGATGCTGGGAAGCGGCGCCAACGCCGCGGCGCTGGCGGAACGGCTGGCGCGCAGGCCGCTCGGGAAGGTGCCGCTCGTCGTCGACCCGGTGCTGGCGGCCTCGTCGGGCCTCTCGCTCCTCGACGCCGCCGACGCGCGGGAGGCGCTCCAGGCCCTCCTCTCCCGCGCCGCGCTCGCCACCCCCAACTGGCCGGAGCTGGAGGCGCTCGCCGGTCGCGGGCTCGGTACCGAGGAGGAGGCGGTCCGGGCCGCCCGCGAGCTCCCCGCGCGCGCCGTGCTGGTGAAGGGAGGGCACCGCGAGGGCGAGCCGGTCGACCTGCTCGTGCGCGGTCGGTCGGTCGTCCGGATCCGCGGGCGTCGCCGACCGGTCGAGGCGCGCGGCACCGGCTGCCGGCTCGCCTCGGCCACGGCCGGATTCCTGGCCCGCGGCTTCCCGCTCGAGGAGTCGGTGCGGCGGGCCAAGCGGGTGGTGGAGCGGTACCTCGACGCAGCGATGCGCGGAGCGTGAGCCGCTTTCACCAGGTGGCGAGCGACCTCGGCTTCTGGAAGTTCGTGCTGGGCGTGGCCGGGGACCCGTGCGGCCGGCGCGTCACCGGACCAGGGCGATGGCCAGGAGGGAGACCCCGATCGCCGATCCCAGGGCGCCGATCGCGTGCCCCGCGAAGAACACCCAGTTCCACCCGGGTGGCCAGGGCACGAGGCCGCGCCGTCCCGCCGCCGCTCCACCGCCGAGCGCGAGGACGAAGCCCCACGCCGAGACCACGAGGGACCAGGCGAGCGCCGCGCGCCAGACCGTCCCGGCCTGGAGGGCGGGCAGGAGGATCCCCACGACGAGGAGCAGCAGGCCGTCCGCGAGCAAGGTCGCGTGTGCGACGCGCCAGGCGCGGATCCGCTCCGGATGCCATCCGAGCACGATGGCCAGGTAGAAGGGGATGCCGCAGAGCACCCCTGCGCCGAGGAGCAGCGCGCCGTTCTGGAGGAGGAGCCGTGCGGGGTCGAGGTGCATGGTCACCGCTCCAGGGTCGAGAGTTCCAGGACCGACCCGTACATGCCGAGGGCGATGCGGGCCAGTGCCCCGTAGTCCAGCTTCTCCGGCGTGTCTCCGGGGCCGGTGTGGAACGGGGAGCGGAAGCCGCCGGTGTCGGTGACCTGGATCGCCGGGTACCCGAACCTCCAGAAGGATGCGTGGTCGGACCAGGTCGCGCCGTCGACCCACTCCGGAGAGAGCCCGGCCTCGACGGGAAACCCGCTCCCTTTGTGAAATCCCCGTGTGGCCGCGGTCACGGCGCCGCGCGAGCGGAGGTTCCCGATGAAGGCGAGGAAGTCACCCCGGTCCGGGTAGATCCAGGAGAAGGGGATCGGGAGCCGCTGGCTCCCTGGCTCGTGGAGGTAGTAGCCGATCGAGTCGAGCGACATCATCACCCGGATGTCCTCACCGCGCTCGTGCGAGCGGCGCGCGTAGTGGAGGCTCCCCATGTCCGCCGTCCCGAACCACGGGTCCTCCTCCGTCGTGAACGAGACGAGGCGAATGGTGCGGTCGGGGGCGGAGTCCCGGAGCAGCGCGGCCAGCTGGAGGAGCACGGCCTCGCCGCTGGCGTTGTTGTTCGCTCCCGGTGATCCCGGAAGCGTGTCGTGCTGGGCCGAGACGATGACGATCTGGGAAGGAGCCCTCCCTCCCGGGATCTCGATCTCGAGGTTCGAGACCTTCCGGCCGTCCACGACGATGGGCTGCTCGGCGACCCGGTAGCCCAGCGCGGCGAGGCGCCCCCGGATCCACCCGCTGGCGCGCGTGAGCGCCATGTGGCGCGCGTCGTCGCGGAGGTTCCGCTCGCCGATCTCCACGGCGAGGAAGCGGACGTCCTCGCGGATCTCCCCCTCCATCCGGGAAAGATCGGCCGCGCGCCGCGCCTCGATCGGCTCCCCGGCCCACTTTCCCTCGCATCCGACGGCGTACCAGGCCGCGCCGCCGAGCCCCCCGACCAGGACCAGGAACGAGATCGCCATCCACCGCCAGCGTGCTCTAGCGTTCATCGGGAAGCCTCCAGAACAGGTTCCTGAGGATCCGCACCCGCAGCCCGGAAGGGAGGAGGGGTGCGGCCACCGCGGCCAGGCGGGAAGGCAGGTCCGAGTAGGACCAGCGGCGGCCGGAGGCGATTCCGTCCGCGATCCGGCGCGCCACCCGGTCCGGGGAACCCAGCATGTGGCCGGGCACCCGGGACATGTCCATTCCCGCGGATTCCATGAACCCGGTGCGCGTGAAGCCGGGGAAGAAGACCAGGACGCGGACCCGCGAGCCGATGAGCTCGCAGGCGAGTGACTCGCCCAGGCTCGTCAGGTACCCCTTGGCCGCGCCGTAGGCGGCGAGGCCGGGGTAGGGGAGCCGCGCGATCCCGGAGCTGACGATGGCGATGCGCCCCTCCGGCCTCCGGAGCAGGAGCGGGAGCAGCGCGCGCAGCAGGTGCGTCGGGGCATCCACGTTGAGTGCGACGGTGCGGCGAAGGTCGTCCCACGGAGCGGCAGTGAATCGCGCGAACCGCCCGCCGCCGGCGTTGTTCACCAGCACGTCGAGCGGGTCGGCGCGCGCGAGGAGCCAGGCCACGAGGGCGTCCCGGCTGACCGCGTCGGCGAGGTCGGCTGCACGGAACTCCACGTGCGTGCCATGCCGGGCCTGGATCTCTCCGGCGACCTCGGCGAGCGGCTCCTCCTCGAGCGCCGTGAGGACGAGTCGTGAGCGGCGCCCGGCCAGCTCGAGGGCCAGCGCCCGCCCGATCCCGCTCGACGCTCCGGTGACGAGGACGAACTTGCCGTCGAGATCCATGATGGATGCCTCAGGGAAAGACCGCCGCCCCGGTTCCGGTGGCGATCGTGAAGGTGAGCACGAGGGAGGCGTTGATGCGGTCCAGGAATCCGAGGCTGTCCGGACTCGACATGGGGAAGTACGCGTATCCCTGCACCACGAGGTGTGGGAAAGGCCGCCAGCTGACCATCGGGCCGACACGAACCAGTTCCTGCCCGCCACGCCCGTCGAGGAAGGCCCACTCGGCACCGGCACCCACGTTCAGGGCACCGTCCCGCAGGCGGGCCACCCAGCCGAGGCGCGCGACACCGCACCAGGGGGGAACGCAGACCACCTTGAGCCACTCCTCGTAGATCGCCATGGGGGGAGCATCGAGGAAGCGGACGAAGTTGGCCTCCCAGAGGAGGAGCCCACCCGGCGTCGGGACGGCTCCCGAGGCAAAGAGGTCCCCCGTACGGTAGGTGAAGCCCTCGGCTTTCGTGACGCCCGCGAGACCGATCTCGGGAGGCATCGGTACGTGCTGCCAGGTCCGGGTTGCGCGAAGGCCCGCCCAGAGATCGCCGAGAAGCAGCGCGACCCGCAGGTTGGCGGCGACCAGGCCGAAGTCGAGTCCCACCGCGGCACGGGCCTCGACCCCTGCCCAGGTCCAGTGCGGCTTTCCATAGCCGGCGGCGATTCCCACGTGCTCGAAGGTCCCGACGTCGGCCCGGCCCGCCAGGAAGATCCGGCTCTCCCCCGCCTCCCAGGGGTCGCTGGGCTCGTCGGCGCGTGGCGCTGGCGGGGTCGCCACGAGCAAGGCGCAGACCGCGAGGAGCAGGCGATGCGTGTTCACACCCCCCTGACCGCACGGCGAGGCGGATGTGACGGGGTTGCCTCCCACCTCCTCGAGGAAGACCCCGTTGGGGCCGTCCGGTCACGTCCCCGGGAATGCAGGGTCGTGGATCCAGGAGGAAGGATGGGGAACTCCTTGACGCCAGGTAGGCTCCTGCGCCGCGCACTCCGCGGCCGGGCGGGGCGCGCATGGCTCGCCGGGTCCGGTGTGGCCGCGGCGTCCCTGCTCGTGCTCGTCCTGCTGGCCGCCTACCGGGGAGCGACGTCCGGGGTGGCAGCGTACGTCGGCCAGGAGGGGTTCGACCTCTGGGTGGCGCCGCGCGGGATCGACAACCTGGTGCGGTCGGCCGGGCAGCTCCCGGTCGGCGCCGAGGAGGCCGTCCGGGCGATCCCCGGCGTCGCGGAAGTCGGGCCGATCCTGCGGACGTTTGCCACGGTGGAGGGCGGGCCAGCGGGAGATCGACGGCGCCTGACCCTGCTGGCCATCGGCTACCGCGGGCCGGCTGGGCCCGGCGGCCCTCCCTTCCTGGTCACAGGCCGCGCCCCCGCGTCGCCCGACGAGATCTCGCTGGACCGCGCCGCAGCGCACCGGCTCGGGGTGGCGCCCGGCGCCCAGGTGGACATCGCGGGCGACGCGGCCCGTGTGGTCGGAATCACCCGCGGCACGAACCTGCTCGCGACCCAGTTCGCCTTCGTCGACCTCCGGGCAGCCGAGGACGCGCTCGGAGCTTTCGGCCGGCCGTCGTTCCTGGTCGTCCGCCTCGCCTCAGGGGCGGTGCCCGGTTCCGTGAAGCGGGCCATCGAGGATCGGGTCCCGCGCTCGGCGGCCTTCCCGAGCGACGAGTTCGTCCGCAACAACGTCCGGGAGATCGCGGCCGGAGTGCTCCCGGTCCTGGCACTCGTGACCTTGCTCGGCTTCGCGGTGGCCGTCGCACTCGTGGCGCTCCTCGCCCAGGGACTGGCCGACGACCGCCGGCGGGACGGGGCCGTCCTCCTCGCGCTCGGCGCATCGCCGCGGGACGTGGGGCTCGGCGTGCTCGCCCACGTGGAGAAGATCGTCGTGCTCGGCGCCGCAGCGGGCGCGGCCGTCGCCTGGGCAGCCGCCACCGGGATCGAGCACGTCGCTCCGACGGTCGAGCTGGCCGTCCTCGCGACCGACCTGGTCGCTGCCCCGGCTGCCTTCTCGGTTGCCGCCGCCCTCGCCGCGCTCGGGGCCGTCCTGAGCCTGGGCCGGGTCGACCCAGTGGAGGCGTTCCGGCCATGAGCGCGCTCGAGCTGGCCAACGTCTCCAAGGTCCGCGGGCGGGGGCCGCTCGCGGTGTCCGCGCTCCGGGGGGTGTCGCTCCGCGTCGAACCAGGAGAGCTGGTCCTCCTGGAGGGACCGAGCGGATCGGGCAAGACGACGCTGCTCTCGGTGGCGGGCGGGCTCCTGCGCCCCGACGCCGGGGAAGTCCGCATCGACGGGGAGGCGCTCCCGCAGGGCGACGCGGAGGCGCGGCGCGCCGTGCGCGCTCGGCAGATCGGCTTCGTATTCCAGCGGTCGAACCTCCTTCCCGGACTCGACGCCCTCGAGAACGTGCTCGTGCAGGCCGCCCTGGCGAAAATCGACGCCGGCGTCGCGCGGCGCCGGGCCGGAGAGCTGCTCGAGGCGATGGGTGTGGCCCATCTCGCGGGGCGACGCGTGGGCGGACTCTCCGCCGGGGAGGAGCAACGCTTCGCGGTCGCCCGGGCGCTCATCCACTCCCCGCCGGTCGTCCTGGCCGACGAGCCCACGGCCAGCCTCGATTCGGTGGCGGGCCGGGCCGTGGTCGAGGCGCTGGTGGCGCTGGGGCGCGACCGGGGAACGGCGATCCTGGTCGCCACCCACGACCCACGCCTCGCTCCATTCGCCTCGCACCGCCTGGGCATGGTGGACGGAGGCGTCGGCCCGGCCGCCGCATCGCAGGAGGGTCCGTGAGCCGCTTCGGCTCCACGCTCAACTACTCCTCGGTGAACGAGGACTGGCGCACCGAGGCTCGCGCTCTCGGCACCGGACCGGGCGATCGCGTCCTCGCCATCACCGGAGGCGGGCGCCCGCTCGACCTGCTCCTGTCCGGGCCGGAGCGCGTGGTCGCCATCGACGCGGTGGCCGCACAGTCGGCCCTCCTCGCGCTCGAGGTGGCGGCCATGGGAGCGCTCCGGTACGACGGGTATGCCGCCTTCCTGGGACTCACCCCCGAGACCCGGGCCGAACGTGGGCGGGTTCTCGACCACCTGCTGGCCAGGCTCGACGACGAGGCACGAGCCTTCTGGGCTTCACACCGGTCGCTCGTCGAGCCGGGCGTCCTCTCCGCCGGACGCTGGGAGCGCTTCTTCCGGCTGGGGTCGAGGGTGGGACGCCTCGTCCGGCCGGGAAAGATCCGGCGGCTCTTCGCATTCGAGGACCTCGAGGCGCAGCGTGCCTTCGTGCGGAAGCACTGGGACACCCCCGGCTGGCGCTGGCTCCACGACGCCTTCCTGTCCCGCCCCGTCCTCCGCCACCTGCTCGGTGACCCGGCCTTCCGCGCCCACGTTGCGGTGCACCCGGGGCGCTTCGTCCGGGAGCGGATGCAGGCGAGCTTGCTCTCGGTCCTGGCACGGGACAACTTCATGGTGAGCCTCACGCTGCGCGGACGGCTCGGCGCCCGCGACCTTCCGCCCCGGCTCACCCGGGAGGGCGTTGCCGTCATCCGGGGGCGCCTGGACCGGCTGCAGATCGTGACCGGCGACGTGATCGCCCACCTGGAGGGGGTCGCTCCCGGGACCTACACGCGCTTCTCGCTGTCCGACGTTCCATCCTACCTCTCCCAGGAGGACTTCGAGCGGTTGCTCGACGGCGTGGCCCGCGCGGGCGCGCCCGGTGCCCGCTTCTGCATCCGGCTGTTCCTGTCGCGACCGCGCTTTCCGGAGCGCCACGCCGCGCTCCTCGTCCGGGAACCAGAACTGGAGGATCGCCTTGCCAGGGAGGACCATGCCTTCGCCTATGACTTCATCGTGGGGCGCGTCGCCCGCTGACGCGGGTGGCGTCGTGCTCGGCGACTACCAGGCCTCCGATAGCCCCGAAGCGCTCGCCCTCGAGCGGGAGTGCGCGCAGGGGAGGGGCCTCCGGCTCTCCTTCCGCCGGGAGACGTTCCACCGGCGCGCCGAGGGATTCGCCGTGCACCGGATCTTCACCGCGCGCGCAGGCGGACGCCTGGTGGGAATCGTCGCGGTCGCGGTCAAGCCGGCCCTGCTGCGGGGGCGGGCGACGCACGCCGCGTTCGGGTTCGACCTTCGCGTTCACCCGGCCTGGCGCGGGCACGGGCTGGGTCGGCGCCTCTTCGAGCGGGCCTTCGGATGGGGCATGGAGCGCGCCGAGCTCGCCTACACGTACACCTTGTCCGGAAACGAGGCTGCGATGGCCCTCGCCTCCTCGCTGGGCACGGACGCGGCCGGCTACTCCTACCTCGTCTATCCCGCCTACCGGCGGCTGGCCGTCCGGCGGCCCGTCCTGCCGGCCAGTCTCGCCGAGATCCACGCCGAGATGCTGCGGGTCGAAGGGCCCTTCGACCTCTCGTTCGATCCGCTCGGAGAAGGTCGTACGGACGGTCACGTCGCGTCCTGGCGCTGCGGCGCCGGTCGGTCGCGGGCTGGCTGCTCCGCCTGGTCGAACCAGGGCATCCTCGGCGAGGTCGTCGAGGCCCTGCCCCTGCCCGTCGCCTGGATGGGGACGGCACTCCGGGCGGTCCGGGCGCAGGGACCGGGGCGCTTGCGGCTGCCCCGCATCCCCAGGATCGGCGAGGAGCTCCGGAGCTGGTACCTGTTCGACCTCTACTCGACCGATACGGCTGCCGCTCGCGATCTCCTGCGCGCGGTGGCGGCCGAGGCGATCGAGCGCGGGGTCGAGTGGCTGCACGTCCCGCTCGCATCCACGGACGACCGTCTGCATGCCCTGCGTGCCGACGTTCCGCGGGCGTTCTCGCCGGTCGTGCCCTACCGGATGATCGTCCACGCCCCAGCCACCGTGCCGCCCATCCGTAGCCCGTACCTGGACGTCCGGGATCTATGAGGATGCCGCCTGGAGTTACCCGCCCTCGCGCCTCTTCTCCGCGAAGAAGGTGTGCTTGCGGAAGAACACCAGCGACATGAGCCCGGTGGGCCCCTGGCGGTGCTTGGCCAGGATGAGCTCGATGTCCTGCACGTCGGCGTTGATGGCCTCCTGCCCGCCCTCGGCCTCGGCCTCCGGGCGGTGCAGGAACATCACCACGTCGGCATCCTGCTCGATGGCGCCCGACTCGCGCAGGTCGGCGAGCATGGGGCGCTCCCCCTTGCGCTTCTCCACCGCGCGGTTCAGCTGCGAGAGCGCCACCACCGGGACCTGAAGCTCCTTGGCGAGCGCCTTGAGCGACCGGCTGATGGTGGCGATCTCCTGCTCGCGCGACTGGCTGGCCCGGTCGGAGGGGGCGTGCATGAGCTGCAGGTAGTCCACGACCACCAGGTCGAGCCCGCTCTCCCGCTTCAGCTTGCGGCACTTCGAGCGCAGCTCGACCGGCGAGAGCATGAAGCTGTCGTCGAACCAGATGGGCGCGCCCATGAGCTTCTCGCCCTGCACCATGATGCGGTCCCAGTCGTTCTGGGCGAGCTTGCCCTTCGAGACCCGCTCGCTGTCGAGCTTGGCCTCGCTCGACAGCAGCCGGAGCGCCAGCTGGTCGGAGGGCATCTCCAGCGAGAAGAAGACCACCTTCTTCTCCCCCTTGGTGGCGGCGTGGGCGGCGATGTTGAGGGCGAGGGCGGTCTTCCCCACCGAGGGACGGGCGGCGAGGATGCAGAGCGTCCCGGGCTGGAACCCGAGCGTCTGGTCGTCGAGCCAGGGGAGCCCGGTGGGGACGCCGGTGACGTGGGAGAGCCCGGCCTTGGCGCGGGCGTGGATGGCCTCGAGCCGGTCGAGCGCTGCGCCCATCGCCTCGGCGAAGGGCTTCATGGTCTCGAGCGAGTTTCCCTGGGCGGCCCCGAAGACGTCCTGCTGGGCCTGCTCGAGGAAGTCGCGGACCCGCGGGCCGGCCTCGTAGCCCCGCTCGACCACCCGCTGCGCCGTGAGCATCATGCGGCGCAGGCGCGCCAGCTCGTTCACCGCCTCGGCGTAGTGGCTGGCATTCGCGGACGAGCCCACCGACGCGGCCAGCCCGAAGACCAGCTCGCGCGGCACCTGCGCTCCGAGAAGTCCCTTCGCGTCGAGCCGCTGCTGCACCAGCACCGGGTCGATCTTGCGCGATTCGCGGGCCAGATCCTCGAAGGCGGAGAAGACGTGCTGGTGGGCCAGCGCGTAGAAGTCCTCCGACTTGAGGATGGGCGCCACCTGGTCGAAGGCGGTCTCGTCGAGGAGCACCGCTCCCAGGACCGCCTGCTCCGCCTCGAGGTTGTGGGGTAGGTCGCGGACGCCGCGGAGTGCCAGTGGCTCGCCCATGGAAGGCGCGGATGCTAGCAGGCAGGTCCGACGGGATCACCGTTGGCGCCCGGTGGAGAAGTCGGAATTTCCCCGTGGGAACCCTGCGTTCCGGGCGTGGAAAGGATGTGGATGGCCCTGCGCCCCGGCGCCGGTCCCGGTCAGGGGTGGTAGCTCGCGCCGACGGCCCGCTCCACCTGGAAGACCGCGGTCCAGAAGTCGCCCAGCGACGCCGCGTCGTCCATCTCGCTGTGGATGAACGAGCGCTGCGCGTCGAGGTAGTCGAGGAGGGTGGCGGTGCCCTTCGCGTACTGGTCCGCGACCTGGTCCCGGGCACTGCGTGCGCGCGGCAGGAGGCGCTCCCGGGAACGCTCCGCGTTCTTGCGGTAGGCCTGGAGATTCGCGAACGCGGTGGCGACGTCGGCGAGGACCTGGGACTCGACCTTGTTCACCATGGCCTCGGCGCCGAGGACCGCGGCGTCCGCCTGACCGATCTCGCCCTGGCGCTGGTACAGGACGGGAAGCGGGATCGCGAGCCCCACCGATGCCGTGGGGGGAGTGAACCACGCGCCCGCCGATCCCTGCTGCGCGTACTGGGCCTGGAGCTGGACGGCGGGAATGACCAGGCGGCGCTGCAGGGACGCCTGCAACCGGGCCTGCTCCAGCAGGGCGCGGGCCGCCGCCAGGTCCGGGCGGGCCGTCCGGGCGTCGGCGGTGAGCGAGGCCACCGTCGCCCCGGAGAGGCGCGGGGGCACGGCCGCGATCGAGGCGGGTCCGGGATCGACCGCGAACGTGGCGGCGTCGGCGCGGAATCCGAGCAGCCTCGCGAGCGAGGCGCGCGCCTGCGCGAAGGCCTGGTCGGCCCGGCCGGCCAGCTGCTCGATCTGGCCGTTGAGGACCTCGAGGCGCGTCACGTCGGACGCGGAAACGCTCCCCGAGGTGCTGCGCCGCTGCCGCGCCGCCTGGAGGGCCTGCTCCGCGATGGCCACCTCCTCGCGGGCGAAGCGCATCGTCCGTGCGGCCACGGCGGTGGCCACGAACTGCTGCTTCACCTGGAAGTCGAGGTCCCGGAGGACGTCCCGGCGCGACGACTCGGCGCCGACGAGTCCCTGCTCGGCCGCGTCCACCGCCAGTCCGCGCTGGCCGGTGACGAGCGTCGCGATCGCCCCCTGGTCGCCCAGCCCGGCCACGTAGGCGGGCCGATCGCAGCCCGGATCGCCGCACTGGGATGACCACCCTGCCAGGAACGACACCACCGGATTGGGGAGCGCGCCAGCCGACTGGACCTGGGCGCGTGCCGCAGCCACCCCCGCCTCGGCGAGGGCCCGGTCGGGCGCGTGCTCCCGGGCGATGCGGAGCGCGTCGTCGAGGGTGAGGACCGCCGGCAGGCCGGGAGAGCGGGACGGGTCGGTGGCGCCCGCCGGAGCGGCGAGCGTGAGCGCGAGGAGGGCGGCCGCCGCGAAAAACCTCATGTCACGCCACCGGCACTGCGCCCTTCACGGTGTAGTAGACCGCATCCGGATGGTGCAGCACGATGGCCGAGGTGGACTGCTCCGGCACCATCTGGTCGGCGCTGGTGAGCGAAACGCCGATGTTCCGCTCGGGGTCGAGGAGCCTCCAGAGCTTCCTCTGGTCGGCGAGCTCGGGCCAGGCCGGGTACCCGGGCGAGTAGCGCTTTCCCTGGTCCTCGCCCATCCCGAGCTCGCTCCGCACCCGGGCGTGCCAGAGGTCGGCGAGCGCCTCCGCCGTCTCCACCGCGAGTCCGTGCAGGTAGAGGGCGCGGGAGTAGTCGCCCTTCTCCTGCATCTCGTCGGCGATCCTCGACGCCTGATCACCCACCGTCACCACCTGGAAGGCCACCACGTCGCCCCCCCGTTCCGGCCGGAAGTAGTCGGAGAGGCAGAGGTTGCGCTCGTCGGGCTGGCGCGGGAAGCGCAGCCGCGTGAGCTCCTCGCGCCGGTGCTCCGGGTCGAGGATCACGAGCTCCTCGCCCTCGGCGTGGCAGGGGAAGTAGCCGTAGACCACCTTCGGGGTGAGCCAGCCCTTCGACTGGACCTCGGCCTTGAGCTCCTCCAGCTTCGGGCCGAACTCCTCCCGGATCATCCGCTCGTACTCCTCCCCCTTGGCCCGCACGCCCCACTGGAGCTTGAAGAGCTCGACGAGGTCGAGGTGCGGCCAGAGGTCGGTGAGGGAGATCCCGCCGGACGGGACCACCCGCGTTCCCCAGAAGGGCGGGGCCGGCGGCCTCTCGACCGGACGCACGTCGCTGCGCGGGGCCGGTGCGGAGGGCGCCGCCTCCACGGCCGGTGCGTTGCGGGCCTGCAGCGCCTTCTCGACGGTCCTGCGTCGCAGCGACTCCCGCCTCTCCGGGTCCACGATCTCCTGGACCATCTCCAGCCCCTCGAAGGCGTCCTTGCAGTAGTAGACGCCGCCGGCGTACGGAGCCCCGTCGGGGAGCAGGTTCGTGCGCAGGCCGAAGCGCCGGTTGATGGCGGCGCCGCCGATGAGGACCGGGAAGGAGAGGTTGCGGCGCGCGAGCTCCTCCACGCAGTAGGGCATCTGCTTCGAGGTGGAGACGAGGAGCGCGGAGAGGCCGATGGCGTCGGCGCCGGTCTCGACCGCCTTCTCGATGATGGTGGCCACCGGGACCTGCTTGCCCAGGTCGTGCACGGTGAAGCCGTTGTTCGAGAGGATGGTCTTCACCAGGTTCTTGCCGATGTCGTGCACGTCGCCGTAGACGGTGGCGAGCACCACGGTGCCCTTGGTCGTGCCCTCCACGCGGTCGAGGAACCTCTCGAGGTACGAGACCGCCCTCTTCATCACCTCGGCCGACTGGAGCACGAAGGGGAGGATGAGCTCGCCGGCGCCGAAGCGGTCTCCCACGTCCTTCATGGCCGGGAGCAGGACGTCGTTCAGCACCACCACCGGCGCATGGCGGGTGAGGGCCTCGTCGATGAGCGCCTCGATCCCCTCCGGCCTGCGGTGGAGGATCTGGAGGTGGATGCGTCTCTCGGCGGGCTGCCCCTCGCCGAGCACCTCGGCGGTGGCCGCGGCCTGGGGGGCCTTGCCCTCGAAGTGGGCGATGAGGCGGGCGAGCGCGTCCTCGCGCCGGTCCAGGATGAGATCCTCGGCGAGGGCCCGCTCGGTCGCGTCGACGAGCGGGTAGGGGCGGAGGTCCTTCGGGTTCACGATGGCGAGGTCGAGGCCGGCCTGCACCGCGTGGAAGAGGAAGACCGAGTTCACCACCTCGCGGGCGGCCTTGGCGAGCCCGAAGCTCACGTTGGAGACGCCCAGCGTGGTGAAGACGCCGGGATTCTCCGCCTTGATGCGCCGGATGCCGTCGAGGGTCTCGACCGCGCTGTGGCGGTACTCGGCGCCGCCGGTGGCCAGCGTGAAGGTGAGCGCGTCGAAGACGAGCTGGTCGGGCTCGAGGCCGTGCTCGCGGGCCACCGCCACCGTGCGCCGGGCGATCTCGGCCTTGCGGTCGGCGGTCTGGGCCATGCCCTTCTCGTCGATGGTCATGCAGACCACCGCAGCCCCGAAGCGCTTCACCAGCGGGAGCACCTTGCGGACCCGCTCGCCCCCCTTCTCGAGGTTCACCGAGTTGACGATGCAGCGCCCGGGGTAGACCTTGAGGGCGCTCTCGATGACATCGGCCTCGGTCGAGTCGATCATGAGCGGAGCGTCCACGCTCTGGGCGAGCAGCCGCACCAGCGTGCGCATCTGCGCGGCCTCGTCCTCCCGCTCGTTCAGCGCCGTGCACACGTCGAGGACGTGGGCGCCCCCCTCCACCTGGCCGCGGGCGATCTGGAGCAGGCCGGCGTAGTCGTCGGCGAGGAGGAGCTCCTTCACCTTGCGGCTGCCCTGGGAGTTCACCCGCTCTCCCACGATGAGCGGCCGCGGCGTGAGGTCGAGGGGCACGGCCTTCATGGCCGAGGAGAGCTCGGGGAGCGGCCGGGGGCGTCGGCGGCGCGGCGACTTCAGGCCGCGGATGCGCTCCGCCACCGCGTGGATGTGCTCCGGGGTGGTGCCGCAGCAGCCGCCCACCATGTCCACGCCGAAGTCGGCGGCGAACTCGGCGAGCGCGTCCGCCAGCTCCGCGGGGGAGAGCCGGTAGACCGCCCGGCCGTTCACGTTCTCGGGGAGGCCGGCGTTGGGCATCACCGACACGTAGTGGGAGGACTTCTGGCAGAGCGTCCGGACGCTCTCCCGCATCTCGGCGGGACCCGTGGAGCAGTTGATCCCCACCGCGTCGAGCGGCAGGCGCTCCATGGTGGCGAGCGCAGCCGAGACGTCGGTGCCGAGCAGCATGCGCCCGGAGGCGTCGATGAGGGTGGGCTGGGCGATCAGGAAGACGTCGCGGGCCGCCTCGCGCCGGGCCGCGTCGGCCCCCAGCACCGCGGCCCGCAGCTCCAGGATGTCCTGCTGGGTCTCGATGAGGATTGCGTCGGCGCCGCCGTCGATGAGGGCGCGCGCCTGCTCGTGGAAGATCTTCTCGAGCGCGTCGCCGGTGATGGCCGAGAGCGCGGGGTCGGAAGACGACGGCAGCATGCCGGTCGGCCCCATGGATCCGGCCACGAAGCGGGGCTGCCCCGGAGCGGCGTACCGGTCGGCGGCCCGGCGGGCCAGGATGGCGGCCCGGAAGTTCACCTCGTAGGTGCGGTGGCCGAGCCCGTACTCGTCGAGCTTGAGGCGCGACGAGCCGAAGGTGTTCGTCTCCACCACGTCGCAGCCGGCGGCGAAGTAGCGCCCGTGGATGGCCTCGACGAGGTCGGGGCGGGTGAGCGTGAGCAGGTCGTTCGCCCCCTCCTTGCCTCCGAAGTCGGAGGCCTTGAGGTCGAACCCCTGGATCTGGGTCCCCATGGCCCCGTCGAAGACGAGGACGCGCTTCTCGACCGCTTCCCGGAACGTCACGTGTGCTCCCCATCCGCTGGAATGGAAGGCCGATACCTATGGCGTTTCATCCCTCCGGGCAAGGGGCGAGCGCGGCCTCTGCCATGTAAGATGCGCGACCATGGAGGGGAGACGCAGCGGGATGCAGACGGTCTGGGCCATCGCGCTCGGCGTGGCGGCGTTTCGCTTCCTGCTCTACCTCGGGCTCGACCTCTACGCCGACGAGGCCTACTACTGGATGTGGTCGCGGCGGCTGGACCTGGGCTACTTCGATCACCCGCCCATGGTCGCCTGGCTCATCCGGGCGTCCTCGTCGATCCTCCCCGGCGAGGCGGGCGTCCGGATCCTCTTCGTCCTCTGCGGCGCGCTGGCGGTGGTCTTCGCCGGGCTCATCGCCCGGGACATGAGCGACGATCCGCGGGTCCCCGCCGTGGCCGCGGTCCTCGCCGCGACCTCCCCCATCCTCATGCTCACCGGTGGGCTGGCGCTGCCCGACGCGCCGGTCACGGCGGCATACGCCGGGGCCACCTGGCTCGTGGCCCGCGCCCGGGGAAGGGGTTGGATCGCCGCGGGGGTGGTGGTGGGGCTCGCGCTCCTCTCCAAGTACACCGCCGCGCTGCTCGCCCCGGCGCTCCTCCTCCTCGTGCTCCTCGACCGCGACCTGCGTGGGCAGCTGCGCACGCCCTGGCCCTGGCTGGGCGGGGGCGTCGCGGTGCTCGTCTTCCTCCCCAACCTGCTCTGGAACGCGTCCCACGGCTGGGTGGCCATCCTCTTCCAGGTGCGCCACGGGACGGGGAGCGGCGCGAGCCTTCGCTCCTTCCTCGAGTTCGTGGGCGGCCTCCTGGGCGGTGCCGGGGCGGTGGCGCTGCCGCTGGGGCTGTGGCGCCTCGGACGGGGACGCGACTCCTTCACCCTGCGGGTGGCGGTGGCCACGATCGCGCCGATCGCGGTCACCTTCGTCTCGGCCCTGCGGGGTCCGGTGGAGGCCAACTGGGCCGCGCTCGCCTACCCGGCGCTGTGCGGCGCGGCGGCGGTGGAGCTGACCCGCCTGCGCCCGGCCTGGTCGCAGGGGCTGCTCGCCTTCACCGTGGGTCTCGGGATGGTCTTCGCGGTGGGGTTCGGCCTCGAGGTGCGCAACCCCCGCCTCATCCCTCCCGACAGCGAGGTGGTGAGGCGCTTCCGGGGCTGGCCCGAATACGCTGCGAAGGCGCGCGCCGCGGCCGGCCTGGCCTGCGGCACGGTCGGAGATCCCCCGGGGTGCCGACCCGACGATCCCTTCGTCTACACCTCGAGCTACCAGGAGGCAGCGGCGCTCGCCTACTACGCCGGGTGGACCCGCTTCGGGCCAGCCGCCGAACGCCCCTCCCAGCTCGACCTCTGGAACGAGCAGCCGCGCCCCGGCGAGGCCTTCCTGACCTTCGGCGTCATTCCCGAGGAGAAGCGGCTCTTCGTCGCCGACGGCCCGGGCCCGGTTGCCACCTCCGAGCTACGCCGGAGGGGGAGGGTCCTGCACGAGCTCCGGGTGGCTGCCTGGACCAACTGGAAGAAGGCGCTCCCCCGGCGCGTGACGGACCTAGAATACCTGAAGGATGTCTATCCTCGCTGAGCCCGGCGCCCGCGCCCCGACACCGACCATCCGGTTCTTCGAGCGGGAGGGGGACGGCAGGCTGCGCTGCACCCTGTGCCCCCGGGAGTGCCGGCTCGGGGTGGGGCAGGCCGGCTTCTGCTTCGTCCGGCAGAACGTGGGCGGGGAGATGGTGTCGCTCGCCTACGGGAAGAGCACCGGCTTCGCCGTCGACCCCGTCGAGAAGAAGCCCCTCTACCATTTCCTGCCGGGCACCGAGGTCCTCTCCTTCGGCACGGTGGGCTGCAACCTGGGATGTCGCTTCTGCCAGAACTGGAGCACCTCGAGGGCGCGCGCCACGGAGCGCCGCATGGAGACCCGCACCCCGCAGCAGGTGGTGGATCTCGCCGTGGCGGCCGGCTGCCCCTCCATCGCCTTCACCTACAACGATCCGATCATCTGGGCCGAGTGGGCCATCGACGTGGCCCGGGAGGCGCGGGCCCGCGGCATCCGCACCGTCCTCGTGACCTCCGGCTTCGTGGAGGAGAGGGCCCGCGAGGAGATCTTCTCCTGGATGGACGCCGCCAACGTCGATCTCAAGGCCTTCACCGAGGAGTTCTACGCGAAGGTGACGCTCTCCCACCTCGCCCCGGTGCTCGAGACCCTCGAGTGGCTGGCCCGCCAGGGCCGGGTCTGGACCGAGGTGACGAACCTGCTCATCCCGGGCCTGAACGACGACCCGGCGGAGACCCGGCGGCTCGCCGGGTGGATGGCCGCGAGGATGGGGCCGGACGTGCCCCTGCACTTCTCCGCCTTTCACCCGTCGTGGAAGATGACCGATCGGCCGCCCACGCCGCCCGCGACGCTGACCCGGGCCCGGAGCATCGCGCGCGAGGAGGGGCTTCGCCACGTCTACACCGGGAACGTCCACGACCCGGAGGGGCAGACGACCTTCTGTCCGCGCTGCGGCGGGGCCGTGGTGGTGCGCGACCTGAACGCGGTCCGCCGGAACCGGCTCGGGCCGGGTGGGACCTGCCGGGAGTGCGGGGAGCGGATCGCGGGGCGCTTCGAAGGCTAGAGCGAGGCGGCCCCGGAGACCGGGGAGGTGACGGGCTCGAGCGTGGTGCAGCCGTCGCCGCCTCCCGGCGCCGGGATGGCGAGACCGCAGGCCACCCGTCCCGGGCAGGTGTTCAGCATGTAGGCGCAGGCGTTCACGTCGCCGCCGGGATCCGGGCAGGTGCCCAGGAGGGAACTGCAGAGGTCATCCTCCGGGGTGGTGGGAGCGCTCGCCTTGACCCGTGCCTTCACGTTGGTCTTGCAGTTGTTGCGGATCTGCCCCTCCGGCTCGCACTGGCAGATTCGCTCGCCCAGGTCCTGGCAGGGCGTGCTGCAGCCGGAGGAGGCGATGGCGAGGGCCAGGCCGATGGCCAGGTGGAAGGTGGGGCGGCTCTGCATGAGGCGGCGGAGGATCGCCCGAAGCCCCCCCTGGGTCAAGCGGCGCGGCCGGGGTGGTCCGCGACGTCCACGACGAAGAGGGTGCTCGTGCGGGTCGACGGCGCCCGGGAGTCGTCCAGGAGCTCGTAGAGGATCACCGACGGGCCGAGCTGCTCGCAGAGCCGCTCGATGGCCCGCACGCCCCGCTCGCCGACCTCCTCCTCGGCGACCCGGCAGAAGCCCCGGATCTGCGGGTCCCTGCAGTAGATCTCCCCGAAGCGGTCCCGGATCAGGAGCAGGTGCTCGCAGCCCACGTCCTCGATGAGGGCGTCGTGGAGGCAGACGGGGCAGAGGAAGGTCGCCAGGGGCGATCCGTCGCCACGGGTGGAACGGCGGAGCTCGATGCCTCGGTCCTCGGTTCGCTCTCGCTGGGTCATGCTGCGAGGCTAGCCATCGCACGGAAGTGCGTAAATGCATGCCAGGGACACTCATCGTTCCAATATTGGAACGATAGGCGGAATCCCTCGCCCCTCCAGGAGACCCGGCCGGGCCGTCAGGACCGGCGCCGTCGCGGGACGGGCGTTCCCACGTCGCCGGCCATCTCCTCGGCGCGGGCGAGCTCGGGGGAGGCCCGGGCGACGAGGAGGTCGATGAAGGCGCGGGTGCGCGGGAAGAGGCCGCTGCGCCCGGGGAAGACCGCACGGATCTCGATGGGCGAGCCGGTCCACTCCGGGAGCACGGGTACGAGCGCCCCGGCGCGGACCGCGTCCTCGGCCATGAACCGGGTGCTCGCCACGATGCCCGCGCCGGCCAGGGCCGCGGCGTGGAGGGGTCCGTAGTCGTTGCTGACGAGCGCCGGGAACAGGGACACCGACTCCGTGCGGGGGCCATTGGAGAGGGACCAGGAGAGCCGGCGCGTCCCCCCGCCCCCGGCGTAGACCAGGGTGGGGTGGCCCGCGAGGTCGTGCGGCGTGGCGGGTCGCCCCCTCCGCTCGAGATAGGACGGGCAGGCGTACAGGCGCGGCACCATCGTCCCGATGAGTCGTGTGGCATGGCGGGTGGGCGGAAGCGGCCAGGGCGTCAACGCCACCTCGGCTCCCCGGCCCGCCAGGTCCTCCGGCTCGTTCCTGAGCGTCAGCACCACGCGAACCTCCGGGTACGTCCGGAGGAAGTCGGGCAGGAAGGGGAGCACCAGCGCCCGGGAGAGGGAGAACGGGGCACTCACCCTCAGTGTTCCCCGCGGCCCCGATCCCAGCCTGAGGACCGCCGACTCCGCGTCGGAGACCTCGTCCTCGATCCGGAGGCAGTGCTCCAGGAAGGCCCGGCCGGCATCGGTCAGGCTCACCTGCCGGGTGGTCCGCTGGAGGAGGCGCACCCCCAGCCGGTGCTCCAGTGCCCGGATCCTGCGACTGACCGTGGCCTTGCCGATCCCGAGCCCGGCGCCGGCGGCGGTGAAGCTCCGGCGGCTGCCCACCGCGGCGAAGATTCGCATGTCGTTCAGATCGGGGGTCGTGTCCCGCATGGGGCACATGATGGTCAGGCAGGCGATGGTTGGGAAGGGCCTTCTCCGGAGGGCGAACGGAAGTCGACCGTCACGACCGCGAGAGGAGCACCACCGCCGCGACCGCGAGCCCGACGGCCAGCAGCTTCCGTCCGGTGACCTTCTCCATCCCGGTCCCGAGCGAGAACAGCAGGGCCACGACGAAGCTCATGTTCGCGATGGGAATCACCACGCTGGCCTCGCCCCGATCCACCGCGAGCATCAGGCTGGACACGATGAGGAACACGAAGGTCCCCGAGACGAGCGAATAGAGCGCCTTCTCCCGGGTCAGGCGAAGGCGACGCTCCTTCCCGAGGGCGTATGCGCAGCCTCCGACGACCCAGCTCGCCGAGACGCACAGGAGGAGCGGCGCCACGGGGACGTGCAGGAGCATCGCCTTGCGCGTCAACACGCCGTAGGCGGCACGCAGCAGTGCTGCGCCGACCACGGCGACGAGGAAGAGACCGGCGCCACGCCCGCGTGTGCCGCCACCCGCCTGCCGGGAGAGCAGCAGGACCGCCAGGACCCCGAGCGCGATCCCCGCGCCCTTCGGCGCCGTGACCTGCTCGTCGAGAAACATCCAGGCGAACCCCACGACGGCGATCGTGTTGAGCCGGTACACCGTCGATCCCAGGCTCAGGTCGACGTGCCCGAAGCTCTCCAGGAGGAGGATGTTGGAGACGACGAGGAGTCCTCCGGCGGCGACCCCGAAGGAGAGCGTCGGGGCGTCGAGCACCACCGGGATCCCGCGCCAGGCGACGACGAGCAGCTGGAGGACCGTCCAGACGACGCCAACGCCCAGCAGGAGCATCCCCCGCGAGCGGTCCCGCTGCGCGTAGCGCTTGAAGGCCACGTCGTTGAGCCCGGCGAAGAGGAGGCTCAGGAGCGCGAATCCCACCCCGGCCCCGGAGGATTGCGCCATCGGTGAAGCGACCAGATTCATCGGGGGCCGAGGTTGGACGCGAACCTGGTCCCCGTGCAAGTGCGAAGGGACGTGCCCCCCTCGGTCGGCAGCTCCCGCTGGGAGGCCCGGGACGTTCGTGAGAGGATCCCCGGGTCCCCCCCCACCGGAGCCCGACCGGACGTGCCCGAGCCCGAGAAGACCGCTTCCGTCGTTCCCTCCGCCACGCTCCGGGGCCCGTTCCTCGTCGTGGTGCAGGGGAGCCTCGACCAGGCGATCGCGACGGCGCTCCCCCTCGCCAGCCGGATCCGGGCGCGCTTCGGCGCGATCGAGCCCATCGTCCTCGTGGCCGACCAGCGGGGAGGCGAGACCGTGCTGGTGCCTCCGGAAGCCGCGCACCACGACGGGGCGTCCGAGGGGCGGCGCACCCTGGTTCCCGCCGCGAGCCAGGGAGCGATCCCGGGCCACACGAGCCCGCTCGGGCCCGCGCTGCGGGAGAGCCTGTCCCGGGAGGCGGTCGGCCTTGCCATCGTCGCCGCAGAGCCGCGCGGCGGCCAGGAGGGATGGCTCGAGCTGCTGCTGGCACCGGTCGTCGACGAGGGCTTCGACTTCGTCTGCCCGGCCTACCTCCGCCAGCGGACCGCCGGCGCCATCAATACCGGGATCGTGGCGCCGCTCCTGCGGACGCTCTACGGGCAGGCGCTCCGGCAACCGCTCGGGACCGAGGCGGCACTCTCGGGGGGCCTGGCCCGCCGCCTGCTCGCCGACCCGGACTGGCGCCGCCGGCCCGCCGAGGCCGGATCCGACGCCTGGCTGGTCGCGAGGACGCTGGGCAGCGACGCCCGGATCGCACAGGCATGGCTCGGCACCTGGCCGCGCCCGGCCGGCGACCCCGAGGCGCCCAGCGAGACCCTGACCCGGGCGCTCGACCTGGTCTTCCTGGAGATGGAGCGCGATGCCGCGCGCTGGCAGCGGTCCGGGCCGTCCCGGCCCGTGAGGTCCTACGGGTCGGCCGGGTTCGCGCCCGGCGTCGGCCGCCTCGATCCCGTGCGCCTGGTCGACGCCTTCACCCTGGGGCTGCGCGACCTGCGCCCGATCTGGGACCTCGTGCTTCCCCCGGCGGCGTTGCTCGCCCTGCAACGTGCCGCGGCTCGCCCGGCCGACGCCTTCGTGCTCCCCGATCCGCTCTGGGCCCACGTGGTCTACGACTTCGCCGTCGCCCACATGACCCACGCCGTGGAGCGGGGGCAGCTCCTGCGATCCCTCACGCCCATCTACATGGGCTGGCTCTCGGGGCTCGCCCGCGCCGCCGCGCGGCTCGACGAACGGGCGTTCGAGGAGCGGCTGGAGGCCGTCGGTGCGGCCTTCGAGCAGGAGAAGCGCTATCTCATCGGTCGTTGGCGCTGGCCGGACGACTTCAACCCCTGAGGAGGCCGAGCCATGTGGGAAGAGACGAAGCGCACGTTTCTCGAGGCGGTCGAGCGGGTGGTGCACGCCACGGCACGGATGCTGCCGAGCCTCCTCGGCATGCTCATCCTCATCCTCCTGTCCACGGTGCTGGCGCTCGCCGTGCGCGCGGTGGCACGGCGGATCTGCGCCCGGCTGGACCTGGACCGGCGCCTGCGGGAGTGGGGCGTGGCCGCTCCCGCCCACGCCGGCCGGACGCCCCCGTCCCGGCTCGTCGAGCGGTTCTCCGGCTGGACCGTGGTGGCGCTGGGATTCGTCGTGGGCCTGAACATCCTCGAGAGCACGGCCACGAGCGAGCTGGCGCTCCGGCTCCTCGGCTACGTCCCGCACGTCCTCGTCGCCCTGGTGATCCTGGCCGTGGGCATGGCCGTCTCGCGGGCGGTGGAGCGGGGCATCCTCATCGGGGCCGTCAACATGGGGCTCCACTCGGCCCGGCTGCTCGCGCTGGGAGCGCGCTGGCTGCTCGTCGTGGTGGCCGGCGCCATGGCGCTCGAGCACCTCGGAATCGGGGGAAGGATCCTCACGACGGCGTTCGCCATCCTGCTGGGCGGCATCGTCCTCGCGGTCTCGCTGGCGTTCGGGCTGGGCTCCCGGGAGGTCGTCGCGCGCTCGCTGGAACGGCGCCTCGCCGACCCGGCCGAGAAGCCGGATTCGCCGCCGGAGGACCAGACCCACCACCTGTGAATCGAGCACCCTTGAGCCCTTCCATCCCGGCCCGGGACCGCCGCGGCGGTCTCCTGCTCCACCCGAGCTCGCTCCCCGGCTCCTTCGGGATCGGCGACCTCGGCCCCGCCGCGCGCGCCTTCGGCGACTTCCTCGCCGCGGCAGGCCAGCGGCTCTGGCAGGTGCTCCCGCTGGGTCCGACGGGCTTCGGCGACTCCCCGTACCAGGCGCTGGGGGCATTCGCGGGCAATCCGCTTTTGATCAGCCCGGAGGAGCTCCACGGGGAAGGACTGCTCACCGCCGCCGAGCTCGCGGAGGCCAGGGTGCCGGGCGACGGGCCGGTCGACTTCGGGGTGCTCATCCCGCACCGCGAGGCGCTCCTCCGCCACGTGGCCGGACGGTTCCCCGGACGGGCCGGGCCCGGGCTGCGGCGCGACCTCGATCGGTTCCGGGAGGAGCGCGCGGCGTGGCTGCCGGACCTGGCCCTCTTCCTCGCGGTGAAGGCGGCCCACGGCGGCGCCCCGTGGACGGCCTGGGAGCCGGAGCTGGCCGGCCGGGTGGAGGGAGCGCTGGCCCGTGCCGGAGGAACGCTCCGCGACGACGTCGAGGCCCGGGTGGTGGCCCAGTTCCTCTTTGACCGGCAGTGGAGGGCGCTGCGGGCCCATTGCCGCGAGCACGGCGTGGCCCTCATGGGAGACCTCCCCATCTACGTGGCGCACGACAGCGCCGAGGTCTGGGCCCGGCCCGAGCTCTTCCACCTCGACCCGGGGGGAGCTCCGACCGTGGTCGCGGGCGTCCCGCCCGACTACTTCTCGGCCACGGGCCAGCTGTGGGGGAACCCGATCTACCGCTGGGAGGACCGCCTGGACGCGTGCGCCGGGTTCGTCGCGGAGCGCGCGAGGAGCGCTCTCGACTGGCTCGACGAGGTCCGCCTCGACCACTTCCGGGGCTTCGAGTCCTACTGGGCCATCCCGGCCGGCTCCGCGACCGCCGTGGAGGGCGCCTGGCGCCCCGGCCCCGGAAGCGCTCTCTTCGAGCGGCTCCGCCAGGAGCTCGGCCGGCTCCCCTTCGTCGCCGAGAACCTCGGCGTCATCACCCCGCCCGTGGAGGCCCTGCGCCGCGCCTTCGGCCTCCCCGGGATGGCCATCCTCCAGTTCGCCTTCGGGACCGATCCCCAGGCTTCGGGCTTCCGGCCCCACCGGTACGCACCGGACCTGGTCGCGTACACCGGGACCCACGACAACGACACCGTGGCCGGCTGGTGGCGGAGCGACGGAGGGGACTCGACCCGGGAGCCGGAGGACGTGATCCGGGAGAAGGCGCTCGCATGCAGCTACCTCTGCACCGACGGCACCGAGATGCACTGGGTGCTCCTGCGGGCGCTCCACGCATCCGTGGCCGGGACGGTGGTGGCCCCGGTGCAGGACCTGCTCGGCCTGGGGAGCGAGGCCCGCATGAACCGGCCGGGGACGGCGGCGGGAAACTGGCGGTGGAGGCTGCGGGAGGGGCAGCTCACCCCCGCCCTGTCGGAGCGGCTGGCCGGGCTCACGGAGCTCTACGACCGCGCCTGATCAGGAGCCGTGCTGGAGCTCGAACCAGTAGAAGCCGTAGCTGCCCAGGGTCAGGAAGTAGGGCAGCTCGCCGATGGAGGGGAAGGGCGTGTAGCCCAGCATCTCCACCGGGGTGACGCCCCGGAACGCGGAGAGGTCGAGCTCGGCCGGCTGCGCGTGGCGGGAGAGGTTGGCCACGCAGAGGATGGTGTCCGACTCCCAGCGCCGGACGAAGGCCAGGATCTTCCGGTTCGCCACCGGGAGGAACTCGATGCTCCCCCGGCCGAACACCCGGAACTGCTTGCGCAGCCGGATCATGTTGCGCATCCACTGCAGGAGCGACGAGCGGTCGCGTACCTGGGCCTCGACGTTGACGGCGGCCGCGCCGTAGACCGAGTCGGTGATGGGGTGCGAGTAGAGCCGCTCCGGGGGGGCGATCGAGAAGCCGGCGCTGGGGTCGCCATTCCACTGCATGGGGGTGCGCACACCGTCGCGATCGGGCCGCTGCGTGTCGTCCCCCATGCCGATCTCGTCGCCGTAGTAGACGATGGGCGTCCCGGGCAGGGAGAAGAGGAGGCCGTTCAGGAGCTCGATGCGGCGGCGCCCGTTCTCGACCAGGGGCGCCAGGCGGCGGCGGATCCCCACGTTGAGCCGGGCCCTCGGGTCCCTCGCGTAGGCCAGGTTCAGGTAGGCCCGCTCGTCCTCGCTGACCATCTCGAGCGTCAGCTCGTCGTGGTTGCGGAGGAAGAGGCCCCACTGGCAGGAGGGGGGAATCGGTGGTGTCCGCCGGAGGATGTCGACGATCGGCTCGGCGCTCTCGAGCCGAAGCGCCATGAAGATGCGCGGCATGACCGGGAAGTGGAAGGCCATGTGGCACTCGTCCCCGTCGCCGAAGTACGGGCGCACGTCCTCGGGCCACTGGTTGGCCTCGGCGAGCAGGAGGCAGCCCGGGGCGTGCCGGTCGACGAAGGCGCGGAGACGGCGGATGGCGGCGTGCGTCTCCGGCAGGTTCTCGCAGGAGGTGCCCTCGCGCTCGACGAGGTACGGGATGGCGTCCAGCCGGAACCCGTCCACGCCCATGTCGAGCCAGAACTTCATGACCTTCTCGAGCTCCTCGAGGACGAGCGGGTTGTCGAAGTTCAGGTCGGGCTGGTGGCTGAAGAAGCGATGCCAGTAGAACGCCTTGGCCTCGGAATCCCAGGACCAGTTGGAGCGCTCGGTGTCGGTGAAGATGATCCGGGCATCGGCGTACTTCCGGTCGTCGTCGCTCCAGACGTAGTAGTCGCGCTCGGGCGAGCCGCGTGGCGCCCGGCGCGCCCGCTGGAACCAGGGGTGCTGGTCGGAGGTGTGGTTGACCACCAGTTCGACCAGCACGGCGAGGTCCCGGCGATGGGCCTCCTCGAGGAGCAGCCGGAAGTCGTCGAGCGTTCCGTAGCTGGGGTGGACCCCGCAGTAGTCGGCGATGTCGTAGCCGTCGTCGCGGAGCGGGGAGGGGAAGAACGGGAGCAGCCAGAGACAGGTGACCCCGAGCGTCTCCAGGTAGTCGAGCTTGCTGGTCAGGCCCTCGAAGTCGCCGATGCCGTCGCCGTTGCCGTCGAAGAACGCCTTGACGTGCGTCTCGTAGACGATGGCGTCCTTGTACCAGGTGGGATCGAGAGAGGATCGGGTGGTCATGCGTCCGCCAGGGCCTCGATGGCGAAGTCGAGCCGGTCGTTCCCGATGAACATCTCCTGTCCGACGAAGAAGGTGGGGGCGCCGAAGGAGCCGCGGTCCACCGCCTCCTGCGTCTGCGCCTTGAGCGCCTCCTTGAAGTCCGGCGCCTCGGCGACGAACGCCGCGCCGTCGAGCCCGGCGCGGACGGCGGCCTCGGTCACCACCGAGGCGTCCGAGACGTCCCGTCCCTCCGCCCAGTAGGCCCGGAAGACCGCGTGGGTGAAGGGCACGAGCTTTCCCGCCTTCTCCGCCGCGAAGGCGGCGCGCAGGGGGAGCACGGTGAGCACCGGGAACTTCGGTGGCCAGGCGAACGGGACGCCGAGGCGCTTCGCCCAGCGGCCCAGGTCGGTGGCAAGGTGGCGCCCCTTGGCGGGGTTCTCGATGGGAGCCCGGTTCCCGGTGGCGTTGAAGACCCCACCGAGCAGGAACGGGCGGAACCGCACCGTCCCGCCGACCCGTGCCGCTTCGGCCTCGACGCGGGTGGCCGCCAGGTAGGAATACGGGCTGACGAAGTCGTAGAAGAACTCGAGGGTGGCCATCGTCCTTGTATAAACCATCCATGCTCCCCATCGCCGCATCCCTCGCCCTCCTGGCCCTCGCCGCCCCCACCGGGGCGCCGCCGGCCGACGACCCCACGGTGCTGGCCCGCAAGGTCCAGGGGTTCTACGAGTCCACCCGCGACCTCCGCGCCACCTTCGTGCAGACCTACACCTACGCGTCGCTCGGACGGCGCCAGGTGTCGCGGGGAACGCTCGAGGTGAAGAAGCCCGGCAAGATGCGCTGGGACTACGCGTCGCCCACCACGAAGACCATCGTGGTGAACGGAGCGCGGCTCGTGCAGTGGGAGCCCGAGGCCAACCAGGCCTACGTGGACGAGAAGTTCGACGCCACGGCCATGAGCGCGGCGGTGACCTTCCTCGTCGGGAAGGGGAGCCTGGAGAAGGAGTTCCTCCTCTCCACGGGAGAAGGGGGGACGCTGGTGCTCCGCCCCCGCCAGCCCGATCCGCGGGTCGAGACCGTGACCCTCACCGCTGGCCCGGACGGCGAGGTGACCCGGACGCGGGTGGTGGACGGACAGGGGAACGTGAACGACATCGCCTTCGAGGCGATCAAGAGGAACACCGGGATCCCCGACGCGCGCTTCGAGATCGAGCTTCCGGCGGGCGTCCGGCGCCTCTCCATGCCGGGGAGGTGACGGGGGGAGTCGCCGGGGAGTTCAGCGCTCCCGGAGCATGAGCAGCTTCGGGTAGGCGACGTGGAAGCCGTGCCGCTGCATGTTGCGGCGCGACGGGGTCCCGGGAAGCGTGCTCGAGGCGGCCACCTCGCACCCGAGCTCCCGCGCCCGGCCGAGCCGGGCCCGGATGAGCGCTCCCTGCACCCCGCGCCCCCGGAACGCGGGCCGGACTCCGCTCCCGTTCACGAGGGCCACGCCGTCCGACCAGGAGAGGGTGGCGCCGCCCACCGGCTCCCCGTCCTGCAGCGCCACGAAGAGCTCGTGCCCCCCGGCGAAGGCGCCGGGCCGGAGCATCGCCACCGCCTCGTCCGGGACCGTCTCCGACTCGAGGAATGCCGCTAGAACCGCGCGGACCTGCGCCTCCTCCTCCCCGGGGCGGATCCGGCGGACCTCGAGGCCCGCCGGCGGCGGCGCGAGCGGCTCGCTCGGGACGAGGCGCGCCCAGACGAGCTGCCACTCGTGAACCCGGTAGGCGCGGGAGGCGAGGAGCGCCGGCAGGCCCGGGTCGGCGAAGGGGCAGAGCTCGACCTGCGACGTGCCCGTTCCACCCGGAGTGATATGAGCCTCGAGCCGGTCGAGATCCTCCGGGGAGACCGGCCCCCCGAGCCCCGCGGCGAGCACCTGGGTGAGGGGGCTCCCGGAGCCGGCGAAGATGGCGGTCCCGGCCGGGGTGTCGAGCGACGAGGCGCCGGAGCCCGGGTCGAGCCGCGCCATCGCGGCGGCGAAGGATCGGCAGGTGGCGGCGACCGCGCGCTCGAGGCGGCGCGCCTGATCCGCTGCCGGGGTCTCCTGGATCGACTGGGCCAGGTCGACCTGCCGGGCGAGATCGGGCGGGGAGGAACGCATGGGGCCGCGGGGATATAACGAGGAGCCCCCCTGGGAGGAAGCCGATGGACGTGCTGGGACACAACCGCGACGCGTGGAACCGGTTCGTGGCGGCACGGGAGGGGCTCGACCTCATGGTGAACCCGGTCCTCTTCACGGTCGACGCCGATCTCCACGCGAAGGGCGAGCTTCGCCTCCGGCACCGCATCCCCTACTCGGACCTGACGAGCATCGGCCCGGAGGAGCGGGCGCGGCTCGTGCCGCCGGGAACGCCCCTCGAGTTCGGCCACTGCCTCGGCGACCTGCTCGGCGGGCAGATCGAAGCCGGGCTCTCCCTCGCCGGGCTCCACGAGGACGGCCGGGCGGACGGTGGCCCGATCGAGCGGCTCCTCCCCTGCTTCCTCGATACACGAACGGTGAAGTAGCCGGAGGCGTGCGGCGTGGCGGAACTGGTGGTGACCCCGGCGCGTGCGGCGCCCACCCTGCGAGGCCTGCTCCTGCTGGCCTGGCCCATCGTGGTGTCGAGGTCGTCGCAGGTGGTGATCGGCATCGCCGACGCCTACATGGTGGCGCACCTGGGCGAGTCGGCGCTGGCAGCCACCACCGCCGGCGCGATGAACACCTTCACGCTCTTCATCCTCCCCCTCGGGGTGGTCTTCATCGTCTCCTCCTTCTCGTCCCAGCTCCTCGGGCGCGGGGACCTGGCCGGAGCTCGGCGCTACGGGTTCTATGGCCTGGGTGTTGCGGCGGCGACGCAGCTCCTCGGCATGGCCGGGGTCCCGTTCGTGGAGCCGGCGCTCCTCCGGCTCGCCTTCGCTCCCGACGTCCGGGAATTGCTGGCGGGGTACCTGGCCATCCGGCTCTGGTCCGGAGGCGCGGCCATCGGCATGGAGGCGCTCGCCAACTACTACGGAGGGCTGGGGAACACCCGCCTCCCCATGCGCGCCAGCGTGGTGGCCATGGTGCTGAACGTCGCGGGCAACTGGTTGCTCATCGACGGCCACCTGGGCGTCCCGGCCCTGGGAGTCCGCGGGGCGGCGATCGCGAGCGCGCTCTCCACCGGCGTCGCCTTCCTCGGCCTGCTCGCCGTGTTCCTCCTCGAGCGCCGCCCGGCCGGGGGGCGCTGGCCACGCCTCCGCGTCGCCGAGTTCACCCGGATGCTCCGCTTCGGGATCCCGTCTGGCCTCAACTGGTTCTTCGAGTTCGCGGCCTTCATGTTCTTCGTGAACGTGGTCGTGGCCGGCCTGGGGACCACGGCGCTCGCGTCCCTCATGGCGGTCATCCAGCTCAACTCGATGGCCTTCATGCCGGCCTTCGCGCTGGCGAGCGCGGCGGCCATCCTGGTGGGGCAGGCCATCGGCGCCGGGGCCAGGGACGAGGTCCCGCGCCTCGTCGGACTCGGGTTCGCCGCGGCCGGGACCTGGCAGGGGCTGGTGGGGGTGCTCTACCTCCTCGCCCCCCGGCTGCTCTTCGCGCCGTTCGCCGGCGATCCATCGTCGGCCGCTGCGCTGCTCGACGTGGGGGCGCGGATGCTGGCCTTCTCGGCGGCGTGGCAGCTCTTCGACGCCGCGGCGGCGGTGCTCGCCGAGTCGCTCCGGGCGGCGGGGGACACGGCCTTCGTGCTCTGGGCGCGACTCGGGGCAGGCTGGCTGGTCTTCGTCCCGGGCGCATGGATCACCGTCCGGGTGTACGGGGGAGGGGACATCGCGGCGGCGGCGTGGCTGGTCGTGTACCTGGGGCTCCTGGCGCTGATCCTCCTCCTGCGGATGCGCAGCGGCGCCTGGCGGCGGCTGGAACTGGTGGATCCCGCTCCCTGAGCCCACCGGGCTCGCGCCGGCCGCCGCCGTGCCGTATCGTCGGCGGATGCAGGTGCTGCCGGCAACCACCGCCCGGGCATTGCTCGCAGGCTTCGCCGCGGCCGGCCTGGATGCCGATCGCCTCCGGAGGAGCGCGGGCGTCGACGAGTCCAGCCTGGCCGCTCCCGATGGCGTCCTGCCCGGGGAGGCCTTTCCGCGGCTCTGGCAGGAGGCCTTCCGCCAGGCGCCCCGCGAGGAGCTTCCCACCGAGGTGGGGCTGGCCATGCCCTTCGGGGCCTTCGGCGCGCTCGACTACCTGGCCGGCAGCTCGCCCACGGTCGAGGCCGCGTTCCACTCCCTGCGCAGCCACTTCCGCCAGGTGGCCCACATCGCGCTCGAGATCGGCGGCGACGGGTCCAACGCCGACGTTCGAATCGTGAACCCCGAACCCTTCCCGGGCCAGGAGGTCTCGGACGAGATGACCATCGCCGTCTTCGTCGGGCGCTTCCGCGGCGACTCGGCGACGCCCTTCCGGCCGGGCGCCGTCCGTCTCACCCGTCCGGTGCCGCAGAGGCCAACCCGCCACGCCGCCCTGCTCGGCGCACCGGTCACGTTCGCTTGCTCCACGGCGGGCCTGGAGATCCCCATCGCGGCCTGGAGGACCCCCATGCGGCGGGCCGACCCGGCGTTGCAGCAGACCCTCCGGGACCTCGCCAGCCGGCTCGACCTGGGCGCGGAAGCGGACGATCTGGAGGTCGCGCTGCGGGCCCGGCTCCGCACGCTGCTCCCGGAGGGGAAGGCCGACGCCGTGTCGGTCGCCCGGACGCTCGGCATGTCCGAGCGGACGATGAACCGGCGCCTCCGGGAGCTCGGAAAGTCCTGGCGCGGCGTCCTCGATTCGTTCCGGGAGGCGGAGGCGGAGCGGCTCCTCGTCTCGGGGCGCGCCGGGCTCTCCGAGGTGGCCTTTCGCCTCGGCTTCTCCGACCAGACCGCGTGGAACAGGGCCTTCAGGCGATGGAAGGGGATGTCGCCGACGGAGTGGCTGCAAGCACGGTCGGGTCCGGGAGCGCCTTCGCGGCGCTCCTGATGCGGCCGAAGGTCGAGGCCCCGGCGATGGCCGCCGTGCACATCACGCCCGACATCACCGCGCCTCCGATGCCCAGCATGAGCGCGTCGGCGCCAGCCAGGTAGAGCCCCGGGACCGGCGTCGGCGACCGCAGCCAGCGTCGGGCGAAGCGGTCGGGCGTCGCCGGCAGGCCGTAGATCTCCCCCCCGGGGTGGCCGGTGAAGTGGGCCGTGGAGAGGGGAGTCGAGAGCTCCCGGTGGACGACGAGCTTCGAGAGCCCGGGAAGCCGCCGCTCCGCCTCGGCGAGCAGCCCGTCCGCGATCCGGTCCTTGAGCGCCTCGTAGTCCTCCCCGCGCTTCATCCAGCGGGTGCTGGCCCACGGCTCGAAGTGGCGCCCCGGGAGCCCCGCGATGATCTCGGCGGTGTGGGCCCGGGCCTCGGGATCCTTCATGGAGGGGAAGGAGACGTAGGTCTGCGGTGCCCGGCCCTGGAGGAGCTCTCCGCCGCGGCTCCACATGCGATCGTGGTCCAGCTCGTCGTGGAGCCAGAGATTCTCCCCCTTCACGCCGAGTCCGGCCGCGGAGCGGGAGAGGCCCAGGTAGAGCGAGACGTGGGACATGCTGCGGGGGATGGCCCGGAGCTCGTCGCGGAAGGGCAGGGGCACGTCGTCGGGCAGGAGCCGCTGGAAGGTGGCGCGGGCACCGGCGTCGGAGACCACCACAGGGGCGCGCAGCTCCTCGCCCCCAGCGAGCCGGACGCCGATGGCGCGGCCGCCCTCGACGAGGATGCGCTCGACCTCTGCGCGGACCCGGACCTGGCCGCCCGACGCCTCGATGACCTGCGTGGCTCCCTCGGCGATTCGTGCCGAGGTTCCGGACGGGTAGTACCCACCCTCGTAGTAGTGCGAGGTGATGACGGCGTGGGCGAGGAAGGCGCTCCGGGACGGCGGCAGCCCGTAGTCGCCCCAGCGGGCGCCCAGGACGGCCTTCAACCGCTCGTCGCGGATGTGCTCGTCGAGCCAGGACCGGGTGGTCCGGAGCGCGAGCCTGCCGCGGCCGGCCAGGAGCGCGCCGGCGATGGCGGCCACCGGCGCGGGGGCCCCGGAGCGCATTCCGAGCACGTTCATCCACGATGCGGCCCGGTCCACGTCCCGGAAGTAGCGGTCGATTGCGGCCCGCTCGGCCGGGAAGGCGGCGACGAGGTCGTCCCGGAAGTTCTGCTTCCCGGCGCGGACGCCGAACTCGAAGCCGGGGAAGACGAGCCGGTCGTAGGTCTCGGGCATCCGCGACCACCGGACCGCGCCACCCGTGGCGACCCGCATCGCGTTCCGCATCATGCCCGGCACCCCCATCTCGCCCACGTAGTGGACACCCACGTCCCATTCGAAGCCGCCCCGGCGCGTGAAGGTGTGGGTGAAGCCGCCGGCGCGGTAGTGGCGCTCGAGCACCAGCACCTTCCGGCCGTGGAGGCGGGCGAGCAGGGCGGCGGTGGCGAGCCCGCCCATGCCGGAGCCGATGACGATCACGTCGGCGTCGTGGTTCGGATTGCGCGTGGCGGCCATGGTCGATCTCCTGCGGCGCGAGGGAGGGGCGCCGGCGAGGGGAAGTCTGCAGCCGCGAGGCAGCCGGCGCTTTGCCCGACGCGCCGACCTGCTGGCCGAATCCGCCAGCTGCTCCCGTTCCCGGGCTGCTCGCTCACCTGCACGCCCTGCCCGGCTCCGTGAACGGTCCTTTGTCGTGACGCGGTGGAGGGGAAGGGCGGTGGGAAGGGAAGCGTTGTACCCTGCGCCGCCATGGCAGAGCTCGTCACCATCGGTGCCGCCCCCCCGGCCAAGCGCGCCCGGTGGAGGAACCCGCACCGGGCCCTCCCGGCCGTCCGCTGGGGCGTGCAGGGGCTCTACCTCGCATTCCTGCTCCTCGTGGGCTTCGAGTTCTGGCGCTTCCACCAGCAGGCGGTGGCGCCGGGACCGGTGACGGCGTCGCGGCCGCCCTCGGTGGAGTCCTTCCTCCCCATCAGCGCGCTCGTCGGCCTGAAGCGCTTCCTCCTCACCGGGTACTGGGATCCGGTGCACCCCGCCGGGCTCACCATCCTCGCCGCCGCCATCGTGGGGGCGCTCCTCGCCCGCAAGGCCTTCTGCGGCTGGGTCTGCCCGGTGGGGACCCTCTCCCGCGGGCTCGAGTGGGTGGGCGAGAAGCTCCTCTGGCGCCGCCAGTGGCCCACCGTGCCGCGCTGGCTCGACCTCGCGCTCATGTCGGTGAAGTACGTGCTCCTCTCCCTGTTCGCCTGGGCCATCCTCTGGCAGATGCCGCTCGCCGCCCTGGAGATGTTCCAGCGCTCCCCCTACAACGTGGCCGCCGACGCGAAGATGCTGCTCTTCTTCCAGGATCTCACGGCCACCTCGGCCTGGGTCCTGGGTGGAATCGTCCTTCTGTCCCTCGTGGTGAAGAACGCATGGTGCCGCTGGGGCTGCCCCTACGGGGCGTTGCTCGGGCTCTTCAGCTTCTTCTCGCCCCTGCGCATCGTGCGCGACACCGACACCTGCAACGACTGCGGCGCCTGCACGCGGGCCTGCCCGGTGGACATCCCGGTCCACGCCAGGGCCCAGGTCCGCTCCCCGGAGTGCACCGGATGCCTCTCCTGCGTGTCGGCGGGCACGGTCCCGTCCTGCCTGGGGGTGAGCCGGACGAAGAAGATCTCACCCTGGGTGCTCCCCGCGGTCGGCGTGGGGACCATGCTCGCCTTCTGGGCGGTGGCCGTCGCCACCGGCTTCTGGACGAGCGAGGTGCCGCTCGAGGCCTTCCGCCAGGCCTACCGGATGGCGCCCATGCTGAACCACTGACCGGGTCACCTGTCGGTTCGCAGCACCGGCGGCGGCATGCACTCGACCTCCACCGGAGCTCCGGTCCGTGGATGGGCGAACTCGAGCCGCCAGGCGTGCAGGTGGTACCCCGGGTCGCCCGGCACCGCCGTGCCGCCCGGAATGGGCAGCCCCCCCAGGCCGTAGAGGGGGTCGCCCACGAGCGGGTGGCCGGCGAAGGCCAGGTGGATGCGGATCTGATGGGGGCGTCCGGTCTCGATCTCCACCTCGAGGAGCGACGTGGGCCGATCGCCGGCGCGCCGCTCCAGGACCCGGACCAGGCTCCGGGAGGGGCGTCCTCCCGGTGAGGCCGCGTGCAGCGTCCCGGTGGGCGGATAGGGGACCTCGCCGATGGGGGCGTCGACGGCGAAGGCGTCGGGCGACGGGTGACCCGCGCAGAGCGCCCGGTAGACCTTGCGGATTCGCCGCTCCCGCATGGCCCGCTGCAGCCCCATCCGGGCGTCCTGGGTCCGGGCGAAGAGCACCACTCCGGAGGTGTCGCGACCCAGCCGGTGCACCGGCACCGCCCCGGCGTCCCGCCCCCGGACGACCGCGAGGAGCGTCGACTCGAGGTGGAGGCCGCCGCCCGGCAGGGTGGGCAACCCCCGCGGCTTCGCGACGGCGAGGAGGTCGGCATCCTCGTACAGCACGGCGGTGCAGACCGGCGCCTCCGGCTCGTCCCAGGGCGGCCGCTCCCAGGTGAGGCGCTGGCCGGCGCGGAGCCGCTGCCCCGCCGCCGCCACGGAGCCATCCACCCGCACCTCCCCGGCCTCGATCCGGGCCCGCCATTCCTCCTCCCGGGCGCGCTCCCAGCGGGTGCGGAGGTGATCGAGGACCGAGCGCCCGGCGGCGGCGCCGTCGACCTGCTCCCCGTAGAGGTATCCGCGGTTGCGCATGGGAAGCGTCGATGGTACGTCGCGAGGCCATGAGCCGCATCTACAAGTCGCTTCCCCCGAAGGGCACCGCGCTCGGGATCGCCTTCTCCGGCGGCCTCGACACCCGCTGCGCCGTGGCCTGGCTCTCCGAGCAGGGGCTCGCCGTCCACGCCTACACGGCCGACCTGGCCCAGCCGGACGAGGCCAACCCGGCCGACATCCCGCCCATCGCCATCCAGCACGGTGCGGTGAAGGCGAAGCTCATCGACTGCCGCGAGTCGATGGTTCGCGAGGGCATCACCGCCATCCAGTGCGGCGCCTTCCACCTGTCCTCGGGGAGCAAGAAGTACTTCAACACCACGCCGCTCGGACGTGCCGTGACCACCACCGCCATCGTGCGGGCCATGCGGGAGGACGGCGTCCACGTCTTCGGCGACGGATCCACCCACAAGGGCAACGACATCCAGCGCTTCTACCGCTACGGGATCCTGGTCGATCCCGACCTGCGCATCTACAAGCCCTGGCTCGACCAGGCCTTCGTCACCGCCTTCGGCGGCCGCAAGGAGATGAGCGAGTACCTCGAGCGTCGCGGGCTGCCCTACAAGATGGGGACCGAGAAGGCCTACTCCACCGACGCCAACGTGCTCGGCGCCACCCACGAGGCGAAGGACCTGGAGCGGCTCGACACCGGCATGCGCATCGTCGCGCCCATCATGGGCGTGGCCCACTGGAAGCCCGAGGTGAAGATCGCTCCCGAGGAGGTCACGGTGACCTGGGAGAACGGCCAGCCGGTCGAGCTCTCCGGCCGCCGCTTCGACTCCCCGTACGAGCTCTTCCTGGAAGCCAACCGCATCGGCGGACGCCACGGCCTGGGCATGAGCGACCAGATCGAGAACCGGGTCATCGACGCCAAGAGCCGCGGCGTCTACGAGGCCCCGGGGATGGCGCTCCTGCACCTCTCCTACGAGCGGCTCCTCTCCGCCATCCACAACGAGAACACCCTCGACCTGTACTTCACGCTGGGTCGAAGGCTGGGCCGCATCCTCTACGAGGGGAAGTGGTACGACCCCGAGGCGCTCATGCTGCGCGACGCGCTGACCCGCTGGGTCGCGCCGTCGGTCTCCGGGTCGGTGACGGTGGAGCTGCGCCGCGGCGACGACTGGACGTACCTCGACACCAAGGCCCGCTACATGAGCTACGCCCCGCACAAGCTCTCCATGGAGCGGGTCGAGGATCCGGCCTTCACCCCGGAGGACCGCATCGGCGCGCTCGAGCTGCAGAACCTCTCCGTGGGGGACAACCGGGAGCTGCTCCTGCACCACCTCGACGCGGTCCGGGCGCTCGGCGCCGGGATCCCGCAGGCCCCTCGCCTCGGCGCGCTGCTCGGGTCGGACGAGAAGGACTAGCCGGCCAGCGCCTCGTCCACCCGACGGGTCAGCCATCCGCAGAGGTCGCGGAGGCTCTCCTCGGAGATCTCGTGGCCGATGGGGTACTCGCGGTAGTCGACCCGGAGCCCCAGGCTCCCGAGCAGGTCGCGCGCCTCGTGGCCGAAGGAGACCGGCACCACCGGATCGGCCCGGCCGTGCTGCCAGAGCACGGGGAAGCCGGAGAGGCCCGCAGGCGGGAGCGCCGGGACCGCACGCCGCGTGACACGCCCGGAGTGGGCCACGATCCCCCGGAGCGTCTCGGGGCGGGCGAGCGCGCAGGCCGTGGCCATGGAGGCCCCCTGGCTGAACCCGACCAGCCAGACGCGGGAGGGATCGGCGCCGTGGGCCTCGGCCGCCTCTCCCACGAAGCGGAGGATGGCGCTCCGGCTCGCGACCACCTGCTGGAGGTCGAGCCGGGGCGGGGACTCGCTCCAGTCGATGTCGAACCAGGAGTAGCCCATGGGCTGGGCCTCGTGCGGCGCGCGCACCGAGACAACGACCAGGCGCGGGTCGAGGAAGGGGGCGAGCCCGAAGAGGTCCTGCTCGTCGGCCCCCAGCCCGTGGAGCAGGACCGCCATGGGCGGACGATCGGCGCCGCAGGGCGCTCCGGCGCGGCGGACCACGTGCTCGAGCGTCACGGGATCACGCGGAGTGCGGAGCGCTTCCCGGGCCCGGGAGGCCTGGCCGCGGGAGCCTTCGCCGCGGGGAGCCGCCGGCCGGCGCGCCGCGCCTCGCGGGCCACCACCGTGCCGACCAGGTCGTAGTCGCCCGCCTCGGTGACCAGGACGGTGACGATCTCCCCCGGGTAGGCGACCTTCTCGCCCGGGACGTCGAAGGCGTTGATGTAGGTGAGGCCGTCGATCTCCGGCGCCTGCCGGGAATGGCGCCCCACGAGCAGGTGCTCGGTTCCCTCGGCCTTGCCCTCCACCAGCACCTCGAGCCGCTGCCCGACGAGCGCCCTCTGCTCGGCGCGGGAGATGCGCTGCTGGAGCGCCATGATCTTCCGCTGCCGCGACTTCTTCACCCGCTCCGGGATCTGCCCGTCCATCTCCGCCGCGGGGGTGCCCTCCTCCTGCGAGTAGGTGAATACGCCCAGCCGCTCGAAGCGCTGCTCGCGCACGAATCCGACCAGGTCCTCGAAGTCCTCCTCGGTCTCGCCGGGAAGCCCGACGATGAGGGCCGTGCGCAGCGCGATGCCGGGCACGCGATCGCGGAGCTTCGCGAGCAGCGCGCGCAGGAACTTCACGTCCCGTCCGCGCTTCATGGAGCGGAGCAGCCGGTCGGAGGAGTGCTGCAGCGGCATGTCCAGGTACTTGGCGATCTTGGGCTCCCCGGCGATGACCTCCACGAGCGCGTCGGGGAAGTCGCGGGGGTAGGCGTAGTGGAGACGGATCCAGCGGATGCCCCCCACCTTGCAGAGCTCGGGCAGCAGGTGGTGGAGGCGCACCTTGCCGGGGAGGTCCTGGCCGTAGGCGGTGAGGTCCTGGGCCACGATCGACAGCTCGACCACGCCCTGGGCGGAGAGGGCCTCGGCCTCGGCCACCACGTCCTCGACGGTGCGCGAGCGCTGCGGACCGCGAAGCGCGGGGATGATGCAGAAGGCGCAGGCGTTGTCGCAGCCCTCGGCGATCTTGAGGTAGGCCGTGTGGCGGGCCAGCGAGTTCACCCGGGGTGTCGAGGCCGAGTGGACGAAGTCGGGGTCGGGGACGATGACCCGCCGGGCCTGGGCGTCGGAGACGATGGAGGCGATGTCGGCATAGGCGCCGGTGCCCACGAAGTGATCGACCTCGGGCATCTCCCGGGCCATCTCGTCGTGGTAGCGCTGGGTGAGGCAGCCGGCGACGACGAGCTTCTTGCAGCGCCCCTCCTCCTTCATGCGCGAGAGCGCGAGGATGGCCTGGACCGACTCCTCCTTGGCGCTCTCGATGAATCCGCAGGTGTTCACCACGATGACGTCGGCGCGTGCCGGGTCCTGCACCAGCCGGTAGCCGGCCTGGGTCAGGGTTCCCAGCATGATCTCGCTGTCCACCCGGTTCTTCGGGCAGCCGAGCGTGTGCATGTAGACCGGCGTGGACATGGGGCGGCCGCGATCTAACCCGCCGGGGGAGGGGCGCGCAACGCGGCCGCTAGCGCTTCTCGCCGGGCGGGGGAAGCGTGCTCACCACCGGCACCCCCATGGGGCCGACCGGGATGTAGATGACCGAGTGGTTCGGACTCCCCACCAGGGCCTTCTGCGCCTCGATGGCCTCGTGCTGCACGTAGAGCGGGGTGAGCTTCTGCTGGATGATCTGGGTGGCGCGGGCGATGCCCTCGGCCTCGACGATGCGCCGCTCCGCCTCCTTGCGCGCGATCTCCACCTGGGTGGCCCGGGTCTCGAGGTCCTGCGAGACCGCCAGCTTGTTCGAGACCGCCTGGGAGACGATCGCGGGGTACTGGAGGTTCCCCACCACCACGTTCATGATCTCGAAGGGCGAGTCCTTGGTCTTCTCCTGCGCCCAGAGGGTCAGCTCGTTGCTGATCCGGCCGATGTTCTCGTTGAGCGGGAAGGCATCGTAGTGGGCGACCGCCTCCCGGATCTGGGTGCGGAGCGGCTCCTTCAGGTAGTTCGCGAAGGCCACCTGCACCTGGTCCGGCCCCTGGCCGACGGTCGTGTACCGCTCGACGAACTCCTTCACCCGGTCGCCGCGCACCCGGAAGATGGTGTGGGCCCGGAAGGAGACCATCAGCTTGTCCTTCGTGAGCACGGCGTTCTCGCCGGTGAAGTCCTCGGCGTAGCTGAAGGGCGTGACCGAGACGTTCATCACGCTCACCAGCCAGGACAGGCCGTAGCTGGTGGGGCCGGTCTGGAGCCCGACGTAGCTCGCCTTCCCGACGATGGCGCCGCGGGTGAGGTAGCCCACGTAGCCGGCGGGCGTCGCCGGGTTCTTGCACGCGGTGAGTCCGAGAAGGGAGACGACGGCGAGCAGCAGGGGCTTTCGCATGCGGGCACTCCGGATCATTCGCGGAAGTTCTGGAACTGGATGGGGATGCCCAGGTTGCCGCCCCGGATGAGGGCCATCGCCTCCTGGAGGTCGTCCCGCTTCTTGCCGGTGACCCGGACCGCCTCGCCCTGGATGGCAGGCTGGACCTTGAGGCCCGACGCCTTCAGGAGCGCCACGATCTTCTTGGCGTCCTCCTGCTTCAGGCCGCGCCGGAGCTTCACGAGCCGCTTCACGTGCCCGCCCGCGGCCGGCTCGATCTTCTGCGGGTCGAGCCCCTCCAGTGGCACGCCGCGCTTGGCGAACTTCTCCATGACGACCGTGTAGGCCGCGTCGACGCGCCCGTCGCTGTTCCCCTTGATGAGGATCGAGCCGTCCTGCTGCCGTTCCAGGTCGGTCGACGTCCCCTTGAAGTCGAAGCGCTGCGCGATCTCCTTGCGCGACTGCTGGAAGGCGTTCTCGACCTCCATCATGTCCAGGTCGCTCACCGCGTCGAAGCTCGGCATTCCCTTCACCCTTCCCGGCGCTTGGCGCCGCTCCCGGACCTCTCTAGATCTCCAGCACCACCACCTGCACGGCCGGGCGCCGGCCGGCCTCGCGCCGGAACCAGCGCCTCACCGCGAGCCCGCCCTCCCGCTCCAGCGCCGCCACGTCCCGCTCGGCAACCGGCACGGCGAGCAACGCCCGCGACACCTCCCCGGCCACCTCGGCTTCCCGCCCCGCCAGCCCCGCCGCACCCCGTCCCCGTATCTCCGGAGGGCGCACCGGCTCCCGCGTCGACCGGTCCACCACCACCGCCACCAGGACGATCCCCAGCTCGGCGAGCCCTCGCCGATCTCGTACCACGTCCTCGGCGACGGCGGAGAAGCCGGCGTCACGCGCGAGGTGGACGCGTCCGGAGGGGAGCCGGTCGGGGAGCCGGGAAACGCCGGCGTCGGAGAGCTCGAGCACCTCGCCGTCCACGAGAACGTGGCGCCGGTCGGGCGAGAGCCCCTCGGCCGCGGCGTGGCCGGCATGGCGGGAGAGGTGGCGCAGCTCGCCGTGGATGGGGAGGAAGTGATCGGGGCGGCAGAGGCGCAGGAGCCGCCGCTGCTCCTCCTCCTGCGCGTGCCCGGAGGCGTGAAGCGCCCGGAAGTCCTCCCAGAGCACCTCGGCTCCGCGGGACACGAGGCCGTCCACGGTGCGGCCGATGGCCACCTCGTTGCCGGGGATGAAGCGGGAGGAGAGGAGCACGCGGTCGCCGGGGCGCACGGGAAGTCCGGAGAGCTCACCGCGGGCGGCGCGCCCGAGCGCGCTGCGCGGCTCCCCCTGCGTGCCGGTGACGACGATGCATGCTTCCCGCGGCCGGAGGTCGCGAGCTTCCTCGAATGTCGCGAGCTGCCCCGGGGCGAGCCGGAGGAAACCCAGCTCCACGCCCAGCCGGACGTTCTCCTCCATCGAGCGTCCCACCGGGACGAGGCGCCGGCCGTGGGCCCGCCCCGCGTCGGCCACCTGCTGGATGCGGTGCAGGTGCGACGAGAAGCAGGCCACCCAGATCCGCCCTGGAACCCCGTCCATGGCGCCGCGGAGTGTTGGCCCCACCTCCGACTCGGAGAGCGAGCTGCCGGGCCGCTCGGCGTTCGTGGAATCGGAGAGCAAGAGCCGGATGCCGTCCCGCCCCAGGGCCTCGATGCGGGGGAGGTCGGTGCGCCGGCCGTCGAGAGGCGCCTCGTCGATCTTGAAGTCGCCGGAATGGTAGACGAGCCCCTGCGGCGTCCGGATCGCGAGCGCGCAGGCGTCGGGGATGGAGTGGGCCACGGGGACGAACTCGGCCGAGAACGGCGAGTCGCCGCCAGGGCGCACCACCTCGCCGTCCCGCACCTCGCGCAGGTCGGCCCGCACGCCCGCCTCCTCGAGCCGCGGCCGGAGGAGGGCCAGCGCGAGCCGCGGCCCGTAGACCGGCACCGGGACGTCGCGCAGGAGCAGCGGCAGCGCCCCCAGGTGGTCCTCGTGACCGTGGGTGAGGAGGACCGCCCCCACCCGGTCGCGCCGCTCCCGGAGCCAGGAGAGGTCGGGGGAGATGGCCTCGACGCCGAAGGGCTCGGCGGGAAAGAGCAGCCCGCAGTCGACGACGGCGATGCGGTCCTCGGACTCGATCGAAAGGCAGTTCATGCCGATCTCGCCGAGGCCGCCCAGCGCGGCGATGCGGACGGGGGAGGCCATCCGGCCAATCTACCGCGCCTGCGATATGGTGCAGCCCCCGTGGCCGGTCCCGACCCCATTCTCGACCCCCTGAACGACGCCCAGCGGGAGGCCGTCCTGAGCGGGGACGGGCCGCTGCTGGTGCTCGCCGGGGCCGGCTCGGGCAAGACCCGGGTCATCGTCCACCGGATCGCCCACCTGGTCCGGGAGCGGGGCATCGCACCCTGGCACGTGCTCGCCGTCACCTTCACCAACAAGGCGGCCGGGGAGATGCGGGAGCGGCTCGCCGACCTGCTCGGCCTGGAGGGGCAGGACGCCTGGGTCCAGACCTTCCACGCCTTCGGGGCCCGCTTCCTCCGGCGCGAGGCGGCGCGGGCCGGCCTTCCGCCCTCCTTCGCCATCTACGACGACGACGACCAGAAGCGGCTGGTGAAGCGCATCCTCGGCGACATGGGCATCTCCGACGACGGCCGGTTCGGGCCGCGCGAGGTGCTCTCCCGCATCGATCGCTGGAAGAACCTGGGCCACTCCCCGGGCTCCGTGCGCTTCGAGGACCACGACGTGGAGACCGAACGGAGCCTGGAGGTCTGGCGCCGGTACGAGAGGGCGCTGGCACGGGCCGGTGCGGTCGACTTCGGGGATCTCCTGCTCCGGCCGGCGCAGCTCCTGGAGGGGGACACGGAGCTTCGGGCACGCTGGTCCACCCGCTTCCGCCACGTCCTCGTCGACGAGTTCCAGGACACCAACCCGGCCCAGTACCGGCTCCTGCGCCTCCTCTGCGGGGAGCGGCGGAACGTCTGCGTGGTGGGCGACGACGACCAGGCCATCTACCGCTGGCGCGGCGCCGACGTGGGCAACATCCTCGACTTCGACAAGGACTTCCCCGGTACACGGGTGGTGAAGCTGGAGCAGAACTACCGCTCCACCGCCAACGTGCTGGCGGCGGCCCACGCCGTCATCTCCCGGGCCACGCGCCGCCGGGAGAAGAAGCTCTGGACCACCCGCGAGGCCGGGGCGCCGCTGGCGCTGCTGGTCGCCCAGGACGAGCACGAGGAGGCCCAGCGCATCGCCGCCGCGGTGGAGGCCGAGCGCCACCGGGGCACGCGCGGCGACGAGATCGCCGTCCTCTACCGTGTGAACGCGCAGTCGCGCCCGGTGGAGGCGGCGCTGCGGGCGGCCCGCGTCCCCTACGTCATCGTCCGGGGCACGAGCTTCTACGAGCGGGCCGAGGTTCGCGACGCCGCGGCCTGGCTGCGCCTCGCGCTCAACCCGTCCTCCGACCTCGACCTGCTCCGGGTCGTGAACCGCCCCGCCCGCGGCATCGGCGAGAAGACCATGGAGCGGCTGCAGGGCTTCGCCGCCGCGAACGGCCTCACCCTCTTCGACGCGGTGGGGCGGCGCGACGAGATCGACGACCTCAAGACCGCGGCGCGCCGGAACCTGGCGGAGTTCCACGAGGTGGTGGCCGGGCTCCACCGGGACCTGGCCGGCCTCGAGGCCGGCCAGGCGGTTCAGGAGGCCGTCACCAGGAGTGGATTGATGGAGCGGCTGCGCGCCGAGGGGACCGACGAGGCCACCGACAAGGCCGAGAACCTGCTCGAGCTGGTGGCCGCCGCGCGGGAGTTCGACGAGGCCCGGGCCGCCGAGCCCTCCCCTCGCGACCCGGACGAGCCGGTCCCGCCGCCGCTGGCGCGCTTCCTCGAGCAGATCGCCCTCATCGGCGACGCCGACGGGCCCACGCCGGAGGGGCGGGTGGCGCTCATGACGCTGCACGCCGCCAAGGGGCTCGAGTTCGAGGCGGTCTTCCTCTGCGGGATGGAGGAGGGAATGCTTCCCTACGAGCGCCCCTGGCGGCGCGACGCCGACGACGGGGAGCGCCCGGCCGAGCTCGACGAGGAGCGGCGCCTCTGCTACGTCGGCATGACCCGCGCGCGATCGCGCCTCGTGCTCTCGCTGGCGCGCCGGCGCATGTCCTACGGGGACGCCGGCCCGAGCTGGCGGGAGCGGGAGCCCTCGCGGTTCCTGGGCGACCTGCCACCCGAGCTCTTCGGCCTGCCGTCGCGGCCGCCGCCTCGCGCGGTCCCGTCGGCGCCGGTGGTGCGCCGCCACCCCGGCGCCCTGCCCGGCGAGCCGGTCATCGAGTACGACGGGTCGAACGACGGCCCGAGCGTCGACTACTCCTTCGACCAGCGCCCCGAGACGGGGCGAGCGCCATTCACCCGGGGTGACATGGTGACGCACCCAAGCCTGGGCGAGGGGCTGGTGCGCGCCTGCGACGGCGTGGGGCCGGACGCCAAGGTGACGGTGGCCTTCCCGGGCGTGGGCGAGAAGCGGGTCATCGCGAAGTTCCTGCGGCGGGGGTGATCCCTCCCTTCAGGCGGCGACGGGCTCCGAGACCCGCGGAACGTGACGCGCGAACCGGTCCATCAGGTCGTCGCCGTACGTGGCCCGCGCCGTCAACTGGTTGTGAAATCGGCAGAGCAGCCTCAAGTTCCCGGCCTCCGAGGATCCGCCCCGTCCTCGCGGCACCACGTGGTCGAACTCCAGCCGCAGCGTGGATCCGCAGGTTCCGCCGCCGTCGACGGACCACTGGCAGGCACCGCCGTCCCGCGCCCAGACCTCGCGCTTCACCTCGGCGCGGATGCGCCCCGGCGCAGCGCACCGGCCGTTCATCGCCGGCTTCGCCCCGATGCCGCGGCGCTTGCGATGCCGGGCGAGGAGGAGGTCGAGGCCGGCCTCGAGGATGGACTCGTTCGTCGCTCCCGGGTGGGAGTGGGAAAGAGCGTCGCGCGCGGCGTTGACCTTGCCGAGGAAGCGCTTCGACACCGTGACATGGATCCGGCGGCGGTCCGCGTCGAGAGGGACGATCTCGGTTTCCGCCGGATAGCTGACCCGAAGGAGTGGTTCATGTGGCTGAACCGCGACAGGAGTGGCGTGCCTTGCAGTCAGCAATGTCGTGGAGGGGCGCGGCGTGGCGACCACCGTCACGACGTCGCGAACGGGAGGCCGCCCTACCGGCCGGATCGCAGCCACGACCTCGGAAGCCTCGCGCCGGGAGAGGCCGAAGAATCGAGGCAGGATCTCGGCCAGGTTGCCGGCCTCGATCCCCTTCGCCAGCTCGACGACGGTCGACAGGCACAGGCGCCCGTCCCGCAGCGGCGCCACCACCTCCGGATGCTCCTGGATCAACTCCGCAGCCACCTTCCGGAAGTGGGCCGATCCCTTCGCGAGATGGAGTTCACGGTGCAGGAAAGAGAAGAGGCCCGAGTACCCGAGCTCGGCCCACGCCCGTTGCCGGTCGAAGTCGGCGAGGGCCACGAGGAACTCGGCCATGGCGGAGCGCTCCCGCGAGAGGAGCGCGGCCAGGCGATCTGCGAGATCACGTGCGTTGCTCATGCGTTCAGTATCGCACGCGCCTCTGACAGGCTCCTGTTCACCTCGAGTGACATGGGCGCCGATCGCCACCCGGGGCCTACAATGGAAAGGTGCTCCCCACCCTCCGCATCGCCGGGCTCGTCGCCCTCCTCCTCCTGGCCCTCCTCGCGGTCGCCTTCCTGGCCCAGCGCCGCCTCCTCTACTTCCCGACCCGGTACGAACTCGCCGCGGCCAGCGGTCCCGCCCGCCATGCCGGGCTCGAACCATGGCTCGACCGCGCCGGCGCCTTCCTCGGCTGGCGCGCGCCCCATCCCGGCGGCGACCCCGTGGCCCGCGCCATCGTCCTCCACGGCAACGCCGGCACCGCGCTCGACCGCACCTACCTGCGCGACGTCCTGCAGGCGCCCGGCCTCCCTCGCCTCGACGTCTACCTCATGGAGTACCCGGGCTACGGCCCCAGGGATGGCTCGCCTTCCGAGGAGTCCATCGTCGCCGCCACGGTCGAGGCGATCGACCTGCTCGGCCCCGAACTGCCCGTGTTCCTGGTCGGCGAGTCCCTGGGCAGCGCCGCCGCCGCGCTCGCCGCGGCGGAACGACCGAAGGTGGCCGGGCTCCTCCTCATCACCCCCGTCGCGAGCGTCACCGCCCTCGCGCGGCGTCACTACCCCTTCGCTCCCTCCTTCCTCGTCCGGGACGCCTTCCGCGCCGATCTCGCGCTCCCACGCCACGGCGGCCGCGTCGCGTTCCTCCTGGCCGGCCGGGACGAGGTGGCGCCTCCCGATCAGGCCCGCGCGCTGTTCCAGGCCTACCCCGGGCAGAAGCGGCTCTGGGAGGAGCCGGCGGCGACCCACAACACGCTTCGCTACCGCCCCGGCGATCCCCTCTGGAACGAGATCACGGGCTTCCTGCTGGGCTACACTCCTCCCCGATGACCGCCCTCGCCCGCTTCAAGTCGCCGGTCGGGACCATCTCCGTCGAGGCCACGGACGACGGGGTCTGCAGCGTGCGCTTCGGCGGCCGCGACGGGGTGCGCCCGCCCATCAGCAAGAGGACCCGCCACAACCTGGAGGCCGGGCTCCAGGCCCTCGCCGACTACTTCTCCGGCCAGCCGCCGCTCCTGCCGCCTCTCGACCTGCACGGCACCGAGCACCAGCGCATCGTCTGGGAAGCGCTCCAGGGGATCCCCTGGGGTGAGACCGTCACCTATGGTGAACTGGCCGAGCGGCTGGGGTCCCGCGGGGCCCGGGCGATCGGGCACGCCAACGCGTGCAACCCCGTGGCCATCCTGGTCCCCTGCCACCGCGTGGTGGGCTCCGGCGGCAAGCTGACCGGCTACGCCGGCGGGATCGAGAAGAAGCGCTGGCTGCTGGCCCACGAGGCCGCACACGGCCCGGTGCTGCGGTCGCCGCGGAAGGCCTGAGGAGGTTCCGATGCGCGCCGCAGTCGCGATCCTGGGGATGCTGCTGGTCGCCGCCGATCCCCCCGCCGTGGGCGGAGCCACCCTCGTGATCCAGGTCGAGGGGTTGAAGGACGACCGGGGTCAGCTTCACGCCTCCCTCTACGCCTCGGAGGACGGCTTCCCCACCCGGCCCGAGAAGGCGCTCCGGCAGGTGGATGTCAAGATCGAGGGCGGCCGCGCCCGCGCGGTCTTCGAGGGGATCCCGCCTGGCGGTTACGCCGTTGCCGCGTACCACGACGAGAACGGCGACGGGAAGCTCGACACCGGGTTCCTGGGAATTCCCAGCGAGGGGCTCGCCTCCTCCAACGATGCCAAGGGATTCATGGGGCCGCCCAGCTTCGAGAAGGCCCGCGTCGAGGTCGGTCCAGGCGAGAACCGGATCACCGTCCGCATCAGCTACTAAACGTTCACTCACCGTTTTGATAAAATTCACGCGGAATCGGTTGCGCGGCGACGCCGCGCGTCACATCCCTTCCTCCGCACCCACACCAGGAGGTTCCGATGAAGACCGCACTCCGCATCGCCGCCGCCCTCGCCGTCGTGGCCTTCGCCACCCCGGCGCTGGCCTGCTCCGAGCAGAAGACCACGACCACCTCGACCGAGAAGTCCGACGCCTCCAAGAAGCAGGCGACCGTCGCCAAGGCCGAGAAGCAGACGACGGTGAAGACCTCGCCCGCGACCCGGTGACGGACCCTACGTCCGCGTCCGGTAGTGCTTCGCGAAGTCGAGGAAGAGGTGGCTGGGAGTCTGGTCGAAGCCGAGCGGTTGCATGAGCAGCAGCCAGCCGATCAGCACCGCCCGGGCCGTGGACGCGGCCCGGGCGCCCAGCACACCCACGGATAGCGGGGCCAGGAGCAGGACCGCGCCGTGCCACCAGTCGTAGATGTCGGTGAGCGCCATCCCCAGCGCCGCCAGCACCAGGCCGGCCACGAGCGGCCCCCCGTACCACCAGGCGGCGACGGCCGCCGCCCCGCTCGCCACCACCACCGCCCAGAAGCGGGCCCCTTGCCCGATGACCCCCAGTGAAGGGTGGAGGGTGTCGAGGTAGGCCTTCGTGATCGGCCACTGGAGCAGGAAGGTCCCCACCACCACGACGCCGGCCCCGGCGACCAGCGCCAACGCACCCCAGGGCCGCCGCTCCCGGGGCTCCCGGAATGCCTGCCAGAGCGCCGCCACCCCCACCGGGAGGAGCGCCACCGCCCGGTAGTGGAGCAGCCCGGCGCAGGCCAGCCAGAGGAGCGCCGGCCCAGGGCGCCGCCGGTGCAGTGCCAGCATGCCCATGGCCCCGGCCCCGAGGAAGGCCGGGTCGTAGAACCCCTGCAGCGCGAGGCGCACCAGGTAGATCCAGGCGAACATCCCCACCACCGCCCGCCCCCCCGACGGCTCCTCGGCGAGCAGCACGAACATGGCGAGCAGGGCGAGGTGGGCGAGGAGGAGCATCCACAGGACTCCCACCCGCCCGAAGGTCTCCTGGCTCATGGGGACGAACCGCCCGAGGAGCGCGGTGGGGAGGAACACCGCGAACATCCCCGGCGGGTAGTTCACCGGCATCCCGGGCCAGGCTCCGGTCTCCTGCGGGTAGTACACCCCGCGTGAAGACTGCTCCAGGGGCAGCCGGTAGGCGTCGAGGCCGCGCTGCAGGAAGACCCAGGTGGCGTGGGCGTGGTGCAGGTGGTCGGTGTAGCCCGCCGACAGGTCGCCGTAGGGGCTCTGGTTGGTGAGCGGGACGAGGGCGGTCAGGCCCAGGGAGGCGGCCACCAGCGCCAGGAGCGCGCGGCGCGGTGGCTTCTCCACCGATCAGATCCGCTCGGCGCTCACCAGCATGTTGTCGCCGAGGTTGACCGGCACCGGCCAGGCGGTGGGCACCACCCGGGAGAGCGCGCGGGTCACCGGCGCGAGCGCCGGGAAGCTGGCCCCGATCTTCCGGAGCAGGTAGCCGGCCGAGACCGTGTGGCTGTAGGTGCCGACCTCGAGCACCCGGAACCCGGACTCCTCGAGCAGCGCCGAGATGGTGGGCCGGTCGAAGTAGACGAGGTGCATGTCCATGAGCCAGGGCCAGCGGGCTCCGAGGAGCCGCGCCACCATGCTCCCGGTGTCGATGGTGGAGAGGTAGAGCCGCCCGCCGGGCACGAGCAGCATGCGGGCCGCCGCCAGCTCCTCGCGGGGATCGGGGAGGTGCTCGACCACGTCCCACATGGTGATCACGTGGTAGCGGTCGGCCGAGCCGGCCCGGACCTCGAGCGGCTCGCCGTGGACGGTGAAGCCCTGGGCGCGGGCCAGCGCCGCGGCCCAGCGGGAGAGCTCGAGCCCCTCGGCGCGGAAGCCGCTCTCCCGCGCCACCTCGAGGAAGTAGCCACAGTAGGCCCCGACGTCGAGGAGGCGCCGCCCGCCGGCCGGGCCCAGCGACCGGACCACCCTTCGGAAGGTGAGGATGCGGTTGTCCCGCTCCGCCATGTAGAGCGGGTCGACGACGCCGGTGTAGGCCTCCTCCAGCTCCTCGTCCGGCGGCATGGGCCACTGGAAGAGCAGCCCGCAGTCGTCGCAGCCGTAGATGGGGGGATGGCGGCGGTGGCCGAAGCTGGTGCAGCGCCAGGCGCCGGCGTCGAGCGGGGCCATCTCCCCGCGGGCCGGGAAGCGCAGCGAGAGCCGGGCGTCGCCGCAGAGGATGCAGCGGTCGGGCACCGGGAGCAGGGCGCGAGCCGGCTCCCGGGCGATGGCGGTCGATTCTCTCACGAGGGTCGCTCTCATAACACCGCCCACCGGGCTGCGCCAAGCGCCCTTGCCGACCTCCGGCTCCCTGCTAGAGTCGTGGGAGGAGGCTGCACATGACCTCGGTACTGGCGATGATCCTGGCGGGCGGCGAGGGACGCCGGCTCGACCCCCTGACGCGCGAGCGGGCCAAGCCGGCCGTGCCGTTCGGGGGACGCTACCGCATCATCGATTTCGTCCTGTCCAACTTCGCCAACTCCGGCGTGGTCCGGATGAAGGTGCTGGTCCAGTACAAGTCCGACTCGCTCAACACCCACGTCCAGCGGGCCTGGCGGCTCACCTCGCTCCTCAACGAGTACGTGGAGATCGTTCCGGCCCAGATGCGCTACGGGCCGAAGTGGTTCGAGGGCTCCGCCGACGCCATCTACCAGAACCTGAACATCATCACCGACGAGGAGCCGGAGCACACCTTCGTCTTCGGCGCCGACCACGTCTACCGCATGGACGTCCGCCAGATGCTCGAGTACCACACCGACAACGGGGCCGACCTGACCGTGGCCGCCATCCCGGTCCCCCGGGCCCTGGCGGTCGAGTGCGGGATCATCGAGATGGCCGCCGACGGCCGGATGATCGGCTTCGTGGAGAAGCCGAAGCCCGGGACCGAGAAGACCATGCCGGGCGACGACACCCGCTGCCTGGCCTCGATGGGCAACTACCTCTTCCGCACCGACGCGCTGGTGCAGGAGATCGTCCGGGACGCCGGGGACACCTCCTCGGCCCACGACTTCGGGAAGTCCATCGTCACCTCGATGCACGCGCGCAAGCGGGTCTTCGTCTACGACTTCATGACCAACAGGGTGCCGGGCCAGTCGGAGAAGGAGCGGGGCTACTGGCGCGACGTGGGGAGCCTGGACGCCTACTACCAGGCCAACATGGATCTGGTGGACGTGGACCCGGTCTTCTCCCTCTACAACTTCGACTGGCCGATCTTCACCATTCGTTACAACTATCCGCCGGCCAAGTTCGTCTTCAACAACGAGAAGGACCGGCGCGTCGGCCACGCCACCGACTCCCTCATCTCCGAGGGCTGCATCGTCTCCGGCGGTCACGTCCACCACTCCATCGTCTCGCCCCGGGTCCGCATCAACAGCTACTCCTACGTGGAGGGCTCCATCCTCTTCGAGGACGTCACCGTCGGGCGGCACTGCAAGATCCGGCGCGCCATCATCGACAAGCACGTCGACATCCCCCCCGGAACGGTCATCGGCTACGACCCGGAGGAGGACAAGGCACGCTTCCAGGTGACCGAGAGCGGCATCGTGGTCATCCCCAAGGGGATGCGGATCGAGCCGAAGGGGTAGGCCGCCAGCCGGGATCCCGGTTAGTAAAGGGGGCCATGCAGACCCTCCTCGCCCTCCTCGCCGGCGCCGCCCTGGCGGCCCCCCCGTCCGCCCCCCGTCCATCCCGTTCCAGCAGTTCACCCTGCCGAACGGGCTCCACGTCATCCTCTCCGAGGATCACACCGCCCCGCTGGTCGGGGTGGAGGTGGCCTACGACGTGGGCTCGAAGGACGAGAAGCCCGGACGCACCGGCTTCGCCCACCTCTACGAGCACCTCATGTTCCAGGGCACGGCGAACCTTCCCAAGGGGGAGGCCGACCGTCTCATCGAGGCCGCCGGGGGCACGTCCAACGGCTCCACCAGCACCGACCGGACCCAGTACTGGGAGCAGGTCCCGTCGAACGCGCTGGAGCAGATGCTCTACATCCAGTCGGAGCGCATGGGGCACCTGCTCCCCACCCTCGACCAGCAGAAGCTCGACAACCAGCGAGAGGTGGTCCGCAACGAGCGTCGCGAGAACTACGAGATGAGGCCCTACGGGCTGGCCTGGAAGGCGCTGCTCGAGAACCTCTGGAACCCGGAGTTCCCCTACCACTGGCAGACCATCGGCTCGCACGAGGACCTCCAGGCGGCCACGCTCGCAGACGTGAAGGAGTTCTTCCAGCGCTGGTACGGCCCGGGCAACGCCTCGCTCGCCATCGTGGGGGACATCGACCCGGTGAAGACCCGGGCGATGGTGGAGAAGCACTTCGGCGGGATCCCTCGTGCCGATCCGCCGCGCCGGGAGGTGGCGCCCCCGGTGCCGCTCACCGGCGAGAAGCGGGTGACGATCCAGGACGCGGTCCAGCTCCCGCGCCTCTACCTGGCCTGGCAGACGCCGAAGGCCTACGCCGAGGGCGATGCGGCTCTCGAGCTGCTCGGGGACATCCTCGCCAACGGGAAGTCGAGCCGGCTCCAGAAGCGGATGGTGATGGACGAGCGCATCGCCCAGGGCGTCATGGCCGGGCAGCAGTCGATGGACCTGGCCGGGATGTTCGTCGTCGTCGTCACCCCCAAGCCCGGGACGCGGGTCGACAAGCTCTTGACGGTCGTCGACGAGGAGCTCACCCGGATCGCCCGGGACGGCCCCACCGCCGAGGAGCTGCAGCGGGCCAAGAACCGGATCGAGGCGCAGGTGATCTTCTCGCTCGAGCCCGTGGGCGGGTTCGGAGGCCGGGCCGCGCACCTGAACAGCTACTTCTGGGAGAGGGGCGATCCCGGCTACCTGGGGAAGGACCTGGAACGCTACCGGGCGGTCACCGCCGCCGACATCCGGGCCGCGGCGTCGACCTGGCTCGACAACACCCGCCGCGTCGCGCTCACCGTCACGCCCCGCATGCCCACGCCGGTCCCCGCCGAGCTTCCGCACGCATCGGCGCCCGCGAAGGAGGCCCGCTGATGCGCGCCCGGAAGATCGCAGCACTGCTCGCGCTTCTCGCCCTCACCGCCTGCGCCAGCGCCCCGGCCCGCCCGGAGGCGCCACCGGCCGCGTCCGCGTCCCCGATCCCCGCGGGCGCGGTCCCGCCCCTCGGACCCCCGGCCGAGCTCGAGCTCCCGGCCCAGCAGAGGTTCACCCTGGGGAACGGACTCTCCGTCCGACTGGTCGAGTACCACCGGCTGCCCATCGTCGCCGTCCACCTCGTGCTGCTCGAGGGGGGCGCGGCACGCGATCCGGCCGGCCTGCCCGGGCTGGCCGGCTTCACCGCGGCGATGGTCACCGAGGGAACGAGGAGCCGGACCGCCTTCCAGCTCTCCGACGAGCTGGGATTCCTGGGTGCGAGTCTCGGCGCCGGCGCCAGCATGGACGCGGCCTACGTCTCGGGCTACGGCCTGTCCCGTCACCTGGAGAGGCTGCTCGAGCTCCTGGCCGACGTCACGATGAACCCGTCCTTCCCCGCGAACGACTTCTTCCGGGTCCAGGACCAGCGGCGCGTGGGGCTCCTCCAGCAGCGCGACCAGCCCGGGGCCATCGCCTACAGGGCCTTCGGCAAGCTCTACTGGGGCGACCATCCCTACGGCCACTGGGCGGGCGGCACCGAGGAGTCGGTCGTGAAGACCACCCGGGAGGACCTGGCCCGGTTCCACGCCGAGCACTGGCGCCCCGGCGCGGCCGAGCTCGTCGTGGTCGGCGACGTGGACGCGGCGACGCTCCGTGCCATGCTCGAGAAGGCCCTGGCCGGATGGAAGGGTGCGGGGCCGGCCAGGCCGCTCGCTGCCGGTGCACCGGAGGGAAAGAGCCGCGCCGTCCTGGTGGAGAAGAAGGGAGCGTCCCAGACCTTCCTGATCCTGGGGATGCCCGGGATCGCCCGCAGCGACCCGGACTACGTGGCCGCGCAGGTCCTCTTCCAGGTGCTGGGGGGCGGCTCGTCCTCGCGCCTCTTCCGCGACCTCCGCGAGGAGAAGGGCTACACCTACGGCCTGTCGGCCCGCGAGTCGGCGCAGAAGCTCGGCGGTGTCTCCTACCTGGGCGGAGGCGTGCGATCCGACGCGACCGGGCAGGCCATCCGCGACCTGCTCGAGCAGGTGAAGGCGCTGCGCGACGTCCCGGTGCCGGCGGGCGAGCTGGCCGACGCGCAGGATGGGCTGGTGCTCGCCCTCCCCGGCGACTTCTCCACCGCGGCCGGGATCGCCGGCCGGCTGGCCGAGCAGGTGGTCTACGCGCTGCCCGACGACTGGTGGGTCCGGCTTCCGGAGCGGATCCGGAGCGTCACGCCGCCCGAGCTCCAGCGGGTGGCGGGCCGCCTCCTCGACACCGGGAAGCTCGCCACCGTCCTGGTGGGGGATCCGGACGTGGTGAAGGCGCAGGTCGTCGGCATCCCCCTCGGCGACCTCGAGGTCCGCCAGCCGTGAGGGAGCTCGCGAACGAGTTCTCCTGGTCCAAGTCGCGCCACGAGAAGTTCGCCGAGTGCCCCCGGGCCTACTGGTTCCACTACTACGGGTCCTGGGGCGGCTGGAACGCCGCCTCCGGAACGGGAACCCGCGAGCTCTACGTCCTGAAGAACCTCTCCTCCCGCTGGCAGTGGGCCGGCTCGGTGGTGCACGAGGCCATCCGGCACATGCTGAACCGCTCCCGCTTCACCGGGGACCGCAAGTCGCTCGACCGGCTCCTCGAGGAGACGCGGCAGCGCTCGCGCACCCAGTTCGCCGCCTCCCGCGACAAGAGCTACTGGCGCGACCCCAAGAGAGTCCCCGGCCTGGTCGAGCACGAGTACGCCGAGCCGGTCGGGCCGGAGGAGTGGAAGCGCATCTGGGACGAGCTCATCGAGGGCTCGCTGGTGGGCTTCTACGGGAGCCAGACCTTCGACCGGATCCGCGCCATCCCGGCCTCGCGCTGGCTCACCGTCGACGAGCTCGACTCCTGGAGCTTCGAGGGGACGAAGATCTGGGTGGCCATCGACTTCGCCTACCGGGACGAGGACGAGCGGGTCCACGTGCTCGACTGGAAGACCGGCAGGGAGCGCGGCGCCGACCACATGCAGGTGGCCCAGTACGCCCTCTACGCCCAGCGCAAGTGGCAGGTGGCGCCCGAGTCGGTGGTGGGAGGGCTGGTCTACCTCTCCGCCGGTGCCGAGAGGGTGGACGTGGCGGTGGACGCACCGGCGCTCGAGGCGGCCCAGGCCCGCATGCGGGAGAGCATCGCCGGGATGAAGGAGCGGCTCGACGATCCGCTGCGCAACGCCGCGTCGATGGAGCGCTTCCCGCAGATCGAGGACCGCACCGCCTGCCGCCGCTGTCCGTTCCGGCGGCCCTGCGGCCGGATGTGACGTCAGCTCAGCGGACGCCGGGGCGAGCCCAGAGGTCCGCCATGAAGGGTCCGCCGCCCACCGCGACCCAGCGGTCGCCCTCGGGCTGCAGGACGGCGTGGACCTTGAGCGGCTGGTGGCTGGTGCGCGGATCGAGCTCGTGGTGGAGCGGAAGGTTGAAGTAGTAGAGCCGCGTGTCGATGCCGAAGCGGAGCCGGCAGACCGGGGCCCCGTGGAAGTCGTCCGTGGTGAACTCCGGCGCCACCACCCGGGCCAGCCGGTGCCTCGGCCCCAGGATCACCGAGGAGGCCCCGAAGCCCGTCGGGCACGGCTCGCCGATCTCGCTCTCGTTGGAGCTGTTCGCGAAGACGGTGACGGTGTCGCGCACACCGGGCGTGTCCTCCAGGTACTCGCCGTAGAACCCGGACAGCACGTCGCGGTAGGAGCGGTGGTCGGGCTTGGGGTTGCACTGAAGGACGAAGAGCGCGTCCAGGGTGCGGCGCGAGGAGAAGTACTGCTGGTTTGCGTGATCGACGATGCGCCGGATGTTGGAGCCGTAGAGGTCCCGGTAGAGGTAGTCGAGGCAGACCAGCACCATGAAGTGGAAGAAGGCCGGCTGGGCGCGGAACCACCAGAAGTGGCGGCCCCTGTAGAGATCGTCGGACTTGTCCAGGAACTCCTCGGCGCGGAAGGGGTGGCTCTTGGCCTCGAGGAACACGCGCAGCCGTCCGCTCGCCTCCTTCACCGCCACGCAGCACCAGTTCACCGGGATGTCCGGGAGCGCCCCGACCGCCAGGTCGTGCTCGACCGCGGGAATGGCGTGCCGGTTGTCGTCGCCGAAACGCCGAAGGGTGTCGAGGTATTCGCGCAGGGAGACGTGCTCCAGCCCGAACATGGTGACCGTGTTGGGCCGGAAGCGATCCCGGACCGTCGCGAGCAGGTCGTCGAGGCGCGCGGAGGGTACGGCCGCCTCCGGGAAGAGGAGGAAGTGGAGCTTCTGGAAGCGCTGGTCCTCGGCCACCAGGTCCAGCGTCGAGGCCACGTTGCGCCAGTGCGCCTCGCGGTCGCGGAGGGCGAAGCCGTTCTCCGAGGCGCAGAGCCGCACGGGGACCTGGGCCACCAGGCAGTGGAGGTGGCTGCCCAGGGCATAGTCGAGGTTGACCTCGGTCTCGAGGATCTGGATCACGCCGGCGCCTCCCCGGCCGGCGCCGGCCCGGATTCACCGGGGTCCTCCAGTTCCGGGAACAGCCGGGAGAGGACGTGGCGGGTCCCGGCCGGCATGGTCATCGTGTAGAGGTTGAGCACGGAGCGCGGGACCCAGCGGGCCTCGGCGACCTCCTCGGGATTGGGCGTGACGTCGAGTCGGGCGGGGTGGCAACGGAAGTAGAGGATGACGTGGTGGTCGTTCTCGGCTCCCGGTGCGACGTGCTCGAAGACGTCGACCAGGCCTCCGACGACGACGTCGATCCCGACCTCCTCGCGCACCTCCCGGTGCAGGGCCGAGAGCATCGGCTCGCCGAGCTCGATCTTCCCCCCGGGCATCACCCACTGCCCCGAGAAGGGAGGAATGCTTCGCCGCGTGAGCAGGACCTGCTCGTGATCGTCGACGATGACCGCCACGACCGAGGTGACGATGTGCTGCTTCCGGTAGGTCCTGAGCCCTTCCATGGAGCTCCTGGTCGCGCGTCCTGCTCCCCGGTGATCGAACCACCTTGCGGGAGCGATGTCGACCGGACAGTCGGTCGCAGTTGGGGGGGGGCGTCCCCCGGGGGTCACAGGGCGAACCCCGCGGCAACCTGCGGGACCCAGTACGCGCACGTGCCCGTACAGTTCGTGAACACGCGTTCGTAGGCGATGCCCAGCAGGAAGGTGGCCGGTCCCACCGAGGCGAAGGAGAAGCCTCCCCGCACGCCCCAGGCGTCCTGCGAGAGGTATCCGCCGGAGACGAACCAGTGGGCGTAGTAGCCGCCCAGGTACGGGACCACGCCCCCCGGGACCGGGAGGAACCAGTCGATCCCCGGCTTCACCATGAACACGGTCGGTGAACTGCCGAAGGAGAAGCCCAGGTCGAGGGTGGGGAGCAGCCCCCCGTAGACGAAGTAGCCGACGCCCGCTCCCAGGCTCACGGCCCCCTGGCCGTAGGCGAAGGTGGCTCCGAGGGTGCCCCAGAGGCGAAGGCGGCGCAGGGACCACTCGGGGACCGACTCCTGCCCCGGCGGCAGCGCGCCGGGACGCGGCGGCGGCGGGGCAGGCTCCTCGTCGACCGCCTCGGGCGGCAGGGGCGCCGGCTGCGGGGCGGGCTGGGCCGGCCCCAGGTACTGGGCCAGCGCCAGGCCCGGGGAGAGGGCGAGCAGGAGGGCGAGGAGCGTGCGCCGCATGGTGGAGCAGTCTATTCCGTCACGGGACGAGCCGCGCCTCCATCCACCCGCGCAGCGCGTTCACGAGCCAGATCCGGCGCGCCCGCGAGAGATCGGAAGGAAGGAGCGGCCGCTCGCGCGCCTCGCCCCGCGCCAGCAGGCCGGCCCGGAACACCCCGGGGAGGAGCCCCGCGTCGAGCGGGGGCGTGACGCGGGCGCCGTCCAGCTCCGCGACCACGTTCGTGAAGGTCCCCTCGGTCACCTCCCCCTCGCAGTTCACGAGGAGCGTATCGAAGACATCCGTACGCCCGGCCCGGCGCCGCTCGTACGGCTCGCGCCGCGTGGTCTTGTGGAAGAGCGCCGGATCGCGCCGGTCCACCGGCTCCGCCGAGAAGGCCACCGGGACGGGTTCGCCGGGCGATGCGGGAAGGGGCGCCCGCTCCACCGTGACGTTCCCTGCCGGGGAGACGAGGAGGCGCAGGCGCGCATCCCCCGTCTCCGCCGAGATCCGCGCCCGGACCGCCGCGAGGTCGAGCGGGATGCCGTGGTAGCCAGCCGAGCCGGAGAGGCGCGCCAGATGGCCGTCGAGCAGCGCGACCTGCCCCGCCTCGAGCCGCATGGTCTCGAGGAGGGTGGGCAGGCCCGGATCCATCTCGAGGACGCGGGTCTTGGCCAGCGCCTCGTCCCACTCCGCGGCCGGGTCGGAGTCCCAGGTGATTCCCCCGCCCGTTCCGTAGCGCGCCACCCCGGTCTCGAGATCCACCTCGGCGGTGCGGATCCCCACGTTGAAGCAGGCGTCGCCGCCCGGCGCGATGGCGCCGACCGCGCCGCAGTACGCGCCGCGGGGGGAGTGCTCCAGGTCGGCCGCGAGCCGCATCGCCGCGATCTTGGGAGCGCCGGTCACCGACCCGCAGGGGAAGGTGGCCCGGAAGAGGTCGGCCAGGTCCGCGCCGGGGCGCAGGAGCGCCGACACCGTGGAGGTGAGTTGCCAGACGGTGCGGAGCCGCTCCGCCCGGAAGAGCGGTCCGGCCTGCACCGACCCCGTCGCCGCCACCCGACCCAGGTCGTTCCGCAGGAGGTCGGCGATCATGACGTTCTCGGCACGGTCCTTCTCGGAGGCCAGCAGCCGGAGGCGCACCGCGTCGTCCTCCTCGGGAAAGCGCCCACGTCGGGCCGTACCCTTCATGGGGCGCGTCACCACCCGGTCGCCGCGGCGCAGGAGGAAGAGCTCCGGGGAGGCCGAGACGATGGCGCGCGTTCCGGCCCGGACGTAGACCGCGTCCCCCGATCCCTGCGCGCCGCGCAGCCGACGGTAGAGCGAGAGCGGGTCGCCCTCCATGCGTCCTCGTAGACGGAAGGTGAAGTTCACCTGGTAGACGGCGCCGGCGGCCACCGCCTCCCGGATCGTCTCCACGGCGGCTGCGTGCGTGGCGGCGTCGAGCTCGGGTGCGAGGCCCACGATGCGGGCATCGTCCGGTCCCGGGGGCGGAGCGCCCAGCGGAGCGTCGTGCACGCCGAACCAGGCGAGAGGGCCCGGACCTGGCCGCACCCGCAGGGCCGCGTCGAAGGAGGGCGCGGCTTCGTGGGCGACGAAGCCCACCACCCAGCATCCGGCGCGGGCGGCGCGCTCCGCGGCCTGGATGGCCGGGACGACGTCCTCGAGCCCGTTCGCCTCGATCACCTGGCGTGGCGCGCCGAAGGCGAGCGCACCCCAGCCCGACGAGTCGAGCTCGATCAGGGCGTGGATCACCGGGCCTCCTCGGCCTCGATCCGCACCCGCCGGGTGAAGAGCGTCACGTCCCCCTCCTGCTGCGTCACCACCCAGGGCGGTCGGGCCAGGGCGACGGCAGCCGCGGCGGGCGGAAGGCCGGGTGACTGGTCCGCCACCACCACCTCGAAGGGGCCGGGGGCCGAGGCGGTCAACTCGACCTCGACTCCACCGGCGCCCGCCGCGAGCCGGTAGACCCACCAGCCCCCGTACCACCGGGCCAGCTTGGGGACGGGCAGGGGCACATCGATCCCGCCGGCGCGGAAGGAGGCAATCCGTACTCCGGGTGGAACGGCAACCTGGATCTCCCCGGCCTCCCGCGGGGAGCGGAGCCGGGCGCTCCAGCGGACCAGGTCGCCACGGCGCGAGACCTCCCGGACCTCGACCTCCGGGCCGGGGAGGGGGAGCGCCGCCGCCGGGGCCTCGAAGGACGGGCGGAGCGTTCCCCATCCCAGCCGGACCTCCGCCGCCGAGGAGAAGGGCGCGGCCGCGCGCACCTCGGGCGGGAGCCTGCCGACGTCCGAGCTGGCCAGGATCCGGGCCTCGCCCGCCTCCTGGTGGAAGTAGACGACGAGGCGCTCCGGCGAGTCGGCGTCGGCCACCGGCAGGGCGAGCGCGACGGCGAGGGCGGCGCCGGAGAGTGCGAGGGGAGCCGCAGCGGCGAGGGCGCGGCCCCGGAGGGAGAGCGCGGCCGCCAGCGGCGCGAGCGGAAGTGCCGCGATGGCGACCACCGCCGCCACCGCGGGGCCGGAGCCGTGGCCCAGTGCCGGGTAGAGGAGCCAGGCCGGCGGGAAGAGGACGAGCCCGGCGGCGACCAGGGTCGCGAGGTCCACCCCGGCGACGGCCACGAGCGCGGGGACGAGGAGCACGAACGAGACCCCGGGAAGGGTCGCGGAGAGGGCCACGGCCCCGGCGGCGAGCCAGAGGCCGAGTGCCGCGCGAAGACCTCCCGGCCCGGTCCGGCTTCCGCCGAGGAGGGTGGGAAGAAGGCCGCCTGCGAGCCCGGCCAGGACGAAGGAGGCGACGAGCGGCCCGGGATTCGCCACCCACGGGCGGAGGATCGGGTCGAGCCCGAGCGCGCGCCCGGCTCCGTACCCGAGCACCGCCGCCGCCGCGACCCCCGCCGGCAGCACGAGCGTGCCGAGCGCGATCCTGCCCGTCCCGGTTCGCCGGCGCCGGACGTCGGTCGCCGCACGAGCGACGGCGAGGAGGAGTGCCGTCAGCGCGAGGGGCAGCGCCCAGGCCTGCGGGAAGCGGACCACCCACCGTCCCAGCAGGTCGAACCAGACCGAGTCGCCCTCGCTGCGCCCCGGTTCCGCCAGGCCCCGCACCAGCGCGAGCGCGCTCTCCCCCTGGTGCTGCAACGACCGGGGGTCGAGGTGGGCCAGGTCGTCCCTCGGCGTGTGGTAGCGGACGGCGCCGTCGATGAAGGCCAGGTTCGCGCCCGGGACCCCGAGCCGGCGCAGGACGGTGAGGTTCGTGTCGTTGGGGAGCATCCCGTAGACGGTGGAGAGGAGCGAGCTGCCCATCGGGTGCGACGCCCCGCCGGCGAGGCGCTGGGCCACGAGCGCGCTCGACCCGGCGATCTCGAAGAGCAGGCTCGGGCCGCCGGTGCCGCGAGCCTCCAGGTTCACCACCGCGCCCACCTCCCGCGCTGCGGGGTCCCGAAGGAAGGCCTCGGCACCGCCCAGCCCCGGCTCCTCCGCGTCGTCCACGAGCAGGATCACGTCGCCGGCGGCCGGCTCGGCCCGGAGCGCCCGGGCGATCTCGAGGACGATGGCCACGCCGGAGCCGTCGTCGGCGGCGCCGGGTCCGGCAGGGACCGAGTCGTGGTGCGCGGACAGGAGGACGGCGGGGCCGGGACTCCTGCCAGGCAGGCGGGCCACCACGTTCGAGACCGGCGTGCAGGTCAGGTACCGGTTGCAGGTGACGGAGCGCTCCACGCGTGGCTCCACGCCGAGCTTCCGGAACTCGGCCACGACCTGCTCGCGCACCCGCCCGTTCGCCTCCGATCCGGTCGGGTGGGGGACTCCCTCGCCGGCGGCGTCGAGGACGCGCCGGAGCGGCGCGAGCGCCCGATCGGCCGAGAAGGCGCCGGCGGGAGCCGAGGAGGGAAGCGGTGAAGGAGGCCGCAGGCCGAGCCAGGTCGCGGCGAGGAGCGCTGCGAGGAGGAGGAGTCCGGCGAGAAGGGCGCGCCCGTGCACGGGGGCCATTCTGTCACGCCGGCGGCCTCCGGGACGCGCGCCGGAAAGGAAGAGGGCCGGCCCGGGGGAGAGGGTTCCCCGGACCGGCCCGTGCTGCGGTGCTGCTCGCTACTTCACCTGGACCGTGACGTTCTGGACCTTCGTGCCGAGCGAGGACTGGATGCTGATCGGCGTGCTGCAGGAGGCGCTTCCCTGGAACTGCCAGGCGCCCTGGACCACCGGAGCGGTGCCGATGACCTGTGCGGTTCCACCAGCCGTCGAACCCCGGTAGATGGTGATGGTGTTGCCTGTGGACACGTTGCTCGTTCCCTGGAGCTGCCACTTGTTCGGCAGCGCGCACTTGCCCGGCGTGCGGATGGTGAGGTTCTCCGCCGCCGCGACCGTGACCGTCACCGTGGCCGGTGCCGACGTCTTGACGGCGCCGGTCGCGCTCGGAGTGTTGGCCACCGTGTACTGGAACGTGCGGGTCCCGGCGGTGGTGGCGGTGTAGGTGATGGCGCCCGTTGCCTGGTTCACCGACGTGGTGCCGGTGGTGGGAGGCGTGGTGACGGTGACCGTCGCAGGATTCAGCGTGCCGCCGTTGGCACTGTCGTTGGCGAGGACGTTGATGACGACCGACTGGCCTGCGGTGACGTTGATGGCGCCCGCGGTCGGATCGTTGAACGCGGTCGGGACCGGGCCGCTGGTGTCGGCGACGACGTTCACGGACACGGTTCCCACGTTGGACGTGCCCACCCCGTTCTGGATGGTGTACCGGAACGTCGCGGTGCCGGTGGTCGTCGGCGGCGTGTACCAGACGCCGATCTTTCCCGTCACGGTGTCGACCCACGGCGAGGCTGCGCCGACGTTCGGCCCGGGGGTGAGGATGGTGGCGCCGCCGGTGCCGCCCGTGTCGTTCGCGAGCACGTCGATGAAGACCGCGCCGCTGCCCTGGATCGTCTCGGCGGTGTCGTCACCGACGAAGGGGACGCCGGCCGGGTAGGCCGGTGCGTTCACGAGCACGGTGTCGGCCGTGGAGAGGCCGCCCTTGGAGGATGCGACGCGCACGAAGGCCGGGGGAACGGCGCCGGCGGCGGCGACGAAGGTCACCTCGGCGCGGTCGGTGGTCGAGGGGGTCACCGTGGCGGTCGGGTATCCGGCCAGGGACAGCACCGCGGGCGGGATGGAGAGGGCGGCGACGCCCTTGTCGCTCGAGGTCGCGACGACGGTCAGGGTCCCGGTGGTGGCGTCGTAGCTGGCCGACTTCACGGTGACCTCGTCGACCACGTGGGTGGTGATGGAGGTCGGGGGAGCGTCGGTGCTGTTCGTCACCGTGATCTGCGTGGGAACGTCCTCGCTGGGGACCGGGATGCCCTGGGCGTACCAGTCGCCGAGGGAGGTGGGGCCGGCCAGCAGCACCGGGGCGACCGAGTGGCCGGCGGCGGTGAGCTTCGGGGCGGTGGCCTGGCCGGGGCTCCTCGAGGCCCGGGCCATCACGTCGACCTGGGAGGCCGTGTCGTTGCGGGAGTAGGAGGCGCGGGTCACGCTGAGGGGGCTCCCCACCGGGACGTTCGGATCGTGGAGCATGCCGGTGACCGTGAACTGGGTCTCGCGATAGCAGGTGTCGGGCTTCATCGTGCCGTCGGGATTCGGCCCGTCGAAGGGGCCGCAGATCTCGAACCAGTTGGTGTTGAACGGGCTGCCGGTGATGTAGCGCGGGGTGACGCCGTCGCCCAGGAAGTAGCGGCTGACGCCGGGGATGACGGGATCGAACGGGAGGAGGAGCGGCTGGGCGGCGGGGCCGCCCGGAACTGGAACGAAGCGAACTCCCGTCGCCGGGTCGATGAGCGTGTCCTCGACGTGCTGGAGGAAGGGGCCCACGCGGCTGGTCAGCGCGTCGGTGAAGATGCCCGGAGCGGTGCCCACGTCTTCCGTGAAGATGATGTCGCGGTTGCCCACGCCGGCGACCACGTCGGCGAAGGTTTCCGTGCCGTAGGGGTGGGTCACCGTGTAGGTGCCGTCGAAGGGAACGCCCGCGGTGATGCGGATGCGGGAGAAGACCGCCTGCTGGCCCGCGGCCGGGGCGCCCGAGGCGAAGGCCGCCTCCAGCGCGAGGACCAGGATGGCCTTCTTTCCGCCGGGCAGCGCGATCGGGTTGGAGACGACGCGGTGGTAGAAGACCTCGTCGGGGAAGTTGGTGGGGAAGACGTACGGAGGCGTCGGGCCGGCGAGCAGGCAGGCCGTCTCCTGCGAGGACGTCGGGTCCTGCGGGCCGTCACATTGGGCAGGCAGAGATCCAGGACCATCCCGCCCAGATCCTGGTACCAGAGCGGGAAGCCGTTTCCGGGAGGAGCGGGGTTGTTGGTGGGTCCGACCCGATTGAGGTCGGCAGATGCGGAGCTCGCCAGGGCGAGCATCGTGGCGACTGCGAAGATCTTGGCGAGCTGCTTCATGTCGGACTCCTCATTGCGCGGCGAATTGCCGTGCTCGTAGGGTCCAGACACTTGACCTGGGTCAAACCGTGTCACGTGAACAGGGGAGTCATGGACTCCCGAAGTCCAGATCGGGTGACGGGCAGGCAAGGAAATTTTGCCAGCGATGACGCAGACGCCGGCAGCACCACCCTTGATCAGATTCGAGGAAATTTGGCTTACTTCCGGCTTCGCGCGATCCCCCAGGTACACCGAGAGTCGCTTCCCGGCGACGCGATCCAGCCCTGATGGGGCGTGAGCGATTCGCCTGTCCGACGCCGATCAGCGACTGGCGCCCCCGCGTCGAGCAGGCTGCTGGCTGCGGTTCGATGGAAGGGTCGAGGGCGCGGGATCGGGTGGCGGTGGTGGTGCGATCGACGGCGGCAGGTCGAGCTCGAAGTCGTAGGTTGCAAGCGCTCCCGCCGGATAGGAGGTTCCCAGGACGATCTGGCCGCGGAGCGTTCGCTGCGCACACTCCACGAGCCCTGCGGTCGCTCCACCCCAGCTCTTCACCTTCGAGTCGAGCACGGCGAATCCGCCACCCGCCTGCGCCTCGAGATCGAGCGTGAGGACGCCCGGGAGGCTGGAATGGGGCGGATGGGCCTTGAAGCAGGCGACCAGCGGCTCGGAGAGCGCGATCTTCACCTTGCCGGGAGGAAGCTGGAGGCGACGCGGACCGGGTGGATAGCCCTTGTCCTCCCGCGCCGCGCCCGGCGCCTCGGCGGCGACCACCGACGGGGATGACGCCGACGGGCCGGACGGCTGGTTCGACCCCGGTCCCGGACCCGTCGCCGGCGCGGGATCGCTCCCCTCGCCCACCAGCAGCACCGCCGCCAGAGCCAGCACGCCGAGCAGCAAGATGGCTCCCACCGCCAGGATCACGAGCTTTTTCACGGCGAGTCCTTGTCCTTCGCGGCCTCCACCAGCCCGTGGCGCGCCAGCTTCTCGTAGAGCGTGGACCGGTGCAGCCCGGAGAGCTCGGCCGCCTTGCCCACCGCGCCACCGGCCTCGCGCAGCAGGTCCTCCAGGTACCGCCGCTCCCAGGCATCCCGGGCGGCGCGGTAGCGCCCCTCGCCCGCGATCTCGGCGGCGCGCGCCGCGATCTCCGGAGGGAAGTCGCCGACGGCCAGGTGATCGCCCCGGGCGAGGAGCAGCGCCCGCTCGAGCGCGTGCTCGAGCTCCCGGATGTTCCCGGGCCAGGAGTGGTCGAGGAGCGCCCGCATCGCCTCGGCGTCGGGCATGAGCAGCGGACGGGAGAGCCGGACCGCGTGCTTGTGCACCAGGTGGTCGACGAGGAGCGGGATGTCCTCGCGCCGCTCGCGCAGCGGCGGGAGCCGCATGGGCACGACCCGAAGCCGGTACCAGAGGTCCTCGCGGAACTTCCCCTCCTGGACCGACTTCTTCAAGTCCTCGTTGGTGGCCGCCACCACCCTCACGTTGGCCTTCTGGGGCTTTCGGCTCCCCACCGGCATGAACTCGCCGTCCTGGAGCACGCGGAGCAGCTTGGGCTGCAGCTGGGGCGGGAGCAGTCCGATCTCGTCGAGGAAGAGCGTGCCCCCCTCGGCCTCGGCGAAGAAGCCGGGGCGCGCCTGGTCGGCGCCGGAGAAGGACCCCTTCTCGTGGCCGAAGAGCTCGCTCTCGGCCAGGTTCTCCGGGATGGCGCTCATGTTGAGCGCCAGGTACGGGCCCTTGGCCCGGCCGGAGAGGCCGTGGATGATGCGGGCCAGCACGTCCTTGCCGGTCCCGCTCTCCCCCTCGATGAGCACCGGCACGTCGGACGGGGCGATGCGCTCGGCGATGGAGACGATCTCCTTCATCCCCTGGCTCTTGCCCACCATTCCCTGCAGCGAGAAGGTGCCGGAGAGCTGCTGCTTCAGATCCCGGTTCTCCCGCCGGAGCGCGCCGTGCTCGGCGGCGCGCTGGACCATCACCTCGAGCTCCTCCGGGTCGAAGGGCTTCTTGAGGTAGTCGAAGGCGCCGGCCTTCATGGCCTCCACCGCGGTCTCGACCGTGGCGAAGGCGGTCATGATGATGACCGGGATCTCCGGGACCTTGGCCTGGAAGCGTTTCAGCCCCTCGAGCCCGTCGATCCCCGGCATGCGCAGGTCGGTCACGATGACGTCGAAGGAGGCGCGGTCGAGCGCCGGAAGCGCCTCGGCCACCGACGCGAAGTCGTAGACGTCGAAGCTGCGCGAGAGCGCCCGCTTCACCATCTGTCGCGCCGAGTCGAGGTCGTCGATGACCATCACGCGCAGCTTCATGCCCTCTCCATGGCCCCGGCGAGCCGCAGGGTGAAGATCGCCCCCGCTCCGGGCCGGCTCTCCACCGAGACCGAGCCCCCGTGGGCCTCGACCGCCTGGCGCACGATGGCGAGACCCAGGCCGGTGCCGGTCGCCTTGGTGGTGTAGAAGGGCTCGAAGACCTTCGCACGGGTCTCTTCGTCCATTCCGGGTCCGTCGTCCTCCACCTGGATGACGAGCTCCCCGCCCTCGCGCCGACCGGAGAAGCGGAGCAACCCCCCACCGCCCGGCTGCATGGCCTGGATCGCGTTCAGCCCCAGGTTCATGAAGGCCTGCCGGAGAAGCTCCGGGTCGATTCGAACGTCGGGGGCGTCCGGCGCGTAGCGCAGCTCCAGGGCGACCGAGGCCGCCTTTGCGGCTGGACCCAGCACCTCCACCACCTCCGCGAGCATCGGCTCGGCCGACTGGACCTGCGCCTTGCCCGGCCGGGCCCGCGCGAAGACCAGGAAGCGCTCCAGCAGGCTGGCCGAGCGGATCGTCTCGCGCTTCACCGCCTCCAGGTCGGGGCGGTTCGGGTGGTCGGCCGGCAGCTCGCGCAGGGCCACCGTGTTGAACCCGCGGATCACGTTGAGAGAGTTGCCGAGCTCGTGGGCGAAGCCGGCGGCGATGCCGCCCAGGGTGGCGAGCCGGTCGGCCCGCAGCACCTCCCGGGTCTTCTGCTCGACCCGCTCCTCCAGCGAGGCGATGAGCCGCTCGTTCTCCTGCCGGCGCTCCTCGAGCCGGAGCGACATCCGGTTCACCGCGGTCACCAGCTCGGCCAGCTCGCGGTCGGATGGCACGGGGAGCTGCACGCCCGACTCCTCGCCGAGCCGCTCGGAGGCCTCCACCACCTGCTCGAGCGGCCGGGCGATCCGCATCAGGAAGTAGCTCGCCAGACCCAGCCCCACCGCGATCCAGAAGCCCGCCACGATCGCCACGCCCCAGGCCAGGCGGCGCGCGTCCCCGATCACCTCCTCGTGCGTGTAGTCGAGGTAGAAGGCGCCCACGAGCTCTCCCTCCCGCAGCACCGGGGCGCTGGCCACGATGCCCTCCGGGTGGAGGAGCCGCTGCAGGGCCTCGAGCGGGGCCGCGCCCGTCTGGAAGATGCTCGGCGGGGCGTTCTGCGGGCAGGGCTCGTTCCGCACCGAGGCGCAGGCCACCAGCGTGCCGCTCCGGTTCACCACCCAGACCCGGTCGAAGGGCCCGGCCTGGAGCACGCGCTGGACCAGCGCCTCGATGGCCTCCTTCCCCCCGGTTCCACCGATTCGGGCAGGAGCCAGCGCGAGGCCGACGGTGCGGAGGAGGCGGCGATGGCGCTTCCCTCGCGGAGCAGCAGCTCCTGGCCGCGCAGGAGGTCCCGCCAGAGCGCCACCGCCGTCACCCCCGTGGTCGCGAAGACCACGAGGCCGGCGATGAGCACGAAGAGCTTGAGGCGTAGGGTCACTATCGAAGCCCGGGATCGTTCGACTAGAATGCCACCCCGATGCTCCGGAGGCCCCTTTTTTACGTGTTGGCGGTCGCGGGGTGCCTCCTCCTCGTCGCCGCCGTCGCCGGCGCCTGGCGGCTCAAGCGCTTCGTCGACAGCGATCCCCGCCTCTGCGCCCAGTGCCACCGCGCCAGCCCCGAGTTCTCGCTCTGGGCCGGGGGGACCCACAAGAGCGTGGCCTGCCAGCGCTGCCATCACTCCACGCCGGAGCAGGGGCTCGCCATGCTGCGCGCCTTCATCGCCGGCCGCTCGCCGGCCGGGACCAAGGCCCACGCGCCGGTGGAGATCGGCTCCTGCGTCTCCTGCCACCTCTCCCACGACGGAAACTGGCCCCAGGTCGGCAATTCCCGCGGGCACCGGATTCACTTCGGGGAGAAGAAGATCGCCTGCATCACCTGCCACGCCGAGGGGATGCACGGGTTCCACCCGCTCACCGACAGCTGCCGGAAGTGCCACGGCGAGCACACGGTCCGCGCGCAGGGCATGGCGAAGCTGCACTGCTTCGTCTGCCACGATTTCCTCTCCCCCGACCCCGGCCTGCTCCCCACCCGCCGCGACTGCCTGCGCTGCCACCGCACCGAGGGGGTGCACCCGGCCCGCTTCTCCGAGACGGCCCCCATGCAGTTCGACTGCGGCACCTGCCACAAGCCCCATGCGGCGACGCCCCGGGAAGCCATCACCCGCTGCGGCGAGTGCCACGTGGTGGCCGAGTCGGCGGGGCTGCACGCCCGCCATCTGAAGGCGCGGTGCACCTCCTGCCACGCCCCGCACCTCTGGAAGGCGTCCCGCGCAGGGTGCCTGGCGTGCCACGCCGCCGCGGAGGAGCACGCGGCCAGGAAGGCGTGCAGCGCCTGTCACGCCTTCCGGACGGTACGCGGCCGGAAGTAGACGGCCCGGTCCACGGCAGGGCCGATTCCCGGGTCTGGCGCCCTGCGTCTTGACGCCAGGTGAGGAACGTACCGAACCTGTCGGGATCCAGGCCACCCGAAGGAGCCCCCGCATGCGCTCCACCATTCCGATCGTGATCCTCGCCTCCTGGCTCGCGATCTCGACCTTCGCCTTCCTCCAGAGCGGTCCCTCGTTCCTGCTCGCCTGGGCGGTGGCGCTCCTCGCCGCCGGGATCGCACTCGCCTCGCCCGGCCGCACGGGCCCGCGGCTCCTCGTCTCCGCGCTGGCCCTGCTCCTCGTCGTCTCGTCGCTCCTGCTCCCCGGCGTGTCCCTCGCCGCCCGGGTGAGCAACGGCGCGGTCGGAGGTCTGATCGTCGCGCTCTGCTTCGTCCCGTCCCCGCTTCGGCGGGTGGGGGGCAGGTCCGGGGCGTAGGCGAGGACGGCCTCCGGAACGCATCGGCCCCGACCGCGACCCGGGGACGGGGCGGACGGGGCCGAAGGAATCCTGCCTGCGGCTTTACTTCTGGTCTGGGTCCGTCTTCTTGGTGAGCTCCTCGTACTGGCCGCGGTGCTCCTCCTCGAGCATGGCGTGGCTCATCTTCCCGGTCAGCCAGACCCAGTTCATCGGGAAGATCGAGGGCTTCAGGTGCGCGTTGTAGAAGTGCACCACGAAGAGGAAGAGCAAGGCCAGCGTGGCCTCCTCGCCGTGGATGATCTGGGCCGAGGTGAGCACCCAGTGGGGCGCGAACTTGGCGAAGAAGACCGGGAACCAGAGCACGAAGCCGGTGCCGACCATCATGATCATGCCCCAGAACACCGCCCAGTAATCGAACTTCTCGAGGTAGCTGTACTTGCCGTAGGCGGGACGCTCACCGCCAGCCAGCATGTAGCGGATGTTGGCGCGGATCTCGCCGACGTCGCGCGGGCCGGGGAGCATGGAGAAGGCGAGGGTCCGCTTCGCCCCGTGCAGCACCAGGTACAGGAGGTGGTAGGCGCCCGAGATGATGATCATCACCGCGGCGATGCGGTGCAGGAGTGCCGCGCCGTGGGGGCCGCCGAACAGGCCCAGGATCTTCCGCGAGGTCTCGACGGCCTCCGGGGAGCCGGCGCCGCGGAGCGGCCAGCCGGTGAGCCCGAGCAGGATCACGCCCACCAGCATGAGCCAGTGCTGGGCGCGCTGGTGGAGGTCGAAGCGCTGGACGAACTGCGTCTCCTTGGCCGGATCGTGCACGTGCCCGGCCTTCTTCATCCGGATCTTGTGGCGGATCTCGGCGAAGAGATCGAGGGCCACGTGGCCGGCGAAGAAGATCAGGGTGAGCGCCGCCAGCCACGAGAAGACCACGTGGAGGAAGTGGGGGATCTTGCTCTCGCTGTGCGCCGGGTCGTGGTGGGCGATGAGCTTCGCGAAGTTGTCGTTCGCTCCCGCGTGGCAGCGGCCGCAGGTCTGCGTGCGGTTGGTCCCGGCGACCGGGGAGGCCGGATCGGTCTTGGCCAGGATCTTGTGGGCGTTGGGGCGGAGCACGCCCTTCCCGTCCTTCTCGGCGGCCCCGTGGCAGTCGACGCAGGCGGGGGCGCGCGCCGACCCGGTGTTGATGAGCCGTCCGTGGATCGAGTCGTGGAAGGTGACGACCACGTCGGCCTTCAGCCCGGCCTTCTCGACGTAGGCGGCGTCTCCATGGCACTTCTCGCAGCGCTCCGAGATGGCGCGTGAACCCGGGACGAACGTGGCGCCGGCCGGGGCGGGAGCGGCCACCCCCTTCACGATCTCGTGGACCGCGCCGTGGCAGCTCGCGCACGTCGGGCCGGCCACCTTGGCCTCGCCCTTCAGCCACTTGCCGTGGACCGAGGCGGCGACCTGCTCGACCACGTCGCCGTGACAGTTCGCGCAGGCGAGGTAGGCGCGCGGGGCCGAGCTGGCCTTCAGCGCGACGAACCGGGCCACCAGCGCGGCGTCGGCGCCTTCCAGGGGCGCGAGCTCGTGCGGGCCGGGCGCCTCGTAGCCGGCGTGGCAATCGGTGCAGCCGAAGGAGCCGTGAACCGACTTGCCGAACTCGGCGGGGCGAACGCCCGATTCGTCGGGCTTCGACGCCACGTGGCAGTCGAGGCAGCCCTGGTTTGGATCGGGCGCAGCCGCCTGGGCGGGTGCGTCGGCCGCGGCGGCGGCCATCGGGAGCGTCAGGAGAAGCGACAGGAGGAGGGTCTTCGATCGCATAGTTCTGTGGGGTGGCCCCGTGCAGGGCGTGTGCCGGAGCGGCGCAGGATAAGGCTTTGGAATTCTAAAGCATTGCGCTGGATCAGTTTCCGGGTTCGCGCACGGAATGCGTTTACAGGGGGAAGACGCAAAAGGAAATGCGGTCCCGGAGTTGCCTCCGGGACCGCGTGTCTCCCCGCATCCCCGCCAGGAAGCTCTTTACGCCTTCGTCTCCTGGGTGGCGGCCTTGGCCGGGGTGACGGCGGTGGTGAGCGCGCCGACCGCAGCGCCGGCGACCGCGCCGCCGACCGCGAAGAGGGAACCGACGCCGAGGGCGCCCATCACCATGCCGAAGACGATCAGGGCGCGGACCAGGAAGGTGGCCTGGATCGGGGTTCCGAAGATCCCGCCGGCGAGGAGCACGCCCGCGTAGCCGCCGTAGAGCAGCGCCGGGAGCAGCGCGATGGCGAGGAAGAGGGCCAGGCCGACTGCGGCGCCGATGATGCTGGGGGTCTTGCGGTTCATGGTGTTCTCCGTGGGTGAGTCGTTTGGGTTGATGGACGAGGGGAGCTACTGCACCTGGCTTGCCAGGTGCGCGCCCACGTGATTCCGGGGGGTTGCGGGGGGGAGGTGTCGGGGTTTCCCGACTCGGCGTACCGGGAAGGCGACAGGGCGGCGCCAGAGAGGATCCGGCGACGGTTCCGGGGGCAGGACGGCCTCGTAGATGAGGCGGTGCGGCGGGATGGTTCTTGCGCCGGCTGAAGCCGGCGCCGTCAGCGCTGTGCCACCTGCCGCAGGATGTCGAGCTCCTCGAGCGCCTTGCCGGCACCGATGACCACCGCGGAGAGCGGGTCCTCGGCCAGGAAGACCGGCAGTCCGGTCTCCTCGCGCAGCAGGGTGTCGAGGTTCTTGAGGAGTGCGCCGCCTCCGGCCAGCACGATGCCGCGTTCGGCGATGTCGCCGGCCAGCTCGGGAGGCGTGCGCTCCAGCGTCACCTTCACGGCCTCGACGATGCCGTTCACCACCTCCGAGAGGGCCTCGCGGACCTCCGACGAGGTGATGGTGAGGGTGCGGGGCACGCCGGCGACCAGGTCGCGCCCCTTGATGTCCATGGAGAGCTCCTCGTCGGTGGGGAAGGCGGTGCCGATCCCCATCTTGATGAGCTCGGCGGTGCGCTCTCCGATGAGCAGGTTGTACTTGCGCTTCACGTGCTGGATGATCGCCTCGTCCATCTTGTCGCCGGCGACGCGCACCGAGCGGCTGTAGACGATGCCTCCCAGCGAGATGACCGCCACGTCGGAGGTGCCGCCCCCGATGTCGACGATCATGTTCCCCGAGGGCTCGGTGATGGGGAGCCCGGCGCCGATGGCCGCGGCCATGGGCTGCTCGATCAGGTACACTTCCCGTGCACCTGCGCTCTCGGCAGCCTCCCGCACGGCGCGCTTCTCCACCTCGGTGATGCCCGACGGGATGCCGATGATGATGCGCGGCCGCGCGAAGGCCTTCCGGTTGTGCGCGGTCTGGATGAAGTATCGGAGCATGGCCGCGGTGATCTCGAAGTCGGCGATGACGCCGTCCTTCATCGGGCGGATGGCGACGATGTTGCCCGGGGTGCGCCCGAGCATCTCCTTCGCCTCCTTGCCGACGGCGAGCACCCGGCGTCCGCCCCGTGCGTCCTGCTGGACGGCCACCACCGAGGGCTCGTTCGAGACGATGCCAACGCCCCGGATGTAGATCAGGGTGTTGGCGGTTCCGAGATCGATCGCGAGATCCCGGGAGAGCATCTTGTGGAGCCAGTCGAGCAAGGTTGGTCTCGTGGAAGGGCGCGAATATACCAGGGAACCCACCCTTGGCAACGAGCGCCGGAACGGGCATTTGCAGGCCCCTTTGGCCTCTCGCCCCGCCGCTGATACGCTTCTCATCTCGATGCCCGGGACCGTGGTCCGACCCATCCGCAGATCGCCGTTCCCCCCTCCGGGGCACCGGATGGCGGGGGCCCTGCTGGGAAGGGTCATCGGGGATCGATACCGGCTCATCCTCCCCGTCGCCGAGGGGCTCGCCAGCTCGGTCTGGAAGGCCGAGCACGTCCGGATGGGCAAGGCGCTCTGCGTGAAGGTCCTGCGCGGCCCACTGGCACGCGACCCGGAGCTTGCGGCCCGCTTCCGCACCGAGGCGCGGGTGGTCTCGCGCCTCTCCCATCCGCACACCATCGCCGTCTTCGACTTCGGCGAGCTGGAGGGCAACGAGGGGTTCTACCTGGCCATGGAGTACCTCCACGGCGAGAACCTTTTCGACGTGCTCCGGCGCGAGGGGCGCCTGCCCGAGTCCCGCGCCGCGGCCATCGGCGAGCAGCTCCTCGGCGCTCTCGGCGAGGCCCACGAGGCAGGCATCGTCCACCGCGACGTGAAGCCCGCCAACGTGATGCTGGTCCAGCACAAGAACGACGCCGACTTCGTGAAGCTGCTCGACTTCGGGATCGCCGAGATCGAGGGGCAGGGGCCGGGGGGAGGGCTGGGAACCCCGATCTACCTCTCGCCCGAGCAGGCGCGTGGCGCCGCCCCCGACGCACGCAGCGACCTCTACTCCCTGGGCGTGCTCCTCTACGAGATGGCGGCCGGGCGCCCTCCGTTCCTGGCTCCGAATCCCATGGCGGTGCTCTCCGCCCACCTCCACGAGGAGCCGCCTCCGCTCGGGAGCCTCTGCCCGGACGTGTCGCAGGGGTTCGCAGCGGTGGTGCACCGGGCGCTCGCGAAGCGCCCCGAGGAGCGGTTCGAGAGCGCGGACGCGATGCGGGGGGCGCTCCACGCCGCCGGGTTCCAGGGAGTTCCCGTCCCGGTTGCTGCGGATGGGACGCCCGATGCGACCGAGGTGCCCGCCGAGACCACCGGGGAGATGGAGCTCGCCCGGCGCGTCGATTTTCCTCCCGGGGCCGGCCCGTCCCGCAGGGATCCGCGCCGCGCCGTGCTCGCCGGGGCGCTCGCCCTGGGATTCGCGCTCGTCGCGCTCGTCGCGGCCGGGCGTGTCGGGCATCCCCGATCCACCGACGAGGAGGAGCGCGAGCCGAACGACGCCCCCGCCGCGTCCGCCCCGCTCCAGTACTCCGGATGGCTGGAGGTGGCGCGCCGGAACGCGCTCGGCGACGCCGACGTGGTCCGGGCCCGGACCGGTGGCGGCGATGTCGACACGTTCGCCGTCGAGGCGCACGACCGGGACCGGACCCCCGACGCGGTGCTGATCGTCCCGGAGCCCGGGCTGGCCCTGGAGGCCTCGGCCTCCATCCCGTCCACCGGCTTCGCCCCCCTGGTGCAGGGCGATCCGGGGCAGCCGCTCCTGGCGCGCCTCCCCGGCGTTCCGTCCAGTGCGAGGCCCGTTCTTCTCCGGGTGAAGGCGAGGAGCGGTGCGGGGACCTACCGCGTGGTGGCGCTCGGACCGGGTATCACCTCGGGAGACGCCGTCCTCGCGCAGCTCCGCGAGCTGGAGGCGGAGGCCCGGATCGACGACGCGCTCCTCGTGGCCACGGCCTTCGCCCACCTGGAGCCGGCTTCCCCGGCTCGGGGCGAGGTGCTGCGCCTCGCGGCGAGGCTCGTCGAGTCGTCTCCCGCAACGAAGCAGGGGGCCGGCCCGGGTGGGCCGACCCCCTGAGGAGTTGCTCGGACGGGTCCGGGTCCTACGTCTCGGCCTCGACCTTGACCTTCACCTTGCCGACCACGTCGGAGTGGAGCTTCACGCCCACCTCGAAATCGCCGAGCGCCTTGAGCGGCTCGGACATGTCGATGGCGCGCCGGTCGATCTGCACGCCGCGTCCGGCCAGCGCCTCGGCGACGTCCATGGCGGTGACCGATCCGTACAGCTTGTCCTGCTCGCCGACCTTGCGCTTGAAGGACAGCGGGGTGTCGGAGAGCCGCTTGGCGATCGCCTCGGCGCTGGCCCGGAGCTTCGCGGCCTTGGCCGCGGCCACCGCCTTCTGGTGCTCCACCTCGCGGATGTTCTTGGGATTGGCGAGGACCGCCATTCCGCGGGGGATGAGGAAGTTCCGCCCGTAGCCGGGCTTCACCTCGACGAGCTCGCCGCCCTTGCCCAGGTTGTACACGTCTTCTCGGAGGATGAGCTTCATGTCTCGCTCCTAGGCCGGCGCGACGGTGTAGGGCAGGAGTGCCAGCACGCGGGCGCGCTTGATGGCGGTCGCCACCTCGCGCTGGTGCTTCGCGCAGTTGCCGCTGATCCGCCGGGGAATGATCTTGCCGCGCTCGGTGAGGAAGTACTTGAGCTGCCCCTGGTCCTTGTAGTCGACCTTGGCGGCCTTCTCGGCGCAGAACCGGCAGACCTTGCGGCGGCCGAAGCCCCGCCCGCGTCCGCCTTCCTCTCCGTCGCGGTCCCCTCGGCCGCCGCGCTCGTCCCGGTCGCGGTCGCCGCCGCCGCCGAAGCGGCCGCCGCCACCACCACCGAAGCCGCCGCCTCCACCGCCGCCACCACCGAAGCCGCCTCCACCGAAGCGGCCACCACCACCACCCGGCGGACCCTTCCGCTCACCCATGTCGGGACGTGCCATGGCTAGTCCTCCCCCCGGTCGTCGGCGGCGGGCTCGAAGGGCTCCTCGCCGCGTTCACCGCGCTCGCCGAACTCGGGGCGCGGGCGCTCCTCCTCGACAGGCGCGACCACCACGTCGGCCTCGACCTGGCGGGCGTCGACGTCGACGTCGTCGGCCACGCGGATCGACTCGAACTTGGTCACCACGTCGAGCATGCGGAGATTCCGCTCGAACTCGGCCACCAGGCCCGGCTTCCCCACGTAGAGGCAGTGGATGTACAGCGCCCTGGGAAGCTTCGCGACCGGGAAGGCGGTCTTGCGACGCCCCTGGTTCGTGAAGCGGATCACCTTCCCGCCCTCGCGGCTCACCACCGCGCGGAGGCGCTCCTTGATCTCGTCCACCTGCTCGTCCGGGGTCTCCGGCTTGATCAGGTAGGTGGTCTCGTACTCGCGCGCGAGACGCTTGTAGGCTTCTGCCATTCTGTAACTCCCCTCGGATTCGTGCAGCGGCGGTTCACCCGCCGCGAGGAGCCCGTGCAACCTGTCTCCCCGGAGCCCAATGCCCCGGGGCCACTCACTCCGCCGGCGACTTCCGGCGGTTGAAATCGTTCATGGCCTTCGCGGCCCCGTCCACCAGCACCGCCCGCGCCGCCGCCGCCCCGCGCTCCACCACGTCGACGACCTCGCGGTCCTCGGCGCGCGAGAAGCGCCCCAGCACCCAGTCCGCAGGATCCACCTGCGGAGCAGGGCGTCCGACCCCCACGCGCACCCGGGCGTATTCCGGGCTGCCCACGTGGGCGTTCACGCTCTTCAGGCCGTTGTGGCCCGCGTGCCCGCCGCCCACCTTCACCTGCACCCGGAACGGCTCGAGTTCCAGGTCGTCGTGCACCACCACCAGATCCGCGACGTCCAGCTTCCAGAACCGCATCGCGGCGCCGACCGCCTCGCCCGAGTGGTTCATGTACGTCTGCGGCTTCACGATCCAGTACTTCTCTCCGCCCGCCGCCGCCTCCGCGATCTCCGCCCCGAACTTGCGGAGCGTGAACCCGGCCCCCGTCATCCGGGCCACCTCGTCGGCCACGAGGAAGCCCACGTTGTGCCTGGTCCGGGCGTATTCGGGACCGGGGTTGCCGAGGCCCACGAGCAGCTTCAAGCGAGGGCCCTACTTCTTGCCGCCACCCTTGGCATCGCCGCCCTTGGCCGGAGCCGCGGCCTTGGCGTCGCCCGGCTTTCCGGGGGCAGCGCCCGCGGCCGGAGCCGCGCCCGGGGCAGCGCCCGGAGCCGCACCCGCAGCCGGAGCCGCGGCACCCTCGACCGCGCCCACGACGGCGGTGGGAGCGACCACCTCCTCCTTCTCGGGCACGGCGACGTATGCGACCACGTAGTCGGTGGCGTACTTGATCTTCGAGCCCTCGGGCGACTTCAGCTCCGACACGTGGAGCGAGTGGCCGATCTTGATCGGGGTGACGTCCACCTCGATCTGCACCGGGATGCGGTTGGGGAGCGCCTCCACCGTGACCTCGTGGGTGGAGACCGAGAGGATGCCGCCCGCGGCGACGCCCTCGGCTCGCCCGGTGGTCACGACCGGGACCTTCACGAGCACCGGCTTGTCGAGGGCCACCTCGAGGAAGTCGGCGTGGAGGAGCCGGCGGGTGACCGGGTCGACCTGGTAGTCCTTGAAGAGCACCTGCTTCGTCCCGCCGTCCAGCTGGAGCGTGATGAGCGTGTTCCGCTTGTGCGGGGTTGCGATGGCCTTCATCACCGCGGTGGGGTCGACCGCCACCGGCGTGGGTACCGCCTGGAGGCCGTAGACGACGGCGGGGATCAGTCCCTGCTCGCGCAGGCGGCGCGCGGGACCATTGCCCTTCCCGGGACGGGACTGGGCGGTGACGAGATTCTGGGCAGCATCGGCCATGGATTCCTCCCAGCGGACTCCGCGGCCTCTCCGGCGCGCGCGAGGGACCGGTGGTGGAAAATCCCCGGCCCTGGGTGAAGATGAATTGAGGGGCGGCTTTTAGCCGGAAACCCCGGTGCCGTCAAGGGGTTCGGATCAGACGAAGAGGCTGGAGAGCGAGTCGGAGCTCTGGATGCGCCGGATCGCCTCGGCCAGAAGCCGGGCCGAGCTCACCTGCTGGATCTTCGCGCAGGCCTGGGCCTGGGGGGAGAGCGGGATGGAGTCGGTGACCACCACCGACTCGATGGGGCTCCTGGCGATCCGGTCCACGGCCGGCCCGGAGAGGACGGCGTGGGTGGCGTAGGCGTAGACCTTGGTGGCGCCCTTCGACTGGATGGCGGCCGCGGCCTGGGTGAGCGTCCCGGCGGTGTCGATCATGTCGTCGAGGAGGATGGCCACCTTGCCGGAGACGTCGCCGATCACGTTCATGATCTCGGCGACGTTGGGCTTGGTGCGCCGCTTGTCGACGATGCCCAGAGCGCAGCCCATGCGCTTCGAGTACGCGCGCGCCCGCTCCACGCCGCCCGCGTCGGGCGAGACGATGACCAGGTTCTCCGGGTCGGTGAACTGCCGCTTCATGTGCTCGAGCATGATGGGCGCTGCGTAGAGGTGGTCGAAGGGGATGTTGAAGAACCCCTGGATCTGCCCGGCGTGCATGTCCATCGAGACCACGCGGGTGACCCCGGCGGCCTCGATCAGGTCGGCCACCAGCTTGGCGGTGATGGGAACGCGCGGTGCCACCTTGCGGTCCTGGCGGGCATACCCGTAGTACGGGATGACCGCGCAGATGGAGCCGGCCGACGAGCGCTTGAGCGCGTCGGCCATGATGAGCAGCTCCATCAAGTTCTGGTTGGCGTTGGGGCTCGTCGACTGGACGATGAAGGTGTCGGTGCCGCGGACGTTCTCGCCGATCTCGACCTGGATTTCACCGTCGGAGAACGTGCCCACGCTGGCCGTGGAAAGCTCCCGGCCGAGGTTCTGCACCACCGCCTTGGCCAGCGCCGGGTTCGAGTTCCCGGCGAAGACCTTGTAGAAGTTCGGGTTGCCCATGACGGGCGCGTTATACCGCGCCGGTCCCGCCCCGAACAGGTCGAACTCTAGGCGATGCCGTCGGCTCTCCCGGCGTGAACCGCCGGGCCGCGGGCCAGCTCGCGGTCGTACTCGGAAAGGATGATCCGCTCCATCCGCTCGCGGGTCTCCTGGTTGAGCGGGTGGGCGATGTCCTTGAAGGTGCCGTCCTTGCGCCGCTTTGCGGGCATGGCCACGAAGAGACCGGTGGTCCCGTGGATGACCTTCAGCCCGCGCACCACGAAGCACTGGTCGATGGTGATGGTCACGTAGGCCTTCAGCTTGTCCTCTTGGACCGGGAAGATGCGGACCTCGGTGATCTCCATGATGCTCCCCGCATCCGCGCCAGCGAGCGCGCGACGATGACGTCCACTCCTGCGCCATCGAGCCGGCGACCGGCGAGAGACCTCGCCGCGGCTCGAGCCGATCGGTGATCGGCGAAGGATCCGACTGTCGTCGGCCCGCTTCCTGACATTATAGGCGCCGTCGCACCTGCATCTTCAAGCCACCCGAGGAGCACCTTGAGCGAAGGACGGCGCGCGACGCAGGGCGCCATGAGGTCGTTCTCGGGGTGGCGGGCCGAGGCATTGCCGCGCCGCGGCACGACCGGCCCGCGCTCCTCGTCGAGCCAGCGGTAGGCGTCCCCGGCCCGGATCGCCAGCCCGGGATGACGGGGATAGAGGAGCACGAGATGGCGCGGTGCGACGCGCGCCGCCCGGAGCCGCTCTCCCCGCCCGCCCGCCCAGGCCGGACCGGGGCCCAGGAAGAACGGGACGTCGGAGCCGATCCCGAGCGCCACCTCGGCGAGGAGTGCACGGTCCCGGACCCTCCAGGCCCGGGCCAGGCAGCGGAGAACGGCCGCGGCGTCGGCGCTGCCCCCACCCAGGCCCGCCACCACCGGGATCCGCTTCTCGATCCGGATGTCGATCCGGTCGCTCCGGCCCAGACGTTCCCGGAGGGCGACGGCGGCGCGCGCCGCCAGGTTCGAGGGTCCGTCCAGTTCCGGCCGCCCGGGGCACCGGCAGGTGACCGGTCCGGGCCGGTCGCCGACCGCCACCCGGACGTCGTCGGCGAGGTCGAGGGGCAGGAAGAGGGAGGAGATCTGGTGGAATCCGTCCGGGCGGGGAGGGCCCACCCGCAGGACCAGGTTCACCTTGGCGTGGGCCGGGCAGGAGAGGCGGAGCACGCTCCGTTGCTATCACACGAGACCGCTTGCCGCCCCGTCGGCCGGAGGACTAGGCTGCCCGCCCATGCAAGAGGCCCAGCGACCCGGGGAGGAGAAGCGTCCGGCGCCCAGGCGGAGCGCGGTCCTGCCGCTGCTCCTCGCGGTGGGGCTCGGGGTGGCGGTGGCCTGGCTGCTCTCCGAGCGGAACGCCCGGCAGCTGTGGATCGTCCCCGAGGGCGGCAAGGTGGTCGTCAAGAAGGGGGTCTTCTTCCCGACCGGAAAGGCGGCCTTCGTCTCGGCCGACCCGGAGGCCAGCCGGACGTACGCTCCGCTCACGCCGCCGCCGGGGGCGGCCACCCCGGTCGAGGCCTCCTACGACGACCGGGCCGAGCTCGACAAGGCGCTCTTCGAGCTGCTCGCCGGATGGGCCCGGGACGACATCCGGTCCCAGCAGATGGAGCGCATGGATCGGGCGCGCGGCCACCTTGCCCGGGCCTCGCGCCTGGCCGGGCTCTCCACCGCCCAGCGCGAGCAACTCCGGGTCCTGCAGGCGGAGACCGCGTTCCAGGAGGCGGTCGGGCACCTCCAGGAGGCGGCGAACGCGCTGCGCCTGGCGATCGATGGGTTGAAGCTCGCCGCCGAAGCCCGTGGACCCGTGGCCGCCGAGGCCGCAGCGCTGGAGCGGTCGCTCGAGCCTGTGGCCGGCGCCACCGGACAGCTCATGCTCCAGGCGAGCCGCTTCGCCGCCGAGCAGTACCGCCCGGCGCCTCCGGCTCCTGGCGCTCCCGCCCCCACCGGTCCCCCTCCCCGCTGAGGTATCGTTCCGGCCATGCACGAAACGTCCAGCGCCGGAGGCGAGGTCCTGGCCCGCCTCTCCTACCTCGAGCCGCTCCTCGCCGGCCGGCGGGTGCTGGTGCTGGGTTCCCCGGAGGACGCAGGGGCGAGCGCCGTCATCCTCTCCGAACGCGGCGTCGTCCTGCCGGTTGCCGCCCCCGACGAGGCGGGGCTCGCGCCGCCCTTCGACCGGATCGTGGTCCATCCCAGGCAGGATCGCCCCCTCTCTGCGGAGCGGGTCCGCGCGCTGCGCGATCTGCTCGCTCCCGGCGGCCTCCTCGCCGTCGCCGTTCCGGTGGACGATGGGACCTCGGAGCCGCTCCTGCGCGAGGCCTTCCCCGTGGTGGAGGCGGCCGCCGTCCTGCCGCTCTCGGCATGGGCCGTGGTCCCCGAGGGTGCCGCGCCCGGGGAGGTCACCTGGGACGGGACCCGGCTCGCATCCCAGCGCCCCGCCTCCCGGCTCCTCCTCTGCGGCGATCGCCCGACCGCGCCTCGGGGCGCCACCGTCCTGGCGTTGCCCCACGAGGTGGGTGCTCCATCCGTCGCCGGCGAGGGACCCGACCTCGCGGCCGCCGCCGCCGCCGAGCGCTCCGAGGCGCGCGCTGCCGTGGCGGCCGCGGAGGTGCTGGCGCTCACCTGGAGGCGGGACGAGCTGGAGGCGGAGCTCTCCGCCGCCGTCGCCGAGCGCGACGCCCTCCGGTCCCGGCGCGAGGCCACTCCCGGCGCCGCGGCGACCCCCGATCTCCCCGACCTTCTCTCCCCGTGAATCAGGGATCCCCATGAAGCCGGTTCGGCTGGCCATCCTCTGGCACATGCACCAGCCCCTCTACCGGGAGCCGGCCACCGGGACGTACGTGCTGCCCTGGGTCCGGCTCCACGCCACCCGGGCCTACGCCGACATGGCCTGGATCCTGGAGCGCCACCCGGGCATCCGGGTCACGGTGAACTTCACCCCGGTCCTGCTGGAGCAGCTCGAGGACTACGTGGCTGGCCGGGCCCGGGACGCCATCCTGGAGATCTCGGCCCGCGACCCGGCCGACCTCTCCCCGGAGGAGCGGCGACGGCTGCTCCACTCCTTCTTCATGGTCGACTGGGACCGCTCGGTGCGCACGGTGCCGCGCTACCTCGAGCTGCTGGAGAAGCGCGGCCGGGACCTGGCCCGCGTGGACCTGGACGAGGTGGCCCCCACATTCACCGACGGTGAGTTACGCGACCTCCAGGTGCACTTCAACCTGGCCTGGATGGGGTTCGGGGCACTGGCCGACGACCCGGAGCTGCGCGCGCTCGTCGCCCGCGAGCGCGACTACGAGGCGTCGGACGTGGAACGGGTCCTCGCGGCCCAGCGGCGCGTTCTCGCCGATGTCCTGCCGCGCTGGCGGGCGCTCGCCGACAGCGGCCAGATCGAGCTCTCCACCACGCCGCACCACCACCCCATCCTGCCGCTGGTCTGCGACAGCGACTCGGCCTCCCGGGCGCTCCCCGGCGTGGCGCTGCCCCCCCGGTTCGCCTGGCCCGACGACGCGCGCCGCCAGACCGCCGACGCGCTCTCGAGCCACGCCCGCCGCTTCGGCCGCGCCGCCGCCGGGATGTGGCCGGCCGAGGGGGCGGTCTCGCCGGAGGCCCTCGAGGTGATGGCCGCCGAGGGGGTGTCCTGGGCTGCCTCCGACGAGGCCGTGCTGCTCCGGTCCCTGCCGCCCTCGAGCCCGCGCGCCCTGTCCCTCTACCGCCCCTGGCGCGTGAAGGCCGGAGACCGGGAGATGGCGATGCTCTTCCGGGACCGGGGCATCTCCGACCTGGTGGGATTCAGCTACGCCCGGCAGACGGCCGGCTCGGCGGCCGCCGACTTCGTGGAGCGCGTGGCATCGGCCGGCGAGGCCTGGCGGCGCGACGGCGGCAAGGGGCCGGCCACCGTCGGAGTCTTCCTCGACGGCGAGAACCCCTGGGAGCGATACGTCCACTCCGGCCACGATTTCCTCGACGCACTCTACGGGTCGCTCGCCGCCGACGGCCGGATCGAGACGGTGACCCTCTCGGAGGCGGTGGCCGACGCAGGAGGGCCGCCCATCGCCAGCATCCACTCCGGTTCCTGGATCGAGGGCTCCTACCGCATCTGGATCGGCCACCGCGAGGACCGGCTGGCGTGGACCGCGCTGGGCCTGGCCCGCGCGGCCGTGGAGGGGGCCCGGGCGGCTGGCGCACCCGCCGACAAGGTCGAGCACGCGCTGCGCCACCTTCGCGCCGCCGAGGGTTCGGACTGGTACTGGTGGTACGGAGAGGACTTCTCCACCGAGAACGCCGCCGAGTTCGACGCCCTCTTCCGCGGCCACGTGCTGCGGGCCTGCGAGCTGCTCGACCTGGCGCCGCCAGCCGAGGCGCTGCAGCCCATAAAGCCCACCGGTCGCGGCGCCCTGGAGGCGAAGGCGCTGCGCGAGCCGACGGCCCTCATCCGTCCGGTCATCGACGGGCGCGATCCCGACTTCTTCGAGTGGCAGGGCGCCGGGGTGCACCGGCCCGGGCGCGGACGCGGGTCGATGTACGGTGGCGCCCCGACCTTCGCGGCCCTCTTCTGGGGGTTCGACGAGGCCAACCTCTACATCCGGCTCGACCCCGATCCCGACCCCGGGGCGGCGCACGCCGATCGGATCCGGGTCACCCTGCTCGGCCCGCTCGGCCCCTACCGCCTCGAGCTCCCGGTGGTGGCCGACGGGGTGTCCCGTCCGGTCCGGCGCGACGGCACGGAGGTCGGGCGTTCGGTGCTGGGGAAGATCCTGGAGGTGGAGATCCCGTTCGCAGCTCTCGGCATCCGCCCCGGCGACGAGCTGGTGATGGCGGTGGAGGCCCTCGCGGGCGAGGCCGAGCTGGAACGCATTCCCCGGTCCGGCTACCTCCCGCTCTCCGTTCCGGACGCCGACTTCGAGCGGATCCACTGGCGCGTGTGATCGGGCGGAACTTCGGATAAGGTCACCCCCCCGTGAAACGCCAGGCCTCCCTCGGCATCCTCTTCCTCGTGGTGTTCGTCGACCTGCTCGGCTTCGGGATGGTCATCCCGGTGATGCCGATCTACGCCGAGCACCTGGGGGCCTCCGAGGCGGCCACCGGCTGGCTCAGCACCGGCTACTCGCTCATGCAGTTCGTCTTCGCGCCCATCTGGGGTCGCCTCTCCGACCGGGTGGGCCGGCGGCCGGTGCTGCTCGTCTCCATCGCCATGACCGCGATGGCCTTCCTGCTCTACGGGCTGGCGGGCAGCTTCGTCGTGCTGCTCCTGTCGCGCCTCTTCGCCGGCGCAGCAACCGCCAACATCGCCATCGCCCAGGCCTACGTGGCCGACGTCACCACGCCCGAGGGGAGGGCCAAGGGCATGGGCATGATCGGCGCCGCCTTCGGCCTCGGCTTCGTCTTCGGGCCGGCAGTCGGGGGGCTGCTCGCCGGGTACTCCCTCGCCGCCCCGGGGTTGGCCGCAGCGGCGCTCTCGCTCCTCAACCTGGTGGGCGCGTTCTTCCTCCTGCCCGAGCCCGCCGATCACAAGACGGCCGCCCGCTCCCGGGGCCGCTTCGATGCCCTCCGCGACGAGTTCCGCAAGCCCGGGATCCGCCGCATCCTCTTCATCTACCTCGTCGTCACGCTCGCCTTCAGCGCCATGGAGGCCACCTACGCCTTCCTGGCGCATCGCCACTTCGGCTTGAACGACCGGCACGTGAGCTGGCTCTTCACCTACATCGGCGTGATCGTGGTGCTGGTGCAGGGGGGGCTCATCGGCCCGCTCACGCGGCGCTTCGGAGAGAAGCGGCTGCTCGTGGCCGGAACGATCCTCCAGGCGGTGGGGCTGGCCGCGCTGCCCTTCTCGAGCGGTGTGACGGGCCTCCTGATGGCCTCCGCCCCGCTGGCCTTCGGGTCGGGGCTCTCGAGCCCCAGCATCATGTCGCTGCTGTCCCGGTACAGCCGGGCCGAGGACCAGGGCGGCACGCTGGGCATCGGCCAGTCGGCGTCGGCGCTGGGACGGATCGTCGGCCCGCTGGCCGGCACGACCTCCTTTGCGGCCTGGAACGCCGCCCCGTACCTGGGAGGCGCCGCGCTCATGGTCGTGGGCGCCGCCGTGGGCGCCACCGTCTCCGCTCCGGCGAAGGCGAACGGGTCCACCCGGGGCGCGGGGACGACCGCGTCATGAGGTAGACTCCGCACCATGCCCGAACTGCGGAGGGATCCCATCGTCGGGCGCTGGGTGATCATCGCCACCGAGCGCGCGCGCCGCCCGAACCAGTTCCTCCGCGCCGAGGAGCCGCCCCGCGGCCTGTGCCCGTTCTGCCCGGGCCACGAGGACAAGACCCCGCCGGAGGTCTACGTCTCGGGACGGCCCGCCGTCCCCGCCAACGTGAAGGGATGGAAGGTGCGGGTGATCCCCAACCGCTACCCGGCCCTCATGATCGAGGGAGACCTCGACCGCGAGGCGGTGGGCATCTACGACCAGATGAACGGGGTCGGCGCCCACGAGGTGGTGATCGAGACCCCCGAGCACACGCGCGAGTTCTCCGACCTCTCCGACGCGGAGGTCACCGAGGTCCTCTTCGCCTTCAAGGCCAGGATCATGGATCTCAAGAACGACCAGCGCTTCCGCTACATCCTGCTCTTCAAGAACCACGGCTCGGCGGCCGGCGCCACGCTGGAGCACACCCACAGCCAGCTCATCGCACTGCCGGTGACGCCACGCCAGGTGGCCGACGAGATCGAGGGCGCCCGGCGCCACCACGAGCACCGCGAACGCTGCATCTACTGCGACATCGTCGGACAGGAGCGAAAGGACCGGTCCCGGCTGGTCTTCGAGAACCAGGAGTTCGTGGTCTTCGAGCCCTGGGCCCCGCGCAGCCCCTTCGAGACCTGGATCGTGCCGCGCCGCCACGAGTCCAACTTCGAGGCCGAGCCCAAGGAGCGGCTTGCCTTCGCCGCCCAGGCATTGCGGACCACGCTCGCCAAGCTCATGACCGGGCTGGGGCGCCCCGCCTACAACTTCATGGTGCACTCGAACCCGCTCCGCGATCCCTCGAGCCCCTCCTACCACTGGCACATCGAGGTGGTGCCTGCGCTGACCCAGGTGGCCGGATTCGAGTGGGGCAGCGGGTTCCACATCAACCCGGTCCCGCCCGAGGAGGCGGCCGAGTTCCTTCGCAAGGTCGCCATCTAGCCCGAACGCCCCGTGGACATCCTCTTCGTCTCCTCCGAGGTCGCTCCCTTCTCCAAGACCGGCGGTCTGGGCGACGTCTCGGCTTCCCTGCCCGGCGCGCTGGCCGCCCGCGGCCACAGGGTGATGGTGGTCACTCCCCGTTACGGCGGGATCGACCCGGTCCGGCACGGCCTCACCTGGCTGCCCACCTCGCTCCATGCCCGCGGGGAGCGATGCGGGCTCTGGGTCCGGCGGGGCGGACCGGATTCACCAGAAGTGTACCTGCTGGAGCACGACCTCTTCTACGGCTTTCGCCGCAACCCCTACGGCGACGGCGGGATCGACTACCCCGACAACCCGGCCCGCTTCGCCTTCCTGACCCGCGCCGCCCTCGACTTGCCCCGGGCGCTCCGCTTCCGCCCGGCCGTGGTCCACTTCAACGACTGGCAGTCGGCCCTCGGCCCGTGGTTCCTTCGTGCCGAGCACGGCGACGACCCGTGGCTCTCCGGGACGCGGAGCGTCTTCACCATTCACAACCTGGCCTACCAGGGGATGTTCCCCAAGGACTTCATGGACGTGGTCGGGCTCCCCTGGTCGATCTTCCGCTTCGACCGGGGGGTCGAGTTCCACGACCAGCTCAACTTCATGAAGGCGGGGCTGTCCTTCGCCGACGCCCTCACCACCGTCTCGCCCAACTACGCCCGGGAGATCCTCACCGTCGAGGGCGGCTACGGGCTGGACACCGTCCTGCGCAGCCGCAGCGGCGACCTGTTCGGCATCCTGAACGGCATCGACGACCGTGAGTGGAACCCGGCCCACGACCCGCATCTGCCGGCCCACTTCGACCGACGCGACCTGCGCGGGAAGGCCCGCGTCAAGGCGGCCCTCCAGGCCGAGCTTGGACTTCCGGTGAAACACCACGTCCCGCTGGTCGGGCTGATCGGGCGGCTCGCCGACCAGAAGGGGATCGACCTGGTGGCGGCGGCCACGCCGGCCCTGCTCCGCTCCGACGCCCAGTTCGCGCTGCTGGGAAGCGGCCAGAGGGAGCTCGAGGAGTTCTTCGCCTGGGTGGGGCGGGAGCGCCCCGACCGCTTCGCGGCGCGCCTCGGCTTCGACGAGGGGCTGGCCCACCGCATCGAGGCCGGCGCCGACCTCTTCCTCATGCCCAGCCGGTTCGAGCCCTGCGGGCTGAACCAGATGTACAGCCTGCGCTACGGCACGCCGCCGGTTGCCCGGGCGGTGGGCGGCCTGGTGGACACGGTGGAGGACTTCGACGGCTGGAAGCGGGGGAACGGCTTCCTCTTCGGGCCGCTCGACCCGGGGGCGCTGCTGGTGGCCACCCGGCGCGCCCTCGAGATCTGGCGCGACGTGCGCGCCTGGCGCGGGATCCAGGAGCGGGGAATGGCCATCGATTTCTCGTGGGGAAGGAGCGCGGAGAGGTACGAGGCGCTGTACGGGGGGCTCGTCGGGGGGTAGGGGTCCGTGACGGTGGTCCGTGACGGTGGTCCGTGACGGTGGTCCGTGACGGTGGTCCGTGACGGTGGTCCGTGACGGTGGTCCGTGACGGTGGTCCGTGACGGTGGTCCGTGACGGTGGTCCGTGACGGTGGTCCGTGACGGTGGTCCGTGACGGTGGTCCGTGACGGTGGTCCGTGACGGTGGTCCGTGACGGTGGTCCGTGACGGTGGTCCGTGACGGTGGTCCGTGACGGTGGTCCGTGACGGTGGTCCGTGACGGTGGTCCGTGACGGTGGTCCGTGACGGTGGTCCGTGACGGTGGTCCGTGACGGTGGTCCGTGACGGTGGTCCGTGACGGTGGTCCGTGACGGTGGTCCGTGACGGTGGTCCGTGACGGTGGTCCGTGACGGTGGTCCGTTTGCCGTGACCAGCCGTTAATTCGTCAAGCGCCAGAGCATGGCGAGGACGCGGTCGCAGAGAGCCAGGGATTGCGCCGAGCCGGCGGCCTTCAGGTAGCCAAACGCTTCCGCGACGCGCAGGCTTGCAGCGACCTCGTCCGCACTCCCAGCAGCGACCCGCCACAGGTGGATGCGGTCCTTTCCCTGGCGCCGGCTGCCTTCGCTGAGATTCAAGGAGACGGACGCAGCGGCCCGGCGGAGTTGCTTCGCGAGGTCGGTGTCCCGCCGACCGAGGGTCGCGAGAGGTTGCTCGAGCGACCGGATGAGCTCGAGCGATACTTCGAAGGCCTTGAGTGCCATGTGCGGCTCCTTTGCGGGTGGGGTTTGCCCCCTCCGGCGCAGGACCCGTGACAGGCCGACGCGGTCCTTCCCCGCCCACGCTCGCGGCCTGGCGCGGGGCGTGCGCCTCCAGGCAGGCCCCACCCGAAAAGGAGACGGCCTGCACGGAAGTGTCACCGAAGTCATGACACGGCCACGGAACACCGAACACGGAACACGGCCACGGAACACGGCCACGGAACACGGCCACGGACCACGGCCACGGAACACGGCCACGGAACACGGTCACGGAACACGGTCACGGAACACGGACCACGGCCACGGAACACGGCCACGGAACACGGCCACGGAACACCGTCACGGACCCCGGCCCCGCCGCTCCCTACCCGCCCCGTCGCCTCGACGGCGCGGGCGTGAGCTTGAAGAACGCCCTGTCCTCCGCCCTCTCGGCCCGGTACGGCTGGTCGAGATACAGCCAGTATCCCGCTCCGTCCGCCTCCACCGCCTCGGCATGGCGCTGGAGGAGGAACCACAGGCCGGTCTCGGTCACGGTCGCAACGCCGTCGCGCACGACGTGGATGAGCCCCCAGGGAGCCCACGGATTGGTGTCCCACATGGCGTTGGCGATTAGCACGGTGGCGCCGCCCCGGCAACGTTCGTCGGCGCGCGCCCCGCCCCGGGTCACTCGAGGCCGCGGGCCCGGAGCCCCTCGTCGCTCTCGCCATGAAGGTGGCCGAGCTCGTGCATCAGCGTGACCCGCACCTGCTCGGAGAGCTGCGCGCGGTCGCGCGAGAAGCGGAGCAGGTTGCGCCGGTAGAGCACGATGGAGCGGCAGGAGGGTTCCTCGCCGGCCGGGCATGGCTCGCCGAGCGACGGCCCGCGGAAGAGCCCCAGGATCGACGGGGAGAGGGGCGGCTCGACCGCGGTCAGGTCGCCGTAGGCGGGGATCTCCTCGACGTCGACCGGCACGCCAGAGAGGGCCGCCCGCTCGGCATCGGGAAGCTCGGCGAGCGCCCGCCGGAGCTCGGCCTCGAAGGCGGAGCGGGACAGCTGGACCGGTGGCAGGAGGTCGCGCGGGGCGATCCGCGCGGCCCGTCCGAGCAGCTCGTGGGCGCGCCGCTCGTCGCCGGCCCGCTCGGCGAGCAGCCCGAGGTGGTGCAGCGCCCAGGGATCCCGCGGAGACTGGCGGAGCACCCTCTCGAAGGCCCGCCGGGCCGAGGCGAAGCGGCAGAGCTCGAAGAGGGCGACGCCGCGTTCGTACTGGGCGTCGACGTCGCGCGGGTTGCGGGCCACCGCCTCCTCGAGGTGGTGGAGTGCCTCACGGCTGTGCCCCAGGTCGTTCGCGGCCATCCCGGCCAGGACGAGCAGGCGCGGGGCGAGGGACGGATCGGCGCGCGGGCCGGAGACCGCGCGCGCGGCTCCGCGCAGGGCCAGGTCGAGCCCTGCCTCCAGGGAATCGCGGTCGCCGAAGTGGTTCACGTGAAGGTCGGCGGCGACCAGCAGCGTGGCCGGGTCGTCCGGGTCGGCCGCCAGCAGCCGCGAGAGGGCCGCACGGGCATCGGCGTCGCGGTCGAGCTCCGCGAGGGCGAGGGCCCGCTCCCTGAGCGGCGCCCGGTCGCGCGCATCGACCTCGAGCGCTTCCTCGGCACAGAGGAGCGCCGCCTCGGGCCGCCCCGCCTTCCGGGCACGTTCCGCCGCATCCGACAGCTCCGCCGACGTCGCGCCCTCGCGGCCGGGGAGGCAAGGCCGGGACGGCTCCCGGACCTGCGAGACCACCTCGCCCGGCGACCGCGAGGTGCGGCCGTGCGCGCCCTTCTCGCCGGTGGTCCCCTCCGGAGCCCGCTGCGTGCAGGCGGCTGCGAGGAGGAGGGTCGCGGTCGCCCATTTCACCGCCGCGTCACCCTCGGCACGAGCCGGGCCGGTCCGAAGGGAGCGAGGTCCACCGGAGTGGAGCGCCCCAGGATCGCTGCGCTCACCGCGTCGGCCGTCACCGGGGCGAGCAGCACGCCGTTGCGGTAGTGGCCGGTGGCGTAGAAGAGACCGGGGATGCGTCCCGGTCCGAGGATGGGGAGCCCGTCCGGCGTGGCCGGCCGGAAGTTGGACCAGCTCTCCACCAGCGGAGCCGCGGCGAGGCCGGGCGCGACCTCCACCGCGAGTTGCAGCAGGTGCAGGAGGCCGCCCGCCGTCACCGCCTTCTCGAATCCCGCCTCCTCCATGGTGGAGCCGCAGAGGATGCGGCCGTCGGGGCGAGGAACCAGGTAGCCCTTGTCCGAGAAGACCACGCGGGAGAGCAGGGGAGGGCGCGTGTCGAGCACCGCCATCTGGCCACGCACCGGGCGCACGGCACCCGCCGGGAGGTCGTTCCCGGCCACCTGAAGGCTCCAGGCACCGGCTGCCAGGACGACCGCCCCCGCGCCGATGCGACCCGATTCGTGGTCGACGCCGACCACCCGGCCGCCCTCGACGGCGATGCCCCGGACCTGGCCCTGCACGAAGGTCGCGCCGGCACGGGCCGCGGCTGCGTGCAGCGCGCGCCCGAGCAGCCGCGGATCGACCGAGGCCTCTCCCGGGAACCAGAGTGCGCCCCGGGCCTCGGGCGAGAGGCCCGGTTCGAGCCGGCGGGCGGCCTCGCCGTCGAGCACCTCCACGTGGAGGCCGGCGCGCTCGAGCTGGGCGGCTCGCCCCGCCAGCACCGGGGTGAAGCGATCGTCGAGCGATACCTCCAGCGTTCCGCCGGTCCGGAAGGCCACCCAGGACCCGGAGATCCGCTCCACCTCCTCGGCGAAGTCGCGCCAGCGCGCGAGCGAGGCCATGCACAGATCGTGAAATGGACCGGGTTCGGCCTCCACCCCGGGGGAGAGGATCCCGCCGGCCGCGCTGGACGCCTCGGCTCCCGGGATGCTCCGCTCGAGCACCACCACGCGGCTGCCGGCCTGTGCGAGGCGCAAGGCCACGCCGCAGCCCTGGATGCCCGCGCCGACGAGGACGACGTCCGTGTTCATGCTCCGCACCGTAGCGCCGGGCGGGAGCGCGGCCAAGGGCCGAGCGCTACGGCCCGCCTACCGGGCCTCTAGCCCGTGCAGGAGCACGTCGCTGACCAGCGCCTTCCATCCGTCGCTCGAGGGGGCACCGTTCTCGAAGAAGGCCTGCGCCCCCTCGTGGGCGGCCCCGACCAGCGCGGCGAAGCCAGCCACCGCCAGCACCGCCATCTCCGGATCGACCCCGGAGCGCAGCGCGTGCCCGTTGCCCTGCCGCATCACCTCGATGACGCGCCGCATCGGGACGACCACGGTCGGATCGGAGGCGATGATCTCGCGGAGGAACGGGCCGCCGTCGAGGAGCTCCCGGATCACGATCTGGCTGGCCTCGGGGTCCTTCATCCGCGTGTCGAGGTAGGCCGAGACCACACCCCGTGCACCGCCCGACGTCTCGAGCTGGCCGGCGATCTCCTTCGAGCCCTCCTGCCAGATCGACTTCAGGATCTCGACGTAGAGGGCCCGCTTCGACGCCCAGTGACGGTAGAGGAGGGCCACGTTGCATCCTGCACGCTTGGCGATGCCCTGGACCCTGGCGCCGTGGTACCCGCGGCTCGAGAACTCGGTTCGGGCGGCTGCCCACAGCCGGGAGGCGATTCGCCCACCGGGCGCGGCGGCTGGAGTGACTCCGGGGGTTTCCATGGAACGCCTCCTTGAACAGGGACCACAACGATCCATCAATAAATGATTTAAATCAAGATGGACTTGAGAAGTCTACAATAATGATTCCCTCATGTTCGTCTGGCCCCTTTTGGGTCCCATCCGGGGTGATAAAGAGGGTCCGCGTGCCGTCCATCCTCCATCTCGACCTCGACGCCTTCTACGCCTCGGTCGAACAGCTCGACGACCCGGGCCTGAGGGGCCGGCCGGTCATCGTGGGAGGAACCTCGGCACGAGGCGTCGTCTGCGCCGCCAGCTACGAGGCCCGACGCTTCGGCGTCCGGTCGGCGATGCCCACCCTGGAGGCCCGCCGGCTCTGTCCCGGCGGAGCCTTCCTCCCCCCGCGCTTCGAGCGCTACGGGGAGCTGTCCCGGGCGGTCTTCGCCGTCTACCGCCGCTACACGCCGCTCGTCGAGCCGCTCTCCCTCGACGAGGCCTTCCTCGACGTCACGGGGAGCCGCGCCCTGCACGGCGAACCGGAGTCCATCGCACGGAAGGTGAAGGGTGAGGTCCGGGAGGGCACCGGGCTCACCGTCTCCGCGGGCGTGGCCGACTGCAAGATGGCGGCGAAGATCGCCTCCGATCTGGGGAAGCCGGACGGGCTGGTGGAGGTGCCCCCAGGAACCACCGCCGCCTTCCTGGCGCCGTTGCCGGTCTCGCGGCTGTGGGGCGTGGGAAGGGTCACCGAGCAGGCGCTGCGTGCGCTCGGGATCGCCACCATCGGGGAGCTGGCCCGCTTCCCGGAGCAGGTGCTCGTGGAGCACTTCGGCGCGCCGGGCGCCCACATGCGGGCGCTCTCCCGCGGGGACGACGCGCGGCCGGTGATCCCCGACGAGGAGGTTCGCTCGATCGGGGCCGAGGACACGTTCGAGCGGGACCTGTCCGGCGAGGAGGCGCTCCGTCCGCAGCTCCTCGACCAGTGCGTCCGGGTCGCTCGCCGCCTCCGGGAGGGAGGGCTCCGCGGTCGCGTCGTGACCCTCAAGATCAAGTTCGCCGACTTCGAGCAGCTCACCCGCCGGTCCACGCTGTCCCGCCCCACCGACGACGCCGGCGAGATCTACCGCTCCATCCAGGAGGACCTGGCGCGGGCCGGGCTCGATCGTCCGGTGCGGCTCACCGGGGTGACGGTGTCGGGATTCGACGGTTCCCGGGAGCCAAGGGTCCAGCTCGGCCTCTTCGGAGGACCGCCCGACGGCCCCTCGCCGGAAGGGAAGGGGAAGCGGGGCGCGCTCAACGCAGCGCTCGACGCGCTGGCCGATCGCTTCGGCGAGGGAGCGGTGAAGCCCGCAACGCTCCTCGAGGGGGAGCCCCCGACGCTGCGGGCACGCGTCCGCTGGCCCACGCGCGGAGGCAAGGGCGGGCCGGGATAGCGGGGTTCAGAAGGGCAGGAGCGAGCGTCCCGCGCCCAGGAGCGGCCAGGGAATCGCCAGCACCGTGAGGACCAGGGCGGCGAGGTAGAACCGGGACGCGGTCCGCCAGCGCGAGGCGTCGTCGAGCATGCGCCGCGCCTTCACGCTCCCGACGTGCACGAGCGCCACCACCAGGATGCCGGCCAGGGGGTGCGCGTAGGTCCAGTAGTGGGATCGGCCGCCGGCGGTGATGGCGTGGGGCGAGAGCCAGAGCCACATCGCGAGACCCAGGAGCAGCTGCACGTCGACCAGCGCAGCGAGCACCACGCCGGGTACGCGGGCCTTCCGCGTCCAGGCGCGCCCGTCGCGCAGCCCGGAGCGGGCGGCCATCGCGGCCCAGACGGCGGCGAGCAGGACCCCCCAGCGGACGACGGAGTGGGCGAACAGGATGATGGAAAACATGGGCGGCCTCGGATTCCGTGTCTGGCTAGTGGTGCATGGGCGGCGGACCGGCGATCCGGCGGATCCGGTCGAGGATCTCCTCCATCCCGACGCTCTTCGGGATGAAGCCCTGGACCCCGAGCAGTTCCGACTCCCACTCGTAGCCGTAGGCCGACAGGACGAGGACCGGGATGGGTGCCGTGGAGGGGTCCTTGCGCATCCGCTCGACCACGCCCCAGCCGTCGAGCACCGGCATCTTGAGGTCGAGGAGGACCACGCCGGGCTTCTCGACGGCCATGCGCCGGAGCGCCAGCTCGCCGTTCCCGGCCTGCTCCACCGGGTAGCCGGCCTCGGAAAGCACCTCGCAGAGCGCCTCGCGGAAGTCGTCGTCGTCGTCGACGACCAGGATGCACTGCCCCGGGGTCATCCCGCGGCCTCCGCCGGGGACTGGAGCGTGGCCACGATCTCGCCGGCGACGCGACGGGCCTCGTCGAGCCGACCGGGATCGAGGGAGACCGCCCCGACCACCGGGTGTCCCCCACCGCCGTAGCGCTCGCAGATGCGGGAGATGTCGTGGGCCCGCGCCGGGCGCGCCCAGGGATTGGAGCCCACCGACACCTTGGAGCGCTTGGCGTCGTGCGAAACGGTGACGGTGTAGCGGGCCTCCGGGAAGAGCCAGTAGAGGACGAACTTGTTCCCGGTCTCGAGACCGGACTCCGCCAGGTCGAGGAACGCCACCCCGCCCTCGAGCCGCGCCGCCGCCCGGACCGCGTCGATGGAGCGAAAGTGGCGCTCCAGGACCGGAGCCAGGGGCCCGGCCACCCAGGGCTCACCCGCCACCTCGGCGAGCGTCCGGGTCCGCAGGGCCTCGATGAGCCTCCCGGAAGCCGCCGGATCGCGGCTGGATTCGAGGAAGGTCATGATCCGGAGTGCCGGCTCGGCGAGCTTCACAGCGACCTCCGCCGAGGGGAAGGCCGCCGCGTCGATCACGTCGGCCCACCGGACCAGCTCGGCCAGGTCGGGGGCCTCGAAGCCGAAGCGCTCACGCGCCACCCGGGCGATGAAGCCGGTGCAGGAGGGAGCGGTGGGGTCCCAGAACCGTTGACCGGAATGGTCGGCCTCGAAGTGGGCACGGTCGGAGGCGGGCTGGAAGGCGCTCCGGTGGTGATCGAACCACCAGTCGAGGCGGGGGGACGGGGAGTAGCGGAAGTCGACGATGGCGTTCACGTCGCCCCGGAAAACGTCCGCCGGAAAGGGGTCGCCTGCCTGGTGCTGTACCGGGATGTGCTCGATCGCGCCCAGGCGAGACCCCAGCCGTTCCTGGAGGAACCTGCCCAGGAGCGCCGCCGAGGCGCAGCCGTCGAAGCAATTCGCGTGGTAGAGGATCCGGGCGTGCATGGCGCGCCCGGGATCTAAGGATCGCGGCGGGGCCGCGTCAACGAAAGGTTCCCGAGCAGGTACGACCCGTCCGGAGCGCCAGGGGAGGGGATTCCCGGCACCCCTCCGGTCGACGCCGCGTGGGGTGCGCGCTACACTCCGCGGCGATGGAAGCCATCCGGGTGGGGGCACTCCTCGACGACACCAAGCACGACCTCCGCCTGTCCCTGGTGGGCGGGGCAACCGGCCTTTCCCGCAAGGTCAGCTCGTCCCGCATCCAGAAGCCCGGCCTGGCGCTGGCTGGATTCACCGAGAACCTGCACCGCGAGCGGATCCAGGTCTTCGGCAACACCGAGATGAGCTACCTGAACACGCTCCCGCGCGAGCGGCGCGTGGAGGTGCTGCGGGCCTTCTTCGCCCAGGAGGTGGCTTGCCTGGTGGTGACGAAGGACATCGAGATCCCCCCCGAGATGCAGGCTGCGGGCGAGGAGGCGGGCGTGCCGGTCTTCCGCTCCTCGCTCCTCTCCTCCACCTTCATCGAGGGAGTGCAGAGCTTCCTCGAGGAGCAGCTCACCGCCAGCACCTCCATGCACGGCGTGCTGCTCGACGTCCTGGGCGTGGGCATCCTCCTGCTCGGCAAGAGCGGCATCGGCAAGAGCGAGATCGCCCTCGATCTCGTCATGCGCGGCCACCGGCTGGTGGCCGACGACATCGTCGAGGTGAAGCGGCGCACCCAGGACGCGGTGGTCGGGGCCGGCAGCGAGATCATCAAGTACCACATGGAGATCCGCGGGCTGGGCATCATCAACATCAAGGACCTCTTCGGCGTCGCGGCCATCCGCGAGCGCAAGAAGATCGAGATCATCCTCGAGCTGGTCGAGTGGGACCCGGACGTGGAGTACGACAGGCTGGGCGTCGACGACCGCAAGTTCCGCATCCTCGACGTGGAGATCCCCATGCTGGTGGTCCCGGTACGGCCGGGGCGCAACATGACCACCATCATCGAGGTGGCGGCCCGCAACCACCTGCTCAAGCTGCAGGGGCACCATTCCGCACGGGACTTCCAGGAGCGGCTCAACCGCGCCATCGCGCTCCCCTCCGAGGGCGGCGGTGGCGGGACGGAGGTCGAGTGAGCCCGCTCGCGCCCAGCGAGCTCCGCGTCTCTCCGCCGACCCAGGTCGTGATCCTGACCGGCGTCTCCGGCTCGGGCAAGACCACCGCGCTGCGCGCGCTGGAGGACGGAGGGTACTACTGCGTCGACAACTTCCCCATCGTCTTCCTGGAGAAGCTGATCGAGCTCTCCGGGCACACCGCGGGCGAGGTCTCGCGCCTCGGGCTCGTGGTCGACGCGCGGGAGCCGCGCTTCCTGGCCGACGCACCCCGCATCGTGGAGGAACTGCGGCGCACGGGGGCCGACGTCACCGTCCTCTTCTTCGACTCCTCCGACGAGTCGCTCATCCGGCGCTACTCCGAGACCCGCCGGCGTCACCCGCTGGCCGGTGACTCGGGCAGCGTCCCGGAGGGAATCGCCGCCGAGCGCACCGCGCTCTCCGGGTTGCGGGCGGTGGCCGACGAGGTGGTCGACACCACGCACCTCAACGTGCACGAGCTGAAGCGGCTGGTGCACAACCGCTTCGTGGGGGCAGGCGCCGACGCCATGGGCGTGACGCTGGTCTCCTTCGGCTTCCGGGCCGGGATCCCCGCACACGCCGACCTGGTCCTCGACGTGCGCTTCCTGCCCAACCCCTACTTCGTCCCCGATCTGAAGCCGTTCCCGGGCACCGAGCCCCGGGTCCGGGACTTCGTCCTCGGACAGCAGGACGCCCAGCTCTTCCTCGAGAAGGCCGAGGACCTGGCCGGCTTCCTCATCCCCCGCTACCGCGCCGAGGGCAAGACCTACCTGACCGTGGCCATCGGCTGCACCGGCGGGCGGCACCGCTCGGTCGCCATCGCCTCCGAGCTGGCCACCCGGCTCGGCAAGCACGGAATCCCGGTCCGGGTCTGGCACCGCGACGTTGACAAGGAGTGAATGCCCATGATCGGCGTTGTGATCGCGACGCACGGCCGGCTCGCCGAGGAGACCCTGGCCTGCGCCGAGGGGATCGTCGGGGCCCTGCCCGGCGCCCGGGCCGTGTCGGTGTCCTCGGCCCAGCCGCTCGACGCCGCCCACGCGTCCATCGCCACGGCCATCCGCGAGGTCGACGAGGGGGACGGGGTGCTCGTGCTCACCGACATGCTGGGAGGCACGCCCGCCAACCTGGCACTGGCCTTCCTCTCCGACCGGGTCGACGTCGTCACCGGCGTGAACCTCCCCATGCTGCTCAAGCTCTCGACCTGCCGGACCCCGGATGCAAGGCTGCCCGAGGTGGCCCGCCTCATCTGCGCGTACGGGCAGAAGAACATCACGCTGGCGAGCGAGCTCCTGCACCCCGGCGCGGCCGGCGGTGGTGCGCCTGGCGGCGGGGCCCCCCCGTGATCGGGCTCGCCCGCGTCGACGAGCGGCTGGTCCACGGCCAGGTGCTGGTGGGCTGGGTCCCGCACCTGGGTACACGGCGGGTGGTGGTGGCGGACGACGAGGCGGCCCGGAGCCCGCTGGCCCGCGCCGCCATGACGCTGGCGCTCCCCCCCGGAGTGGACGCCAGGGTCGAACCGGTGGCGTCGGTCGACTGGGCGGAGCTTGCGGCTTCGACGGAGCCGGTCCTGGTGGTGCTCCGCGACGTCGCCGAGGCCGAGCGCGCGTTCGCCGCGGGGCTCACGCCGGAGCGGGCCCCGGTGATGAACCTGGGCAACGTCCACTACACCCAGGGGAGGCGCAAGGTCACGCCGTCGGTATTCCTCTCCGGGGCCGAGCTGGATGGGCTGCGCCGTCTCGCCTCGGCGGGATTCCGGGTCGAGGCCCGCGCCGTCCCGCTGGACGCGCCGATCGACCTGGCCGAGATCGAGCGGCGCTGGAACGCCTCCGGCTGATAGGATCGACCCCGCGTGGACTACCTCGTCGTCGCCGTGGTCGCCGGGCTCGCGGCGGTGGAGCGAAAAGGCTTCCTCCAGGCCATGCTCTCCCGCCCGGTGGTGCTCGCACCCCTGGTGGGGCTCGTGCTCGGAGATCTGCGAGGCGGATTGCTCCTCGGCCCGCCCCTCGAGCTGCTCTGGCTGGGCGCGGTCAACATGGGGGCGTCGCTCCCGCCCAACGAGGCGCTCGGAACGGCGGCCATCGCGGCCGCCGCGGTCCTCTCCGGTCAGGCGCTCGGGACCGGGGTCACGCCGGCCGTGGCCGTGCTCGCCATCCTGGTGGCGGCGCCGCTGGCCGCACTGGGGCGCAGCACCGACCGCGCCATCGAGGAGTGGAACGTGCGGCTGGCTGCCCGTGCCGAGGCGCTGCTCGACGCCGGCTCGCCGGTCGCCGCGGTGCGCGAGAACCTCCACGGGATGGCCTTGCCCTTCGCGGTCTCGGCGATCCTCGCGCCCGCGACCGCGGCCGTCGCCGTCCTGGCCATCCCCGCCGTCCTCCGCGCGTTCCCCGATCTGAATGCGCCGCTCGGCTGGGGATTCGCCGCGCTCGGGGGGCTCGCGGCCGCAGCTGGCGCACGGGCCTTCCGGAGCGCGCGTGGGATCGGTCTCTTCGCCGGGGCGGCGGCGGCCACCTTCGCGGCCGGCTGGCTGGCCGGGGGGGCCCGTTGAGCGTCCCCCCGTCACCCTGGTCCGCGTCTTCTGGCGCTGCCTGTTCCTCCAGGCCGCCTGGAACCGGCGCGGCATGCAGAATCTCGGCTTCGCCTACGCCATCGACCCCGCGCTGCGCCGGCTCTACGCAGACCCTGGCGAGCACGGCGAGGCGCTCCGGCGCCACCTCGGCACCTTCAACTGTCACCCGTACACGGCGGCCGCCATCGTCGGGGGAGCCATCCACCACGAGGAACGCGTGGCGGCCGGCGGCGAGCCGCCCGCGGCGCCGCTCGCCTACAAGCAGGTCCTGCAGGGGCCGCTGGCCGCGGTGGGGGACGGGTTCTTCTGGGCCGGGTTGCGCCCCTTCTTCGGCGCGCTGGCCGCGGTGGGAACGCTCCTCGTGGGCTGGCCAGCGCTGGTCGCGTCGATCCTCGTCTACAACCTGCTCCACTTCTGGCTGCGCTGGAGCCTCTTCACGGCCGGCTACCGCACCGGTGACGAGGTGGTGGTCCGGCTCGCCGCGCTCTCCCTGCCCGCCTGGGCCGCGCGCCTTCGTGACGGCGGCGCGGTGCTCTGTGGCGTGGCGGCCGGGATCGTGGCGCTCGCGGCGGCCGGACGGATCGGGCCAGGAGCCGGGGTGCTGGCGCTCCTCGCGGCCGCGGCCGGGATCGTCGTGCTCGGGATGCGGGCGCGGCTCCTCCCGACCGTCTACGCGGCGCTGGGGCTGGGTACGGCAGCGGGGGTGGCGATGCAGGTCTTCCGGGGAGGAAGGTAGCGGATGACCAGGCTGGAGAGGACCTTCACGATCCAGAACTCCCTCGGGATGCACGCCCGCCCCGCGGCGATGGTGGTGCAGGCGGCCAACCGCTTCCGCAGCGACATCCAGTTCGAGAAGGACGGCCTCCAGATCAACGCCAAGAGCATCATGGGGGTGCTCACGCTGGCGGCCGGGAGAGGCGCGTCGGTCGTGGTGGTCTGCGAGGGGGACGACGCCGCCGAGGCGCTCGCGGCGCTGGTGAAGATCTTCGAGTCCGGCTTCGGGGAGCGATGAGCATGGACTCGACCACGCTGCAGGGACTTCCCGCCTCACGCGGCATCGCCGTGGGGCGCTGCTGGACGGTGGACCGCCGGAGGGTGCGGACCCCCCGGCGCAAGGTCTCCGACGAGGAGGTGGAGGCCGAGCTCGGCCGGCTGGAGGCGGCCATCGAGCTCTCGGTCCGGCAGCTCGACGGCGTGAGGGCCAAGATCGAGGCCGCCGACGGGGCCGAGCACCTGGCGATCCTCGAGGTGCACCGCGCCATGCTCCGGGATCCGTCGCTCGTCGACGAGGCCCGCCGCCTGGTGCGGAACGAGCGGGTCAACGTCGAGTGGGCGGTGAAGCGGGCCATCCGCAAGATCAAGGGGGCCTTCGACCCCGTCGACGATTTCTTCCGCGAGCGGCGCTCCGACGTCGACTACGTGGGCGAGCGGATCGTGAAGAACCTGCTCGGGAAGGGAGGGGACGTCGCCGAGACCCCGCCGGCTGGCTCCATCGTGGTGGCCCGCGACCTCTCGCCGGCCGACACCGCGCTCTTCTTCCACGACCGGAAGGTGGCCGGTCTCGTCACCGACACCGGCGGCATCACCAGCCACACCGCCATCGTGGCCCGCGCGCTGGAGATCCCGGCCGTGGTCGGCACCGGGAAGGCCTCCGCGACGGCCGAGCGGGGCGACTGGATCATCGTCGACGGCGACCGCGGCGTGGTGGTGGTGAACCCCTCCGCCGGGGTCCGCGCCGACTACGAGGCGGCCCGGGTCCGCCAGGGTGAGCGCGAGGCGGACCTGGCCCGCCTGAAGGACCTCCCGGCCGAGACCACCGATGGAGTCCGCCTGCGGATGGTCGGCAACATCGAGTTCGGCGAGGAGGTCCCCGGGCTCCTCTCCCACGGCGGGGAGGGGATCGGCCTCTACCGCACCGAGTTCCTCTTCCTGGGGCGCGACGCGCTCCCCACCGAGGAGGAGCACTACCGCGACTACCGGACGATCCTCGAGGCCATGGGAGGCCGCCCGGTGACGGTGCGCACCTTCGACCTGGGCGGCGACAAGCTCCCCTCCGGCCAGAAGGACCACTCCGAGAACCCGGCCATGGGGCTTCGGGCGGTGCGCTACTGCCTGCGCCACCCCGATCTCTTCCGGGATCAGCTGCGCGCCGCGGTGCGGGCCGCCGCCCACGGAAACCTGCGCCTCATGTTCCCCATGGTGAGCGGCGTGGTCGAGGTGCGCGCGGCCAAGCGCATGCTGATCCAGGCCTACGAGGAGGTGGTGGCGGCGGGACTTCCGGCGCGCCTTCCCCCGGTGGGCATCATGGTGGAGCTGCCCAGCGCCGCCATGATGGCCGACCGGCTGGCCGAGGAGGTGGACTTCCTCTCCATCGGCACGAACGACCTCATCCAGTACACCCTCGGTGTGGACCGGCAGAACAAGGACGTGGCCTACCTCTACCAGCCGCTCCACCTGGCGGTGCTGCGCACCCTGCGCGCCATCGCCGAGGCGGCGCACGCCGCCGGCAAGCCGGTCTCGATGTGCGGCGAGATGGCCGGCGACCCCTTCTTCACGCTGGTGCTGCTCGGCCTGGGCCTCGACGAGCTCTCCATGAACGGCCCCTCCATCCCCCTCGTGAAATGGATCGTCCGCAATGCGTCGGCCCGCGACGGGCGCGTGCTGCTCGAACGGATCCTGCGTCTGCACACCGTCGAGGAGATCGAGCGCGAGGTCCGCGCGGAGATGGCCAGGCGCTTCCCCGGGCTGCTCGAGAGGGCCGCCGCGATCGGGCCCGCCAGCGGCTAGAACCCCCGCGGATCCGGCGCCGTCCGCCGCGCCGACGGCGTCCTTGACACCTCCGTTCCAGCGGACATAAGTTCGCCACCCCTTTCCCCGGGAGCTCCATGCAGAAAGACTTCCTCTTCACCTCCGAATCGGTGACCGAGGGCCATCCGGACAAGATGGCCGACCAGATCTCGGACGCGGTCCTCGACGCCGTCCTGGCGCGCGATCCCAAGGGGCGGGTGGCCTGCGAGACCCTGCTGAAGACCGGCTACGTCATGATCGCCGGCGAGATCACCACCACGGCGCAGGTCGACTACCAGAAGCTGGCGCGCCAGACGGTGAAGGACATCGGCTACACCCACGGCGACATGGGCTTCGACGGCCACACCTGCGCGGTGCTGGTGGCGGTCGACCAGCAGTCTCCCGACATCGGCCAGGGGGTCGACACCGGAGGCGCCGGGGACCAGGGCATGATGTTCGGGTACGCCTGCGACGAGACCCCGGAGCTCATGCCGGCTCCCATCCAGTACGCCCACCACCTCACCCGCGAGCTGGCGCGCGCGCGCAAGCGCGGCCTCGACTTCCTGCGCCCCGACGGCAAGGCCCAGGTGAGCGTCGAGTACCGGGACGGCAAGGTGGCGCGCATCGACACGGTGGTCGTCTCCACCCAGCACTCCGACGCGGTCTCGAACAGGAAGCTCCACGCCGCCGTCCGGGAGGAGGTCATCGCCCGGGCGCTGCCGAGGAGGCTCGTCGATCGCAAGACCAAGATCTTCATCAACCCCACCGGCCGCTTCGTCATCGGCGGCCCCATGGGCGACACCGGCGTCACCGGGCGCAAGATCATCGTCGACACCTATGGAGGCATGGGCCGCCACGGCGGCGGCGCGTTCAGCGGGAAGGACCCCTCCAAGGTCGACCGCTCGGCAGCCTACATGGGGCGGTACATCGCGAAGAACGTGGTGGCCGCCGGGCTGGCCACCCGCTGCGAGGTGCAGGTGGCCTACGCCATCGGCGTGGCCGAGCCGGTCTCGGTGATGGTCGAGACCTTCGGGACCTCCACCGTCTCCGAGGAGTCGATCGCCGCGGCCGTCCGCGAGGTCTTCGGACTCACGCCGCGCCAGATCATCCAGGACCTCGACCTGCTCCGCCCCATCTACCGGTCGACCGCCGCCTACGGCCACTTCGGCCGCGAGGAGAAGGCCTTCACCTGGGAGCGCACCGACAAGAAGGACGCGCTCCGGGCCGCCGTCGGCCGCAAGGGGAAGCGCCGCTAGGCAGAGCCACGGGACCCGGGGAGCCGGCATGGGATCTCTCACCGCCGCCCTCCTCGGGATCGTCCAGGCGATCACCGAGTTCCTGCCGGTCAGCTCCACCGCCCACCTGCTGCTCGTGGGCGAGCTGCTCGGCGAGAGTCTCGGCGACGAGAAGTTCCGGGCCTTCGTCACCATCATCCAGTCGGGCACCACCCTGGCGGTCCTCGTGTATTTCCGCGAGGACCTGGGGCGCATCACCGCGGCCTGGCTGCGCGGCCTCCGCGATCGAAGGCCGCTCGGCACCGCCGACGCAAGGCTGGCCTGGTACATCGCGCTCGGGACGGTTCCCGCCGCGGTCCTGGGCAAGCTGCTCGAGCGACCCATCGAGTCGCTCGGCAACGGTGTCATCGCCGTGTCCCTGGTCTTCTGGGGGCTCGTCATGGCCGGCGCCGAGCGCTTCGCCACCCACCGGCGCAGGATGGAAGACATCACCGCCGGCTCCGCCCTGGCCATCGGGTTCGGACAGGCGCTCGCGCTGGTGCCCGGGACGTCGCGGTCGGGAAGCACCATCACGACCGGCATGCTGCTCGGATTCTCCCGCGAGGCCGCGGCCCGCTTCAGCTTCCTCCTCTCCGTTCCCATCATCCTCGGCGCCGGCGTCTACAAGCTCACCGGGGCGCTGCCGGTGCTGCGCGACGAACCCGCCTGGCGCTCGGCGACGCTGATCGGGACGGCGGTGTCGGCGGTGGCCGGGTACCTGGTCATCGGCTGGCTGCTTCACTGGCTGCGCACGCGAACCACCTACCTCTTCGTGGCCTGGCGGCTCGCGCTGGGCACGCTCGTCGCCGTCCTCCTCTGGCAGGGCGCGCTCCGGTGACGCTCCAGGCGCTCCGCCGGGCGCTCGCCGGTCGCCCCTTCACCCGCCTCGACGTGATCACGCTCGAGCCCGCCTACCGGCACTCCACCGCGAAGCTCGCCGAGGCGGCCGTGCTCGTTCCGATCTTCGTCCGGGACGGCGCGTCCCATGTGCTCCTGACGCTGCGGCGCGACGATCTGCGCCTGCACCCCGGGCAGATCTCCTTTCCGGGCGGCCAGATCGATCCGGGCGACTGGGATGCGCAGGCCGCCGCGCTGCGCGAGGCCGAGGAGGAGATCGGGATCTCGCCCGCCGACGTCGAGATCCTGGGGAGGCTCGACGAGGCGCTGGTGGTGACCACCGGGTTCCGCTTGACGCCGTGGGTGGGCGTCGTGCCATACCCGTACCCGTTCGTGGCGCAGCCCGACGAGGTCGCCGGGCTGGTCGAGCTTTCCATCGTCGACCTCCTCGCCCCGGGATGTCATCGGGTCGATTTCCGGGAGGCGTTCGGCTTGGTTCACGAGGTCCATACCTTCGACATCGGTGGGAAGCAGGTCTGGGGCGCCACCGCCCGCATCCTCCACGAGCTCCTCACCGCATGGAGAACCGCATGAAGCTCTACCCGGTGGTCATGGCCGGCGGCAGCGGCACCCGCTTCTGGCCCCTCAGCCGCAAGAACCGGCCCAAGCAGTTCCTGGCCCTCGACGGCGACGAGCCCATGCTGGCCGCCACCGTCGACCGCCTCCCGCCGCTGGCGCGCATCCAGGACACCTACGTGGTCTGCGGCCCGAACCACGCCGCCGCGGCGCGCCGGATCCTGCGCAAGCTGCCGAGGGAGAACCTCCTCGTCGAGCCCTGCCCGCGCAACACCGCCCCCTGCGTCGGACTGGCCGCGCTGCACGTGAAGCGGCGGGACCCGGGGGGCGTCATGGTCATGCTCCCGGCCGACCACCACGTGGCCCGTCCCGACGCCATGCGCGAGGCGCTCGCCGCCGGCGCCCAGCTCGCCTCGGAGGGCGCGGTGGCCACCATCGGGATCAAGCCCGACCGGCCCGAGACCGGCTACGGCTACCTGAAGGTGGGCGCGAAGCTGAAGGCGCTGGGGCGCGGGAAGAAGGCCTTCCAGCCCTTCCGGGTGGAACGCTTCGTGGAGAAGCCGGACGTCGTCACGGCCGCGCGCTACCTGGCCGAGGGGGGCTACCTCTGGAACTCGGGCATCTTCCTCTTCCGGGCCGACGTGATCCTGGAGGAGATCCGGCGCGCCATGCCGGTGCTCGGCGAGCAGCTCGCCGTCATCGACAAGTCCCTCGGCACCCCCTCGTATGCCCGGACGCTGGCCAGGGTCTTCCCGGGTGCTCCGTCCATCTCCATCGACTACGGCGTGATGGAGAAGAGCCAGCGCATCGCGGTGGTCCCGGCCGAGTTCGGCTGGAGCGACGTGGGGAGCTTCGCGGCCCTCTCCGAGGTGCGCGAGCAGGACGACCTCGGCAACGTGCTGCAGGGCGACGCCCTGGTCATCGACGGCCACGACAACGTGGTCCTCGGCCAGGGCCGGCGCCCGATCGCGGTGGTGGGAGTGGACGGGCTGGTGGTGGTCGACGCCGGCGACGCCGTGCTGGTGGTGCGCAAGGAGAGGGCCCAGGACGTTCGCAAGGCGGTCGAGGAGCTGAAGCGGCGCGGACGCGGGGCGTTGCTCTAGTGCCCCGACCCGGTGGAGGAGGGGAGCACGACATGGCAGCCATCTCGAGGACGATCTTCCGCGAGTACGACATCCGCGGGCTGGTGGACCAGGACCTCACCGAGGACGCGGTGCGCCTGGTGGGATGCGCACTCGGCACCGAGGTGCGCGAGGCGGGCGGGCGCCGGGTGGTGGTCGGGCGCGACTGCCGGGAGAGCGGGCCCCGCTTCGCGAAGGCGATGATCGCCGGCCTGAACTCGGTGGGGATCGACGTCACCGACCTGGGGGTGGTTCCGACCCCCCTCACCTACTTTGCGGCCGCCACCCTCCCGGTGGACGGCCTCGCCATGATCACCGGCTCGCACAACCCCCCCGAGTACAACGGCCTCAAGGTGGGCGTGGGCAAGAGCACCCTGCACGGCGATGGCATCCAGGCGCTCCACCGGCGCATCGTCGAGGGGCGCTTCGCGAGCGGGGCGGGCAAGGTCGAGACCCACGACATCGTCACTCCCTACCGGGAGTACGTCCGCAGGAACCTCCAGCTCGGCCCCCGGAAGCTGAAGGTGGTCGTCGACGCCGGAAACGGCACCGGCGGGGTCATCGCGAACCCGCTCTTTCGATCCCTGGGCGTGGAGGTGGTGCCGCTCTTCGAGGAGATGGACGGCCGCTTCCCCAACCATCACCCCGATCCCACGGTGGAGAGAAACCTCGAGTTCCTCAAGGCGAAGGTCCTCGAGACCGGCGCCGACCTGGGCATCGCCTACGACGGCGACGCCGATCGGGTGGGCGCGGTCGACGAGAAGGGAACGGTGCTGTGGGGCGACCAGCTCATGATCCTCTTCTCGCGGGCGCTGCTCGCCGAGAATCCCGGCGCTGCCATCGTCGGCGAGGTGAAGTGCTCGAAGACCCTCTACGACGACATCGCGGCGCGAGGAGGGCGCGGGATCATGTGGAAGGCCGGGCACAGCCTCATCAAGGCCAAGATGAAGGAGGAGGGGGCGCTGCTCGCCGGCGAGATGAGCGGCCACATCTTCTTCGCCCATCGCTGGTTCGGCTTCGACGACGGCATCTACTCCTCGGGCAGGCTGCTCGAGCTGGTCTCGCGCACCGACCGGCCCGTCTCGACGCTCCTCTCCGACGTGCCGAGGACCTTCTCCACCCCCGAGATTCGCTACGACTGCCCGGAGGAGATGAAGTTCGAGCTGGTGCGGCTGGCCCAGGAATGGTTCGCCGCCCGGTACGAGGCGGTGACCGTCGACGGGGTGCGGGTGATCTTCCCCGACGGCTGGGGCCTGGTCCGCGCCTCCAACACCCAGCCGCTCCTGGTGCTCCGCTTCGAGGCCCGGACGCCGGAGCGGCTCGCCGAGATCCAGGCGCTGGTCACGTCGAAGGTGGACGAGCTGAAGCTCTCGCTCCAGGGCAATGAAAGCGGCTCGCAGCAGTGATTTCCGTCTAGTCACCAATCGTGAACACGCACGTTTGGTGACCATTCACGGCCCGCCACCAGCCCTCCGGAGGACTTCCCCCCGCCCTCCGCGGCACGATCCAACCGGGTACATCCCCTTCGATCGCCGGCGACCATCTCGAGAAAAGCGTGGCCGTGTCCTTGCAAGGTGGATCCGCGTTCGCTAATCTGCACTCGTCTTTGTCGTGCGTCGTTGGTAGTTGACCAACTGTCAGGGAGGTAACACATGGCTGCGAAGAAGAAGGCTGTGAAGAAGGCTCCGGCGAAGAAGAAGGCTGCGAAGAAGGCCAAGAAGAAGTAACGATGCCTTCGTGGCGCGAGGAAACTCGCGCCGGGTCTTGCGGCCGCCTCCGGGCGGCCGCAACCGTTTCAGGCACCCATGTCCCTGCGCTCCGGCGAGATCGCGCTCCTCATCGCGGAGCTGGCACCGCTGGCGGGGTCGCGCGTCGACGCGGTCCGGGTGCACGCCGAGCGGCTCGTCACCCTCGATCTGCGCGGACCGGCCGGCGACGCCACCCTGCTCCTCTCCGCCGAGCCGGACCTCACCCGCATCCACGCCGCCACCTGGCGACCGCCGGTCCACGCCGAGCCGCTGTCCTTCCAGGTGGTCCTGCGCCGGGAGCTCGCCGGCGCCCGCCTGGCAGCCATCGAGGCGCCCGGCGGGGATCGGCTGGTGGCGCTGCGTTTCGAGCGCCCGGGAGGTCCGCTGTCGCTCCTCGCCGAGCTGACCGGGAGGAGCGGGAACCTCTTCCTCGTCGACGGCGCCGGGGTCGTCCGGGGCATGGCGGGGAGGAACCTCTCGCAGCTCCGGGCGCTCGCGCCCGGGAAACCGTACCTGCCTCCCGAGGCGCGGCGTGGGGACGGGGAGGCTCCCCGGTTCACCCCCGTGGCGGGTTCCCGCTTCCCGGTCTCCGCCGCCGTCGAGGCCTTCTACCGGCGACTCGAGGAGGAGCGGGCGCTCGCTGCCGCACGGCGCCGGCTGCGCGAGCCCCTGCGCGCCGCGGTGGCCCGGTCGCGCCGGGCACTCGAGCGGCTCGCCGAGGAGGCCGAACGGGTCCCCGCCGCCGAGGCCGACCGGCGCGCCGCCGACCTGCTGAAGCAGGACCTCCACGCCGTCCCTCGCGGCGCGAGCGAGGTCGAGGTCACCGAGTGGACCGCCGAGGGTCCCCGCCAGGTGCGGCTGGCCCTCGACCCCTCGCTCACTCCGCGGGCCAACATGGAGCGCCTCTACCGGCGCTACCGGCGCATCGCCGAGAGCGCTGCCCGGGTCGCCTCCCGCGCCGCGGAGGTCAGGGTTCGCCTCGCGGCAACCGAGGCCCTGCTCGCCGAGCTGGACTTCGCATCGCAGGACGCGCTCCCCCGGCTGGAGCGGGAGGCCCGCAAGCTCGGAGCCGCTCCCCGCGTGCAGCGCACGCCCCGACGGCGCGACGAGGAGCAGGCCGCTCCCCACCGCACCTTCCGTTCGCTGGCAGGCCTCTCCATCCTGGTGGGGCGCGGCGCCGCGGAGAACGACCAGCTCACCGTCCGGATCGCGAAGGGGAACGACGTCTGGCTGCACGCCCGGGGGCGCACCGGCGCCCATGTCGTGCTCCGGCTCCCGAAGGGGCACGCCCCCGACCAGGAGAGCCTGCTCGACGCGGCCCACCTGGCTGCCCATTTCAGCGACGCCCGCGGCGAGGCTGCACCCGAGGTGATCTACACGCGCGCCAAGCACGTCCGGAAGGTGAAGGGAGCCGCACCCGGGGCGGTGACCTACAGCCAGGAAAAGGGGATGGCGTTGCGGGTCGAGCCCGGGCGGGTGGAGCGGCTGCTCCAGGGGGAGGAGGGGGAGGGGCGGTGAAGAAGGGCGCAGGGCAGCTCGACCTCTCCTTCGATGCCCGGGAGGCGCCGCGTCCGGACCGCGTCGCGGCAGCGGAGCGGCTGGCCGACGAGGTGGCCGCCCGGCTCGGTGAGCCGGTGCGCCTCGTGGTCCACGACAACCGGCACACCATGGTCTCCTTCCGGAGGGAGAGGACGGCGATCCAGCTCCGCGTCCACCACCTCTTCCTCGGCTGCGACCCCGAGGTGGCCTGGGCGCTGGCCGACTTTCTCCGGCCGGGCCGGCGCGACGGCCGGCGTGCCGCCTCCCGCCGAATCGACGAGTGGGTGCGCACCCACCGCGACCGGATCGCGCCGCCGCGCACCGCCCGGCTCGACTCCCGCGGGCGCGTCCACGACCTGCAGGCCATCCTCGACCGGTTGAACGCCGAGCACTTCGAGGGAACGGTGGAGGCGAAGATCGGCTGGGGACGCAGCGGTGCGCTTCCGGGCCGCACCTCCATCCGCACCGGGGTCTACCTGCACACCGCCCGCGCCATCCGCATCCATCCGGCTCTCGACCGCGAGGAGGTTCCCGCGTTCTACGTGGCCTCGGTGGTCTTCCACGAGATGCTGCACCAGGTGGTGCCGCCGGCCGAACGGGGTGGGCGCCGGACCATCCACGGCCGCGAGTTCCGGAGGCGCGAGCGCGCGTTCCCCGAGCACGCCCGCGCGGCCGCCTGGGAGCGGGAGAACGTGCACCGGCTGCTGGCGTCGCCGCGGCGGCGGTAGCGGCCGTCACGCCTCCCGCCGGACGCGGCGGCTGCGGATCGCGAGCGCAGCCACCAGCGCAGCGAGCGTCCCCGCGGAAACCGCAGCCCCGAGCTTCACCCAGCGGTTCTCGTAGACGAGCCGGAGCTCGTGGGTGCCGGCCGGGACCGGCACAGCCTGGAAGGCGAAGTCGGCGCGGAGGATGGGCACCGGCTTGCCGTCCAGGGTGGCCGTCCACCCCGGATAGAAGGGGTCGAGGATCACCGCCAGCCCGTCCCGGGGCGCGACCACCCTCGCCTCGAGCGACGGGCCGTCGACGCGGATGCGCTCGGCGGCCACCGGGCCCTCCGGCGGGCCCGGCGGCGGCAGCCCGGCTGGCGGCTCGGCGAGCACGGCCCGGTCGCCCGATGCGGCCCGGAGGAGCGGCCCGTTCACCTCCTCGTCGGACGCCACCTCCCACGATCCGGTCCAGAAGACCCGCGGCAGCGCCGGGGCGCGGTACCCGGCCATGTGGTTCTCCCACTCCCGCTTGCCCACGAAGAACCGGGCCAGGCCGGGCTGGGCGTGGTCGGAGATCACGAGCGGCGTCGCGAGGAGCGGCCAGAGGGCCGAGGTGGGGTTCGCCGTCGGAAAGGTGGCGTCGCCGTCCATGGCGCCGAGCCGGGCCACCGCGTCCCGCTGGGTGCCTTCCAGCAGCTCCCGCACCCGCGAGATCGACATGGGGCCGTAGCCCATCGTGCCCTCCCAGCCGTTGCGCAGCGGGGCGTTGATGGAGGCGCCCCACTTGGCGACGACGCCCACGCGGCGGGGCGACGGGGAGGCGGGGACGAAGGGGGCGAAGTCGTCGAGCGCGGGGCGCTCGTTCTTGGCGACGGAGATCTCGTTGAACCGGGAGAAGAGGTACCAGGGGTCGTAGAAGGCGAGAGCCACCATCGCCGCCCCGGCCAGCGCTCCCCGGATGCCGCGCCAGATCGCGGCCAGCCAGATCGCCCCGAGCCCCGCGATCATCAGGGTGAACCAGGCGGTCTTCCGGGTCGAGGCAGGATCGAACGGGAACCCGGGGAGGCGGGGCAGGAGCAAGGCCAGCGCGGCGACGGCGGCGAGGACCCCCAGGCTCCGCGAGAGGCGCAGGCGCGTCGGGTCGCGACGGAGCGCCTCGAGTCCCTCGGCCGCGAGCAGGGCCACGGCGAAGGCGGTGACCACGAGTCCGCGGGTGGGAACCCGGAAGCTGCCGTACCCGGGAAGGACCTTGTAGAGCAGCCAGTGGAGCTGGAGCGGCGCCTTCTCCCCCAGCGCGAGCCACGGGCCGAGGAGAGCCAGGACCGCGAGGAGGATCACCCCTCGACGGCGCGCCGGGGCGGCAGCCGCGAGCGCCAGTGCCGGGATCCCCACGTACCCGGAGGCCTCCCAGAGGTTGAGGCCCCAGCGTCCGTCGCCGTAGGCGTGAGGCAGCACGTAGAGCGCGAGCCCCCAGGCGTCCGGCCAGCGCCAGCTGGTGACGAAGGAGTAGTCCACGACCACCGAGCGGGGCCCCAAGCGGGAGAGCTCCAGCGTGGGCAGCACCATCACCGCTGCGAGGAGGAAGCCGACGGGCACGGCGGCCACCGCCCAGGCCGCGTCGGCGCGCCGCGTGGGCCAGAGGTCGACCGCGATGCGCAGCGCGTAGAGGCCGGCCACGATGCAACCGAAATGGGCCATCTGCGGCGAGCCGCCCAGCCAGGCGAGCGCGGTCGCAACCGCCGTGACGAGGAGCCAGCGGGAGCGGCGCTGCACGGCGAAGCCCTCCAGCCCGGCCAGCATCCAGGGCCAGAAGGCGGTCGTCGCCGCGAAGTTCCAGTGGATGACGTGGACGGTCTGCTTGGCGCCCAGCGCGAAGAGCACCGCGGCGAGCAGTCCAGACGCGGGGGAGAGGCCGCGGAGCCGCATCCAGGCCGCCATGCCCCAGCCGGCGATGGTGAGGTGGAGCAGCGTGGCCAGCGTGAGCGCGCGGGGTGCGTCCCAGGGGAGGGTGAGCCAGGTCGTGGGGGCGAAGACCGCCGCCTGGGGATCGGCGACGAGCGGGTAGCCCATGTAGAAGCCGCGCTGCCAGAGCGGCAGCTCTCCGTGGCGCAGCGCCGTCGCCACCGCCTCCCGCACCCCGTAGAAGAAGTAGCGGAGGTCGGATCCGGAGAAGGCCATCCCGGGACGGGCCGCCGTCCAGTGGAAGGCCACGACCAGCACCGGGATCGCCGCGAAGACCCCCCACCACGCCCAGTTCCGCCCGCCCTCCGCACGGTTCACGCCGCCTCCTCCCGCCTCGCGCCCGCTCGCCCGGTGGCCCGGAGCTCGATCGCAAGCCAGGCTGCGAAGGCGGCGTAGACGGCGCTGCGGACCACCTCCTCCGCGTAGTACCAGCCGTCGAAGAACCAGAAGATCCCTCGCTCGGACCGGACCTCGAAGGCAAGGTGGTAGTCCACCATCGACACGGCGGCGAGCGTCACGAAGAGCCAGGGCGGCCCGGAGACGAGCGCCCCGGCGGCGAAGGCGTAGAGGGCGTACTGCGGGCTCCACACCTTGTTCGAGGCCACCCAGGCGACCAGCACGAGCGCCGTGCCGAGACGGACGGCCCGCGCCCGCGAGGACGGTGCAGCGCGGAAGGCCATCCCGGCCGCGGCGAAAGCCGAGGCAAGGACGATCGACCCAGCCAGCACGTTCAGGAGCGCGGGATCCTTCACCCGAAGCACCTCCCAGACCGAGTTCTCCGCCGAGCGGGCGCCGTTGAATCGCCAGAACCAGGCCCAGTTCCCGGGAGCGGCGAGCGCCACGGGCAGGTTGAGCGCCAGCGTCACCGCGACGAACGCCCCACCCGCGCGGGCGAGCGCCCCGAAGCGCCTCCTCCCCGCCAGCTCCCCGATCGCCGCCGGAAGGAACGCCACCGGCCAGAGCTTCGCCGAGACCCCGAGCGCAGCCAGCACGCCGGAGCCCACCGGCCGGTCCCGTTCCGCCGCAAGGATCGCCGCGAGGAGGAGCGCGATGGGGAGGAGGTCCCAGTTGAGCGCGCCGAAGTAGGCGATGGCTGGCGTCCCGGCCAGCCACCACGGGCTCGCGCCGGGAAGTCGGCGGAGCAGCGCGATGGAGGCGAGCAGGCAGAGCCAGAGGCCGATCACGCTCACCGTGAAGTGGGCCACCTGTCCGCCCGGCAGGAAGGAGGGCACCCAGATCGCTGCGCCGAGCAGCACCGGGTACTCGATCCGGTCCTCCACGTAGGGAAGGGGCCGCCCCCCGTTCAGGTACCGGTCGCCGGTCATGGCGAGCAGGTCGGAGTAGGCGTGGCTCCGGAACGCCCAGGGGCGGTAGTCCACGCCCGGGTGCTCGACCCCGCGGACGAGGAAGGCCCACCCGAGCGCCATCCAGGCGGTGGCGACGAGGTACGGAGCGGCCGTGCGGAGGCGATCTCTCCCGGACTGCGACATCGGAGGCGGGAGGATTAGCAGGGAGGCCGACGCCGGTCTACCATGGCCCGGTGAGCACGCTCGAGCGCGTGGTCGCGACCCTCACCGAGGCGCTCGCGCGGACCGGCCCGGCGGCGCCGGCCATCCTCTTCCTGGGCAGCCTCGTCGAGTACGTCTTTCCGCCGTTCCCCGGGGACACGCTGGTCGTGCTGGGGGCCTGGTACGCGGTGAACGGGAAGATCTCCTGGCCGGTGGCCTTCCTGGCGACGACGAGCGGAGCGGTCCTGGGAGCCTGGATCGACTTCCGGGTCGGAATGGCTCTGGGCGCGGCGCTGGAGCGGGGTGCGGCGCGGAGGGGACCGATCACCCTCGAGCACGTGCGGCGCGTCGAGGCAGGGTACGCGCGCTGGGGGGCCTGGTTCCTGATCGGAAACCGCTTCCTTCCCGGGGTGCGCGCCTTCCTCTTCGTGGGGGCCGGCGCGGCGAGGCTTCCGGTGGGGAAGGTCCTGCTCTGGGGTGGACTCTCGGCGGCGGCCTGGAACGCCCTGCTCCTCCTCGTGGGTGCCTTCCTGGTGAAGAACCTCGACGAGTTCGTGGGCTTGCTGGAGCGCTACACCGCGGCGGCGTGGACGGCGATGGCGGCGGTCGTGGCCCTCCTCGTCGCGCGGTTCGTCATCCGCCGGCTGCGCGGGAGGGGAAATTGACCGCCCTCCTGCTCGTCCTCCTCGCGGTGCTGCCCGACGCCGCGTCGCGCCGCTACCGGGTGGAGATCGGCGGCCAGGCGGTCGGGGTCGCGACGCTCTCGGTGCGATGCGAGCGGTCCGCCTGCACCGGCACCTTCGAGACCGAGTTCCGGATCCCCGAGGCCGGGGGCGGCGGCCTGGCACGACGAACCGTGAAGGTGTCCACCGATCGCGCGGGAACGCTGCTCGAGGTGGAAGCCGGCGGACGGCGCCGGCGGGCCACGGGCGACGCGGTCGCCTCGATCGTCGCCGAGACGCTGCTCGCCGCGACGCCGGACGGGGAGCGGCGCTGCCTCGACGTCGAGGACGCGGAGACCGGCCGGCTCGGCACGGCCTGCGCCACCCGGCGCGGCGCCTGGCTCGACGGGGAGGTGCTGGGCGATCCGGTGCGGTTTCGCAGCGCGCCCGGGGGCCTCCCCGACGAGGTGGTGCTCCCGTCGCAGGAGACCCGCTTCGTCTCCGATCCGGGGGCGAAGGTGCCGGCGCGCGCGCCTGCCGCCTTCGGCAGCGTGGTCCCTTCCCCGCCGGGCGCGGAGCAGGAGCGGTCGCTCGCCTTCTGCGGCCTCGCGCCAGAGCCGGAGGATCCCGCGCCGCCCCCGGCCGGGCTGCCGCGCGACTTCCCGGAGCGGGGCAACTGCCAGGAGGTCTCGGCGGCCTACCTGCGCGCCGCACGCGTCGACGGCCTCGAGGGTCGCCTGGTCGTCGGAGTGGCCTGGGACGGGAAGCGCTTCGTCTGGCACGAGTGGGTGGAGGTGGCGGCGGCCCGGCGCTGGATCGCCGTGGACCCGAGCTTCCGGCAGCTGCCCGCCCAGGCGCCGCGCTTCGCGGTGGCGCGGTTCGCTCCCGGTGACGAGGCCGGGCGGGCCGAGGCGGGCAGGAGGGTGCTCGCCTGCTGGGGGAAGGCGAGGGTGACCGCGGCGCCGGGTGCGAAGTAGTGGGCGCAGGGGCCCGGATGACCGTGGAGGGAGGCGTGGAACCGGAGGAGAATTCTCCGCGGCCCCGCCCTCGACGGCCGCAGCCTACGGCCGCGCCCGCCTGCAGAGGAACCGCACCAGCGCCTCGGCCTTGGGTACCATCGACCCGAGCTCGATGTACTCGTCGTGCGTGTGGAACCCCGCGCCGCGCGGCCCCAGCCCGTCGATCGAGGGCACCCCCGCCGCTCCGGTGACCGAGGCGTCCGACCCGCCGCCGGAGAGCGGCGCCTCGCCCGAGCCCAGCCCCGCCTCCCGCTGGCACTCCCCGTACTCCGCGGCCAGCGCCGCCGAGGCCTCGGTGCGCACCAGGGCCGGCCGGCTGCCCGGCCGCGCGAGCTCGATGCGCGTGCCCTCCACCGCGGCCTCGCGGGCCGCGGCCGCGATCCGGTCCAGGACCTGCTCGCCGTCGGCAGGCTCGAGAAACCGCACGTCCACCTCGCAGCCGGCCCCGGCCGGAACCGTGTTGCGCGTGGTCCCGCCCTCGATTCGCCCGACACTCACGGTGACGCCGCGCCGGTAGTCGGTGTACCCCTGGATCCGGTCGACGAAGCGCGAGAGGGCCCAGATGGCGTTCCGGCCCTTCTCGTGATCCCCACCGGCGTGGGCGGCGACGCCGTGGGCCCGCGCGTCGAGCGAGGCGATGCCCTTCCTCCGGGTGACCACGAGATCGCCCGAGCGCCCCGACTCGAGGCCGAGCGCAGCGGCGGCGCCCCGCACCTTCGCCACGGTGATCGCCTGCGAGGCCGGCGAGCCCACCTCCTCGTCCCCGACCACGATCCCGCGCACCGGGATCCGATCGAGCAGGCCCGCCTCGCGCAGCGCACGGAGCGCGAAGATCCCAAGGACCAGCCCGCCCTTCATGTCGAGGACGCCGGGGCCGAGGGCCCGCTCCCCGGCCACGCGGTAGCCCTCGAAGGTGCCCGGCGGGAACACCGTGTCGGAGTGGCCGATGAGGAAGGTGAAGGGACCGGGAGCGCCCGACGAGAAGGACAGGTGGTCGCCGAAGGCGCCGCCGGGGATGCGCTCCACCGCCACGCCGCTCGCGGCGAGCTCCTCCGCCACCACCGTGGCCACCGCATTCACCCCGTCCAGGTTTCGGGTGAAGGAGTTCTGGTCGACGAGGCGCGCGAGCAACGCCTCCATGGCCGGACGCCGGGTGGAGAGCCACGACACGGCCTTCTCGAGCGGGCGATCCACGTGGACGACCTCCATCGGTCCGCGTGCCTGCGCGGCCGAGCGGGTATATGGTTTCATCATGGCAGGACGCAAGCGCTTCAGGGCCGCGGTGATCGGCGGATCCGGCTACGGGGGCGCCGAGATGATCCGCCGCCTCCTGGTCCACCCGGACGTGGAACTCTGCCGCGTCGCCTCCGTCGACTTCGTGGGCGAGCCGCTCGGAGCGGCCCACCCCACGCTCGAGGGGCGTACCGACCTGGTCTTCGAGAACCTCCCACCGTCCGGGGCGGCCGCCGGGATGGACGTCGTCCTCCTCGGGCTCCCCCACAAGGTGACCGCCCAGAAGGTGCCGGAGATCGCCGCGCTTCCGGCCGTGAAGGTGGTCGACATGTCCGGCGACTTCCGGCTCCGGGATGCCGATGCCTACGAGAGGTACTACGGGCAGGTGCACCCCCATCCCGGGATGCTCGCCGACTTCGTCTACGGCCTTCCCGAGCTGAACCGCGCCCGGATCCGCCAGGCCCGCTTCGTCGCCTCCCCCGGGTGCTTCGCAACCTCCATCGAGCTCGGTCTCCTGCCGCTGGCCCGCGCCGGTCTCCTCGAGGGCGTGGTCCACGTCCAGGGCATCACCGGCAGCTCCGGGTCCGGCGCGGCGCCGCAGGCCGGCACCCACCACCCGGTTCGCGCCGGAAACCTCCGCGCCTACAAGCCCCTCTGGCACCAGCACGTACCGGAGATCGAGGAGACGCTCGCCGCCGCGGGCGCCCGGGAGCTCCAGCTCCGCTTCGTCCCGGTCTCGGCGCCGCTGGTGCGCGGGATCCTCTCCACCTCCTTCGTCGAGCTCCCCGAGGAGTGGACCGGCGAGCGGCTCCAGGCCCTCTACCAGGACGCCTTCGCCGGCGAGCCCTTCGTCCGGGTGCCGGCGCGCCGGCTCCCGGAGGTCGCGGCGGTATCCGGGTCGAACTTCGCCGAGGTGGGGGTGGCCGCCGGCGCGGCCTGGCGCGGCCGGCGAACCGTGACCGTGGTCTCGGCCATCGACAACCTGGTGAAGGGCGGCGCCGGCCAGGCCATCCAGAACATGAACCTCGTGCTCGGCCTCGACGAGCGGGCCTCGCTCGAGGACCCCGGCCCCTGGCCCCCGTGAGGACGATCATGACCATTCACCTGAAGTCAGCCATGACCGCCGTCCTGGCCGCCCTCCTGTCCGGTCCGGCCCTCGCTCGCGCCGCACCGGATCCCGCGCCCCCCGCCGCCCCGGCCGTGAAGATCGACCTTCCGCCGGTGGCCGTGCCCCCCACCGGGCAATGGCATCCCGGGAAGGTGATCTGGTTCGACCTGCTCACCCTCGACCCGGCTTCGGCCATTCCCTTCTACGAGGCGGTTCTGGGCTGGACGACCACCGACCGTGGCGGCTATGCGATCGCCCGGGACGCCGATGTGCCGGTGGCCGGCATCCTCCGCATGCCGGCGCCGAAGGCCGGCGCGCCCGCGCAGCAGTCGCGGTGGGTCCCCCTCATCTCGGTCCCCGACGTGGCCAGGGCGGCCGCCGCGGCCCAGAAGGCGGGCGGCCGGGTCCTCGAAGGGCCGGGAAGCCTGGGCCGGCGCGGGACCTACGCCGCCGTGGCCGACCCGCGCGGCGCCCAGTTCGTTCTCGTCACCGCGGCGGGGGGAGATCCCCTCGATGCCGACGCCCCGCCCCCGGGCTGGATGTGGGCCGAGCTCTGGACCGACGACCTGAAGGGCTCCGCCACCTTCTACAAGGCGGTGGTGGGCTACGACGCCTGGCAGGTCGGTGCCGGGAAGCAGGCCACCTGGATCCTCGCCTCGGGCGGCCGTCCCCGGGCCCGGGCCGCGCGCATGCCGTTCCAGAACGTCCCCGCGCAGTGGCTTCCCTACGTGGTGGTGAAGGACCTGAAGGGAGCCCTCGGCCGGGTGACGGAGATGAACGGCCACGTGCTGCGCAAGCCGGGCGCGAAGGGTCCGCAGTTCGCGGTGGTCTCCGACCCGGGCGGGGCAACCTTCATCCTGGAGCAGCGACCCGAGCAGTCCGCCGAGGAGGTGGCCCAGTCCCCCGGCTCGGCCGTGACGTCCGCCACCTCGGCGGTGGCAGCTGCGACCGCGGGTACCGGTACTCCCCAGGCTCCCCCTCCGCCCCCTCCGCCGCCGGACGCCGACCCCTTCGGACTCGACGCCGCCCAGCAGAAGGCGCAGCAGGATGCGGCGGCCCAGGCGGCCGTGGCCCAGCCCGGCGACGTGGCCGTGCTCCCGGGCGGCGACGTCGGCACCGCCGTGGTGGTGGCCGCCCCGGCCCCGTTCGTGAACGTATGGATTGCCCCGCCCGCCTGGGGATCCTGGTGGGGCCCGGGCTGGGGGATGCCGCCTGGATGGATCGGCGCGCCGTGGTGGGGAATGCCGCCGATGTGGGGAATGCCGCCGGTGTGGGGTCCCGGGGGCGGAGGCTTCTACCCGGGGTACCGGCCCCCTCCGGCGCCCTACCGCCCGGGCACCGGTCCCCGCCCTCCGGTTCCCGCGCCTCGCGGTGCGAGTGGAGTGCCGGGCGTGCGCCCCGCTCCGTCGTACCGCCCGACGCCTGCACCGTCCTTCCGCTCCGCGCCGGCGCCTGCCCCGGCGCCCCGCCCCGCCGCACCCTCGCCCCGCCGCTAGGAGAACCCCTTGAAGACCATCGTCGTGAAGATCGGGGGCGAGATCACCGGGACGCCGGAGATGGATGCCGTCGCCCGGGACGTCCGCGCGCTCGTCGAGGACGGGCACCGGGTCAGCCTGGTCCACGGTGGCGGTCCCCAGGCCACCGCGCTGCAGAAGAAGCTCTCCATCGAGACCCGCATGGTGGCCGGACGGCGCTACACCGACCCGGAGACCCTCGAGGTCATGAAGTACGCGGTGGCCGGCAAGGTGAACGTGGACGTCTGCGCGCGCCTGCTCGCCAACGGCGTCCTCGGCGTCGGCCTTCACGGAGCGAGCGGCCACGTCATCGCCTCCCGCCGCCGTCCGCCGCGGGTGATGGCGGGAGCCGGCCCCGACCCGGTCGACCTCGGCCTGGTGGGAGACGTGGTGGGGTTCAACCTCCCGCTGCTCGGCGACCTGTGGGCCCGTGGCTACGTCCCGGTGCTCGCCTGCCTGGGCTGCGACCGGGAGGGGCAGCCGCTCAACATCAACGGGGACACGGTGGCGAGCCAGCTCGCCGCGGCGCTGCGGGCCGACGCCCTGGTGCTCGTCACCTCCGTGCCCGGGGTGCTGCGCGACGTGAAGGACCCGGGCAGCCGCGTCCCGCGCATCACCCACGCCGAGTTCACCAGGGGTATCGAGGACGGCGTCATCTCGGGTGGGATGATCCCCAAGCTGGAGGAGTCGTTCGAGGTGCTCAGGGACGGGGCGCGGTCGGTGGTCATCGTCGGGCACGTCGCCCCCGGCGACCTGCGCCGGGCCGTCCTCGAGCCGGGCAGCGTGGGAACGGTGCTCGTCGAGGGATAGCCGCCGTCAACGGTCGCCGCGCTCCTCCTCCGGCTTCACCCGGCGGAAATCTCGCCAGAGGAGCAGGTCGTAGACGATCTTGAGCCCCCCGGCCAGGAAGAAGGGCACGCTGGCCAGCGCCGGAACCGCGAAGAGCGGCCCGGCCGCGAGCGGCGCCACCGAGGATCCGATGGTGCGGGCGATGCCGGTCACCCCCGCCGCCGCCGAGCGCTCCTCGGGGGTCACCACGGCCATGGTGTAGGACTGGCGCGTCGGCACGTCCATCTGCGAGATGGAGAAGCGCACCAGGAGCACCCCGATGGCGAGCGGCAGGGTGGGCATGAGCGGCACCAGCACGAGGAGGACGTTCGAGGGCAGGTGCGTGAACACCATGGTGTTGACGAGGCCGAAGCGCCGGGCCAGCCAGCCCGCCGACAGCGCCGAGACCCCCGCCAGCAGATTTGCCCCGAAGAAGATGGCCCCCAGCGTGGCCTCGTCGGCGCCGAAGCGGGCGTGGAACCAGAAGGCCACGAAGCTCTGCACGACGAACCCGCCCGCGAAGGCGTCGAGGGCGAAGAGCGAGGAGAGCCGGAAGACCACCTTGCGCGAACCGTGCAGGCCGAGCCCCGGCTCGAGGAAGGAGGGGCGGTGGTTCCTGCGAGCCGCCGCAGGGGCCTCCACCACCGGACCGAGCCGGGTGAAGAGGAGGAGGAGCGCCGCCCCCAGCACGGCGTAGCCCAGGACCACCACCCGGTTCGCGGCGAGCGGGGTGGCCCCGTTTTGCTGGAGCGCTTGCGAGAGGAACCCCGCGCAGAGCGAGCCGAGCGCCGTCGCGAAGGAGCCCGCCAGCGCGTACCAGGAGAAGACGTGGGTCCGCTCCTCCGCGGGGATCGTCTGTGCGAGCGCCGCCTGCTCGATGGCCAGGAACGGGCCGACCTCGTTGCCGGCCGGGCTGATGATCCCGATGGTGGCGGCGAGGAGCAGGACCCAGAACGAGGTGGTCGCAGCGAAGAGGACCCCCGCCACGATCATCATGGACGCGCCGAGGAGCAGCATCCTGCGGCGGCCGATGCGGTCGGCGTGGGTCGTGATCCACAGCGACAGGGCGGTGTCGCCGAGCAGCGTGAGCGAGAGGAGGAGCCCGATGCGCCCCTCGGAGAGCCCGGCCTCGGAGAGGTAGAGGACGAGCACCACGGCCAGGAATCCGTAGGCGAAGAGGCGCAGGCTCCGCGTCGCGAAGAGGAGGGCGACGTCGCGGGAGGGGCGGAGGGCCACGAAGTCGTTATATGCGGCGAACGACCCGCAGAGGAGGTGCCAGGTGCCCGAATCCCCCGGCTTCGTCGCCTTCGCCGTCGAGCTTCTCGGCCGCGTCGGCCCGGTCCGCGCCCGCGCCATGTTCGGCGGACACGGGATCTACTGCGGTGACCTCATGATCGGGCTCGTCGACGACGACGAGGTCTTCCTCAAGACCGACCCGGAGACCCGGCCCCGGTTCGAGGAGGCGGGCTGCCGCCAGTGGGTCTACGCGGGCGGGAAGAGGGAGATGAGGACGAGCTACTTCCGGCCCCCCGACGAGGCCCATGAGTCCCCCGAGGACATGGAGCCCTGGGGGCGGTTGGCGCTCGAGGCGGCGCGCCGGGTGGCGAAGGACAAGGCTTCGAAGATGAAGGGGAAAACGGCGAGCAGGCCGCGGAAGCGGAAAGGCTGACGGAGGGCCATGCGCATCCTAGCCGGCCCGGCCGGTCAACCGAACGGCACCAGGTCGATCTCGTCCCCCGGCGCGGCGCCCAGGACCCGCGCTGCCTCCGCCGGGATCCGCACCCGCCCCCTGCTCCACCGCGCCCGCGTCCTGACCGCACGGAACCGGTTCGCCCCCGAGCCTCGCACCACCCCGGCCAGCACCTCCGGGTCGCGGCTCCCCGCGTCGAGAGGCTCCTCCGCCACCGGGAGCCGCTGGTGCCCCCGGACCACCGAGATCTCCCCCAGCTTCGCCTCGTAGTGCGGACCACCGTCGAACGGGTCGATCCGGCCGACGTAGCGGAACCCCATTCGCGAGAGCATCCGGCGCGCCGGCTCGGTGCTCCGCCCCACCTTCCCGAGCGTCCGCTGGACCCGCGGTGGCAAGAGCGTCGCGTAGAACTCGCCGCCCGGGAAGAGCTGCTGGATGAACTCCTTGCCGCGCCGGGAGAGCTTGTCGGCGTCCTGGTAGTCGAGGCCGGTGAAGCGACGTCCGAAGCTCTCCCAGAAGAGGCTCTTCCCGTCCCTGGCGAGCGGGGGCATCAGCTCGGCGAGCACCGTGTCCCGGAAGCGGTCCGGGAACATGGCCATGAAGAGGAACCGCACCAGCGAGAGCTGCTTCCCGGGCCGGTCGAGGCCTCCCCGCGCCCGCGGGTCCACCACCAGGCCCCCGATCTCGGTGGGGCCGTCGAAGTGGAACCCGATCGAGAGCACCTGGTGCCGGAAGTGGCGATCCAGCGTGGAGGAGTAGCTCTCCCGCTCGGTGACGTCGAGGAAGGTGCAGGGGGACTGCCGGGTGCCGTGCTGGGCGATGACCATCGACGTTCCCAGGACCCTTCCCCGGCCCGCGTCCTCGAGCACGAAGACGTAGCTTCGGCGCATGGGATCGGCGATGCGCCCGGAGAAGCTTCGCACCGACTTCTCGATGATCCCGGAGAGCGCCCGCTCGTCGGCGGGCAGGTTCACCGAGTTGAGCACCCGGGCCAGCGCCCGGAGCCGGGGCAGGTCGGACTTCCGGACGTCGCGCAGGACGAGCACGGCCGGAGATTGGCACGGGGCGCCGCCCGTGTCATGAACGCCCGATGCGATCGGTGGTGCAGCGGGTCAAGCGAGGCGTGGTGCGGGTCGATCGGCAGGTGGTGGGGGAGGTGGGGCACGGCCTCGTCGTCCTGCTCGGCGTGGCCGACGGGGACGGGCCGGAGGACGTCCGCTGGACGGCCGACAAGCTGGCCCAGCTGCGCATCTTCGAGGACGAGGCCGGCAAGATGAACCGCTCGGTGGAGGACGTGGGCGGGTCGATCCTCCTCGTCTCCCAGTTCACGCTCCTCGGCGACGCGCGCAAGGGCAACCGCCCCAGCTTCGTGGGCGCCGCCGAGCCCGAGCAGGCGAACGCGATGTACGAGGAGGTCGCGAGGCTCCTGAGGGCACGCTCCCTCCCGGTGGCCACGGGGGTCTTCCGGGCCCACATGGAGGTGGAGCTCCTGAACGACGGGCCGGTCACCCTGCTGCTCGACTCGCGCCGCTGATCCGGCCGGGATATCCTCCCGGGATCGCGCGGCCCGAATGCCGCCCCGAACGAGGTGACCCGTGGCGGACTGCCTGTTCTGCAAGATCGCTCGCAAGGAGATCCCCGCGACGCTCGTCTTCGAGGACGAGGACGTCGTGGCCCTCGAGGACATCAACCCCCAGGCCCCGGTCCACGTGCTCGTGATCCCGAGGCGCCACATCCCGACGCTGAACGACCTCACCCCCGAGGACGACGCGCTCCTCGGCAAGCTGGCCCGGGTCTCGGCCCGGATCGCCGCGGAGCGGGGAGTGGCCGAGCCAGGCTGGCGCAGCGTGGTGAACGTGAACCGGGAGGGCGGCCAGCTGGTCTTCCACGTCCACATGCACTGCATGGGCGGGCGGCCGATGTTCTGGCCACCCGGGTAGCCGGCTGCCTGTCAAGGTCCCCCGCCACGATTTCGTGCCGCGGTGCGGCTTGAAGCGGGGGGTGGTCATCTGGGATCAAAGGTGATCCATGCCGCTCCTCCGCGTGAACAACCTGATCCTTCACTTCCGGGGAGTGACGGCCCTATCCGACGTGAGCTTCGAGGTGCGCCGCGGCGCGTTGCACGCCGTGATCGGCCCCAACGGCGCCGGAAAGACCAGTCTTCTCAACTGCATCAGCGGGGTCTACCGCCCCCAGCGCGGCAGCGTCCAGTTCGACGGGGCCGACGTCACGAAGCTCTCGCCGGCCACCCGCACCAAGCTGGGAATCGCCCGGACCTTCCAGAACATCGCCCTCTTCCGTGGGATGACCGTCCTCGACAACCTGCTCATCGGGCGCCACGTCCACCAGAAGGAGGGGGTGCTCGCCGGCGGGGCCTACTACGGTCCGGCCCGGGCCGAGGAGATCGCCAACCGCGAGGTGGTCGAGGACATCATCGACTTCCTCGAGATCCAGCACATCCGCAAGAAGGTGGTGGGCACGCTCGCCTACGGCCTGCAGAAGCGGGTCGAGCTGGCCCGGGCCCTGGCCCTCGAGCCCCGGCTGCTGCTCCTCGACGAGCCGATGGCCGGGATGAACGCCGAGGAGAAGGAGGACATGGCCCGATTCATCCTCGACATCAACGAGGACCGCGGGACCACCATGATCATGATCGAGCACGACATGGGGGTGGTGATGGACGTGTCGCACCGGGTCACGGTCCTCTCCTTCGGCGAGAAGATCGCCGACGGGACGCCCGAGGAGGTCCAGGGCGACGCGGCCGTCCAGGAAGCCTACCTCGGGCAGAGCCACGGATAGGGGGAAGAGAACCCGTGGCCGACATCCTCGATCAGCTGCTGGGCAACGACACCTTCCCGAAGCTCCTGGTCCGGAACGCCGGGCTCCACCCCGACAAGGTGGCCATGCGGGAGAAGGAGTTCGGGATCTGGCAGCCATTCACCTGGCGTGAATACCACGACCACGTCCGCGACTTCTCGATGGGGCTCGTGGCCCTGGGGATGCAGCCCGGGGACAAGGTCGCCGTCATCGGCGACAACCGGCCGGAATGGGTGTGGGCCGAGGTGGCCGCGCAGGCCGCCGGTGGCGCCTCGGTGGGGCTCTACCAGGACTCCAACCTCACCGAGGTCGCCTTCGTCATCGACCACTGCGACGCCACCTTCGTGGTCGCCGAGGACCAGGAGCAGGTCGACAAGATCCTCGACATGCTCGACAAGCTGCCCAAGGTGCGGAACGTCATCTTCACCGACCCGCGCGGCCTCCGGAAGTACGAGCACCCGAAGCTCCTCTCCTTCGAGGACGTGGAGGAGAGGGGGCGGGAACGGATGGGGCACCGGCCCGGCGACTGGGAGGAGCACGTCCGGCGCGGCAGGGTCGAGGACATCGCCATCATCAGCTACACCTCGGGCACCACCGGGTTTCCCAAGGGAGCCATGCTCTCCTTCCGGAACCTGCTCTCCATGGCGCTCTCCCTCAACTCGGTGGACCCCAAGCTCCCCGAGGACGAGTTCGTCTCCTTCCTCCCGCTGGCCTGGATCGGCGAGCAGATGATGTCGCTCTCCTCGGCGCTGGCGGTGGGCTTCACGGTGAACTTCCCCGAGCAGCCCGAGACGGTGATGGAGAACATCCGGGAGATCGGTCCCCACGTGATGTTCGCGCCCCCGCGCATCTGGGAGAACCTGACCTCCACGGTGCAGGTGAAGATCATGGACACCACCCCGTTCAAGCGCTTCATGTACGAGCGCTGGATGCCGGTGGGGCGCAAGGTGGCCGACCTGCGCTTCCAGAAGAAGCCCATCCCCGCCGGCCTGGCGCTGCTGCACCGGCTCGGCCACTGGGCCCTCTTCCGGGCGCTCAAGGACCGGCTCGGCTTCACCAACCTGCGCAGCGCCTCCACCGGCGGCGCGGCGCTCGGCCCCGACGTGTTCCGCTTCTTCCATGCCATGGACGTGCCGCTCAAGCAGATCTACGGCCAGACCGAGATCAGCGGCATCTCCTGCATCCACCGCAACGAGGACATCCAGTTCCACACCGTGGGCGTGCCCATCCCCGGTACCGAGGTGAAGATCTCCGAGAAGGGGGAGATCCTCTCGAAGAGCGACGCGGTCTTCCTCGGCTACTACAAGAACGACGAGGCCACCGTCGCCACGGTCTCCGACGGCTGGCTCCACTCCGGCGACGCCGGCTACCTGGCCGAGGACGGCCAGCTGGTGGTCATCGACCGCATCAAGGACGTGATGCAGCTGGCCGACGGCACGCAGTACTCCCCGCAGTTCATCGAGAACCGGCTCAAGTTCTCCCCCTTCGTGAAGGAGGCGGTGGTGGTGGGCAAGGGGCGGCCGTACCTCACCGCCATGCTCAACATCGACATGGGCGTGGTGGGGAAGTGGGCCGAGAAGAACAAGATCTCCTACACCACCTACACCGACCTCTCCGCCAAGCCGCAGGTCTACGACCTGGTGCAGAAGGAGGTCGACCAGGTGAACGAGACGCTTCCGGCGGCGGCCAGCATCCGGAAGTTCGTGCTCCTCTACAAGGAGCTCGACGCCGACGACGAGGAGCTGACCCGCACGCGCAAGGTGCGGCGCGGCTTCGTGGAGGAACGCTACAAGGAGGTCATCGACGCGCTCTACGGCGACCGCGGCGAGGTCGACATCGACACCACCATCAAGTTCCAGGACGGCAAGACCACCCGCATCCAGACCACCCTCCTCGTCCGCAAGCTGCGCGAGTCCACGGGAAAGGCAGCTGCCTGATGGAATTCTTCCTCCAGCTGCTGCTGAACGGCATCGTGGTGGGGAGCATCTACTCCCTGGTCGGGCTGGGCTTCGTGGTCATCTACAAGTCCACCAGCGTCCTCAACTTCGCCCAGGGCGAGTTCCTGGTGCTCGGCGCCTACGTCTGCCTCACCCTCACGGTGCAGTACCAGGTCCCGTTCCTCTGGTCGTTCCTGCTCACGCTGGCCTTCTCGGCGCTCATGGGCATCCTCACCGAGCGGATCATCCTGCGTCCCATGATCGGCGAGCCGGTCATCTCCCTCATCATGGTCACGCTCGGGCTCTCCTCGCTGCTCAAGGCCATCATCCAGGGCATCTGGGGCACCGAGCTTCGCCGCTTCCCCGACATCTTCCCGGCCGAGCCGGTGAACATCGGGCCCTTGCCGGTCTCCCAGGGCTACCTCATCAGCCTGGCGAGCGTGGCCGTCCTGCTCGTCATCTTCACGCTCTTCTTCAAGTTCACCCGGGCCGGCGTGGCCATGCGCGCCACCGCCTTCTCGCAACAAGTTTCGCTCTCGATGGGCATCTCGGTGAAGCGCATCTTCGCGCTGGCCTGGTCCATCGCCGCGGTGGTCTCGGCCATCGGCGGGGTGCTGCTCGCCGGGATCCGCGGAGGGCTCGACGGCGCCATGGCCTTCTTCGGACTCAAGGTCATCCCGGTGGTGATCCTGGGCGGCCTCGACTCCATCGCCGGCGCCATCGTGGGCGGGCCCATCATGGGCATCCTGGAGAACCTGGCGGGCGGCTACCTGGATCCGCTGGTGGGAGGAGGCGCCAAGGAGGTCGCGCCCTTCGTGATCCTGGTGCTCATCCTGGGCTTCAAGCCCTACGGGCTCTTCGGCAAGGTCAAGATCGAGCGGGTCTAGGGAGGAATCGGATGCGCTGTGGGGATTTCCGTCAGAGCTACGCCGAGGACATGTCGCTCTTCGACTCGCCCTTGCCCCGGGCGTTGCTCGCCGGCCTGCTCGTCGTCCTGCTGGTGCTGCCCCAGTTCGCCACCACCTACTGGCTCGACGTCCTGAACCGGATCTTCATCGCCATCATCGCGGCGGCCGGGCTCAACGTGGTCACCGGATACACCGGCCTCATCTCGCTGGGGACGGCGGCCTTCCTGGCGGTCGGGGGCTTCACCACCGCGGCCCTGGCCGGCAAGGCCGGGCTTCCCTTCGTGGTGGTGATCCCGCTCTCCGGGCTCCTCACCGCGATCGTGGGGCTCGTCTTCGGGATCCCGTCGCTCCGGCTCAAGGGGCTCTACCTGGCGGTGGCCACCCTGGCCGCCCACTACATCGTCGAGTTCACCGTCAGCCACTGGGAACACGTGACCGGCGGCGTGAACGGCATCTCGATCCCGGCGGCGCAGTTCGCCGGGATCGTGCTCAAGGACGACCGCGGCATCTACTACCTGATCTTCCCGATCATGGTCGGGCTGCTCTTCTTCACGAAGAACCTCTTCCGCACCAAGACCGGCAAGGCCTTCGTGGCCATCCGGGACCAGGACATCTCCGCCGAGGTCATGGGCGTGGACGTCTTCCGCTACAAGCTCCTCTCCTTCGCGGTGTCGAGCTTCCTCATCGGCGTGGCCGGGTCGCTGCTGGCCTACCAGGCGCGCATCATCAGCCCGGAGAACTTCCCCATCACGCTGGCCATCGACTACCTGGGCATGGTCATCATCGGAGGCCTGGGCTCGATCCTGGGCTCCATCTTCGGCGCCATCTTCATCACCCTGCTCCCGGAGATGCTGCGCCTCGCCACCGACTCGCTCGGCAACTCCTGGCCCGGCCTCATGGTGATCGTCGCTCCCATCAAGACCGGCGTCTTCGGCCTGGTGGTGATCCTGTTCCTCATCTTCGAGCCGGACGGCATGGCCGCCCGGTGGAGCCACATCAAGGCGTACTGGAAGCTGTATCCGTTCTCGTACTAGCAGTCCGGCAGCGAGCCCCGCGCAGTTGACCGAAAGTGAAAGAGGAGAATACATGACCCCACGCAAGTCCCTTGGAACCATCGTCGCCGCAGCCCTGGTGGCCCTCTCCCCCTCGTGGGCCTCCGCCCAGCAGGAGATCAAGGTGGGAGGCATCTTCGACCTGACCGGCGTCACCTCCGACGTCGGCAAGCCCTTCGCCCAGGGCGTTCAGGACGCCGTGGTCTGGGTGAACGAGAACGGCGGCATCAACGGCAAGCAGATCAAGCTCATCGGCGCCGACTACGCCTACAAGATCGACCAGGCCCGCGCCCTCTACAAGAAGCTCGTCAACGACGACAAGGTCGTGATGATCCAGGGCTGGGGCACCGGCGACACCGAGGCCTTGAAGGACTTCGTGGGCCAGGACAAGGTCCCCTACTTCTCGGCCTCCTTCTCGGCGCCGCTCACCGTCCCGTCGAAGTTCCCCTACAACTTCTTCGTCGCCCCCACCTACTCCGACCAGCTCCGCTCCTGGCTCGACTGGGTGAAGGCGGATTACGCCAAGTCGGGTGGCAAGGGGAACGCCAAGGTCGCCTTCATGTTCGGCGACAACGCCTACGGCAGGTCGCCCATCGCAGCCGGCAAGAAGTACGCGGCCCAGATCGGCGTCGACGTGGTCGACGAGGCCATCCTGCCCGGGAACTTCCAGGACGCCACCAGCCAGCTGCTCACCATGAAGCAGAAGGGCGTGCAGTACGCCTACATCAACGTCACCACCACCGGCGTGTCGCTGGTGCTCCGGGACGCCAAGAAGCTCGGAATGGACGTCAAGTTCGGCTCCAACCCCTACGGCTTCTCCGAGTCGCTGGTGACCGTGGCCGGGCCGCTCTCCGAGGGCGTCACCGGCGTCATGCCCCACGTCCCGTACGGCACCCCCGTCCCGGGCATGAAGAACGTGGTGGCCATGCACGACAAGCTGCGCGCCGGCGAGAAGGGCGACGCCATGTACGTGCGCGGCTTCACCTACGTGATGGTGTGGTCGGAGGCGCTCAAGCGCGCCGACAAGGCCGGCCAGCTGAACGGGCCGGGCGTGAAGGCGGCCACCGAGACCATGGCCGACTTCTCCACCGGCGGCCTCTCCCAGTCGGTGACCTACACCGCCACCGACCACCGCCCCACCATGACCACCAGCATCTACCAGGTCCAGGGCGGGAAGCTCGTGAAGATCGGCGACTACATCATGCCGCGCACCGCGGAGTGGTTCGGGCTCTAGTCCGATCGTGAAAACCGGGCGGGTGGGGCGCTCGCGCCCCGCCCGTCGCAGAGGAGAACCGCCGGATGCTCGAGCTGAAGAACGTCGAGGTCATCTACGACGACGTGATCCTGGTGCTGAAGGGGCTCTCCCTCTCCGTCCCGGAGGGGCAGATCGTGGCGCTCCTCGGCTCCAACGGCGCCGGGAAGTCCACCACGTTGAAGGCCATCTCCGGCCTGCTCCGCAGCGAGGAGGGCGAGGTGACCGACGGCGGGATCTTCTTCGAGGGGCAGCCGGTCCACGAGCTTCCTCCCGAGGCGGTGGTGCGGCGCGGCATCTTCCAGGTCATGGAGGGGCGGCGCGTGTTCGAGGACCTCACCGTCGAGGAGAACATCGACATGGGGGGCTACACCCGCAACGACCGGGCCGGCCTGCGGGCCGACAAGGACGGCTGCTACGAGTTCTTCCCGCGTCTCAAGGAGCGGCGGAAGAAGCTGGCCGGCTATCTCTCCGGCGGCGAGCAGCAGATGCTCGCCATCAGCCGCGCGCTCATGGCGCGCCCCAAGCTCATGATGCTCGACGAGCCGTCGCTGGGGCTCGCCCCCCTGCTCGTCGCCGAGATCTTCCGCATCATCAAGCGCATCAACGAGGAGCGGAAGACCACCATCCTGCTCGTCGAGCAGAACGCCAACCTGGCGCTCTCCATCGCCGACTACGGCTACATCATGGAGAGCGGGCGGGTGGTGCTCGACGGCGATCCCGAGAAGCTCCGCTCCAACGAGGACGTGAAGGAGTTCTACCTGGGCGGCGGCGGCGAAGGCGGCAAGAAGAGCTACAAGAACCTCAAGTTCTACAAGCGCCGCAAGAGGTGGCTCTCCTAGCAAGGGCTTCAGCCCGCGCAGGAGCCACACCACGGGACGCCGGTCCCCACGAGGCCCACGAATGCCGACGTTGCGCCCCTCCCGCATCCTCGACGCCTCGATCGAGTCGCAGTCCCCCGAGCAGCGGGCCGAGCAGCAAGGCGAACGCCTCCGCCGCACGGTCGCCCACGCCTTCGCCCGGGCCCCGCGGGCTCGCCGCACGCTCACCGCCGCCGGCATCGACCCCCTCTCCGTTCACGGGCTCGACGACCTCGGCCGCATCCCGGTCACCCGCAAGGACTCGATCCCGGACGCCCAGGCCGGGGAGCCGCCCTTCGCCGGCCTCACCGCGGTCGACCCCGGCCAGCTGGCGCGCATCTTCATGTCGCCCGGCCCCATCTACGATCCCCAGGGAGCCCACGACGACTTCTGGCGCTTCCGCCACGCGCTCTCGGCGGCCGGCTTCCGCCCCGGCGACGTGGCCCACAACTCGGCGTCGTACCACCTCACGCCGCTGGGCTTCATGCTCGACGCCGGAGCCCGGGCCCTGGGCTGCGCGGTCATCCCAGCCGGCGTGGGCCAGATCGAACTTCAAGTGAAGGTTGCGGCGCACGTGAAGGCCACCGCCTACCTCGGGCTCCCCAGCTTCCTGCACGCGCTGCTCACGAAGGCCCGGGAGCTCGGCACGCCGCTCTCCTTCGAGGCGGCCTTCGTCATCGCCGAGATGCTGCCCGAGTCCCTGCGGAGCGAGATCCAGGAAGGGTTCGGCGTGCGGGTCCTGCAGGGCTACGGCACCGCCGACCTGGGCTGCCTGGCCTACGAGTGCCCGGAGAAGGGGGGGTGGCACGTCCACCCCGAGGCCATCGTCGAGGTGCTGGATCTCGAGACCGGGAAGGCGGCCGGGCCCGGGCAGCCGGGCGAGGTGGTGGGCACGCTCTTCGACGTGGCCTATCCGCTGCTTCGCTTCGGCACGGGAGACCTCTCCTCGCTGGGCCCGGAGGAGCGCTGCGGGTGCGGCCGCACCACGCCCAAGCTGCTGGGCCTGCTCGGCCGGGTGGGGGACGGCGTCAAGGTGAAGGGGATGTTCATCCGCGCCGGCCAGATCGACGGGGTGATGAAGCGCTTCGCGGAGGTGTCCGCCTGGCAGGCCGTGGTGACGCGCGAAAGCCACCTCGACCACCTCGAGTACGTGGTGGAGCTCTCCGCGCCCGACGCCGGGGGGGCCCTGGCCGCCCGGATCGCCGAGGCCCTGCGCGACGAGGTGAAGGTGAAGGGCGAGGTCCGGGCCGCCGTGGCCGGCACCATCCCACCGGGGGCGAAGCGCATCGACGACCGGCGCGTCTGGAAGTAAGCTCATCGGTCGATGCGCGGTATCCGAGGCGCGACCCAGATCGAGGAGAACACCGTCCCGGCCATGGAAGAGGCGGTGGCGGAGCTCTGCGCTGCGCTCTGCGACCGGAACGCCATCCGCCCCGAGGACATCGGCTGGGCCATCTTCACCGTGACCCACGACCTCGACGCCGACTTCCCCGCCCGGGCTGCACGGGTGAGGAACGGCTGGCACCAGGTTCCCATGATCTGCTCGCGCGAGATCCCGGTGCCGGGGTCGCTGCCGCGGGCCATCCGGGTGCTGCTCCACGTCGAGTCGCTCGACCGGCCGGTGCGCCACGTCTACCTGCGCGGGGCCCGCGCGCTCCGCCCCGACCTCGCCGATCCGGAGGCCCCGCCGAGGACCGGCGGGAGGTGAGCCGTGGCGGCGGACCAGAGGCTGCCCCGCCGGGTGGGCATCGTCGGCCTCGGCCTCATGGGCGGCTCGCTGGCCCGGGGGGTGAAGGCCCTCGACCCGTCCGTCCACGTCGCCGCGGCCGAGGCGCGCGCCGACGTTCGGGGGCGCGCCGTGGCCGACGGAGTCGTGGACGCGGTGCACGGGTCGCCCGGGCCGTGGCTCCTCGACCGGGACCTGGTCGTCCTCTGCACGCCGGTCGCGGCCATCGAGGAGCTCGTCGGACCGGTCTCGCGGGCCATGCGGGACGGCGCGGTGCTCACCGACGTGGGTGGGGCGAAGGAGCGGGTGGTCGAGGTGGCGCACCGCGACGGCGATCCCCGGATTCCCTTCGTGGGAGCACACCCCATGTTCGGGGGGCGCGGCGGATACGAGGGAGCGAAGCCGGATCGCTGGAAGGGAGGGACGGTGGCGGTCTGCACCGACGGCGCGCCTCCCTCCGCGGTGGCCCGCGTGTCGGAGCTGCACGAGGCGCTGGGGGCCCGCGTCGCACCCTGCACCGCAGCCGAGCACGACGCCGCCGTGGCCCTGGTCTCGCACCTGCCCTACCTGGTCGCGAGCGCGCTCTCGCTCGCCGCGAAGGAGTCCGGGCCGCTGGCCCGTGCGCTGGCCGGGCCGGGCCTGAACGACATGACCCGGCTGGCCGGGTTCGCCTTCGACATCCAGGGCGAGGTGGCGCGAAGGAACGCCCACGTCCCGGAGGCCGCCCGGCTGCTCGAGCGGCACCTGGCCCGCATCCTGGCCGCCATCGCCGACTCGCCCGGCGCGGCCCGGGAGGCACTCGAGGAGGCCCGCGCGGCCCGGGAGGCGCTCTTTTGAAGGGTCCCGTCACCTGCCGCCGCCGCGGCCCGCTCCGCGGCGCCTTCGAGGTTCCCGGCGACAAGTCGGTCTCGCACCGGTCGCTCCTCTTCGCGGCGCTGGCCGAGGGGGAGACCCGGGTGCGCGGGCTGCTCCGCGCCGAGGACGTCCACTCCACGTGGAAGGCGGTGGAGCGGCTCGGCGCCCGCGTGCGCGAGGAGGGGGCGGAGGTCGTGGTCACGCCGCCCGCGCGCCTCGGCGAGCCCGACGACGTGATCGACTGCGGCAACTCGGGCACGAGCCTGCGGCTGCTCGCCGGGGTGCTCGCCGGGGTGCCGGGCCTCTCGGTGCTGACCGGCGATGCCTCGCTGCGCCGCCGCCCGGTGCGGCGGGTGGTCGAGCCGCTCCGGCGCATGGGGGGGGTGCTCGAGGCCCGCGACGGGGACCGGCTGCCGCCGCTCGTCATCCGGGGGCAGCGGCTCCGCGGGACCCACCACGTGCTCGCGGTGGCGAGCGCCCAGGTGAAGTCGGCCATCCTGCTCGCCGGCCTCGGGGCCGACGGGGAGACCGTGGTCGAGGAGCCGGCCGTGTCCCGCGACCACTCCGAGCGGATGCTCCGGCGCATGGGCGCCGACCTCTCGGTCGACGGCCTCCGCGTCTCCATCCGGCCTTGCCGCCTCTTCGGGGGTGAGGTGGACGTCCCGGGCGACATCTCGTCGGCTGCCTTCTTCCTCTGCGGGGCTGCGGCGCTCCCCGGCTCCGAGGTGACCGCGAGGGGACTGGGGACGAACCCCACCCGCACCGGCCTGCTCGACGTCCTTCGCGCCATGGGTGCCGAGGTCGAGGTGGCGAACGAGCGGGAGAGCGCCGGGGAGCCGCGCGCCGACGTCACCGTCCGGGGCGGACCTCTCGACGCGGTGACCATCGAGGGGGCGCTCGTACCGCGCCTCATCGACGAGCTGCCGGTGCTGATGGTCCTCGCCACGCAGGCGGAGGGCAGGACCCTCATCCGCGACGCCCGGGAGCTGCGGGTGAAGGAGTCCGATCGGCTGGCGGTGATGGGGGAGGCGCTCTCCGCCGCCGGGGCCCGCATCGAGCTCTTCGACGACGGGTGTGCCATCGAGGGGCCCACGCCGCTCCGGGGCGCAGCGGTGCGCACCCGCATGGACCACCGGGTGGCCATGAGCATGGCGGTGGCCCAGCTCCTCGCCGGAGGGGACGAGGTGATCCTCGACGACGTCGCCTGCGTGGACACGAGCTTTCCCTCCTTCTTCTCCATCCTCGACCGCCTCTCGGAGGGTGCATGATCTCGGGCCGCACCACGCTCTTCGCCGTGATCGGGTCGCCGGTGGATCACAGCCTCTCCCCGGCCATGCAGAACGCCGCCTTCGCGGCCATCGGCTTCGACGGCTCCTACGTGGCGCTCCCGGTGGCCCCCGACGATCTCGAGGCTGCGATCCGCGGCGCCCGGGCACTCGGCTTCGGGGGATTGAACGTCACCGTCCCCCACAAGGAGACGGTGGTCCCCCTCTGCGCCTCCCTCGACGACGTGGCCGCGCAGGTGGGGGCGGTGAACGTGCTGGCCCGCCACGCCCGCGGCTGGGCCGGCTTCAACACCGATGCACCGGCGGTGCGGGGGCTCCTCACCGACGCCGGCATCGGCCCGCTCTCCCGGGCGCTGGTGCTGGGTGCTGGCGGAGCGGCACGGGCCGCCATCTGGGCGCTGGCGGCCATGGGGGCGATCGTCCGGATCTCGGCGCGCCGGCCGGGCGCCGCCGAGGAGCTGGCCCGCGACATGACCCGGACGCTGGAGCTGCCCGACGGGTCGCTCCGCACGGTCGACTGGGAGGGGGTCGCGCCCGAGGCCATCCAGTCGGACGCCATCGTGAACGCCACCACGATCGGCCTGGCGAGCCACGCCGGGGAGCTGCCGGCGCTGGCCTGGAAGACCGGACAGGTGGCGCTCGACTTCGTGTACGGCGAGACCGCCTTCGCCCGCTCGGCCCGCGGCAACGGGGCGCGCCTCGTCACCGGCGAGCAGGTGCTGGTGCGGCAGGGTGCGCTCGCCTTCAAGATCTGGCTCGGCCGCTCCGCGCCCGAGGACGTGATGGCGAAGGCCATCGAACGGCACGGAGGGCGATGACCATGGCGTTGCGCTATCTCACGGCGGGTGAATCCCACGGGCCCGGGCTATGCGCCATCGCAGAGGGCTTCCCGGCCGGGCTCCCCCTCGACCTGGCCCGGGTGGACGCCGAGCTGGCACGGCGCCAGCGGGGCTACGGCCGCGGTGGACGGATGCAGATCGAGACCGACCGGGCCCAGTTCCTCTCCGGGATCCGGGGCGGGGTGACGCTCGGGACACCCATCGCGCTCGTGGTGTGGAACAAGGACCACGACAACTGGAAAGATCTGATGTCCCCCGCGGCCCGCGGTGGCCCCCGCTTCACGCGCCCCCGCCCCGGCCACGCCGACCTGCCCGGCTTGCAGAAGTACGCCTTCGACGACGCCCGCGACGCCCTGGAGCGGGCCAGTGCCCGCTCGACGGCGGCCACCGTCGCGCTCGGCGCACTTGCCCGTCAGCTCCTCGGCCGCTTCGGCATCGAGGTCTCCTCCCGGGTGACCGCCATCGGCGAGCGGTCGGCGCGCGGCGAGGTGCCGCCCACGGCCGCCGAGCGGGAAGCCATCGAGGCCTCCGACGTCCGCACCGGCGACCCGGCGCTCGCCGCGGAGTGGCGGGCCATCGTCGATCGGGAGAAGGCGCGCGGCGGCTCCATCGGCGGGGCCTTCGAGATCTGGGCCACGGGGCTGCCGCCCGGGCTCGGGACGTACGCACACCCCGACCGCAGGCTCGACGGGCGGCTCGCCGGTGCGCTCTGCTCCATCCCGGCCATCCGTGCCGTCGAGATCGGCGAGGGCACCCGGGTCGACCTCCCGGGGGACCGGTTCCACGACGCCATCCAGCACTCGGAGGAGCGAGGCTACCACCGCGCCACCAACCGTGCCGGCGGCATCGAGGGGGGCATGACCAACGGGGAGCCGGTCTGCGTGCGAGCCTTCATGAAGCCCATCCCCACCATGACCACCCCGCTCCGGACCGTCGACATCGACACGCACGAGCCGGCCATGGCCCGCTACGAGCGCAGCGACGTCTGCGCCGTGCCGGCCGCCTCGGTGGTGGGGGAGGCGGTGGTCTGCTGGGAGCTCGCCGCGGTGTTCCTCGAGAAGTTCGGGGGCGACGCGGTGGTCGACGTCGAGAAGGCGGTCACGGCCTATGCCGCTCGGATCCGCTGAGACCGTGGCGCTGGCCGGGATGATGGGGTCGGGCAAGTCCACCGTGGCCCGGGAGCTGTCGCGCCTGCTCGGGCGCCGACTCGTCGACACCGACGTCGAGGTGGAGCGGCGCGCCCGCCTTCCGGTCGCGGCGATCTTCGCCGGGCGCGGGGAGCCCTTCTTCCGGGCGCTGGAGCGGGAGGTGGTGCGCGGCCTCGCCGGGCCGCTGGTGGTCGCGCTGGGCGGCGGCGCCTTCTGCGATCCCGGCAACGCCGAGCACCTCGTCCACGTGGGGCGCGTGATCTTCCTCGACGTCTCGGCCGGAGAGGCGGCCCGGCGCATGGGCGGAGGTGGCGGCCGGCCGCTTTCCCACCAGTGGGAGGAGCTGCTCCGGACCCGGCTCCCCCTGTACCGGCGCGCCTCCCTCACCGTTCCCGTCGACGGGATCTCATCCGACGCCGTGGCCCGCCGCGTGGCCGGGCTGCTGGGAGCCCCGGCGTGAGCACGACCCTCGAGGCCCGCCAGCAGGGGCTCCGCTACCCGGTGCGCATCGGGCCGTCCGCCCGGCGGCTGGCCGGATTCACCTCGGGTCGCGATCGGATCGCGCTCGTCACCTGCGCCCGCGTGCTCGCGACCCCGCACGGGATGCGGTTCGCCGCGGCGCTGGAGCGGGTGGCCCCGCTCGCCGCCACCCTGATCCTCCCCGACGGGGAGCGCGGCAAGACCCTCGCCGTCCTGGAGCGGTCGGCCTCGCGGCTGCTCCATGCCGGGCTCACCCGCCGCAGCCTGGTGGTGGCGCTGGGGGGCGGGGCGGTCACCGACGCTGCCGGCTTCCTCTCGGCCGTGTTCATGCGCGGGGTGGACTGGCTGGCGGTGCCCACCACCGTCCTCGCCATGGTGGACGCGGCACTGGGTGGGAAGACGGCGGTGAACCTGCCGCTCGCCAAGAACGCGGTGGGGGCCTTCCACCCGCCGGTGGGCGTCCTCTCGGACCCGGCGGTGCTCGCCACCCTGCCGCCGCGCGAGCTCCGGAGCGGACTGGGAGAGGTCCTGAAGTACGGGCTGCTCCGCCCGGAGCTGCTCTCCCGGCTGGACGCGCGTGCCCGGGCAGGCCGGGTCGACGGGCGGATGATCGCCGACTGCGCCCGCGTGAAGCTCGAGATCGTGGAGCGGGATCCACGGGAGAGGGCGGAGCGGAAGCTGCTCAACCTGGGGCACACCTTCGGCCACGGGGTGGAGGCGGCCGGGGGCTTCCGGCGGTGGACGCACGGGGAGTCCGTGGCCGTCGGGATGGCGTTCGCGTTCCGGCTGGCGCGGGTGATGGGGCGGGTGGGGGAGGACGAGGTGGAGAGGGTGGAGACTGCGTTGACCGGTGCCGGGTTGCCCGTCCGTGTCTCGCCTGCCGCCGCGCGGAAGGCTCGACTGCTGATGGCGCACGACAAGAAGCGGTCGGCGTCGGGGTTGCTCTGGGTGCTGCCGATTCGCGGGCCACGCGGCTGGGCGGTAGAGTGGGACGTCGTCGCCGACCCGGCCGCCGTCGGGGAGGCGGCGCGGGAGATCGGGAGGCCGGGATGATCCTGCTGGTGAACGGACCGAACCTGAACCTGCTCGGCGAGCGCGAGCCGGTGCTCTACGGCTCCACCACCCTCCAGGAAGTCGAGAAGATGGTCTCCGAGGCCTGCGCGGCCTACGGGCGCGAGGTGCGGGCCTACCAGTCGAACCACGAGGGGGCCCTCATCGACTTCATCCAGGAGCACCGCAAGGAGGCTCGCGGACTCATCGTGAACCCCGGCGCCTTCACCCACACCAGCTACGCGCTGCACGACTGCCTGAAGTCGGTCTCCTTCCCGGTCATCGAGGTGCACGTCTCGAACGTCCACGCCCGCGAGGAGTGGCGCCGCCAGGACCTCGTCGCCCCGGCCACCCGCGGGCAGATCGTCGGGCTCGGGCCGGCCGGCTACTACTACGCTGCGGTCTGGCTCTGCAGCCAGGTGACCGACCCGGTCCTCGGCGAGTACGACGCCGACGCCGAGCCGGTCGAGGTCTCACCGGACGACGTCAAGGCAGACGACCCGCCGCCCCTCATCGGCGGCGACTACGAGGGGTAGCTCCACCCGTGCCCCGCGTGGCCGTCCTCATGCCGGCCCGCGACGCTGCGGGAACCGTCCGGGCGGCCGCCGTCTCCATCCTCCGCCAGGGATTCCGCGACCTCGCGCTCGTCGCGGTCGACGACGGCTCGCGCGACGGGACGGCGGCGATCCTGGAGGGGCTCTGCCGGCGCGACCGGAGGGTGCGGGTGATCCACGGACCGGGGGAGGGGATCGCCCGCGCGCTCAACCGGGGGCTCCTCGCCTGCGACGCAGAGGTGGTGGTGCGGATGGACGCCGACGACGTTTCCCACCCCCGCCGCGTCGAGCTCCAGCTCCTCGCGCTCGACGCCGATCCCTCCCTGGCCGCGGTGGGATCCCGGGTCCGGCTCTTCCCGCGGCGCGAGGTGGCGGGCGGGATGGCCCGCCACGCCGCATGGCTGAACGGGCTCGTCACCCCGGAGCTCGTGGCCCGCGACCTGCTCGTCGAGGCGCCGCTCGTGCACCCGGCCTCGGCCATCCGGCGCGAGGTGCTCGAGGGGGCGGGGGGCTGGCGCGACGGCGACTTTCCCGAGGACTACGACCTCTGGCTGCGTCTCTCCGCCGCGGGGGAGCGGCTCTCGAACCTCCCCGAGATCCTGCTCGACTGGCGCGAATCCCCCGGCCGGCTCACCCGCCAGGACTCCCGCTACGCCCTCCCGCGACACGTGGCGCTCAAGTCGGCCTGGCTCGCCGCCGGACCGCTCTCCGACCGGCGCGAGGTCGCGATCTGGGGCGCCGGCGAGACCGGGCGGGCCTTCGCGCGGGCCCTCGCGCCCCACGGGGTGTCCGTGGTCCTCTTCCTCGACGTCGATCGGCGGAAGATCGGTCGCACCGTGGCCGGCGCACCGGTCGTCTCCTACGAGGAGGCGGAGCGGGCGCGCGGGCTACCGCTGCTCGTCGCGGTGGGAGCTGCAGGGGCGCGCGATCTCATCCGCGCCGAGCTGGGGCGGCGGGGATTCGAGGAGGTCCGCGACTACCGCTGCGTGGCCTAGAGAGCCGGTGCAGGAACCCCCTCACCGGCTCAGTGCCGTCTTGGGTGCGAGCCGCTTCTTCAGCGCCCTGGCCTCGGCGAGGTGGGGCAGGTCCCGGTCGGCGCGCTCCCAGTTCCGCAGAAGGGCGTCGACGCGCTCGAGCGCCTTTTCCCGCTCGCCCAGCCGCTCGTAGGCGGAGGCCAGCAGGAAGAGGGAGCTGGGGTCGAGCCAGGCGCGGACGTCGTTGTGGGACGACCAGCGAATGGCCCGGGCCTTCTCGAGGGAGGCCGCACCCGCGGCGTCCTGGCCGCGCGCGATCTGGATCTCCCCCAGGATGCTGAGCCCGACATAGCGACCCCTCACCGCCCGGCCATCCGAGAAGCGGCGGAGCAACGACTCCGCCTCGTCGAGCCGTCCGGTGCGCCAGGCCGCCAGCGCCTCGTACAGCTGGTGCTGCATCGGCTCCAGCTCCACCCAGTCCGGCGCCGACCGGGCGCGCTCGACGAACCCGGCGGCGCCCGCCAGATCCCCGACCAGGGCCAGCGAGATGGCGACGCTCATGAGCGGCTTCGCGCTCTTCATCAGTCCGCCCCGCTCGGCCTCGGCGGCAGCTTCCTGGATCTGGGCCGCCGATCGCGCTCCCGTCCCGAACCCGAGCCGCAGCATCGCCACGTCGCCAGGCTTCGCCCCGGCCTGGGGAGCGCCGTCCACGACGGCCTGAGCGTCGCGCAGGCGACCCTGCTGGGCCAGCGCGTGGACGAGCAGCCGCAGGTCGTTCACCAGTTCCGAGTTCATGTCGTGGCCGGGGAGTTCGGATTCTCCGGCCGGGCGCTTGCCGAGCGACCGGAGCGCGTCGCGGGCCATGGCCTCCGCGTCGTGGGGTCGCCCCTGGTACATGAGCCAGTACGCCAGGGCCGGGGAAGGCTGGTACTTGCCGTCCAACTGGAACGCCCGCCGGAACTCCTGCTCGGCCTCGTCCCGCCGGTCGAGGGAGAGAAGCGCCCGCCCCGCCGATCGATACGACTCGGGCGAGTGCGCGATGTCGCTCCAGCGCCGGGAGGCCTGGAGCTGCTGCTCGGGCATTCCCATCGTCTCGTAGGAGATGGCCAGGTGGTTCAGGGCGAGCACGTAGTCCGGGTCGAGCTTCAGGGCCCGATCGAAGTAGGGAATCGCCTCGTCGTACTTCGCCTCGTGGAAGCGCACGTCGCCGGCCCAGAAGACCGCCTCCTTGTCCTGCGGGTAGGCCTCGGCCGCCTGGTCGCGCAGCCGCTGCGCCTCGTCGGGCCGCCCCTCCACCGTGGCCTTCCAGCCCAGCAGGGCCAGCCGCTCCTTCTCGGGCAGCCGGTCGGCCATCTTCATGGCCGTCACCAGGTGCTCCTGCATGGTGCGCCGGCTCGTCTCGTCGCCGGTCTGGCTGGCCTTGATCCAGACCGGGGTCCAGGCGTCGAGGACGGCGCGCTGGTAGTGCGCCAGCGCGAACTGCGGGTCGATCTGAAGCGCCGCCTCGAGCTCCTTGCGGGCCCGGTCGGGCTCGTAGAGGTCGAGCGCCTGACGCGACTTGAAGTAGTGCTCGTAGGCGGCCAGATTTCCGGTGGTGACGTCGGCGACGCCCCGGCCGGCCGCCACGTCGGCGGGACGCTCCCGGAGCCGCTCGCGGGTCTGCGCGGAGAGCCGGTCGATCATCGCCGGGACGCTGGACTTCCCCCTGGCCTCCTCCTTCAGCGTGAAGAGGTACTCGTTGGTGGCCGGGTCGAGCGCCCGCATCTCGATGGCGTAGAGGTCGTCGAAGCGATGGACGGTGGCGAGAAGGAGTGCCTTCACGCCGGCGGCCTTGCCCACCTCGCGGGCCAGGGACTCGTCGATGCGCTCCGGGACCTCCTTGCCCATCTGGCGGATCAGGTCGGCGAGGCGGGAGCGGGTGAGGACGGTGAGCCGCTTCGACTGCTCGAGCGAGGTGGTGAGCATGCCGGAGAGCCCGTTCAGCTCGGGATCGGAGGTCCCGTTCTGGAAATCCGCCACCGCAACCGGGATGCGCTGCCCGGGCGCCAGGTCCCGCTCCCGGAGCAGGCGGGTGGCGAGCAGCGCCAGGAGCGCGACGAGCCCCACCAGCGCCCCGGCCAGCACGACGCGCCGCCTGGTGCGCCCGGCGTCCGCTGACACCCGCTGCTCGAGCAGGGTCTCGAGCACCGCCGCCCCGTCCCGCGGGCGGTCGTCCGGGGAGCGGGACATGGAGTGCCGGACCAGCGCCCGCACGTTGCGCGGCGCAGCGCCGGAGGGCAGCTCGGGCACCGGGCCGTCGTCGAGCGCCGTGCTGCGCCCCGACTCGACCGCGAACGGGCGGTGCCCGGTGAGCATCTCGTGGAGCATGACCCCCAGCGCGAAGACGTCGGTCCGCTCGTCCTCCGCCTCGCGCCGCCACTGCTCCGGCGCCATGTAGGCCGGCGTGCCTCCCTCCGGCCCGCTGCCCGAGCCGAAGACCCGGGAGAGGCCGAAGTCGAGGATCTTCACGGCCCCGTCGTCGCAGAGGAAGACGTTGGAGGGTTTGAGGTCGCGGTGCAGGACGCCGGCGTGATGGGCGTGGGCCAGGCCGCGCGCGATCTCGGTGGCCACCCGGAGGGACTCCGGTCCCGGGAGCGGTCCCCGGTGCAGCCGCTCCTCCAGCGTCTCCCCGCGCAGGAGCTCGAGGACCAGCCACCCCTCGCCGCCGGCGCTTCCCAGGTCGTGGACGGTGACGATGTTCGGATGGTGAAGCGCAGCCGCCGCCTCGGCCTCGGACCGGAGCATGCCCGGGTCGACGCCGCGCCGGGGCCGGACCACCTTCACGGCGACCAGCCGGCCGAGCTCCCGGTCGCGAGCCTCGAAGACGACGCCGAAACCTCCCCGGCCCAGCTCGCGCAGCACCTCGAAGCGTGCGCCGATGACCGTTCCCGGGCCGATGCCGGTCCCCGGGTGGACCTCCGGCGCCTCCGCCAGCTCCTCGAGCAGGGCGGACATCGACCCCGGTCTCGGGTGGTCCGGTGGCGGACCACCGGGGGGAGGTCTTCCGGTGGGCGGCACGCCACCCGATGGTACGGCTTCCTCGCCCGCGATCACAGCCCCGCCTCTCGTGGGTACGGCGTCCGTAGGGTCCGTTCGTGTCCAGAACGGACGGGGTGTCTCGATATTTCACCGGGACCGATCCCGTTCGGGTCAGGAAAAAGAAGTGACCACCGAGCCAGAGATCAGGCGCACCGCCAGTGCGCCTGAGATGAGGAGCAGCGCCGCGACGACCGCCACGTCCTTCAGGCCGTCGCAGCGGCACAGCGCGCGCAGGAACCGTTCCAGATCGCGTCGAACGTACGTCCGGCTCGCCGGCATGGTGGTCCCCCTTTCCCCTGGATATGGAGGAGGGACCGGGCGGTTTGTGACAGCCCCCGCTCGACCGGAGAATCAGTCGATCCGGGCGGCCTTGGACTTCATCGCGGTCCGGAAGAGCAGGAATCCCAGGCCGGCGAAGCAGGCCACCCCGAGCAGGGTGAAGCCGCCGTGGCCGATCACGGCGGCGATGGCCGGCTCCATGTTGAGCCGGGTGGAGAGGAAGCGCTCCACGCTCTCGTTCACCTGGAGGAGCGCCACCACCACGCCGGTGAGCGCGCCGCCGGCGACGAGGCCGGTGGCCATGAGGGAGCCGCCTCCCAGCTCGGAGTCCTCGGCCTCCCCGCCCTTGCGCCGGGTCGACCAGTCGGCCAGCCCCTTCACCGCGCCTCCGACGAAGATGGGCAGCGTCGTGGAGAGGGGCAGGTAGAGGCCGACCGCGAAGGAGAGCGACTTCACACCGCACAGCTCCATGGTGATGGAGAAGAAGACCCCCACCAGCACGTAGACCCAGTCGAGGTTGAGGGAGAGGAGCCCCTTGATGAGGGTGGCCATGAGCGTTCCCTGCGGGGCGGGGAACTTCTCGGTGCCGATGGCGTGGGTGATTCCCTTGGCCAGCTGGTCGGCGCTGGGCGTGTCGAGCACCTTCACGGTGAGACCGATGACGACCGCCGAGGCGATGGCGCCGACGAAGAGCGCGATCTGCTGGGCGCGCGGGGTGGCGCCGATGAGGTACCCGGTCTTGAGATCCTGCGAGGTGGCGCCGGCGTTGGCGGCGGCGATGCAGACCATGCCGCCCACCACGAGCGCCATCGGCTCGTAGGCCGAGCCGGTCCAGCCGAGGCCCACGAAGACCATGGCGGTGGCCATGAGGGTCGCGATGGTCATGCCGGAGATGGGGTTCGACGACGATCCGATGAGCCCGACGATGCGCGACGAGACGGTCACGAAGATGAAGCCGAACACGATGACCAGCAGCGCCACCAGGACCTTGTTCAGGATGGTCTCGCCGGGGACGAAGGGCAGCGCCACGAGGACCACCACGAGGCCCAGGCTGCCGGCGATTACGGTCACGAAGGAGAGGTCGCGATCGGTGCGCCGGGTCTCGTGGGCGGCGGTCTTGTCGGAGAGCGAGCGGATGGAGTCGCGCAGCGAGGTGTAGATGGTGGGCAGCGTCTTCACGAGCGTGATGAAGCCGCCGGCGGCCACGGCGCCGGCGCCGATCTGGCGCACGTAGGCGCGGTAGATGGCGTTGGCCGTGTTCCCGAAGGTTTGGCTGGCCGGGTCCCAGCCGAAGCCGGCCGGGTTGCTCCCGGTCTTCACGAGCTGTGCGTAGACCATGTCGCCCGGCACCAGGAACCCGAGCAGCGGGATGAGGCCGAGCCAGGCGAGCACGCCGCCGGCCACCAGCACGCCGGCGATCTTCGGGCCGATGATGTAGCCCACGCCCATGTACTCCGGCGTGATCTCGCCGTTCACGGTGGCGTTGGGGAGCCACTTGTTGGTCCGGGAGGTGACCCAGGTGGGGGTCTCGGCGATGACGTGGAAGACCTTCTGGAGGATCGCGTAGGCCACGGCGATGCCCACGCCCTGGAAGGCGGTCTTGGCGAAGTCGCCGCCCTTCTCCCCTGCGATGAGCACCGATGCGCAGGCCGCTCCCTCCGGGTACTTCAGCTCGTCGTGCTCCTTCACGATGAGCGAGCGCCGCAGCGGGATCATCATCAGGACGCCGAGGATGCCGCCCACCAGCGAGAGGGTGAACAGGGTGGCGTAGTTGAAGTAGCCGGCGCCCACCGAGGTCCCGTCCGGACCCACCGACAGGAAGAGGAAGCCGGGGAGGGTGAAGACCACGCCGGCCGCGATCGACTCGCCGGCCGAGCCGGCGGTCTGGATGATGTTGTTCTCGAGGATGGAGGTCTTGAGGAGCTTGCGCCCGAGCGAGATGGCGATGACCGCGATGGGGATCGAGGCCGACACCGTGAGGCCGGCCTTGAGCGCCAGGTACACGGTCGACGCGCCGAAGAGGATGCCGAAGAACGCCCCGGTCACCACCGCCTTCACGGTGAACTCGGGGACGACCTGGTCGGCGGAGATGTAGGGCTTGAATCCGGACGCGCCGGACGTGCTGTCGCTCATCGCCTGGGACTCCCTCCGGGAACGGCGGCAGGCCGTTCCACGGGGCGGGAAGAAAGCACGTTTCCCGGCGGGATTCCACCCGGGTGGGTCAGGATCCGGGAGGCCCCACGAGCGCGTCCCGGATGGCTGCAAGGTCGGCGGGAACGGGCGCCTCGAAGGCTGTCCTGGCGCCCGTGCCGGGGTGGTCGATCTCGAGCCGGAGCGCGTGGAGCATGACCCGGGGCACGGGGAGCGCTCCCACCATGCGCGGACCGCCGTAGCGCGAGTCGCCGAGGAGCGGCGCGCCGAGCGCGGCGAGGTGGACCCGGATCTGGTGGGTGCGGCCGGTCTCGGGCCGGGCCTCCACGAGGGCCGGGCCTCCCGGGCCGACGGCGAGGGTCCGGTAGCGCGTGGCGGCCGGGTCGCCGCCGGGGAGGATCGCCCTCCGTCCCGGGCGCAGAGGGTCCTTGCCGAGCGGGGCGTCGATGCGCCCCTCGCGGGGCTCGGGTGCCCGGGCGCACAGAGCCAGGTAGGTCTTCTCCGGGTTGCCGTCGCGGAAGGCGGCGGAGAGCACCCGCTCGGCGTCGGCGGTGCGGGCGAGCACGGTGACGCCGCTCGTCTCCCGGTCGAGCCGGTGGACGAGACGGACCGGGGCGCCGAGCAGCGCCGAGACCAGCTCGGGCAGGTGGCCGCGGTCGGAGGTGAGGGTGGGCTGGGAAGGGATGCCGGCGGGCTTGTCGACCACCGCGATCTGGGCGTCGACGAAGAGCAGGCAGGCCCGGTCGAGCGCAGGGGTCGCGCCGGCGCCGCGGCCGGCCTCCTCCAGGTTCACGGTGACCTGGTTCCCTTGGTGGAGGATGCGCCCCGACACCTTGCAGCGCTTCCCGTCGAGGAAGACGCCTCCCCGATCCAGGACCCGCCGGGCCTCGCCGCGGGAGATGCCGCCCCGGGCGGCGATGAAGCGGTCGAGCCGCTCGCCGTCGTCGGCGGGGCCGGCGGCGAGGGTGAGGCGCTTCAAGCGCTACGCCTCGGCCGACGGGCAGCCGGCGCAGCCCGCGCCCCTCGGAGCGCCGCAGGCGGGGGCCTTCTTCGCGTGGTCGGTGGCGTGGAAGCCGGAGCCCTTCAGCGTGAAGGAACCGGCGCTCATGACCTTCTTCACCGGGGAGCCGCAGGAGTCGTGACGGCGCAGCGGGGGCGCCGACATCCGCTGGAGCGTGTCGAAGCGGCCGCACTTCGGGCAGTCGTACTCGTAGATGGGCATGGCGCGGGGAAGGTAATCCCCGCGCCGGCGGAGTCAAGAGCCGATGAGCCTGGAATCAGGACGTGATTTCCCCTTTCCGGCCACCCCCCAAGGGGGTACAGTTGCTGTGAGTAAACGGGGGACTCCAACGTGCGCCATCGACTTGCAGCCTGCCTTCGGGCGGGACTCCTCGGCCTCGCGCTGCTCGCGACCGCCCCGGCCGGCGCCGCCATCCCGGACGACCCGCCGGTCCCCGGCGACGCCGGGACCTTCACCCTGCGCGACGGCGCCACGATCACCGGCAAGCTGCTGCGCACCGGGGAGGAGGGCGACGTCCTGGAGCTGACCGACGAGACGCACGTCCGCTTCCCGCCCGGGGGGATCACCGCTCTGCAGGACGCGAGGGCGCGCGCCGGCGAGGCCACCCGGGTCCGCGCGGTCCTTCGAGGCGGGACGGTGCTCGAGGGGACCGTGGTCCGCCGGGGGCCCCGCGGGATCGCGATCCGGGAGCCCGGCGCCCCGCCGGTCGACGTCCCGTGGGAGACCGTGCGCTCGCTGGAGTACCTCGGAGCCATCTCGACCGGCCCCGACTGGGCGCGAGCGCCCGCCGACGGGCCGGCGCGGGATCGGACCCTCTTCGCACCGACGGCGTTCCTGTTCGCGCCCGGGGAATTGCAGCTCTCGGTGACCGGCGTGGTCCAGCCCACCCTCTCGGCGGGGATCCTCCCCTTCCTCGGCGCCTCGGCCTGGACGGTCATCCCCGTCCTGCAGGCGCAGGGCCACCCGGCCACTGGTGCACTCATGGTGAAAGGCGGCCTGTCCCCCCTCTCCTGGCTGCACCTCATGGCGGGGGTGCAGGGCGCGGTGGAGTCGGGCGGCGTCACCGTCGCTCCCGTCCTGGCCGTCACCATGGGCACGCCCCGGGCCTACGGGAACGTCTCCCTCGCGCCGACCCCGGTGGGCGGCGCCCGCTCCGGGCAGTTCGAGAAGGGCGCCCTCGCGGTCTCGGGTGGTGTCGCGCTCACGTCGTGGGGAATGCTCCTCGCGGAGGCGTGGGTGGGGACATCCCATTCGGGCGGCCCGTCGACCCAGCTGGGAGGCGCCGCCCGGGTCTGGTGGGGCGTGGCCGGCGCCGAGCTGGGCGTCACCTGGACGGGCGGGGGAGGCGGCGCATTCGTCTTCGCCTCCCTGGTGGTCGACGTGAACCTGGCCGGCAGGAAGGAGCAGCCGTGAAGACCCTCGCGATACCCTCGGGCGCGACGCTGCTCGCGTCGAGCGCGGTCGTGCTCCTCGCCGGCTGCCAGTGGGTGGACACCCGTCCGGAGGTCACCATCACCCCGGCGGGCGACCTCGTCGGATCCGCATTCGTCGAGCTCCAGGTGGATGCCGGCGGAGCGCCACGGGCGCAGATCCTCGTCGACGGTCGGACCTGGGGGGCCCCGGTCCCCACCGGGGAGATCGTCCACCTCGACCTGCAGGCGCTCGCGAAGGGGGATCACGAGCTCATCGCCCGCGTCGAGCTGGGGACCTCCCCGCGGAGCAGCCAGCCACGGAGGCTGGTCCGCGTGCTCTCCGAGCCCGACCTGCCCGTGGGATCCACGGCGGAGAGCGACCCCTGGAAGCCCTTCCGCGTCGAGTTCCGAGCCGACCTCCCGATGACCGAGGTGGCGGTGGAGGTCACGGGTGTGGACCAGGTCGCCATCCCGTTCACCCAAGAGATCGCGGCGGATCGCAGGTCGGTGGTGGTGGCGGCGGCAGGCACGCTGGCCGGGCTCGGTGCCGTCAGGATCCACTTCCAGGCGAGGGGCCCGGACGGTGAACGCGGCGACGTCACGGTCCAGTACCGGATGCCCGATCCCATCTGGGTCGGCGTCCAGGTCCGCTCGGTCGAGCACGTGGACCTCCTGTTCACTCCGGAGGTACCCGTCCCCGGAGCGACCGTGGTCGTCTCCGACGGCGCGGGGAACGAGATGGTGCTCGGGGAGTTCGGTCCCTCGCCGTGGGAGATCCGCCTTCCCGACGGAACCCTGGGGTCGGGGTCCCGGGTCTTCGAGTTCCGGAGGCCCGACGCACGATTCGCCAGCGCCCACGTCACCGTCAACCTGCCGCCCGGCTTCCTCGCCTGCGCCCTGGACACCGTGCCGGCCACGCTCGCCCCCGGGCGCTGCGCCCGGGTGACGAATCCCATCCCCCTCCGCTCGCTCCAGATCCCTGCCTCGAACGCCGGATGGGCGACGTTGACCCAGGTCTCGGACACGGAATGGCGCTACTGCGTCACCGAGAGGAGCTGGCGCTCCCGGCCCTACGTCTCCACCGCCCGGCTGGACGCGGTTTCGATGTCCGGATTCCCGCTCCTGGCCCCGTACGAACCGGTGTCCTGCCCCTTCCCGGTGGCCTGGGACTGGAAGGACCCGGGCGCGGATCCGGTGACCGACGGCACGGGGCCGATCCGGGGCGAGCTCCTCGCCGTGCGCGCGTCGATCCCGGACGCGATCCGGATCGCCTACGTAAGCGCGGCCGGGACGGCCGATCCCGGTGCCATCCACGTTGCCGCCCGCGGCGCCGGGGCCGGCGTCCTCGATCCCGGCCCGGCGGTGAACGTCGCCCCGGTCGCAGGTCCGGCCGCTGCGCTGGGCGAGACGAGCGCGGTGGCCTGGCAGGTCGCGTCCACGGGGACGGTCGAGGCGCTCCTGCAGGAGGTCGTGGGCGCGGCGTGGACCCCCTGGCCCACGCCCGCCGGGGCCGGAGAGGCGACCGAGCCGCCCGCCCTCGCCCGCGACGCGTCCGGACCAACGGCCGTCGCGTGGGCCGAGCGCCTGCTCGACGGGACGACCCGGGTCCGGGTCCGGGCCGCCAGCGCCGGCTGGACCGACCTGCCGTCCGTCGCCTTCGCCCGCCCAGGAACCCCGGTCCGCTCGGTGGCCCTGGCTGCGCCCACGCCACTGGGCGCGGGGATCGTGCTGGCGTTCGTCGAGGAGGACCTCCTGGCGGGCCGGCAGTACCTTTCGACCCTCTCGTGGAACGGGTCGTCCTGGGACCGGGTCGACCTCGAGCGCGGCCCGGGGAGCTTCTTCCCCCACGACGTCGAGCCGGTGCGCGTCTCCCTGGCGGGGAGCGCGTCCTCCCTGTACCTGTTCCTGGCGACGAGCACCTACCGACCACAGGTCTGGCGGTGGGATGCCGCGCGCAGCCCCGTCCTCCTCGCCATGGGCGAAGGAAACGGCGTGCCCGGCGGCCTGCACGCTGCCGGCGCCCCGTCCGACGGGAGGGAGGCGATCGTCGCATGGGTGGCGCAGGGGACGGGCGCCTCGAGCGAGATCTGGATCGGTCCAGCGGTCGGGACCGGGGCGACGAGCACGCGCATCGCCTCCGTGCCGGGCGTCGTGACCGGCCTCGCACTCGACGCCGACGGGATGTCGGTCGCGTGGACGCAGGCCGACGGGACGATCCACGTCCGGACGCTGACCCCATGAGGTGACCGGCCAGTTAACAAGTGCTTGCGCCGGCCGGCCCCGGGCTCCCGCGATCGACGGGCGGCTCTCGTGTAGTCTGCGCCGCCATGCACGCCCCCCTCCTCCTCGCCCTCGCGGTCGCCGTCACGGCCGCGCCCGCCCCCACCCCGCGCACCTTCCGCGTCGACGCCTTCCACACCGGGAACGCCACCGAGGAACGCTTCTCCCTCGACCGGCTGGTCCTCGAGCCGCTGCCATTCCCGGGCAACCCGGACCGGCCGCAGGACGAGCTGAACCTCGGCAAGTACCTGTTCGAGGTCCGGGACCTGGCCACCAACCGGGTCCTCTACTCGCGCGGCTACGCCACCGTCTTCGGGGAATGGGAGACCACCGCCGAGGCGAAGGAGGCGAACCGGACCTTCCACGAGTCGTTCCGCTTCCCCGCGCCGGAGCGGCCCGTGCAGCTCGTCGTGAAGAAGCGCGACCGGCGGCAGGCGTTCCGCGAGATCTGGTCGCTCACCGTGGACCCGAAGGACATGTACGTGGACACGTCGGCGCCGGCTCCGGCCGGCCCGGTGATCGAGATCCAGCGGAGCGGGCCGCCCGAGAGGAAGCTCGACCTCCTCGTGCTCGCGGATGGATACACTTTGAGTGAATGCAAGACCTTCGAGGCCCAGGCGCGCCGGTTCACCGAGGCCCTCTTCGCGGTCGAGCCCTTCCGCTCCCGCCGCGGCGACGTGAACGTCCGGGCCCTCTGCCCGCCGGCGCGGGAGAGCGGGGTCTCCCGCCCCTCCACCGGGATCCACCGGAACAGCCCGGTGGGCGCGGCCTACGACGCCTTCGGGTCGGAGCGCTACGTCCTCGCCCTCGACAACCGGCGCTTCCGCGAGGTGGCCTCGCAGGCCCCCTACGACTTCGTGGCCATCCTGGCCAATGCCGAGACCTACGGCGGCGGCGGCATCCAGGGGCTCTACGCGACCGTCGCGGCGGGCAGCATGTGGGCGCCGTACGTGTTCGTCCACGAGCTGGGGCACCACATCGCCGGGCTCGCCGACGAGTACTTCACCTCCGACGTGGCCTACCTCCCGGGAGAGCGCATCGAGCCCTGGGAGCGGAACGTCACCATCCTGCCCGACCCGGCCCGGCCCAAGTGGGCGGCCACGCCGGGAGCGCCCGTTCCCACCCCCTGGGACAAGGCGGACTACGAGAAGCGTGCCCGCGACTTCCAGGACCGGCGAAAGGTCATCCGCAAGCGCAACGGTCCCGAGGCGGAGATGGACGCGCTCTTCGTGGAACAGAAGAAGATCGAGACGGCGAAGCTCGGGGCCGAGCCCTTCGCCGGGAAGGTGGGGGCCTTCGAGGGCGCCAACTATGAGTCGAAGGGGGCCTACCGGTCCGAGGTGGACTGCATCATGTTCTCGCGGAACGACGTGCCCTTCTGCTCGGCCTGCCGGAGCGCCCTCGACGAGGTGATCGACCAGTATGCCGGCCCGGGCCCCCGTCCGGCACCGGCCCGCTGAGGCGCGCGCCATGGACGACGGCGAGGTCGAGGAGGTCCGGTCCGAGGTCGATGCCCTCTCGCGGGGCCTCTCGGAGGAGCGCTACCGGCACGTGGCCGGGCTCGTCTCCGCGCCTGCGCTGACGCCCCTCTTCGAGGCCCACGGCCTCGCCTCCCATCGCGACGTGGTGGCCATGCTCCGCGAGAACGGGCAGCAGGATCTCGCCGCACGCATCGCCGGACTTTCCGCCGAGCGGGCAGCGGCAGCGGCCGAGGAGTCCTGGCGCACCTCCGACGGGACCGCCACCGGGAACGGCCCGGACGGCCCGGTGGGGCTCTCCGACGCAGCGCTCGCGATCCTGCACGAGCGCAACCGGGACCGCCGCCGGGAACTCGGGCGCGCCGTCGCCGAGGCCTCGAGGGCCTCGGCCGCACCACGCGAGGCCGCCGCGGAGGCCCGTGCCGCCGCCCGCGCCGCCCTGGGGCTCACGCCGGCCTGGGAGGACGTGGTCCAGGCCGACGAGGTCCTCTCCGCCTCCGAGGGCGCCTACCAGGAGGTCCTCGCCTGGTTCGCGCGCCAGGAGGGGATCGAGCTCCCGCCCCGCGGTCAACTCGACCGCACCGAGCTCCTCCACCTGCTCGCCTTCCGCGACCACGACGGACTCTTCCGGCCGGCCCCGCTCTCGCCCGCGGTGCTCGAGGGGTTCGACGGGCTCGGCATCGACGTCCGGCGCGTCCGGCTCGACGGCGCGGCCCGAGCGGGCAAGTGGCCCGGGGCCCACGCCTTCGAGGGGCGGGTGTCGCTCCGGAGGCAGGGTGGGCTCGCCGACTGGCTCGACCTTCCGGACGCCGCCGGGAGGGCGGCCGTCGCCGCGACATCCCGACCGTCCACCCGCGACCCGGCGCTCCCGGCCACGGTCGGGGCGCTGGGGTCCTGGCTCCTGCTCGAGCCCCGATTCCTCGAGTCGTCCACCGGGCAGGACCGCAGGCGCGCCCGCGACGTGATCCGCCGGCTGGCCCTGCGCCTGCTCTTCCAGCTGCGGACCCACGCAGCGGCCCTGCGGGTCGCGGTCGAGGTGGAGCGGGGCACGGGGGGGCAGGCCTGGCACGAGGCGCACCGGGAGGCCCTCTCCCGGGCTGCCCTGGCCGGCTGGCCGGACGGGCTCGCCGCGCGGGACGCCGACGCGGAGGCCCACCGCACCGCCCTCGCGGGCGCCGCCTGGGCGGCAGGCATCCGCCACGACCTCCGGGAGCGATTCGACGAGGACTACTGGCGGAACCCACGGACCGGGGAGGCGCTGGCCGGGAGGTTCGCCGCCGGCAGCCCGGGCCCGGAAAGGGAGAGGCCCCCGCTCGCTCGCGCGGCGGAGGCCCTGGGGGCAATGCTCGAGACGGGGAAGTAGGGGACTAGCGGGTCGGACCCCGGCGGCGCAGCGCCCGGACGATCTTCTCCTTGGTCCGGGAGGTGGCGCTGGCGGGGGCGGCGCGCCGGGCCTGGCTGGCCTGGTGGGCCCGCAGCTTGAGGTAGGTCTCGATCTCGAGGGCGCGCAGCTCGATGGCGAGCTCCTCGCTCCCGGTGCCCATCCACTCGATCTCGCCCTTGCGGGGAAGGGCGGCGCCGAGCCGCATGCGCATCACCCTCTCCTCGACCGCGGCGAGCTGGCTGGCGCCGCGGCGGCGGAGCACGGCCTGGGCGGACGCTTCGGTGACGGTGGCCTGGGCAGTCTTCTTCTTCATGACCGAGATCCTAGGCAGCTCCCGGGACCTGTCCAATTTTCGGGCGCGCCGCACCCCATGGGCCCTATGTGGATCCCACCGGTATCGCGAAGGAGGAGCCATGCCCGACTGGAGGGACAACCTGCTCGTGGACGACGCCCGCATCGGGGAACTGCTGCGCGGATCGGCGCGGGTGGCGGTGCTGGGGATCAAGACCGAGGCGCAGTCCGACCAGGCCGCCTTCTACGTGGCCGCGCACGTGGCGGGCCACGGCGGCGAGGTGATCCCGGTCCCGGTGTACTACCCCGACGCGACCGAGATCCTGGGCAAGAAGGTCTACCGGAAGGTCGCCGAGATCCCGGGCCCGGTCGACATCGTCGACGTCTTCCGCAAGCCCTCCGACATCCCCGCCCACCTCCCCGACATCCTGGCCAAGAGGCCGCGCGCCGTCTGGTTCCAGCTCGGCATCCGGAACGACGCCGCGGCCGAGGAACTGGCCCGGGCCGGCATCCAGGTGGTGCAGGATCGCTGCCTGATGGTGGAGTGGCGCAGATACCGAGGGTGAAAGCGACGGCGACGGGCCTACTCCTCGTCCCCCTCGTCGTCCGTCTCGTCCACCTGCGCGGCCCCGGCGCCCTTCCGGTCGCGGAGGCCTGCTTTCTCGAGCGCCCGGGCCACGCCGGGCGGCTTCCGCACGTCGGGGAGTGCATTTCGTGGAGGCTCCACTGCAGCCACGGCCCCGCCGAGCGCGGTGAACCGACCCTCGACCTCGACGCGGATCCGCGCGTCCGGATCCCCCTTCACGCCGAGCAGGGCCGAGATCCGGACCGCCAGTGGCGCCCCGGTTGCGGCGTCGAGGAGCAGCTCCCCGGAGGCGTCGACGGGCTCTCGACCGTCGAGGAACGCGAGCCGGGCCCTCGTGGCCGCGTCGGGACCGCCAGGCGGGGGTTCCGTGGAGAGACGCGACGGGCCCGGGACGAAGCGCGCCCGGTCGAGCGAGAGGGCGAATCGGCGCGCCGGGCGGCCGAGCACGCTCGTGGTCCCGGCCGGTGAGGCGACGAGCGCAGGTCCGAGCAGCCCGGCCACCTCGCCCGCGAGGAGGAAGCTCTCGTCGCGGAAGCGGCGGGCGCCGCGTCCGTGGTCGGTGGGACGCTCGCGCCATTCACCCGAGGCCGGGTACAGCGAGCGGGCGTAGGTCGTGCCCTTCGCCCAGATCACCCGCTTCCCGCTCTCCGAGCCCGGGCCCCGCCCCGGGTCCACGGTTGCGTCCGCTGCGAACTCGCCGCCGGCCAGCTGGCGCACGGCGTGCCGCTCCGAGACCTCGACCTTCCGATCTCCACGGGACGTCGACCAGGTGGTGCGTCCCTCCCAGGAAAACGAGCCAAGGGCGGCTGCCACCGCGTCGGGGCCGAGCCGCAGCGCCGCTTCGGGCCGGTTCCAGTCGAAGGAGGGTGGGGGCCGGGGTGCGCCCCCGGTCCCTTCGGCCGGCATCCCGCCGCGGCTGCACGCGGCCAGCAGGAGGACGAGGGGCAGGGACTTGCGCACGGGGCTCAGGCCCCTTCGCGGAGCATCGCCGCGGCGGGGAGGATTCGCCCCGGCTCGGGCTCGCTCTCGTCGGCGCTGCGCGACAGGTCGGAGAGGGAGACGCGGCCGTCCCTCCAGAGGATCCGGTCGCAGCGGTGGAGCAACTCCGGGAGGCCCGCCCGGGTCGCCGCGGAGATGGCCACCCCTCCGCGCGCTGCTGCCGCGGCCGCTCCATCGCCCGCCGGCAGCCGGTCGACCTTGTTGAGGACGAGGAGGCGCGGGGTCTCCGAGAGCCCGAGCCCCCCGAGGATCTTCTCGACCGCGGCCACGTGGCCGTCGAGGCTGGGATCGGACGCGTCGGCGACGTGGAGCAGGAGGTCGGCGTCGTCGAGCTCCTCGAGCGTGGCCCGGAAGGCGGCGATGAGATCCTCCGGCAGGTCGCGGATGAAACCCACCGTGTCGGTGATGATCACCTCGCGGTCGCGCGGGAAGCGCAGCCGCCTGCTGGTCGGGTCGAGGGTGGCGAAGAGGACGTCCTCGGCCAGGACCGTCGAGTCGGTGAGCGCGTTGAGCAGCGTGGACTTGCCTGCATTGGTGTAGCCGACGATGGAGATCACCGGCAGCCCGCGCTGGTTGCGCCGCTTGCGCCGGACCTGCCGGTCCGAGGAGAGCGCCTCGGTGCGCCGCTTCAGCTGGGTGATCCGGTCGCGGACCCGCCGCCGGTCGATCTCCAGCTTGGTCTCGCCCGGCCCGCGCCCGCCGATGCCGCCGGCCAGGCGCGAGAGCGAGTCGTCGCGGCCGACGAGCCGCGGGTAGAGGTACTCGAGCTGGGCCAGCTCGACCTGGAGCTTGCCGTCGGCCGACTGGGCCCGCTGCGCGAAGATGTCGAGGATGAGCTGGGTGCGATCGAGGATCTTGAGGGCGGTGGCGTCGGCGATGTGGATGGCCTGCGACGGGGACAGGTCGGCGTCGAAGATGATGAGGTCGGCCATGAGCTGCATGGACCGGAGCAGGATGTCCTCGAGCTTGCCCTTGCCGATGAGGGTGCGCGGATCCGGATCGCGGCGCATCTGCACCGAGGCGTCGATGACCTCGACGCCGGCGGTGCGGGCCAGCTCCCGCAGCTCGAGGAGCGACGACTCGGCGTCGGCGCGGGACTTCCCCTTGCCCCCCACGCCCACCAGGATGGCCCGCTCCCGGCCGCCGGTGCGGCGCAGCGCCGAGGCCCGGGCGAACTCCTCCTCGAGGGCGAGCGGTCCCTCCACGGCGTCGTAGTCGAGGTCGTGCACCGATGGGGCGACCTCGTCCTTCCAGAGGGGCCCTGGGATTCTCCGGCAGCAGGTACGCCAGGTGGACCTTGCCGGGGAGGCCGTCCTCCTTGACCTCGAGCGCCGTCACCGAGTCGAGACGCAGGAGCGCCAGGTCGGTGTGGTCGTCGCGGGTGAGCGGTTCGCCGCGCAGGTGGGTGTGCACGAGCCGCAGCCCGCGCAGGCGGTGCGAACCGGCGCGGGCGCGCCCGACGTCGGGGAGGGTGAGCTTGCCGGCGTCGCCGACCACCACCCACTGCACGTCCCCCTTGCGGTCGAGGAGCACGCCGACCTGGCGGTTCGTCTCCCGGGAGACCTCGGTGAGGTGGCGCGCCAGCTCGGGCGAGATCACCTCCCCGGCGTCGACCCGGCGGCGATAGGTGCGGCGAAGGGCGTGGAGCTGGCTCTGCTTCAGCCCGAGGGTGTTTCCGTGGACCTCTTCCATGAAGTTCCGGGAGCATAGCCGCGCCGGGCCCCCGCGGCCATCCACGACGGGCGGTCCTGGGCCGGGAGCGGTCCTTGCCCCCCGTGTACGGAAAGCCCAACCGGGACCCTGTCAACGTTTGCTTGCTCGATATCGCTTACTGTACTTCCGGGTGACCGTCCCGCGGGGGGGCGAAAGGGAGGAGCCCATGAGAAACCTGCTCGTCGCAGTCCTCTTCGCCTTCTTCGCGGCCGCCTGCGGGTCGTCGAGCAACAACGCGTACTTCGCGAGTTGCACCGACTGGGCGAACGCGAATCCGGACGGGCTCACCTCGCAGGAGATCGCCTTCTGCAAGGACTCGACCTACCCGATGTCCAAGCAGGACGGCGCCTGTTGCACGGAATCGAACCAGTGCCAGTCCCAGCGCTGCTGCCCGTATGGCAGCACCAGCGCCGCCTGCGCTGGCAGGGGCTCCTGCGAGTGCTACACGCCGTAGGCGACCGGGGCTTCCGTCAGGCAGCCGGTCGAAGTCGACCCGACTTCGAGGTCGAGAAGGGCTGCCGGAGCCCGGCCGCAGGCAGGGCTCGCGATGCTGCTCGCACTCGCATTCCTCGCGACCCAGGAGATGGGTTGCTCTTCCGGGGACATCAACACGAGTTGCATCGCTGGCACCTACGTCGCCCGCGCATGCGGTGGGCACCGTCCTCCCGATCCCCCTCGAAATGATCGTCGAGTGCCACGCGGGCAGCGGCGAGATGCTGCAGGAGTCGGATGAGGCAGCTGGACCGTCGTGAGCGGAGGCGGGTCCGTCGCGCCTCAGCATCCAGATCGGCTCGCGCGGGATTTCCCGTCGGTGGCACTCGAGGGCTGCAACCTGTCCGGGAACGGTGGCCTGGGCGTCCAGAACGGCGGGACGCCGGACGTCGACGCCCGAGGAGACTGGTGGGGCGATCCGGCCGGGCCGGGCGGCCCTGCCGGCTACGGAGCGTCGGCCAACGTCGATTCATCGAACCCGCTCGCGTCGCCCGCCGTCCTCGGGTACTGAGCCGCCTCAGCCCGGGACGCCGGCGGCCGCCGGCTGGAACTCCAGATCCGACGTGATGGCGATGGCGGCGCGCAGGGATCGGTAGACCGGGCAGGAGTTGGCATAGAAGCCATGGACCCGCTCGGCGGTCTCCCGCTGGCCCGGATCGGCGCGCAGCGTGAACTTCACGTGGATGCGCCGGATGACGAGGACCTTCTCCTCGAGCTCGATCTCGCCGGCCACGTGGGCCACCAGCCGGTCGCCGGTCGCCGCGATCTGACGCGCCTCCAGCGCGCCCCCGAAGGTGCCGAGGAGTCAACCGCCGGTGGCGGCGACCACGTAGTCGAGCGTCGTGGCATGGGGCTCGTACGTGCCGGGAGCGCGCCCGTAGTGCGCGGCCACGGCCCCGTGGGTGCCAAAGAGCACGGGAGCGGTCTCGGCGGGGAGCCAGGCATGGCGAAGCGAGCCCGGCTGGCGCTCGATGCGGACCTCGGATCGGTAGGCGACGTCGCTCATGGGGACCTCCTAGACTCCCGCGAACTGCACGCCCTCGAAGACCAGCGTGGGCGTGCGCAGGCGGCTGTACGGGTAGGGGTCGTTGCCCACCGCTACGAGCCGCTTCCACACCTCGAGAAGGTTCCCGGAGACGTTCATCTCGCCGACCGGCTCGGCGATCCGGCCGCGGCGGATCCGGTACCCCTGGACCCCCAGGGAGAAGTCGCCGGTCGTGCCGTTCGAGTTCCCGCCCAGGAAGCCGGTGACGAGCACGCCCTCCCCGGCGTCGGCGAGGAGCCCGTCCTGCCCCTTCTTCCCCAGCGTCCAGGCCAGGTTCGAGGCGGAGCGGGTGGTCGGGTCCATCTTCAGCTTCCGGCCGTAGTAGGTGTCGACGTAGTAGTTCCGCAGCACGCCCTTCTCGAATACGGGGAAGCGGCGCGCCGTCAGCCCCTCGTCGTCGAAGAGGCGAGACGCCACGCCGCGCGGGAGGAGCGGGTCGTCGGCGACGTCGAGCAGCGCACTGCCCACCGTCTGGCCCTGCTTGCCCTCCAGGCACGACTGCTTCTGCTGGAGGGCCATCCCGGACAGGGGCCCGGTGAGGGTCCCGACCAGCCGGCCAGCGGCCCGGGCGTCGACGACCATGGTCATGGCGGCCGAGTCCCCCTTCTTCGAGCCGATGCGGGCCACCGCTCGTCGGGCCGCCGCCTCTCCCACCGCGTCGGACGCCGGGACGGCGGTCAGGTGCCGGGCGAAGGCGTAATCCCAGTCCTCGGGGCGCCGCCCGTCGGGGTCCTTCACCGAGACCTCGGCCGAGACGGCGAAGGTCGTGCCCGTCTGCGTGCCCTCGAAGCCGTCGCTGTGCACCCGGAACGACTCGGCGAGCACGTCGGTGAAGCCGGTGGTGACCGAGAGGATCGCCGCGGAACCGGTAACCCCGCGGGCGCCGGCCTCGGCGGACCGGGCCCGCTCGCGCCGGCCGGCTGCGGTGAGCGCCCCTTGCGCGAGATCGAGCAGGTCGAGGTCCACCTCGGCCTTACCCGCGTACAGCTTCGGATCGGGGAGGGCCCGGAAGGGGTCCGGCTGGAGCTTGCGGGCCATTCCCACCGCCGTCTCCACGAAGGCGCGTAGCGCGTCGGGGCGGAGGTCGGAGGTTCCGACCATGGAGTAGCGGCCGTCCACGAAGAGCTCGATCTGCAGCCCCCGGGTGGTGGCCTCCTTCATCCGCTCCAGCCGCCCGTCCCGCCACTCCACCTCGACGGTCCGAACCCGGTTCGCGCCCACCGCCGCCTGCTGCGCCCCGGCCTTGCGGGCCATCTCCGCCGCCGCGCGGGCGGTGTCCTGCATCTGCCTCGAGGGATCGACGTTTGCCATGGCCTAGGCCTTCCCCTGTCCGCCGACGGTGATGGAGGAGACGCGCACGGTGGGGATGCCCTGGGAGACGGGCACCCCCTGGCCGTCCTTCCCACAGGTCCAGCCGCCTTCATCGACCACCAGGTCGCTGGCGACCATGTCGATCTTCTCCAGGACCTTGGGCCCGTTCCCGATGACGTTCACGTCCTTCACCGGGCGGGTGAGCTTGCCGTTCTCGATGAGGTAGCCGTTCTTCACGTAGAAGGTGAAGTCCCCGGCGCCGATCTGGACCTGGCCGTTGGTGAAGTTGGAGCAGAAGATCCCCTTCTTCACCGAGGCCACGATCTCCTCCTTCTCGTGTGGCCCGGGCAGCATGTAGGTGGCGCGCATGCGTGGGATGGGCGCGAACTGGTAGCTCTGGCGCCGTCCGTTGCCGGTGGGCTTCACGCCGTAGTGGCGGGCCGAGACCGAGTCGTGGAGGTAGGTGGAGAGGATCCCGTTCTCGACGAGGTGGGTCACGCCGGCCGGGTTTCCCTCGTCGTCCACGTTGATGGCGCCGCGGGCGCCGGGAAGCGTGGCATCGTCGACGATGTTCACGAAGGGGTGGGCGACCGGCTTGCCGATCTTGTCCGAGAAGATGGAGATGTTCTTCCGGTTGAAGTCGGCCTCCATGCCGTGGCCGATGGCCTCGTGGAGGAGGATCCCGGACGAGCCCGCGGCGAGGACGACCGGCATCTCGCCGGCAGGGGCCGGCACGGCCTCGAAGAGGATGGTGGTGCGGGCCACCGCCTCTCGAACCACCCGGTCCAGCCGGTCCTGGTCGTAGTACTCGAGCCCGGCACGGGCGGCGACGTTGTAGTAGCCCGACTCCCGGCGGCCGTCCTGCTCGGCCGTGCACTGGAGGAAGAGGCGGGTCATGGGCTGGATGTCCTCGACGATCCGGCCGGTCGAGTCGGCGAGCAGCACGGCCCCGTACTCGTCCCCGAACCCGATGTTCACCTTGCGCACGCGCGAGTCGCTGGCGAGCGCGCGAGCCTCCAGCTGGGTGAGCATGGGCATGGTCTGCTCGGGGCGGACGTCCTCCCAGCGGACCTTCATCGGGTAGCGGTCGGGGAGGGTCCCGGCCACGTGGAAGCGCTGCGGCCCCGGGCGCGCCGGGCCGTCGGCGATGGCGGCGGCCGTCCGGGCGCACTCGACGATGGCAGCGAGCGACAGGTCCTCGGTGTAGCCGTATCCCTGCTGGTCGCCCTTCACGGCCCGCACGCCCACGCCCAGCGAGATCTGGGCGGTCGAGCGGTTCACGGCGCCGTCCTGGAGCCCCAGGCTCGACTGGACCCGGTGCTGGAAGAAGACGTCCGCCGAGTCGGCGCCGCGTGACATGGCGGCTGCGAGCACCTCGGCGAGGAGGGGCTCGGTCACGCCGAAGCGGTCGAAGTATCCGATGCCGGCGGTCGCTCCCTCGGCCCTGGGCTTCGCCGTGGCGCAGCCCACCAGGTCGACGGCCCCGGCGGCGACGAGCGTCGCCCCCGACAGCTTCACGAACTTGCGCCGCCCCATCCGATGCCATGTCATCGCGGTTCCTCCGGTCGTGACCCTCGCCACGCGCCCTTCCGGTGGCGGAAAGGGGGCATTCAACACCACTCCGGGGATCAACTTCCATCCGTCCGGGGAGATTCCCGGATCCGCCAGACGTAGGTCATGTCGGCGCGGTCGAGCCAGTGGAAGAGGTTCGCCCCGGCCATCCACGGCGGGAGCGAGCTGAACACCCGGGTTCCGCGCTGGGTGAGGACGGCTTCGACCCCGGGAGGCAAGGGGTGCTTCGCGGTCACGAGCACCGGCCCGGGTCCTCGGGCCAGCGCCGCCTCGAGGCCGGCTGCGTCCGCTACCACCTCCACCGGAGGCATCGGCCTCGGCCAGAGGAACGGGACGGCCGTGCCATGGAAGACGCGCGGGTCGGAGAGCGCCACCCACCTCGCCGGTTCGGCGGCGTGCCGGTGGAAGAAGCGCTGCAGCTCCAGGTTGTCGCTCGACGGCAGGAGGCAGAGGAGGAAGATCGCCACGGCGTTGAAGGCCCACGTGGCCCGTCCGAGCCAGAGGACTCCCATGGCACGGACGGTGAAACGTTCCCACCGCCGGGCGGCCACCGGCGAGGCGAGGAGCAGGACCACGCAGAGCGTGGCCGCCGGCAGGATGGGGAAGAGGAACCGGATCTCCTTGTGGCCGATGAGGCTGTGAACCGCGACGAAGGGGAGCGTGAACCAGGTGAGGAGGTGGCGCGGGAATCGCCACCAGAAGAGGAGGAGGCCGAGGAGGATCGCGAGCCCGAAGGGCGGGAAGAGGCCCGCCAGGAACCAGGTGTAGGCGGGGAGCGGGGACGTGCCGAAGCTCGCCGCCTTGCCCTCGAGGAGGTTCGCGGCGAGGTACCGCCAGGGGACGACCTGGAACGAGCCGTAGCCCCAGGCGTCCACCACGAGCCCGAGGGCGAGCGGGCCCGCCATGCCGATGGCGAGCCCGGCCAGGGATCGCCATCGATCCCGGTCGAAGAAGAGCACCCAGAGGAGGAGGCCCGCCACCGCCACTCCGGACTGGAAGCGGAACTCGAACGCGAATCCGAGCGCCGCCCCGGCGACGAGGAGCCGCCGGCGGGACAGGGCACCTCCCGCCGTCCCCGCGGCGCCGGTGGCCAGGGGGAGGAGCGCCGCCAGCGCGAACACGAGGAAGGTCGTGGAGCCGCTCTCCGAGGAGACGCGGGCAGCCAGGTAGGGGACGAAGTAGGGAAGGGCGAGCGACAGGTAGGCCACGCGCCGCCAGCGCGCAGAGGGAAGCCAGGCACGGACCGCGAGGAGGAGCGCCGCCAGCGCCGTCCAGGAGAGGAGACCGCTCGCGAGCCGGAAGGCGCGCAGGAGGACGAACGGGTCCTCGACACCCATGGCACCGAGCCCGCGCGCGAGCCAGGTGAAGGCCCCGGGCTGCATCCACGGGCGGATGCGGGCTGCGTGCTCCCAGGGAAGGGCCGACGCCGGCGTGACGCCGAGCTTCAGCCCCGCGAACTCGACCACCTGGAAGTGCTCGTCCACCTGGAAGACGCTGTCGGAGGCGAGCGCCGCGGCCACCGTGAAGGCGAGCCCCAGGGCGAGCGTCGCCGCGAGGACCCGCCTCTCGTCGAGGCGATCGAGCGCGCGGAGCAGGGGCCCGGGGGCGGCCGTCGAGGAGGAATCCACGCGCGCATGCTAGGCCGGCGCGCGGGCGCCTCCAAGGCCTGCTGTGCCGTCCCCTCGCCCTCGCGTAAGATGGAGCCGTGCCCCGCCGGTCCATGGGAAAGACGCGACGCCTCGTCGTGAAGGTCGGCACCGGCACGCTCACCGACCCGGCCGGGCGCTTCGACCGGGGGAACTGCGAGCGACTCGCCGGGGAGCTCGCCGAGCTCTCCCGTACCCGCAGCGTGGTGCTCGTCTCCTCCGGCGCCATCGCGCTCGGGGCCGACCGGCTCGGGCTGGTGCGATCGCCCCGCAAGAGCTGGGACATCGCCACCAAGCAGGCCGCCGCCGCGGTGGGCCAGCCAGACCTCATGGCCGAGTGGGGTCGGGCGCTGGGGGCCCACGGGCGCGTCGTCGCCCAGGTGCTCCTCACGGCGGACGACCTGGCCAGCCGGAGGCGCTTCCTGAATGCGCGCCACACCTTCGAGAAGCTGCTCGAGCACGGGGCCGTCCCGGTGGTGAACGAGAACGACACCGTGGCGATCGACGAGATCAAGGTGGGCGACAACGACAGCCTGGCGGCGCTGGTCGCCACCTGCGTGGGCGCCGACCTGGTCGCCCTGCTCACCGACGTGGAGGGACTCTACGACCGGGACCCCCGCCACCCCGCGGCGCGGCTGGTGCCCGACGTCCCCCGCGTCACCTCCGAGGTGGAGCGCATGGCCGGTGGCGCCGGCAGCGAACGGAGCGTGGGCGGCATGGCCACCAAGATCGCCGCCGCCAAGCGGCTCGCCGCCCAGGGGGTGGGGACCGTCCTGCTCTCCGGCAGGCGCGCCGGCGCGATCGCCGCGTTCCTCGATGGCGGGGAGGTGGGGACCTTCTTCCGTCCCGCGGCGGAGCGCCATGCCGGGCGCAGGGAGTGGCTCACCCTCGCCGCCCGGGGCAAGGGGACCATCCTGGTGGATGCGGGGGCCTGCAAGGCCCTGTCCGAGCGCGGAAAGAGCCTGCTCCCCTCCGGGGTGCGGGGGGTGGAGGGCAGCTTCGGGGTGGGCGACCCGGTGGACATCGCCGTGGAGGGGGAGCCCCCCTTCGCGCGCGGTCTGGCCGGGTACGGCGCCGACGAGATCCGGCGCATCGCCGGCCTGAAGTCGAGCGAGATCGAGCGGGCGCTGGGCTATAAGTACCTGGACGAGGTGGTTCACCGGAACGACATGGTCCTCACCGACCCGACCCAGGCCACGCGATGAGCGCGGAGCATCCCGGTCTCGCGTTGCGGATGCGCTCGCTCGCCGCCGACGCGAAGCGGGCCGCCCGCGAGCTCTCCCGCGCCCCGTCCGAGGTGAAGGATCAGGCGCTCCGCGCCGCTGCCGACGCCATCCCGGCTCACTCCGGGGCCATCCTGGAGGCCAACCGGGCCGACCTGGCCGCCGCCGCCGGTGCGGGGGCCACCGACGCCTTCCTCGACCGGCTCCGGCTCGACCGGGGGCGGCTCGAGGCCATCGCCTCCGCCATCCGGGAGGTCGCGTCGCTCCCCGACCCGGTCGGCCGCGTCACCGCCAGCTGGAGCCGCCCCAACGGACTCTCGGTGAAAAAGGTGCGCATCCCTCTGGGCGTCGTGCTCATGGTCTACGAGGCACGCCCCAACGTCACCGTCGAGGCAGCAGCACTCTGCGTGAAAAGTGGGAACGCCTGCATCCTGCGCCCCGGCTCCGACGCGCTGGCCTCGTCGCTGGCGCTCGGCGAGGCCTTCGCCGACGGGCTCCGCGCGGCCGGCCTTCCCGCGGCCGCCGCGCAGGTGGTCCCGGTGGCCGACCGGGAGGCCACCTTCGCGCTGCTCGCCCTCGACGACCTCATTGACCTGGCCATCCCGCGCGGAGGCCCCGGGCTCATCCGCGCCGTCGCGGAGCGCTCGCGGGTTCCGGTGGTCAAGCACTACCAGGGGATCTGCCACCTCTTCCTCGACGAGAGCGCCGCGGAGGGGGTCGCGGTCGCCATCGCCGTGAACGGAAAGGTCCAGCGCCCGGGTGTGTGCAACGCCACCGAGTGCCTGCTGGTGCACCGCGCGGCCGCCGAGCGTCTCCTGCCCGCGGTGGGGCGCGCCCTCGCCGCGGAGGGAGTCGAGCTCCGCTGCGATCCCACCTCGTTCTCCATCCTCTCCCGTGCCGGCGTCCCCTGCATCCCGGCCTCCGAGGGGGACTACGGCAAGGAGTTCCTCGACAAGATCCTGGCCGTCCGGGTGGTGGGAGACCTCGACGGCGCGCTGGCCCACATCGCCCGCCACGGATTGCTCCACACCGAGGCCATCGTCACCAACGACCTCGCCGCGGCCCGCCGCTTCGAGCGGGAGGTGGAGGCGAGCGCGGTGATGGTCAACGCATCCACCCGCTTCAACGACGGCGGCGAGCTGGGGCTCGGCGCCGAGATCGGCATCAGCACCACCAAGCTGCACGCGTTCGGCCCCATGGGGCTCGAGGAGCTCACCACGCAGAAGTACGTGGTCGAGGGGCGCGGAAACGTCCGAACCTGAGAGAGGAAGCACACGAATGGCGAAGGTGACCAAGGGCAGGAAGCCGGCGAAGGGGAAGGGCGGAGCGGCGAAGAAGGCGTTCGCGAAGCGCGCAGGGCCGAAGGCAAGACCCGCCGGCAAGGGCAAGGCGCCCGCCAGGAAGTTCTTCGTCGGGAAGGCCCCCAGGCCCGCCCAGGGTCGGAAGACCGCACCGTCCGGCACGGCGGCGCGGGCGGGGATGAAGAAGGCCGCGCTCCGGCCCGGACCGAAGGTGGCTCCTCGCAAGGCCCCCGCGCCTGGCGTACCCGTCTCCGCACCCGTGGTCGCCGCCACGCTCCCTCCCGACGACGGGCAGCTGCGGGCTCTCGCCGCGGTCGCGGCCGGCGGGGACAAGAAGGCCGAGAACCCGATCGTCCTGGACGTGCGCGGCCTCTCCGGCGTGGCCGACTACTTCGTGCTGCTCTCCGCCGACAGCGATCGCCAGGCGGCCGCGGTGGCCGACGCGGTCGACGACCGGCTGACCGACCTGGGGGCGCAGCGTCTGGGCGCCGAGGGGCGGAGCGGCGGCGGCTGGGTCCTGCTCGACTTCGGCGACGTGGTGATCCACGTGATGTCGCCCGAGGCCCGTGGCTTCTACGACCTGGAAGGGCTCTGGGCCGACGCTCCGCGGGTGCCGATCGGATAGCACCGGCAGGCCCTTCGTGGGTGTGACCCGTCGCGCTCCCCCCGGAGCTCGACCCGGCCGTGCTGGTCTTCCGGCGGCGCTGACCTCCGGCAGCTTCTTGACTCCCGTCAACAACCGTTGGCGGCGCCGAGGCGACCGATTGCGCGTTCCCGAGGGGTACATCCCGCCGGGGTCGGGGTAGAATGCCCCCCCTTCCCGAATCCCTCAACGCGCGGTCCGAAAGCCGGAGGACGCATGGCCCAGTCCCAGAAGCAGCGGAAGATGGTGACGATGGACGGAAACGAGGCAGTCGCCTCGGTCGCCCACCGCACGAACGAGGTCATCGCCATCTACCCCATCACCCCGTCCTCGAACATGGGCGAGTGGGCGGACGAGTGGTCGGCCTTCGGCAAGAAGAACATCTGGGGGCTCGTCCCCACCGTGGTGGAGATGCAGTCGGAGGGCGGGGCCGCCGGCGCGGTCCACGGCGCGATCCAGGGCGGCTCGCTGACGACGACCTTCACGGCGTCGCAGGGTCTGCTGCTCATGATCCCCAACATGTACAAGATCGCCGGCGAGCTGACGCCGTTCGTCATGCACGTGTCGGCCCGGACGCTGGCCACGCACGCGCTCTCGATCTTCGGGGACCACTCCGACGTGATGGCGGTACGCCAGACCGGCTTCGGGCTGCTCTCCTCCAACTCGGTGCAGGAGGCCCACGATTTCGCGCTCATCTCCCAGCGCGCCACCCTGAAGAGCCGCGTGCCCTTCCTCCACTTCTTCGACGGATTCCGCACCTCGCACGAGGTGGCCAAGATCGAGCTCCTCGACGACGACGATCTGAAGGCGATGATCACCGACGATCTGGTCTCGGCCATCCGCGCCCGGGCGCTCAACCCGGATGCCCCGGTGGTCCGCGGCACCGCCCAGAACCCCGACGCCTTCTTCCAGGCGCGCGAGGCCTGCAACGGCTTCTACACGGACACCCCGGATCTCGTGCAGGCGTCCATGGATGACTTCGCCAAGGTCGCGGGGCGGCAGTACCACCTCTTCGACTACGTCGGTCATCCCGAGGCGGAGCGGGTCATCATCATGATGGGATCCGGCGCCGAGGTCGCGCACGAGACCATCGAGGACCTGGTCGCGAAGGGGGAGAAGGTCGGCCTCGTGAAGGTCCGGCTCTACCGTCCCTTCTCGCTCGGCCACTTCATGAAGGCGCTCCCCCGCACGACCACCTCCATCGCGGTCCTCGACCGCACCAAGGAGCCGGGCAGCCTGGGCGAGCCGCTCTACCAGGACGTGGTCACCGCGCTCCGCGAGGCGCAGCAGGCCCACATCGACCGCTTCCACCACGAGATCACCGTGATCGGCGGCCGTTACGGCCTCTCCTCCAAGGAGTTCACGCCAGCGATGGTGAAGGCCGTCTACGACGAGCTCACCCACGCTCGCCCCAAGCGGCACTTCACGGTGGGCATCAACGACGACGTCACCCACCTCTCCCTCGCCTACGACCCCACCTACCAGACCGAGGGCAAGGGGGTGGTCCGCTGCCACTTCTGGGGCCTGGGCGCCGACGGCACGGTGGGCGCCAACAAGAACTCCATCAAGATCATCGGCGAGGACACGCCCAACTTCGCGCAGGGCTACTTCGTCTACGACTCGAAGAAGTCGGGCAGCGTCACCGTCTCGCACCTGCGCTTCGGGCCCGAGCAGATCCGCAGCTCGTATCTCGTGACCAGCGCCAACTTCGTGGCCTGCCACCAGTCGAGCTTCCTCGAGAAGTACGAGATGCTCGACGCGGCCGCTCCGGGCGCGGTCTTCCTGCTCAACACGCCGCACGCCCCCGAGGACGTCTGGGGAGAGCTGCCGGCCGAGGTGCAGGCCGAGATCCTGGCGAAGAAGCTGCGCTTCTTCGTGATCGACGCGGTGCGGGTCGCCAAGGACACCGGGATGGGCGGCCGCATCAACACCATCATGCAGACCTGCTTCTTCGCCATCTCCGGGGTCCTCCCGCGGGAGCGGGCGATCGAGCTCATCAAGAAGGCCATCGAGAAGACCTACGGCCGCAAGGGCGCCGAGGTCGTGAAGAAGAACTTCGAGGCGGTGGACGCGACGCTCGCCCACATGCACGAGGTGAAGCTCGACGGCAAGAAGGTCACCGGCCAGCCGCGGCCGCCGCTCGTCTCCGAGCACGCGCCCGACTTCGTGAAGAAGGTCACCTCGATCATGATGGCCGGCAAGGGCGACCTCCTGCCGGTCTCGGCCTTCCCCGTCGATGGCACCTGGCCCACCGGCACCACCCAGTGGGAGAAGCGGGCCATCGCCCTCGAGATCCCGGTGTGGGACTCGCCGCTCTGCATCCAGTGCAACAAGTGCGCGCTCATCTGCCCGCACGCCGCCATCCGCGCCAAGTACTACCCGGCCGATGACCTGCAAGTGGCGCCCACCGCCTTCAAGGCGATGGACTTCAAGTCCGCCGACGTGAAGGGGGCCAAGTACACCATCCAGGTGGCGCCCGAGGACTGCACGGGCTGCCGCGTCTGCGTGGAGTTCTGCCCGGCCGAGTCGAAGACCCAGAAGGGGCACAAGGCCATCAACATGGCGCCCATGGCGCCCATCCGGGAGGTGGAGAAGCGCAACTACGAGTTCTTCCTGGCGCTGCCCGACCCGGACCGCACCAAGGTGAAGCTCGACGTGAAGGGCACCCAGTTCCTCGAGCCGCTCTTCGAGTACTCGGGCGCGTGCGCCGGCTGCGGCGAGACCCCGTACATCAAGCTGCTCACCCAGCTCTACGGCGACCGGGCCATCATCGCCAACGCCACCGGCTGCAGCTCGATCTACGGCGCCAACCTCCCGACCACGCCCTACGCCAAGAACGACGCGGGGCGCGGTCCGGCCTGGTCCAACTCGCTGTTCGAGGACAACGCCGAGTTCGGCCTGGGCATCCGGCTCGCGGTCGACAAGCTCACCGAGCACGCGAGGTACCTGCTCTCCGACGTCACGGGGCGCGTGGGCGGAGATCTGGTCAGGGAGCTCCTCGAGGCCGACATGGCCACCGAGGTCGGGATCGAGGCCCAGCGCGGACGCATCAACGTGCTCCGCACCAAGCTGGCGGGCATCGATCTCGCGTCGGCGCGCCGCCTCGAGCAGATCTCCGACTACCTGGTGAAGAAGAGCATCTGGATCGTCGGCGGCGACGGCTGGGCCTACGACATCGGCTTCGGCGGCCTCGACCACGTGATCGCCATGGGCCGGGACGTGAACATCCTGGTCCTCGACACCGAGGTCTACTCCAACACCGGCGGCCAGGCCTCGAAGGCCACGCCCATGGGCGCAGCGGCCAAGTTCGCCATGGGCGGCAAGTCCGTGCAGAAGAAGGACCTGGCCATGCTGGCCATGACCTACGGCCACGCCTACGTGGCCCGGGTGGCCATGGCGGCCAAGGACGTGCAGAGCGTGAACGCCATGAAGGAGGCCGACAGCTTCCCCGGCACCTCCATCATCGTGGCCTACAGCCACTGCATCGCCCACGGCTACGACATGGCCGACTCCATGGAGCACCAGGAGCTGGCGGTGAACTCCGGCTACTGGCCCATCTTCCGGTACGACCCGCGCAAGGCGGCCCTCGGGGAGAGCCCGCTCAAGCTCGACAGCGGCGTCCCCAAGGCAACCATCGCCCAGTTCATGGCCACCGAGACCCGCTTCCGGATGGTCGAGCAGCTCGACCCGGACAACTACAAGAAGCTGGTCGACGAGGCCCAGCGGCTGGCCAGCGAGAAGTACGCCCTCTACGAGCAGCTCGCCCGGGCCATGAACCCCGTCAATCTCGTGCCGGGCGGGCCAATCGGCGCAGCCGCCGTCGCGGGCATCCCCCAGCCGAAGGCCAAGGCCTGATCGTGACCGGACGGGCACTCGCCGCCGCGTTCCTCCTGGCCTTCTCGGCGTCTGCGGGAAGCGCGTTCGCCCAGGACGCCTCCCTGCGCGCACCGCTTCCCGGGCCGGGCACGCCTCACCGGCCGCCGCGGACCATCGCGGTCTCCGGGGAGGGCAAGGTGGGGGTGGCGCCCGACTCGGCCACGTTCACCGTCGGTGTCGAGGTCACGGCCAAGACGGTGGCGGCTGCCACCGCCGAGGTCAACGCCAAGATGAAGGCGGTGCTCGACGCGGTGGCCGCTGCCGGCGTCCAGGCCCGGGACGTCCGCACCGTCCGCTACGACGTCTCCATCGACCGGCCCTGGAAGGACGGCAAGCAGCAGCCCATCGCCGGCTACCGGGTTGCCACCGCCGCCGACGTGAAGGTGCGCGAGCTCCCGAAGCTGGGGAAGGTCCTCGACGCGGTGACGGCGGCGGGGTCGAACCAGCTCCAGTCGTTGCGCATGGAGCGGCTCGATCCCAAGCCGCAGCAGCTCGAGGCGCTGGCTCTGGCCTATGCCTCGGCGCGGGAGAAGGCCAGGGCCATCGCGGCCGCGGCCGGCGTCGAGCTCGGCGACTTCCTCTCCGTGAGCGAGGAGGGCGTCTCGCCGCGCCCCATGCTGATGCAGATGAGGGCGCGGTCCATGTCGGCCGATTCGGCCCCCGCCCCGGTGGCGGAGGGCGAGCTCGAGTACGGCGCGCGGGTGGAGGCGATGTTCGGGGTGAAGTAAGGCGTGCTCGCGGCGCTCTGTGTGGCGCTGCTCACTCCATGAGGCTGAGCGTCGTCACCGCGTGGCGGTCCCTCCGCTCCCCGGCGCCCGACGACCGGGAGTCGCTCTCCAGCCGCGTCGCCACCAGCCGGTCGCCGCTGCGCCGGAACCGCAGGCTCTCCTTCTGCTCGATCTCGAAGGTGATGACGAGGAAGATTCGCCCCTTGAGGAGCACGCGCCGGTCGGCCGCCAGGGGCACGCCGTCCCTGTCGAGCCAGATCCGCGCCGTCGCCTCGACGTCCTTCACGTACTTCCGGTCCCGGGCGGCGATGACCGGCTTCACCTGGAGAACGAGCATCCGGGTGGGGGCGCCCTCGAACGGCTCCACCCGGTCCTCGAGGACGCGGGCGTCGTAGAGCGATCGCAGCATCTCCGGGACGGCGTCGAGCGCGCGGGCCAGCGCGAGCGGCCGAAGGTCGAACACGGCATCACGGGTCGGCGTCGGGGCGTCCGGGTCGTTGAGGCGGGACCGCTCGTCGGCCTCGGCCCGGGCCAGCAGGTCGGGGCTCCAGGTGATCCGGAGTCCCTCCGGCCCCGCAGACGCGGTCGCCGTGGCCGTGCCGGTTGGCGGCGGCGGCTCCTCGTCCCCCTGGGTGTACACGACGCGGTGCTCGACCCGGGCCCGGACCGGCGTCGTGGCGGGGAGCCGCGCCAGCACGCCCACCAGCTGGGCGAGCGGATCGGGCAGCGCAGGTGAGGACGACGGGGGCGGCGCGAGGGTATCGGGCGGGGCGGCGAGGGCGAGGAGCAGCAGGGCGGCGATCGCGGACATGCGTGCGGTCCTATGGCGGCGAGGGGCGGGCGGCAAGTTGGCCGGAGCGCGGCATCCCGGCTACAGCCGCCGCCATGCCCACCCGGGACGCCCGCGTCGACGCCTACATCGCCAAGGCCGCCCCGTTCGCCCGGCCCATTCTCGAGCACCTGCGCGCGGTGGTGCACCAGGCCGTCGCTGACCGGCCGCTCCTCGCGCTTCACTCCCCGAACAGATTCTTCCCCGCGGAGAGCGGGTAGACCTTGGCCTCCCCACCGGCGTGCACGAGCCTCAGTCCCTGGTCCGGGAAGTCGGCCACGCCGAAGTCGACCGCCTCGCCGCCGGAGAGGTAGACGAGATCCTCCGGACCGGTGTTCCTGAGGTGATGGGCATGGGTGCGAGGAGGAAAGCCGGCGAAGTCGCCCGGGCCCACCGCGAAGCGCTCGTCACCGATGCGCAGTTCGCCCGCTCCGGAGATCACGTACATCCACTCCTCGTCCACCAGGTGGACGTGGTGAAGGAACGACTCCCTGCCTGGTGCGATCCGGATGAGGTTCACCCCGCACTTCACGAGCCCGGTGAGCCGGGAGAGCGTGGTGCCGTGCAGCTCGGAGGCCGGGTTGAGCGGGTGGCGGAACGACTCCTCCTGCGCGGCGGCGCGTTCGGCGCGGACGAGGAGGTCCTTCGGATCGGGATGCTTCGCGGTCGGGGCCATCCCCCGATCTTACCCCCGGGCCAGGTCCGTGCCGAGCTTCACGACGAGTGCAACGACGACCCCGAGCACGACCCAGCGGACCAGGCGGTCGGTGCCGCGGACGGCCAGGTGCGCCCCGGCGAGGCCGCCCGCGAACTGCCCGGCCGCCATGGGAAGCGCCACGTTCCAGGCCACCATCCCCCGCGATGCGAAGAGCGCAACGGCGGCCAGGTTGGACGCGAAGTTCACCACCTTGGCGTCGGCGGATGCCTCCCGCATCCCGGCGCCGAAGAAGATCACGAAGGCGAAGATGAGGAACGTCCCCGTCCCCGGTCCGAAGAAGCCGTCGTAGGATCCGATGACGAGCGCGATGGCGGCGGCCACCACGAGCGACCGGTGCGCGCCGGGACGGGGCGCCACCGGCGAGGCCGGACGGAAGGCCAGGACCACCGCCACCACCACGAGGAGGGCCAGGACCACCGGGCGCAGCAGGGTTGGCGGGACGAGCAGCACGAGCGCCGCGCCCCCGAGCGAACCCAGGAGCCCGGCCGGGAAGGTGACCCGCGCCACCCGCCCGTCCACGAGCCCGGCCCGGGCATAGCGGAAGAGCGCCGCCCCGGAGCCGAAGACGCTCTGCCCCTTGTTGGTGCCGAGCGCCAGGGCCGGGGGGAGCCCGGCCGCGAGCAGGGCCGGCAGGGTGACGAGGCCGCCTCCGCCGCCGATGGCGTCCACCGTCCCGGCCACGAAGGAGGCGGCGACGAGCAGCGCGAGCGCGGGCAGGGAGACGTCCAAGCGCGCGGCAGACTACCAGCTTAGGGATGGGGCGCCATCGGGGTCGTCCTGCCCTTCGTCTCGGCCGTCATGCGGGAGATCATGTTCCCGGTTAGGGTCCCGTGCATGGCGATCCCGGTACGGATCTGGTCCGACTTCGTCTGACCCTTCTGCTTCGTCGCGGAGCAGGGCAGCCTGGTCAGGCTGCAGGTGGAGTTCGACGTCGTCCTCGACTGGCGCGGATTCGAGCTGCACCCGGAGATACCCGTCGGCGGCCTGCCGCTCGACGAGATGTTCGGGGCGGAGCGCGTTCGGAAGATGCGACCGTACCTGGTCGAGTTCGCGAGGGGGCAGGGCGTCCCCGGGATGGTGATTCCGGCCCACAAGCCCAACACGCGGAAGGCGCTGGCGCTCGCGGAATGGGCGCGCGGGCAGGGCAGGCTCCACCAGGTCCGCACCGGGCTCATGGACGCCTACTGGCGGGAGGGGCTCGACCTCGAGGACGACGGGGTCCTCACCCGGGTGGCGGTGGGTGCGGGTCTCGAAGGCGCGACCGCGATCCGGGGCAGCCGGGAGCGGGAGATCCTGGAGCGGGTGGCCGACATGGGCCGCGAGGCTGCGCGCGCCGGCGTGACCGGCATCCCCACCTTCGACATCGGCGAGGAGCGGGTGGTGGGCGCCCAGCCCTACGGCGTGCTCGCCGCTGCCGCCCGGCGGTTGCGGTCCGGGCCGTCGCGGTAGACTCGCCCCGTGCGCATCCGCCTCCTCTCCGTGGGCCGGGACCGGTCCGGGCTCTACGCCCCCGCCGTGGAGGAGTACGCGAGGCGAATCTCGCGCTACGTGAAGTTCGCCGTCGAGGAGGTGCCGGAGGCCCGCAAGGCGGCTGGAACGAACCGGGCCCGGGACGAGGAGGCCGCCTCGCTCCTCGACCGCATCGCCGACGGCGAGCGGGTGGTGCTGCTCGACGAGCGGGGCAAGGAAGGGACCAGCCTGGAGTTCGCCCGCAGGCTGGCGGCCTGGGTGGAGGGGGCGAAGGACGTGACGCTCGTCATCGGAGGTTCGGACGGCCACGGCGACGCCATCCGGGCCCGGGCCGGCGAGACGCTCTGCCTCTCCCGGCTCACCCTCGCCCACCGCCTGGCTCGGCTCGTGCTCGTCGAGCAGCTCTACCGCGCCTTCACCATCCTGCGCGGGGAGCCATACCACAAGTGAAACATGCCGCCCCGGTCGCCTCCTGGCCCGATCCTGGCAACGAGACCCGTGAGTTCCCTTGAGAACCGGGGGGGCGTCGCCTAGGCTTTCCCCTCCATACCGGGCGCGCACGCCGCGCCGAGCGAGGTCACATTGTCCAAGGTGAAGCCCGTACTCCTCGTCGTCCTCGACGGATGGGGAATCCGCGTCGAGCGCGAAGCCAACGCCATCGCCATCGCCGGCACGCCCAGCATGGACGCCCTGGTGCGCGACTTCCCATCGACCGCGCTGCGGACCTCGGGTCTCGCCGTCGGACTGCCCGAGGGGCAGATGGGCAACTCGGAGGTGGGGCACACCAACCTGGGTGCCGGCCGGATCGTCTACCAGGACCTGGTGCGCATCAACCGCTCCATCGAGGACGGCTCCTTCTTCCAGATCCCGGCCCTGCTCGAGGCGGTGCGGAAGGCCAAGGCCGCCGGCGGCGCGGTCCACTTCATGGGGCTCGTCTCCGACGGGGGCGTGCACAGCCAGGAGGAGCACCTGCACGCGCTGCTCGAACTGGCCCGGCGCGAGGGGGTGGCGAAGGCCTACGTCCACGCCTTCCTCGACGGCCGCGACACCCCGCCGAAGAGCGGCCTCGGCTACGTGCAGTCCCTCGAGAACCGCATGCGGGAGAAGGGCTTCGGCAAGGTGGCCACGGTCATGGGGCGGTTCTTCGCCATGGACCGGGACAAGCGCTGGGACCGGGTGAAGGAGGCCTTCGACGCCATGGTCCGCTCGGAGGGGTTCCGGGCCACCTCCGGCGTGAACGCGGTGGAGCAGGCCTATGCCCGCGGCGAGACCGACGAGTTCGTGAAGCCGAGCGTCGTGGTGAACGGGGGAGGGGAGCCGGTGGCCCGCGTGAAGGACGGCGACGCGCTCGTCTTCTTCAACTTCCGCGCCGACCGGGCCCGGGAGATCACGCGCGCCTTCATGCAGGCCGACTTCAAGGACTTCGACGCCTCGGCCCGCCCCCGCCTCTCCGCCTTCGCGGGCATGGCCCAGTACGACGAGACCTTCGACCTCCCCTCGGCCTTCCCTCCCGAGCAGCCCACCGAGATCTTCCCGGAGATCGTCTCCCGCGCGGGCCTGAAGCAGCTCCGCTGCGCCGAGACCGAGAAGTACGCCCACGTCACCTTCTTCTTCAACGGCGGGAGGGAGACGGTCTTCCCCGGCGAGGACCGGGTGCTCGTTCCCAGCCCGCGCGACGTGAAGACCTACGACGAGAAGCCGGAGATGAGCGCACGCGAGGTGACCGACAAGGTGGTGGAGGCCATCCGCTCGCGCCGCTACGGCTTCATCCTGGTCAACTTCGCCAACCCGGACATGGTCGGCCACACCGGGAAGCTCGACGCGGCCGTGAAGGCCGTGAAGGTGGTCGACGGCTGCATCGGGAGGCTCTGGGCGGCGGCCAGGGAGGCGGGCATGGCCATGCTCGTCACCGCCGACCACGGCAACTGCGAGATGATGACCGACCCGGTGACCGGGGAGCCCCACACCGCCCACACCCTCGGTCCGGTCCCCTTCATCCTGGCCGACCCCGACCTGCGCGGCGCGAAGCTCCGGCAGGACGGCGTGCTCGCCGACGTGGCCCCCACCGCCCTCCAGGTCCTCGGGCTGCCCCAGCCCAAGGAGATGAAGGGACTAGGACTATTGGTGAAATAGGATGACGGGGGCGCCGGGGACGTTCGGTGGCGCGCTCCTCGACCTGCTCCTGCCCCCGCGCTGCCCGGCCTGCGGCGAGGAGCCGCTGGCCCCGTCGCCCTTCTGCGCGATCTGCGACGGTGCCATCGAGCCCTTCCCCGACGGGCCGGACGGCATCCGGGCCGGCGCGCTCTTCGGCGGCCCGATCGCCGACGCCGTCCATGCCCTCAAGTACGGAGGACGGGCCGAGGCGGCGGGACCGCTCGGGCGCTGGCTGGCCGGGAGGGTCCGGGTCCCCGAGGGCGCCGCGGTGGTCTGGGTCCCGCTGGGCCGGAGGCGCCGCATCGAGCGCACCTACGACCAGGCCATGCTCCTCGCCGCGGCCTTCGCCCGCGCCGCACGCCGTCCGCTCCTGCGCGGCGTCCTGGACCGGGTGCGGGAGACGCAACCTCAGACCCGGCTGGACCGCGCCAGCCGGGCTGGAAACGTGGCCGGCGCCTTCGCGGCGATGCGGGACGTGGCCGGACGCGACCTGGTGCTGGTCGACGACGTGGTCACCACCGGCGCCACGGTCGACGCCGCCTCCCGCGCGCTCCGCGACGCAGCGGCCGGGGAGGTCGTGGTGGTCGCGCTGGCCCGGGCCGGGTGATGCGCGGAATTCCTGGGCCGTTCCGGGGGTAGACTCCTTCGCGTGCCGGCCATCGCCCTCCTCCTGCCCCTGGCGCTCCTCGCGGCCGGGTTGCCCTCCGCCGTCCCGGCGCCGGCCAATCCGTCGCTGGCCGCCTTCGAGGCCTCCTCGGCCCAGCTGCGCCGCCGCCACGCCGATCCCGGAGCCATCGCGCCGCTCCTGCGGATCCGCGAGCTCGAGCCGACCCTGGGCGATCTCCGGCGCGTGGCGGCGGTCTATCGGTCCGTCGCCGACGATCCCCGTGCCCACCCCGAGGTCCGATCCCTGGCACGCTGGTACCTGGCCGGGGTCGAGGAGTCGCTGGGAAGCCGGGACCGGGCCCGGGCCGAGCGGGAACGGCTCGGCTTCCTCCGCGGCTGGTGGATCGTGGGACCGTTCGACAACGAGGGACGGGGTGGATTCGATCGCGCGTATCCCCCGGAGAACTCCATCGACCTCGCCGCCCGCTTCCCCGGAAAGGTGGGCGAGGTCGGGTTTCGCGCCCTGCCGCCCGAGCTCGAGTGGTCGGGCATCGCCAGCATTGGCACGGCCGTCCGCCCGCAGCAGGACGGGGTGGTCTACGCACTCGCGGTTCCGGTGGTGGCCCGGGAGCAGCGGGCCAGGCTCTGGATCGGAGCGAGCGGGGCCGTTCGGATCTGGGTGAACGGCACGAAGGTCCTGGAGGACTCCGCCTACCATCCGGCACGGCTCGACCAGGTGGCGGTGGAGGTCACGCTCCGCAAGGGCCCGAACCGGATCCTGGTGAAGCTGGCCCAGGACGGGGGGGAGATGGCCATCGCGGTGCGCCTGACCGATCCAAAGGGTATCCCCCTCGCCGCGCCACCGGCGCCGATGCCCCCGCTCCCCCCGCTCGCCGTCGGGGCCGCGCCCCGGCCGACACCGGTCGAGTCGCTGGTGGCCACGCTCACCCGGCGCGCTTCGAGGGCGAAGGGCGCTGCCGAGGGGCTGGCCCGCATGGATCTCGCGGCCGCGCTCGGCGAGAAGCTCTCCGAGGACATGGCCGAGCACGCCGCGGCGCGCGAGTCGAGGAGGGCGGCCGAGCTCCTGCCCGGCGACGCAGCGGCCCAGCTGCTCGCCGCCCGGCTCGAGGACCAGGACCAGAACCGCCGCCGCGAGTTCCTGGAATCCGCGCTCCGCGCCGACCCGGGGAACCCGGTGGCGCGGCTGGCACTCGCCGAGGAGGAGCTCCACCGCGGCAGGGCGCACGAGGCGGTCCGCCGCCTCGTCCCGATCGAGGCCGACTGGCCGGGCTGGCCTGCGCCCCGTGCTGCGCTCGCCCAGGCCTGGCAGCAGGTCGGCTTCCCGGCCCGGGGACAGGTGGCGCTCCTGCGGCTGGCCGCGGAGTTCCCGGACCAGCCCGGTGCGGTCGGGCTCGCGGCCCGGTCGGCGCGCCAGCTCGAGCGGATCGAGGAGTCGATGGCCTCCTACCGGAAGCTGCTCTCGCTCCGGAACGACGACGCGGCGGCGCGATCGGCGCTGGTCTCGCTCCACGTCCGGCGCGGCGAGCTCGACCAGGCCCTCGAGCTCCTCGACGACGCCGTGCGCCTCTCCCCCGGCGATCCCATGCTGCGCCTGCGGCGCGCCGACCTTCTCGCCGCGAACGGCCGCGCCGAGGTCGCCGAGACGGACTACCTGGCGGCGGCCCGGCTCTCTCCCCTGGAGCCGGAGGTGCACGAGCGGCGCGGGCGCCAGCTGCTCCGCGAGGGACGGCGAGGAGAGGCCCTGGCCGCGCTGCAGGTGGCGCTCGACCTGAAGCCCCAGAGCACCCAGCTGAAGGAGCTCACCCGCCAGCTCGAGCCGGAGCGGGAGCGCTTCGAGGCCCCGTACCTGGTCGACGCCGCGGCACTCGCCAGGGCGCCGCCGGCGCGCCGGGGCGACGAGGACGCGGCCATCCTCTCCGAGACCAAGGTGACCCGGGTTCACCCGTCGGGCCTCTCCTCCACCTACTACCAGCTGATCGCGAAGGCCCACACCCCCAGGGGCGCGGACGGGCTGCGCGCCCATCCCATCGGCTACGTGCCGGGCCGGCAGGACATCCGGGTGGAGCGTGCCCGGATCTGGAAGCCGGACGGCTCGGTGGTCGACACCCACCAGGAGGCCGACCACAGCACCAGCGAGCCCTGGTACCGGCTCTACTACGACACGCGGGTCCGGCAGGTGGTGGTCCCGGCCATCGCGCCCGGCGACGTGCTGGAGCTCGCCTGGCGCGTGGACGACGTCGCCACGGAGAACCTGCTCTCCGACTACTTCGGCGAGGTGGTCCCGTTCGTCGACACCTCCCGCAAGGAGCGGATGGACTACGTGCTGCTCGCGCCGGCCTCGCGCCCCATCCACGCCAGCGATCCCGCCCTCCCCGGCGTGTCACGGTCCGTGAAAGACCTGCCCGGTGGCCTCCGCGAGTACCGCTGGACCGCCACGGACGTGCCGCGCCTCGTGCTCGAGCCGGGGATGCCCGGAGCATCCGAGTCCTCCGCCTCGGTCCACGTCTCGACCTACGCCTCCTGGGACGAGGTGGCCCGCTTCTACGAGGGCCTGGTCCGGGAGCAGCTGCGCCCTGGCCCGGGCGTCCGCGCCGCCGCCGCCCGGATCGTGGCCGAGGTGCGGGCACGCCCGGAGAACGCCGGCCTCGGCGAGCAGGAGATCCGCCGCGAGATCGTGAAGGCCGTCTACGCCGAGGTGGTCACGAGCACGCGCTACGTCGGGCTCGAGTTCGGCATCCACGGATTCAAGCCGTACCCGGTGGAGCAGGTGCTCACCCGGCGCTTCGGCGACTGCAAGGACAAGGCGAGCCTGATGCACGCCCTGCTCGAGGGGGCCGGCATCGACTCGCGGATCGTGCTCCTGCGCATGCGCCGGCTCGGGAACCTGCCGCCCGCCCCGGCCTCGCTGGCGGTCTTCAACCACGCCATCCTCCACGTGCCGGAGCTCGATCTGTGGCTCGACGGGACCGCTACCGGATCCGGGTCGAGGGAGCTCCCGGCCGAGGACCGGGGCGCCACCGTCCTGGTGGTGAACCCCGGGGCACCGCCCACCTTCCGGACGATCCCCGAGTCGGTCCCCGGGGACGACCTCGTCACCACGGACGTGCGGGGCGTGCTCGCCGCCGATGGATCGGCCACCGCCGAGGGGAGCATCACGGTGGCGGGGGTGCAGGCACCCGAGTTCCGCCGCGGTTACCGGTCGGAGAGCGGCCGGCGCGCCGCGCTGGAGCGCAGCTTCGCCCGCACGTTCCCCGGCGTCCGCGTCGAGTCGGTGGAGACGAGCGACCTCTCGCGCATCGAGGACGACGTGACGGTGCGCTTCCGGGTGGCCGTGCCGCGGCTGGCGCGACCGGACAACGGAGGGCTCTCGATCGCCCCCTTCGGCCAGGGGCAGAGCTGGATGGAGAGCTGGGCGCCCGCCTCGACGCGCCGCCACGACCTCGTCCTCCCGAGCCCCATCGAGAGCCGATTCTCCCTGCGCTGGGAGCTTCCGGCCGGCCTGGCGCCTGCCGGCCTGCCCGAGCCGGAGCGGCGCGACGGCCCCTTCGGTTCGTGGTCGGTATCGCTGCACCTGGAAGGAGGCGCGCTCGTCGCCCAGGGAACGCTCCGCGTGACGTCCCGGCGCATCGCCTCCGCCGACTACCCGGCCTTCCGGGAGTTCCTCGCCGGGGTGGACCGTGCGCTCCTGCGCACCGTCCGGCTCGCGCACGCCGAGGGGAGGAAGCCGTGACCGCGGTCCGCCGCGCCGCCCCGGCGCTCCTCCTCCTCGCGCTCCTGGCAGGCGCTCCGGCATGGGCATCCTCCGCCAGCCCTTCCGGCTTCGACGCCTGGCTCGTGCGCGGGGATCCGGTGGCGGCCGCAGCCCGGTTCCGCGCCGACGCGGTTCACGACCCGTCCGACCCCTGGCCACTCCTCGGGGAGGCCATGCTGGCCGGGCGCTCGCTCGACGAGGACTCCGAGGCGAACGCCCTCCTCGCGCTCGTGGCGGGGGCGCCCCGCCACACGCTCGCCCTGGTGGCGCTGCGCCGGCTCGGGGAGCTCTCGCTCGGCTCGCCGCCCGTCGCCGACCGGGTGGACGCGGAGCTGGCCCGCGCGCTCGGCGGATCGACCCTGCCGGGCCCGGCCGCGTACCGGGCCAGGGTGGTGCGCGCTGCCATCGCCGAGATGCGCGGCGCCTTTCCGGAGGCGGCCCGGTTGCGGGCGGAGAACGGAGTCGCCAGCGCCTGGACGCTGGCAGGCCCGTTCGGCGCGTACCACGCGCTCGAGCTCGACCGGCCGTTCCCTCCCGAGCTGGGGGAATGGCCGCCGGCCGGAGCGAGGCCGCTACCGGCCCCCGACGGCGCGATCTCCCTGGACGGGGAGGATGCATCCGGCGACGTCTGGTACGTGGCAGCCGATGCCGTCCTGGCGCGGGGCGGGCGGTACGTGATGTCGATGGGCAGCACGGCCTCGACCCGGGTCTTCCTGGACGGCAGACCGGTGGCGGAGCGGCGCGCCTGGGTGGGCTGGCCATCCGCGGTCCAGCTCGTGCCGGTCGACCTCGCGCCGGGTGCACACCGCTTCCTCGTCAAGATGACCCGGGGCGCTGGAAGGGCGAGCCTGGCGATCTCCCTGGCGCGGTGGGACGGTGCCCCTTCCGACGTGGCCTGGACGGCGGCGACCGGCCCCGGTCCGGCCGTGGTGGGCGGCGAGCTCCCGGCGGCGTCGCTCGGGGCGCGCGCCCTCGCCGATGCGCTCGAGTCGGACGGGGGACCGGTCCTGTCACGGCTCGTCGCGGCGCGCGACCGCGTCGAGAACGACCGCCAGGGGGCGATCGCGCTGCTCGACGAGGCCGCGGGAATCGCTCCCGCCGCCGCGCCGGTCCGGTCGGCCCGGGGCGACGCGCTCCTCGGGGACCCGACCCTGGCGGAGCGGACGGCGAAGGCCAGGGCGGAGGCGGACTGGCAGGAGGCCTCCCGGCTCGATCCCGGGGATGCCGCCACCAGGCTGGTCCTCGTCGAGCAGGCCCGGGGCGGGGGGCGGATCGACGACGCCGAGGCGCTGCTCGCAGCCCTCCCGGAGAAGGCCGCCGCGAGACCCAGGGCGCGGGTCGTCCGGGCCCGCCTCCTCGCCGCACGCAGCCATCCGGAGGCCGCCGAGCGCCTCGTCCTCGATGCCGCGCGGGCGGGGTCGTGCGAGGCCATGGCACTGCTCTCCGAGATGGCCTCGCAGCGCGACGCGCTGGCGCTGGAGGACGAGGCCACGCTCCTGGGAGGGCGCTGCCCGGGCGGCGCAGAGCGGATGGCCGAGCACCGGCTCGTCCGCGGTGACCTGGCCGGAGCCGCGGCCTCCTGGACCGCCATCGCGCGCGCCGGGCCGGCGCGGATCGACGCCCGAATGGCGCTCGTCCGGGTGCTGGTCGCCCGGGGAGAGCCTGCGGCGGCCGCCGCAGAGCTGGCGGACCTGGCCCGGATCTGGCCCGCCGACGCCCAGCTCCAGCGTCGCCTGGGGGAGCTGCTCGAGCTCGCGGGGCAGGGGAGCGCCGCCCGCTCGGCCCGCGAGCGCGCACTCGCCCTGGACGGGTCGGACCTGCCGCTGCGAAGGGCGCTCGCGCTGGAGGACGGGCGCGAGGTCCTCGCCGATCTGGCCGTCGACGGCCCTGCCACGATCCGGGACTACGAGGCCGCCCAGGTCCCGGTCACCACGCCAGCCTCGCTGGTGCTCGACGCCGCGGCGGTGGAGGCCTGGCCCGACGGCTCCATCACCGAGCGGACCCACCAGGTGATCCACGTCCACGATGCACGAGGGGTGGAGAAGTGGGGGGAGGTCGAGGTCCCGGGGGGAGCGACCTTGCTCAAGCTCGAGACCCGCAAGCGCGACGGCCGGATCCTCGAGCCCGAGATCCACGGTGGCGACAAGCGCACCCTTTCGGCAGCCGGCCTCGAGCCCGGGGACTACCTGGAACTGGAGTGGATCCGCTCCATCCCGACCCGCCGTCCGGCATCGCCGGGCTGGCTCTCCGAGCCGTTCTTCTTCCGCGGAGAGAGCCTTCCCTTCTTCCTCTCCACCTACACGGTCGCGGCGCCGGCCGGCCAGCTGCAGCTCGACGTGCGGAACATGCCCGCGCCGCCGGTGGTCCGCGAGGGGAGCCGGGACCTGATGCGCGCCGAGGCGAGAAAGGTGGCGGCGCTCGTCGACGAGCCGGGCTCGCCCGGGATCTCGGAGTACGTCCCCATGGTGATGGCGGGCTCCGGGGGGGGCATCGACGGTCTCGCGCTCGCCGCGGCCGACGCCTTCGTGGAGCGCATCCGGCCCGGGCGCGAGATCGATGCCCTGGCCCGCTCGCTGCGGTTTCCTCCCGGTGCGCCTCCGAGGACCGGGGAGGCGCTCCTCCGCGCCGCCTACCAGGTGGTGATGGAGAAGGTGGACGGGTCCGGCCCGTTCACGGACCAGGCGAGCCACGTCCTCTCCCGCGGCCGGGGCAGCCGGACGCTGCTCCTGGTGGCGCTTCTCGACGCGCTCGGCATCCCGGCGCGCATCGCGCTGGTCCGGCCGTTCTACGTCGATCCGCAGCCCTGGCTCTTCCCCCGCCTCGACCTGTACGCCGTGCCCGTGGTGCACACCGAGATGGACGGGGTGACGGTCTGGCTCGACCCCGCGGCGCGCTGGGCACCCTTCGGCGCGCTGCCCCCCGGCGCCCGCGATGCCGAGGCGCTGGTGCTGCCGCGCCCCGGAGAGGCGCTGCGCAGGGAGCGGACGCCGGCGCTCCCCGCGCCCGACCGGAGCGAGGTGCTCCTCAAGGTCCAGGTCGCCTCCGGCGGAGACGCCACCCTGGAGGGCGTCGAGTCCTACTTCGGATTCGAGGGCGCGGGCGCCAAGGTCGCCATCGAGAAGCTCGACGGGATCGGGCGGCGCCGCGCCATCGAGCAAGCGCTCTCCCGGAGCTTCCGTTCGCTCCAGCTCGACGAGGTCCGCTTCGAGGGGGAGAGGGAGGTGGGCTCGCCGCTCGTCATCCGCTACCGGGCTCGCGTGGCCGAGCTGGCCCGCCCGTCGGGCGGGAGGCTCGTGCTGGACGACGTGCCCTATCCGGTTCGGCTGGGTGCTCGCTTCGCTCCGACCGCATCCCGGGAGTCGCCGCTCCTCATCGGCGTGGGAGATCGGTCGTCGCTGCGCGTCGAGGTGACGCCGGCGCCGGGTGGGATTCCCGTCGCCGGCGCGCCGGTGAAGGTGCAGGCGCCGCAGGGGAGCTACGTGCGGGAGGAGCGGGTCGAGGGTGGGAGGCTGGTGCGGGAGGATCGGCTCGAGCTGAGGCGGTCGAGGGTCGGGGTCGAGGAGTATCCGGAGTTTGCGAGATTCGCGACCGCGGTGGACGAGGCGCAGGGGCTGCCGATGGATGTGGGCGAGGCGAGGTAGGGGGCGGGACCGGAGCCGGAGCCGCAGCCGGAGCCGCAGCCGCAGCCGCAGCCGGAGCCGCAGCCGCGACCGGAGCCGGAGCCGCAGCCGGAGCCGCAGCCGGAGCCGCGACCGTGACCGGAGCCGCGTCCGGAGGAGTCGGCTCCTTTCCTGGGTGGGGCCTGCCTTGGAGGCGCACGCCCCGCGCCAGGCCGCGAGCAGGTGCGGTTGGATCCCGCGTCGGCCTGTCACGGGTCCTGCGCCGGAGTGGGCAAACCCCACCCGGAAAGGAGCCGCACATGCCGTTCGATGCCTTCGAGGTCTCGCTTCAGATGATCCGGTCGCTGGAGGGGCCGCTGGCCACCCTCGATCGGCGAGATCCATCGCTGGCGCTGCAACTGCGCCGCGCGGCGGCGTCGGTATCGTTGAACCTCAGCGAGGGGCGGAGGCGGAACGGCAAGGACCGCGTTCACCTCTGGCGCGTCGCCGCCGGAAGCGCCAGCGAGGTCGTTGCGAGCCTTCGCGTCGCCGAGGCCTTCGGCTACTTGCAGGCCGCCGCCTGCGCCCACTCGCTCGCGCTCTGCGACCGCGTCCTCGCCATGCTCTGGCGCCTCACGCATTGACGGCGGCCGGTCACGGTCCACGGTCACGGTCCACGGTCACGGTCCACGGTCCCGGATGCGGTCCCGGATGCGGTTCCGGATGCGGCTCCGGATGCGGATGCGGTTCCGGTTCCGGATGCGGTTCCGGTCCCGGTCCCGGATGCGCCTCCGGTCCCGCCCCCCTTCACCCCCCGAACAACCTCTCCGCCACCGCGCTGTGCACGTCCATCCCTGCCTCGGTCAACCGGATCCGCCCCCTCCGCACCACCGCCAGGCCGGCCCGGACCAGCGCCGTGACCTCACCCTCCCGCCCGGGCCCGACCTCGCCCTCCGGGAGCCCCTCCGCCGTCCGCAGCCCAAGCATGATCCTCTCGTTTCGGAGCTCGCCCGGCCCGAGCACTTCCTCCGACGCGGTCGGGACCCCCCCGGCGTCCAGCGCCGCGAGCCACGGCCCCACCTCCCGGTGATTCGTCCATCGAGCGGCGCCCCCGCCGGCCCGGACGCAGCCCACCGCACCGGCGCCCGCACCCAGGTAGTCCTCCGACCGCCAGTAGAGGAGGTTGTGCCGGGACTCCATCCCGGGCCGGGCGAAGTTGGAGATCTCGTAGCGCCGGAACCCGGCCGCGCCGAGCACCCCGGCGATCGCACGCCCCTGCTCCACCACCTCGTCGTCCCCGGGGAAGGCCAGCTTCCCCTCCCGGGCGAGGCGCGCGAACGGTACGTCCTCGGCCAGCACCTCCGCATCGAGGGTGAGGGCGTAGGAGGACACGTGTGTCACGGGAAGTGAAATGAGGCGTTCCGCGTCGGCGCGGGCCGTGGCCACCGAGGAGCTGCGCCCGCCGTGGATGAGGTCCACCGAGACGTTCCCGATCGTCGAGGCCACCTCGCGGATGGACCGCTCGGCGTCGCCCGGCCCGTGGCGCCGCCCCAGCTTGCGGAGCACCACCGGGTCGAAGGACTGCACGCCGATGGAGACCCGCGTCACCCCCGCGCCGCGCCAGGCCGCGGCCCGGGCGGCGTCGGCCGACTCGGGGTTGGCCTCCAGCGTCACCTCGGCCCCGTGCGGAAGGCCGAGCGCGCGGGCCGCCTCCACCACGTGGGCGATGGCCCCGGGTTCCCAGAGCGACGGGGTCCCGCCGCCCAGGAAGAGCGTGGCGCAGGGGCGTCCGGCGAAGGCCGGCGCGCGGCGCCGGATCTCCGCGACCACCGCCTCGGCGTAGCGGGCGCCCGGGATGGGGCGCGTGGTGGTGACCGCGAAATCGCAGTACGGGCAGCGGAAGCTGCACCACGGAAAGTGAACGTAGAGGCCGAAGGGGCGGGGAGGCACCGGCGCGGATGCTATGCTAGCTTCCCGTCGGATGGCCACCTGGTCCCTCACCGCAGAGCTGCCGGCCGGCGAGGCCGACGCGGCCACGGCGCTCCTCTTCGAGCGCGGCGCGGCCGGGGTGGAGGAGCGGGAGGCCGGGCTCGCCCCCATGCCCGGAGAGCGGCAGCCCGGGAGCGGCCGGGTGCTCCTCATCGGCTTCTTCCCCGACCGGGAGACCGCGGAGGACGCGGCCGAGGCACTGGGCATCCCCGCCAACCTGGCCGAGATTCCCGATCGCGACTGGGGCGAGGAGTGGAAGAAGGGGCTCGGCCCGGTCTCGGTGGGCCGTCTCTTCCTCCGTCCCTCCTGGATCGACGCGGCGCCTCCCCCCGGCGCCGCCGAGGTGGTGCTCGACCCGGGCATGGCCTTCGGGACCGGCACCCACGCCACCACGTCGCTCTGCCTCGCCGCCATCGACGCCTTCCTGGCGCGCCGCCCGGGCGCGTCGGTCCTCGACGTGGGAACCGGATCGGGGCTCCTCGCCATCGCCGCGCGAAAGCTCGGTGCCGGGCGCGTGGCGGCCAACGACAACGATCCGGTGGCGGTGGCCGTGGCGGCCGAGAACGCCGAGCGCAACGGAGCCGCCCTGGAGCTGACCGGCGACCCGCCGTCGGCCATCCCGGGCACCTTCGACCTCGTCGTCGCCAACATCCTCGCCAACGTCCTGGTGGAGCTCGCGCCCGATCTGGTGCGGCGAGCGGCACCGGGCGCGGAGGTCGTGCTGGCCGGGGTCCTCGTGCCCCAGGAGGCGGAGGTCGCCCAGGCCTTCCTGGCCCAGGGGCTCACCGCGCTCCCCGGAGAACGGCGCGGGGAGTGGTCGCTTCTCCGGTTCGTCCGCCCGGAGGATCGGTGACCCGTCGGCGGCTCCACGTCCCCGCCGGGCGGATCGAGGGGACGGTGGCCCGGCCCGACCCCGCCTCGCTTCACTACCTCGCCGACGTGCTCCGGCTCGAGCCCGGCGCCCCGGTGGAGGTGTTCGACGGGGCGGGGAGCTCCTGGGACGCCACCTTCACGGGGAGCGAACTCCGGCTGGGAGAGCGCCGCCCGGCGCCGATTCCCGGCGCGACGGTGTGGCTCTGCTTCGCGCTCGCACGGGGAGACAAGGGGGACTGGATCGTCCAGAAGGGCACCGAGCTCGGGGTCTCCCGCCTCGTGCCGTGGCAGGCGGAGCGTTCGGTGGTGCGGCTCGATCCCGACCGCGCCGCGGAGCGGGTCCGCCGGTGGCGCCGGATCGCCGAGGAGGCGGCGCGCCAGTGCGGGCGGGCCGACGTGCCGGAGGTGGCCGTGCCCGGGCCGCTCGCCGGGGCGCTGACCGCCCCACCCGGGTTCGTGCGCATCGCCTTCCACGCCGGGGCCGGGGCGCCGCTCGCCGAGGTGGTGCGGGGCGGAGGGTCGGGATTCCTGGCCGTCGTCGGTCCGGAGGGGGGGCTGACAGACCGTGAAGTGGAGGCCTGCCTGGGCGCCGGATGCGCGCTGGCCACGCTGGGCCCCCGGGTGCTCCGCGCGGAGACGGCCGCGATGGCCGCCGCCACCCTCCTCCAGCACCTCGCCGGCGACCTCGGATAGCGCCCGATATCCCTGGCCCTTTCGCGCCGTCCGCTTGACCCCGCCCGGGTGCGCCGGTACTTCTTCGAGGCGTGCAATGCCCCCGCTGCCGGACGGAGAACGGCGAGGCCGCCATCCGCTGCTCCGGGTGCGGCGCGCCCATCGCCCTCGGCGACGAGGAGGCGGGCATCCCCGTCGACTCCCCGGTTCCGCTCGACCGGCGCTCCGGCCTCCGCGAACGCGACACACCGGCCTGGGAATCGCTCCGCCCCGTTCCCCTGGACTGGGAGATGGCTCCTCCCGCCGAGGCCACTCCGTCGGCGCTCCGCATGCCCCCCCGTCCGGCCGCCCGTCCGCGCCCCCGGGTTCCGGCGCCCCCCGTTGCCGCTCCCGACTTCGACGTCGAGATGGAGGTGGAGGCGGTCGAGGTCCACCGGGTCCGGGCGCCCGTCGTCCGCCGCGTCGCGTCCTGGGCCGTCGACGCCGTCCTGCTGGGCGCCGTGCTGGCCGCCATGCTCCTCCCGGTGCTCGGGCCGGTGCTGGGCCCGGGTGCTCCCGCCCAGGCGCGCGACGTCGCCATCCCCGTCGTCCTGGTCGTGGCCCTCGTCGCCTTCGTCTACCAGTGGCTGGGGATCACGCTGACCGGCGGGACCCCGGGCATGCTCGCGACCGGGATCCGCGTGGTGGGTCCGGACGGGCGGCGTCCCTCGCCGGGCCGGTCGGCATCGCGCGCCGCGCTCGGCCTGGCCGCCGCCGCGCCGCTCGGTGTGGGGCTCCTGATGGCGCTCGTGACGGACAGTGGAAGAGGCGCGCACGACCTGGGCGCCGGGACCTGGGTGGTCCTGGGCAGGACGGCGGGACGGGCGGCATGAGCGAGCCACTCCTCGAGCGCCTGGTCGCGGACGGGGCCATCGCCCCCGAGGACGCCGCCCGGGCCGAGGCCCGGCTGGCCCGGACCGGGGGTGCGGTGGACAGCGTCCTCCTCGAGCTTCACCTCGTCCCGGCCTCGCGCCTCCCCGAGATGCTGGCCCTTGTGAGCGGCCTGCCGGCCCCGCCCGAGACCGCCTTCGACGCCCCCGACCCGCGTGCCCGGCGCATCTTCCCCGCCAAGGTCGCCGAGCGGCACGCCATCGCCCCGTTCGCGCTCGACGGCCGCGAGCTCTCGGTGGTCACCACCTACCCGCCCGACACCGGCCTCCTCGAGGAGCTCGGCTTCCTCCTCTCGCTGCACCTCCGCGCACACGTGGCGCCGGAGTGGCGGGTCCGTGCGCTCGTGCAGCAACTCTACGGGACGCCGGTCCCGGAGCGGATCGCAGCGCTCGGAGGCGTGCACGGGCCGGGTGATGGCGCCGACCTTCCGGAGGCCGAGGTGCTGCCGGAAGAGCACGACCCGGCCGGCGAACGCGCCCCCGGCTGGACCCCCACCCAGGCGCGCGATGCCCTGGACGCCGCCGCCGATCCCGACGAGGCCATCCGCGTCGTCCTGCGCGCCGCGCGCGACCACTTCACCTACGCCGCAGCCTTCTCCGTCCGGCGCGATTCGCTCGCCGGCCACGATGCGCTCGGGCTCGACCCGAGGGCGCGGGAGGCCTGCCGCCGCGTCGCCGTGGACCTGCAGGCTCCCGGACTCTTCGGCCCCCCGCTCGAGACCCGCGCGCCCTACCTGGGCCCACCGCCGGCCGATCCGGTCACCGCCTCGATCCTCTCCGGGCTGGGACGGATCGGGCCCCGGACCGTCCTCGTCGCTCCGGTCTGGATCGGCGATCGGGCCGCCTGCGTGATCTTCGCGGACAACGACGACGCGCCCGTGGCCTCGGGTCACCTGGCCGATCTCTTCTCGCTCCTCGGCGCGCTCGGCGACTCGCTGGCCCGGATGATCCGGGAGCGCAAGGCCGGGGGAGCAACCCGCGAGAAGGCCCGGGCGACGCCGCCGGTACGAATCCCCGATCCCCCGGCGCCGGTCGCGCTCACGGCCACCCCGCCAGGCCCGCCGGCCGGGGAGGACTGGAGCGTCGTCGAGCCGGCCCGCGTCGAGCCGGAGCCGCTGCGGTTCGCCGTCGACGTCGATCTCGGTGAGTACGAGGTGATCGCCGCCGGGGATGCGCTGGCGAGCGGGCGCGCCGAGGACATCCCATCGCTCGTCGATGCGCTGGCGGCGAGTCAGCGCGATTCCGCCGACCGCGAGGAGCTGGTCGCCCGGCTCGTCGCCGGAGGCCCGGAGGCGGCCGCGGCGCTGGTGGCCCGGCTCCCCGGCCCCGCCGAGTCGAGGCAGTCCCTCGCCGATCCCGTTCCCGTGGAGAGATGGGGTCCGATCTTCGCAGGCGTCGTCGCCACCGGGCGCACCGCCGAGAAGCGGCTCGTCGCGGCCCTGGGGGACGCCGACCCCGAGATGCGCCGATCGGCCATCGCGCTGCTCTGCCGGCTCGGCGGACCGGGCTGGCTGCCGGCCATCGCCGCGCTGACCCAGGACGAGGATGACTGGGTGGCCGCCGAGGCCGCCTTCGCGCTCTGCACGGCGCGCGGTACGCCGGCGCTCCTCCCGACCGTGGCCGAGATCCGCCGGTCGCTCGCCTCCGGCCGCCCGGTCAAGGCCGGGCGTGCCGCCCGGGCGCTGGCGCGGCTCGGCGACGCCGACTCGGTCCCGGTGCTCATCCAGCTGCTCGACGCCGGCGGCGACCTGACCGCGGCCGCGTCCGACGCGCTCTCCGCCATCACGCTTCAGCAGCTCGGGCGGGACTCGATGCGCTGGATCGCCTGGTGGCGCGAGTGGCGGGCCGCGCCCCGCTCGAGCTGGGTCTTCCAGGCGCTCGGGAGTGCCGATCCCGAGCAGCGCCGCCGTGCGGCCGCCGAGCTGCGCCGCGCCGGCGAACCGCCCGAGCCCTACGATCCCGACGGCCCCGAGGCGGAGCGGCTGCGCGCCGCAAAGGCCTGGGCCGCCTGGTGGCGCGAGGAGGGGCTCGCGCTCTAGCGCGGGCCTCGCTATCCTTCTCCCCCCATGTCGAAGCCCGTCGATCCCGACCCGCGCCGCGCACTGCTCGACGCGATGAACGATTCCGCCGACCGCGGCGGCGGCGAGGAGCGCATCGCCCGCCAGCACGAGGCCGGCAAGCTCACCGCGCGCGAGCGCATCGACCTCTTCCTCGACCCGGGCTCCTTCGTCGAGGTGGACAAGTTCAAGACCCACCGGAGCGCCGACTTCGGCATGGAGAAGCAGAAGATCCCGGGCGACGGGGTGGTCGTCGGGCACGGACGGGTCGAGGGGCGGCAGGTGTTCGTCTTCGCCCAGGACTTCACCGTCTTCGGCGGCTCGGTCTCCCGGGCCTATGCCGAGAAGATCTGCAAGGTGATGGACCTCGCACTCCAGGTCGGCTGCCCCGTGGTGGGCCTGCACGACTCGGGCGGCGCGCGGGTCCAGGAGGGCGTCGAGGCGCTCGCAGGATACGCCGAGGTCTTCCTGCGAAACACGCTGGCCTCCGGGGTCATCCCGCAGATCTCGGTCATCCTCGGCCCCTGCGCCGGCGGCGCCGTCTACGGCCCGGCCATCACCGACTTCGTCTTCATGGTGAAGGGGGCCTCGTCGATGTTCCTGAACGGCCCGGAGGTGATCCGGGCGGTGACGCACGAGGAGGTCACCAAGGAGGAGCTGGGCGGAGCACGCGCCCACGCCACCCGCTCCGGGGTGGCCCACTTCGCCTTCGACACCGAGGAGGCCACGCTCCAGGCGGTCCGGGAACTGCTCTCCTTCCTGCCGCAGAACTCGGCCGACGACCTGCCCGCCCAGCCCTGCGTCGACGACGCCGGCCGCCAGGACGCCCTGCTCCGGACCATCGTCCCGGAGAACCCCAACCGGCCCTACGACATCCGGGAGGTGGTGCGGGCGGTGGTCGACGACCGGCACCTCTTCGAGGTGGCGCGCCACTTCGCCGAGAACGTGATCTGCGGCTTCGTGCGGATGGGCGGACGCCCGGTGGGCGTGGTGGCGAACCAGCCTGCGGTGCTGGCCGGCGTGCTCGATTCCGACGCCTCGGTGAAGGCCGCCCGCTTCGTGCGGTTCTGCGACGCCTTCGAGATCCCGCTGCTCACCTTCGTCGACGTGCCCGGATTCCTCCCCGGCGCGACGCAGGAGTGGGGAGGCCTCATCCGGCACGGCGCGAAGCTCCTCTACGCCTATGCCGAGGCCACCGTCCCGAAGGTGACGGTCATCACCCGCCGGGCCTGGGGCGTGGCCTACGACGTCATGGCCTCGAAGCACCTGCGCGCCGACGTGAACCTGGCCTGGCCCACCGCGGAGATCGCCGTGACCAGCCCCGAGGGGGCGGTGAACGTCATCTTCCGCAAGGAGATCAGCTCCTCGGCCGACCCCGCCGCCGAGCGGGCGCGGCTCACCGCCGAGTACCGGGAGCGCTTCGCCAACCCCTACCGCGCCGCCGAGCTCGGCTACGTCGACGAGGTGCTGAAGCCCGAGGAGACTCGCCCGCGGGTCATCCGCGCCTTCGAGATGCTGCGCACCAAGCGGCAGGAGAACCCGCCCCGGAAGCACGGGAACCTCCCGCTCTGATGGCGAAGTGAGCCCTTCCGGATGACCGGCGCCGCACTCCTGCTTCTCTCGCTCGCCGGCGTGGGTCTGGCCATGCTCGTGGTGGAGGGGCGCGCGCTGCGGCGCCAGCTCTCCGGACCGGCGCCGGTCCCGCGCGGCTCCGCGGGCATCTCGGTCCTGAAGCCGCTGCGCGGTGTGGACGACGACCTCACGGCCAACCTGGCCTCCTTCGCGGCGCAGGAGTGGCCGGAGTGGGAGGTGCTGCTCGGGCTCCACGACGGCGCCGACCCGGCCGCACCGGTGGCCCATGCCGCCGCCGCGCGCTGGCCGGGGCGCTTCCGGGTGGTGATCCAGGGACCGGACCTGGGCATGAACCCCAAGGTGAGCCAGCTTGCCTCGCTCGTCCCCGCGGCCCGCCACCGGATCCTCGTCATCTCCGACTCGAACGTCCGCGTGGAGCCGGGCTACCTCTCCGAGATCGCCGCGCGCCTCGAGGACCCCGAGGTCGGCCTCGTCACCCACCTCATCGCCGGGGTGGGGGAGCGGAGCGAGGGCGCGCTGCTGGAGAACCTGCACCTGGCCGGCGGGGTGGCCACCGGCATCGCCGCCGCCAAGGCCATCGCCGGCCGGGACGTGGTGATGGGGAAGTCGATGGCGCTGCGGATCGAGGACCTCGCCGCGCTGGGAGGGCTAGAGCCCGTGAAGGACCTGCTCGCCGAGGACTACGTCATCGGCCAGATGGTCCCCCGGCTGCTCGGGAAGCGGGTGGAGCTGGCCTCGCGGCCGGTGCAGAACGTGGTCCAGGAGCGGACGGCGGTCCAGTTCTTCCACCGCGCCCGGCGCTGGGCCGTCCTGCAGCACGCGCTGGTGGGCCCGTGGCTCTACGCGGCCCAGGTCATCCACAACCCGGTCCTCTTCGCCACCCTGGCGTTCCTGGTCGCCCCAGCCGCATGGACGGCAGCGGCCTGGCTCGCGGTGGCCGGAGGCCGGGCGATCCTCGACGGGGCGGCCGGCGCCGCACTCCGCCCCGGAGGATTCCGCGCCGCCCAGCTGCTGCGGGTTCCGGTGAAGGACGTCCTCCTCGGCCTGGCCTGGATGGAGGGCTTCCTCCGCCGCACCGTGACCTGGCGCGGAACCCGGCTGCGGGTGCTTCCGGGGACCCGGCTCGCACCACCCGGCCCCTCCCGCTAGAGTCTCCTCGATGGCCGAGATCCCCGGCGTGAAGCCCCTCGTGGTGGCGGTGGACATGGGATACGGCCACCTGCGCGCGGCCCGCCCCATCGCCCGCGCACTGGGGGTGGAGATCACCCAGGTGGACCGGCCGCCCCTGGTGGGTCCGGACGAGCTGAAGCTCTGGGAGCGGGTCCGGACGGCCTACGAGTGGACCAGCCGCGCCTCCCAGCTTCCCTACCTGGGACGCCCGTTCCGCTGGGCGCTCGACTCGGTCACCGACATCCCCCACCTGCACCCGTACCGCGACCTCTCCGCCCCCACCCGCGGCGTGGCGGCGCTCGACCGCATGGTGCGGCGCGACCTGGGAAAGGGGCTGGTGGCCCGCCTGCGCGAGACCGGCGCGCCGCTCGTCACCACGTTCTACTCGCCGGCCATCGCCGCGGACGCGGCCGGCCTCGAGAAGGTCTGGTGCATTGTCACGGACAGTGACATCAACCGGGTCTGGGCGCCGCGCGACGCGGCCCGGACCCGCATCCGCTACCTCGTTCCCAGCCCGCGGGCCGCGCGCAGGCTCCGGAGCTACGGCGTCCCCGAGCAGAACGTCTCCTTCACCGGGTTCCCGCTACCCGGCGAGCTCACCGGGGGACGGGACCTCGCCGTGCTCCGCCGAAATCTGAAGGCGCGGATCGTCCGGCTCGACCCGGGCGGAGACTTCCGGCGCGACTACCGGGACGAGCTGGCGCACTTCCTGGGCCCGCTCCCCGAGGAGGAGGAGGCGGGGCGTCCGCCCACGATCACCTTCGCGGTGGGTGGAGCGGGCGCCCAGGCCGGGATGGCGCAGCAGTTCCTGCCCGGGATGCGGGGCCCCATCGAGGAGGGACGGCTCCGGCTGGTGCTGGTGGCCGGGGTGCGCGGCGCGGTGGAGGCCCGCTTCCGGGAGGAGGTCCAGCTCGCCGGCCTCGAGGGTGCGCTGGGGAAGGGGCTCGAGATCCTGCGCGCCGACTCGCTCGAGGAGTACTTCGACCGCTTCGACGCCGAGATGGCCCGCACCGACGCGCTCTGGACCAAGCCCTCCGAGCTCTCGTTCTACGCCGCCCTGGGGCTGCCTCTCGTCTTCGCCCGGCCGGTCGGGGTCCACGAGCGCTACAACCGGCGCTGGGTCCGCGAGTGTGGAGCGGGCGTGGTCCAGCGGGACCCGGGTGCCGCCTGGCAGTGGATCTCCGACTGGCTGGAGGACGGGACGCTGGCCGGGGCCGCGTGGTCGGGCTTCACCCGCCTTCCCAAGCACGGGCTCCACCGCATCCTCGACGAGGTGGCGCCGGGCCTGGCGCCGGAGGCCGGGTGATGCTGCCGGCGTTCTCGCTCCTCTACTGGGCCTTCTTCGCGCTCACCCTGCCCATCTCCTTCGTGATCGCGGTCGTGATCCGGATCCTCACCGCCCCGTTCGACCGCCGGCGCGTGGTGCTGCACCTCTTCACCTGCTTCTGGGCCCACTTCTACGTGTGGGCGAACCCGATCTGGCGTTGCCGGTTCCTGGGTCGGGAGCGCCTTCCCTGGCGGGGAGCGGCCGTCATCGTGGTGAACCACCTCTCGGTCGTGGACATCCTGGTGCTCCACGGCCTCTTCCGTCCCTTCAAGTGGGTCTCCAAGGCCTCCAACTTCCGCATCCCCTTCCTGGGCTGGAACATGGTGCTGAACGGCTACGTCCCCATCACGCGCGGCGCCGCCGACTCGGCCCGCCGGATGATGGCCCGCTGCCGGGAGCTGCTCCGGGAGGGCAGCCCGGTCCTCTTCTTCCCGGAGGGGACGCGCTCGGAGGACGGGGTCCTGCAGCCCTTCAAGGACGGCGCCTTCCGCGTCGCCCGGGAGGCCGGCGTGCCCGTCATCCCGGTGGCCCTGTCCGGAACGCACGAGACCCTGCCCAAGCACGGCTTCGTCCTCCGGAACCGGATGAAGGCAGTGGTCCAGGTACTCGAGCCGATCGACCCCGCGCGCTACGCCACCACGGCCGCCCTCCGCGACGCCGCCCGGGATTCCATCTCCCGCGCGCTGGAGAAGAGATGAGCGGGGAGGCCGCCTTCTACGAGCCGCTCGGCGAGGGGCGCTTCCGGGCCACGCCGGCGACCATCGGCCCGTGGTCGCAGGAACTCCAGCACGCCGGGCCGCCCGCCGCGCTCCTCGCCCACGTGCTCGAGCGGCTCTCCCCTCGCCCCGGGGCTCGGATCGCTCGCCTCTCGGTGGAGCTGCTCGGCCCGGTGGCGGTGGGCGAGATGCGGATCTCGGCCGCGGTGGAGCGCCCCGGAAGGCGCATCCAGCTCCTCTCGGCGAGCGCCGAGGTGAACGGGCGGGAGGCCATGCGGGCGCTCGCCTGGCAGATCCAGTCGGAGCCCGGCCGGAGTCCCGCGGCCGGGCCCCGGGAGCCGGCCCCGCCGCTTCCGCCGCCGCAGCCCCAGGGCTTCTTCCCCGGCCTGTCGACATTTCCCTACGGCGAGGCGCTGGAATGGCGATTCACCGAGGGTCACTTCTCCCGGCCGGGGCCGGCCACGGTCTGGACCCGATGCCGGATCCCCCTGGTCGCCGGCGAGCCCCTCTCCGGCCTGTGCCGCCTGGTCGCCATGGTCGACTCGGCCAACGGCATCAGCTGGGAGCTTCCCCTCGAGGGCTACACCTTCGTGCCGGTGGACCTGAACGTCGTGCTGCGGAGGTTGCCGGAGGGTGAATGGGTGGGCATGTCGGCGACCACCACGGTGGAGCCGGACGGCCTGGGCATGGTGCAGACGCGCCTCTTCGACGGCGGTGGGACGATCGGGGCGAGCCTGCACACGCTGTTCGTCACTCCACGCTGATCGGCTTGCCGCGGTGGCGGCGAGGTGCGCCGGCGGTTAGCACCCCGGGCACGATGACCAACGACGTAACCCTCCAGGTCGCGACCGCGAACGGCTCCGGCTCGCAGAGCTCCAACACGGTCCTCCTCCGGTCTCTCTTCCAGATGGGGATCCCGGTCTCGGGTAAGAATCTTTTCCCGTCGAACATCGCCGGCTTACCAACCTGGTACACGATCCGTGCATCGAAGGACGGCTACGTGGCGCGGAAGAAGGAGGTCGACGTCCTCGTGGCCATGAACCCGGAGACCGCCCGGGACGACGTGGCGGGGCTTCCGCCCGGGGCGGCGGTGATCTACGACGCGCCGCTGGCGCTGGACGGGTCGCGCACCGACCTCGTCTTCTACCCGGTTGCGTTCGACAAGGTCGTCGAGCCCATCACCGGCGAGGCCAAGCTGCGCAAGCTGCTCCGGAACATGGCCTACGTGGGCGTGGTGGCGAGGCTCCTCGACATCGAGATGCCGGAGGTCGAGGCCGCCATCGGGCGCGTGTTCGGGAAGAAGGCCAAGGCCCGGGATCTCAACGTGGCCGCGGCGCGCGCCGGGTTCGAGCAGGCGGCGGCGCTGGAGAGGCGCCACCCGCACCGGGTGGCGCGCATGGACGGGACCCGTGGAAAGATCGTGGTGGACGGGAACGCGGCCTGCGCGCTCGGCGCGATGTTCGCCGGCGTCACGGTCGTCGCCTGGTACCCGATCACCCCGTCCTCGTCGCTGGTCGAGACCCTCTCCGGATTCCTCGAGAAGTACCGGCACGGACCGGATGGCAAGGCCACCTACGCGGTGGTGCAGGCCGAGGACGAGCTGGCCGCCATGGGCATGGTTCTCGGCGCGGGCTGGGCCGGGGCGCGGGCCATGACCTCCACGAGCGGCCCCGGGATCTCGCTCATGAGCGAGTTCGCCGGGCTCGGCTACTACGCCGAGATCCCCGGGGTGATCTTCGACGTGCAGCGGGTCGGCCCGTCCACGGGGCTCCCCACCCGCACCGCGCAGGGCGACGTGATCTCCACCGCGCTCCTCTCCCACGGGGACACGAAGCAGATCCTCCTGCTGCCCGGCTCGATCGAGGAGTGCTTCTCGCTCGCGGTCGCGGCCTTCGACGTGGCGGAGCGCTTCCAGACCCCGGTCTTCGTGCTCACGGACCTCGACCTCGGCATGAACAACTGGATGTCCGAGCCCTTCGTCTACCCGGACCGCCCCATCGACCGCGGGAAGGTGCTCGGCAGGGAGGACCTCGAGCGGCTGGGCGGGTTCGCCCGGTACAAGGACGTGGACGGCGACGCCATCGGCTGGCGCACCCTTCCCGGGACGAACCACCCCAGGGCCGCGTACTTCACCCGCGGTACCGGGCACGACGAGAACGCCGCCTACAGCGAGCGCTCCGACGTCTTCACCGCCAACATGGACCGGCTCTCGGCCAAGTTCGAGCGGGCCCGGGAGGCGCTCCCGGCGCCCGAGCTGCGCGGCCCCGGCAACGCGCGCGTCGGCGTCATCGCCTACGGCTCCTCCGACCCGGCCGTCCGCGAGAGCCAGGACCAGCTCCAGGCCGAGGCCGGCCTCGAGACCGACTACCTGCGGGTGCGGGCCTGGCCGTTCGCGCAAGCGGTGCTCGACTTCGTGGCCGCCCACGACCGGACCTACGTGGTGGAGCAGAACCGCGACGGCCAGCTCGCCGCGCTGCTCAAGCTCGACGTCCTCCCGGAGCAGGTGACCCGGCTCCGCGGGATCGCGCACGTCACCGGACTTCCGCTCGACGCCCGCTCGGTCACCGACGAGATCCTCGCGAAGGAGAGGTCCTAGCCCATGGCCGGCCCCGCCACCACCGCCGCCGCACCGAGGCAGAACCGCATCGGACTCACCGTCGTCGACTACAAGGGCGGCAAGACCACGCTCTGCGCCGGGTGCGGCCACAACGCCATCTCCGACCGGATCCTGGACGCCTGCTTCGAGCTCGGCATCGCGCCGGAGCGGGTGGCCAAGTTCTCCGGCATCGGCTGCAGCTCGAAGAGCCCCGCCTACTTCCTCTCCCGGAGCCACGCCTTCAACTCGGTGCACGGGCGCATGCCGTCGATCGCCACCGGGGCCCTGCTCGCCAACAAGCACCTGCTCGCGCTGGGGGTCTCCGGCGACGGCGACACCGCCTCCATCGGCATCGGCCAGTTCGTGCACCTCATGCGCCGCAACCTCCCCATGGTCTACGTGGTGGAGAACAACGGCGTCTACGGCCTGACCAAGGGGCAGTTCTCGGCCACGGCCGACATGGGATCGGTGCTGAAGGGCGGCGCGGTGAACGACCTGCCTCCCATCGACACCTGTGCGCTGGCCATCCAGCTCGGCGCCACCTTCGTCGGCCGCAGCTTCTCCGGAGACAAGAAGCAGCTCTCGGCCATGCTGAAGGCGGCGCTGGTCCACCGGGGCACCGCCTTCCTCGACGTGCTCAGCCCCTGCGTCACCTTCAACGACCACGAGGGCTCGACGAAGAGCTACGCCTTCCTGAAGGAGCAGGTCGAGCCCCTCCAGGAGATCTCCTTCGTTCCCCACTTCGAGGACATCGCGGTGGAGTACGAGCCGGGCACCACGGTCGACGTGCGCATGCACGACGGGTCGCGCCTCCACCTGCGAAAGCTGGAGGCGGACTACGATCCCTCGAGCCGTTCCCGCGCGGTGGCCCGGCTCATGGAGTCGGGGGCGGAGGAGCACGTGCTCACCGGCGTCCTCTACGCCGACCCGGAGGCGTCCGACTTCCTCACCCGGCTCGGAACGGTGGACGCTCCACTGGCGACCTTGCCGGAGGAGGCGGTGCGGCCGGGGCGATCGGTGCTGGACGAGGTCAACGAGTCGCTGAGGTAAGAGGCTCCGTCGTGGGTCGCGCCCGCCCACCGCCCGCCGCGCCGGCCTGCCGGGCGTCGGGCACACCATCCAGTTCGGCGCGCCCGAGGGGATGGCGGTCGTCGTGGCCGGCTTCCTGGGGAGGCAGGAGGGTCCGCGCCGTGGACCTCGGGCAAATGGGGCGTTCACTCGTAGTCTGTTGACGACGATCTGGGTGAATGGCGATGCCGCGGACGGGGCGCCGCGGGAATGGTGCTGCCGACGCCGCATTCCGTGCAGGGGCGGCGCTGGGAATTCCTGGCGGGGTTCGAGATCCCGGCGCCGGAACTCGCGCGGGACGCCATTCCCGCGCGCTTGGCGAGGGCCGGAAATCCCATGCGATGGTGAGGCATGAACGCACGCGAATGGTCCCTCCGCATCGCCGATCTGGCCCGGCGCGAGAGCTGCTCCCTCGTCGATCTCCTCCTCGCGCTCGCGGAGTTCGACCGGCTCGGGGTCCACCGGCAACTCGGTCACGCGAGTTTGTTCGACTTCCTGCACCGGGAGGTCGGGCTGTCCCGTGGTTCGGCCTACTACCGCCAGGTGGCGTGCCGGCTGGTCGGGAGGTTCCCGGAGATCGCGGAGCCGCTTCGAGACGGACGGCTCTGCATGTCGAACGTCCCGCAGCTCGCCAAGGTCATGACGGAAGCGAACCGGGCGACCGTGGTGGCGAAGTTCTTCCACTGCTCGAAGCAGGAGGCGAGGCAGGTGGTGGCGGAGATCCTCCCGGCGGAGGTGGTGCCGACGAGGACGGTCGTCACGGTCGTACCGCTCCTCGCGCCGGGCGAACCAGGGCCGGCGAGCGTCCAACCGGTTGAACGCGATCGGAACCGCCCCGAGCCGGCAAGGCCCGCCCTCGAGATGCGGAGGACGGCGGTCGCGCCGCTCACCCGGACGGAGACCCGGATCCACGTGACGGTGACGCCGGCGTTCGTGACGCTGCTGAAGAAGGCCAAGGCCGGTCAGTCCCATGTCCAGCCGGGCGCGACCGACGAGCAGGTGCTCACCGCGGCGCTGGAGCTGCTCATCGCCCAGCAGGAGAAGCGGCGGGCCAGCGTTCCTCCCAAGGTGAAGCGCGAGGTGATGAAGCGCGATGGAGGAAAGTGCCAGTGGCCCATGGTGGGCGGGGGCGTGTGCGGCTCCACGGTGCTGCTGGAGGTGGACCACGTGGTGCCGCGAGGGAAGGGAGGGCCGTCGACGGTCGACAACTGCAGGATCCTCTGCAAGGTCCACAACATCGACGCGGCACGCCAGGTCTACGGCGACGCGCACATGGACCTCTTCACGAGGAGAGTGCCTACCGCGGAGGAAGCCGTCGCCCGCTACGCCGAACCTCGCCCGAGCGCACGGGGGCACTGGAGCGCCTTCTCCCGGTCGTGCGCGGGCGTTCCGCCGGCTGAGGCCGGCGGTGCTACAGCTCCACCTTGTCCACGAACAGCACCTCGTCCTTGAGGGCCCGGATCTTCTCCAGCAGCTCCTGCGGAGGCGACTCGTCGAGGTCGATGGCGCAGGAGGCCGCCTGCGCCTCCTCGAACACGGTGTTCTGCACCTCCTCCACGTTGATCCCGGCCTCGCGGATGAGACCGAGCACGTTGGCCAGCACGCCCACCTTGTCGAAGTGGCGGATCACCAGGCGCGCCCGGGCCGGCGTCTTCCCGGACACGTTCACGCAGTTGGGCACGCGCCCGGTCCGCAGGAAGGATGCCACGATGCGCACCGCCTCCCGCGCGATGGCGTCCTGCGCCTGTGCGGTCGAGGCCCCGATGTGGTGGGTCCCGTAGACGCCGGGCAGCTTGCCGAGCTCGCTCTGGAAGTCGGCCTGCCCCTTCTCCGGCTCGCCCGGGAAGACGTCGGTCCCCACCCGGATGCGCCCCTCCCGCGCGAGTTGCAGCAGCGCCTCCTGGTCCACCACCTCGGCCCGGGCCGTGTTGAGGAAGATCGCGCCGGGGCGGAGCGCCTCGAGCACCGTTCGGGACACCATCCCCCGCGTCGCCTTCGAGAGTGGCAGGTGCACGGAGAGTGCATCACAGCGCCCCGCCAGCGACACGAGGTCCTCGGCCCGCTCCACGCCGAGCCCCTTCGCCACGCCCTCGTCGAGCGACCGCGACCAGGCCACGACCCGCATGCCCAGCGCCTGGGCCCGTCGCACCACCTCCCGCCCGATCGACCCCACCCCGGCCACGCCCAGCGTCCGGCCGAAGAGCCCCTCGGCCTCGGAGAAGCCCTTCTTGTCCCACTTCCCGGCGCGGAGCAGCGCCACGTTGTCCGGGATGCGCCGGTCGAGCGCCACGAGCAGCCCGATGGCGAGCTCGGCCACGGCGATCGAGTTCTGCCCCGGGCAGTTGGCGACGTAGACGCCGCGGCGCGAGGCCACGCCCACGTCGATGGTGTTCACGCCCGCTCCGGCCCGGACCACGAGGGAGAGCGCCGGGGCCCCGGCGAAGACATCCCCGGTGACCTGCTTGCCCCGCACCACGAGGATGCGGGCCTCCCGCGCGGCCGCGGGCAGGTCCGCGACGGACACGGTGGGCTGGTGGTCCACCAGGAGTCCGAGGGCCCGGAAATCGTCCAGCCGCTCCTTCGGGAACGCGTCGGCGACGAGGATGCGCATGTGGCCCGGGTAGCACGGCTGCCCGGCACGCGGAAGCGGCCGGAAGGGGAGGGGGATGACGCGCAGCGTCGCGGCTTGATCGTGGACCCGGCCCCCCCCCTCTGGGTATCCTGACCAGCCCTCCTCCGCGAACCCCACCCGATGACCCAGCGCCGGCCGATCCAGAAGATCCTCGTGGCGAATCGCGGAGAGATCGCGGTCCGGATCCTCCGCACCTGCCGGGAGATGGGCATCCGGACGGTGGCGGTCTTCTCCGAGGCCGACCGGGGCTCTCTCCACGTGCGGCTCGCCGACGAGGCCGTCCACGTCGGCCCGGCCCCCGCCCGCGACAGCTACCTCGTTCCCGAGCGGATCCTCGCGGCCGCGGCACGCACCGGAGCCGACGCCATTCACCCCGGGTACGGATTCCTGTCCGAGCGGGCCGACTTCAACAGGGCCTGCCGGAAGGCCGGCCTGGTCTTCATCGGCCCGCTGCCCGAGAGCCAGGAGGCCATGGGCGTGAAGACCAGCGCGCGCGCCCGCATGCAGGCCGCCGGCGTTCCGGTGGTCCCGGGCAGCGAGGGGTCCATCGCCGACGAGGCGGAGGCTGCGGCCGAGGCGGCACGCATCGGATTCCCGGTCATGCTCAAGGCGGCGGCGGGCGGCGGCGGCAAGGGCATGAAGCGCTGCGACCGGGCCGCCGACTTCTCGAAGCTCTGGCAGACCGCGAAGCGGGAGTCGGCCTCGGCCTTCGGCGACGATCGCATCTACCTCGAGAAGTTCCTCGAGGCGCCCCGTCACGTGGAGGTGCAGGTCTTCGCCGACGAGCACGGGAACGTCGTGCACCTGGGCGAGCGCGAGTGCTCGGTGCAGCGGCGCCACCAGAAGATCGTCGAGGAGAGCCCGAGCGCGGTGGTCGACGAGGACATGCGGGAGGCCATGGGGAAGGTCGCCGTGGAGGCGGCGCGGGCCGTCGGCTACGTGGGCGCCGGCACGGTGGAACTGCTCGTCGACGCCTCCCGGAGCTTCTACTTCCTGGAGATGAACACGCGCCTGCAGGTCGAGCACCCGGTCACCGAGATGGTCACCGGCATCGACCTGGTGCGGCTCCAGATCGAGGTGGCGCAGGGAGCGCGCGTGCCCACCCAGGGCGAGATCGCGCCCCGCGGGCACGCGATCGAGGCCAGGATCTACGCCGAGGACCCGGCCCGTGGGTTCCTCCCCTCGCCCGGGAAGATCACGTATCTGAGGGTCCCGGGCGGTCCGGGGCTGCGCGACGACTCCGGCGTCTACGGCGGATGGGTGGTGGCCCCGTATTACGACCCGATGATCTCGAAGCTGGCGGCCTGGGCGCCCACGCGCGCGCAGGCCATCGACCGGCTGCTCCGTGCACTCGCCGACTACCACGTGCACGGCATCGCCACGAACGTCCACTACCTCCGGGCCGTCCTCGACCACCCGGCATTCCGCGCGGGCGACTACGACACCGGGTTCTGCACCACCTTCGCGAAGGAACTCGTCCGGCCGCCCGATCCGGCGCTCGAGCCGGTGGCGCTCGTCGCCGCGGCGGTCGCCGCGCACAAGCGCGACCACGACCGGGCCGACGACTTCGCCACGCGGGCCCACGCGCCCAGCCCGGCATGGGTCCGCATGGGCCGGCTTCGCGCGCTGCGCGGGGGTGAGCCGTGACCGCCACGAACTACCTGGCCCTCCTCGACGGGGGAAGGCGCGAGGAGACCCTGCGCGTCGAGCGCGTCGGGGCCGGCATCTACGAGGTGACCCTGCGAGGCAAGACCCACCGGGTCGACGCCTTCCACCACGACCACGGCACCATCTCCCTCCTCGTGGACGCCGAGAGCTACTCGGTGCAGCTCGACGAGCGCGGGAACGGGATGCGCGTGCACCTGCGCGACTCGACCTTCCCCCTCGAGATCCTCGACGAGCGGAGGGCACGCATGCGCCGGTCGCCCGGAAAGCTCACCGCCGACGGGCGGGTGCCGATCCTGGCGAGGCTCCCCGGCAAGGTGGTCGGCGTCCTGCGGGGACCCGGCGAGGCCGTTCGCGAGGGCGAGGGCGTCCTGGTGATCGAGGCGCTGGGAATGGAGAACGAGGTCCGAAGCCCCAAGGACGGCAAGGTGGTCGAGATCGCCGTGGGGGTCGGGCAGACGGTCGAGGGCGGCGCCACGCTGGCGGTCGTCGATTCATAGCAAGGCGGACGAGGTCCGCCGCACAGTTCAACAGCAAGGCCGACGAAGTCGGCCGCGCAGGAGACGGAACCGATGGCCAAGCAGAAGAAGCCCGCTCCGAAGAAGACGGCAAGGCCGACGAAGTCGGCCGCGCAGAAGACCGCCTCCAGGTCGAAGCCCTCCCCGAAGCGCAAGCCCGCCCCCAGGTCGAAGGCCCCCACCAAGGCAAAGGCGCCGCCCCCCAGGGCGAAGCCCTCCCCCGCCGCCACCTGGCGCTCTGGCCCGTACGCGAAGGCCGTCGCCAAGGCCCCCGAGCGCAAGAAGTCCTTCCGGACCACCAGCGGCGGCACGCTCCAGCCCGTCTACGCCCCCGCCGACGTCGCGCCCGGCCTCGACGCCCGCCTCGGATTCCCCGGCGACTACCCGTTCACCCGCGGCGTGCAGCCCACCATGTACCGCGGCCGCTTCTGGACCATGCGCCAGTACGCCGGGTTCGGAACCGCCGAGGAGTCGAACAAGCGCTACCGCTACCTGCTCCAGTCGGGCCAGACCGGGCTCTCGGTGGCCTTCGACCTGCCCACGCAGATGGGGCGCGACTCCGACCACCCCCGCGCGCTCGGCGAGGTGGGCAAGGTGGGCGTGGCCATCGACTCGATCGACGACATGTCGACGCTCCTCGACCAGATCCCGCTCGGGAAGGTCTCGACGTCGATGACCATCAACTCGACGGCGTCGATCCTGCTGGCCCTCTACCAGGCGGTGGCCGAGAAGCAGGGCGTGGCCGCGGCCGACCTGCAGGGCACCATCCAGAACGACATCCTCAAGGAGTACGCGGCGCGCGGGACCTACGTCTACCCGCCGCGACCCTCCATCCGCATCATCACCGACATCTTCGCCTACACGGCGAAGTTCCTCCCCAAGTGGAACCCCATCTCCATCTCCGGCTACCACATCCGCGAGGCCGGCTCGACGGCGGTGCAGGAGGTGGCCTTCACGCTGGCCGATGGCATCAGCTACGTGGAGGCGGCCGAGAAGGCCGGCCTGGACGTCGACGCCTTCGCCGGGCGCCTCTCCTTCTTCTTCAACGCCCACAACAACGTGCTCGAGGAGGTGGCCAAGTTCCGCGCCGCCCGCCGGCTCTGGGCCCGCATCATGAAGGATCGCTTCAAGGCCAAGGACCCGCGCTCCTGGATGCTGCGCTTCCACACCCAGACGGCCGGTTCCATGCTCACCGCGCAGCAGCCCGAGAACAACGTGGTGCGGGTCACCCTGCAGGCCCTCTCGGCGGTCCTGGGCGGGACCCAGTCCCTCCACACCAACTCGCGCGACGAGGCCCTCGGACTTCCCACCGAGTCCTCGGCGCTGCTCGCGCTGCGCACCCAGCAGATCATCGCCAACGAATCGGGCGTGGCCGACGTCATCGACCCGCTGGGCGGGTCCTGGGCCATCGAGGCCATGACCGACGAGATCGAGGGCAAGGCGTCGGAGTACATCGAGAAGATCGACGGCATGGGCGGCATGGTCGAGGCCATCGACAAGGGCTTCGTCCAGCGCGAGATCCAGGACGCAGCCTATGCCTGGCAGCGCCAGGTGGAGGACAAGGAGCTGGTCGTGGTGGGCGTGAACGCCTACAAGACCGCCGAGCCGCCGGTCACCGTGATGCGGGTCGACCCGGCGCTGGAGGCCGCCCAGGTGGCGCGCCTCAAGGCCTTCCGCGCGGCGCGCGACGGCACTGCCGCCAAGCAGGCCGTCGACGCGGTGCGCGCCGGCGCCAAGGGGACCGAGAACCTCATGCCCCTCATCCTCGCCGCGGTGAAGGCGCACGCCACGCTCGGGGAGATCTCCGACGCCATGCGGGACGTCTTCGGCGAGTACCGGGAGACGGTGGTAGTCTAGCGGCCGGTGAGCGGGGAACAGAAGAGCCCGGGGGCGAACCACGGCCTCGAGGCGCCCGAGGTGACGGTGGCCTCCGCCATCGCCGCGGGCCTTCCCGCCGAGGGGTCCCTCCAGGAGAGGAGCGCCCTCCACCTGCACTACCTGGCCGCGTCCACGCAGGCGTCGGGGCGGCTCGCACTCGAGTCGGGCGGGACGGGATGGACCCTCACCTACCGGCGCGGCGTGGTCGAGCACGCCACCGGCAGGCGGGAGGAGGACGACCTGGCCTCCTTCCTGGTGCTGCGCGGTCTGCTCGCCGTCGAGGCGGCCGCCGATGCCCGTCAGATCGCGTCCGGGCTCGGGGGAGACGTGCTCGGGGCACTCGTCGACCTCCGCCTCCTCGACCCGGCGGCCCGCTTCCAGGATCTGAAGGAACACGGGGCCGGGCTGGTCTCCCGGGCGCTCGCCTGCAGCGAGGGGAAGTGGCGCTGGGAGCCAGGCGTCCCGCCGCCGCCGTCCGGCTTTCCGATCGGGAGCCGGTGGGGGCTTCTCGTCGATGCGGTGCGCCGGATCGAGCCCCCGACGGTCCGGAACCGCCTCGGGGTGAGGGGCGCGCTCTCGGTGGCTCGGTGCGGCGGTCGCGTCGAGGTCTCCGACCTGATGCTGAACCCCCAGGAGGCGCGCGCCGTCTCCCGCATCGACGGCGTACAGAGCGCCGACGAGCTCTGCGCCGTCCACCCCGCCGACGCCGACCCGCTCCGCCGCGTGGTGCTGCTCCTCGCCGAGACCGAGCTCGTCGAATTTGGCGCGCCGCGGCTCGGGACCGCGCCTGCTCCGCCGCCCCCGCCCGCGGCGAAGCCCGCCCCACCGGCTCCGCCGAAGCCCCCCCCGAAGGCCCCTCCGGCGGCGAAGCCACCCGCCCCCGCACCCGGCAAGGCGGCCGCCCCGGCCAGGGCCGCCGCCCCCGCAGGCCCTACCCTCGAGTCGCTCCAGGCCGTTTCGCTGAAGCTCGAGGAGGCCGACCACTTCCAGGTCCTGGGCGTCGGGCGGGACGCGGACGCCGCGCGCCTCAAGGCGGCCTACTTCCAGCTGGCCCGCACCTACCACCCCGACGCCGCCCGGGAAGGGGAGCCGCCCGAGGCCCGGGACCTGCGCGCGGAGATCTTCGCCCGGGTGGCCTCGGCGTGGGCGGCGCTGGAGACCGACGCCGGGAGGCAGGCCTACCTCGAGGAGCTCGAGGGTGGCGGTGCGGCCCAGGTCGACATCGGCCGCATCTACCAGGCCGAGCAGGCCTTCGAGAAGGTGGCACCGCTCGTGGGCGGGCGCTCCTACCTGGAGGCGCTCGCGAAGGTGAACGAGGCCATCGCCCTCTACGGGGACGAGCCGGAGTACCACGTCTGGAAGGCATGGCTCGAGTTCCTGGTCGCGCCGGAGCCACAGCGAAAGGGGCAGCGGATCGCCTCGGAGAAGGCCATCGAGGCGGCCCTCCAGAAGAGCCCCAGGTGCGCTCCGGGCTGGCTCTTCCTGGGGCGCATGGCCAAGATCACCGGCGACTTCGGCGCGGCCGAGCGCGCCTGGAAGCGCGGCATCGACAAGGTGCAGGATCCCGAGCTGGAGCGAGAGCTCCGGTTCCTGAAGAGGTGAACGTGCCCGACCCGACGAGTCCCAGGAAGCGATCGCTCATGCCCTCCTCCCCGCTCCGCCGCAGCCTGCGAGCGGCAGGGCATCATCTCGCCCCGGTGGTCCAGGTCGGGAAGGAGGGGGTGACCGAGGCCGTGCTGCGCCAGCTCGACCGCGCGCTCCTCGATCACGAGCTCGTGAAGGTGAAGGCGGGGACGGAGACGCCGGAGGACCGGTTCGCGACGGCCGACGCGCTGGTCGCAGGGGTCGAGGGGGCGCAGCTCGCCCAGATCCTGGGGCGGACCCTGCTCTTGTACCGGCGCCACCCCGACAAGCCGCGCTACGAGCCGCGCCCCGCCTCCCATGCGAAGCAGGGAAGGCCTGCGCGTCTCGAGCGAAAGGCACGTCCGGAGCGGACCACGCGCCCCGATCGAAGGGGCAGGCCCGAGCGTACCGGTCGCCCCGAACGAAGCGGTCGTCCCGAACGTACCGGTCGTCCCGAACGGACCGGCCGCCCCGAACGGACCGGCCGCCCCGAACGGACCGGCCGCCCCGAACGAGCCGGTCGCCCCGAACGAGCCGGTCGCCCCGAACGAAGCCGGTCGCCCCGAACGAAGCGGTCGCCCCGAACGAACCGGTCGTCCCGAACGGACCGGCCGCCCCGAACGGACCGGCCGCCCCGAACGGACCGGCCGCCGCCCGCCCCCCCGCCGCCGGTAGCCCCCCCCGCGGCCCTCCAGAAGCAGGCAGCAATGCTTCGCCGTCCTCAGTGCAGGCTGCCGTCCCGCTCCCTGTCGTACCGGGGCGCGCCGCTCTGCTCGAAGTACCGTCGCGCCTCCTCGAGGTCCTCCTCGTCGGCGACGCCCTTCTCCAGCAGGACGGTCTCGGCCGCGTCGATGCGGAGCGCGCTGCGGGAGGCCTCGGTCTCCACCGCCTCGAGCCGCGCTGCCATCCCCCGCACCTGCTCGGCCATCCCCGACGCCTCGGCGCTGCGCAGCCGCCAGGAACGGAGCGCCACCACTGCCAGGGTCACCGGTACCGCGAAGAGGACGCCGAGGGCGAAGGGCAGCATGGACCCGTCATCCTACGGCCCCCGTCCTGGGCCGACAAGCACCATGGAGGAGCGACCCGGGGAGCTTGTCGCCGCGGGCCCGGAGAGATATCGATGTCGGGTGCCCCGCCGCCCCCAGATGACACTGGCCGTGAAACGGCTGATCCGCGACCTGGCCGCGCGCCTGCCCGAGCTCGCCCACGTCAAGCCGTCCCGCGTGCTGGTGGTGGCCGGGGAGGCGCGGCGGGCCTCGCGGGCCACCATCCGGCCGGCCCACTTCGGCGACACGCGCGCCCGGGGTGGCCAGGGCGGCTTGCAGAAGCCCCTCATCCGCATCGGCGGCCGCAAGATCCTCTACGTGATCACCCTCCGCCCCCTCTGGTTCCGGGCCTCCACTCCCGAGCAGCGGATCTCCACCGTCCTCCACGAGCTCTGGCACGCCAGCCAGCGGTTCGACGGGACGCTCCACCGGGGGAGGGTCCACACCCGCCTGCCCCGGAGCCGCTACGAGCGGCGCATCCGCGCGCTGCGCGATCGCTACCTGGAGCAGGCTCCCGACGCGCTCCTGGCACCGTTCACCCACGATGGGATCTGCCTGGCCCGCATGTGGCTGGAGCGCCCGGCCGGCTTCTACCGGGTCGGGGAGTACGGGGGCAGGCGGGTCTACACCGAGAAGCAGCTCTTCCTCGGCCTCGTGCGGATGAAGACCCCCATCCCGGGGCGGCCGCTTGCCCGGTGGCCCCGGCGGCGATAGAGGTCGGGGAGCATTCCAGACGGAGGTCGTCCACGTGAAGGTTGCCATCCTCACCGGGGGAGGAGACTGCCCGGGCCTGAACGCGGTCATCCGAGCCGTGGTCCGCCGCGGCGAGCAGCACGGGTTCGAGTTCACCGGTGTTCGCGACGGGTGGAAGGGGCTCCTCGAGGACGATCACTTCCGCGTCACCCGCCAGAACACCTCCGGCATCCTCCAGCTGGGGGGGACGATCCTCGGCACCTCCCGGACCAATCCCTTCAAGCGCCCCGACGGACCGCAGATCGTGATGGAGGCGCTCGCTCGCCACCACATCGGCGCGGTGGTGGCCATCGGCGGGGAGGACACGCTCGGCGTGGCGGCCCGCTTCCACGGGATCGGCATGAACGTGGTGGGAGTGCCGAAGACCATCGACAACGACCTGTCCGGGACCGACTACACCTTCGGCTTCGACACCGCGGTCTCCATCGCAACCGAGGCGATCGACCGGCTCCACTCCACCGCCGAGGCCCACAGCCGCGTCATCGTCTGCGAGGTGATGGGACGCCACGCCGGCCACATCGCGCTCCACTCCGGCATCGCCGGGGGGGCCGACGTGATCCTGGTGCCCGAGCGCCCCATCGACCTGCAGGACGTGGTGCGCCACATCCGGGCCCGGCAGAAGCGCGGCCGCCGCTTCTCCATCGTGGTGGTGGCCGAGGGCGCGAAGATGTCGCGGAGCAAGGAGACCACCGTCTCCGACACGCTCGACGAGTTCGGCCACGTGCGCCTGGGCGGCATCGGCGCCTACCTGGCCAAGGAGATCGAGCGGGAGACCGGCTTCGAGGCCCGGGTCACGGTGCTCGGCCACATCCAGCGCGGGGGCACCCCCACCGCCCGCGACCGGGTGCTCGCCACCCGCTATGGCGTCTTCGCCTGCGACCTGGTGAAGGATGGGCGCTTCGGCCTCATGGCGGCCCTGCGCGGCGACGAGATCGTTCCGGTTCCGCTCACCGATGCCACCAGGGAGTTGCACCTCATCGACCCCGCGCTCTTCGGGATCGCCGAGGTCTTCTTCGGGTGACGGGGCAGCCGGTGACGACCCACCACCAGGTGCACCTCCCCGATGGCACCGAGGGCCGTCTCGACCGGGCCGTGGCCGACGCCATGGAGGTTGGCCGGGCCTCCGTCAAGCGCGCCTTCCTCCAGGGGAGGGTGCGGGTGTGCGGCCGCCGCGCCCGGGCCAGCGACCCGGCCCTTCCCGGGATGGTCGTGGAGCTCGAGATGGAGCCGCCGGCCGGCGCCCCGGTGCCCGATGCCGGGGATCCACTCCGCGTGCTGGCGGGATCGCTTCGCTGGATCGTGGCCGACAAGCCCGCCGGCATGGCCACGCACCCGCTGCGCGACGGGGAGCGCGGAACGCTCGCCAACGCCGTCGCCGTCGAGTACCCGGAGTGCGCGGATGCCTCGCTCGACCCGCGGGAGGGGGGCGCCGTCCACCGGCTCGACGCCGGTACCAGCGGTTGCGTGCTCTTCGCCCGGGACCGCCCGGCCTGGGAGGACCTGCGGCGACAGCTCACCGCGCGCACGGTGGAGAAGGTCTACCTGGCGCTCGTGTCCGGGCGGGTCTCGTCCGGGGGTGCCTGCTCGGTCCCGCTCTCCCAGCGGGGCGGGCGCTCGGTGCCGGTGCCCGACCCGTACCCGGGCCGGAGGCTCCCGTCCCGCGCCGGAGCGCCGCGGCCCGCGGAGACCCGCTGGGAGGTCGCTCACGCCTTCCCGCACCACACGTTGCTCGAGGTTCGCATCCCCACCGGCGCCATGCACCAGATCCGTGCCCACATGGCCTTCCTGGGCCACCCGGTGGCGGGAGACGTCGACTACGGAGGGGACGGGAGCGCGCTGCCGGGACTCGGTCGCCACTTCCTCCACGCGTGGAAGCTCGGCTTCGAGCGCCCGGAGGGCGGGCGCGTCGAGGTGCAGAGCCCGATGCCGCCGGAACTGGTCGCGGCCATCGAACGGATCGGCGGGTAGCCTCCCGGGCAGCCTACTGCGGAGCCGCGGGCGGAGCTTCGCCAGCCGGGATGGCCTCCACGACCATGGGCGGGTCGGTCATCATCCCGATGGTGTTCACGCCGGCCTTGTGGGCCTCGTCGAGGACCGTCACGGCGAACTCGTACCGCGTGCCGTTCTGGGCGTTGAAGAAGAGGACCTTGGAGAGGTGCCCCTCGAACACCGGCCTGAGCTTCGCCATCGCGTCCGGGACCGTCATCTCCGTCTTGTTGAGGAGGACCCGGCCGTTCTTGAGCGCGGTGAGGACGATCTGGTCGGGCGGGACGGCGTCGGGCGGGACCACCTGGGTGTTGGGCGGCTCGAACTCCGGCACGCGCATGTACATCTGCTTCTCGGCGAGCGGGGTGAGGACCATGAAGATGATGAGCATCACCAGCACCACGTCGATGAGCGGCGTGACGTTGATGTCGGTCATCGGCGACTTGGTACCGAGCGCCATCGACATGGCTACTTCGCTCCCTTCACGTCGGACTCGTCCTTGAGCTGGCTGGCGGCGAGCGACACGCCCATCACCTTGGTCTTCGAGACCTCGAGGATGACCTCCCGGATGACCTTGTAGTCTGCGTCCCGGTCGCCCTTGAACATGATGGGCGCGCCCGGGAGGCGCTCCATCTCCCTCTCGAGCTCCTGGGACAGGTCCTCCCGCTTCACCTCGACCTTCTCGATGTACGACTTCCCGTCGCGCGTCACCGAGAGGATGATGGGATCACCGCCGCTCTTCAGCTCGCTGACCAGCTTGGCGTCGGGCAGGGTCACGGCCTTGCCGCGCTGGAGCAGGGGCGTGATCACCATGAAGATGATGAGGAGCACCAGCACCACGTCGACGAGCGGCGTGACGTTGATGTCGCTCTTGACGCCCTTGCTGCCAATGTCCATCGACATGACGGAGTTCCCCGGCCAGGCCGGACCGGCCTAGCGCCCTTCCTTGATGAAGAAGTCCACGAGCTCGGTGGTGGAGTCGTTGATGTCGACCTGGATCTCCTCCACCCGGTTCGTGAAGTAGTTGAAGAACATGACGGCCGGGATGGCCACGAGCAGGCCGAAGGCGGTGGTCACGAGCGCCTCGGCGATGCCGGCCGAGACCGAGCCCAGGCCCCCCGAGCCGGTGGCGGCCATGGCCTGGAAGGCGGTGATGATGCCGGCCACGGTGCCGAGCAGGCCGACGAAGGGGGAGGTCGAGCCGATGGTGGCGAGCGAGCCCAGCCCGCGGCGCATGTCGGTGATGGTGCGGAGCGTGCTGCGGTCGATGGCGCGGTTCACCGCCGCCACGATGTCGAACTCGCCGATCTCGTGCTTGCCGCCGTGGGTGTCGTGGGACTCGAGCCCGTTGCGGTACTCCTCGAGCGCCAGGCCGAGAACCTTGGGCAGGTAGCCCTTCGCGTACTCCTTGGTGTGCGCCAGCTCGACCGCCTCCTTGAACTTGTGGGCGGGGAGCAGCGTGGCCAGCTCGGCCGCGTACTTGCGGGAGGCGTTGCCGGATCGCGAATAGGTGATGATGCGCTCCACCGCGACCGCCAGGGACCAGACGCTCATGACGGCGAGGACGATCGCGATGAACTTCGCGAACGGTCCCATGCTGCGCCACATGTTCAGCAGGTCGAAGGACATCACGGGCTCGGCGGCGGCGAGCACCATCTGGTTCACGACGTCGATCACGGGAAGGGACATCTGGCTGTTCTCCTCGGGTGTGGCGGAAGCGGTAGCGCCCTACTGCAGGCGGACGGGCAGGATGACGTAGATCGGGGTGGGGCGGCCCTGCGCGTCCGACCCCGGGATCCAGGTGCAGTTGGTGAGGGCGTTGCGGATGGCGTCGGAGATGCGATGGTCGGGTACCTGCCCCATCACCGAGAAGGCTCCCACGGAGCCGTTGGGGTACACGGCGAACTTGACCGTCACCGAGGTGACGAAGCCGGAGAGCGCGGCCGGGATGCGGAAGCTGTCCCGGAAGCAGTCCTTCTCGGCCAACCGGGGGGCCTTGAAGCCGGCCCCCATGTATCGAGGCGCTTCCTCGTAGCCGCCCTTCGAGACCTGGCCGCCGACCACCCCGCCGACCACCCCGCCCTCGACGCCCTCGCCCGAGTCGTCGCCGTAGTCCTCCTCGGGCTCGTTCGGGTCGGGGGGCTTGATCTCGGTCTCCACGTCCTTCGGCTGGATCATCGCAGTCGGGGCGACCTTCTTCACCTCGACCTTGGGCCGGTCGGAGGGCGGCTTCTTGCGCGCCGGCGGGGGCGGAGGCGGTGGCGGGGGAGGCCGCGGAGGGGCGGCTCGGACGAACTTCACGTCCACCACCGGCTCGGACTTCACCGCTGCCCGGATCCGCTCGCCTGCCACGATGAGGAAGGCGACGAAGAGGATCTGGACGACCGTCGATCCGGCAAGGAAGGCACTGCGCCGGGCGACGCGCTTGCCGCCCTCTGTCTTTGTGACGTCGTCGAACACGCCGGGGCCTCTTTTGACGAAAGAATCAACCCGGAAGGGGAAGGGAAGGACCGGCGGCTTTTAGCGGCCATTGGAACTCTTGTCAACCGCTACTCCGCGCCAGGCCGACCGCGGCCGACCGCGCGATCTCCGCCCCGCGCGACGCGCGCCGGCACAGGCGGGGGTCAACCGTTCCGCTCCCGCATCCGGAAGCCGGTCAGGCGGCTGCGGGAAAGAGAACGGGATCGAGCCCCAATCCATGATTCCGGAGCGGCGCGAGGAGGGGTTGCACCGAAAAGGTTGCAGGGGACGGTTGGAAACAATTTCTACGTCGTTGACATTCCCCAACCCGATGCGTAGAAATCGCACACTTCGGCCATCCCGCAACGCCGTGTTGCGGGACCGTTTCAGGGCGGCCTCAAAGGGTTTCAAGCTGGCTCCACCGTCTGGCTTCAGCTTCTCGCATCTCTCCTAGGGAGGAAGTCATGAGGAAGAAGTTGCTGCGCCTCCTGTGGGTGGCACCCGTCGCGATGCTGCTCTTCGCCGGGTCTGCCATCGCACAGTCCACCGGTACCATCGTCGGTGTGGTGAACGACGCCGCCACGGGCAAGCCCGTGGCCGGAGCACTCGTCATCGCCACGTCCAAGTCCCTTCAGGGCGAGCAGACCGCCGTCACGGACGCCCGGGGTCAGTACACCCTCACGGCGCTGCCTCCCGGCGTCTACAGGCTCTCCGCCCAGCTCCAGGGCTTCAAGCCCGCCGAGCGCACGGACATCAACCTCCGCGTCGACTTCACCCTGCGCGCCAACATCGCCATGGTCCCCGAGTCCGTGCAGATGGAGGAGCAGGTCGTCCGGACCGGCACGGCACCCGCGGTGAACATCGGCACGGCCGAGGCCGGCACCATCGTCTCGAGGGAATTCCTCGCCAACATCCCGACCACCCGCACCTTCGAGCAGGTCGCCACCATCGCCCCCACGGCGCAGAACGACGGCATCGGCGTGAGCTTCGCCGGCGGCACCTCGCCGGAGAACAACTACATCATCGACGGCCTCCGCGTGTCCGACCCGGGCTTCGGCACCCTCGGCACCAACCTGCTCACCAACTTCATCGACCAGATCGACGTGAAGGTCGGCTCCTTCATGCCCGAGTACGGCTACTCCTCGGCAGGCATCATCAACAGCGTGACCAAGTCGGGCGGCAACGAGTTCCACGGCTCGATCTGGGGGAACCTGACGCCGGGCCTCTTCACCCCGTCCACGCCGGGCACCCAGAGCCCCTATGCCCTGGCCAGCCAGTCCACCCCCTACAAGGGCAGCTACAACGCCGACTTCGGCCTCGAGGTGGGCGGCCCCATCGTGAAGGACAAGCTCTGGTTCTACGCCGGCTTCGCCCCCCAGCTGCAGTACAACGCCCGGACGCGCTACTACCAGCAGCGCCTCCCCTGCACGGCCGGCTCGCCCTGCAGCGCCGACGGCTTCCTCCAGGACCAGTACGGCAACTACGTGATGAAGCCGATCGCCGGCACCGAGTCGGTGTACGGCGCCGGGCAGGACCGCTACTTCGCCATCGCCAAGCTGACCTGGCTCATCAACGAGAGCCACAACGTCTTCGCCTCGTTCAACACCCAGCCCACCACGGCGTACGGCTTCGGGAACGGCGGCTCCGACCTCGCCAACGCGGCGGGCAACTTCACGAGCAACAGCACCAACGTCACCCTGAACTACACCGGCAAGTTCCTCGACAAGCACCTCCTCTTCGAGGTGAAGGGCGGCTGGTTCAACCAGAACACCACGAACACCGCCGCCACCGTCGGTGGCCTGAGCACCCTCACCACGCCGCGCATCAGCTGGCGCACCGCGCAGTCGCTGGAGAACTTCGTGCCCGGCTTCACCTGTCCGTTGACGGGGGCCTGCCCCGTCCTCAACTACGCCACGGGCGGCGACGGGATCGTCGGGAAGCCGGTCAACGACCGCTACGCTGGAACAGCGGCGCTCACCGCGCTCTTCGACCTCGCGGGCCAGCACCAGCTCAAGGGCGGCGCCCAGATCGACTACGCGATCTACAAGGACACCCCGTACTACGCGGGCGGCGCCGCGATCCGCGCCTTCGGTCCGGTCGGTGGCCTTGGAGACCTGAACAGCCGAGGCTCCAACGGCTTCCAGCTCTACCGCGCCTTCGGATCCCTCGACCCGAACAACCTGAACGCCGGCTCGACGAGCCGTTCGCAGAGCTGGTGCGCCAGCGTCGATGCCAACGGGAACTGCGTGAACCCCGGCCTGACCGTCCCCGGCGGCCCCTACGGCACCGGCTACTCGGAGACCAACACCTGGTCGAACGGCTTCTTCCTCCAGGACAGCTGGACCATCGCCAACGTCCTCACCCTGAACTACGGCGTGCGGCTCGACCAGCAGAAGATGACCTCGCCCACCGGGAAGCTCGTCTTCCCGACCGTGAACGACCTCGACATCATGAACATGTGGGCGCCCCGCGTACAGGCCATCTGGGACTTCACCGGGACCGGCCGCGGCAAGATCCAGGGCAACTGGGGCATGTACTACGAGTCCGTTCCGCTCGACATGGCGCTCCGCGGCTTCGGCGGTGAGCGGCAGGTGACCGGCTTCTACCAGATGGGTACGTGCAACGGGGACATCGACCCCAAGACGAACCCGGGCATCAACCCGATGCAGCAGTGCCCGAACGTCTACGGCAACAGCGCCGGCCAGGGCCCTGGCCCGAACACCATCACCCTCGCGACGGCCGCGAGCGTGCGCGGGTTCGGCCTCACCAGTGCGTACTACTCGCCCGTGGCCCCGGACCTGAAGGGTGCCTTCACCTACCAGTTCGGCGGCGGCGTCCAGTACGAGGTCCTCCAGGATCTCGTGGTGGGGGTCGAGTACATCGGCCGCCGGCTCGGCGACGTCATCGAGGACATGTCCTCCGACGACGGCGCCAACTACTTCATCGCGAACCCCTCGGTGAGCAAGCCCTGGACGGTCACCGGTGGTCCCTACGACGGCGCCACGCTGAACGCGCTCAACGCGGTGGGCAACAGCGGAACCCTCGGGCAGAACTACTTCGTGAACTGGCCGAAGCCCGTCCGCTCCTACGACGGCTTCACCTTCACGATGAACAAGCTCTTCTCGAAGAAGTGGCTTGCCCAGGCCAGCTACACCTATTCGTCGCTCCGCGGCAACTACTCGGGCCTCTTCCGGCCCGAGGACGACCAGCTCGATCCGAACCTGTCGGCCGACTACGACCTCGTGTCGCTGCTCGGCAACAAGACCGGCCCGCTGGGACTCAATCGTGAGCACCAGATCAAGGCCGCGGGCTCCTACTCCGCCACGCTGTCCCCCGACGTGATGCTGGTTCCCGCCGTCAACTTCCAGGCCTTCTCCGGTGTCCCGGTCAGCGCCTGGGGCTCGCAGGAGCTCTACGGCACGAGCCAGGCTGCGATCGTCCCGCGCGGCATGGCGGGCAACCTCAACTGGACCTTCCAGCTCGACGCCGGCGCGAAGGTGGTGTGGGCTCTCTCCGGCCCGTACACCCTCCAGTTCAGCATGGACATCTTCAACCTGCTGAACCTCCAGACCGTGCAGTGGGTCAACCAGGACTACACCTTCGACACCGTGACCCCCATGCAGGGCGCCCAGTGCTCCGCGAAGAACGCCGCGACGTCGAGGAACCCCATCGCTGCGCTCGAGGCGGACTGCCCTGACCTGCCCTACGCCCGAACGCTCGACGGCCGTCGCGTCACTGCCAACCTCAACTACGGCCAGCCAGGGGTCAGCCAGAACGCCCGCGTGGGAGCCTACCAGGCCCCGATCTCGGCGCGGTTCGGCGTCCAGCTGAGCTTCTAACCGGGCACGGATCCCGAGAAAGACAGGAAACGAAATGAACACGCGCAACAAGATCCCGGGAAGCGCAGCGCTCGCCGCTGCCGTGCTCGGGTTGCTGGTCGTCACGGCCTGCGACCCCTACGTGGCGGCCAACAAGGCTGCCCCGGTCGTCATCGGCGTCACCATGTACGACGTGAACCAGTGGGGAATCATTCCGGACTCCACCGTGTGCACGCCGCCCTACCCTGAACCCGACCACGCGTGGGCCGAGGCCACCTTCCCCGGCTCCTGCACCACCGGGCAAAACTGGGTTGTCTGCCCGGTGCCCTGCTACCCACCGAGGACGGGCCCTGCGTTCGCCCCGTTCTACACGGGCAACCTCGGGGGCAGCTACCAGACCAACCTGGTCCCGAACACCTTCACGTACGAGACGTCCGCAACCTACGTCCTCGACAACGTCCCGCCGACCTACACGTTCGCGACCGACGAGACCGCTGACTACTCGCAGATCCGGGTCATGTTCAACAAGCTCATGGACCCACAGACCATCGAGCCCATCCCGGACAGTGGCGTCGCGGCCAGCACCCTGCGGATCCTCGAGGGCACCGCGGACGTGACGAGCGAGTTCATCGTCCACTACGAGCCGAACAGCGACACCGACTACTGGGGAGCGAGCATCACCGCCACGCACCCGGCCGGTCTCAACCCCAACTCCACGTACCGGATCCTTGCTGTCGTCCGCGACCAGCAGGGCCAGATCGCCAACGTGGCCGTCACCGTGAACACCGGTCTCCCGATCGACGACACGGTCGTCGTCCCCGCAGCGAGATAGTCCAGGGACGCGGGGCCTCCGGGCCCAGCGGATGAAGTTCCGGGGAGCCGGCCTTCGGGTCGGCTCCCCTTTTTTTCGTTCGACTCGTGCGGCCCCTGCTCACCGTGCCGGGTGGACGCCGGCGTCCGGGGCGAGGCCCGCGTCGCTGGCCGCGCTGGTCCTCGCCGCCCAGGTCACGGCGACTGAATGGCGCCGTACGACGCCGTTGCCACGAGGCGACACGAGACGGCGCCGGCTGCGGAGGCGCGGCGCGCCGGGGCCACCCCGGCCGCCTGGCGTACGCGGGGGACGAGGCAGGTGCCGCGAGGGCGCGGGTAGAAGTTCATCATCCACCTGGCGTCGGCCTCGTGCCCCGCTGTCCCAGCCGGCGCGGGGCGCGCCGCGACGAGGAGCCTCCGGAGCGGGCGCCGGCCCGTGTCTCCGATGTGGGCGCGGTGTTCTCCGGCGCAGGCCGGTCGAGGCGCAGCCGCGCCGCGAGGACCAGCTCCGAGGAGGGGCGCGTTCCCCGGCGCCGGCGGCGTCCGCATCGGGGCCACGAGGCCGTGGAAGCGGAAATGGAAGAGCCCCGGTCCGCTCGCGCGGCCGGGGCCCGGGTGAATCGAGACCGTCCAGTTGGCTCTAGGAGGAGAGGCCCGCCACCTTGGCGACCTCGGCGGCGTAGTCCTCGGTCTTCTTCTCGAGCCCCTCGCCCAGGACGAAGCGGGCGAAGCGGCGGACCTGGATGTTCTCGCCGATCTTGGCGATCTGGTCGTTGATCATCTCCTGCACCGACTTCTTGTCGTCCTTCACGAAGGGCTGCTCGAGCAGGCAGACCTCCTTGAAGAACTTGTCGACCTTGCCCTGGGCGATCTTCTCGATGATGGCCTCGGGCTTCTTCTGCTCCACCATCTGGGCCTTCGCGATCTCGAGCTCCTTCGCCACCACCTCGGCGGGAACCTCCTCGCGCCGGACGTACTGGGGGGCGGCCGCGGCGATGTGCATGGCCACGTCCTTCACGAGCGCCTGGAAGGCCTCGGTCCGGGCCACGAAGTCGGTCTCGCTGTTCACCTCGACGAGCACGCCGATCTTGCCGCCCATGTGGACGTAGCTGCCGACCGCGCCCTCGGTGGCCGTCCGCCCGGCCTTCTTGGCGGCGGAGGCGAGCCCCTTCTTGCGGAGGTACTCCTCGGCCTTCGCGAAGTCGCCCCCCGATTCGCCGAGGGCCTTCTTGCAGTCCATCATCCCGGCCCCGGTCTTCTCCCGGAGCTCCTTCACGGCGTTTGCAGTGATCTCTGCCACTTTCATTCCTCTCTTTCGGGTACCTGGAAAACGAGGGGGCGGGCGCTGTGCGAGCCCGCCCCCGGAGATCGGTCGGCGGACGCCGGTTAGCTGGCGGCCGGCTCGTCGGCGGGCGGGGCGACCACGACCTCGCCCTTGCGGAGCACCTCGACGTTCGCGCTGGCGGCGCCGCGGTCCTCACGGGGCTCGCGGCGAGGGCCACGGCGGGGGCCGCGCCGGTCGCCACGCTTGTCGCCGCGCTCGCTGGCGGCGTCGCGCTCGTTCTGCTCGGCCTGCTCGTCGTGGCCACCGTGCTCGGCGACCCAGGCTCCGTGGCGCGCCCTGCCCTCGATGCACGCCTCGGCCACCTTGGAGGTGAAGAGCCGGATGGAGCGGATGGCGTCGTCGTTGCCCGGGATGGTGAAGTCGATGCCGTCGGGGTCGCAGTTGGTGTCGACCACCGCGACGACGGGGATGCCGAGGCGGTTCGCCTCGTGGATGGCGATGTACTCCTTCTTCGTGTCGATGACGAAGAGGGCGGCCGGAAGCCGGGAGAGGTCCTTGATGCCGCCCAGGTTCTTCTCGAGCTTCTCGCGCTCGCGCTCCAGCGAGGCGACCTCCTTCTTGGGGAGGCGCTCGTAGGTCCCGTCGGCCTTCATCTTCTCGATGGTCTTGAGCCGGTCGATGCCGGTCTTGACGGTCTTGAAGTTGGTGAGCGTGCCGCCCAGCCAGCGGTTGGTCACGTAGAACATTCCCGAGCGGCTGGCCTCCTCGCGGATGGCGTCCTGGGCCTGCTTCTTCGTGCCCACGAAGAGCACGGTGCCGCCCTTCGCCACCACGTCGGAGACGAAGCGGAAGGCGCCGCGAGCGAGCCCCACCGTCTTCTGGAGGTCGATGATGTAGATGCCGTTGCGGGCGCCGAAGATGTACGGCTTCATCTTCGGGTTCCAGCGCTTGGTCTGGTGGCCGAAGTGGACGCCCGCCTCGAGCAGCTGCTTCATCGTGATGGCCGAGCCGCTCGACTGGAGGGCGGCGGCCATGGTGTCGGCGGGGGGAGCGGCCGGTGCTGCGGCCTCTGCGGGTGCTTCGGGAGCTACGGGCTCGACGGACGGGTCCTGCGGAACCTGCGTATCCATGTGTTTCTCCGGTTGTGGCCTCCACCTCTCCGTTTCACGTCGGGTCCCTTCGCGCGGAACTGCGCGACCGGAGGAGCCGACCGGGAGGTGTGCGAATTTACGGCGGGAAGCTACCTAACACGGCGCGGCGCGCACCGCAACACCGCGGAACGGCGAGGAGAATCCCGCACCGGGGCGTTGCGCCGGGGGCTCCCGGGAGTGTATTTCCACCCCGGGAGGTCGCATGGCACTCGAGATCGGGCAGAAGGCACCGGACTTCACGCTCCTGGACCAGGACGGGAAAAAGGTCAAGCTGTCGGAATTCAAGGGAAAAACGGTCGTGGTCTTCTTCTACCCGAAGGCCATGACCCCGGGCTGCACGCAGGAAGCCTGCGACTTCCGGGACGAGGTGGCCGCCTTCAAGAAGAGGAAGGTCGCGGTCCTCGGGATCTCCAAGGACACGCCGGCCGGGCAGAAGAAGTTCCAGGAGAAGTACGAGCTTCCCTTCCCGCTGCTCTCCGATGCCGACCTCTCGGTCCAGAAGGCCTGGGGGGTCTGGGGCGAGAAGAACATGTACGGGAAGAAGGTCTTCGGGACCATCCGGACCACCGTGGTGGTCGGGCCCGACGGCAAGGTGGAGCAGGTGTTCGGCAAGGTGAAGGTGGCGGGCCACGTCACCTCGGTCCTGGAGGCGCTGTAGCCCGGGATCACCACCGCGGCGCGGGATCGCCCCGCGCCTTCGCCCGCCGGCCCTTGCGCGACGACCTCGTCGACGCGGCGGTCCTCGAGGTGCTCGGCATGGTGCGCGAGCAGGGGTGGCTCGCCGACCGGGCGCTCGAGGTCGTGCTGCGCCGGGAGAAGCGGCTCTACTCGGTGGAGCGGCGCGCCGCCGCCGAGGCCGTCTACGGCGTGCTGCGGGCCCAGGGGCGCCTCGAGTGGCTGCTCGGCCACCGGGCCCCCGTCGCGGAGCTCTATGCGGCCTCCCTGGCCCGGCCAGGGGCACTCTCGCCCGATCAGGCCGAGCGGCGCATGGGGCTCGCTCGAGGGGCCCTCGGCCCCCTCAGCGGGGCGGACGCCCGCATCGGGGCCATCGAGGACCCGGTGGAGCGGCTCGGGGTGGAGGGTTCGCTCCCCCCCTGGCTCGCCGAGCGGCTGGTCGCCGAGATGGGGCTCGAGGAGGCTCGCGCCTTCGCGGCTGCGGTGAACGTCCGCGCTCCGCTCACCGTGCGGGCGAATCTCCTCAAGACCACGCGCGACGACCTGGCGCGAAGGCTCGACGAGGAGGGAGTCGAGTCGAAGGAGACACCGCTCTCTCCCTGGGGGCTCGTGCTCGACGGCCATGCCAACGCCTTCGGCCTCGACTCCTTCAAGGCCGGGCTCTTCGAGGTGCAGGACGAGGGGAGCCAGCTCATCGCGCTCGCCTGCGGCGCCCGATCGGGCATGAAGGTCGTCGATGCGTGCGCCGGAGCCGGGGGCAAGACCCTGGCGCTCGCCGCCGAGATGCGGAACCGGGGCGTGCTGCTCGCCCTCGACGTCGACGCAGACCGGCTCGAGGAGGCGCGCCGGCGGGCCCGGCGGGACGGAGTGGACAACCTGCGCACCCGGGCGATCCCGGCCGACGCGGGCGCCGACGCGGCGCTGCGCGAGGACGAGGGCAAGGCCGACGTGGTCCTCGTCGACGCCCCCTGCAGCGGTCTCGGCACGCTCCGGCGCAAGCCCGACGCCCGCTGGCGGCTGGGCCCTGCCGATCCCGCCCGCTTCGCGACCCTCCAGAAGGAGATCCTGCTCCGCTTCTCGCGACTCGTGAAGCCCGGGGGACGGCTCGTCTACGCCACCTGCTCGGTGGCCCGCGCCGAGAACGAGGAGGTCGCCGCCACCGCGGCCGGGTTGCCGGGCTTCGCGCCCATGCCCCTCGAGAAGACGCTGGGCGCCGACAGGGCCCGGGCCGCCGGTGCCACCGGCAACGAGCTCCGGCTCTGGCCGCACCGGCACGGCACCGACGGCTTCTTCGTGGCCGCCTTCGAGCGCCGCAAGGACTAGGAAAGGAGCCATGCCGGAGCTCCCCGAGGTCGAGATCGCCGCTCGCAACCTCCGGCGCTGGGCCGAGGGGCGGCGGATCACCCGGGTCGACACCGATGCCCGGGCGGCACGCATCTTCCGCCCCGGCGACCGGGCCGCCTTCGCCCGTGCCCTCGACGGCGCGCGGATCGAGAAGGTGGACCGCCGGGGCAAGCACCTGCTCGTCTCCTTGACCGACCGGCGTGGGCGTCCGGTGGGGCTCTGGTCGCACCTGGGGATGACCGGGAAGTGGGTGCTCCGCGCCGCCGCCGACGCGGTGCCGCCGCACGCGCGCGTGCGGATCGATCTCGACGACGGCGGTGTCCTCCTCTATCTCGACCCACGTCTCTTCGGCCGGCAGCGCGTCGTGCCCCTTGCCGACTTCGCGTCGCTCCCGGAGCTCGCGGCGCTCGGCCCCGACCCGGTCCACGACGGCATCGATCCCGGGCGGCTCCGGGAGCGGCTCCGCGCCACCCGGCGACCGGTCAAGGTGGCCCTGCTCGACCAGGCGGTGCTCGCCGGGGTCGGGAACATCCACGCCAGCGAGGCGCTCTTCGCGGCGCGCATCGACCCGCGGCGGCGCGGCCAGGGGCTCGGCGCGGCCGAGGTCCGGGGCCTGGCGCGCGCCATCGCCGCGTCGCTCCGGCGGGGAATCGAGATGCAGGACGGGCCGGAGATCGCCTACGTCGAGGAGCCGGGGGCGGAGAACCCGTTCCGCGTCTACGCCCGGGCCGGGGAGCGCTGCCCGCGCTGCCGGGAGGCGGAGATCCGGCGCATCGTGCAGGCCCAGCGTTCGACCTTCTTCTGTCCCCGCTGCCAGCGAGGGCGCGCCGCGCGCCGGCCGTGACGGGCCCTGCCCCGCCGGGCTACCATCGCGGCCCGATGCGCCCCGAAGAGCTCCCCTCGCTTTCGGTCGCCGAGCTCCGGGCCCGGTACGTGGACGCGGGGCGTCCCTTGACGGCTGGAGCCGAGGCCGCGCTCGCCGGGGACCCGCGCGCCGGGGCCCGCTCCGTCCTCGACGCCGTGCGCCGGCGCCGCAAGGCCAACCGGGCCGAGGGGCAGCGGCTGCGCAAGCTCCTGAAGTACGAGACCCGCCTCTGGGGGCGGGGCATCACCTTCGTCGCCGGCGTGGACGAGGCCGGCATGGCCCCGCTCGCCGGGCCGGTCGTGGCGGCGGCCTGCATCCTCCCCCGCGACTACCGCCCCCGCGGCGTCGACGACTCGAAGCAGCTCGACGCGGCCGAGCGGGAGCGGCTCGCCGAGGACATCAAGCGGAACGCGGTGTCCTGGGCGGTGGGGCGGGCCGAGGTGGGGGAGATCGACCGGCTCAACGTCTACTGGGCCGGGATCCTCTCCCTTCGCCGGGCCGTGCTCGGCCTCGACCAGCGCCCGGAGCACCTGCTCATCGACGCCCGGCGCATCCGCGACCTCGACATTCCCCAGGACGGCATCGTCCACGGCGACGCCCTCTCCCTGACCATCGCCGCGGCGAGCATCCTGGCGAAGACCACCCGGGACGCGCTCATGGCCCGGATGGACGAGGAATACCCGGGCTACGGCTTCGCGCGCCACAAGGGGTACCCCACGCCCGACCACGTGGCTGCGCTGCGGGAACGCGGCGCCTGCGCCATCCACAGACGCTCGTTCGGACCGGTACGGGAGGTCCTCGGGCTCGAGGCGGAGCAGGTGGAGATGTTCAAGGAACGTTGACGCGGCCCGTATCCCGGCGTAAGTACTGGCTACAAAGGAAATGCCCGACGGCGAAGGTGCGTCTCGCGGGCCCGGTGGATGAGCCCCGGGCGAGGCGCCCCCCGACTCCGGCGAAAAAATGGAAGAAATCCAGAACCGCGACCAAGACCCCCAGCAGCCGCAGGACCCCCAACACATCCAGAGCAACGGCGACGCGAGCCCTTCGGGCAGTGCGAGCAGCGGCCGTCCGCCCGGACGCCGGCGGCGCCGGTCGCGCCGGGGGCGTGGCCGCGCGGGAGCACCCGGAGACGCCCGGGCAGCCCCCGAGACCGCGGGGGACCACGTCATCCGCGAGATCCCCGCCGTCCGCGAGATCCCCGCATACCGTGAGGTCCCCGCCCGCAGCGATTCGCGCGCCCCCCGGAGCGAGCCCCGCCCGCACCGCGAGGAGCGGCACCGGGACGACCGGCGCCGCGAACACCACGACGACGGCCGCCGTCCCGCCCCGCTTCGCGGCCTGGCCCTCGACCCGGAGATGCCCAGTCCCGACCGGGAGCAGGAGATCCCGCTCGACCGGCTCGACCGCGACGCGGTGAAGGTCATCGCCCGGCTCCGGGCAGTCGGGCACAAGGCCTACTTCGTGGGCGGCTGCGTGCGCGACGCCTTGCTCGGCCGCACCCCGAAGGACTTCGACCTGGCCACCGACGCTCACCCGGGCGAGGTGCGCTCCATCTTCCGCAACTGCCGCCTCATCGGCCGGCGCTTCCGGCTGGCCCACGTCTTCTTCCGCGACGGCAAGATCATCGAGGTGGCCACGTTCCGGCAGAACCCGGTCGACGTCGGCGACGACGTCCCCTCCGATGCCGACCTGCTCATCACCCGGGACAACGTCTTCGGCACCGCCGAGGAGGACGCGCGGCGCCGGGACTTCACCGTGAACGGCCTCTTCTACGACCCGTTCCAGGGCGAGGTCATCGACTTCGTCGGAGGCCGCGCCGACCTCGAGGCCCGCCGCATCTCCACCATCGGCGACCCCGAGATCCGCATGCGGGAGGACCCGGTGCGTGCGCTGCGCGCCGTCCGCTTCGCGGCCCGGCACGGATTCACCATCGAGCCCGAGGTCTTCGAGGCCATGCGGCGCCACGCCGGAGAGCTGGCCCGCTGTGCCCCGCCCCGCGTGCTCGAGGAGACCTTCAAGATCCTGCGCTGCACCGGCTCGAGCCGCGCCTTCGAGCTGCTCCGCACGGCCGGCCTTCTCCCGGTCATCCTGCCCTCGCTCTCGCAGGCGCTCGACGCCGGCGGACCCGAGGCGCGGGCCCGTTTCCATGCCCACCTTTCGGCGCTCGACGCCCTGGTCCGCGGTGGCGAGGAGCTCTCCGACGCCATGCTCCTCGGTGCACTGCTCGTGCACCTCCGGGATGGGCCGGCCGGCGAGCCGGCAGCCGACAACCTGCTCGCCGAGCTGGTCCAGACCGCGCGCCTTCCCCGCAAGATGGCGGACCGGACCCGCATGGCGATGCAGGCGCAGAAGCTCTTCCACGGCCCCCCTCGCCGTCGCCGCCGGGGCGGGCTGGCCGGCCAGGCCTACTTCCAGGACGCCCTCCTGCTCCTGCGGATCACCGTGAAGGCCACCGGGGAGGGCGCCGAGGCGCTCTCCCGCTGGGAGGACGAGGCAGAGCGGCGCCACGGGGAGGAAGGCGAGGGCGCCGAGGAGATCGAGCCCTCGCAGCTCGCCGAGGCAGGCGGAGACGGGACCACCGGGGCGCCCACCACCCCGGACGAATCCGGCGATGCAGCACGCCGCCGGCGCGGAGGACGCCGTCGCCGCCGCCGCGGAAGGGGAGCGGGAGGCTCCACGCAGGCCGCACCCGCCGCCACCCCCGGCGCCCCCTAGCCGGGAACCCAATTCGAGTACAATGCGCGAGCCCAAGCCACCCCCCATGAAGACCTCCCCTCCCAGCGGCAGCGAGAAGCAGAAGGCCCGGTACCGGCGCGTCCTCGTCAAGCTGTCGGGTGAGGCGCTGATGGGCGATGGCAAGTACGGCATCTCGCCGAAGACGCTCATCGCCATCGCCCAGGACGTGAAGGAGGCGGTCGACCTGGGCATCCAGGTGGCGCTGACCATCGGTGGCGGCAACATCTTCCGGGGAGTCTCCGGCGCCACCGAGGGGATGGACCGCTCCAGCGCCGACTACATGGGCATGCTGGCCACGGTGATCAACGGCATGGCCCTGCAGGACGCCTTCGAGAAGCTGGGCGTGCAGACCCGGGTCCAGTCGGCCATCGAGATGCACCAGATCGCCGAGCCCTACATCCGCCGCCGCGCCATCCGGCACCTCGAGAAGGGGCGGGTGGTGATCTTCGCCGCCGGAACCGGCAATCCCTACTTCACCACCGACACCGCGGCGAGCCTCCGGGCCATGGAGATCCACGCCGACGTTCTGCTCAAGGCCACCAAGGTCGACGGGGTCTACAACGACGACCCGAAGAAGAATCCTGCCGCGGTGAAGTTCAAGCAGCTGTCGTACCTGGACGTGCTGAAGAAGAACCTCAAGGTGATGGACTCCACCGCCATCAGCCTCTGCATGGACAACGACCTTCCCATCGTGGTGTTCGACCTCACCGAGCGCGGCAACATCCGCCGCGCGGTCCTCGGCGAGGAGATCGGGACCATCGTGGGGAAGGTCTCGACGCGCGTGGCCTGAGCCCGACCGTCGACCCCGCCGCCGGAGGGAACATGAGCGTCGCCGACGACATCCTGAAGGATCTCACCGACCGCATCGCCCGGACCCTCGAGTCCTTCAAGGGCGATCTCCTGGCCATCCGCACCGGCCGCGCCAACCTGCACGTGCTCGACGCGGTGCGGGTGGACTACTACGGCCAGTCGACTCCGCTCCACCAGATCGGCACCCTGGCGGTGGCCGACGCCCGGCTCATCACGGTGAAGCCCTGGGAGAAGAACCTCATCCCCGCCATCGAGAAGGCCATCCGCGACGCCAACCTGGGCCTGAACCCCGGGTCCGACAAGGACATCGTCCGCATCCCCATCCCCCCGCTCACCGAGGAGCGGCGCCGGGAGATCGTGAAGCAGGTGAAGCACAAGGGCGAGGAGTTCAAGGTCGCGGTGCGCAACGAGCGGCGCGACGCCAAGGAGCTCGTCGAGGCCGCCGAGAAGGACGGCGACATCTCCCAGGACGACGCCAAGAAGGCGCTCGAGAAGGTGCAGAAGGCCACCGACGACGGCGTGAAGAAGATCGACGAGGTGGTGGCGGCGAAGGAGAAGGAAGTGATGCAGGTGTGAGCGGGCTCCTCGGCCCGAACACCCTCCTGCTCCTCGGTGGCTTCCTCGCCCTGGGAACCCTGGCCGCGACGTTCTTCGCGCTGGCCGGACGCTCGGGCGTGCCGCGCTGGAAACGGCGCATCTTCGGCCTCCTGTGGGTCCTCGTGCTGCTCGTGGGCGGGCCGCTGTGGCTCGTGGCCGCGGCGGGGTTCGGGCTCTTCTGACGCGGCCTGCGCGGGCGACCCCCTTCGTGGGCCGGCGCCCGGGTGGGCCTCGTCTCCGCGCCGCTGGTCCTCGCGCCCCGGGGTGGGCGTGGTCGCGGCAACAGGGTGAAGCATCCGCCCCAGTGCCGCTCCCGCCCGGGGACTTCGATCGTGGCGCTGCGGAGGCGGCGCCCGACGAGGCCACCCGGGCGCCTGGCGGAGGGGCGTCGCAGCGAGGCATGCAGGCGCGAAGAGGCCGGGCCCGCCGCGCTCGAGGGAGTGCCGGCTCGTGGTCGCCCGCCGGTCGCCCGATCCGAGCGCGTGCGAGTTGCCTTCCGGCCCATGCCGTCCCAGCCGGCGCGGGCGCCCCTCCGAGCGTCGCCTCCGCAGGGGCGCCGGACCCGGGAGACCTCGAGCGAAGTGTGATCCGGCGCCATTCACCCGAAGTCCACACGTCCCCGAGGACCAGCGACGCGGGGAGGGGCCGCCCAGCGCCCGGCGGCAGACGCGATGACGGGCCGCAGGCGATCCGCACGCCGCGCCCTACCGGAACTGCGGCAGGGCGGCCACCCGCTCGAGCGCGTCCGCGGGAGCGTCCACCGGGAACGGCGCCGAGGATCGGGCCAGACGGGTGAGCCAGCGGGCGTCGAGCGGCCGGGCCGGGAGGGCCGGCGGGAGCGCCGCCGCGGTGGTCTCCTCCTTCGGACCGGAGGGATCGCCTCGCCCGACCGAGAAGCCGGCCAGGAGCAGCGCGGCCCGGACGGCGGTGGCCGTCGAGTAGGTGAACAGGGTGGCGCCCGGGGCGCAGCGGGCCGCCAGGAGTGCGAAGGCGCCGGCGGTCCAGAGCGGGCCATTCACCTTCGGAGAGAAGGGGTCCCAGTAGACCAGGTCGGCGCGCAGCGGTTCGGCGTCGAGCAGGTCGAGGGCGTCGCCGTGCCGGAGCTGCCAGGTGAGCCCGGCTTCCTCGTGGCGCCCGCGTTGCAGCAGGGCCCGGGCCGCCGCGGTGTCCTCGCCGGACCAGCCCAGCCGGCGCGCCCCGTCGTCGGTGCAGGCCAGCGAGAGCGCACCCAGCTCCCGCTCGAAGCTGACGAGGGAGACGGGACGATGGCCTGGCGGCGCGTTCCGGACCGCCCGGATGGCGGCCAGCGCGTTGCCGGCGGCGCCGAGCCCGACGTCGAAGAGGACGAGCCCGGGGCCCGGCTCGAGGAGCCGCTCCCGGAGGCGCGACTGGGCCACGTAGAGCCGCTCCGACTCGACCGCCGCGCCGATCACCGGGTGCATCACCTCGCCTGCCTCGGCGTCGCGCACCGACGGCTCGCCGCTCGAGGTGGCCACGATCTCGAAGCGGACGCCCGGGGCGGGTGGGACGAGGGAAGGGGCCGGCACGGTGCGCCGCCCCGGTGAGCGCCCGCTGGCGTCGTGCTCGTGCCGGTCGATGGCGGCCAGGGTCTCGCGCATGAAGGGGCCGTAGCGCCCGGCCTCGATGGCGGAGCGAGCGGCGCGCATCAGCTCGAGGTAGTGGTGCAGGTTGTGGATGGCGAGGAGGCGTGGGCCGAGCGGCTCCTTGCACTTGAACAGGTGGTGCAGGTAGCCGCGGCCGTGGCGCTGGCAGGTGGCGCAGGTGCAAGCCGGGTCGAGCGGGGCATCGGAGAGCCGGTGCTCGGTCCGGGTGAGACGCACCCGCCCGCCTCCGGTGAAGGCGGTTCCCTGCCAGGCCAGCGTGGTGGGGATGACGCAGTCGAACATGTCGACGCCGTGGGCGATGCCCTCGAGCAGGTCGGGCGGCGTTCCCACGCCCATGAGGTAGCGAGGCCTGTCCGCCGGCAGGAGATCCGCGGCCAGCCCCACCACGTCGAACCGTTCGCTCCGGGTGTCGCCCACCGCCAGCCCCCCGATGGCGAAGCCGTCGAACGGGTGCTGGGTGAGGAAGCCGGCCGACTCGGCCCGCAGCGCAGGGGAGAGGCCTCCCTGCACGATCGCGAAGAGGGCCTGCTCCCCGTTGCTCCGGGCGGCCAGGCTGCGCAGCGCCCAGCGGTGGGTCCGCTCCATCGCGGCGCGGATCTCGGTTTCACCCGCCGTGGACGGCAGGCAGATGTCGAGCACCATCATCACGTCGGAGCCGATGGCCTCCTGCATGGCCACCGACGACTCGGGCGTGAGCAGGTGGTAGCGGCAGTCGACGTAGCTCTGGAAGCGTGCCCCCTCCTCGGTGATGGTCCGCTCGGCGGGGAGCGAGAAGATCTGGAATCCTCCCGAGTCGGTGAGGATGGGCCGGTCCCAGTCCATGAAGCGGTGCAGCCCGCCCAGATGCCGCATGGACTCGAGGCCGGGGCGGAGCAGCAGGTGGTAGGTGTTGGCGAGGACGATCTCGGCTCCCAGCGAACGGAGGTCGTCGGGCGTGAGCCCCGTCACCGATCCACGGGTTCCCACCGGCATGAACGCGGGCGTCTCCACCCGCCCGTGCGGGGTGTCGAAGGCGCCGCGGCGGGCGGCGGTCTCGGCATCGCGGACCCCGGGCGTGAAGTGGAAAGGCATGCCTCAGGCGACCGTCACCTTCTTCACGCCCCGCCCCGCGAGCCAGGCCCCCACCCGCTCCCGCGTGTCTCCCTGGAGCACCAGCGCCGGCCCCTCGACCACGCCCCCGCACCCGAGCGCCCGCTTCAAGTCTCCCAGCCACGCCTCCATCTCCGGCGGCCGCAGCTCGAGCTTCTCCACCACCGTCACCGTCCTCCCGCCCCGTCCAGCCCGCTCCATCCGGACCACCGCGCGCGAGGGTGGCGGCCTTCCGGCCGGCTTCGCCGCCGCGGGCGCGACAGGCGCCGGGGCCAGCGGAACGCCCCCCATCCGCGCAGCCAGCCCCGCCAATCCGGCGTTGAACGGCCCCGGCGTTGGTGCGGACGCCGGCTGGCCCCTCTCTCTCTTCCCCATTCGGCCCCGATGATCGCACAGCTTTCCGGGAAACGGGGCCCGCGGCCCCCCACGCCGCACGCTGCCCCGGATCGCCTTCGGCCCCCGCCGTCCCAGCCGGCGTCCGGTGCCTCCAGAGGAGCCGCCTCCGCAGGGGCGCCGGTCCCGGGACCTCCCGGCCGCGCTGTGATCCGGCGCCATCCACCCGAGGTGCACCCAGGCCCGAGGACCAGCGGCGAGGAGGGAGGCGACCGCAACGCCGGCGGCAGACGCGATCCCGGACCGAAGGCAGCTACGGCGTCCACCCGTGCGCGATGGGGAGCCTGCGCCCCTCCCCGAATGCCTTCCCGGTCACCTTCAGCGCCGGCGCGGCCTGCCGCCGCTTGTACTCGCTCCCGTTCACCATCCGCAGCACGCGCCGCACCAGCGCCTCCGGGTGCCCGCGCCGGACGATGTCGTCGAAGGGGAGCCGTTCCTCCACGTAGGCGGCCAGGATGTCGTCGAGCACGTCGTACGGCGGCAGCGAGTCCTGGTCGACCTGGCCGGGCTTCAGCTCCGCCGAGGGCGGCTTCGTGAAGGTGCGCTCCGGGATGGCTTCCCGGCCCAGGGCCCGGTTCGCTGCCCGTGAAACCCGGTAGACCAGCGTCTTGGGCAGGTCCCCGATCACGGCCAGCCCCCCGGCCATGTCGCCGTAGAGGGTGCAGTACCCCACCGCCAGCTCGCTCTTGTTGCCGGTGGAGAGGAGCAGCGCCCCGGTCTCGTTCGAGATCCCCATGAGGATCTGGCCACGAACGCGCGCCTGGACGTTCTGCTCGGTGAGGTCGCCGGGGGGATGGCCGAAGGCCCCGGTGAGCGAGTCCAGGTAGGCGGCGTGCATCGGCTCGATGGGAACCTCGAGGAAGGCGATGCGGAGCCGTTCGGCCAGGATCCGCGCGTCCTCCCGGGAGTGGTCCGAGCTGTAGCGGGAGGGCATGGCCACGCCGGTGACGCGCTCCGGGCCGAGGGCCACCGCCGCCACCGCTGCGGTGAGCGCGCTGTCGATGCCCCCGGAGAGGCCGATCACCGCGCTCCGGAACCCGCACTTGCGCACGTAGTCGCGCACCCCGATCACGAGCGCCCGGAAGACCTCCCCGGCTTGCCCGTCGGGAGTGGCGTCGGGAGGAGACGGAGCGGGCAGGTCGCGCCCGTCCGGCGCCAGGATCCGGACCCCTCCCCCGTCGAGGTCGGCGATCACCAAGGCCTCCTCGAAGAGGGGAGCCCGCGCCAGGACCCTCCCGTCCGCGCCGACCAGCATCGACCCGCCGTCGAAGACCAGCGAGTCGTTTCCGCCCACCTGGTTCACGTAGGCCACCGGCGTACCGTGGGTGCGTGCCGCAGCCCCGAGCATGCGCTCGCGGAGCGCGGCCTTTCCGATCGCGTACGGAGAGGCCGAGACGTTGAGGACGAGCTCGGCGCCGCCCGCGACGAGATCGGCGATGGGGTCCCGGTCGTAGCGGGGACGGTCCCAGAAGCGCTTGTCGTTCCAGATGTCCTCGCAGACGGAGAGGCCCAGGGCGAGCCCCGTCGAACCGGCCGGCGCGGTCGTGCTCGAGGAGGCCGGGAGGAAGTAGCGCGTCTCGTCGAAGACGTCGTAGGTGGGAAGGAGGGACTTCCGGCCCACTGCGGCGAGGCGCCCCCCGTCCACGAGCGCGACCGCGTTGTAGAGGCCAGGAGGCGGGGACCCGGGGGCCTTCTCCGGGAACCCGAAGGCGACTGCCACGCCCCGCGACCAGTCCCCCGGCCGCGAGAGCTCGTCCACCGCAGCGGCGCAGCGGTCGACGAACTCCGGCATGTCGAGGAAGTCACGAGGCGGGTAGCCGCAGACGGCCAGCTCGGGGAAGACCACCAGCCCCGCGCCGGCATCCCGGGCCAGGGACGTGCAGGAGCGGATCCGCCCGGCGTTGCCGCCGAGGTCCCCCACGGTGGTGTCGATCTGCGCGAGGGCGATGCGCTTCGCGGGCACGGGCCCGGATGGTAGCATCCCCGTCGGATCATGGCCCACCGCATCCTCCTCCTCGACGGCAGCCCTCCGGTGGTCGCAGCCATCCGCCGCTTCCTCAAGGGAACCGACCTGGAGCTGCAGGTCGCGTCGCCGGGAGGCAAGCTGGAGGGGGTCGAGCTGGGGCAGATCTCGGTGGCGGCCGTCCGCCCGTCCACGCCGGAGGGGCGCGCCGCCTTCGAGGCGATGCGAACCGCCGACCCCTCCCTTCCCGTGGTGCTGCTGCTCGACGAGGAGGACGAGACCGGAGGACGCCTCCCCGCCGACGGGACGCTGGTCGCGCCGCTGACCCGCGTCGCCGTGGTCGGATTGTTCCGTGCGCTCGCCCGGCTCCGCGCCGAGGCCGAGCAGGTCCGGATGTTGACGCGCAAGCTGGCGGCCAATCCCATGGCGCCCCCCGACTACGAGTTCTTCAAGAAGCTCCTCCTCGTCGAGGTGAAGCGGTCGCGCCGCTACCATTACCCGGTCAGCCTGGCGCTGCTGGCCGTGGACGGCTGGGCCGAGCGGGCCACCCGCCTCGCCGAGGCACTGCGCTCGGCGCTGCTCGGGGAGGTGCTGGCGCTGGTGGCGAGCGGCGTCCGCGACATCGACCTCCCGCTCCTCTACGACGCCGAGCGGATCCTGGTCTTCATGCCACACACCGACGCGCTGGGAGCTCGCACCGCGGCCGACCGGCTGGTGAAGCGCGCGCGGGCCCACCCCGGCGGGCTCACCGCCAGCGTCGGTGTGGCCAGCTTCGACGGGGAGGGGACCATGTCCTTCGCCGCCCTCGTGCGCGGGGCCGCCGACGCACTGCTGGTGGCCCAGTCGAAGGGCGGCGACCGTGCCGAGCACGCGCCGTCGGGCTCCTCGCGGGAGCCCTGACCGTGCGCTCGCTGGCCGCGGCGTTCGGGCTCCTGGGTGCCCTCGGAGCGCTCTCCTGCTCGCCGGCTGCGCCGCTCCCGGAGGTGAAGGTCCACGCCTCGGTCTCGCCCGTGGCCTCCCAGGCCCTTGTCACACTATCAGTGAATCGTCGCCTGGCGCGGGTGGTGCTGGTCGACGATCCCGCCCTGGCCGACCTGGCCTGGTTCGGCGATCCGGTCCAGGCGCTTCGCCATTCGCGGCTGCTCGTGCCCGGCTCGGCCCCCGACGGGTCCGGCGTGGAACGGCGCTGGAAGGATCCCGCGCGCCGCTTCTTCCCGGTGGGGGCCCGGGCCAGGGTCTTCCTCGTCGATCCGCGCGCCGTCCTTCCGCTCCAGCCGCGGCACCTGCGCGACCTCGCCGACCCTCGCCTCGCCGGGCTCCAGGCGCTCGCCTCCCCGGATCGAGGGGAGGGACCGGCCACCTTCGCCGCGCTGGCGGTGCTCTCGAGCGACGAGGCCGCGCTCACGCTCGCGCGGGCCATCGCCGCGCAGCGCCCCCAGCTCGCCCAGGATGGAGCCGGTGTCCAGGCGCTCGTCTCGTCCGGCAAGGCGGCGTTCGGCCTGGCCGGCTCGGAGCAGGCGGCGGCCGGTGCGGTGAGCGTCGCGGCGATCGAGGTGGTCTACCCCGACCAGGCCGGGTTCGGAACGCTGGTGTTCCCGACAGCGGCCGCCGTCCTGCAGCGCGGAGTCGCCAATCCGGCCGTGCACGCGCTCGCCGACTGGCTTGCCGGCAGCGACGCCGAGCAACTCCTCGTGGCCCGCACTCCGGGGCTCATGCCGCTTCGCGTCGAAGTTCCCTTGCCGCCCGGCGTCAAGTCGGCCCGCGAGCTCCGGTCGCCCGCGATCGACTGGGATCGGCTTGCGGAGGCCGATAAACGACTTACGCCCCATCTGGGACTTTTTCGGAATCCCTGAGAAAAGCCCCGGAAATCCATCAAGGGGCGTCCCGACTGGATACCTGTTTCATTCCTGTTTACAGCCCCTTGGGGGTGCGAAGGGAACTTCGCGTCGTGGGATCATGGACAGAATCAATCGTGATTCCGTACCCATGTGATGGTTCAAGCAAACGCACCCCAGGGGGGTGGCATCCGGACGGGGCGTTGCTATCGTACAGGACAGAAACCCGACCGGGTTTGCGGGGGGGCAGCAAAAATCCGCGGTCGGCCGGGTGCGCAGCCAGCTTCGAAAGGAAATGGACGAACCCATGGCCCAGATCGATATCGAAATCCTCCAGCCCTTCGCGACCCGATTCCTGGAGGGGACGAACCTCACCCCGGCGGAGCGCGCCGAGGTGCTCCGCATTGCCCAGGGCTTCGCCTGCAAGGACTCCGCGTCCGCCGCCGGCGTCTCCCCCGAGACCATCCGCGCCCGTCGCAAGCGCATCTACCGCAAGCTCGACGTGCCGGGATCGGCCGAGCTGCTCGCCAAGCTCCTCGCGCTCTCGCTCAAGATGCTCTCGAAGGGGGAGCGTCTCGAGATCCGGCCGGTGACCGCGGCCATGCCGATGCCGGCGACGGTCCCGGTGCAGGTCCAGCCGGTGATGCGGTAGTCCAGGTCAAAAGGCTGGGGCGGCCCGACCGCCCGACCGCGACGCCCCGTCCTCCTCCCGGAGGCGGGGCGTTTCACCATCAGTTGGAAACGGCCGGGGAGGGCTGCGCGGCACACTGCCTGGCGTAGCCGGCCAGCACCGTCTCCATCTCCGCGCGGGACGACGGGGAGGCGCGATCGGATAGCGTGTCGATGGCCCGCTGCTGCGATCGCAGCGCGTCGGCGCAGAGCCCGAGCGCCATCGCCACCTGCGCCACGGTCTGGTGCGTGGCCGGCGACCAGGGCGCGAGCTTGAGGAGGGTGAGCGCCGGCGCGGCCGCCTCCCTCGCTCCACCGGCCGCGGAGAGGTCCCGCGCCAGCTCCCGCAGCGCCACCGGCTCGGAGGGTCCCACCTCGACGGCCTTGCGACGGGCAGCCAGGAACTCCTCCCGGGGGCCCTTCGCGAGCGCGTCCCCGAGCGCGGACCAGGCCCGCCAGTCGCCAGGATGGGCCTTGACCGAGGCCCTGGCCTGCGGGAGGACGTCGGCCTTGGGGTCGAGCCCGGCCAGCACGGCGATGGCGAGCGGGTCGGACGGATCCTCGGCGAGCGCCTCGTCCACCTCGGCGCGGAGGACCGCCGGGCGCTGCTCGCCGCCGTGGGGCAGGAGGATGGCCCGGTAGGCGTGCACCTCCGACGGCGGCAGCGGACGGGAAGTGACCTTGGGTGAAATCTTCACGTCGACCTCGTGGTACTGGAACGACTCGCCGCGGCCGTAGGTGTCGATCTTCGACTCCAGGTCGTCGAGCGCGTCGGGGACGTCCGGGTCCCACTGCGGGAAGCTCGCCTTCCACGCCGCGCGCGGGTCCTCGGCGCGCCCCAGCCGCCGGAAGAGCTCGTAGAAGCCCGCCGTCTGCTTGTTCACGAGGTAGTGGACGAGGAACCAGGAGGAGACGTAGTACCGCCGGACGGTCTCGCCCACCCAGTCGGGCTCGATGCGCTTCCACGCCAGCAGGTCCTTCACGAGCACCCGCTGGGAGCGCTTGCGCGGCAGGGGCATCATCTCGGGGACCGAGCCCACCGTCATCCGCGCCCCCAGCGCCACCGAGCCCATCGACTCGAGGTACATGGCGAAACCCTCGTCCAGCCACAGCGGCTTGCGCAGCAGCGGGAACGAGGAGAGGTGGTGGGTGAGCTCGTGGATCAGCAGGGTGCGGGTGCTGGCCTTGAGCGTTCCCGGCAGCACCACGAGCGGCGTGAAGCCGTCGATGGTGGTCACGTAGGCGGCGGCGTGGTCCGGCGCGACCTCCCAGAACTCGGAGTCGCTGGCGAAGGCGATGGCGTGGACCTGCCCGGGAATCTGCGGCGGCTTCGAGAACATGGCGTGGAGCACGGCGGCGCGCGCCAGCTCCAGCTCCCGGACCATGTCCTCCGCCCTCGACGGCGAGAGGTCGGTGCGGAGCAGGACGTGCTCGCTCTCGTAGACGCGCCATTCCGCCCCCCCCTTCGCCGAGCAGGTGAAGGAGGAGGCCGGGAGGGCCAGGGTTGGGAGGAGGGTGGCGGCGAGGAGCCCGGCGGCGCGGGCGCGAGGAGCGAGCATACCCAAAAGGGTGCCAGACTCCTGGTCAACCTGCAAGCCAGCTCTGCAGGCGCGCCGCCACCTTCTCGGGAGTGAACCCGTACGTCTCGGCGAGCGACTTCTCCGGCGCGCTGGCGCCGAAGCCATCGATGCCGATGACCAGCCCGTCGGAGCCGGCCAGCCTCCACCACTCCAGTGCGCGCCCGGCCTCCACCACCGCGACCCGCTGACCGGCGGGGATGACCTCGCGCCGGACCGTTTCGGGCTGGGCCTCGAAGCAGGTGAAGCAGGGCACCGAGACGAGCCGTGCCGCGATGCCCTTCGCCGAGAGCAGCGCCGCCGCTCCCTGCGCGGTGGCGAGCTCGCTCCCGGTGGCGACGAGGGTGACCTTCGCGCCGGGCGGATCGGCCACGACGTAGCCGCCCCGCATGGCCTTCGAGGGGTCGAAGGGGACCGGGCGCTCGATCCTGGCGATCTTCTGCCGGGTGAGCACGAGCCCCGTGGGACCTTCACGCCGGGTGAGTGCGTGCGTCCAGGCCAGCGCCGTCTCGAGGCCGTCGGCCGGGCGCACCAGGTGGAGGTTGGGGATGGCGCGGAGCGCGGTGAGGTGCTCGACCGGCTGGTGGGTCGGCCCGTCCTCGCCGAGGAAGATGGAGTCATGGGTCCAGACGTAGATGACCTGGAGCTTCGCCAGCGCCGCCAGGCGCACCGGCGGGCGCATGTAGTCGGAGAAGACGAAGAAGGTGCCGACGAAGGGGATGTGGTTGCCGTCGTAGGCCATCCCGTTGGCGATGGAGCCCATGGCGTGCTCGCGGATGCCGTGGTGGACGTTGCGCCCCGCGTACTGGCCGGGGAGGACGCCTCCGGCCCCCTTGATGTCGGTGAGGTTCGACTCGGCCAGGTCGGCCGACCCGCCCACGAGCGAGGGCACCAGCGCCGCGGCCTTCTGGATGATGGCCTGGGAGAGCTTGCGGGTTGCGTCGGAGGCGTCGGCCCCCTCGAGGAGCCGGGCCGCGATGTCCGTGGGCACGGTCCGGTTCACGTGGGCGTCGAGGAGCGCCGCCTTCTCGGGATGGGCGGCACGCCAGGCCTCGGCCCGCTGCTTCCAGGCCGCGTGCTCGGCCTTCTTGCCGCGCACCACGTCGGCCCAGAGGGCCCGGACGTCCTCGTCGACGAGGAAGCGCGGCTCCTGCGGCCAGCCCAGGAACTCCTTCGTGGCCTTGAGCTCCTCCTCGCCGAGCGGCGCGCCGTGCACGCTCGACTTGCCGTGCTTGCCCGGTGAGCCGTAGCCGATGACGGTGTGCACGCGGATGAGGCTGGGGCGGGAGAGGTCGGCCCGGGCGGCGTCGATGGCCTTCGAGATGCCCTCGCGATCCCGCCCGTCGACGCTCTGCACCTGCCAGCCATAGGCCTCGAACCGCCGGGTGACGTCCTCGCCGGAGAAGGCGAGCGTGGTGGGCCCGTCGATGGTGATCTGGTTGTCGTCGTAGAGGTAGACGAGGCGGCCCAGCTTCAGGTGGCCGGCGAGGCTGGCGGCCTCCGCCGACACGCCCTCCATGAGGTCGCCGTCGGAGACGATGGCATGGACGAAGTGGTCCTCGACGGGGTTGCCGGGCCCGAGCCTCGCCGAGAGCATGGCCTGGCCGAGCGCGAATCCGACCCCGTTCGCGAAGCCCTGGCCGAGAGGGCCGCTCGTCACCTCGACGCCCGGCGTGTGGCCGAACTCGGGGTGGCCGGGGGTGCGGGAGCCGGCCTGCCGGAAGTTCTTGAGGTCGTCGAGGGTGACGTCGTAGCCGGCGAGGTGCAGCAGCGAGTAGAGGAGCATCGAGCCGTGGCCGGCCGAGAGGATGAAGCGGTCCCGGCCAATCCAGCGCGGCTCCGCGGGGTCGAAGCGCAGGAACCGGCTCCACAGCACGAAGGCCATGTCGGCCGCGCCCATGGGCATGCCGGGGTGTCCGCTGTTCGCCTTCTGCACGCCGTCGGCGGCGAGCATCCGGATGGTGTTGACGGCCTTCTCGGCGAGGGCGTTGGGGATGGCGGACAAGGATTTCTCCGGAGGCGGGGGGCGGGAGGGGGCGCGAGGCGGGCCCGCAAGATCGCGCACCGGAAGGGGGAGATCAAGGGGTGCGCGCGGGCAGCGCGCGGGGCGGAGCCCGGGGCGCTACAGTGGACCGGGATGGCCCACATCCGAGTCGCCGCCGTGGTCCCCGTGACCGAGGCCGAAGGACCTGGAGCCCGCTTCGCGGTCTGGGTCCAGGGTTGCGCCATCCGGTGCCCGGGCTGCTGCAACCCCCACATGTTCGACCCGGCCGGTGGAACGGCGCTCGGGGCGGCCGAGCTGCTCGCGAGGCTCGACGCGGTGCGCCCCCAGGTGGAGGGCGTGACGCTCCTCGGAGGGGAGCCCTTCGAGCAGGCCGCGGCACTCGCTCCGTTCGCGCGGGGGGTGCGGGAGCGAGGGCTGTCGGTGGTGGCCTTCACCGGCCACCTGCTCGAGGACCTCGGGGAGGGCCGACCGCCCGGCTCCCCGGAACTGCTGGCGCAGCTGGACCTGCTCGTCGACGGACCCTACCGGGCCGGCCTCCCGGAGCGAAGCCGCCGCTGGTCCGGCTCCACGAACCAGCGCTTCCACTTCCTCACCGGACGGTATTCACCCGGAGTCGAGTCGATCCTCCCGGGCGAGGCCGAGCGCACGATCGAGCTGCGCTTCGCCCCGGATGGGACGATGCACCGGAGCGGCTGGCCGGAGTAGCTCCGTTCAGCGCTGGCGCGTCGTGCCCTTGGTCGTCGCCGGCTGCTGGTAGTACTCCGACGTCCTGGTCCGGCTCTTCACGCTCCCGAGCGCCTTCTCGAGCGAATCGGTCTCATCCATGCAGGTCTTGCCCTTCAGCCCGTGGGTCTCGATGCGCACCTCGCCCTCGGGCGTGAAGGTGAGCTCGATCTCGATCTTCTCCGCCACGTTCACCTCCAGCGCTGCATGACCACCCGCACCGTGCCGTCCTTCTGCTTCTCCTCCTTGGCCACGGTGTACCCCTTGCGCTTCAGCTCGCCCACCGCCTTCGAGTAGGCCCAGCGCTGCGCGATCCGGCCGGCCAGCGCCTTCCCGGGGCCGGCGTCGCAGTCCTTGGGGATGAGGGTCACCTTCTCGGTCTTCCTGTCGACCTTCACCCCCACCTCGGCCGTGCCGTCCTTCACCACGTAGTCGACGTCGTGGGTCGCTCCGTCGACCGTGCGCATCTTCTTCTCGGCACGGCACTCGGCTCCCAGCTGGCCGATGACGTCGATGAGCAGCGCCACGCCGTAGACGACGACCTCGATTCCCGCGCTCTGCGACATCACCACCTCCGGAAGCGTCGCCGACCTGGCGAGAAGAGCGCGATGACCAGCCCGAGCAGCATCATGCCCACCATCTGGGCCTGGCCGCGCCCGAAGATCATGAGGAGCATCGGGAACCCGATGGCCACGCAGGCCGCGGCGATGCGCCAGCCCAGGCCGGGCAGCATCCGCAGGAGGCGCATGCCGGGGGTGTCGGCCCCTCCCCGCCGCGCCACCGGCCCGCGGCCGAAGGGCCCGTCGGGGAGCTCGTCGTCGATGCGGTCCTTCTCGCGGCGTGCCAGCTCCTCGGCCATCTCGCGCCGGCTGCGGGCGTCCTCGGCGGCGTCGCGTTGCCGCGCCTTCTCCCGCTCCGCCGTCTCGCGCCGCTCCGCCTCGGCCTGCGACTGCCGTTCCCTCCAGAGCCGCTCGTTGAAGGCGCGCTGGGCCTCCGTGTCGAGCTCGGCGGCGCAGTTCTGGCAGGTCGTCGCGTAGACCGTGTTGTCCATCTGGCAGTCCATGCAGCGGACGAATGGCTGGGCCCCCGCCCGCTCGTCGTCGGTCTCCAGCGGCCGCTCGGGGGGCGGGCGGAACCGGTCGGTCGAGGAGGTGGGGATGGACGGGCGCGGTGGCGGGGGCAGCGGGGTCCGGGCCGGGGGGTCGCCGATGCCCTCGAAGCGGTCGTCGTCGGGGAGCGGATCGGATGCGCCGGAGCCGCCCGGCCGGGCCCGCTCGAGCTTCATGAACCGATCGCGGCGCTCCGAGGACACGGGTCAGCCGAAGCGGGAGGCGATGGGCCGGGGGACATCCTCCGCCGGGACCGTGGATGCCGGGCGGGTGCGCGTCTTCGACCACTCCCGCAGCTTCTGGATCTCCTCGCGCATGGTGGTGGCGAGCGGGAAGGTCTCGCCGACGGCCCGTTCGAGGTGTCGCTGCTCGAGCTCCTTCCCCTCGGCGAAGGCGTCGTAGAGGGCGGCCACGACCACCTGCTCGATCTCGGCGCCGCTGAAGGCCTCGGCGGCCGCGGCCAGCCTGCCGAGGTCATAGTCCTCCGGCCTGCGCCCGCGCCGCCCCACGTGGATGCGGAAGATCTCCTCCCGCTCCGGACGGGCCGGCAGGTCGATGAAGAAGATCTCGTCGAATCGACCCTTGCGCAGGAGCTCGGGCGGGAGGAGGTCGATGCGGTTCGCCGTGGCCACCACGAAGACCGGCGCGGTCTTCTCCTGGAGCCAGGTGAGCAGGGCGCCGAAGACCCGGGCCGTGACGCCGCCGTCGGACATCCCGGAGGAGCCCGATCCGGACAGCCCCTTCTCGATCTCGTCGGTCCAGAGCACTGCCGGGGCCACGCTCTCGGCCACGCGGATGGCCCGGCGCAGGTTCTCCTCCGAGGAGCCCACCAGGCCGCTGAAGATCCGCCCCATGTCGAGCCGCAGGAGCGGCATCTTCCAAGACGAGGCGATGGCCTTGGCGGTGAGGCTCTTGCCGCATCCTTGCACGCCGAGCAGGAGCAGCCCCTTCGGCTCGGGCAGTCCGAAGCGGCGCGCCGGCTCGCTGAAGGCATTGCCTCGCCGGGAGAGCCAGGTCTTGAGATTCTCGAGCCCGCCCACGTTCGCGAACTGCTCCTCGGTCGAGTAGTACTCGAGCAGCCCGCTCTTCCGGATGACCTGGCGCTTCTCGTCGAGGATGAGGCCGATGTCCTCCTTGGCGAGTCGCGAGTCGGCGGCGATGGCCTTGGCGAAGGCGTTCTCGGCCTCGGAGAGCGTGAGCCCCTGGGCGGCCTTGGCGATGGCGTCGGCGTCCTCGCGGCGCAGGCTCACCGAGGCGCGCTTTCCCCGCACCACCACCTCGGCGATCTCCTTGAGGAGCCCGTAGAGCTCGTCGTGGGTCGGGAGCGGGACGTCGAGGACGGTCAACTCCTTCTCCAGCTCGGTGGGGATCTGCAGGACCGGGGAGAGCAGGATGACGGTGGTGTAGGTGGTCTTCAACGACTGGGCCAGCTCGCGCAGGCCGCGGATGACGGTCGGGTCGTTCAGGTACGGGTGGAAGTCCTTCAGCACGACCAGCGAGGGCTCGGTGAGCTTCTCGATGGCGGCGAGCGCCTCCATGGGCTCCCGCGCCCCCTCGGGACCGCCGCCGCGCGCCCCGCCCACGCGGCGCAGCCCCTTCGTCACCGACCAGGCGATGAGCGCCTTGCCGTGCCGCCGGGCCAGCTCGTCGAGGATGGTGTCGAGCCGCTGCTCTTCCCAGGAGACCAGGTAGATGAGCGGGTAGCGGGCGCGGACCAGCGTGTCGAGCTCGCGGACGAAGGCCGGCTGCTCGACGTCGGGCGCGATCGGAGCCGGAGGCGTCTGGGAGTCGACGTCGGGCGAGCGAGGGGTCGGTCCGGTGGCCATCCGGCCCAGCATATCAGGGGGAGCGAACCCACAGCAGGCGCGGCCTGGCGCCCGAGAGATCGAGCGCGGCCACCGTCCCCGGCGGTACCGCCACCGGCTTCCCGGCGGCGATGGCCAGGGCCTCGGCGACCTCCGGATTGTGCCCCACCAGGGCGGCTCCAGCCCCCGACTCCCGTGCCAGCGCGAGCAGCTCGCGGCCCGAGGCGTGTCCGGAGGCGAGCTCGTCCACGGGCTTGGCCGGGGCGCCGGTGGCATGTGCGAGGATGTCGGCGGTCTCGCGGGCCCGGCGGAACGGGCTCGAGAGCACCCGATTCACGGCCAGCTTGGGTCCGAGCATCCCCAGCAGGCCGGAGAAGGCGTTCCTCCCGGCCGCGGTGAGAGGGCGATCGGCGTCGAGCCCCCCGCCCTGCGCCTCGGCGTGGCGCACCAGGAATACGGGCGGAGTCACGCGCCGCCCTCCCGGAGCCTCCCGGTGCTGCGGGCGAGCGCCGACAGCCGCTCGACCGTCGGCCGATCGGCGAGAAGCGTCGAGAGCAGCTCCGGGACCCGGTAGGACCAGTTCTGGTCGTTCACGGTGCCGGGGACGTTGACCCGTTCCCGGGCCCCGAGCGCGTCCTGGAAGGGCAGGAGGAGCAGGTCGGAGCCGGAGGCGTAGACGAGACCGAGCAGTGCGTCGCGGACCCCCCCGTCGAAGGAGACCGGTGCCCGTTCCGCGAGAGCCTCCAGGCCGGGCAGGGCGATGAGCGCCTTCCGTTCCGCAGCGGGGAGCGCCTCCCACCAGTCGGCGAGCGAGTCGGTGTCGTGGGTGCCCGTGGTTGCGAGCGAGACGGCCGGCCACCGGGACGGATCGCGGAACACCCGGTCGTCCTTCTCCCAGCGCAGCACGCGGTAGCCGGGGATGCCGAGCCGGTCCAGCGAGGCACGAACGAAGTCGGGAACCGTTCCGAGGTCCTCGGCGATGACCCGGGCGCCCTTCGAGAAGGCGGCCATGACCCGTTCGCCATTCACGATCTGTGCGGGCTCGGATTCGGGCACGAATGCCGGCGGGCTGCCGTCGTTGGGGCGGTAGTAGCTGCGGTAGAAGCCGACGACGTGGTCGACACGGTAGGTGCCGTAGAGCTCGGCCGACCGCGCGGCCCGGGCGGCGATCCAGGCGTAGCCGTTCCTCGCCATCTCGTCCCAGCGGTAGACCGGCAGGCCCCAGTCCTGGCCGTCGGCGCTGAAGGCGTCGGGGGGAACGCCGGCGCGGGCGTCGAGCCGGAAGTCGAAGGGACGGCTCCAGACGTCGGCGGAGTCGGTGGCCACCATGAAGGGCAGGTCGCCCATGAGGTCGGCGCCGGCCGCCCGCACAGCGCGCCGCGCCTCGTGCCACTGCTCGTCGAGGTGCCACTGCAGCCAGGTGCGGTAGAGGATCCGCTCGGAGAGCGAGGCGCGCGCCTCGGCGAGGGCCTCGGGGTCGCGGCTGGCGAGCGGCTCGGGCCATTCCTGCCAGCTCCGGCCGCCCTGCACGTCGTCGTGCAGCGAGACGAAGAGCGCGTAGTCGGCGAGCCAGGCGGCATGCTCGCGCCGGTAGGCCCCGAGCGCCGCGGCCCGCGCCGTGCTGGCATGCCACTCCCGGGCCAGGAAGGAGCGGAATGCGATCTCGCTGGCCCGCTCCTTGAGGGAGCGCACCTGCTGCCAGCGCACCTCCGGGGAGGCCCGCAGCTCGGCGAGGAGCTCCCGGTCCTCCGGGGACAGCGCGTCCACGCCACCGGCCCTCTGGAAGTCCTCCGAGGCGTCGAGGGCAAGGTAGATGGGGTCGATGGCGAAGGCCGAGATGGCCGAATACGGGCTGTTCTGCCCCCGGGCCGCCTCGTTCACCGGCAGGACCTGGACGAGGGAGAAGCCGGCCGACACCGCCCAGCGCGCGAAGGGGACGAGGTCCGGGATCTCGCCCAGCCCCCAGCCGCAGGGGGAGCGGATCGAGAAGAGCGGGAGGAGGACACCGGATTCGCGCATCGGGGATGTGGTGTTGTAGCCAGGGGTGCCGCGGGTTATCCAGGATATGTTGTCGCACGCCCCCGCCATTCGCGGAAGATTCGCCCCAAGTCCCACCGGACCCCTGCACCTGGGGAATGCCCGGACCGCGCTCCTCGCCTGGCTGGACGTGAGATCCCGGGGGGGCGTCCTGGCGATGCGGGTCGAGGATCTGGACGGCCCGCGGGTGCGTCCGGGGCTCGAGGCCCTCATCCTCGAGGAGCTGCGCTGGCTCGGGCTCGACTGGGAAGAGGGGCCCGACCTGGGCGGTCCGCACGGTCCGTACCGGCAGTCGGAGCGGGGCGAAGGCTACGCGGCGGCGCTCGGCCGTCTCCGCGGCGAGGGGCTCGCCTATCCGTGCTTCTGCTCCCGCGCCGAGATCGCCCAGGCGGTCCAGGCGCCGCACGCCTCCGACGAGGGGCCTCGCTACCCGGGGACCTGCCGCGGGCTCTCCCCGGGCGAGCGGGCCGCCCGCGCCGCCCGGCGACCTCCCGCCTGGAGGTTCCGGGTCCCGGAGGGGCCGGTCGCGTTCCCGGACGCATTCCATGGTGCGTGCGCATTCGACGTCGCCGCCACGGTGGGGGACTTCGTGGTTGCCCGTGCCGATGGCGTCCCTTCCTACCAGCTCGCGGTGGTGGTGGACGACGCCGCCATGGAGGTGACCGACGTGCTCCGCGGAGACGACCTGCTCCCCTCGACCTCCCGGCAGCTCCTGCTCTACCGGGCCCTGGGCCTCCCTGTTCCGCGCTTCGCCCACGTCCCGCTGGTGGTGGGGCCGGACGGCGAGCGGCTCGCCAAGCGGCACGGGTCGCTCTCGGTGGGTGAGCTCCGCGAGCGGGGTGGCGACCCCGCGGCCGTGGTGGGGATGCTCGCTTCGGCCTCGGGCCTCCTGCCCCCCGGGGCCCACGCGATGCCGGCCGACCTCGTCCCCGGATTCCGGCTCGACCGGGTTGCGCCGGAGCCCGCGCGCATCGAGGGAGGGGGTAGCATCTCCCGGTGAGCATCCTCCGCTCGACGACCGACCCGCGCTGGGTCGAGGTGGCCCTCTCCGACCTCGACGCCACCCTCGGCGATCACGCGCACTGCGAGAAGAAGGCGGCCGCCACCGCAGTGAAGCTGGTCGCCGACAACGCGGACCTGCCCGACCTGGTCCGCAAGCTGGCGCGGCTCGCCCAGGAGGAGACCCACCACTTCCTCGCCGTGCTGAACGAGCTGGCGGTGCGCGGGCGCACGCTGCCGCCCGACACCGGCGACCCGTACGTTCAGTCGCTCCTCCGGCTCGCCGGCGGGGGGCGGGGGCGCCTCGCCGAGCAGCTCCTCGTCTGCGCCCTCGTCGAGGCCCGGAGCTGCGAGCGGCTGACGCTCCTCGGAGAGGCGCTCGTCGAGCCACGGCTCGAGGAGTTCTACCGGCGGCTGGCCCAGTCGGAGGCCGGCCACGCGCAGCTCTTCGTGGACCTGGCGCGGGTGCACGATGGCGGCATCGACGTGGACCGGCGCCTGGCGGAGATGGCCGACGAGGAGGCCGCCCTGGTGGCGAGCCTCCCGCTCCTCCCGCGCATCCATTGACGGAGCGACGCTCCGCTGCCCGAAAGCGCCCCTGCCGGGGCGTCACCTGTCGGCGCTTCCGTGGACCCGTCCGGAGTTTCCGACACCGCCGCCTGGCAACCCCCCGGATTTCCTGTGGCCGGTTCCTGGCAAGCGCGCTGCAATACCTCCAAGCAACCAAGGAGGACGTCATGACCCGCAAGACCCCCACCATCATCGGCGCCGCAGTCGGACTGGCACTCTTCCTCGCCCTGGGTCTGCTCCCCGCGCTGCTCTACGGCGGGTACGCGGGCGTGCTGCTCGCCGGCGGGATCGCCGGAACCCCGGTGTCGGCTTCCTTCCTGGTCCGGGCCCTCATCGTCTTCGGGATGGTGCTCGGCGCGACCGGAGTCGGTGCCCTCTTCACGGTCGGCGGCGCAGTGGTCGGTGCGGCGATCGCGGCGCTGACCGGCGTCCCTGCAAAGAAGGAAGCGGCCCGGCACGGTTCCAAGGCGTAGCGAAGTCCCCGGCGTCGGACGCAAGTCCGAGGCTCGCAGGGCCGGTCCCGGGAGGGGTCGGCCCTGTGTCTTGTCAACGGGTCAGCCGCCACAGCATGGCGAGGACGCGGTCGCAGAGGGCGAGGGACGGTGCGGCGACCGTGGGGGGCAGGTACCCGAACGCCTCCGCCACGCGGAGGCTCGCGATCACCTCGTCCGCGCTTCCCGCCGCCACCCGCCAGAGGTGAATGCGGTCCTTGCCGTTTCGCCGGTTTCCCTCGCTCAGGTTGAGCGAGATGGACGCCGCCGCGCGGCGCAGTTGCCTCGCGAGGTCCGGATCTCGCCGTTCGAGGAGGGCCACGGTATCCGCGAGCGACCGGATCAGCTCGAGGGCGACTTCGAAGGCTTGGAAGGTCATGCGCGGCTCCGTTTCGGGTGGGCTTCGCCCCCCCTCGGCGCAGGCTCCGTGACAGCCCGTCGCGGGACCCACCCGCGAACGACCGCGGGCTGGCGCGGAGCGTGCGCCACCAGGCAAGCCCCACCCGAAACGGAGTCGGAGTCGGAGTCGGAGTCGGAGTCGGAGTCGGAGTCGGAGTCGGAGTCGGAGTCGGAGTCGGAGTCGGAGTCGGAGTCGGAGTCGGAGTCGGAGTCGGAGTCGGAGTCGGAGTCGGAGTCGGAGTCGGAGTCGGAGTCGGAGTCGGAGTCGGAGTCGGAGTCGGAGTCGGAGTCGGAGTCGGAGTCGGAGTCGCTTCACTCACAGCGAATTCACCACTCCGGGTTCACCGGTCGAACTCGAGGTGGCCCACTCCGAGCGGGGCCTCGTCCGCAACCGATCCCGATCCCGAGACCGATCCCGCAACCGATCCCGATCCCGCAACCGATCCCGGACCTCCAGCGCTCCTACCGCTCCGTCCCCAGCACCGCGTCCACGGTCTCCCGCAGGTAGCGCACCGCCACCCCGAGCGTCCGCTCCGCCCCCCCCGGCGTCCGGGCGATCGGCGGCGCCACCTCCATGACGTCGCCCCCGGCCAGCCCCACCTCCCGCCCGAGCCTCCGGATGAGTTCCACGACGAAGTCGGGGTGCAGCCCGTCCTTCTCCGGCGTGCCCGTGGCGTCGACCCATGCCTCGTCGGTTCCGTCGACGTCGTTCGACAGGTAGACCCGGTCCACGCCCGACGCCCGGACCGCGGCGACCACCGCGTCCAGGGCGGCGGCCGGATCGGCACGCGCCTCGTCCGCCCAGATCTGTCGCACCCCCAGCGTCGACTCCCAGTGAGCACGCCCGTGGCGCGAGGCCCGGATGCCCACCTGCACCATCCGTCCGCCCCGCCCCAGCAGCTCGTTGGCGTGGAACGACCAGGTCCCGAAGCAGTACTTCACTCCTAGTCTTTCCTCGAGCAGGTCGGTGTGCGCGTCGAGCTGCACCACGCCGAACCCGGGACGGGCCCGGTGGAGCGCCGCCACGGCTGGCCAGGCGGTGGAGTGGTCGCCCCCGAGCAGCACCGGCGCCGCCCCCGGGTTCACCGCGAGGACGAGGTCGAGGACCCGCTCGGCCATGGAGAGGGGAGAGACCGGCAGCCGCTCCGCCTCCCCGGGAGGGAGGCCCGGGTACAGGGCGCGGCGCGAGGCCTGGAGCTGCGCCGGGGAGAGCATCTCGTCGTGGAGCAGCTGGGGGATCACGAGGACGTCGCCCAGGTCGAGGAGGCCCCTCGCCTCGGCGCCGGCGAGCCAGTCCGGGTCCTCGTCGAGGAGTCGCATGCGCAGCGCCAGCGGGCCCTGGTTGGCGCCGCGCAGGTATCCGGCTCCCACGTCGGAGGGGATGCCGAGCAGTACGGCCCGGGCCGACCCGATGCGCGCGAGCCGCTCGAGGAAGCGGACCCGGACCTCGTCGTCGGTGGTGGCGTGGTGGAGGCGCCGCTGGGCCGCCGCCTGGGCGTCGCGCCCGGAGGAGACGAGGTGCACGCCCCCTCCGGCGGGGCGGAGCAGCAGCGCGAGCTCCTCGACGGCGGTCATGCGTTCCGTCCGATCTCAGCGGCGGGCGGGCCGCGCCTCTTCCTGGATCCGGGCCCGCACCAGCTCGACGAGCGTGCGGACCCCCACCCCGGTGCCGCCCTTTCCGATGTAGCCCTTCTCCTTCGTCGTGTTGGACGGACCGGCGATGTCGAGGTGTACCCAGGGTGAATCGCCGACGAACTCCTTCAGGAACCAGGCGGCGCTGATCGACCCGCCCAGCCGCGTTCCGGCGTTCTTGAGATCCGCCACGTCGCTCTTCAGCTCCTCCTTCACCGAGTCGGTGAGGGGCAGCCGCCAGGTGTCCTCCCCCGCGGCGCGGGCCGCCGAGAGCACCGCGTCGATGGCCGGGCCGTCCGGCCCGAAGGCGCCCACCGTGGTCATCCCCAGGGCCACGATGCAGGCGCCGGTGAGGGTGGCGAGGTCGACGAGGAGCGCCGGCTTCAAGGTCTCGACGCCCCAGGCCAGCACGTCGCCGAGCACGAGCCGCCCCTCCGCGTCGGTGTTGGTGATCTCGACCGTCTTGCCGTTGCGGGCGAGGAGGATGTCGGAGGGCTTGTAGGCACGCCCTCCGGGCATGTTCTCGCAGGCCCCCACCAGCGCGTGGACCGGGAAGGGCGGCGCGAGCTCCGCCACCACCCGCATGGCGGCGATGGCGGCGGCGGCGCCGGCCATGTCGGTCTTCATGTCGACCATGCCCTCGGTGGGCTTGAGGGAGAGGCCGCCCGAATCGAACGTGATGGCCTTGCCCACGATGACCACCGGGGGCTTGCGGGCAGCCGCTCCCTTCGGGAGCCAGGAGATCTTGACCAGGCGCGGCTCCTCGGCCGAGCCGCGGGTGACGCCCAGGAACATCCCCATGCGCAGTCCGGCGATCTCGCGTGGCCCGAGCACCTCGACGTGAAGCCCGGCTTCCCGCGCGAGCTCCCGGGCTGCGTCGGCGAGCCGGGACGGAGTCAGGTGGAGGGGTGGCTCGTTGACGCGATCGCGGGCCCAGGCCACCGACGCGGCCACCGTCCGGGCCAGCGCCACCGCGTCCTTCACCTCCCTGGACCGCTCCAGTCCCTGGGGCACCGCGACCACCAGCGACTCGATCAGGCGCGGCTTCTTCTTCCTCTCCTCGGTCTTGTACTGGTCGAAGCGGTACGCGCCGAGCAGCGCCCCCTCCACGATGGCCCGGGCCTCCTGGGCGGTCTGCCCGGGGAGGCGGGGAGCGGCGAACGCGAGCCTCCTGGCCCCGCTCTTCTGGGCCTGTCGCGCCGCGTCCCCCGCGGCGAGGCGCAGCGGCTCGAACCCTGCGCGGGCGAGCGCCGTCTCGGCGCCGTCCCGCTTGCCGAGCCCGACGAGGAGGAGCCGGGCGGCCCGAAGCTTCCCCATGGTGCGGAGCGAGAGGCTCTGGCCGGCCTTGCCCTGGAACTCCTCCTCGGCCGCGGCAGCCGCGAGGTGCCCGTCGAGCCGCCGGTCGATCTCGGCGAAGAGCCCCTTCGGATCGGCCGGGTCGCCCTCGAAGACGGGAACCGCCAGGACCGATGCCTCCACCTCGAGCGGGCCCGAGCCCGTCACCTCGACCTTCATCCGTACCTCCTGGGTTCGCGCCGCCGCGGAGGCGGCGGAAAGCGCGAATGGGATAACACGTTCAACGCGCGGGCGCCGCCTGCTCCGTCCCGGGCGACGGCAAGGGACGGGCATGGAGGAGGAGCGCCGCACCGGCCACGCCGAGCCCCAGGACGAGCGCCAGGACCGCTGCGATACGCAGGCGCTTCCAGGGGTCGGCCGACGCGCCGGGTGCTGCCGGGGTGGGTTCGGCAGCCAGCTCCGGGCCGTCCCGTGGCGCCTGGAAGCTGGGTCGTGGCAGGAGGTTCAGGTGCGACACCGCCGTTCCCAGTCCTCGCGCCAGTTCCAGGGCGAGCGCAGCCGCCGAGGGTGGGCGCTCGGCGGGATCCTTGGCACAGGCGCGGGCCACCACGTCGACGAGGTCCGGGGGGACACCGAGGTCCGGTCGCACCGAGGTGATGGAGGGCACCGGATCCCTGGCCTGCATCCGGATCAGCGCGTCGGCCGTGTCGGCCGAGAAGGGCATCCGGCCCACGAGCATGTGCCAGGCCATGATGCCCACCGAGTAGACGTCCGAGCGGGCGTCGGCTGCCTTCCCGCAGGCCTGCTCGGGGGACAGGTACTCGGGCGTCCCGACCACGAGCCCGGTGTCGCCCCCCTCGCCGTGCGCCCCGCCGGCGACCCCGAAGTCGAGGAGCTTCACGATCGGTGTCGTACCGCGGCGGCCGTGCAGGAAGACGTTCTCGGGCTTGAGGTCCCGGTGGATGACCCCCTTCCGGTGGGCCGCCTCCAGGCCATTGCAGACCTGGACCAGGATGGCGACCACCTCGGCCGGGGGGAGCTCGCCCTGGCGCCGGAGCCGATCGAAGAGCCCCTCCCCCTCGAGCAGTTCCATGGCGATGAAGCAAGGGCCCTCGTCGCCCCCGTGGTCGAGGACGCGGACCACGTTCTCGTGCTCGATCATCCCGGCGATGGCCCCCTCGCAGAGGAACCGGCGGACCGCCTCGGGGGAGAGGGCCAGGTGGGGCTGCAGCACCTTGAGCGCGACCTCGCGCCGCTCGCGGGTGTCCTCGGCGACGTAGACGGCCGCCATCCCGCCCGAGGCCAGGTGGCCGGAGAGGCGGTAGCGCCCCGCCACCACGGTTCCGAGCAACGATTCGGGCTGGAACGGCACCACGCCCTCGGCGCCCGCTAACGTCCCGCCGCCGCCGGGCGCCTGCCGTGGGTGACGGTGATCACGGTCCCGATCCCTCCCCGGACCAGGAAGTCGCCCTCGACCTCCAGCCAGCGCGGCTTCAGGGCGCGGACCAGATCGTCGCAGATCTCGTTCGTGACCCGCTCGTGGAAGGCTCCCTCGTTCCGGTAGCTCCAGAGGTAGAGCTTCAGGCTCTTCAGCTCGACGCAGAGCCTCGCGGGGACGTACCGGATCCGGATGGTGGCGAAGTCGGGCTGCCCGGTGAGCGGACAGAGGCAGGTGAACTCCGGCGCCTCCATCGCGATCTCGTAGGGACGGCGCGGCTCGGGGTTCGGGAAGACTTCGAGTTTCCGGGTGGGCTTCGTCGCCATGGCGGGAGTGAATCTAGCACCCGGCCGGCCGCGGCGCCCCGTCGATCTCCTCGCTCCGATGGTAGGCCTCGAGCTTTCGCCAGAGGGTGTTTCGCGCGATTCCGAGGACCCGTGCCGCCTCGGCCTGGTTCCCCCCGCAGGCGGCCAGCACCGAGAGGATGTGGCGTCGCTCGACCTCGGCAAGGGGCTCGAGGCCAGCGGCAGCAGGCCGGGGAGGGGGAGGATCGGGCAGCCACGGGACCCTCCGCTGGAGCTCGTCGGGCAGGTCCTCCCGCTCCACGCACGTTCCGCGGGCCAGCGCCGAGGCGTGTCGGATGGCATTCACCAGTTCCCGGATGTTCCCGGGCCAGGCGTGATCGAGCAGGGCCCGCTCGGCATCGGGACTGAAGCGCTCGGCGTTCCCGGGCTGGTGGACGAGGATGTCCGTTGCCAGCGGCAGGATGTCCTCGATCCGTTCGCGAAGCGGGGGGAGCCGGAACGTGAACACCTTGAGCCGGTAGTACAGGTCCTCCCGGAACTTGCCGGCCTTCACCAGGAAGCCGAGGTCCTGGTGCGTGGCGGCGATGACCCGGACGTCCACGGCCGACGATCGGTTCGCGCCGACGCGCCGAACCTCGCCGTCCTGGAGGACGCGGAGCAGCTTCACCTGCATGGGAAAGGGGAGCTCGGCGATCTCGTCGAGCAGGATGGTGCCGCCCGCCGCCTCCTCGAAGAGGCCGCGCTTCTCCGCGACGGCGCCGCTGAACGCCCCCCGCGCGTGGCCGAAGAACTCGCTCTCGACGAGCTCGGCGGGCAGGGCGCCGCAGTTCACGGCGACGAACGCACGGTCGCGGCGCGGGCTGGAGGCGTGCAGGGCGCGGGCCAGAACCTCCTTGCCACTCCCGTCTCGCCCAGGATCACCACGGGTGCGTCGGACGCGGCGACGGGGGCGGCGCGCTCGAGCAGGGCGCGCATCGTCGCGCTCTCGGCGATGAGGCGCGAGCAGGGCTTCAGCCTCTCGGTGGGGTGGCTGAGGCACAGGGCGCAGAGGTGGCCGCGCCGTCGAATGGGCCATTGCAAGTGGAGTGCACGAGGCTCCCTCCCGGACGTTCCATATGGTCCGTTTTGTCGCAGGACGCATGTACCGCGACGCGGCGACGAGGAATCTCTACAACCGGATACTTGCCCGTGCAGACGAAATGGGCCGGCTTTCCATTTACCCCTGGAGATCTCGCCAGGTCCGCGAGGCCACCACGTCGAGGCGCTCCCCCGATGAGGGGTAGAGCCCGGGATCCTCTCCAGGATCCAGCTCCCCCGGACGCCACCGGCACGCCGTAGCAACGGCGTCTCGCGCACGCAACGGCGCCTGCCGCGCCCTTGCGAGCAGGCGCACGCGCGCCAGCGAGGGAGCCATGGAGAACAGGATCGACCGGATCGCCGCCAGCGTGGTGCGACTGCTCGTCGCCGGGAGCCTTGCCGTCGGGGTGGCCCCGAACGCCCAGGCGCAGACCTACCCGCTGAACCTGAGCGTCGTGAGCGCCAAGGACGGCGCGCCGATCGGACAGTTCCGCTACCTCGTGAACGTCGACAACACCGGCACGACGGGCCAGCGGACGCCGGCGGCCGGCAGCGGCTGCAGTCCGCAGGACGCCGGGTATCCGGCGTCCTGCCTGTGGACGTCCATCGCCGGAGTCCCGGGCTCCTCCCCGGTCTACACGCAGGGGGATCAGGCGGACTTCCCGCTGGCGCTCCCGGACGGCAGGTACCTCGTCTCGGTGCTCGCCGACGGGTACAAGATCGACGGGGAGCACTTCACGGTGAGCGGCGGGGCGGCGAACGTCACCGTCCGGATGCAGCCCTACCCGCTGCCGGACGCCACCATCCAGGCCTCCGTCTTCGAGGACATCTCGCCCGTGAACGGAGCGCCGGACCTGCCCGCCGAGCACGGCCTGGCGGGGTTCCAGGGGCACATCGCCGACTACCTGGGCGAGGTGACGACGGACGTCTACGGTGCGCCCCTGTGCGGCACCGGGATCTGCCTGAGCAAGTGCTACGTGGTGAGTGGAGGCGTCGATGTGGGGACGGTCTTGCCCGTCGACGCTGCGGGCCGGTGTCCCGTCGACGCGACCGGCCTGACGATGATCGAGGACGGAAGCCTCGCGCCCGCTGGCGCCGCAATCGAGGGCAAGCTCAAGATCCCAAACCTCGGACCGAACCGCTACGCCCTCTCGATCGCGCCCCCGGACGGCTCCGGCTGGGTCCAGACCACGACGCTGGAAGGAAACCTCGACTGGGACGCCTGGGTCATGGAGGGCGCCACCGGCCTCGACACCGAGTTCGTCGTCGCCGGCGAGCCCTTCCCGGCGATCATCTTCGGCTACGTCCCGGGACCGTCCCTGAACGCCCTGTCGGGAGGGAGCGGCTCCATCAAGGGCGTCGTCGACGAGGTGAAGGTCTACGTGCCGGCTAAACGGCGGCGTGGCGTTGCCGGGCGGGATCTGGGGAGGGCTGCAGGGCGGGAAGATCGACAAGCCGATTCCCGACCCTGGGTGACGCTCACCGATCTCACCAACGGGGACACGGTCGTCTGGGTGGGACGGGGCGATGCCAACGGCGCCTTCGACATCCAGGACGTGCCGGCGGGCAACTACACGCTCACCTGGTGGGACGAGAGGCTCGACTACATCCTCGACCTCGTCAACGTCACCGTGAGTGTTGGCGAGATGGTCGACATGGGGATCCTGCCCCTGACGGGCTGGTGGACCTGCCTCGAAGGCTACGTCTTCAACGACGAGAACCGGAACGGCGTCATGGACCCGGGCGAGAAGGGGCTCCCCAACTACACGCTGACCATGCGCAAGCGCGAGAACTCCCTCATGGATCGGGGCGCCACGCTGGTCACCACCGATGCGAGCGGTCACTACGTGATGGAGAACGCCTATCCGATGACGCAGTGGCTGGTGCTGGAGGCCTACGACGACCTCCACTACACGACCGGCGTCACCTTCCAGGCCGACAACCAGCCCACCCCAACGACGCACCTGGGCGCGGGCGTGGACATCAGCGTGCTGCCCATCATCGGCCTGTCGGGCGCGTCGACTGGGGCAAGCACGTCTACGACCCGACGGGCGAACGGCGTCGACCCGCGCAACGGCGGCATCGTCGGGACGGTCAGCTACGACACCACCCGGAACGAACTCGACCCGCAGTACGCGGTCGCCGAGGACTGGCAGCCCGGCATCTCCGGCCTGACCATGAAGCTCTATGCGACCGGTCGACTGCGCGGGAACCGGTGCGTGCGACCCCACGGGCCGGTACCAGCTCGCAGCCGACGGGTCCTACGCGAAGGGCCTGCTCCTCAACACCTACGTCACCGAGGCCTGGCAGCGGCCGAAGGGCTGCGTGGCCCGGGGGGTCGACGGAGCCCCGCTCGTGCACGGGACCGACGAGCAAGTGCTCCCGCTCGATCCCGATGCGGACTGCCTGGAAGGGCCGCTCATGGGCGTCCAGTTCGGCACGTACGCGACCGACCAGGGAACGCCCGACGCAAACTTCGGCGCCAACGTCGACGGCAACTTCGGATTCGGCGACGCGTGCCTCAACGGGACCCTCGACGCCAGCGACCCGGCGAACCCCGTCTGCCTGGCTCCCGACGGGACCGACGGTTCGAGCCGCTTCCCGGCAGCCGACTACCTGGTCGAGGTCGACATCCCGAACGACGCCACCGGCAAGCCGCTCTACAAGGTGACCCGCGAGGAGGACGTCAACATCGGCAACGGCGACGAGTTCGTCCCGGCCGTGCCGCCTCCGGCCTGCGCCGGGGCCGCTCCACACGGTCGATTCGTCCGGGAACCCGACCTTCCCGAGGCCCCCGGTCTCCATTCGAGGGCTGCGAAGCCGCTCTGCAACGTGAAGCTCGTGCAGCTGACCAACGGCAAGTCGGTCGTGCCCGTCTTCCACCTCTTCACCGACGTTCCGATGCCCACCCGGTTCTGGGGGCTCATCGTCGACGACCTCACCTTCTCCGCCGACCCTCGGTCGCTGCTGTACGGCGAGAAGGCCGGCGTCCCCTTCGCCCCGGTCGGCATCTACGACTACACGAACCGGCTCATCACCACCGTCGAGTCCGACTTCAACGGCCTCTTCGACGTCCTGCTGCCATCCACCAACCGGATCAACTGCCCGACGCCGTCCGGTGTTTGCGCCAACCTCTACCGCTTCGTCGGCAACGATCCCGGGCGTGCCGGGCCGGCTCAACCTGAACTACAAGCCACAGTTCCGGACCATCGCGGCCGAGTTCGAGGCCCTTCCCGGCCTGCTCGTCCCGGCCGACCTGGCGCCGACCCAGGTGGGCGTCACCGTGCAGCTTCCTGGTGGGCTGATCAACTCGGTGAGCTGCGCGCTCGACGCGGACGACGCCGCAACTCTACGCGGTGTCCCAGCCCTACGCCACGTCAGCAACAACACGGCACGCTCCTTCACCATCACCGGGAAGGGCTTTGGCGCGACCAGTGGAGTGGCCAGGTCACCCTGGGCGACACCGCCCTGCCGACGACGCTCGTGGAGCGACACCCAGATCGCGGTGAACGTCCCGGGAAGCACGGCAGGCCGGGGCCGAAGCAGCTCAAGATCACCGCCGCCAACGGCCAGAGCACGGTGAACGGGCTCACCTTCCACGTGATCAGTGACACGGGCGAACCAGGCGCAGCGGTACAACCCGCACCGGTCTTCGAGGTCGGTCCCGGGAGGACCTACGCGCCCGACGGAATCGCTCCCGGCCGATGGCCAACCATGCCATCCAGCGGGCGCTCGACGCGGCGGCCCCTGGGGCGCTGGTCGTCGTCTACCCGAATGATCCCAGCGGGAACCCTCGCCAGAACCCGCGCGGCGCCTACTACGAGAACCTGATCGTCTCCGGCAAGCCGTCAAGCTGCAGGGCGTCGGCCCGGGCAGTCCGGACGGTTCGGTGCGCGGCTCCATCATCGACGGCGGCGCCTTCGCCGGTGACAGCCCCGTGGCGACCGACTGGTACGCCAAGATCGGGACGCTGACCTGGGCCGGCAACCAGACCGTCTACGACGGCGCGGTCATCTCGATCTTCGTGCCGAGCACGGGGAGGCGGCCTTCCCGACGGCGTACAGCGCCGCGACGGCCCCGTCCATCGACGGCTTCGACCTCCGCGGCGGTGACCAGCAGGGGTTCCCCGGCAACATCAACGTCATCGGAGGCGGACCCACCGGACAGCCTGCCGGTCTCATCACCCAGGGTGGAGCGATCTTCGCCAACGGCTACGCGCGCAACCTCCAGATCACGAACAACGTGATCCAGAACAACGGCGGCGCGTACGGCACCATCCGGATCGGAACGCCCGATCTGCCGGCCCCCGACACCGACAACCAGAACGACGGCGTCCGCATCGCCAGCAACCGGATCATCGCCAATGGCGGGACCAACCTGGCAGGAGGCATCGGGATCTTCGCCGGCGCGGACGGCTACGAGGTCGCTGGCAACGACATCTGCGGCAACTTCTCGGCGGAGTACGGCGGTGGCCTGAGCGTCTACGGCATACAGCCCGACGGCCAGCATCCACCACAACCGCATCTACTTCAACCAGTCCTACGACGAGGGCGGCGGCATCATGATCGCCGGCCAGCTGCCGGCCAGCCCGGCCACGCTCTCGCCGGGCTCGGGACCGGTCGACATCTACGCGAACCTGATCCAGGCGAACCTCGCCAACGACGACGGCGGCGGCCTGCGCTTCCTCATGGCCGGGAACTTCCCGATGAATGTCTACAACAACTTCATCGTGAACAACGTCTCGACCCACGAGGGCGGCGGCGTGGCCTCAACGACGCACCCAACGTCCGCTTCTTCAACAACACGGTCATGAAGAACCTGACGACCGCCACCGCGGTCACCAGCAACGGCTTCCCGGCGCCGGCGGGCCTCTCCACGTCGCTGAACAGCGACCAACTGCAGGCCACGCTGCCGGGTGGATCGCCCCTCTTCAGCAACCCGCTCCTCTTCAACAACATCTTCTGGGACAACCGGGCGGGAACCCGGGCCGGCGGAACGGTCACCGGGATCGGCATCCAGGGCGACACCCTCGCGATCAACCACTGGGACATGGGCGTTGCCGACGGCTCCGGCCTGCTCTCCCCGACCAACTCGGTGATCCAGACCAGCGCGGGCATCAACGCATCGCCACGAACGCGTCGAGCGACCCGGCCGTGGTCGAGCACCTACGACACGTCCGTCGCCTTCTCGCCGTGGCGGAACAATCCCGCCTTCGTCGGAGCCATCCTGGTGGCGGTCGACCTTCCGCCCACGCTCTGGGCAACTACCACCTCTGGGCAGCACCCCGTCGGTCTGCACCTCGCCGGCCTGCAACCTGGGCGCGGCGTCCAAGGCGGTGCCCGCCTACCAGCAGCCGCTCGCGAGCATCGCCGCCCCGGCGACGGACTTCGACGACCAGACCCGCCCGGCGCTTGGCGGCTACGACGCGGGCGCGGACGAATACGGCGCGACGGGCGGTGGCGGTGCCGGTGGCGGCACGCCCCCCGCCGACCTTGCCGACGCTCGCGCTCCTCGACAACTTCAACCGGGGGAATGCGACCACGCTCGGTGGAAACTGGAGCCAGACCGTGCTGTTCGGATCGGCCTCCATCAGGGTCAACTCCCAGCAGGCATCGGACGTCCTTCCCATCATCCCCGCCCAGGCGATCTGGAATGGTGCCAATGGCGCCGGAGCCACCTTCGGGGCGAAGCAGGGCGCCGCCTTCACCTACGCCAACGCGACCGCGCTCGGAGGCGGCCTGTTCCTCAAGGCGAGCGGTGGAAGCCCGAGCATTCCGGCGAGCTTCATCCGGGTTCGCTACAACGCCGGCGCGGGCCAGGTCCAGTCCACGACGAACTCGGGGTTGAGCTACAGCCCGATCAGCTCCTTCCCGGCCCGGTCGTGTCGGGGGACACGCTGACCGCGGTGGCCAACCCCGACGGCTCGGTCGACGTCTGGGTGAACGCCAACTACGTCGGCCACTCGGGCACGTCGACCTACACGGGCACCGGCCGGATCGGCATCCAGCTCGTGAGCGGCTTTGGGAACGCGAACCGCGCCCGGATCGACAACTTCCGGGGCGGGACCGTTCCCTGACGGCGCCGGGAGGGGGTGAAGGCCTGGCCTTCGCCCCCCTCCCTCGTCGCACCTTTCGTGACTCGAGACCTTCGGACCTCAAAGGAGACGCATCATGAACGGAAAGTCGCCTCGCAGGCTGTTCGACCGGCGGAGCTTCCTCAAGGGTGCAGGCGCAGCCGTGGTGACCTCGGCGGGGGTGGGCCTCATGCCGGGATTCCTCCGGAAGGCGCTCCTGCCCGAGGGCATCGGTACGGCTGCGGCCGCCGACCGGCCGCCCGACCTCCTCTTCGGCGGGACCGACGGCTGGATCTCGCTGCCCTCGAGCCCCGCGCTCGGGATCTACCACCCGGACGATCTGTCCCCGAATGCCCTGTTCACCACCTACATCTTCGGGTTCCGGAACATCACCGGATTGACCGCCCAGCAGCAGATCCAGCAGAAGAACCAGGCCCAGCACCCGGCGCCGATGTTCTGGGTGGACCAGGAGCAGGACTTCCGGATCCAGCTCACGAACCTGGGCCTCGCGCTCCGCCCCGACCTCTTCGACGCCCACACGATTCACTGGCACGGCTTCCGCAACGTCATTCCCTTCTTCGACGGGGAGCCGACCGGGTCGGTCGCGGTGACTCCCGAGAGCAACTTCACCTACGTCTTCCGGCCGCATCACCCCGGGACCTACATGTTCCACTGCCACGTGGAGGACGTCGAGCACGTCCACATGGGCATGACCGGCATCGTCTTCGTACGGCCGACGATGGGTGCCCGGTACGCCTACAACGACGCGACGACCGCCTTCGACCGAGAGTTCGCCATGTTCCTCTCGGAGGTCTGGGCCGAGGCGCACTGGGCCGACTCGCACATCCAGCTCCCGGAGTGGTCGGACTACCGCGCCGACTTCGCGCTGCTGAACGGCCGGGTCTATCCGGACACGCTGGCGCCCAACGGATCGATCGATCCAGCCAACCCGATCCGGGACGTCGATGGCGACCTGATCGCCCCGCCCGGCGCCCCACATCTGAAGTACCAGCCGCTTTCCTCGCTCGTGCAGTGCAGGGCCGGCGAGAGCGGATCCTGCTCCGCTTCGCCAACCTGGGCTTCAAGGAAGCCGCCATGACGCTGGCCGGGATCAAGATGCGGGTGGTCGGCAAGGACGCGACCCCGATGCGCGGGCGCGACGGCACCGACTCGAGCTACGAGGTCAGCACGGTCAACTTCGGCGCCGGAGAGAGCATCGACGCCATCTTCACGGCGCCGGCCCTACAGCGGAGGATCGGGAAGCAGCGGCCAGGGCTACGACACGTACGTCCTCTACAACCGGAACTACCGGCGCTCGAACAACCTGGCTGCAGCCGGACCAGGGACGGGAAGCGGGTTCGGCGGGCAGCGAACCGAGGTCCGAGTCTTTCCCTCCGGCTCCCCTTCGGTCGGCTCACAGCCTTTCCCCAACGGATAAGACCCCAATCAAGGTCGCGAGGAGAACCAAAATGCGCGCAAAGCGATCCAAGGGACTGCAGTGGGCCACCGCGAGGAAGCTTGGCCTCGCACTCCTGTCGGCCGGCGTCCTGGCCGGTGCCCAGGAGGCACCGGCCCAGGCCCCACCCTCCGTGGGCGTGGCCTGCACGACGTCGGGCGCTCCCACCGACACGGCCAGGACATTCACGCTGACCACCAGGACGGGCTACGTGAGCGTCCCCGACGGAACCTCGACGTTCATGTGGGGCTACGCGGCCGGGGGCGGCGCCTTCCAGCATCCCGGTCCCGTGCTCTGCGTGAACCAGGGCGACACCGTCACCGTCGTCCTGAACAACACCTTTGCCAACGACGACGTCTCCATCATGTTCCCTGGGCAGGAGGGCGTCCTCGCCGACGGCGCGCCGGCCCAGCCCCAGTTCGACGGAACGGGCGCGCTCATGTCGCTGACCAAGGCGGCGCCGCGGAACGGCGGGCAGCGTCACCTACAGTTTCGTCGCCGGGAGGCCCGGTACCTTCGTGTACGAGAGCGGGACCGCGCCCCAGACGCAGGTCCGGATGGGGCTGTTCGGTGCCCTGGTGGTGCGGCCGAAGGTGGCTGGCCTGGCGGTGCCCGCCCAGGCCAACGACCGGCCCGACAGCGCGTTCGACGAGGGCGAGGAGTTCATGGTGCTGCTCTCCGAGATCGATCCCCTCCAGCACGAGGCCGTCCGGCGGCGGCGTCCCTTCAACATGAACAACTACCAGCCGCGGTACTGGTTCGTGAACGGCCGCGGGTTCCCCGACAGCATCGCCGACAACTACGCGAGCTATCTGCCGAGCCAGCCATACGGCGCCCTGGCGAGGATCCATCCGAAGGCTCCCACCGAGCTTCCCCGGGCTGATCCGCTACCTCAACGTCGGCTCCGAGAACTTCCCGTTCCACCCGCACGCCAACAACGGCCTCGTGATCGGGCGCGATGGCCACCCGCTCGAGGGGCCCGCTGGCCAGGATCTCTCGTTCGAGAAGTTCGCCATCAACATCGGTCCGGGACAGACCTGGGACGTCGTCTTCAGGTGGTGGGACGCGGAGGACTACTCCAACCCGACGAACCAGTTCCCCATCACCGTGCCCAGTCTCGCGACCCTGGAGACCGGCATGTTCTACAGCGGGAGCCCGTTCCTCGGCACGAAGGACCCGCTGCCGCCGGGCATCTCCACGCTCAACCAGTGCGGTGAGTACTACATCATCTCGCACAACCACGCCCTGTATCAGATCACCTCCTGGGGCGTGAACATGACCGGTCCGATCACGTACCTCCGGATCGATCCCCCGCTCCCGAACGACTGTCCGAATCCGTAGTCCCGGAGATCGCCATGACCACCTATCTGCGGCACCTCTTCGGACTCGGCCTCCTCCTCGGCGGGGACGGCCCAGGCAGTGGACCTTCGACCTCTACGCGGTGAGCGGCACGACCACGCTGCGGGGCAATCCCACCACGTTGACCGCGAACGTGCTCGGCTACTCGACCGACGGGGCAGCGGTCGCCGCTCCAGGAGGCCCGCCCCTGATCGTCAACGAGGGTGAAACCGTCACGGTCACCCTGCACAACAACCTGACCGAGAGCACGGCCATCCTCTTCCAGGGACAGGGCATGATCCCGGACACGGTCGGAGTGCCGGCCAATGGAACGAAGACCTACACCTTCACGGCCACCACGCCAGGCACGTTCCTGTACGAGGCGGGCCTGCTCCCGAACGCGCAGCACCAGGCGGCCATGGGCCTCCATGGCGCCCTCGTCGTGCGGCCCCTGGTTTCGCCCCAGCAGGCTTACGGCGACGCCACGACGACCTTCAACGACGAGGCCATCCTGGTCCTGAGCGAGCTCGACACGAACCTGAACGCGAACGGCGCCACGTTCGACATGAGGGATTACAAGCCCCAGTACTTTCTCATAAACGGAGTGTCGTACCCCGACACGACCACGATATCGACCGCGCCCGGCAACAAGGTGCTGCTGCGGTACGTGAACGCCGGGCAGCAGAGCCACTCCATGACCGTCCTGGGAATGCAGCAGACCCTGATCGGGAAGGATGGCAGCGCCATCGCCTATCCCTCGAGGCGTGCGGCGGAGACCATCGCCCCTGGCGAGACCCTGGACGCGATTGCCACCGTGCCCGCGGGAGCCGTCCCCGGGAGCAAGTTCGCGCTCTTCGACGGGAACCTCTCGCTCCACAACAGCAACGCAGCGGGTTACGGAGGAATGCTCACCTTCCTGCTGGCCGGAACGGCGGGCTCGGGGGGCGGGGGGGGCGGCGACGTGATCGGGCCGGTGGCGACGGGCGTCACGCTCGCGCCCAACGCCGTCGACGTCACCACGGGAATCGTCGCATTGACAGCGAGCATCAGCGACGTGGCTTCCGGCAACTCGAACGTGGCCGGTGCCGAGTACTTCATCGATGTCATTGGTGGCCCAGGGGCGGGCACGGCGATGGCCGGATCTTTCGCATCGCCAGTGGTGGCGGTGAACGCGACCATTCCCGCCACCACCGTGGCGCTGATCGCGAGCGGCACGCACGCCGTCTACGTTCGCGGCAGGGATTCCGTCGGAAACTGGGGCGCGGTTGCTTCCGCGGTTCTATCCGTCGACAAGGTGGGTCCCACCACCTCGGGCCTTGTCCTCACGCCGGCGCCGACCAATGGAACCTCCAGCGTCGCACTGAACGCAACCGCGGACGACCAGGCCAGCGGCGGAGCAAACATCTCCGCTGCCGAGTACTTCATCGACGCGACGGGCGGCAGCGGCACAGGGGCCGCGATGACCGTCTCGCCGACGGGTGCCGCAACAGTCGCCAGCCTGACCGCGACGATCCCCGCGGCGATCATCAACGGTCTCTCCGAGGGGTCTCACACGATCTCCGTCCATGCCCGGGACTCGAGGAGCAACTGGGGCGCATTCGCGAGCAAGGCGCTCGCGATCGACAAGACCGGGCCCAGGGCCTCGAACCTGGTGGCCACGCCAGCTGCCACGAACGGCACGAGGGGACTGTCAGCTCGACCCAGCCCGTCGTCCGGATCACGACCGTCGTGATCGATGACCTGTCTCCTCCCGTGACGGGCGTCCAGTCGGCCATCGCCGGCAGCGGAGGGCTTCCTCGACACGGTGGGCGCCACCGGAAGCGGCTTCATCCTCCTGCCCGCTGACGGGGCGTGGGATCTGGCGACCGAGAACGCCTTCGGGGACATCCCGCTCACTGCACTGGCGACGCTCCGGGAGGAGAACCACCCGGTCTACGTCCACGCCAGGGACGCGGCGGGAAACTGGGGCGCGACGAGCAGCGTGAACGTGCTCGTGGACCGCACGCCACCGAAGGCCACTGGACTGTCCATCGCCACGGTGCCTGGCGCCGCCAACTTCACAGTCAACGGTGCCGTCGATCCGGCGCCCGCCTCCCCATCCCTCGGGCCAGCGAGCGGTCTCGCGGGCGGCGAGTACTGGATCGGTGCCGCAACACCCGCGCCGGGCGCAGGGACGACATTCGCCGGGACCACGGCGTCCATTCCCACCGGCGTCACTCGGCGGCGGTACCTACTCGGTCAGCGCTCGAATCAAGGACTGGGCCGGGAACTGGAGCACGATCGTCACCGGATCGTTCACGGTCGGCGTCAGTGCATCCATCTTCGCGGACGGCTTCGAGGCCGGGAACACGAGTGCCTGGTCGTCGCAGTCCACCACGAACGCGACGCGACTCAGCGTGGTGGCAGCGGCAGCCCTCGTCGGGACGCGTGGCCTCCAGGCGCAGGGGAACAACAACAACTATGTCCAGTACAGCTTCGGCACCGGCGCGAACCCCGCCACCGGAATCTTCGACGCCCGGTTCCACTTCCGGCCGAACGGGAACAACTCGAACGGAAAGAACATCTTCACCGCGGCGACGAACTCGGCCTTCGGGACGACGGCATTCCGCGTCCGCTACCGGCTCAACGGCACGACTCCACAGGTGCAGGTCCAGGTGGGCGGGGCCAATGCTGGCGGCTGGGTGAACATCAGCGGAGGCACGGCAGACAACGTCATCGAGGTTGTCTGGCAGGCCGCCGGTGGCGGAGGCCCGAACTCGGGCACCCTGACGCTGTACGTGAATGGCGTCCTGTCCCAGACGCGCATGACCGGCAGCACGAACCAGGTGGGCGCTTTCCGGGTTGGCTCGGTTACGGGCGGCGGAAACGCGACGGCAATCCACCTCGATCAGGTCGCCGCCAAGCGCACCGCCTCGCCGCTCCTGGGGCCCTGACATGACGCGGCGGATCAAGAATTCATCCATTGCCTCACTCGCGCTGCTCGTGCTGGCCGGCACCGCCCGGCCGGCGCGGGCCGAGCCCGGGGTTTCCGCGACGCCGCGCCCGATGCTGGGCACCATCCAGGAATCCGCGTTCGAGGCGATCCACGGGATCCGCATCGACCAGATCGCCGTCACGGCCGGTGGAGGGCTCATCGACCTCCGATTCACGGTCCTGGACCCGGCCAAGGCCCGTCCACTCCTCCAGGGACACACCCAGCTGCCACGCCTGGTGGTGGAGGGAAGCGGGGTCGAGCTGCAGGCGCCGAAGCACGGGGCGATGCGCAACGTGCGCCTCCGGAAGGACAACTCGTCCTTCCTCCTCTTCCCGAATGCCCGCAGCGCCGTGCATCGGGGGTCGCGAGTCGCCGTCGCCTTCGGCGACGTCATGGTGGAACCGGTCGTCGTGCAGTGAGCGGAGAAGAAGGGAAGGGGGAGCCCATGACGAAGGGCATCGCGGTCCTGGTGGCATTGGCGATGGCCACCCCCGCTGCGGCGGGAACGCTGGCGCCGGACGTGCAGGCGGCGCTGTCGGGTTTGGCGGCGGGCGGCAAGCTCGGGGTGGTCGTCCACCTGAAGGACCGAGCCGACCTCGGCGCAATCAAAGGGGACAGGGCGTCACGGCTCCGCGCCACGATCCAGGCGCTGCGGGACAAGGCCGACTCGACGCAGGGACCCATCCGCACCTGGCTCCAGGCCCGGCAGGGCAGCGGCGGAGTGAATCGCTTCACGCCGCTCTGGGTGGTGAATGGCTTCTCCCTCACCGCGACGGGGCCGGTGATCCGGCTCGTCGCGGCCCTTCCAGCCGTGGAGGTGGTGAACCTCGACGCCATCCCGGTCGTGGCGACCGGCATCCCGCCAGGCGGGGCGCCGAGGCGAACGTCGCCGCCACGCGGGCGCCCGGACCTGTGGAGCCCTCGGACATCTCGGGCAAGGGCGTCGTCATCGCCACGCTCGACAGCGGCGTGGACGTGTGCCACCCGGACCTGGCGTCGAGGTACCGGGGCGGCTCGAGACAGTTGGTTCGATCCGTACGGCCAGCATGCGACACCGTTACGACCGCCCCGGCCACGGGACCTGGACCCTGGGGGTCATCCTCGGGCGGAGATGCGGGCGGGACGGCTCGATCGGCGTCGCCCCGCAGTGCCACCTGGATCGCCGCCCGGATCTGGAACGACGCCGGGCTCGGCCACCGCCACCGCGATTCACCTGGCCTTCCAGTGGGTGCTCGATCCCGACGGCGATCCGAACACCGCCGACGCCCCGGACATCGTGAACAACTCCTGGGCCTTCGGTGACGCCGGGATGCAACCTCGATTCCAGTCCGACCTCCAGGCGCTTCGCGCCGCCGGGATCGTCCCGGTCGTCGCTGCCGGGCAACTACGGCCCGGCTCGCCAGACGAGCGTGAGCCCGGCGAACTACCCGGAGGCGCTCTCGGTGGGCTCCGCCAACGACCTGGGACGTCATCGCCTCGACAGCAGCCGCGGTCCGTCGGCCTGCGGCGGCGCCACCTTTCCCGACGTCGTCGCCCCGGGCGTGAACGTCTCGACGCCGAGCCTCTACTCGACCTGTACGCCAGCGGTGTCCGGCACGTCCATCGCCGCACCGCACGTCTCCGGCGTCGCTGGCGCTCCTGCTGGGGCGTTCCCGGCGTCCAGCGCCGCGCAGGCGGAGGCGGCCGTCATCGCAGTCGGCGAGCGACCTCGGCGTGCGCCGGGCCGGACAACGACTTCGGGCAACGGCATCGTCGACGCGCATGGCCGCATACCGGTCTGCTCGCCACCGCCCCGTCTCCTGCGCCGATTGCCGTGGCCGACGCCTTCACCGTGCCGGGTGACGTCGCCACGACCGTCACCGCGCCGGGGATCCTCGCGAACGACCAGACCCGGGCGGCATCCGCTCTCGGCCTCGCTGACGTCAGGCCCGACCGACGGCGACGCTCTCCCTTCAGTCTTCCGGCGGATTCACCTACACGCCGACCTCCGGATTCAGCGGGACGGACGCGCTTCGGCTACCGGGTGAGCAGCGGCACGGCCGAGAGCGAGGCCGCGATCGTCACGCTCACCGTCATGACGGCCGCCCCGACGCCGCAGCCGGGGAGAGCTACCTGGTCGCCGAGAACGGCACGCTCACCGTGCCGGCCCCCGGCGTCCTTGGAAACGACTCCGATCCGGCCGGGCTGCCGCTCTCCGCGATCCTGGTGGCTCCACCGCTTCATGGCACGGTCTCGCTCCAGGCGAGCGGAGGCTTCACCTTACGTTCCGCAGCCGAACTACGCACGGAGCGGACTGCATTCACGTACCGGGCGGCGAACGATGGAACCAGGAGAGCGCCCCGGCGACCGTCTCGCTCACCGTGACGTTCGGTGAACGAGCCGCCGGTCGCGCGAGACGACGCCGCGACGCACACCGCGCGGCAAGTGCGGTGAACATTGCCGTGCTGGTCAACGACTCCGACGTCGACGGGTCGATCGTGCGCGAGCACCGTCACCATCGCCAGTGCTCCCGAGGAACGGCTCCGCGAGCAAGAGGAGCGACGGTACCGTGAGCTACACCCCAAGCGGAGGTACGTAGGGACGGACTCCTTCACCTACACCGTGAAGGACGACAACGGGGCGACCTCGAACACCGCGACGGTGACGGTCCAGGTGAGGTAGTGGGCACCCGGAGGTCAGCCATCGCCGTGCTGCTGGCAGCCGGCCTGTCGTCCTGCGCGAGCGAATCCGCGCCCCCGCCGGCGCCGCCCGTCGCGCCCGGCCCCGACGCCACACCTGCCCCGCCATCCTCCGGGCTGCGAGGTCGCGTGGTCGTCGCCAGCCGGGGATCGAATCGCGGTCCTGCCGGAGTGGAGGTCCGGGTCGTTCCCGAGGCCGCGATGATCGAGTTCGTGGCGGCGCGCCTGGGCGCTGCACGGGCCGCGCTGGACCGGATGGCGGCGGAGCGGGAGAGCGCGCGCACGGAGGCCGCGATCGCGCTCGCCGAGGCCGACCGGGCCGACCGGGAGTGGAAGGCGACGACGGAGAAGGACCTGTACCGGCGGGTCGAGGTGCTCCTGCGTCGGCCTCGGGATCCCCGGGACGTCACCGCGGTCCACGACGACCTGCTCGCGAGGAAGAAGGCCGCCTACCGGAGAGCGGTCCAGGCCGCCCGGCGTTCCGCGGAGAAGGAGCGTGGCCTCGAGGAGCTGGAGCGGGAGGCACGGCGTTACCGCGATCCGCGCTTCTTCTCGATGGGCCTTCCCGCCGCCGGCCCGGACCGCGCGGGTGGACGGGGGTGGCGACTTCCAGATGGAACTCCCCTCGGGCCGCTACGCGCTCGTTGCCCTGCCGGACCGCCGCCCGGGCCCGTCGAGTCCGGCGGAGGGCTGGCTGCTCTGGGTCGAGGTCCGTGAGGGGCCGCTCCAGACCGTGATCCTCGACGAGCGAAACCTCTACGGAACCGACTGCGACGACTGCGTCGTGGCCGTGAAGGACCTGCCATGAGCCCAGATGACGGAACGGCCCGTGCCCGCCACCGGACCCGCCGGGTGGGGGCGCTCCTGCTGGCGTCGATTCTCGCTGGCTGTGGCTCGACGCCAGAGCCCGCTTCCGTAGCCCCGTCCGGTCCCGGCCCGGCCAGGGACGCGCGAAGTGCTGCTCCGACCGCCCTCCCGTCGGCATCCGTCGCCTCGGCCCCCGTTCCGGCCCGTGCACCCCGCGCCGCCGCGAAGGCCGACCCCTCGATCGAGGACTGCATCGAGAGGAACATCCACGGCAAGGAGTACGACGCGATGAACCCGCGCGACGCGCGCCGCAAGCTACGGCGGCTCCAGGTCAAGGTCGACTGCGAGCAGAAGCTGGCCGCCCGCTGAACCGGCGCGGCGGCTCCTACTCCCCGAGCCCCGCCCCGCACCTCGGGCACTTCCTCTCCCGCTCCGCCTGGGTCGGCACCGGCGCGGTCGGCGGCCCTGGCCGCTCGCCGCGCAGCCAGAGGTTCTTCCCGCAGGCCGGGCAGTGGGGGATCGCGAGCGCCCGGATCACCAGCGCGAAGAGGAGCCCCCCGCCGAGGAGCGGCAGCCCGGCGCGCCAGTTCCGGGCCGCCACCGAGAGGAACGACCAGCCCAGGAAGGCCGAGAGCAGCGCCCACGGCACGAGCCGGCGCGCGCCGCGGGCCCGCTGAAGTTCCCTGCGGACCGGCTCCCAGCCGGTCAGCGGCGGTGGCTTCGCCATCAGATCCGGACCCCGAAGATGGCGAGGATCGAGAAGACGAGCACGACGAGCGCCTCCCCGGTGATGAACCCGGAGGCGAGCGGCATCGAATAGGTGGCCTCGGTGCGCGGGCTCGTCCTCACCCAGAGTGCCTGGGTGATCCCGCCCATCACCATGGGGATGACCGCGTAGCCGGGGATGAGCATCCCCAGTCCCACCGCCGTGGGAGACGGCAGGAACCGGTGCCACCTCGGCTCGAGGACGGTGATCACCGTCCCCACCACGAGCGCCACCGCGAGCGCCGTCATCGACCCCTCAGGCAGGAAGGCGAAACCCTTGGAGAGCAGCTCGGCGAAGCCCGCCCACTTGACGCTGATGGGAGAGGTGAGCCCTCCCTCGCCGAAGCCATACTTGGAGCGGAGCGCCGGGTAGACCACCGCCACCGCGGCGGCGCCCACCGGGATCCCGAGCAGCTGCAGCATGGTGAGGTGCCGGTTGTTCGAGCCGATGATCTTCCCGGCCCGGTAGCACTGCATGAGGTGCTCGCCCTGCCCGGCCACCGTGCCGCTCATGCCCGAGCCCACCATGTTCACCGGGAGGTGACCCGGGGAGAGGGCCGCGAAGACCGCCTGCATGAGGTTGGCGAGCGCGCTGATGGGCGCCCAGTTGGTCTCTCCCAGCACCCGGATGCCCACCAGCATGAGGGGGAAGGAGAGGAGCAGCGAGACCATCGAGAGCCAGATCGGGAAGCCGAGGGAGATCTTCTGGACCACGGCGAGCGCGATCGAGGAGGCCACCGCGCCGGCGATGGTCCAGCGCATCGGGAACTCGGTGCCCTCGGCGTCCTTCGCCGACAGCCCCTTGAAGGTGCGGGCGATCACCTTCCAGTTGAGGACGAGCGCGGTGATGCCGCCCGCCACCATGAGCCCCGTGGCCGGCCACATCACCCACTTCAGCACCTCGGCGAAGGTCATGGCGTGGGCCCAGCCGCGGGCCACGAGCGGTCCCGGCGCGATCACCCAGGCGAGGATCGACCCCAGCAGCATCGAGAGCGTCACCCGCAGCCCGATGAGCATCCCGGCGCCGAAGGAGAGCACCCCCAGCTCCGAGCCCATGCGCAGCGCGTGGCCGTTCGCGCCGAAGGACACCTCTCCCGGGAAGAGCTTCCACGGTCCGTCGCGCAGGAAGCAGATGAGCCCGGAGATCCCCATGCCGGCGGCGAGGGCCCGGAGCCGGTCGGCCGCCTCCTTGCGTCCCTGGTAGAGGACGACCAGGGTCTCGCCCGCCGCCGTTCCGTCGGCGAAGGGGAGGTTCTCCTCGTCGATGTAGTGTCGGCGCAGCGGAACGGCGAGGAAGGCCCCCACGAAGCCGCCGAGCGTCAGCCACCAGAAGATCTGCCAGCCCGAGAGGTGGAGCGAGAAGCCCAGCCCGGCCCGCTCGTTCAGCATGTCGATGGCCGCCAGCACGATGACCATGAAGCCGGTCTGCCCCGCCGCCGTGCCTGCGGTCTGGGCCATGTTGGCCTCGAAGCGGGTCGACGCCACGCTCGCGAAGAGCCCCACCACCCCGAGGATCATGTAGGCGAAGAAGGCGCTCACCACCGAGATGTTCGGGCCGTAGCCGAGCTTGAGGACGACGTACGGGTAGGCCGACCCCATGATCAGGGCCACCGCCACGGCGGTGAGGACGGCGCGGAGGGAGAACTCCCGGGGGGGAGACGACGCGGCGAGATCGGCCATGGGGCGCGAATTCAACCCGATCCGGGGCCGCCGCGCCAGGGGATGCGGTGAGGTGCAACTTGCCACCCGGCCGTCGATGCCCGAAATTCGGGGCTCCGGGAGGTCCACCATGAACGCCGTCCTCGCAGTGCTCGCCGCCGCGCTCCTCTCCTCGCCCCAGGCCACGCCGGCCCCCCAGGCGTCGTCGCCGCCGGCGCCCTCCAGCGAGACCCTCGTCAAGTGGGGCAACGAGATCGGCGCCCTCCTCCTCAAGGGGGACACGGATGCAGTGGCGCTGCGGTTCGCCCCCAACCTCGTCCACGTCCTTCCCCCCTGGCGATTTGGGCAGGGGTGGCACGGCATCGAGGACCGGAACGGGAAGATCCGGTCGGTGGGCGAGGCGGAGGTGAAGCCGTCGGCGAAGGGGCCGACCGTCCTCGTTCCCCTGCAGATGGAGCGCAACGAGTGGAAGGCGTCGCTGGCCTTCGACGCCGAGGGACGGCTCACGACCATCCGGTTCGCGCCCTCCACCCTGGCTCCGGCCACGCCGCTGGCCGCGGACTGGCGCGCTCCGGCCTACGTCAATCCCAAGAAGTTCAGGGACGTCGACGTGAGGCTGGGCTACGCGCCCTGGGTCCTCGTGGGAGCGCTGAGCCTTCCGGCGGGGAAGGGGCGTTTCCCTGCGGTGGTGCTGGTCCACGGCTCCGGGCCGAACGACCAGGACGAGACCGTGGGCGGTGCGAAGCCCTTCCGGGATCTCGCCTGGGGGCTCGCCTCGCAGGGGATCGCGGTGCTCCGATACGAGAAGCGGACGCGCACCTACGGCGAGAAGATGTCGAAGCTGCCGGTGACGGTGAAGGAGGAGGTCGTGGACGACGCGGTGGCCGCGGTCGACTTCCTCCGGGAGAACGACGCCATCGACAAGGCGCGCATCGTGGTCCTGGGCCACAGCCTGGGCGGAGCCCTCGCGCCGCGCATCGCGGCGGCCACGAAGGGAAGGGTCGCCGGCGTGGTGGTGATGGCTGGGCCGACCCGACCCATCTCCGACGTCATCGAGGATCAGGCCGACTACCTCATCTCCGTCGGGGCCGCCGACGAGGCGACGATGGCGCCCATGCGTGCCGACGCGAAGAAGATCCGGGAGATCGATCCGAAGAAGCCCCCCGAGGGGAAGCTCCTGAATGCGCCGGCCGCCTACTGGATCGACCTCGCCGGTTACGACCCCGTCGCCACCGCGCGCAAGAACGCCTTGCCCATCCTGGTGCTGCAGGGAGACCGCGACTACATGGTCACCGCGAAGGACCTGGAGGGATGGAAGAAGGGGCTCGAGGGGGCTTCGTTCGCGAGGTTCCAGACCTTCCCCGAGGCGAACCACCTCTTCGTGAACGGGCAGGGGAAGTCGATCCCCGCCGAGTACCAGATGGCCGGGAACGTCGGCGGCAAGGTGGTGGACGCGATCGCCGAGTGGGTGAAGGGGCTGCCGGCGGGGAAGTAGGCGTCTAGAACTCCAGCACGACCTTCCCGAACGAGTCGTTCCGTTCCAGTTGCTCGTGCGCGGCCCGGACCTCGGCCGCAGGCCAGGCGCGGTCGAGCACCGGCTTCACCTTCCCCGCGGCGACGAGCGGCATCACGTCGCGGGCGAAGGCCTGGGTGGCCTGGATCTTCTCGAAGAGGGGTCGAGGGCGGAGCACGGTGCCGACGACGCGCCCCCGGGAGCGCATGAGCACGCCCAGGTCCACCGCGGCCTTCGGCCCGCCCATGGTCCCGACCACCACGATGCTCCCCTGCGGCGCCAGCGAGGCCAGGTTCTCCGCCATGTAGGGCGCGCCCACGAAGTCCACCACCACCGGCACGCCGCGCCGGGAGGTGATCCGCTTCACCTCGTCGGCGAACTTCGGATCCTCCTTGCCGAGCAGGACGGCGTGGTCGAGCCCGAGGGCCCGCGCCTTCTCGATCTTGTCGGCGCTGCGCGCGGTCCCGATGACCGTGCCGCCCGCGGCCTTCACGATCTGCAGCGCCATGGTGCCGACGCCCGAGCCGATGGCGTGGACGAGCACGGTCGAGCCGGGGCGAAATCCACCCAGGGTGACGAGGGCGTCGTGGGCGGTGATCCCGGCCTCGGGGAGGGCGGCGGCCTCGGCGAAGCCCATGCCCTCCGGGATGCGGAGCAGCATGAACGGGTCGGCGAGGACGTATTCCGCCTGGGCCTCCCCGGAGGCGATGGCCATGACCCGATCGCCCACCTTCCAGCCGGCGACTCCCTCGCCCAGAGCCGCCACCTCGCCGGCGAACTCGAGGCCGGGGACGTCCTCGCGGTAACCGGGAGGCGGAGGGTAGAGCCCCCGCCGCTGCAGGAGATCGGCGCGGTTCAGGGCCGCTGCGCGCACCCGGACCAGCACCTCGCCCCGCTGCGCCACGGGCGCCGCGATCTCCTGGACACTGGCCAGCTCGGGACCGCCCTTCCCTGCGAAGACCACCGCCTTCATCCCATCCTCCTCATCCCGGGCGCTCCGAAGTGCCCGGTGGGGGCCCCGAAGGGCGCCTCGTGGGTGCCGCCGCCCTCGTCGCGCGCCACCTCGGCGCGCCCCGGCTCGACGTGGGCCAGAGGATAACCGTCCGGGCGCGGCGGCGCGACCCGCTCCTCGTCGAGGGCGCAGGCCGGCGTCGGGTCGAGCCCGGAGAGCGCCCCGGCCGGCTCGCACGAGACGGCGAGTGAATAGGCGTCGAAGCTGCCCTCCCACCACATGGAGAGCTCGGCCGGGCCGGTGGCGGCCCGGGCGGCCTCGGCGAGGAGCGCCGCCCGGAAGGCGCGGAAGGGGGCCACGTCGTGGCGCGGGTCCAGGCCGGGCGTGGCCGCTGCCCCGTGGCGCCGGCGGAGCTCGTCGAGGGCGAAGAGGAGGATGCGCGCCATGTCGGTTAGGATACGCCCCCCCGGCCCATGGAACCCATCGTCACCTCCTTCGTCCTCGTCGCCGTGAGCGAGATGGGCGACAAGACCCAGCTGCTGGCCTTCTCGCTCGCCTCGCGCTACCGGCGGCCGTGGGTGGTGATGGCGGGGATCCTCGTCGCCACCATCCTGAACCACGCGCTCGCCGCCAGCGTGGGCAGCTGGGTCTCGGCCCAGGTTCCACCGCGCGTCATGGCCGGGATCCTGGCCGCGACCTTCATCGGCTTCGGCGCCTGGACGCTCAGGCCGGACACGCTCGAGGAGTCGAAGGGCCCCTCCGGCCTCGGCCCCTTCCTCACCACCACCGTCCTCTTCTTCCTCGCCGAGATGGCCGACAAGACCCAGCTCGCCACCGTGGCCCTGGCGGCCCGCTACCAGTCGGTGGTGCTCGTCACCGTGGGGACGACGCTGGGGATGCTGGCGTCGGACGGTCTTGCGGTCTTCCTCGGCGAGAAGCTCGCCGAGCGGGTCTCGATGAAGGCGATCCGCATCGTCGCGGCGGGGATCTTCTTCCTGTTCGGGCTGGTCTCGGCCTGGGCGGCGCTGCGCGGATAGCGCCCGCCGGCCGGCAACTAGGACGAGTGGCGGATGTTCATGATGTCGCCGTCCTTCACCACGTACTCCTTGCCCTCGAGCCGGAGCTTTCCCTCGGTGCGGGCCTTCGACTCGCTGCCCAGCAGGACGAAGTCGTCGTAGTGGACCACCTCGGCGCGGATGAAGCCCCGCTCCAGGTCGGAGTGGATGCGCCCGGCCGCCCGGGGGGCCTTGTCCCCGCGCCGGATGGTCCAGGCCCGCACCTCGTCCTCGCCCACGGTGAAGTAGGAGATGAGATCGAGCAGGTGGTACGCGGCCCGGATGAATCGGGCCCGGGCCGGCTCCGCGAGCCCCAGCGAGGCCAGGAACTCGGGCTGCTCGGCCGGGTCGAGGTCGGCGATCTCGGCCTCGACCGACGCGCAGAGGGAGATGATCTCGGCGCCGACGGTCCGCGCGCCCCGCTCCGCCGCGGCGGGGGGAAGGGCCGCCGCGTCCCCCTCCGCGGCGTTCACCGCGACGAGGAGCGGGCGGCGCGAGAGGAAGGCGTAGTGGGCCAGCTCCTTCTCCTCGGCGTCGCTCCACTTCATGAGGCGCAGCGGCTGCCCCTGGTCGAGGTGGCCGTGCAGCCGTTCCAGCTCGAGGTACTCGCCGGTGCCCTTTCCGTGCTCCTTGCGCATCCGGTCGAGCCGCTTCTCGACGATGGCCAGGTCGTGGAGCACCAGCTCGGCGTCGTAGTCGGCGAGCTCGCGGGCCGGGTCGGCCACGGTGCCGTCCAGGGCCGGGAACCCGCGCACCACCAGGCAGAAGGCGTCCACCTCGGCGAGCGCCCGCAGCGACTCCGAGTCGAGCCCCGTCCCCTTGCCGGCCGGGCCCGGGACGTCGACGAAGCGCATCTCGGTGAAGGTGGTCTTCTTCGGCTTGAACATCGCCGAGAGCTTGTCGATGCGGGGGTCGGGCACCTTGATGGCGCCCAGGTTCACCTGGCCACGCCCCGACGCGCCGCCCTTGTGGAGGCCGGTGAGCGCGTTGAAGAGGGTGGTCTTGCCCGATTGCGCGAAGCCGACGAGCCCTGCCTTCATGGCCGGACACGGTAGCACCACCGGCCCGGGCGGGGTAAATGCAGCGCATGGCCATCGCCGGGATCCTCCTCGCCGCCGGGTCGGCGACGCGGATGGGACGGAACAAGCTCCTCCTCGAGCTCGGGGGGGAGCCGCTCGTCCGGCGCGCCGCGCGCACCGCCCTCGAGGCGGGCCTGGCGCCCCTGCTGGTGGTCGTGGGGCACGAGGCGGAGCGCGTCCGGGAGGCCCTCGCCGGGCTGCCCTGCCGGTTCGTCGGGAACGCCCTGTGGGCAGGAGGGCCGGGGACTTCGCTCGCGGCGGGGGTCGCTGCCATCCCCGGCGACACGGAGGCCGCCGTGGTCCTGCTCGCCGACATGCCGTTCGTGACCGCCGACATGGTCCGCGCCGTCGCGGCACGCCACCGGGAGACCGGCGCGCCCGTGGTGGCGAGCCGGTACGGGGAGGTCACGGCCCCCCCCACGCTCTACCACCGGTCCGTCCTGCCGGAATTTCACGGTGCGTCGGGCGAGGGTCCGGGGCGCGAGGTGATCCGGCGTCACGGCGGCGAGGTGCTCCTCGTCGACTGGCCGGCCGCCGCCCTCGCCGACGTGGACGTTCCGGCCGACCTGGTCCTGCTGAGCGGGCCTGCGGCCGGGCCGGGTGGTGCAACCGGCGCGAGCGACGGGGAGGTCCTGGATCGGGCAGCGGCCTGGATCGACGCCGGCCTCGGGGTGGCCATCGCCACCGTGACCTCGACCTGGGGCTCGTCCCTGCGCCCCGCCGGAAGCCAGCTCGCGGTGAACGAGCGCGGGGAGCTGGCCGGGTCCGTCTCCGGCGGCTGCGTCGAGTCCGCGGTCGCGATGGAGGCGATGGCCGCGATCGGCGACGGGAAGCTCCGGAGGCTCCGGTACGGGGTCACGAACGAGCGGGCCTGGGAGGTCGGGCTCCCCTGCGGCGGAACGGTGGAGGTGGCGGTGAAGCCGGCCGACGGGGAGCTGCTCCGGCGGCTGCGCGCCGACCTGGCGTCGAAGCGGTCCGTGGTGCTCGTGCTCGATCTCGCGACCGGAGCCGAGCGGCTCGTGCACCCGGGAATGTCCGGCGAGGAGGTCCCCGCAGGGGAGGGGTACTTCCTGCGACCGTTCGAGCCGCCGGTCCGGATCGTCCTCGTGGGAGCCGTCCACGTGGCCCAGGCGCTCGCGCGCATGGCGGAGGCCGCCGGCTACGAGACCGTGGTCGTGGATCCGCGCAGCACCTTCGCCACGCCGGAGCGTTTCCCGGGAGTGCGGCTCGTCGCCGAGTGGCCGGCCGAGGCGCTGGCGCGGCTCGCAATCGACCGGCGGACCGCCGTCGTCACCCTGGCCCACGACCCGAAGATTGACGACCCGGCGCTCGTCGCGGCGCTCCGTTCCGGGTGCTTCTACGTGGGGGCGCTGGGGAGCCGTCGCTCCCACGCGGCGAGGCTCGGCCGCCTGAGGGAGGAGGGATTCGCCGACGCCGACCTGGCTCGCATCCACGGGCCGGTCGGGCTCCCCATCGGCGCGGTGACGCCAGGCGAGATCGCGGCCTCCATCCTGGCGCAGGTGGTGGAACGATTGCGGGTCGCGTGACATGTCACGCTGCACGTGCGCTCGCGACAGGTGCGCTTCCCAGGAACTCCAGTTATTGCAACAGCTTGGCAGCCCCGAGACCCTGGTGCGGTCCTTGCTTTTTGCCCGGGCAAACGCGCGCCCCACGCGCGCCCCCAAGGAGATTCCATGATCTACGCAGCCCCAGGAACGCCCGGCAGCAAGTTCAACTTCAAGAAGCGCTACGAGAACTACATCGGCGGGAAGTGGGTGCCGCCGGTCAAGGGGCAGTACTTCGACAACATCTCGCCGGTGACCGGCAAGCCGTTCTGCGAGGTCCCCCGCTCCGACGCCGCCGACATCGAGGTGGCCCTCGACGCCGCCCACGCCGCCAAGGTGGCCTGGGGCAAGACCTCCTACGCCGCGCGCTCCGTCATCCTGAACAAGATCGCCGACCGGATGGAGCAGAACCTCGAGATGCTGGCGCTCGTCGAGACCTGGGACAACGGCAAGCCCATTCGCGAGACCATCAACGCCGACCTTGCGCTCGCGGTCGACCACTTCCGCTACTTCGCCGGGGTCATCCGGGCCCAGGAGGGCTCGGTGGCCGAGATCGACGAGACCACCGTCGCCTACCATTACCTCGAGCCGCTCGGCGTGGTGGGGCAGATCATCCCCTGGAACTTCCCCATCCTCATGGCGGTCTGGAAGCTCGCCCCGGCGCTCGCCGCCGGCAACTGCGTGGTGCTGAAGCCGGCCGAGCAGACCCCCGCGTCCATCCTCGTGCTCCTCGAGCTCGTCGGCGACCTGATCCCGCCCGGCGTCGTGAACGTGGTGAACGGCTTCGGCCTCGAGGCCGGAAAGCCGCTCGCCTCCTCGCGCCGCATCGCCAAGATCGCCTTCACCGGCGAGACCACCACCGGCCGTCTCATCATGCAGTACGCCTCCCAGAACCTGATCCCGGTGACGCTGGAGCTCGGCGGGAAGTCGCCCAACGTCTTCTTCGAGGACGTCATGGCGAAGGACGACGACTTCTTCGACAAGGCGCTCGAGGGATTCGCCATGTTCGCGCTCAACCAGGGTGAGGTCTGCACCTGCCCATCGCGCGCGCTGGTCCAGGAGTCGATCTACGACCGCTTCCTGGAGCGCGCCCTGGCCCGCGTGAAGGCGGTGAAGCAGGGCAATCCCCTCGACACCGACACCATGATCGGCGCCCAGGCCTCCTCCGAGCAGCTGGAGAAGATCCTCTCCTACATCGACATCGGCAAGCAGGAGGGAGCCAAGGTGCTCACCGGCGGCGGGCGCAACGTGCTGGGCGGCGACCTCGCCGGCGGCTACTACGTGACGCCGACCATCCTGCAGGGGCACAACAAGATGCGGGTCTTCCAGGAGGAGATCTTCGGTCCCGTGGTGGCGCTCACCAAGTTCAAGGACGAGGCGGAGGCCCTCGCCATCGCCAACGACACGCTCTACGGCCTCGGAGCCGGCGTGTGGACGCGCGACGGCAACACCGCCTACCGGATGGGCCGGGGCATCCAGGCCGGTCGTGTCTGGACCAACTGCTACCACCTGTACCCGGCTCACGCCGCGTTCGGCGGTTACAAGGGCTCGGGCATCGGGCGCGAGAACCACAAGATGATGCTCTCTCACTACCAGCAGACGAAGAACCTGCTCGTCTCCTACTCGCCGAAGGCGCTCGGCTTCTTCTAGGCGCCGCCTGCGATGTCCTCACCTCCTCCCCGGGTCGTGGCCACGGAGGGCGCCCTCGCCCTCGTGGCCCGGCTGCGGGAGCGGCACGGGGCGCTCATCTTCCACCAGTCGGGCGGCTGCTGCGACGGCAGCTCCCCCATGTGCTACGCGGAGGGTGACCTGATCACCGGCGACTCCGACCGGTGCATCGGGGAGATCGACGGGTGCCGCTTCTTCATCGGCGCGGCGCAGTTCGAGTACTGGCGACACACCCAGCTGGTCATCGACGTGGTGCCGGGGCGTGGGGGGATGTTCTCGCTCGAGAACGGGGAGGGAGTCCGCTTCCTCACCCGATCCCGGGTGTTCACCGACGAGGAGTACCTGGCGCTGAAGGCGGCCGAGGGCGGGGTCGGCCTGCTCCGCTAGGAGGCCGGACGCGCGAGGCTCACCCGCTGCATCCGCCGGTAGAGCGTCATCCGGGAGACGCCGAGCTCCTCGGCGGCCCGGGCGACGTTCCAGCCATGCCGCTCGAGGGCCTCGAGGAGCACCTGCCTTTCCGGGCCCTCGTTCGCCGGAGCCGCAGGCCGGGGGGCATCCGCGACTCCCCGTGAAATCTCGGCGGGCAGGTGGGAGGCCAGGATCTCCGGTCCCCCGGCCATGGCGGCCGCGCGAAGGACCACGTTCTGCAGCTGCCGGACGTTTCCGGGCCAGGAAAAGCCTTGCAGCGCGGCCACCGCCTCGTCGGACAGCGAGAGCCCGCTGCGCCCCACCTCCGCCTCGGCCTGCTCGAGGAAGGCCTGGGCGAGGAGCGGAATGTCCTCGACCCGCTGCCGCAGCGGCGGGATGGAGAGCGAGAGCACGTCGAGCCGGTAGTAGAGGTCCTGCCGGAACCGGCGGGCCGCGACCTCGCCACGCAGCTCCCGGTTGGTCGCGGCGATGATGCGCACGTCCACCGTGCGCGGCGCGCTGCCGCCCAGGCGCACGATCTCCCGCTCCTGGAGGACCCGGAGCAGCGCCGTCTGCCCCTGCGGGGGGAGCTCGCTCACCTCGTCGAGGAAGAGCGTGCCGCCGCTCGCCTCCTCGAACTTCCCGGCGTTCCCCTCCTTGCGACCTCCGGTGAAGGCGCCCGGCTCGTACCCGAAGAGCTCGGCTTCCAGGAGCGGAGCGGGGATGGAGCCGCAGTTCACGGCGACGAACGGGCCCGACGCGCGGGCGCTCGCTCCGTGGATGGCCTGCGCGAAGAGCTCCTTGCCCGTCCCGGATTCGCCGAGGAGGACAACCGGCAGGGCATTCCGGGAGGCCACCCTGGCGACCTCGAGCGCGGCCTCCAGCGCTCCACACTCGGAGAGGATCTTCTCGAAGCTCCAGCGGACCCGTGCATTCCGGCGCTGAGCCGGACGGCTGCGCGCGGTCGCGCCGGACGGCCCCAGGGCGCGGAGCACGGATCCGACGGGACAGCCCTCGTGGAGCACGGGCTGGGCGAGGAGCCGCAGATCCCTCCACTCCACCATCCGGTCGGCCCCCGGGGAAGCAGTGAGGAGCGGGTCGGCGATCTGGCGCAGGTCGGCGGGAAGCCGGCCGGCCGGCAGGCCGATGCGGGCCGACGCGGCGGCATTGGCGGCCAGGATGCGCCCTTCCGTGTCGATGGCCAGCAGCGGCTCGGACGATCCCCGGCCGGTCCGGAAGGCGAACCGGATCACCTCGTCCCGCACCGACTGTGCGTGGGCGAGCCGCGCCTCGACGTTCCGGGCGATGGCCTTGGCGAGGACGAGGGCGTGCGGGCTGCAGATCTCCCAGGGGCCGGTGATGTCCACGAGTCCCACCGGCACCGACTCTCCGGGGCGGAAGATGGGGGCGCCAGCGCAGGACCAGGTCTGCCACGCCTCGACGAAGTGCTCGGAGGCGAAGACCTCGACGGGTCTGGCTTCCCGGATGGCGGTGCCCGGGCCGTTCGTGCCCGCCGACTCCTCGGCCCAGCAGGCTCCAGGGGCGAAGTTGATGTCCGAGACCCCCTCGATCACGCCCTGGTGCCCCTGCAGGGAGAGCATCCAGCCGGCCGCGTCGAAGTAGGCGAGGACGTGGTGCACCGAGCCCAGGCGTTGCGCGAACTCCTCGAGCACCGGCTCTGCGAGCCGGAAGACGGGGTCGCGGCGGCGACGGTCGGCCAGCTCGTCCACCGGGAGTGAACGGAGTGCACGGCGGATCGTGGGGTCCACGCCGAAGGACTCACGGGCGCGGTGCCAGGAGCGGACGATCTCCGCAGGCAGTCCCTCCGGCTCGACGCCGTCCTCGATGTAGGCGAGCCAGGCGCGGTCGATGACCTGGCGGCGCTTGACCAGAAGTGAGGTCGGCTGGGGAGAGGAGAGGTTGCCGGACATGGCCTGGGCCGAGTCTAGTCCCCGGGGGTCCCGGCGATCGCGCCGCGGCGCGTCAAGGGGGGGCGAGCGGACCCGCCGCAGTCCCAGGACGTCGCGGGCGTGGTCGACCACCCCCGCCGGCCGACTCCCGGGCGTATCCCCTCGCCCCCAGGCCTCGGGGAGGAAGGCGAAGCCCAGGTCCCGCGCCGCCACGCACCACAGCCCGAAGCCGTTCCGCCCATAGCTCCTGCGCGGTCCGTCGCCGGTCCGGCCTCCGATTGCGGCGTCACGGCAGATGGCTTATCACGCCCCGATGGCTCACGACCTCAACCCGCAGAAGGAGCACATGGCCGACGAGTCGATGGTGCGGAACCTGGCGGCGCAGGCCGAGGCGGTCTGGCCGCAGGAGCTGCCCATCCTTCGCCGCCACCCGCTGCCGGCCGCTCCGCGCATCCTCGACGCCGGCTGCGGAACCGGCGAGGCCACGCGGCGGCTCGGCGAGGCGTTCCCGGCGGCGACCATCCTGGGCGTCGACGTGCTCGACGGCTCGCTCGAGCGGGCCCGCGAGAAGTCGGCCCGTCTCGGGGACCGGGTACGCTTCGAGAACCGGTCGATCTTCGACCTCGGTCTCCCGGCGGACTCCTTCGACCTCGTGGCCTGCCGGCACGTGCTCCAGTCGATTCCCCACGCCGACCAGGCGATCGCGGAACTGGTCCGGGTGACCCGGCCCGGCGGCACGATCCACCTCATCGCCGAGGACTACGGGATGATCCACTTCCCGCGGCGGCGGTTCGACCCGTCGGACCTCTGGCCCACCGTGCCGGCGCGATTCGGCGCCGCCACCGGGACCGACATGATGATCGGACGCCACACGCCACCCATCCTCCGCGCCCTCGGCGTGGCCGACGTGACCGTGGACTTCGTGGTGGTGGACACGCTTCGGGTTCCGCGCGAGACCTTCGCCCGCATCTGGGAGGCCTGGCGGGACGGCTACACGGACGTGGTGGCCGAGTACGGGGGGATGACGCGCGAGGATGCGCTGGCCCGCTGGAACGACCAGATCGAGACCATCCGCGACCCGGCCTCCTACGCGGCGTGGATCGTGCCGGTGGTCTGCGGCACGGTGACCTGAGTATCCTCCCCCCAACCCCGATCTCGCCGCGGAGTCCCCCATGCACCGAACCGCCCTCTCGCTCGTTCTGGCCCTCCTGGCCGTCCCGGCCCTCGCCGCGGATCCGCCCCGCAAGAAGATCGAGCGGGCCGACCAGCTCCCGCCGCGTGCCTACGAGGTCCCGATGAAGCCTTCGGCGCTCATCCAGGATCCCAAGGCCACCGCCGCGCTCGCCGCCGCCGTCCGCAAGGACATCGAGGCCGATCTCCGCGACTTCGACATCGAGGACAAGGCGACGCGGATCGGGTTCCTCGGCACCCTCACCCAGGTCGCGGTCCTCGAGGGGCGGCTCGACGACGCGCTCTCCCTGTCCGCCCAGGCGAAGGAGCTCCAGGAGAAGCCGGCGCTCAAGCTCATCTCCGGGATCCAGCTCCGGCCGCTCGTGGTGGCCAAGCGGGCGCCCGGGGACAAGGCCGGTGAGGTGTTCCTGGCCGCGTTCCGCAAGGAGCTGGCGGCGCTCCCCTACGACCAGGTCCAGGCGGAGCTCAAGACCATGAAGGCGCGGGCCGAGATCATCTCCCCCGCGCTGGTCGTGGGCATGGCCGAGGAGCGGCTCGACGTTGCGGCGAAGGGCGGGAGCCTGCCGCAGGACATGGCCACCGCCGCGATCGGATCGGCCTACACCCTGCGCGAGTTCATTCCCCTGAAGACGCAGATCGTGACCGCGCTCTCCGGGGTGATCGACGCCCACAAGTCGGAGAAGCCGGACATCTGGGCGGCGCGCAGCGTCACCCTCGGCGCCGACGAGAAGCTCACCCCGGCGGTGGTCGCCATCTGGGACACCGGTGTCGACGTGAAGCTCTTCCCCGGCAGGGTCTGGGTGAACGGCAAGGAGGTCCCGGACAACGGCAAGGACGACGAAGGGAACGGGTTCGTCGACGACGTGAACGGCATCGCCTGGAGCTGGACCGGCAAGAAGCTCACCGGAACGCTCGGCCCGGTGGAGATCCCGGCCGATGCGCTCGCCAGCGCGGCCCAGGCATCCCGCGGCTTCAGCGAGCTGCAATCGGGGCTCGACACCCCCGACACGGCGGCCGTGAAGAAGAGGCTGGCCTCGCTGCCGAAGGACCAGGTGAAGGGGTTCATCGAGTCGCTCACCTTCTTCTCCACATGGGCCCACGGTACGCACGTATCCGGGATCGCCACCGCCGGGAATCCCGCGGCCCGCATCCTCGTCATCCGCTGCGAGTACCCGTGGCAGATGATCCCGCCCATCCCGGACGACGCCTGGGCGGAGGGGCAGGTGCGCATCATGAAGGAGAGCGTGCGCTACCTCGCGGCCGGCGGCGCTCGGGTCGTCAACATGAGCTGGGGCTTCTCGCCGAAGGAGTTCGAGGGGATGCTGGAGGCGAACGGCGTGGGAACGCCCGAGGAGCGGCGCAAGCTGGCGCGCAGGTGGCTCGACGCCATCGCCGTGGCGCTCAAGGAGGCGATGCAGTCGGCACCGAACGTCCTCTTCGTGCCCGCCGCCGGAAACGAGAACTCCGACGCCCGCTTCGACGAGTTCGTGCCGTCGTCGTTCGACCTCCCCAACACGCTCACCGCCGGGGCCGTGGACAGGGCCGGCGACGAGGCGGCCTTCACGAGCTACGGCAAGGTGGACGTCTACGCGAACGGCTACCAGGTGGAGAGCTTCGTGCCGGGCGGGGCCACCGAGGCCTTCAGCGGCACCAGCATGGCCGCGCCGCAGGTGGTGAACCTGGCGGCGAAGATCCTGGCGCGCCATCCCCAGCTCACCGCGGTCCAGGTGAAGAAGCTCATCGTGGACGGCGCCGATGTGAAGGACGTGGGCGGGAGGAAGATCCGCATCATGAACCCGAAGCGGAGCCTGGAGCTGGCGGCGGGCAAGTAGGGGACCCCGGAAAGAAAACGGCCACCCTGGATCGCCGGGGTGGCCGCTTCGCCCCCGCGGAAGGGGCGGTCTTCCGGGTCTCGCTATCCGATCATGGTGGCGGTCGCGGCAGCCGACGCCATGGGCTGAGCGGCCCGGGAGTGCTCCGGAGTCGAGGAGATCTGGGCGACGAAGGCGCCGAGGACGATGGCGAGGAAGCTGACCACGAAGAGGTCCTTCCAGCCGTGCTTCGAGACGTTGAAGTGGAGGGTCTTCTGGGTCTGGGTCGTCATGGCGTTCTCCGTTCCGCGTTCGGGGTTGGAAGCCGTTCACAGGATTGGA
>CAWHPQ010000003.1:0-26689 GCA_963831265.1 uncultured delta proteobacterium | reverse complement strand
AGGACTCGCGGGTGGCCAGCTCGGCCAGCGAGAAGCCCTTCCTCACCTCGAAGTCGGGCGTCCGCGGCGCCGCAGCATTCACCTCCAGTGAGATGATGCGCGCCAGGTGGAAGCTGCGGATGTCCTGTCGCAGCCGGCAGAACCCGGCCACGAACCAGGCTCCGCCCCGCTGGTAGAGGCCATAGGGCTCGACGTCGCGCTCGGTTCGCGCCCTCCGCTCGGCCCCGGCGTAGACGATGTGAACCCGCTTCTTGCTGGCCACGGCCGTGGAGAGAGCCTCCAGCCGGGCGGACGACTCCGCCCGGGCATCTCCCTCCGCGTCGTCGGCCGAGAGCTGGAGCGAGGCCACCGCCGCCACCTCCGAGGCGCCCGGGGCACGGGCCGCGAAGGAGAGCTTGTTCATGGCGTGTGCGAGGTCGCGCGCGTACGGGAAGACGCGCTGGGCCAGCGCCGCCGAGCCGGCCAGGTAGAGGAGCGCCAGGTCCTCCGGAGCCAGCTTCAGGTCGGGAAGGTAGAAGTCCTCCTTGTCGACCAGGTAGCCGGCCGAGAGGTCCTCGTCGCCGCCCACCCAGCGAACCGGGACTCCCAGCTCGAGAAGCTCGGCCTTGTCCCGCTCGAACTTGCGGATGGCGGCCTCGCCGCTGCCGCCGTAGTCCTCGGGGAACTGCTCCTGGATCTCGCGCCAGGAGACCGGCTCCGAGGCGCGCAGCAGGAGCGCCGCCAAATCGAGGAGTCGCTCCGCCTTCTGCATGGGACGCGGCCTGGCAGGCCCCTACTCGCCCGCAGGCGGAGGCGCCGGGGGGGCCTCCGGCGGCGGCGCGGCGGACGCAGCGGGCGCGGCGGCGGATGCCGCACTCTCCTGGGCCTTGCGCTCCTCGCGGGCCGCCTGGCGGACGGCGTCGATGAGGTCCTCGTGCTCCTTGCGGAGGGCGTCGTGGCGCCGCTTCAATTCCAGGTAGCGGTCCTTGGCGATGTCGAGCTCGCCCTTCTGCACCATGTAGACCCGCCGGTCGGTCTCGAGCCTTCCCTTCGCCGCCTTGAGGTCCCGGTCGAGCTCGGCAGCCTTCTTGCGAACCTCGGCGAGCTTTGCCTCGGCCTTGTCGGCCCGCTCCTTCTCCGCGGCCAGCTGACCCTCCCCGGGACCTTCGGCGGGCGGGGGCGACAGCGGCTCGGCGGCGGCCCGGGCGGCCTGGAGCGCCTGCTCGCGGGCCCTGGCGACGGCCTCCGCGGCCTCGGCGCGACCTCGCTCCAGGTCCCGGGTGGCGCTCACTGCCCTGGCCTCGAGGGCGCGAGCTCTCTCCGCGGCGGCGGCGGCCTCGGCCCGCGCGTCGCCGAGCCGGGTGGTGAGCTTCTCAATCTCCTCGCGAAGGGCCGGGGCCCCGGCGGCCTTCTTCACCGCCTCGGCCTGATCGAAGGCCTTCTTCTTGGCCTCTCTCAGCTGGTCTCGAAGCTGGGTGGCTTCCTCGCGCCGCTCCTTCGCCTCCGCACGCAGGGCGGAGGCATCCTGGGCGGCGTTCTCGGCCTGTTCCTGGAGCTTGCGGAGCGCTTCCGCCTTCCCGGCCAGCTGGCCGCTCGCGTTCCGGTGGGAGGTGAAGAAGTAGATGGCCGCTGCAACCGCGGCGAGTGCGACGAGGAGGAGGAGGCCGGTCATGGGGGCACGAAGCTATCGCTGGCGCCGACCTCTTGGCAAGACGGTACGGCGGCGGGTTAGATTCCCGCCTTGCGCAGCGTTGCCACCAAGATCTTCCTGGCCTTCGGGGTGTCCCTGGCCGCCTTCGCGCTGGTCTCTGCCTTCGGGATCAGCCAGCTCCACGGCCTGGGGCGGAAGCTCCGGCTCCTCTCCGACGGGTACCTGCCCCTCACCCGGATCGCCGCCCAGATCGACGTGAAGGACTGGGTGACCGCGCGGGTCCTGGAGGCCGGAGCGCTCGACCCGGCTTCCCGCCGCGCCCTCGTCCCGCTGGCCCGGGCCCGCTTCCCGTCGCTGGTCCGGGAGAAGATCGCGGAGGGGCGCGCCGTCGCCGGGCGTGCCCTGAAGGCCGCTCCCGGGGAGGAGGCGGTCTTCCTCCAGGAGGTCCTGGTCCGTCTCGACACCCTCGACGCGGCCTGGTCCCGGTACGACGCGGCGGCACGCGCCCTGCTCGACGCGGCCGAGGCCGGGGAGGTGCCGCCATCCGAGGCGAGCATCCAGGCCGCCCGCACCATGGAGCGGGCGCTCGCAATCGACGTGAAGCTCCTGCAGGCCGCGCTGGAGAGCCACACGAGCAATCTCGTCCTCACGGCGGGGCGCGAGGAGTCTCGGACGGTTGCCTCCATCGTCATCTACACGCTGCTGGCGCTCTTCGTGGGGGCCGGCGCGGCGCTGGTCTCGCAGCGGCTGCTCGCCCCGATCCGCACCCTCACCGAGGGGGTGAAGGCGGTGGCCTCGGGCGACCTCGGCCGGCAGGTCGACGTCCGCGGTGCGGACGAGCTGGGGGTGCTGGCCCGCGAGTTCAACGCCATGGCGGCGTCGCTGGAACGGCAGCGCCAGGAGCTGCTCCGGGCCGAGCGGCTGGCGGCGGTGGGGCGGATCTCGGCCCACATCACGCACGAGATCAGGAACCCGCTCAACTCGCTGGGCTTGAACGCCGAGCTGCTCGCCGAGGAGCTCGAGCCAGGGGCGTCCGCGGAGGCCCGCGCGCTCCTGGGGGCGATCACGCGCGAGGTGGACCGCCTGAATGCCGTCGCCGAGGAGTACCTGCGCTTCGCCCGGCTCCCCCGTCCGGTGATGGCACGCGAGGACCTGAACGACATCCTCCGCGGGCTCGTCGACTTCGTCACGCCGGAGATGGCTGCCGCCGGGGTGACCGTGACGCGCGACCTCGCCCCGGACCTCCCTCCGATCTGGGCAGACGAGGGGCAGCTGCGGGCGGTGTTCCTGAACCTCCTCCGCAACAGCCGGGAGGCCATGTCCGGCGGGGGGACCATCACGGTCCGGACCGGCCGGACCGCGGACGGGGCGGCCGAGGTGACGGTCAGCGACACCGGATCCGGTATCCCCCCGGAACAACTGGAGAGAATCTTCAATCCCTTCTTTTCCACCAAGTCGGGAGGAACCGGACTAGGACTGGCGTTCACGTTGCAAGTCGTGACGGAACACGGCGGGACAATCCGATGCCAGAGCGAGGTCGACCGGGGAACGACGTTCTCCGTCCAGATCCCGCCGGAGCCAGCGGACGTCGCCGGGAGCGAGGAGGCGGTGAGCGCGTGAAGCCGACGAAGCCAAGGTCGCGGCGGTTCCGGGATCCCCTGCGGGGCCACTCTCCGCTGGCGGAGGGGCCATTCCTTCTCGGCAAGCGGGCCCGTTTCCCCAATGGCGCCCGGGTGGTGGTGGCACCGACGCCTGGGCTCCACTCGGCCATGCTCGCGCTCTACGTCCGGGCGGGGTCGCGTCACGAGCGCCCCGAGGTGAACGGGGCCTCCCACTTCGTCGAGCACCTGGTCTTCCGCGGCAGCCGTGGCTACCCGGACAGCCGGGCCATGAACGAGGCGGTCGAGGCGGCGGGCGGCAGCATGAACGCCATGACCGCACGCGACCACACCTGCTTCTACACGTCGCTCCACCCGGCGGGGATGGAAACCGGGATCGACGTGATGGTCGACCTGATCCGGCACCCGCTCCTGCGGGACATCGATGTCGAGCGCCAGGTGATCCTGGAGGAGATCCTCGACGAGGTCGACTCCCGCGGCCGCGACGTCGACCCCGACAACCTGGTGAAGCGGCTCGCCTTCCCCGGCCACGGCCTGGGGCAGAAGATCGCCGGGTCTCGTGGCAGCGTTCGCGCCCTCTCCGAGGCAGAGCTCCGAGCGCACCACGCGCGCCACTACACCGGCGCCAACGTGGTCCTGGTGGCGGCCGGCCCGGTCTCCTACGAGGAGGTCGTGGAGTTCTCGGCGCCGCGGCTCGGCGCGCTTCCCCGGGGAACCGCACAGCAGGGCGTCCCGGCCCCAGGCTGGCCGCCCGGCCCCACGCTGCGGGCCGTCGAGCACGATGACGCGCAGGTGGAGTTCTCGCTGGCCTTCCCGGCCGTGCCCGAGCGCCACCGCGATCACGCCGCTGCGCTGGTGGTCCGGCGCATCCTCGACGACGGCCTCTCCTCCCGGCTGCCGTTCGAGGTGGTCGAGCGGCACGGCCTCGCCTACTCAATCCACGCGAGCCTGGAGACCTTCGAGGACGCCGGCATCTTCACCTTCGAGGGGGCCTGCACGCCCTCGCGGCTCGAGCGGGTCGCCGGCGAGATCTTCCGCGTCGTGGCCGGCCTCTGGGACGGCGTCCTGCCCGCCGAGGAGCTGGCTCGCGTGAAGGAGCGCCACCGCATGTCCCTCACCTTCGCCCTCGACAACCCGTCGGAGCTGGTGGGCTGGTTCGGCACCGGGGAACTCCTCGGGGCCGACGAGACGCTCGAGGAGCGCTGCCGCCGGGTCGAGCGGGTGACCGCCGCCGACGTCCGCCGGGTGGCTCGCGCCATGTTCCAGCGGCGACACCTGCTGGCGGTGGCGGTCGGGCCCGACGCCCGCTCGCTCCGGAGGGCCCTGGAGCGGGCGGCCGATCGATCCCCGCTCCGGTGATCCCGGCTGTCGCCGGGGAGCGGAAGTCGGGTACGATCCGGGAATGGAGGCCGTGCTTCTCGAGTGGACCGGTGCGCTCGTCACCGGCATCGACGAGATCGACGAGCAGCACCGGGAGCTCTTCCGGTGCGCGGCCCGGGTGCGGGACGCAGCATCCACCGACGACGGGTCCGAGCTCGACCGCACGATGGCCTTCCTCCGGGACGGCATCGCCCTCCACTTCCAGACCGAGGAGCGCTACATGGCGGCACAGCGCTACCCGGACCTGGCGCGGCACCGGGAGGAGCATCTCGCGATGCTCGAGACCTTTCGCGAGATCGAGCAGGAACACCATCACCACGGGTCCGCGGAGAGATCGCGGACGCGCGTGGATCGCTTCCTCTCCGACTGGCTTCGGACCCACATCGGGATCACGGACCTCGCCATGGCTCGCTTCGTGCGCCGGGCGCGACGCGGCTGATCTCTGGTAGCTTGGGAGCGATGGCCGGCTTCGTCGAGCGAGCGGTGCGCCGGATGCGCGAGGACCGCGGCTTCAGCCGCAACCGGCACTTCCTCGCGCTCTCGTCGCCGGAGGGACGGCGGGCAGTGCGGATCGCCCGGCACCTGCGGTCCATCGAGCGCGACGTCGAGAAGGGATGGCCGGCGCGGGCGGAGCGGCGCGACGGGCGCGTGCTCGTGACCGTGGCGTACCGGGGGGGGAGCAGGGAGGCGTGGCTGTCGGGGGCCGAGTACCGGATGCTGCTGGACAATCCGGCGGTGAGGGCGGCGCTGGGGGAGTAGCCGGGTCTCGGGAGCGGGATCGGTCTCGGGATCGGGATCGGTCTCGGACCTTCCAGGCCTTCGAAGTCGCCCTCGAGCTCATCCGGTCGCTGGAGGAGCCCCTGATCCTCCTCCAGAGACGAGACCCGGACCTCGCCAGGCAGCTTCGCCGAGCTGCCGCATCCGTTCCGCTGAACGTCAGCGAGGGAAACCGGCGAAACGGAAAGGATCGAATCCACCTCTGGCGGGTGGCGGCGGGAAGCGCGGACGAGGTGATCGCGAGCCTGCGCGTGGCGGAGGCGTTCGGCCACTTGCCCGCCACGGTCACGGCGCCGTCCCTCGCCCTCTGCGACCGCGTCCTCGCCATGCTGTGGCGGCTCACGCACTGAGCGATGGGGGACTACAGCACGGTGTCGCCCTCGAAGACCTTCTCCGCTGGCCCCTTCATGCGAACGGCGAGGTCGGGGCCGACCGAGATCTCCAGCGTGCCACCGGGCAGGCGAACGGTCACGGGGCCGGCCCCGTCGAGCCGCCCCTCGTGCAGCGCGGCCACCGCGGCCGCGCAGGCGCCGGTGCCGCAGGCCTCGGTGAGGCCGGCGCCGCGCTCCCAGACCACGAGGTCGATGGACGAGCCGGCGGCTCGTCCGAAGCCCACGTTCAGGCCGCCCGGCACCTGCGCCTCGATGGCCGGGCCAATCGTCCCGGCTCGGCTGGCACCCGGCCCGTCGAGGACGACCGCGTGGGGGTTTCCCATCGAGACGCGCAGCGCCCGCACCCGCTCCACACCCACCACGAACTCCTGGAATCCCTCGATACGGGCCCGGCCCATTTCCACGGTCACCGAGTCGACCCCATCCGATCCGCGGTGCACGGTGCAGCCCCGGGGGCCCGCGTCGGTCTCGATCACGAACGCTCCCTCGATGCCGTGGGACCCGGCCAGGTGGCGGGCCACGCAGCGGATCCCGTTGCCGCACATGGCGGCCACCGAGCCGTCCGGGTTGTAGATGTGCATGTACGCGGCACCGCCGTCGCGGGCCGGCAGGATGGTCAGCACGCCGTCTGCGCCGATGCCTCGGCGCCGGTCGCAGAGGGCCACGGCGCGTGCCGGGGCCATGGGCGCGGCTCCCTCCACCACGACGAAGTCGTTGCCGAGGCCATGGTATTTCCAGAAGTGGAGCGCCACGGCCGGGATCCTAGCCGATCGGCTCAGGCGCAGAAACGGGCGATGGCCCTGCCGTAGATCTCGGCGGCCTGGTGCAGTTCGGGGAGCGGGACGAACTCGCCGGTGCGGTGGGCCACGCGGATGTCGCCCGGTCCGAAGACGCAGGCCTCCGCTCCCAGGTGGATGAGTTCGGGGAGCTCGGTGCCGAAGGGGATGGCGGTGGAGCCGTTCCCGCTCTGCTGCTCCAGGAAGCGCACCACCTCGGCGTCTGGAGGCGTGACGCCGGCCGGGTCCACGCGGAGTGGAGTGCGCGTGACCTGGAGCTTGCCCCCACCCGCCTCCTCGAGCGCGCGCGCGGCGGCGTCCACCATCTCGAGCGCCCTCTCCGGCGCCTGGGCGGGCAGCGGCCGCCACTCCAGCGTGAAGAAGCACTCGCCGGCCAGCACGTTGCGCGCCTTGCCGCCCCGGATGATCCCCACGTTGAAGGTGGTGTGCGGCGGCGAGAAGACCGGGTCGGTGTGCTCGGCTGCGAGCCGTGCCTGGATCCGCTCGATCTCGGTGACGAGGCGAACCGCGGCGTGGATGGCGGATGCGCCCACGTCGGGGAAGGCGCTGTGCCCCTCCACCCCGGTGACCGTCACGTCCACCGCGCAGTAGCCCTTGTGGGCGCGAACGGGAACGAGTCGGGTGGGCTCGCCGATGATGGCCCGGGCCGGCCGGATCCGCCCCTCGTGGGCGAGCGCCTTGGCCCCCTGGCAGCCGACCTCCTCGTCGGCGGTGAACAAGAGCCAGAGCGGCCCGCTTCCCGGCCGGACACGGGACGCGGCGAGCAACATGGCGGCGATGGAGCCCTTGGTGTCGGCCGAGCCGCGCCCGTAGAGCTTGCCGTCGCGCACCGTGCCGGAGAGGGCCTCGTTCCAGTCGGGGTCGAAGGGAACGCAGTCGGTGTGCCCGACGAGCGCCAGGCCGCCCGGCTCGTCCGGGCCGAGCCGGCCGACGAGGTTTCCCTTCTCGACCCCCTCCGCGTCGAGCCAGGTCATCCGGCGGGTCTCGAAGCCCAGGCGACGGACGCGCGGCTCGAGCCAGTCGAGCACCGGGAGGTTGGTCCGCGACGAGGTCGAGTCGATGGCGACGAGTTGCTGCAGCGCTTCGACGATGTCCATCTCATCCTCCCCACAGCTTCTTCATGGTCCGGCCGAAGTCGGCCACCACCTCGGCCGCGGCCGGACGCCCCGGAGCCGCGACCCCGTCGAGCAGCACCGCCTGCCCCGCAACGAGGACGTCCCGGATCGCGGAGCGGGCCGCCGAGAAGAGCACGGTCGGCAGGAGGTCGGCGACCGACGCACCGGCGATCGACGGGTCTCCCAGGTCGAGGGTCACGAGGTCGGCCGGCTCCCCCGGAAGGAGCGTGCCCCCGGAGAGGCCGAGCGAGCGCATCCCACCGGCGGAGGCGATGGCGTACAGCCTGGCGGCGAGCGCGTCCACGCGCCCGTCGCCCCCCGGGGGAGCGAGGAGGCCGCGCTGCTGCCGCAGGAGGCGCAGGTTGCCCTCCAGGGACCTGGCCTCCTCGAGGATGTCGATCCGGACCTGGGAATCGGTTCCCAGCGCGATCGGCGCGCCGGCGCGCAGGAGCTCGTCGGCGGGCACCACCCCGTCGCCGAGATCGCGCTCGGTGGTGGGGCAGGCGCACACCGTGGTCCCGCTCCGCCCCAGCGACCGGATGTCACCAGTAGTGACATGGATGGCGTGGACCGCGGTGGTGGCCGGGCCCAGCGCCCCCAGCCGCTCGAGCAGCTCCACCGGCGTGAGGCCGTGCTCGGCGAGGCACTGCTCCACCTCGGCCTTCTGCTCGGAGACGTGCACGTGAAGCGGCCAGCCGCGCCTCCGGGCCTCGCCGGCGATGACGCCGATCCACTCCGCCGGGCAGGCCCGGACGCTGTGCGGTGCGAGGCCGATGGTGACGGCCGGATCGTGCGCCGCCCCGGCTTCGAGCCGCAGCGCGCTCTCCACCACCTCCCCGGGTGAGCCGTCCACGAAGCGGAGCTGCTCCGGGCTCGCAGCGACCCCGGCTCCTCCCCGGGCGTAGCCGGTCCGGAGCAGCACGATGCGGAGCCCCACCTCCCGGGCCGCCCGGATGACCTCCTGGGCGAGGAGATCGGGCTCGTCGTACCGGCACCCGGCCGGGTCTCGCGACAGGTAGTGAAACTCGCCCACCGCGGTGATCCCGGTGCGCACCGCCTCGTGGAAGGCCATGCGGGCCACCGCGTGCACGTCCTCGGGATCGAGCCGCATCGCGGCCCGGTACATGGCCTCGCGCCACGACCAGAAGTCGCTCCGGCCGGCGTGCCGGGCCTGGGTGCGGCCGCGAATGGCCCGCTGGAAGGAGTGTCCGTGGGCGGAGACCATGCCGGGGAGGAGCGCCCTTCCAGCCATGCGCACCTGCTCGAAGCCCGGGGCGGGCGCTCCCACCGCGACCACCGAGCCCTCCGCCACCGAGAGTGCCGCCCCCTCGTGCACCCGTCCCCCGGCGACGAGGAGATCGGGAAGGAAGGCGCGGGGCGGCGTCGTCATGGTGGGCGGGCTACCCCGGGAGGACCACCGCGGCTGCGTCGAGCTCCAGGTCCACCTTGGCGAGCGCCTCCTCGACCAGCTCCCGGTGCAGGAGCACGGAGACGAGGGCCCGCTCCACCGCCTCGCGGGAGGCTCCACCGTGGCGCGCCGCTTCCAGGAGCCGCTCCTCCTCGGCGTCGGCATGGGATGCCAGCTTCTTCACCGCGCGTGCGACGCGACGGGACAGCTCGGCGCGGGCCTCCTTCTCGGCCGCCCCGGCGGCGGGCTCCACCACATCGGCCGGCGGGGGCGCTCCCCGGGCGTCGCGAGCCCGATCGATCGACTCCTCGACCCGGGCGGCGCCGCCGTCGATCACGGCGTGGCCGCTGCCCATGTCGACCAGCACGGAGACGGGGGCCTCGTCCAGGTACCGGGAGGCCTGCCGGGAGGGCACGCGCGCACCCGGCGCCAGGTCGGCCGGCGCTGGCCAGCGCAGCTTCCAGCGCAGGTAGAGGCCACCGCTCCGGGGAGCGGCGCGGGACTGGAGGAAGGCGGTGCGGCCGGCGTCGCCGTCGCGGGCCAGCTCCAGCAGCGCCTCGGCGAGCCGGTGCCCGGTGGCGAACCACTCCAGCTCCTCGCGGACCACCGCGGTCTCCCGCCAGAAGCTGCCCAGCAGGGTTCGCTCCTCGGCCGGGATCTCCATCCCGGGCAGTGCCTCGATGCGCAGGCTGGAACCGAAGGTGAAGGCCGCCTCGAAGGGGTGGACGTTCTCGTCGGTGTCCACGTCCATTCCCACCCGCCGGCCCGCCTCCACGACCAGCTCCTCCAGCTCCTCCTCCAGCCAGCGGGACAGCGTGGAGAGCGAGGCGCCGACGTCCTCCCCCTCGTCCGGCGGGTCCTCGCCCATGCGGGTGAAGGCGGAGGTGACCAGCGCGGTCAGCTCCGGGATCGACGCGGAGCGGACGTCGAGCAGCGGATCGTACCCCTCGTTCTGGGCCCGGCGACCCTCGGCGACCCGGGACGCGATGCCACGCCGGAAGGCCTGGCGCGCCTTCTCGGTGCGCCGTGCGCGCAGCGCGGCCAGCTCCTCGGGGACCGAGGCCAGCACCGCGTCGAGGCCGCCCACCGGCTCCTCGAAGATCCCGATCTCCTTCTCGTAGAGGTCGGCCAGGAAGGCCTCCTCCCCCGGCTCGGGGAGCACGTGGATCTCCACCGGCCGCGCCTGCCCAAGCCGGTCGAGCCGGCCGATGCGCTGCTCGAGCGTGAGCGGCGAATCGGGCAGGTCGAGGCAGACCAGGTGAGAGGCGAACTGGAAGTTGCGCCCCTCGCCTCCCGACTCGCCGGAGAGGAGCAGCATCGGCCCCTCGGGGTCGCGGAAGCGCGCCACCAGCCGGTCGCGTGCCTCCAGGTTCGGCGCGTCGTCGTAGAGCAGCGCCTCGAGCCGCTCGGTCGCCGCGATGCGGGCCTGCAGCTCGCGCAGCCGATCGAGATCCCCGCCGAAGACCAGCACCTTCTCGCCGGCCCGTGCCAGCCGCCCGCACAGCGCCGCGGCCGCCTCGATCTTCCCACCCTCCGGAACGTCCTCCCGGCGCAGCACACGGCGGGTGAATGCCCCCACCTTGACGCGCCGGTTCCGGACCAGGCGGGAGGAGAGTCCGTAGCGGCTGGCCAGGTGCTCGAGCAGGGAGGTCCGCGACGGCCCCTTCTTCTTCCCGGCCGCAGCCTGGAGGATCTCGTCGTCGGGCGAGAGCTCCCGCAGGCGAGCCAGCGCGTCCTCCACCTTTCCGCCGCCGAGGAGGTCGCGGGCCACCGCCGCGTAGGCCTCGTGCGCCTCGAGCCGTGCCAGGAAGGCCTCGAGCGTGGTGGTGGGGACGGTCTCGACGAGGGAGAGGAGCCGGAAGTACTCGCGCGGGTCGAGCCGGACCGGCGTGGCGGTGAGGAGGAGGAGGCCGAAGGAGGCGCGGGCGATGGGGGCCACCGCCTCGAACAGCCGGTCGTCGGCCAGGTGGTGGGCCTCGTCGACCACGACGAGGTCGAAGGAGTGGGCCGCGGCCGCCGCCGCGACGGCCGGGTCTCCGGCGAGCTGCTCCTGGGAGAGGATGCACAGCTTCGACTGGGAGAACGCCGCTTCCGGTCCGCCCAGCGCTGCGATGCGGTCGGGACCGAGCAGCGTGAAGAGCGCGTTGAACTTGTGGAAGAGCTCCGCCATCCACTGGAAGGCGAGATGCTCGGGCACGACCACCAGCACCCGCTCGGCGAGCCCCAGCTGGCGCAGGCCGGCGTAGACCAGGCCGGCCTCGATGGTCTTGCCGAGCCCGACCTCGTCGGCGAGCACGAAGCGCGGGCTGCGGTCCGCGAGGATGCGACCGGCCGCGCCGACCTGGTGCGGGAGCACGTGGACGCGGGAGGAGAGGAGTGCGCCCAGGCTGTCGGCACGCCTCAGGGCCTCGAGCCGGACCACCCGGGTTCGCAGCGCGAACCCGGCGGCCGGACCGGGATCGCCCGAGGTGAGCCGGTCGAGCAGGCCTCCGGCCGGCTGATCGAGCGGGGTCTCGTCTGGCACCCGGGCGAGCGCCTTGTCGCGCCCCGAGACCACCGTGACGCCCTCGCGGCCGGCGAAGCGGACTGCGATCCGGCGGGCGTCCTCGCCCACCTCGAGCACGATCCCGACGCCCCACGCGGGTTGTGCCCGGTGGACGAGCTTCTGCCCCTTCTTCCAGCTCATTCCGTCGGTCCTCTACCCCGTGATCGGGCGCGAAACCATTCATTTAATCCCAGGAGGGACCGGGCGCTTGGGGCGTCCGCCGATCATTGACACAGGCACCCCGCCAAGCTAGAACCCCGCTCGCTCCACCGCCTCGGGGGCGGATAGCTCAGGGGTAGAGCGTCGCCCTTACAAGGCGAGGGTCGCAGGTTCGAAACCTGCTCCGCCCAAGCTTCAATGACTTGGGGAGTTAGTTAAGTCGGTTATAACGCCGGCCTGTCACGCCGGAGGCCACGGGTTCGAGTCCCGTACTCCCCGCCAAAAAGAGGCCGGGATTCCTTGGGAAACCGAACGGAGTCCCGGCCTCTCTCTTTCCTGGCGCGTCATCGTGCAGCAAGGATGCAGCAAACGGCGTGGCCTCTGCCCCCGCCGCCACCCGCGCGGGGACCTCGGCTGGGGTCACGGAAGCGAGCCCCAGGGCCAGACGGTCCACCTCGGCGCGGAGGTAGCCGGGGGCAAGGTGCCCGTAGACCTCGGTGGTGATCCTGGGGTCCGAGTGCCGCAGGATGCGCTGGACCGCCGCCGGGTTCACGCCCGCCATCATGAGCAGCGACGCTGTCGTGTGGCGCAGGTCGTGGAACCGGATCGGCCTCACCTCGGCCTTCGGCCACAACAAGTCGCCGTGCACCGGGCACCGTCGCGGAGCGCGATCAGCCGCGACCTCGGCGTGGGTACACTGGGGTGCGGCCGGGTCCCGCCTCCCCTCCCCGCTCACCCGCGCGCGGCAGGCGTGCCGGTAGCCCTGGACGATCCCCGCCCGCCCCAGCGCGCGGCGCAGGACATCGTGCAACCGGATCTGCTCCCGCATCATCGACCCGTCCGCCGCCGGGAACACCAGGGCGGACGGCGAGGCGGCGATGGCGGACTTGAGGAACGGCGCGACGTCGGCGGCGATTGGGATGGCGTCGGAGTGCCCGCCCTTGGTCGTGTCCCGGCCCCAGGACCGTCGAACCATGATCAGGCCAGCGCCGAGGTCCACATCCGTCTTGCGCAGCGCCAGAAGCTCGCCCTTGCGCATCCCCGTGTAGAGCGCCGTGGCGAACAGCGGACGCCACGCCTCATCGAGCGCCGCCATGACCACCGGGACCTCATCGGCGCGAAGGTAGTCCGGGGGCCTGGAGGACACGCGCCGCTTGCTGACCCCGGCCACGGGGTTCGGCCCGGTGTACCGACCGAGGCGGCGCGCCGACTGGAAGGCCCGTGACAGGTAGCCGCGCAGGTGGTTCACGGTCTGCGCGGACAGGTCCTCGGTGGCCTTGGCATCCAGGAACGCCTCGATCTTGGGGGCGGTCACCTGCACCAGCGGCAGCAGCGCGAGGTCGCTACCGATGATGTGGCGGGTGACGGCGTACTGGTTCCGGCGGTGGGAGGGCGCACCCCGGTCGCAGGAGTCCAGCCACCACGCCATCAGGTCCCCCAGCGTCCCGCCGCCATCCTCGGGAGGGGCGACCTCCAGCCCCAGCCGGATGCGCTCGGCCTTCCGCTCCACCTCCCCGGCCAACCGCTTCGCCTCGGTTTTGCTGGTCACCACGGTGACGCGGTTGATCCACCTGCCCGTGGAGTCCTTCACCCGGACGTACCACCTGCTGCCGCGCTGGAAGACGCTCGCCATCGGCTACTTCCTCCTCGGGCTGCGCACCGGCATCTTCGGCTTGTCCAGGTAGCCCCGCGCCTGGAGACCTTCGCGGATGATGATGAGGCACATGGATGACATCGACCGCGAGTCGTCCTCGGCGGCGCGCTGGAGCGCGTCCTTCACTTCCTGCGGGAACCTCACAACCAGCATCGCGTCGAGAGTCATATCAGGAGTGTGTATTACATACGAGTCGGAGTCAACGATCACGAACAGGGAACGGCACCACCGGCGCGGGCTTCCACTCGCCCCGCGCGTAGGCCCGGATGGCTTCGGGGTGGAAACGTCGCGGACCACCGATCCGAACCGATGGCAGGGTCCCGTCCTCGGCGTGCATGTAGACCCAGGAGATGGACGCCCGGAGGTAGGCGGCGACTTCCTTCACGGTCCAGAGGGGCTCGGAGGGCACGGTGGTGATGTTCATGGCCGGGACCCCCTGCCGCGCTGGTTGAACCGCGCCTCGATCCGCTGGCGGGCCTCGGCCTCCGCAGCGGTCCAGTCCGGAGTGAACTGGCGGGCGTGGCCCCTGCTGACCGCCGTCATCTCCGTGGAGATCGCCTGGTCGAGGGAGTCACGGCCCTCGGCAGAGAGGAAGCGCCTGATGCTCTCGATCCAGACCTCGTCGTTCCAGGTTAAACAGATCGCCCAGCTTCGCGCCTGGAACATCGTGGTTCACCGCGGAGTCGAGGGCGGCTGCGAGGACCGCCTTCCGCAACCGGTCCTTGCGAGGAAGGTCGGTGTATGGGGTCACCACCAGCGCGGCTTCTTCGGACGCCCGCGTGTAGAGATAGAGCGCGGCGTCGAGATAGTCGAAGATCGGCGCGCCCAGGATGCGGATCGCTGCTTCGCGGGCAGTCTGCGCCGACGCCCAAGCACTTCTGGCTGTGCGAGTCTCCACGCCCGCCTCCCAGAAGCGGTCCCAGGAAGGTAGATGCGGGGCTGGCGCGCCTGGGAAGCGCGCCCCGGTCATGACCCGGTGCCCCTTGCGATGGGAAGTCTACGGGATTGCCCTGACGATCCATTCGGGCGTGGACCTCTCGCGACGCCGCCATCTCGACGGAAAGGGCGGCGGTACCGCGGCGCAGATGCTGTCGGCGCTGACCTACTGTTGCACTGTAATGCTGGTTGTCTCGATGCCGCTCGATGCGGTGATCGTATTGGGCCCAGTGGTGAGACCGGAGATGTTTGCCTGCCATGTTGTGAGTGTCGGATACGTCGCGGCGGAGACGCTGGCCGTGGAGCACGACACCTGTACCGTCGCATCACTTGCCCGCGATCCGATGACGGTGACCGCACCCCCCACCGGAGCGCCTGGAGGCATGATCGTGAGGTCGGGGCCGCGGTCTGGTGATCCGGAGAGGATCAACTGGGAGAACCACGCAACCGGCCCGGCATAGGGTTGCAGGGTATCGGCACGCTCACCGCCGCCGTTCCCCATCGTCCCGAAGTAGAGGTTTCCGGTACCGACTCCGGCGGCAAGCGGCGCATCGTAGAACCCCAATCGGAAGTGATCGGTGTTGCCGGTATCTGGGTTCACCATCGAGGCGTAGTCGAGCGAGCGTTCGGTCAGGACCCCCGCCCCCGCGTAGTGAGGACTGAGCGGGAATGAATCTGTGCTCTCCGACTGGTAGGTGGCGACTGCAATACTGCCTTCGGTCAACGCAGGCCCGAGCGAGAATCCGCAGACGCCAGAGGTGAACTTCGGGGTCTGCAACCCGTCTGGCGGGTAGTACGTTCCGGGCGTGGCGGTTGCGCCGCCGTACTCGGGGAACGCGCTCGACCCGAAACCTCCAGGCAAGTACCCGGCGCGCGTGTCCACGCCGCGATACGCCGCAATGGTCCCGGCGACCAGGCCCCTGTTCGTCGTGATAGTGACCGCCGACTCGGATGATCCCGCAACCTTGAAGTAGTTGTAGGTCTGAGCGTGTCGCCATCCAGCCGGAAGCGCCGGAGCGCCGGTGGGCGTGAAGAGCATTGTCACGAGGACGTCCCCAGCACGCCATGCGGGTGGAAGCGAAATGCTGACGGAACCGTGGCCCGCAACCACTGGGCTGGCGCTGATGAAGCGCGCGGCCATCCCGGATGGACCCACGGTAATGCTTAGGCCGACCGTGGTGCTCCCAGCGGGGTTCGTGGCAGTCACCGAGTAGGTGGCGGTGGCGGTGACACTGCTCGGCGTCCCCGAGATTGCGCCGGTCGAGGCGTTCAAGTTCAGACCGGCAGGCAGGGCCGGTGAAACCGAGTATGAGGCGACCGCTCCGCCGCTGCTGCTCGGAGTGTTAGGCGAGATCGCGACCCCCGCCGTGTAGAAGGCGGGGTTGCCTGAGTAGACCAGGCCGGTGGGAGGTACTTCCGCCGCATTGACGGTGATCGTGAGGCTCGCCGGTGTGTTGCCAGCCGCGTTCGAGGCGATGACCGTGTAGGCTGCGGCCGCGATGACGGCGGTAGGCGTGCCCGAGATCGCGCCGGAAATCGTGTTGAGGCTCAGGCCCGCAGGCAGGTCCGGCGAAACCGAGTACGACGCGACCGGTCCACCGCTGCTGCTCGGGGTGTTTGGCGAGATCTCGACCCCGACCGTGTAGACCGCCGGGTTGACCGAGTACGTCAGACCACTGGGAGGGGCTACCGCGGCGTTAACGGTGATGATTAGACTCGCCGTTGTGCTGCCAGCCGCGTTCGTGGCAATGACCGTGTAGGCTGCGGCCGCGATGACGGCGGTAGGCGTGCCCGAGATCGCGCCGGAAGTCGTATTGAGGGTCAGGCCCGCAGGCAAGTCCGGCGAAACCGAGTACGACGCGACCGGTCCACCGCTGCTGCTCGGGGTGTTTGGCGAGATCGGGACCGCCACCGTGTAGGTCGCGGGATTGACCGCGTAGGTCAGGCCGCTTGGCGGCACGGTCGTTGCGCTGACAGTGATGCTTAGGCCGACCGTGGTGCTCCCAGCGGGGTTCGTGGCAGTCACCGAGTAGGTGGCGGTGGCGGTGACACTGCTCGGCGTCCCCGAGATTGCGCCGGTCGAGGCGTTCAAGCTCAGACCGGCAGGCAGGGCCGGTGAAACCGAGTATGAGGCGACCGCTCCGCCGCTGCTGCTCGGAGTGTTAGGCGAGATCGCGACCCCCGCCGTGTAAAAGGCGGGGTTGACCGAGTAGGTCAGGCCGCTCGGCGGGATGGAACCGCCGCCGCCATCATCGCTTGTGGTTCCGCCACCGCACGAGCATAGGAAGGCCGCAGCTACGCCGATGACCACTGCTCGGGATCGCCAATACATTGGGGCACCGTAGCAGAGGCGGGGATGCTCGCGTTGACTCGGGTCACCTCCGTGCCGTGTGCCGAATCCCACATCGGCGCTCCTGAGACGGTGGAAATCATTTGGACCGCGACGGCACTGGACCCCCAGCGATGAACCCTCGGACGGCGGCACCGCGCCCCGGCGCTGGCAACGCCCCGGTCGCCAAGCTCCAGTAGCGGGCGAGGTCGCGGTCCTCCTGCTCGGGCGGGAGCGGGTCCCGGCCCTCCGTGGCCAGGTAGTCGTTCAGCAGTGGCAGGATTGTCTCCACATGCTCCACCACCACGCGCCACGCCTCGCGGGCCGGTTCCGGGCCACCGGCCCTCCAGACCGCCCCGAGTCGATGGATGGCGTCGGTGGAAAGCTCCAGTAGCCACCAGGGCTCATGGATCGGGGCCGCGCTCCGAGCGAGCATGGCCCGGTGGAACCAGTCGCGCTCTGCCTCGGTCGCGACGATGCCGCGCAGCTGCTCCCGCTCGGCGTGCGGCAGGGCAGAGTCGGGGTGAGCCCGGAGGTAGCGGTCCACCCACGCCTCGGGCTGGCCTCGCCTGCCGCCCTCCACCCGCCGCAGGCGCGCCTCCAGAGCCCGGACGTTCACCGGGCGCGCTCCAGGGCGGCGACCCGGTCCTCCAGGTCGGTGCCCTGGATGATGCCCGCGAGCACCGAGTACCCGTAGATGAGTACCCTCGCCTTCCCCGGTTCCATCGTCCCGGCTTCCAGATTTCGGAGCGCGTCGGCCAGCGCGCAGCGGACGTTCCGCAGGTTGGCGAGGCGGCGGCGGTAGATGCGCTGGGGTGGGAGGGTCGGCTGCGCCGGGGCGGTTCCCGCTGTCGTCGCGCCACCCTGGACCGCTGGCACGGCGTCAGGAAGGGCCGGTTGCGCTACCGGAACCTGCCCCTGGGTGTCGTCACCTGAGGCCACGGTTCACCTCCCACCCTTCCGCCGCCCCGTGACGTATCCGTCGAGGTCCACCGGCGAGATCCTGATGGCGTTCGACACGCGGGCATGGGGGAGGTCGCCCTGGCCGACGAGCTTGTAGACGGTGGCCGCGGACACGCCCAGGCGGGCTGCCACGGCGCGCACGGTGAGCAGGTTGCCCTTGCCCCCGTCCACCACCCGCAGCGCCGCTCCTGCGGGCGCTGGCGCGCTCGGCTCATGCAGCACGGGTGCAGCAAGCCGGTTCGGAACAGTGCCCAGCTGCTGTGGACGTTGGGAGGTGACGCTACGTCCGGGGTCGAGCGGTTCCGAAGGGTTGGGAGCGGATGGGGAGGTTGACTTTCCGTGATAGCCGCCTGTCACGCCGGAGGCCACGGGTTCGAGTCCCGTACTCCCCGCCACTTCACAGGCCCCGGGACCGAAAGGTTCCGGGGCCGAGCTTTTCCCGGGGGGCCAGTCGAGCGAGCCTCGAGGACCGCCCTTGCGCCTCTCCGTCCGTGCCATGCAGGCTCGCCGGAGGACGTCCCGGCGTGGAGTGCGCAGATCCCGGCCCCTTCCACCCGACTCGATCTGCTGTAGTCGTTCGATTGCACTTGTGCCGTGTGGTCGATCCGGCCTCTCCCTCAGTTCACCACCTGGCTGAACGACCTCTCCGATGCGGGGGGCCGTGGCGTGTTGGTCGCCAGGCTGAGGCGGCTCGAACTCGGGCTCGCGGGCGACGTGCGTTCGGTCGGCGGCGGGGTATCGGAGTCACGCATTCACGTCGGAGCAGGCTGGCGCATCTACTTCGTGCGGCGCGCCAGGGCGCTGGCGACATCGCTGGAGTGAGCGGAGGCAGCATGAAGAAGCGCATCAAGGTGGCCGACCTACCCGAGTTCGATGCGGCGCCCTACCTCGACAGCGACGAGGCCCTCGCCGCCTACCTCACCGACGTCATCGACGCCAACGATGCTGCCCTGCTGGCGGCAGCGCTGGGCGACATTGCCCGGGCCCGCGGGATGACCGAGATCGCCAGGTCGGCCGGCATCACCCGTGAGGCACTCTACAAGGCGCTTCGGCCGGAAAGCGCCCCCCGCTTCGACACGGTACGCCGCGTCTGCGCGGCGCTCGGCGTCCGCCTGGTCGTGCAGCCGGCGCACCCCTGAGTTCACGTTCGCCCGGGAACCCGATGAGGGTGCTCGAGGCAACCGTTCGAGGTGGCCGGCATCTGCTGGATCAGGGCGCACGACCGAAGCCCGCCAGGTGATGGACGCGCTGCGGGCGAGAGCGTCCGGTCGGTGAGTCGTAACCCGGAAGTCTTTGCGGGCGGACCGAGGGGCCGCGGGCCGCCGCTTGCCGCCGCCCGCATCTCCAATCCGTCTCCAAGACCCAGGCCGACTCGCGGGGACGGGTGTCGCCGGGAGTGAACTCGACGATCGACAGGAAGATACCGGGCCGCATGACTTTCCTGACGAAAGGCGTGCCCCGTCGGCAGGTCAGGTCACCGCGGGCTGACGGCACCTCGCGCCCGAACGCTTCCGGGCGCCATCCCCTTGAGGAACTTGAAGAGGTCGCTGTCGGTGGACAGGACCAGGGTCGTGTTCTCGGCCATGATCGACTTGTAGGCCTGCATGGTCCGGGTGAACTCGTAGAACTCCACCGCCGCCGGACTCTGGTTGTAGGCCCTTGCGTAGATCTCCGTGGCCTTCGCATCCGCGACGCCACGGATCTCCTCGACTGCCCGGTACGCCTCGGACTGGATCTTGTTCAGGTCGCGAACGCGGTCCCCGCGGATTCTTGCCGCCTCTCCATTGCCCTCGGAGAGAAAGCGCTCGGCGATCCTCCGGCGCTCGCTGATCATGCGCTCGTAGATCTTGGGGCGGACGCTCTCGTTGTAATTGATGCGCTTGAAGCGGATGTCGAGCAGCTCGATGCCGAAGACCCGGACCTTCTCGGCGGCCGCCGCGAAGATCTCGCGCTCGACCAGCTTGCGCCCCTTCTGGATCGGCACCAGCGAGCCCATGTCCTGCCTGTCCTCGGCGTTGGTGAGGAGGGGATCGCTCAGGGGGCTGCGATCCTTGGTGGTACGGATGATCTCGATGAGCTCGTGCTTGGCCACCGCGTTGCGCGTCTCGCTTCCCAGGATGTCGTCCAGCCGGGACTGCGCGCTGCGCTCGTCCCGAAGGCGCAGGAAGTACTGGAGCGGATCGGTGATGCGCCAGCGGGCGAAGAGATCGACCGAGATGTAGAGCTTGTCCTTGGTCGGCATGTCCGAGGGGCTTCCGTCCCACTCCAGGACCCGCTTGTCGATGGAGTTGACCTCCTGGATGAAGGGCGTCTTGACCTTGAGGCCGGCGGAGGTCACCGGGAGCCCGACGGGCTTGCCGAACTGGGTGATGATCACCTGCTCGACCTCGCTCACGGTGTAGACGGCGTTCGCCACGACGAAGATCGCGATCGCCAGGACGACGAGGACGGCGGCGGTCTTGCCGAGGCTCATGGCAGCTCCTTCTTCTGGGACTCGAGGTTGAGGAGCGGCAGGACTCCACGCATCTGGTCGTCGACGACGACCTTGGAGCGGATACCCGGCAGGATCTCCTGCATGGTCTCGACGTAGATGCGGCGCCGGGTGACCTCGGGCGCCTTCTTGTACTCGGCGAGCAGGGCGGTGAAGCGGGCCGCGTCGCCCTCCGCCTCGTTGATCCTCTTGAGGCGGTAGCCGTCGGCCTCGCGGATCCGCTGGTCCTTCTCTCCCTGGGCCAGGGGGATCACCTTGTTGTAGTCGCGCCTCGCCTCGTTGATCAGCTTCTCCTTCTCCTGCTGCGCCTGGTTGACCTCGTTGAACGACTCCTGGACGGGCAGGGGCGGGTTGATGTTCTTCAGCTGGACCTGGTCGATGCCGATACCCATGGCGTACTTGGTGGAGAGCTCCTGCATCTTCACGAGCGCCTCGGTCTCGATCTCCTGGCGGCCGATGGTGATCACCTCGTCCACCGTGCGGTCTCCGACGACCTCCCGCATCACCGACTCGGAGACATAGCGCAGGGTCTCGCTGGGCTCGCGGACCTCGAAGAGGAACTTCGAGGGCTCCAGGATGCGGTACTGGACCACCCACTCCACCAGCGCGGCATTGAGGTCTCCCGTCACCATCTGGGTCTCGCGCTTCCCGTCGCGAGCACGCAGGGCCTGGTAGGGATCGGTGGCACCCGGGGTCGCGAAGCCGAACTCCTGCTTCAACTGCCGCTTGACCGGGACGATCGTCGACCTGTCGATGCCGAACGGAAGCTTGAAGTGCAGCCCGGACGGGACGTCTCGAACGTACTTCCCGAAGCGCTGGATGACGGCGACGGAGTCGCTGGGCACGGTGTAGTAGGCGGTCGATAGCCCCACCACCAGCACCACCACGCCGATGATGGCCACCGTGTGCTTTCCACCGCCCGAGATCATCCGCCCGAGCCAGCCCTTCGCGTGCGCGACGAAGTCGTCGATGTCCTTGAGGGCGGCCTTGCGCCGGCCTTCCCCGCCGTCGTTGCCGTCGTCGCCGTTGTGCATGGACATGGGCATCCCTTCGTCGTGAGGCGCACCGTTCGCGTGGGCGCGTGGGTCTCTGGTCCTTCTCTGGCTGCCCTGGCGCAGCCCGCCGGACGAGCTACGGCGCAGCCTCGGGTCCGCGTGATGCCGGCCCCCCTGCGTCTCCGACCCTACGCCCTTTCGATTTCTTGGGTACCTCGAACGACATCCGGCCGGCGACACTCCATCCGGACCGGGGCCATTGACGATTCCTTCCCCGGGATGATCGGGACTCTCGTACCGATCCCGGTTACACGGTCTGGAGGTGTCCGCCGACGCCCTTCCCCGCATCGCCTCCGCCGTCACCCCGGCGGTGATGGTCTCGGCCTGCGGCCTCATCGCACCCGGGCTCATCAACCACTCCCACGCGCTGAGCGGACGCATCCGCGATCTCGCCCGCGAGCACCGGGGGGATTCTTCCTCGCGGGCGTGGTCTGCGCGAGGCCCGTGCCGCCGGCCGGCGAAATGGCCTGATCGTCAGCGCGGCGTCGGAGTTCGTCCGATCGACGCCGAGCATCCGCAATGGACCGAGGGGCGAGGCATGAACCCAGCCCCCATCAACCGCATTGTCGAGACCCGCGTCGGATCGATCGCGCTGGCCGACCAGGGCGCCGGTGCGCCGGTCGTGCTCTGGCCCAGCGTCTTCAGCGACCATCGCCTGTACGACCTCGTCGTTCGCCACCTTGGCGAAGAGTGGCGGCCGATCCGTGTCGACGGACCTGGCTTCGGACAGAGCGAAGCGCGGCCAGATCGCGGCGCACCTCGGTCCTTCGATCCCAAGGCGGCGGCGGTCACGGCGCGTATCGTCATCGTGCCATCCTGTGGTCACCTGGCCCCGCTGAAGGCGCCCGAGGCGGTGGTGGCGGCGCTGAACGCACTGGTGAAATGATCCGTCCCCGAACTCAGAGAATACTGTGGACAAGTGCGGCGCCGCGCGGCTCGATGGGCGATGAGGCCGCCCCGAAGGGCGGGAAGGAGGCACCATGGGGACCAAGGGACGCGCGATCGTCGGGATGAACGTCGACAAGCTGGTGGAGGCCCTGAACCGCGCCTACGCCAGCGAGTGGCTCGCCTACTACCAGTACTGGCTCGGGGCGAAGCTCATCAAGGGTCCGATGAAGGACGCGGTGGCGGCCGAGTTGACGCTCCACGCCACCGAGGAGCTGGGCCACGCGGTGCTGCTGGCCGACCGGATCATCCAGCTGGGCGGGACCCCCGTCCTCCACCCCCGTGACTGGATGTCGGCGAGCCCGTGCGCCTACGACGAGCCCGTGGACCCGCTCGTGTCCACGCTTCTCGACCAGAACATCGCCGGCGAGCAGTGCGCCATCGGCGCGTACAAGGACTTGATGGACCTCACCAAGGACAAGGACCCGGTCACCTGGAACCTGGCGCTCACCATCCTGCAGCAGGAGGTGGAGCACGAGGAGGATCTGCAGAGCTTGCGGGAGGACGTCGACCTGCTGCTGGGACGAACCACATGACCCACCGGCTCGGCAACTGGCTGCTCGGCTACGGCGCGTTCCTCATCGCCGTGGGAGTGGCCGGCTTCCTGTCGAACCCCGAGAAGGCGGCCACGGCGCTCATCTCCGGCGGCACCTTCGGCGCGCTTTCGATTGGCTGGGGCTTCCTCCTGAGGACCGGGCGTGGCTGGGCGCGCACGGGCGCGATCGCGACGACCGCGTTTCTCTCGCTGGTCTTCACCTGGCGCTCCATCGCGAGCTGGCTCGCGGTCCTCGGTGGCAAGCCCGAGAAGCTGGTCGCGGCGTCTCTCATCACGGCGATGCTCGTGGCGTCCGTGATGACGCTGGTCGTCCTGGCGAGAGGGACCCGCGGCCGCTGAGCAGCTGGGAGGCACGTGCAGCGGGCGCGCTCCGGCGACCTCGAAGGCGCCGCCGCGTTCACCTTGGGTCAGTCAGTTACCAGAAGGCAGCTTATCGGACGCTTGAGTCGAAGACGTCCACGCGGGACGCGCGACCGATGCCCGCCAGGTGATCGCCACACTGCGCGCGAGAACATCCGGTCGGTGAAGGCCGAGCCCTCTGGCGAATCGATGGCCGCGGTCGTACAGCAGGCGCCGCAACAGGCGAGTCGTCCGCGATCGGGACGACGCCGGTCCGGTGGCGGCTCGTGGTCGCCCTCCACGAAGGAGAGCTCGAGCTGCTTCCCGAGCGCCAGCCCGACCCTTCGGAGGGTCTCCCACCGTGGCGTTCGCTGGTCGAGACCTCGCTCCATCCGCGCCATGGACTACGTCTTGGACGCCTTGATGGACGGAACGCGGCTGCGCGCCTTCAACGTCGTGGACGACTTCACCCGGGAGTGCCTCGCCATCGAGGTCGACACGTCCATCCCCGGCCTCCGGGCGACACGCGTGATGGAGCGGATCGTCGCAAACCGGCCGTCGCCGGAGTTCATCATCTGCGACAACGGTCCGGAGTTCACCGGGTCCGCCTTTGACCCTGGGCACACCGCCGTGGCGTTCGCGTCCACTTCATCCGGCCTGGCAAACCCATCGAGAACGCCTACGCCGAGAGCTTCAACGGAAAGCTTCGCGACGAGTTCCTCAACGAGAACTGGTTCGTCACCATGGACGACGCAAGGTCGAGGATCGAGGCGTGGAGGCTCGACTACAACCAGGTCCGGCCGCACTCGGGACTGGACAACCTCACGCCGGAAGAGTTTGCTCTACGTCACATTCCGGTTGAACCCGGAGCGACATAGGACCGGGGGGCAGGTCCGTGCCGCGCTGCGTGTGAAGGCGCTCCAGCATCACAGAGGCGGGCTCCAAGACTAGTTCGCCCGGGCGCCTTTGAGATCCAGGGCAAGTTGCCAAAGGTCATCGAAGATGGCCCCGTAGGCCTCTCCGTCCTCCTGGCGAATCGCGGTGTTCACAAACAAGATCACCCCGATCTGTCTATCGACATCCGAGAGCATCATCGTGACCAAGCCGGGATCGGCTCCATTGTGGCCGATCCTTGCAAGGGATTCCTTCGTGGCCCAGAAGATTCCGGAGTTCAGCGAGCCCTCACCGCTCAATTTCACGTTGTCAGGCTTGTTTGCTGGGCTGTACTGGAACCTGAGCATCTCGTTTACAGATTCCTCGTCAAGGATGCGCACGCCTTTGTACACGCCACCGTCCAGCAAGGCGATGAAGAATCGAGAAAGATCTTCGACGGAAGTCCGCAGGCCTCCGTCCGGATAGGTGGTCAGGCCATAGAGTTGGATGGGCACGGCGAGTCCCTGGGCGATGTAAAGGTTCGAGTGCTTCGCCAGGTCGACTTCGGACATCAGCCAGCCCGTATTCTCCATCTTCAGTGGCGCGAAGATGATCCGCTTTGTGTACACGTTGAACTTCTCACCGACGGCCAGTTCAACGATGTAGCCAGCCAGCCCGGCCCCGATGTTCGAGTACTCGCGATGCGTCCCTGGCTTTGAACTCAGGAAATTCTCCTTCGAGTAGTTCTTCCCGCCCGATGCAAAGTAGTCGCGCAGGAATTCTCCGAGGGCCTGCGGAGAATCGCGACCGAAGTGATACGCGGCGGCGTAGACAGAACCTCGGTCGGTGATGCTGGAGGTGTGCGTCGCCAGCTGTCGCAAAGTAATTGGCTCGTTCGAGAAGGATGGATTGGCCACCTTGAACGGCAGATATTTGTTGACCTCTTCGTCGAGGGAGAGTTTCCCGTCTTGAACCGCGCGCATCAGTGCTGCGCCAGTGATGGTCTTGCTGATCGACCCGATGTTCATGATCGTGTCTTTGGTAAACGGCACCGCGCGCTCTTTGTCAGCGAATCCGTATCCTCTTGTCCAGACCAGTTTCCTGTTGACGATGATGGCCGCCCCAAGCCCCACGATCCTGGCCTCTTCCATCCGTCGCTCGATGGAGCGGTCCATCGAACCCGGGAGACTGGCCCGCACAGGTTGAACTTTGCCCCCGGCTGCCGCCTGTCTGGAAAGAAGGACCGAACCGGCCACCGCGACGGCAACAAACACTCTCTTGAGGAGCACGTGACCCCGATTGCTGACAGGAAACTGGATTATCGAATTACTCAGGCTTCCTCGGCAACCCGCTGCGAGAGCCGGGGCCTGAAGGGCAGCCTTTACTCGAGGCCTGGACGCCGCGCCCCGGATCGAGCGCCGCCTGGCATCAAGTCCTCCAGGGCCCCGGGTGCGACCCGGATGGCGTTCGAAACGCGAACGTGAGGAAGCCTTCTCTTCCGGCACAGGTCGTAGATGGTCGACGTGCTCACCCCGAGCCGCGCAGCCACCTGGCGAAGTGCTGGAGTCCGACCGGCGCCCGATCCGAGCACTTGCAGGGGGTTGCACCGATCGACCCATCCCCGCCAGCCCGGTTTCACTGACTGTCACGCCGGAGGCCACGGGTTCGAGTCTCGTACTCCCCGCCGCTCACGGGGCCGGGACCTCTCGGGAAACCGAAGGGGTTCCGGCCTCTTCTTCTGGCGGCGTCGCGGACTGCAATCCAGGTGTAACCGTCGGCCTGCCGAAGCCCTCGTGGCTGCAGCCCTTCCGCCGGCACTTGTGCTCGTACCCGGAGACGACCCCGGCGCGCTCGAGCGCCCGTCGCAGCACCTCCTCCGGCTGCCTGGTCGTGGCCTGGATCGCACGCGGCTCCGGGCCGCCCACCGCGGCCGAGGGTCATGGGTGCTCGTGCATCGAGAGTCGGCCACCCATATGTTACCCTGCGTTTTTTTTGCTCGCTCCGGGCCCATGCTGACACCCGTCCTGATCCTCTTCCTGGCGTCCGCGCTCGCCCCGGCGGCCCACCGCGTCTTCGGGAAGCGGGCGGGGATCCTCCTCGCCGCGGTGCCGGCGCTGCTCTTCGCGGACTTCGCCCGCTTCCTCGGCCCGTCCGCCTCGGGGCAGGCTCTCGAGGAGTCGTGGTCGTGGGTGGCCGGGCTCGGCGTCCGCCTGGCGTTTCGACTCGACGGGCTCTCGCTCCTGTTTGCGCTGCTCGTCACCGGCATCGGGGCCCTCGTCCTCGTCTACGGGGGCGGCTACCTGAAGGGCGACCCGCGCCTCCCCCGCTTCTACTCGGCCATCCTCTTCTTCATGGCCGCCATGCTCGGCCTGGTGCTGGCCGACGACGCGATCGCGCTCTTCGTCTTCTGGGAGCTGACGAGCGTCAGCTCCTACCTCCTCATCGGCTTCGACCACGAGCAGGAAGGCGCGCGCAAGGCGGCCCTGCAGGCGCTCCTCGTGACCGGCGCCGGGGGCCTTGCCCTCCTCGCCGGCCTCCTCCTCCTCGGCGAGATCGCGGGGACGCTGCAGCTCTCGGCCCTGGGCGCGCAGTCGGAGGCCATCCAGGCCCACGCGCTCTATCTCCCCGCGCTCCTCCTGATCCTGCTGGGCGCCTTCACGAAGTCGGCCCAGTTCCCCTTCCACTTCTGGCTCCCGGGGGCGATGGCCGCGCCGAGCCCCGTGAGC
>CAWHPQ010000002.1:0-172393 GCA_963831265.1 uncultured delta proteobacterium | reverse complement strand
TCTGGCGCCAACGAAACCGGATCAGGGCAAATTCGCATTCTTGGTTGCTTCGCCTGCCCGCGAGGATAGAGCGCTTGTCGAACGCCCGTTCGGCCCCGGGAATGTGGCGGGACCGATGGCTCGGGATCAGGAGTACCGGATGAAACGAGCAAGTCGCTACCGTTTGGCCTTGATCATCGCCGGAATGGGCGTCCTGGTCGCCTCACCGCTCCCGAGCCAGGCCAGTGAACCGCCCCCGGCCGGATGGAAGCTGGTCTGGAGCGACGAGTTCGACGGCCAGGACATCGACAGGACCAAATGGGATTTCGAGATCGGCAACGGGTTCTTCCACTACGGCGCGAACGTGTGGGTCGGCGGCTGGGGCAACAACGAGTTGCAGTACTACACCCGAGAGCCGGAGAACGCCCACGTCCAGGGCGGGATGCTCCACATCCGGGCGGTCAAGGAGACCCTGCGTGAGTTCGGGTACACCTCGGCCCGGCTCAAGTCCCAGAAGCGGGACGGCAGCCCGCTGTTCAGCCAGAGGTATGGCCGGTTCGAGTTTCGCGCGAAGCTGCCAACCGGCAAGGGCCTCTGGCCGGCCCTGTGGATGCGGGCCCAGGACGAAAAGTACGGAACCTGGGCGGCGTCGGGCGAGATCGACGTGATGGAGGCGCTGGGCCACGAACCGACCAAGGTGCTCGGCACGCTGCACTTCGGAGGCCGCTGGCCGGCGAACACCCACCACACCAACGAGTTCGTCCTGCCACGCGCCGGCACCATCGCGGACTTCCACGTCTACGCGGTGGAGTGGGAACCCGGCGAGATCCGCTGGTCCGTGGACGGCCATCCGTACGCGGTCCAGTCGTTCTGGTGGAGCAGCGGCAAGATGGACGCCGCGAAGGGTCTGGGAACACAGCCGACGGAGGAAGCCGACCTCAACCCCTGGCCCGCCCCGTTCGACCAGCCGTTCTACCTGATCATGAACCTCTCCGTCGGAGGCGAGCTCCCCGGCAAGCCGGACGGCACGACCGTGTTCCCGGCATCGATGGTCGTCGACTACGTCCGGGTCTACGAGAAGGTCGGGGGGTACGGAAAGCCCGGGCCCCGCGGCGAGGGCAGGCTGCCGTACGGGAAGCCGTAGGCCCCGCGCACGTGGCTCAGCTCCTGCGCGGGACAAGCCCGCCAACGGCCAGGACCCAGGACCGGGTCGCTTCTCGGCGTCCAGGTCCGTTCACCCGGAGTGATGTGGCGCGCGGTGGCATCCTGAAATGTCACCCCGACTCCCTGGGCAAAGAACAACCTCCGTGACTCTTGAGGAATCCCGGGGGCACACAGTCGGGGCGACTGGATTTGAACCAGCGACCACTTGCACCCCAATCGCGCCCGCACCATGAGTCAAGTGATGCAGGGTCTGGCAAGTGTTCGCAATCCGGGGAGGTTGTCGTCCAGGGATTCGAGGATGGTCGCCATGGGCAGGAACATTCACCGGGGGAAGGCGGACTCCGGTTCGAGGAGAGCGAAGCCGTACTTGAGGTAGAAGCCGACGGCGCGCTCGTTCTTGGCGTCCACGATCACTCGCCCACCCGTGGGGGGCCACCGCCTATCCAGGGAGGAGCAGTGGACCGAGAGGACAGGCAGCGCGAGCTTGCGAAGGTCGCGACCATCGAGGGACGCGTGGGAGCGGCCAGGCTCGCGCTCCGGCAGGCGATCCAGACGGCACATGGACGTCCGGTGGTGCCCGAACTGGTGGCGCTCGCCAAGCGAGCCGGGGCCGTGGACCTGGAGCTGCTCCGAGACCTCGACAAGCTGAGCGACTGAGGTCGGGCCCCCCGGTCCCTTTCCGGCCAGGTCGTCGACCAATGCGGCGGGGCCTCAGCTGCAGACTCCCGAGACGCAGGACTCGCCGGCCGGGCAGAGGACACCACAGTCCCCACAGTTCTTCGGGTCGCGGGACGTATCGACACAGGCATCGACGGCAGAGGAGATATCCGGCGGATCGAAGGACGGAACGCAGTACTTCACGGGCGCCGGCGGACACTGGCACGCACCGGCAATGCACGTGCCGGGACCGCACCCGACCCAGCACACGCCGCAACTGTGGATATCGGTCTGAAGGTCAAAGCAGGCTGCAACGCTGGGTCCGACCTTGCAGGCCGTCTCACCCTCGCAGCAACGCTCGGGGTACCCGGGTCGCAGGATGCCTCCGCAGGGCTCCTCCTCCTTGCAGGCGGTCACGCAGAGGGCGAGGACAACGACCAAGAGCGGACGAGCATCAGAGGCAGTCACGCGCATACCCCCCGTTGCTTCTCAGTTTCGGGGCAACGCGGGTCGCGGGTACGGGCCATTTGGGGGCGCACCCCATGCGGCTCACCCTGCGCCTCAGAGAATTTCTCCGTCCCTCCGCTCGCCCGCCGGCATCGGCTTCGACCAGTGGGCTCTACCAGCGCCGGCGGCGTTTTCCGGCCCCTGTCTCCGGCGGCCCTGGCGCATTGCGTCGAGCCTGTGGACGGGAGGGATAGAGCCCGTTTCGGGCACGCCTGCTAAAGGTCGATCAGGCACTCAGGGGGGCTCGCACCTGTCGTTACGGCACACGAGTCCCGAGGATGGGCAGTCGACACCTGGAACCCAGTCGAAGACTGCCTTGCCGTCCACAAGTGTGGGGCCTGAGCAGAAGTAAAGGACGTTGCCTTCACAGCGGGACGCAAACGGAGACGATGAACAGGTTCCGGCAACCTCATAGCACGCTGGGTGCCATGCTCCTGTATCCCAGCATATCGCCGTTGGAACTTGCTGGTCGCACGCCGTCAGCGTCCACTGGAGCGACTGGTCCGATGAGCGCCGCGAACAAGTCCAGACACCAGCGGGCGGCGCCTGTCCAGACCGCAGGTCGCACGTCGCCTGGCCTTCTTCTGCACAGGACGAGTTCGCGTCATAGCAGCCGTTCGTATCGAACATCGGCAGTCCAGGTATCGTGCCGAGCTTACAGACCTTGGGCGCGATGCCGGTTTGAGCGGTCGTCCAAGCACTGGGGGATGCCCCCCCCGAAGAACGATCCCCCAATGCACATCTGGAACTCGTTCCCTTCGCAGCGAATTGCGCCCGAGCTACTGCACGCCTCAGGTCCATCAGAGGAGGACCCGCACGCAGCCGACATGCAAAGTCCGACGATTGCGGTCCCAGTCAGCGGTCTCACTTGATCCCCCTCGCGCCACCCCACAGTGCGCTCACAGAGTCTCAGCCTCGGTCACACCCTCAGGGGTTCTCGCAAGCACCGTTGCGGCACACCATTCCCGTTGCCGCGCAATCGACGTTGGGCACCCATTCTAGGACCGCCTTGCCGTCCACGATGGTTGGGCCTTGGCACTGCCAGGAGACGTTCCCTTCACAGCGCGTCGCGTACTGAGACGATGGAGGGCAAGTTCCGGCGACCTCGTAGCACGCAGGGGGCCCTGGATCATCCCAGCATATCGCCGTTGGAACTTGCTGGTCGCACGCCGTCAGCGTCCACTGGAGCGAGTTGTCCGCCGGGTTTCGGGAGCAAGTCCAAAGATCGGCCGGCACCGTCACATTGGTCACATCGATCAGGGCACATCTCGCCGCACCAACTTCTGAGCAGGACGAGTTCGCCTCAAAGCACCCCATCTGATCGAGTGGAATCAGTTCGGGATTCTTGCCGATCTTGCAGACCTCAGGCGCCTTGCAGGTTTCCGTAGTCGACCAAGTAGGGTCGACGCACGAACCGAACAAGCAACCTCCGAGGCACCACTGGAGTTCGTTCCCTTTGCAGCGAAAGTTGTCCTGGCCGAGATTGCACGCTTCACCCTTGTCCTCGCTGCACGCGGCCAAAATGCTAAACCCGACGATTGCGAGCCCAACTAGCGGTCTCATGTGGCCCCCCTCGCGCAATACTGGCGACAACCAAAGTCTGCGCGTAGATGTGAACTTGGCCAACCCGCTCCAACGGCTAAGAGGGAGCGGTACCCTTCTGGCACCGCCCCGGTAGCTCGGGGCGTCTGCGGAACGACCGCTCCTCTCGCGAAGGTCCCTAGAGGGTCCGTTTCAGTCGACAGTCCCTAAGGAGAAGAAGCAGGACGACTATTCATCCCCGCGCTTTCCCCCTCTTTCCGAGAGGCCAGGACGATCGCTAGGGCGATCATGGGACGACCGGGCGAGATCGATCCAGAAAACTGGGCTTGAGCGACGAAGCCCAGTCGAAGCCCGGCCAGTCGGCTCAGTTTACGTCGAGGTCGATCATGCCGATGTCGCAGGAGAAGTGGGGATCTGACGCCAGTCATCCTGCTGCGTTGAAGCGTCTGTGGGTAGCCTTGAGCGTCTGACCATGGGAATCCAGTGGGATGGAGCGACGGGAGACAAGGACTCGTCTATCCTTCGGTGATTCCGTCACATCAAGAAATGTGACTCCCTGTGTCCCTCCGAAACGAAGCGGCATTCGGTTCGGAGGGGCGTGCTCCTATTACAATATCTTCAAGCGGGCGAGTACGTTCGCAACTAGTGCGGAACCCGGACTACTTGTGACGCACTGGTTCGATTCAACGAAGCGTCCGTCGCCTCATAGGTCACGGTGTACGTCCTCCCGCTTCCTTTGCCAGATCGTTCGGCGCGCAGTTGGAACGACCGGTCATCCGTGCCTAACACCGCTCCCTGGATATCGTTAACCGTGTCGCCATCGCCAAGGCCATTGTCGGGTTCATTGCTGGCGATGGTTGTTAGCCAAACCGGCGGAGCAGGATCACAGTTGTCAGCAACGCGGATGCCAGCCTTCACTTCCACGAGCTTGTGGTTCGGTGGCCACAGAGTATCCGGTGTCAGGGAGAAGCTGAGCTGTGGCGATGTCGTGTCCACCACTGTCACGACGATATCGTCGGACGACTGGCGGCCGAAGGCGTCCGTCACCGTGACAGAGAACACGTATGAGCCGAGGCCCGGGAGGTCCACGGACACGACTGCCGATGTCCCGAGCGGGCCGGAGGGACCCGCCCACGTGAAGGTGAGCGCATCGCCGTCCGGATCTGTCGAGGCATTTGCGTCGAGTGTTGCGGTAGCGTGGCAAGATGCGTTTGCCGGAATGGTCTGATCGGGACCCGCGCTAGCAACGGGGGGCTGTTCAACACGAAGTGTCGATTTCATGAGGACCGTCTGGTACGGATTCCAGGTCGACATCACGAAGTACACGGTCGTCGACCGGCCCACTTCGCCAGTTGTGTATCGATTCAGGACATAGGGTGCGTACTCGCCGCCATATTCGTTCACCCGCGATCCATCTGACATGTCCCAAGGCGCAGTCAGAGGGTAGAGGTCATAGGCGGTGTCACCATCTGGACAGGCGACCACGCTGAGATCGTGCATGAAGTGGCAGTAGCCGCCGTCGCGGCGCGGGTTGAAGAGGGTCTGCATGGGCGTCGACCACGGACCCCATGGCTTGTAGGCAACCTGGAAGCGAATCCCACGCGGTCCTGGTAGGCAGTTATAGAGCATGAGCCACCTCTCCAGGTAAGCATTCCAGGTGACAGACAGTTCCCCGATGCAACTGCCCGACGCCGCAGGATCGGGCGTGGCGTCGAACAACGGGATGGCCCCAGACTGAGCCGTACTCCAGATTGGGTTGTTCATTCCATCGACCCCCGCGAAGTAACGCCAAGCTGTCTGGGTCTCGATGTCTGCGAGCGGTACGAAGGCCAGATAGGGGTCGCTGCTTCGGTACTCGCCGCTTCCGAACAGCAGCAATCCCTTTTCTCCCGCAGGGAGTCCAAGTTCCGGCAAGTCTCCACCGTCAACGACGACAGGTGAGGTGCTGATGAACTTACCGTCTGCGTAGGGCGGAGGGCCCGTCAGATTGAGAAGCGAGACATCGCTCACGTACTCGAACTTCCCCAGGTTGCCCGCCAGCAGATCTGCTCCTGACAGGCGTGAGAGAACCGACCGCTGAATGGTCCCGGAAAGGAACCTGCCGAAGAAGGCGTATAAAGTTCCTCCAGCGCTGAAACCGGACACCGGAACCCGCCCGCCACCATGCCCGATTGCTTGGACGCCAGCGGGGTAGCTCGCCGGGTCAATCTGCGGTGGCATGTAGACGGGTGTCGATGAGGATGGATCGGTGACGAAGTCCATCGTCAGGCAATCCTCCGGGGTCGAGTCCGTTGTGTAGGCAACAGAGTCAAGGAACGTCACCGGATTCTGACCTTCCGTCTCCACATCCGGAGCGAGAGCAGTTCCCTGTGAGCCCTGGGTGTCGCCGAACAGGAAATAGAGCCTTCCTGCGTGCTCGACCGGGTACCCCAGATCTGCGCCCCAAACCCCGTAGCGCGATCGAGTCTGATTCAACGTCAGTTGACCGGTCTGACGATCTCGCTCGCCGGTAAGTTGGCAGACCTTCGCTGCAGAGCCAGCAACATACACAGCGTCAGGGGTCTCTGAGAGGGAAGCGAGTCCGCTCCTTGCAGAGATGGCACTGCTCGGTTCTACACCCGAACAACCAGTCAACGCGCATACGAACGATGCGGCACAGAACCACGGTCTCATCACTCCCCCTCGACGCGGCTTGACGCACCAGGTGGAGCCGACGCGAACCCGCAGCAGGTGTGGGACTCCTGGGACGGCGTCTCTTGCAGAAGTGTAGGGCTTAGCCCTCTGTAACTGACCAACCAAGACGGGCCGTACCGCCTGGGTCGGTGAGCTTGCGGCTAGGAGTCACGCCGGGCGGGGTCGCACCGGAGCCTGACCGTTCGGCATTGTGAGCGGCATGGCCTCCCCCTAGGCGCAGTCTGAATGTGGACTGGGCTTGTCCACAGGCCCCGCCCGATTCACCCACCGAGGTCGCCCCATGAGGTCGAGCCCCAGCTATTGCTGCCACCGCGCAGGAGACGGACACTTATGGTCAAGGAGAGCCTCCATGGCCGCAGGTCCGGCGAGAGCCGAAGACCGCGTCTGCCGTGAACGCCGACATCGTCGGCGCGAATGTCACATCCGTCGAGCACCGCAGGTCGTGGACTTGGGCACTCCGCCCGCATCGTGCGTCGCGGGTGCTTCGTATGGCGGTCGTCCCGCCCGAAGGTGGACTGGAGGTAAAACATGAGACGGCTAATCGCGTTTGCGGCGGCAATGACGCTATTGACTGCTTGTTCTGGCTCGACTGGACCGACTGGACCGACTGGACCAACCGGACCGACCGGACCGACCGGACCAACCGGACCAACCGGACCAACCGGACCGACTGGGTCGATCGGACCAACCGGACTGGCTGGACCAGCCGGAGTTGTCGGGCTGACCGGTCCAGTTGGGCCAACGGGGCCGGCCGGAGTAATTGGGCCAACCGGTCCTATCGGGCCGACCGGACCATCGGGGGCAACGCTGCGGGCGCTCACTGCCAATGGCGTCGATCTTGGCGTCGTCTACACGTACGAGCGCTCCTTCGCCATTTCGACACTAGCGAATCCGGCGACCATGGCCTTCGTCCCGATCTTCGCGGTGAAGGAGCAGAATGGGAGCAACGCTGTCCATATGCTTCTTCGCCTTCTCTACACGGGCACGCCCGCACCCTGCCCGCTCTACTACGCATCGGTAGACTGTTCCGGGGCAGCCTTGGGCATGAACCTCGTCGCCGTCACCGGCTTTGCTTGCGCCCTTCCCGATGGACATGCGGGGAGAGCCGACCCCACAGCGACGCCGACGGTAGCCGTCTACTCAAGCTTGGAGGCTGCGCGCTATGACGGCGCGGACTTTGTTCGCGTTTGCGTCTCGTCGGCCGGGATCGCGATGGCAATGCCGGTTCAGGACTTAGGGGTCTTCGCAACAGTGGATGCCCGCGTCTACATGGACCCGGCGCAGTAGGCCCAGCGTCGCCAAATGCCGGGGGCTTGCGGGCGGTCCTGCGACGGGACCGCCCGCTTTGTTTCAGTTCCCCCGCTCCCCCTCGGGCCAGGTCTTCGACCAATGCGGGGAGATGCGTTCCGAGCGGTCAACCCCGATCGATACGTGTCAATTGGGGCGATACCCTACAGGGGGCGAAGCGGGTCGCGTCTGAGGCCTACCGTCATCGCAGGGGGTGACCGATGCGACCTTCATTGTGTCGGACGTTGTTGTCCTTGTCCCTTGTCGTTCTCTCGTCACTCACCGTGGCCTCTTGCGGTCCCTTGTTCGACAGTCCCCCGGACCCCGCCCCTCTCAACCCGGCATTCAACAAGCAGTGGACTGGGACTTGGTCAATCGCCATCCAGGGGGCGCCACCAAGCAACTTGAATGGCGTTCTGTCCAGTGTACTGACAAGCGACGGCCGAAATGTGGACCTCACTCCTATCTGCTTCGGCGGAGGACCAGGGACTGTCCGCGCCACCCAGGATGGAACCGAGAGTGCACACTGGGTAGGAACCCTCGTCTGCGCCTCCACATCATTCGGTACGTGTCCATCCGAAGTATTCACATTGGCGTATGCCAACGCTCTACTTCTGAACAACGGGATCTCCGTGCTCGTCCAAGGAAGCGTGACTGGGTGCGGAGCGACTTCCTCCTTCGACATGACCTTCACGGGCACGTAGTCCCGCATCGCAAGAGACTTTGCCCCAACTCAATTCCCCCCGCTCGCCCTCCGGCCAGGGCTTCGATGGGTCTGGAAGTGTCACATCCGGCAGGGCGCATAGTCCTGGGAGCAGGGGGGAGCAAATGCGCCTTGCGACGCTCGGGGTCCTTGCGGCATCGGTTCTGGCATCGGCCGGATGCGGTAGTTCGAACGCCTGCTACCGTGTTTCCTCGTCGTGCACGGTGACGTGCGCAGCACTGCCGGGGCAGGAGTTCACGGGAATCGTGACGGCCTCGGGTCCGTCTGGGACGGACTATGCCAGCCTGCCCGTTAGCGGTATCAACTGGACCTGCCGGCGCGGGGACGCTCGTCCCACGGAAGCGCAACCGTGCTACGACGCCACCCCGTGGCAGGAACGGGAGGCGTCGATCATTTGCGATTGCCAGCCGTGGACGGTCACGAACGACGATGCCCCGTGTCCATCTTCCTGGGTCTGGAAGTAGGCGGGCGCATCCGAAGGTCTTGTTCCCCCGTTCCCCCTCCGGCCAGGGCTTCAACCAGTGGGGGCTGATCGCGGCTTCCGCGCCGGCTTGTCAAGGTGGCGGACTGCCGACGGTGATGACGGCCGTGGCAGTCGCTTCCTCTCTCGTCCACCAGATGGACGCGTCAACCCGTGCGCGGAAGGTGCCGACCCGATTCGGCGGGAAGAATGTCACGGTGCGCCGGTTCAGGGGGCCCTTCAAGTAGCCGTTCGTGCAGACGTCGAGAGTCAATTCGCACGGAGAGGTCGCGTCGGAAGCGCACCAGCAGCAGGCCACTTCGGGATACTTCCTCTCGACGCACCAGCTGAACTGGACGAGATCGCCATGCGTGAAGCCTGTGACGCTCACCGCGAGGTCAGCCGTCTGGTCCACCTCGATGGCGCTCACTGCCGGAATGATGGTGGCTGCTGGGGTATCTGGAGTGCTTCCACAGCCGACCGTGGCGGCCACCACCGCGAGAGCAACAGCAAGCCGCTGGAACGATGATGACATGTCCGTCCTCCCAATGGACAAGACCGATGTCCGATCGGAAATGTGACGCAGGCGGCAGCTGTCGGGGCCAGCGCAGATGCTCACGCGGCGGTCATAGGCCCAATCGCTCGGTCTCCCCGAAGACGATGTTCGGTTCGCGCCCAGGAGACGGGGCAGTCGAGAGGGACGGGCACGTCGCGAGCCTACCCTCGCCGTCTGCCGTCCGCGCCTTCTGGCAACGTCGGCCTTCGCACATCATTCGGCGCCTGTCCGGCAACGTCGCGGTTCGCCCCGCGCACGCACCGGCAAAACCAAGGGGCGGCCCTGGTGAACGGTGCTGGTGGGAGCACCGAGGGTACCCTTAACCAGAGTGAACGGTGCTGAAACAGACACCGAGGATGGGCGCGGCGGCGGCAACCCAAGCGGCAACCCGGCAGAAAAACGAAGGCCCCGAGGCCGCCGCTTTCGCGAGGAACCTCGGGGCCTTCCATGAGTCGGGGCGACTGGATTTGAACCAGCGACCACTTGCACCCCAAGCAAGTGCGCTACCAGGCTGCGCTACGCCCCGGGTACGACAGGGACGCGATAGGTAACACTCGCGCCTTCGAGGGTCAACCGCTTCTCCGCACGGGGGAATTCGGCCGGATCGTCGAGCCCCAGACGGCTCCGGGCTACACTCCGCGCATGGCAGACACCGACCCGAGACGCCCCTCCCGCCCCGCCGGATTGCCCCCGGGAACGGTGAGCTGGCTCGAGATCGACCTCGCTGCGCTGACCGCCAACGCCCGTGCCTTCGCGGGGCGGCTCGGCGGGGCGAAGCTCGCTGCCGTCGTGAAAAGCGAGGCCTACGGCCACGGCGTGGCCCTCGTCGCCCCGGCCGCGCTTCGCGCCGGCGCCTCCTGGCTGGCGGTCTGGGGCGCCAACGAGGGGATCCCGCTGCGCGACCTCGTCGGCCCGGACGTGCCCATCCTGTGCCTCGGCCACACGCCGCCGCAGGATTTCGAGGACGCCGTTGCCGCCGACCTGCGCCTCACCCTCTACGACCCTTCGGCGATCCCGGCGCTGGCCCGCGCCGCCCGCGCACAGGGCCGGACCGCGCGCGTGCACCTGAAGCTCGAGACCGGCACCCACCGGCAGGGGATCGAGGTCGAGGAGGCCGTGACGCTGGCCCGCGTGGCTGCGGCCGAGCCGGGCGTCGTCCTGGAGGGGATCTCCACCCATTACGCCGACATCGAGGACACCACCGATCACGGCTACGCCGAGGCGCAGCTGGCACGGTTCACGGAGGGTGCCGAACGGATCGCCGCCGCCGGATCGCCCCCGTCGGTCCGGCACACCGCCTGCTCGGCGGCCGCCATCCTGTTCCCGCGCACCCACTTCGACATGGCCCGCGTGGGCATCGGCCTCTACGGCCTCTGGCCCTCCCGCGAGACGCTGGTCTCGGCCCGGGAGCGCGGACTGGCGGGCTTCGCGCTCTCCCCGGTGATGACCTGGAAGGCGCTGGTGGCCCAGGTGAAGGACGTCCCGGCCGGCGGCTACGTGGGCTACGGCCGGACCTGGCGCGCCCAGCGCCGAACCCGAATCGGGGTGATCCCGGTCGGCTACTTCGAGGGCTACTCCCGCGCGCTCTCCTCCCGCGCCCACGTGCTCGTCCGCGGCCAGCGGGCCCCGGTGCTGGGGCGCATCTGCATGAACATGTTCATGGTGGACGTGACGGACGTGCCTGGCGCCGCGGCCGGGGACGTGGCAGTGCTCCTCGGGCGCGACGGCGAGGAGGCCGTGACCGCCGAGGCGCTGGCCGGCTGGGCCGGCACCATCCACTACGAGATCACCACCCGGGTGAACTCGCTCCTGCCTCGGATCGCAGTGAACGGCGCCTGACGCCGCCGCCTACTTCACCCAGGGCGAAATGGCCTTGAACTCGGGCGTGGCCGCCTGGTGCAGCAGGTCGAAGATGGCGGTCTCGGCGGTGGTCACGACCGCCCCGGCCTGCCGGCACAGATCGAGCCCGCGCACCCGGTGCTCCTCGGTGCGGCTCGACACCGCGTCGGCGCAGACCTGCACGTCGAACCCCATGGCCACCAGGTCGCGGGTGGTCTGGAAGACGCAGACGTGGGTCTCCATGCCGGTGATCACCACCTGCTTGCGGCCCGTGGTCTCCAGCGTGCGCTGGAAGACCGGGTCGGCGCCGCAGGAGAAGTGCACCTTCTCGAGGGGAGGGGAGGGTAGCAGCTCGGCGAGCTCGGGGGCGGTGTGCCCCAGCCCCTTCGGATACTGCTCGGTGCAGAGCACCGGCAGGCCCAGGGTCTTCCCGCAGTGGATGAGGGCGCGGGCGTACTTCACCAGTCGTGCGTAGGTGTCGGGGGGCATGGCCGGGGTGAGCCGGTCCTGCACGTCGATGACCAGGATCACGGTACGGTCGCGGTGGAGCTTGGGGTGCGGTGCGGGCATGGCTTTCTCCATTCAGACGGCGTAGCCGGCGGCGCCCGAGGCCGCGGCGGCCTCGGGGTCGATGGCGACGTCCACACAGTAGACGGTTCCGGAGGCGAAGGCGCGGTCCAGCGCCGCCGGCAGGTCGGCCGGGTCGTCGACGTGCTCGCCCTGGCCGCCGAAGGCCTCGACCACGCGATCGTAGCGCGTCGCGGCGAGCCGGGTGGCCGGGCTCCTCTCCTCGCCGTACATGTTTCGCTGCGGGATCAGGATCTGCCCCCATGCCGCGTCGTTCCCGACCACCACGACCATCGGAAGCTCGAACCGGACCGCGGTCTCGAAGTCGAAGCCGTTCAGGCCGAACGAGCCGTCCCCCTGGATGACCAGCACCGGCCGTTCCGGAGCCAGGATCTTCGCCGCCAGCGCGAAAGGTGCGCCCACGCCCAGGCAGCCGAGCGGTCCCGGGTCGAGCCAGCGTCCCGGGCGGGGCAGCTGGATGCTCTTCGCCGCGACGGCCACCACGTTGCCGCCGTCGGCGACGAAGGTGACGTCTCCGGCCCGGCGGGAAGCGAGATCGATCTCCTTGCCCAGCCGGAAGTGGTGGATGGGACGCTGGGCGCTCTGCTCGAAGTCCGCCTGCCTCTCCAGCTTCCGGGCCTCGCCCTTCCGCAGCCGCTCCCGCCAGGCCGCGGCGCCGGGAACCGCTCCGGCCCCGGACTCCAGCTGCTCCAGCACGCTCCGTGAATCGCCCAGGATGCCCACCTCGACCGGCCGGTTGCGCCCGATCTCGGCGCCGTCCACGTCGACCTGGATCACCTTCGCGCCGGAGGCGAAGGTCGGCTCGCTCCCGTAGCCCACCCGGAAGTCGAGCGGGGTACCCACCACCAGCACCACGTCGGCCTCGCCGAGCGCCTCCTTGCGGGTGTGCTGGAAGAAGCCGGGGTGGCCGGGCGGCAGGCAGCCACGCCCCATCCCGTTCAGGTAGACGGGGACCCCGGTCCGCGAGGCGAAGCGGTCGAGGGCCGCGGGCGCGTCGTCCCACCAGATCGACGATCCGCCCAGCACCACCGGACGCTCCGCCCCGGCGAGCAGCGCCAGCGCCTGGTCGACCTTGAGGGGGTCTCCCGGCGAGCGGGCGTCGGTCCGATACTGGGTGAGGGAGTCGGCGATCGCCTCGTCGGCCCCGTTGGAGAGGACGTCCCAGGGGATCTCGAGGAAGACCGGGCCGGGACGTCCGGCCCGGGCCACGCGGAAGGCCTTCGCGAGGTAGCTCGGCAGCAGCTCGGGAGATGGCACCCGGTCGCTCCACTTGGTGATGCCCTGGAAGAGCTGCGTCTGCGCCATCTCCTGCAGCGATCCGCGACCCTGGTTGAAGGTGGGCGCCGCCCCCCCGATGAGCAGCAGCGGCACGTTGGCCGCCCAGGCGTTGGCGACGCCGGTCACCGCGTCGGTCACGCCCGGCCCGGCCGTGACGATGGCCACCCCCACACCGCGCGTGAGCCGGGCCCAGGCGTCGGCGGCGTGCGCGGCGGCCTGCTCGTGCCGCGTGTCGACGATGCGGATGCCCTCGTCGACGAGGCCGACGTAGATCGGCGCCACGTGGAGGCCGGAGAGGGTGAAGACCGTCCCGATCCCCTCCCTCTTCAGCATGCGGGCGACGAGCTGGCCACCGGTGAGCATTCCCATTTCGGGTCCTTTCGTCCTGCGGCTCCGGGATCGGGGCCCCGGAAACGGGAGAGCCCCGCGCGCCTTTCGACGTGCGGGGCTCGATAACGCCGGTCGCGCTCTCGCGCGAGCGGACCGCTACGCCTTGCGGAACCGGGACAGGTTCGCGGGAAGCTCGCCCAGCGCCGGGAAGGACTTGTCGGCGTGGATCGTGGCCAGCTTGGCGTAGTTCTGCTCCTCGGTCTCCGGGCGGGCCGGATCCGGGACGCAGCAGTCGACCGGGCACACCGCAGCGCAGGCCTCCTCGTCGTGGAAGCCCACGCACTCGGTGCAGAGCTCGGGATTGATGATGTAGATGTCATCTCCCTGGGTGATGGCGCCGTTGGGGCACTCGGGCTCACACGCTCCGCAGTTGATGCATTCCTCGGTGATGATGGTCGCCATTTTTCTCGTCTCTCCTGGAGATTTCCCGATCCGGTCCGGGACGAGGGTTATCCGACGGAGCGCGCGCCCCCGTCAAGGGGCGCGCCGGGTGCCGATGCGGTAAGGAGAAGGGACCAGTCCGGTACGCAATGGCCAAACCCTACGACCCCAAGGATCGCTTCTTCCAGAAGGCCAAGGAGCAGGGCTTCCGCGCCCGCTCCGCCTTCAAGATCGAGGAGATCCTCCGGAGGCAGAAGTTGCTCGGGAAGGGCGGCTCCGTGCTCGACCTGGGGGCGGCGCCGGGCGGATTCCTCCAGGTCCTCGCCGAGGTGGTCGGGCCGCACGGCGTGGCCGTCGGGGTGGACATCGTTCCCATCCAGCCGCTCGGCAAGCCCTGGGTGAAGATCGACGTGCTCGACCTGCTCGCCCCGGACGCGCTCGACCGCATCCGGGCCCTGCACAAGGGGCGCTTCGACCTCGTGACGAGCGACATGGCGCCGAAGACCATCGGCGTGAAGATCACCGACGAGGCCCGCTCGCTCGAGCTTGCCCGCATGGCGCTCTCGGTCGCCGTCGACACGCTCAAGCTGGGCGGGTCCTTCGTCGCGAAGGTCTTCATGGGGGGCGACTTCCCCATCTTCCAGAAGGAGGTCCGGGCCCACTTCGGCAAGGTGGACGTGGTGCGCCCGGAGGCCACGCGCGAGCGCAGCTTCGAGGTGTTCGTGGTGGGGCGGGACTTCCGGGGCTGAATCGCGGACCCGTCAGGTCCACACCCGAAATCCCGCCGACCTGGGTGCCGGAGGGTGTAGCGTTACTGGCAGTGCAACGTCCCGAGAAGGAGGCCGCGATGCACGCCACGACGCCGGCGTTCGAGGCGGTGGGGATCACAAAGGTCTACCGGATGGGCGAGGTGGAGGTTCATGCCCTTCGCGGGGTGAGCTTCAAGATCTGGGACGGTGAGTTCGTGGTGATCCTGGGCCCGTCCGGGTCCGGCAAGTCGACCCTGCTCAACGTGCTGGGCGGCCTGGATGCTCCAACGGGGGGCGTGGTCCGCTACCGGGAGCACGACCTGGCCCATGCCGACGACCGGGCGCTCACGGCCTACCGGCGCGAGCACGTGGGATTCGTGTTCCAGTTCTACAACCTGGTGCCGAGCCTCACCGCCCGGGAGAACGTCGCACTGGCGGCGGAGATCGCGCCGAACCCCGTTCCCGCCGAGGAGGCCCTCGGGCGGGTGGGACTCGCCGACCGGCTGGACCACTTCCCGTCCCAGCTGTCGGGCGGGGAGCAGCAGCGCGTGGCCATCGCCCGGGCCATCGCCAAGCGTCCCGACGTGCTGCTCTGCGACGAGCCCACCGGCGCCCTCGATGCCGCAACGGGGCGCTCGGTGCTCGAGGTGCTCGACCGGGTGAACCGCGACCTCGGCACCACCGTGGCGATCATCACCCACAACGCGTCCATCGGAGGCATGGCCGACCGGGTGGTCCGGATGGCCGACGGGCTGATCGCGAGGGAGACCCGGAACGAGCGGCGAGCCTCGCCGGCGGAGATCTCCTGGTGAGGGCCCTCGAGCGCAAGCTCCTGCGGGACCTCTGGCACGCCCGGGGCCAGGGGCTCGCCATCGCCGTGGTCATGGCCTGCGCGACGGCAAGCTTCGTCGGCTCCACGGCGACGTGGCGCGCGCTGGAACGGAGCCGCGACCTGTACTACGCGCAGGAGTTCTTCGCCGACGTCTTCGCCGAGGCGCGGCGCGTACCGGCCCCGGTGGCGCACCGGATCGCGGGGCTCCCGGGAGTCGCCGACGTCGAGACCCGCGTGCTCGGGGATGCGCGAACCGAGGTCGCCGACGGGTCGGCCCGCCTCCGGCTCGTCTCCCTGGAGCCGTCCGGCGGCCGGCTGAACCGGGTCCACCTGCGCCAGGGACGGCTCCCCTCGCCCGACGTGCGCGGCGAGGCCGTGGTCTCGGAGAACTTCGCTGCCGCGAACCGCATCGTCCCGGGCGATCGGATGCTCCTCACCGTCAACGGGCGGCGGGAGCCGCTCCTGGTGACGGGCGTGGTCCTCTCCCCCGAGTACGTCTACGCGATCCCGCCCGGGGGGCTCCTTCCCGACGACCGCCACTTCGGCATCGCCTGGATGCCGCGGCGCGCCCTCGAGGCGGCGCTCGACATGGAAGGGGCCTTCGACGCGGTGGCGCTGCGTCTCGCGCCCGGCGCGTCGGCGGCGTCGGTCGTCGCCGGCCTCGACCGCATCCTCGCGCCCTACGGCGGGCTCGGCGCGTACGGACGTGACCTCCAGGTCTCGAATCGCTTCGTGAACAGCGAGATCGAGGAGCAGCGGGCCATGGCCCGGGTCATCCCCGCCATCTTCCTCGGCGTGGCGGCTTTCCTCGTCGCGGTCTCCCTCACCCGACTGGTCGCGGCCCAGCGCGGCCAGGTCGGCACGCTCAAGGCGCTTGGCTACGGGAACCGCGCCATCGCCTTGCACTACGCGGGCTTCGCCCTCGTCGTGGCCGCCGTGGGGGCCGTCCTCGGCGCCGGGCTGGGGCACCTCTTCGGGGTGTGGATGTCCCGCATGTACCGCGACTTCTTCCGCTTCCCGGTGCTCGACTACCGCGCCGACCTGGGCACCATGGCCGCCGCCTTCGCGCTGGCGCTCGGCACCGCGGCCGCCGGGGCGGCGGGAGCCGTCCGCGCCGCCACCCGCCTCGCACCCGCCGAGGCCATGCGGCCGCCGGCTCCGGCGACGTTCCGCGTCACCGTCGTCGAGCGGATCGGCCTGTCGGCACTCCTCTCCCTTCCGGCCCGGATGGCGATGCGCAACCTCGGGCGCCGGCCGGCGCGCGCCTTCCTCGGAACCCTCGGGATCGCCTCGGCCGTGGCCATCCTCGTCACCGGTTCCTTCTTCATCGACGCGGTGGACTACATGGTGACGGTGGCCTTCGAGCGGGCGCTGCGGGCCGACGCCACCGTCGCCTTCACCGACCCCGTATCGCGAGAAGCGATCGGCGAGCTCGCCCGCGTCCCCGGCGTCCTCGCCGTGGAGCCCTTCCGCGCCGCCCCCGCCATCGTCCGGAACGGCCATCGAAGCGAGAGACTCGCGCTGACCGGCTACCCCCCGGCGCCGCAGCTCTCCCGCGTCGTGGGCCAGGACGGCCGCGCCCTCCCGGTCCCGGTGGAGGGGTTGGTGATCTCGAGGCACCTCGCCGAGCTTCTCCACGTCTCCCCCGGCGATCGCCTGCGCGTGGAGCTGCTCGACGGCCACCGGCGCACGGCCGACGTCGCCGTGGCCGGCACCGTGGACGACCTGCTCGGCCTCTCCGCCGGCGCCTCGCTCGCGGAGGTATCGCGCCTGGCGGGTGACGGGGACGTCGTCTCCGGGGCGCACCTTGCCGTGGAGCCGGGGATGCGCCCCGAGGTCGCGCGCAGGCTCGGCGAGCGCCCGAAGGTGGCCACCGTCACCTGGAGGAACGACGCCGTGCAGGGGCTTCGCAAGACGCTCGCGGAGCTCGTGCTCGCCTACGCCGGCGTGCTCGTCGGGTTCGCGGTCGCCATCGCCGCCGGCGTCGTCTACAACGTGGTGCGCATCGCCTTCGGCGAGCGGGAGCGGGAACTGGCAACGCTGCGGGTCATCGGCTTTCGCCGGGGAGAGGCCTGGCGCGTGCTCCTGGGGGAGGTGTCGGTCCAGGTGCTCCTCGCCCTGCCCCTCGGGGCCGCGATGGGGCTCGGGCTCGCCTGGCTCTCCGCGGACGCCTTCGCATCGGATCTCTTCCGGATCCCCGTGGTCGTCGCACGGTCCACCTGGGCCTTCGCCTTCGCCGTCACCGGATCCGCAGCTGCGGCGACGAGCCTGCTCGCGCTTCGCTGGATCGCCCGGCAGGATCTGGCCGTGGCGCTGAAGTCGGGGGAATGACCGATGAAGGCAAGGACGATGGCGTGGACCGCAGGGGGAGTCGTCGTCGCCGGGGCGATCGGCTGGTTCACGGTCCGGCCGGAGGCGGTCGCCGTCGAGGTGCAGGCCGCCGACAGGGGGGCCCTGCGGGTCACCGTGGAGGGAATCGCGAAGACACGGGTCCGGGATCGCTTCGAGATCGCGGCGCCGGTCGCCGGTCAGCTGGAGCGGATCTCGCTGCGCCCCGGTGATCCGGTGGAGCGCGGCCAGGTCGTGGCGCGAATCGTCGGGCCCGCGTCGGCCCCGCTCGACCCCCGCGCACGGAGGGGGCTCGAGGCGCGGCTCACGGCCTCTCGCGCGGCCGAGGCCCGGGCGGCGTCGAGCCTGGAACAGGCGCGGGTCGCGTCCGGGCAGGCGACGCGCGACCTGGAGCGCTCGCTCACCCTGGGGAAGGCACTCGTCATCCCCCCGAGCGACGTGGAGGCCGCCCGGGCGCTGGAGCGCACGCGCCACGAGGAGGTCCACATGGCGGAGGCGGCGCTCGAGCAAGCCAGGGCGGAGGTCGCCGTGGCGAGGGCGGCGCTGGGACGGGACGGGAGCCAGGGTCGGCCCGTGGACGTTCGCTCCCCGGTGGCCGGTGCCGTTCTCCGAGTGGCGCGGGAGAGCGGCGGCCCCGTGCCCCCCGGCACCCCGCTCCTCGAGGTGGGCGACACGAGTCGGCTCGAGGTGGTTGCGGACCTTCCCAGCGCCGACGCCGTGCAGGTCTCTCCAGGAGATGCCGGGAGCGTCTCGGGGTGGGGGGGCGGAGGCGTTCTCGCCGCACGGGTGCGGCGGGTCGAGCCGGCGGGCTTCACCAAGGTCTCGCCCCTGGGCGTCGAGGAGCAGCGGGTGAACGTGATCCTCGATCCCGCCGGCGAGGGCTGGGAGGCGCTCGGCGACGCCTACTCGGTCGACGTCTCCATCGTGACCCGCGAGGTCCCGGACGCGGTCCGCGTCCCGTCGAGCTCGCTGTTCCTCCACGGGGAGGGCTGGGCGGTCTTCGCCGTGGAAGGGAACCGGGCGCGCCTCCGCCCCGTGTCGGTCGTGGCCCGCTCCGGCGGGTCGGCCGCCCTGGATCGCGGCGTCGCCACCGGCGATCGCGTCATCCTCTACCCGGGCGACCGCATCGCGGACGGGGTGCGCGTCCGGGTGGAGTGAAGCCAGTCACCCGATCTTCAGCTTCGCGAAGTGCCGCTTCCCCACCTTGACCAGGTACTCGCCCGCGACGAGCGGCGCCTGCGGGTCGGTGGCCCGCTCCCCGTTCACGGTGACGCCCCCCTGGGCCACGAGCCTCCGGGCCTCGCTGCGGGACGTCGCGAGCTTCGCGTCGGCGATCGCGGCGGCGAGCGGCAGGGACGCCTGCCCGCCCAGGGACAGCGCCACCTCGGCCACGTCCTCCGGCGTCTCGCGCCGGGCGTGAACCTGCTCGAAGTGGGCCTCGGCGCCCCGGGCCGCCTCGGCGCCGTGGAAGCGCTCCACGATCTCCCCCGCGAGCGCCGCCTTGGCCGCCTTCGGGTGGCCGGCGCGGAGCGCGCCGATCTGGGCGCTGGTCCGGGCCGAGAGCAGCTCGTAGTAGCGCCACATGAGGTCGTCGCTCACCGACATGAGCTTGCCGAACTGCTCCTCGGGGGCCTCGGCCACGCCCACGTAGTTGCCGAGCGACTTCGACATCTTGTCGCCGGCGATCTTGCCGGTGGCCGCATCGAGCTTCGCGTCGAGCCCCTCGAGGATGGGGCCGGTGAGGACGATCTGCGGTGCGAGCCCGTACTGGTTCATGAGCGCCCGGCCCACCAGCAGGTTGAAGAGCTGGTCGGACGATCCGAGCTCGATGTCGCACTTCAGTGCCACCGAGTCGTAGCCCTGCGCGAGCGGGTACAGGAACTCGTGGATGGAGATGGGGGTGTTGCCGGTGTAGCGCTTCTTGAAGTCGTCCCGCTCCAGCATGCGCGCCACCGTGTGACGGCTGGCCAGCCGGACGACGTCGGCGAAGGTCATGGGGCCGAGCCACTCGGAGTTGAAGCGGACCTCGGTCTCGGCGGGGTCGAGGATCTTGAAGACCTGCTTCTTGTAGGTCTCGGCGTTCGAGAGGATCTGGTCGCGGGTGAGCGGTGGCCGGGTGGCGTTCCTGCCCGTGGGGTCGCCGATCATCCCGGTGAAGTCGCCGATGAGGAAGATGACGGTGTGGCCGAACTGCTGGAACCTGCGCATGCGGGAGATGAGCACCGTGTGGCCGAGGTGCAGGTCGGGAGCGGTGGGGTCGAAGCCCGCCTTGACCCGCATCGGCACGCCGGTGTCGTAGGAACGCTGCAGCCGCTCGCGGAGCTCCTTCTCCACGTGCAGGTCCACCATGCCGCGCGTCACCTCGCGAAACTGCTCGTCGGGGGTCGCGCTCCGGAGCCTCGGGTCACCCAGCGCCATCGTCACTGCTCCTCGTCCTTCTCCTGGATCCGCTCGATGGAGCGGGCCTTCCCGGTCGCCTCGTCGATGTCCACCAGCGCTCCCTGCAGCCACACGTCCCGCTTCGCCGGCTCGAACTGGACCGGGCGCTGCGAGAGGAAGCGCTCCAGCACGAGCTCCTTCTTCACGCCGATGACCGAGTCCCAGGGTCCGCACATGCCCACGTCGGTGATGAAGGCCGTGCCGCCGGAGAGGATGCGTGCGTCGGCGGTCTGGACGTGGGTGTGGGTCCCGAGCACGGCCGAGACGCGGCCGTCGAGGTACCAGCCCATGGCGTTCTTCTCGCTGGTGGCGTCGCAGTGCATGTCGACGAGGATGCAGGTGCAGCCCTGCGCCGAGAGCTCCGCCACGAGGCGGTCGGCGGTGCGGAAGGGGTCGTCGAGGTCCTTCATGAAGACCCGTCCCTCCAGGTTCAGCACCCCGAGCTTGCGGCCGTCGGGGGTCTCCACCACGGCGTGCCCGCGCCCCGGCGCGCCCTGCGGGTAGTTGGCGGGGCGCAGGAGCTTCGAGTCCCCGGCCTCGAGGTAGGGGACGATGTCCCGCTTCGACCAGATGTGGTTCCCGCTGGTCAGGAGATCCACCTCGGCGGCCAGCAGCTCGTCGGCGGTCTCGGGATTCACTCCCACGCCGTTGGCGGCGTTCTCCGCGTTGGCCACCACGAGGTCCACCCCGTGGCGGACGATGAGGCGCGGCACGATCCGCTTCACGGCCGTGCGGCCGGGCTTTCCGAAGACGTCGCCGAGGAAGAGGAGTTTCAAGGGGGCGGGATCTCGCTCACGCGTCCGGCACCGTGTCAACCCGGCCGTCGGCGGCGACGAGCAGGCGCGACTCGGTCACCACCGCGTCGAGCCGCGCGTCGTGGGGCTCGGTGGGGACGAGGTCGAGCACCTGCGCGTCGAAGGCCAGACCCACCCGCGCCGCATCGGGCCGGAGCAGGGACAGCGTCGCGTCGTAGTGGCCCCGCCCGCGGCCCAGCCTTGCGCCGCTCCTGTCGAAGGCGACGCCGGGGACGACGGCGAGGTCGACGGCCTGGAGCGGGAGGAGTGGTGCGGACGGCGGCGGCTCGAGCGCCCGGGCCGGGCCGGGGACGAGCTCCGCCGCGGCGCAGCAGGCGAACTCGAGGGCCGTGCCAGCCGGGGAGATGCGAGGCCAGGCCACCTGCTTGCCCGCGGCGAGCGCGAGGCGCGTCAGCTCGGCCGTGTCGACCTCCGCCCCCAGCGGAGCGTGCAGGACGACCGCGCGGGCGCGCTGCCAGGCCGGCAGCATGGACAGCCGCGCTGCGATGGAGAGGCTGGCGGCACGGCGGACCGACGCGGGGATCGCGGCGCGGATGGCGAGCAGCCGCTCCCGGAGGGCGTTCTTCTCGGCGCTGGTGGACGTGGTGGGCACGAAAAAAAGCCCCCCGCGCAGGCCGTGTGGCTCGGTTGCTTGGACCTGTATTGCTACAGGTGGGGCACTTCGAAGTCCCTTCCGTAGGCTTCTCCCTTGCAACGCGGGAGCTTGCACATGGACGAGACCAGGCGCTCCTCTTTGTTCAGAGTCGGCCCAAACGACGCGAAGCCAATCACGAACCCAGCAGGGGGCAGGTCGAGGCAGTGAAAGAGCATTAACCTCTCGAAATCACGAGAAGTTTGATGCCTTGATCGTAGGGGGCGCCGGTCACGGTGTCAAGCGATAGAGGGGAAATCGACCGCGCGAGGGCCGCCGTCAGGACGTGGCCAGGGCCTCCCGGACGCGCCGGACGATGGCGGGCATCACGCGAAGTGCGTGGTCGACGTCGGCGACCGTGCTGCTCCACCCCAGCGAGAGGCGAAGGGTGGCGCGCGCCTCGTCGACGGAGCGTCCCATGGCCGAGAGCACGTGCGACGGCGTGGTCGAGCCCGAGGTGCAGGCGGCCCCCGCGCTGGCGCAGATCCCCTCGAGGTCGAGCGACATGAGGAGGGCCTCGCCGTCGGCGCCCGGGAAGGTGACGGAGAGCGTGCCGGGCAACCGCGCGGCGCCGGCCCCGTTGACGCGCGTGCCGGGCAGGGCGGAGACGAGCCCGGCCTCGAGCCGGTCCCGCAGGCCGCGCAGCCGCTCGCCCTCCGGGGATAGCCCGGCCACGGCCGCCTCGAGGGCCGCTCCCATCCCGCAGATGCCGGGCAGGTTCTCCGTCCCGGCCCTCCTCCCCCGCTCCTGGTGCCCGCCGGCCAGGGGCGCGAGCCTCACTCCTGGTGCAATCCAGAGGGCGCCCGTGCCGCGCGGCCCCCCGAACTTCTGGCCGGTCACGAGCGCCAGGTCGGCCCGCAGCGCCGGGAGGTCGACCGGGATCTTGCCGGCGGCCTGGACGGCGTCGCAGAGGAGGAGGGCACCGGCGGCGTGGGCCAGGTCGGCCGCCTCCGCCACGGGCTCGATGACCCCGGTCTCGTTGTTGGCGAGCATGCAGCAGACGAGCGCGGTCTCCGGTCCGATCGCGTCCCGCAGGGCCTCGAGGTCGACCACGCCGTCGCGATCCACCGGGACGACCTGGACCGGGGTGCCGTGCAGGGCGAGTTCCCGGGCCAGGTCGAGGACGCAGGGGTGCTCGACCGCGCCGACCACGAGCCCGGTGCGCCCGTCCCGGGCCGACGCCAGGGCTCCGCGGATGGCGAGCATGGCGGATTCGGTTGCACCCGAGGTGAAGACGAGGTCGCGGGGGTCGACCCGCAGCCCGGCCGCCACCCTGGCCCGCGACTCGTCGAGGAGGGCCCGGGCCTCCCGCCCGGCGGCGTGCACCGAGGAGGGATTCCCGAAGGCCCGCAGCGCGCGCAGGACCGCCGCCTCGGCCTCGGGCCGGACCGGCGTGATGGCGTTGTGGTCGAGGTAGGTCACACCAGCCGCCGCGGGCGCGTGCCCTCGGCGTCGAACTCGCGCAGGAACGACCGGAAGACCCGCCGCAGCATCCGGCGTCTCGCCGACGGGCTCAGGCCCTTGACCGGGAGTCGCGCGCCGGCCATCGACCCGTGGCCGCCCGCGGCCCCGCCCTCCACCTCGATGACCTCGCGCATGAGCTTCCCGGCGTTCATGCGGCGGTCCCGGGTGCGCACCGAGAAGTAGAGGCCACCGCGGTACTCCCCGACGGCCAGCGACCACTTCACGTCGCCCATGGAGAGGAACCGGTCGGCCACCTCGGCGACCAGGTCCGGGTAGTAGACCTTCCCGAGGTCGCAGATCACCGCGTCGCCGTGGATGCGGGCCTTCTCCACCGCCGCGTGGAACAGGCGGAAGTAGTCCTCGGGCAGGCGCGGCCGCTCGATCTGGGAGAGGGCCTGGGTGTCGGCCTTGGGGAAGAGCCACAGGTAGGCGGCGACGTCGGGGGCGGTGGTCTCGCGCTCCAGGTCGCGGGTGTCCGACTTGATGCCGTAGAAGAGTGCGGTGGCGATGGAGGACGGGATCTCGAGCCCGCTCGCCCGCAGGTAGTCGGTGACCACGGTGGAGGTCGCCCCGGTGTCCCGCCCGACGTCCGTGACCACCGCAAGCCTCGTCTCGGGCCGCTCCGGGTGGTGGTCGATGACCACGTCCGGGAAGTGGGCGGCCGGCAGCGAGTGGTTCCCCTGTTCCGGCTGGGTGTCCACCATGGCGATGAGGTCGTAGTCGGCGAAGACCACCCGGGAGAGCGGGACCACGGGGAGGCGCAGGACCTTCACGAAGGCGCGGTTCTCCGCCCGGCCCACGATGCCGCCGTAGGCCACCACCGCCTCGACCCCGGCCATCTGCTCGAGCAGCCAGGCCAGCGCCACTCCGGAGGCGATCGAGTCGGGGTCCGGGTTGTCGTGGGTCAGGATGAGGGCCCGATGGTGGCCGCGCGCGAAGGCGACCAGCCGGTCGAGCCGCTGCCGGACCTCGTGGGCCGAGCTGCCGCCGAGGTGGACCCGCGTCTGCGTCCGGGCGCGTGCGCCGCCGGCGCGCCGGCGGTGGGTGACCTGCTCGCGTGTCATCGCTCCAGGGACCTGAGCACGTCGAGGTTCTCCCGGAAGCGCATCTCGGTCTCGAGGAAACCGGGGAGTGCTGCGAAGCGGGGGTCGTTCACGAGGCGCCGGAAGGGCTCCAGGCCGAGCGAGCCCTCCCCGATGTGCTCGTGCCGGTCCACCCGGCAGCCGAGCGGCTTCTTGCAGTCGTTGAGGTGGAAGGCCTCGAGGTGCTCGAGGCCGATCACGGCGTCGAACTCGCGGAAGGTCCGGTCGTAGCCCTCCGGAGTGGACAGGTCGTATCCGGCCGCGAAGGCGTGGCAGGTGTCGAAGCAGACCCCCACCCGCCGCCGCGCGGAGCCGGGAACCGCCTCGCGGATCGCCGCGACCTGCTCGAACTGCCAGCCCAGGGACTTCCCTTGACCGGCGGTGATCTCGACGAGAAGGCGCGCGCGCCCGTCGACCGAGTCGACGGCCCGCTCCATCCCCTCGGCGACGAGCTTCACGGCGCGGGACACGTCGGCGTTGCTGCCGGGGTGGAACACCAGGAAGGAGATGCCGAGTTGCTCGCACCGGCCCAGCTCGTCGGCGAGCGTGGCCCAGGACTTCTTCCGGAGCTCCGGGTCGGCGGCGGCGTGGTTGGCCAGGTAGATGGAGTGGGCGGCCGAGGGCATCCCGGTCCGCTTCGCCTCGGCGCGAAAGCGGGCGACCTCATCGTCGTCGATGGGCTTCGTGGCCCAACCGCGAGGATTCCGCACGAAGATCTGGATCGCCTCGGCGGTGTCCGCTTCGGCCCGCCCGAACGCTCGGGAGACTCCGCCGGCGATGCCCTCGTGGGCGCCCAGGATCATGGCGGGCACCTCATACACCATGCAACCCGCCGCCGCCATGGGCAGGGGGGGCCGTGAGCGCGGAGACTGCTAGCGTGCCGAGCGGCGCGCCCGTGGCGGCGCGGACTCGGCGAAGTGCTTCTCGGCGTGGCCGAGCGCGTTGTCCATGGCCTCGATCATGAGATCGCGCAGGAGCCCCTCCGGCATCCGGAAGGAGTCGTAGTAGCGCTGCCGGTCGATCGAGTGGATGACGCAGGGCAGGAACCCACCGTGGATCAGGTAGAGATTCGCCAGCAGACGCGCGATCTTGCCCGAGCCGTCGGTGTACGGGTACACCTGCATGAACCCGTGCTGGACGCGCGCCGCCTGGATGACCGGGTGGGACTTGCGGAAGTCGGCCGTGTCGGTGGCGTCGAGCACCTTCGCGAGCATGGCGGGAATCCGGACAGGCTGCGCGATCTCGTGGAAGTAGGCCCGGTGCAGGGGCATGTCCTTTCGGAACTCGGACGGCCCCTTGCTCTGGATTCCCTTGTAAAGTGTCTCGTGAAGCTTCTTCACCAGGGTGAGGTTGACCCGGGTCTTCTTGGTACCTGCTTCCGAACGGACGAGGTCGATGGCCGCCTTGTGATTCCGGACCTCCTGGAGGACCCCGATCACCATGGCGTCGGCGACCGGCTGGGGCGCCGCAAGACCCGCCACCAGTTCCGGAACCGTGTAGACCACCCCTTCGAGGGCGTTCTCGTGGTAGACCCAGGAAAGTTCGTACTTCTGAAGAAAATCATCAGCGAGATCAGTATCTTCCCGCATCCTCTCGTTCAGGTCCTGGGTGCGATCGTCGAGGTCGAGGTAACGGGTCCGCATCACGGGTTGGCTCCGCTCAAGTATTGATAAACACGCAAAAATTTAAGCCACGAGGCATTCTGGATCTAACCGCCAAACTTGCCGTCGCAAGGGCGAACGCGCCGCAGCCGGGGCTATTCCCGGTCAGCGGGGACTTCGAGCGAGCGTTCGGGGTTCGGCTACCTGCGGGACCGGGACGCAGCCTTCCGGTTCGGCGGCGTCCTCGCCGCGCCCTTCCGCGCGGCGCGCGGCACGGCCCGCGCCTTCGGCTTGCCGCCCTTCGTCGGCTTCCGGACGATTCTCGGCCTCCCGGTGGACTCCATCCGATGGGCGAGGAAGAGCCATCCCTCCGGGGCGGCGCGCTTCCCGCGCTGGATTCCGGTGAGGACCTCGTAGATCTTGCGGGTGTGTGGCCCGACGTGACCGTCGCCGACCCGGAGCTCGGTGCCGTCGTCGAAGACGTAGTTCCCGACCGCCGAGACCACCGCCGCCGTGCCGAAGCCGCCCGCCTCGGTGACGGAGCCCGAGCGGATACCGTCGAGGAACTCGTCGACCGGGATGCGCGCCTGCTTCACCTCCACGCCCAGGTGGCGTTCGCCCAGCTCGAGCACCGACTCGGACGTGACGGACCGGAGGATGGTCTCGGTGAAGGTGGGGATGACGACCTCGCCGTTGCGGGTGACGTGGAAGTGGTTCATCGCCCCGGCTTCCTCGATGTACGTGTCGGTCACGTCGAGGAAGAGGACCTGGCTGGCTCCATGCTGGTGGGCCACGTGCCCGGCCATGAGGGAGGCCGCGTAGTTGCCCCCGGTCTTGAAGGCGCCGGTGCCACCCGGGGCGGCCCGGTGGAAGCGGCGGGTGACGAGCAGCTTCACCGGCTCCCGGAAGCCTGCCGGGTAGTAGGGTCCGCTCGGCGAGAGGAAGACGCAGAAGGTGTAGGTCGAGCTCGGCTTCACCCCCAGGGAATCCTGGGTGCCGAAGACGTAGGGGCGGATGTAGAGCGATGCCCCCTCCTGGTGAGGTGCCCATAGCCGTTCGACGTCGAGGAGCGCCAGGATGGCCTGGACCTGGTCGTCCTCGGGGATGGGCGGGATGAGCACGCCGGCGCCGGAGCGGTTCAGGCGGGACGCGTTCTTGTCGATGCGGAACGCGTGGATCTCGCCGTCGTCGTGGAGGAAGGCCTTGGCGCCCTCGAAGATCTCCTGGGCGTAGTGGAGGGCCACCGCGCCGGGGGCGAGCGAGAGGGGGCCGTAGGGGACGATGCGCGGCTCGATCCACCGGCCGTCCTCGTAGTCCATGAGGAACATGTGGTCGGTGCGCAACTGCCCGAAGGGAAGGGGGCCGGCGGGGCGAAACGGGGTCTGGCGGCGCTCCGAGCGCGGCTTCAGTTCGTAGCGGATTTCCATGGTGGGCGCCTCCCGTGGCGGCTTCCATCCATAGCGGCGCCACGCCGGAAAGGAAAGCCCCGGCGGGGATCTAGGAGGTCATGACCTCGAGGAAGGCGCCGCGCACCGCCTCGGTGACCCGAGCGTACTCGGCGAGCAGCCGAGCCCCAGGGTCCTCGCCGTGGTAGCCGAGCCGCCGCGCCAGCTGGGCGAGCGCCGGCCCCTCGGTGGGGAGGTAGTCGATCCCGTAATCGTGGACGATCCGCATCCGCGTGGCCAGGCGCCTGTGGAAGGAGTAGCCCTGGGCCAGCGCGGCGTGGTTCGCCTCGCGCAGGAGTCCCGCCTCGCGGAGCCGGCCCAGCGCCTCCGGGGTGGACGGGGAGCGGATGGCGGGGTGGTCGTGCCCGTGGGCGAGCTGGAGGTACTGGACGGCGAACTCCACGTCGACGATCCCGCCCCTGCCGAACTTGGGGTTCTTGCCCCTGGAGGCCTCCTTCCCGATCTCGCCCTCCATCCGCTCGCGCATGCGTCGCACCTCGGTGGCGAGTGCCGCGCCGTCGACCGGGCCGCCGAAGAGCACCGGGTCGAGGACTTCGCGGCGGATCCGCGCGTAGAGGGAGCCGTCCCCCGCGGCGAGCCGGGCCCGGAGGAGCGCCTGGCGCTCCCAGAGCTGGCTGCGCGCCTGGGGGCTGTCGGCCTGGGCCAGGTGGTAGCGGGCGAACCCCTGATCACTCGTGACCAGCGCTCCCTGGTTCCCGGACGGGCGGAGCCGCGTGTCGATCTTGTAGAGGAGCCCCTCGCGGAGCGGCATCTGCAGGAAGGAGAGGAAGCGCTCGGCGAGGCGAGCGTAGAGGATGTGGGCGGGTGCCTGCCCGGGGGCGTCGACCGTGCCCGGCTCGGTGGCCGGGTAGAGGAAGATGAGGTCGAGGTCGGAGTGATACCCGAGCTCGCGCCCGCCCAGCTTGCCGAGCGCCATCACCGTCAGGCGGCCCGGCGGCATCCGCCCCTTGACCCGCGCCTCCTCCTCGGCCAGTTCGAGCGCGGCCTGGAGCAGCGCCTCGGCCAGGTCGGAGAGCTGCGCGGCGACGCTCGAGAGCCCGATGCTCCCGGCGATGTCGTGCATGGCGATGCGCAGCACCTCCTCGTTCTTCACGCGGCGCAGCTCGGCCAGCTTCCGCTCCATGGCCTCGTCGACGGGAGTCTCCGGCGGCACGGTTGCGAGGCGCGCGGCGATCTCCTCCCGGTAGTCCGGAAGCCCCTTCTCCAGGACCACCTGGTCGTCCCGAAGCAGCTGGTCCACCAGCTCGGGGTGGCGGAGGAAGCGCTGGGAAAGGAAGTCGGAGGTGCCGAAGAGCGAGACCAGCTGGCGGAGGACGCGCGGGGAGTCGCGCAGGATCCGGAAGTAGGGCTCGGGGGCCTTGAGCGCGGCGGCGAACTCGGAGAGGTGGGCGATGGCCTGTCCCGGGTCGGGCGTGGCCACCACCTCCACGAGGAGCGCCACGGCGGCGACCGGGTCGCCCATGCGGGAGAACGGGGTCTGGCGCCGGGCCAGCGCATCGAGGGCGGCCACCGCCTGCTCCGGGTCGTCGAAGCCGCGGCGCAGGGCGATCTCGCGGCGGCGGCCGGGCTCCACCTGCTGGTCGGCGAGCAGCGCCAGCTCCGGATCGAGAGGCCCGGCACCCGTGGTGGTCCCGAGGAGGCCCGAGAAGAGGGCGGCGACCCGTTCCCGGTGGCCGGTCAGCGCCGCCTCGAACCTCTCCACGTCTGCGTAGCCCATGGACCGGGCCAGGCCGAGCCGCTCCTCGGGCGGCGGGAGCCGGTGGGTCTGGCGCCCGTCCACCATCTGGACGCGGTGCTCGGCGCGACGGAGGAACAGGTAGGCGTCGCAGATGGCGTCCCGGTCGCGCGCCTGGACGATGCCGGCGACGAGCAGCCGGTCGAGGGCGCGGAGCACGGCCCGCTCCCGGATGCCGGGGTCGCGCAGCTTGCCGCCGTGGAGGAGCTGCAGGGCCGAGACGAAGAACTCCGCCTCGCGGATCCCGCCGCGACCGAGCTTGAGATCGTCCCGGCCCTCCGCGCCGGCCCGGGCGTCGATGCGGGCCTTCATGGCCAGGATCTCCCCGATGATCCCCAGGTCGAGCGAGCGGCGCCAGACGAAGGGCTCGAGCTGGGCGAGCAGCTCCTCGCCCACCGCCAGGTCGCCCGCACCCGGGCGCGCCTTCACCAGGGCGTTGCGCTCCCAGGAGCGCCCGAAGGTCTGGTAGTAGAGCTCGGCGGCCCGGACGCTGTTCACGATGGGTCCGCTGCGCCCGTCGGGGCGGAGGTTCAGGTCCACCCGGAACACCATCCCGTCCTCGGTCACCTTGGCGAGGCTCTCGGTGACGAGCTCGGCGAGCCTGGCGAAGTAGGCGAAATGGGTGAGAGGGCGGTCGCCGGTGGTATTCCCGTCCGGCGCGTAGACGTAGATGAGGTCGATGTCCGACGAGAAGTTGAGCTCGCGTGCGCCCAGCTTGCCCATGGCGATGGCGCAGAAGCCTGCACCCGGGGCCCCGGCCTCGTGCCCGGCAGGCGCGCCGTGGCGGGCGCGGAGCCGCCGGTCGTGGAAGACGATGGCGGTGTGGAGGGCCGAGGTGGCCAGCGAGGAGAGGGCGCCGGTGACCTCGTCGACGCGAGCGCGGCGCAGGTCGCGCAGCGCGATGCGCACCACCTCCCGGGCCGCGAAGCGCCGCAGGAGCCGGTGCAGGCCGTCCACGTCCTCCGGGTCGAGCCATCGGGCCGCTCGCGCCAGGGTGGCCCGCATGGAGGCCTCGGGCCTCTCCCTCCGCACCCAGGGGGAGCGGGCGGCACGCCGCAGGAGCCCCGGGTCCCGCGCCAGGGCCTGGGTGGCCAGCCGCGAGGATCCGGTGAGGAGCACCAGGGCCTCGACCAGGTCGCGTCCGCGGGGGAACTCGGCGACGTCGAGGAATCGCTCCACGCCGGCGAGCGCCAGGTCGGGGTCGGGTGCCATCCGGCAGAGGTCCACCACCTCCGGGGCCCCGGCTCCCAGGCGGCGCGACAGGCGGGCGATCCGGTCCGGCGCGTCAGCTGCCCGGAAGGGGGCGGGTTCGACTGCCAGTCCTGGCACGAGCGCTTCGCCGGGCATGGTCGTCAAGGCGGGCGGCGCTTCACCGCGAAGGGGGAGAAGGCCTGCTGCTCTGGCATCAGCTCGAGGACGTTCACGTTCACGTGCGCCGGCCGGGTCACCACCCAGTGGATGGCGTCGGCCACGTCGGCCGCCGAGAGCGGGGTCACTCCCTGGTAGACCGCCCGGGCCTTCCCGGTGTCCTTGAGCCGGACGAGCGAGAACTCGGTCTCGGCCATGCCGGGCTCGATGCAGGTGACGCGCACGCCGCTGCCCACCAGGTCGGCGCGGAGGTTCAGCGAGAACTGGTGGACGAAGGCCTTGGTGGCACCGTAGACGTTCCCGCCGGGGTAGGGGTAGGCGCCCGCCACGGAGCCCAGGTTGACCACGTGGCCGCGGCCGCGCTCGACCATGCCCGGCAGGATCTGGCGGGTCACCATGACGACCCCCCGGGCGTTGGTGTCGATCATCTGCTCCCATTCGTCGATGCTGGCCCGATGGGCGGGCTCGAGCCCGAGGGCCAGGCCCGCGTTGTTGACGAGAACGTCCACCTGCGCGAACGCGGCCGGCAGGGAGGAGAGAGCTCGCTCCACCGCGGCCCGGTCGCGGACGTCGAGGGGCAACGGGTGGACCTCGGCCTGCCCGGAGAGGCGCCTGGCCAGCGCCTCGAGCCGGTCGGCGCGGCGCCCGGCCACGACGAGGCGGGCACCGTCCCGGGCGAAGCGCGCGGCGGTGGCCTCGCCGAACCCGGCGGTCGCGCCGGTGACGAGGACGGTCAGGGGATCGCTCATCGCGCGGGTCCTTCCAGGTCGCGCCGGAGCGCCCAGTACTCCCGGTGGATGTCGAGGTCGAGGGGATCGGCGGCCAGTGCCTCCTCGAACTGGGCACGGGCGAATGCCAGGTTCCCCACCGCCCGGGCCACCTTGGCGCGGCTCACGCACTGGCGTACCCGCTCCGCCGTGCCGGGACGCTCCCGCAGGAACTCCAGGCGTCGCTGGGCGACCAGCGCGTCGGGCAGGCCGGCCGCGATGCAGCGGGCCACCCCGAGGTGGTTCCCGCTCCGGGCGTCGTAGGCGAGCCGCTCCGAGGCCACCCCGATCACGTCGGCCGCGAAGGCCACCCGGGCGAGCAGCGGCGCCACCAGGGAGGCGTGGCGGGCCGTGAGCTTCCGCCCGCGCAGGCGCTCCAGCTGGACCCGCAGCGCCCGGGCCCGGCTCTGGACCTCCTTCAACTCGGCGTCGGGCGGCAGCCCCAGGAACTCGTAGTGGGTGCCGCCCGAGTGGGTTTCGAGGGCGTCGATCAGCGCTGCCGCCGAGGCGTCGGAGGGCTCGGGACGGGGTGTTACCGGGGTGCCGCCGGCGAGCCGCTCCAGCGCGGCCCGCTCGGCGGGAGTGGACGGGAGGAACTGGAGGGCGAATCCGGACGCCATGCCCCAGGCCCTGGCCTCGTCGGGCTGGACGACCCGCACCACCTCGGCCGGGACCGGCGCCGACCCGGAAATCCCCTCCGGCACCGAGACCACGGCGCGGGAGAACGGAGAGGGCAGCGGCGGCCCGGACTCGAGGTATACGCCACCACGCGTCAGCTCGACGGCGGGGAAGGAGCGGGCCTGCGGCTCGCCGGCCAGGAGGACGCGGATGGAGACGGGATGGGCGGCGGAGGGCGGGGGGTCCTGCGCCGGGGACGTGGAGGGGTCCGGGCCGGGGGCCAGCGCGGCCGCGAAGGAGATCATGTCCGGGAAGCGGTCCTCGGGGCGCTTGCGAAGGGCCCGCAGGACGGCGTCGTCCAGCGCCGGGGGGAGCAACCCACTCACCGAACGCGGGGGGCGCGGCGTCTCGCGGACGTGGGCGAGGAGCAGCTGGGGAATGCTGCCGGTGAAGGGCAGCACCCCGGTGAGCATCTGGTAAGCCATCACCCCCAGTGCGTAGACGTCGGTGCGGGCGTCGATGGGGCGGTTCTCGCATTGCTCGGGAGCCATGTATTCGGGCGTCCCCACGATCATTCCGGCCGCCGTCTGGGCGCCGGGCGGCGCGTCCCGCAGCTTGGCGATGCCGAAGTCGAGGAGCTTCACGAAGGGTGCGCCGCGGCGCCGCAGCACGAAGACGTTGTCGGGCTTGAGGTCCCGGTGCACCACGCCCCGGTCGTGGGCGCACTGGAGCGCATCGCAGAGCTGTCGGAGGATGACCACCGCCTCGTCGAGCGCCATGGACCCCCGGCGGATCAAGGCGGACAGGGCCTCGCCGTCGAGGTACTCCATGACGATGTAGTAGCGGTTCGGCGGGAGCATCGAGAGATCGAAGATCCCCACGATGTTCTCGTGGCCGATGCGATTCACCGCCCGTGCCTCGTCGTAGAATCGCGCCACCAGCTCGGGGCTGGCGGCCATCGACTCGTGGAGGAACTTGATCGCGACCCGGCTGCCGATCACCGGGTGCTCGGCCAGGTAGACCGTGCCCATGCCGCCCCGGCCCAGCGCGCGGACCACCCGGAAGCTCCCGACGGTCGAGCCCACCAGCGGATTGGTGGGGCGCAACTCCTGGCCCCGGGACGCCTCCGATTCCTCCATGGCCAGCGTACCCGTGCCGGCCCCGGCCAGCCGCGCCGCCGTGCAGGGTTCGCCGGGAAGGTGCGGATGGCCGCAGCTGCCGCAGATCGGAAGGGGCTCCAGGCTCTCGGGCTCGTGCGGTTTCACGCGGTCTCCGGGGTTCCGTTCCACGTTAGCAGACGCCGTCGGGACCCAGGAATCCCCTGCCGGCCGGAAGTTGCCGTCCGCCATTCGTCCACGCGACCCTTGACGAGCCGCCATGGGCAGCCTTTCCTACGGGCACCATGGCAACCAAGAAGCCCAGCAAGAAGGCGCCGGCGAAGCCCACCCCGAAGGCCGCCGGGAAGGGCGCGCCGAAGGTGGCCGCGAAGAAGGTCGCCGCGAAGAAGGCGGCCCCGAAGAAGGCCGCCCGCCAAGAAGGCGGTTCCGAAGAAGGCGGTTCCGAAGAAGGCGGTTCCGAAGAAGGCCGCCGCGAAGAAGGCCTCGACGCCGGCCGCCCGGGTGCGGGCTCCGCGCCGCGGCTCGCCGGTTCGCCCCCCCGGCGGAGGACTCGACCCGTCCGGTTACTTCGTCGCCCGCGTCCTCGGGGAGGATGCTGCGCGCCAGGCGCCCCACCCCATGACGGAAGGAGACGAGCGCGAGGGTCCCATGGCGATGGGGGCCCTCGCCGAGGTCCCCGTGCCCGCCGACGACGAGGGGCTCGGCGAGCTTCCCTGGAGCTACGGCGAGGACGTGTTCGTCGGGCTGCCGCGAGACCCTCGCACCCTGTTCTTCTACTGGGACCACTCCGAGGAGACGCGCAACCTCGGCTTCGAGTGGCTCGACCGCCCGCGCGCCCAGCTCCGGGTCCTCGCGCTCCGGGACGACGGAGAATGGGAGACGGTCAAGGTCGCCGAGTTCGCCCTCGAGGCGCGCGGCTTCTACGTCCACGAGCTCGAGCCGGGCCGCACCTACCGGGGCATCATCGTGGCGGTCTCGACCGACGGCCGGGAGCGGATCGTGGGGGAGCCCTCCAACGAGGTGGCGCTGCCCTCGTCCGGCCCCTCGCAGGTGGTGGACGATCGTTTCGCCACCATTCCCTGGGATCTCCCGCTCGACGGCTGGCTGCGCGACGTGCGGGCCGGAGGCGCCTTTCCCGCGGAGATCCGCTCGATGCTGGCTCGCCTGTCCAAGGGGAGCAAGTCGCCGGCGCCCGCCTGGGACGTGCGTTCCGAGCCGGGCCGCCCGTCCTCGCCGGCCCGGGCATGGGGCGGAAGCGGGAAGCGGCGCGGCGGGAAGGAAGGCGCCTAGTGCCCGTCGCCGGCTACCTCTCGCTCCACCTGCACGCGCACCTGCCGTTCGTTCGTCATCCGGAGCACCCCGAGTTCCTCGAGGAGGACTGGCTCTACGAGGCCATCACCGAGACCTACCTGCCGCTCCTCCGCGTCTTCGACCGGCTGACCGAGGAGAACGTCCCCTTCCGCATCTCCATGACCCTGTCGCCACCGCTGGTGGCCATGCTGCGCGACGACCTGCTCGTGTCGCGCTATGCCCGGCGGCTGGAGAGGCTCTGCGACCTCACCGACAAGGAGGTCCGGCGCACCATCCACGACCCGACCTTCCACGGACTGGCGCAGTACTACCAGCACGAGTTCCGGGAACTGCACGGCCTCTTCGAGGACCGCTACGGGCGCGACCTGGTGGCCGCCTTTCGTCGCCTGGAGGACGCCGGCCGGCTCGAGATCGTCACCTGCGGGGCCACCCACGGATTCCTGCCCCTCATGCAGGAGTACCCCGAGGCGGTCCGGGCGCAGATCGCGGTCGCCGCCGCCAGCCACCGGCGCCATTTCGGCCGCAGCCCGGTCGGGATCTGGCTGCCCGAGTGCGGCTACTTCCCGGGCGTCGACGAGCTGCTCGCAGCGGAGGGGATCCGCTACTTCTTCACCGACACGCACGGGGTGGCCGACGCGACGCCCCGTCCGCGCCACGGAGTCTACGCGCCCCTGTTCACGAAGAGTGGATCGGCGGCCTTCGCGCGCGATGCCGAGTCGTCGCAGCAGGTCTGGAGCGCCGAGCACGGCTATCCCGGCGACCCCGAGTACCGCGAGTTCTACCGGGACATCGGCTGGGACCTCGACTGGAACTACGTCAGGCCCTGGATCCAGCCGGACGGGAACCGGAAGAACGTGGGCATCAAGTACTTCCGCATCACCGGGAAGGGCGGGCACAAGGAGCCCTACGATCCCTGGCGGGCCCGCGAGCGCGCCGCGGCCCACGCCGGGAACTTCATGTTCAACCGGGAGCGGCAGATCGAGCACCTGGCCGGGAACATGGGAGGGACGAGGCCCATCGTGGTCTCGCCCTACGACGCCGAGCTTTACGGCCACTGGTGGTACGAGGGGCCGCAGTTCATCGACTTCCTGGTCCGCAAGGTGGCCTTCGACCAGAAGGTCTTCCGGCTGGCCACGCCGGGCGACTACCTCAAGGAGAACCCCGAGCAGCAGATGGGGACGCCGCCGCTCTGCTCCTGGGGGGCGGGCGGCTATGCCGGGGTCTGGCTCGACGGGTCGAACGACTGGATCTACCGCCACCTGCACAAGGCGGCCGAGCGCATGATCGCGCTGGCACGCGACTACCCCGAGCCTGGGGCGCTGGCGCGCCGTGCCCTCAACCAGGCCGCTCGCGAGCTGTTGCTCGCCCAGTCCTCCGACTGGGCCTTCATCCTGAAGACCGGGACCATGGTCGACTACGCCATCCGGCGCACCCGGGAGCACGTGATGCGCTTCACGCGGCTTCACGACCAGATCCGCGCCGGCAGCCTGGACGAGACCTGGCTCTCCCAGGTGGAATCCCGGGACAACATCTTCCCGGAGATCGACTACCGCACCTACAGCCCGGCGCTCTAGGGGGAATTCGCCCCGCCGCGGCGCGTTGACCCGGGAGGCTGCCCCGTCTAGCCTGCGCCTGCCCGCTTCCGGGCCCGATCCAGGGGAAGAGGAAGTCGATGTCCGAGGAGCTGGGAGCCACCGAACGCGAGATCGTGGCGCAGCGGCTGAAGAAGGCCGAGCAGCTGCGCCAGCTCGGAGTGAACCCCTACGGCAATGGCCACGTGCCCGCGCACCTGGCCCGGGAGCTCCACGCACGCTACGGGGAGGCCCCTCCCGAGGAGATCGCCCTCGACCCAGGCGACTGGTCGGTGGCCGGCCGCGTGCTGGCCGTGCGCAGCTTCGGCAAGGCTGCCTTCCTGAAGGTCCGCGATCGCTCGGGGGAGATCCAGGTCTGGGTGAAGAAGGACCAGGTGGGCGATCCGGCCTTCGAGGTGTTCAAGCTCCTCGACGTGGGCGACGTGATCGCCGCCCGCGGCCCGGCCACGCGCACCAAGACCGGCGAGCTGACCGTCGTGGCCGCCACCTTCACCATCCTCACCAAGGCCATCCGCCCTCTGCCGGAGAAGTGGCACGGCCTGGCCGATGTCGAGCAGCGCTACCGGCAGCGCTACCTCGACCTGGTGGCCACGCCGGGGGTCCGGGACACCTTCGAGAAGCGGGCCCGCATCGTCTCCACCATCCGGCGCTTCCTCGACGAGCGCGGCTACCTGGAGGTGGAGACCCCCACGCTCCACAGGCCGGAGGAGGCCGGCGGGGCGGCGGCCCGCCCGTTCGAGACCCACCACAACGCGCTCGGGCTCGATCTCAAGCTCCGCATCGCCACCGAGCTCCACCTCAAGAGGCTGGTGGTGGGCGGCCTGGAGCGGGTCTACGAGATCGGCCGCATCTGGCGCAACGAGGGCATCGACCGGCGCCACAACCCGGAGTTCACCAGCATCGAGTTCTACCAGGCCTACGCCACCCACGAGGACCTCATGACCCTCACCGAGGAGCTCTTCCACGAGCTGGCGGTGAAGGTGACTGGTTCACCCAAGGTGACGTTCCAGGGCCAGGCCATCGACTTCACGCCGCCCTTCCCGCGCTTCTCCATGCTGGAGATGGGGGCGAAGGCGCTGGGGCTCGCGCCCGGGGACGCCCTCTCCGGCCGCGGCCTGGCCGAGGCGCTCTCCCGTGCCGCAACCCGCGAGGGAGACAGCGAGGACGCCTGGAAGCTGGAGAAGGCCTCACGGGCCTCGCCGGGCGAGGCCATCGCGCTCGCCTTCGAGGTCTTCTGCGAGCAGCAGCTGCCGGCCGATCGGCCGGCCTTCGTGGTCGACTTCCCCATCGAGACCAGCCCGCTGTCGCGCCGGCGCGACTCCGACCCGCGCCTCGTGGACCGCTTCGAGCTGTTCGTCGCCGGCATGGAGGTGGCCAACGCCTTCAGCGAGCTGAACGATCCGGCCGACCAGCGGGCCCGCTTCGAGGCGCAGGTGACGGCCCGGGCCGCCGGAGACGAGGAGGCCATGCCCTTCGACGAGGACTTCGTCCGCGCGCTGGAGCACGGCATGCCCCCCACGGCCGGCGAGGGGATCGGGATCGACCGCGTGGCCATGCTGCTCACCGACTCGTCGTCGATCCGCGACGTGATCCTGTTTCCGCTTCTCAAGCCGCGGGAGTAGCCGTGTCCCCGGTCTTCTCCTGGCGCTCCTTCGGGCTCGCGGCCCTCGCCGTCATCGGCGCGCCGGTCGTGGCCGCGCTCGGTCACGTCTTCCTCTCCGATCGGCTCGGCCTGCCGGCCGGGTCCGCCTCCGGGCTGGCGATCGGAGCCGGGGTCGCCTGGGCCATCCTGGGCGGTGCCGCGGCCGCCGTGGCCGGCCGGCGCATCGCCTTCTACGAGATCGTGGCGGCCACCCTCCTGCTCCTGGCGCTCGCCCTCGGGCCCCTGGTGCTCGTCCTCCCCGCGCTTCGCGGCCTGCCCCTCGTCCTGCACACCTGGCAGTACCAGGGGAGGGTGGTGCTCACGGCGGGGCTGCTCCTCGCCTGCCTGTCCTCCGGCGCGCTGGCCTTCCTCGGCTCGACGCTGGCCTTCCTCCTCACCGGTTCGGGCCGGCTCGACCCGTCCCTGGGGTGGGAGCTCTTCGTGGCGCGCAGCCACCTGCGCCTGCACGCCCGCACGCTCGGGGCCCTCTTCCTCATCGTGGTGACGGGCGTGATCCCGGGGTTGCTGGCCGGCATCGCATGGTCGGCCTGGCAGGACCGCAAGGCCCGGCGCGCCGCGATCGCCGGGGAGCCTCACGAGCGGCCGCGACTCCCCGCCACCATGCTCATGACGCTCATCTCGATCGGCGGGGTGGCCACCGGGGTCTGGGCGCTCACCGTGGTGCTCTCGGTGATGAGCGGCTTCGAGCAGGACCTCAAGTCGAAGATCCTCGGGGCCCATGCCCACGGGGTGGTCCTCAAGTACGGGCAGAACGACTTCACCGACTGGCGCGGCACGCAGGATCGGGTCCTCTCGGTTCCCGGCGTGGCCGCGTCCACGCCATTCCTCTACGCCGAGGTGATGCTCTCCGCCGGCCAGAACCTGACCGGGTCGATCCTGAAGGGGGTCGACACCGCCACGCTGGGAAAGGTCACGGAGATCCCGCGCAGCCTGGAGGAGGGACGGCTCGAGTGGCTGGACCGCCCCGAGGAGATCCCGCCGGCGAAGCCGCGCCTGGGGCTGGGCGAGGCGCTGGACGGGAGCGCCAGGCCCGCCGGGGACGGGTCCAGGCCGGATGCCGCCCCGGCCGAGAGGCTCCCCGGGATCCTGCTCGGGCGCGAGCTGGCGCGTGGGCTGCGCGTCGGGGTCGGGGACGTGGTCAGCGTGGTCTCCCCGTTCGGCGACATCGGGCCGGCCGGCCCGCAGCCCAAGAGCCGCCCCTTCCGCGTCGCAGGCCTCCTCTACAGCGGCTTCTACGAGTACGACGCCAAGTTCGCCTACCTCCAGCTGGCCGAGGCGCAGCGCTTCTTCGGAACCGGCGACTCGGTGACCGGGCTCGAGCTCAAGGTGCAGGACGTGAACGCGGCCCGCCCGGTGATGCGCAAGGTCCTGGCCGCGCTCGAGGGCTACCCGTTCCGGACCAAGGACTGGGGGGAGATGAACCGCAACCTCTTCTCCGCACTCATGATGGAGCGGATCGCCATGGCGGTGATCCTCGGGTTCATCATGCTGGTGGCGAGCTTCATCGTCGTGGCCACGCTCGTCATGCTGGTGCTGGAGAAGACCCGCGAGATCGCGGTGCTCCGCTCGATGGGGGCGACCACCACGAGCATCATGAAGATCTTCGTGGCCGAGGGGCTGGCCATCGGCGCGGTGGGGACCGGGTTCGGCCTCCTGCTCGGGCTCGGCACCACGGCGCTGGTGTCCCGGGTGGGCATCCCGCTCGACCCGGAGGTCTACTACATCAGCCACCTCCCGGTGCTCGTGGACGGTGGCGACTTCGCGCTGGTTGCGCTGGCCGCCCTGGCCCTGTCCTACCTGGCGACCATCTACCCGGCCACCCGCGCAGCCCGGCTGGAGCCGGTCGAGGGGCTGCGAGGCGAGTGATGCCCTCCCTCCTCGACATCCAGGAGCTCGGGAAGGCGTACCTCACCGGCGGCCGCCGGCTCGAGGTGCTGCAGGGGGTGAGCCTCACCATCGAGGCCGGGGAGATGGTGGCGCTGACCGGGCCGTCGGGCGCCGGGAAGAGCACCTTCCTCCATCTGGTGGGCGCACTCGACGTGCCCACGGCGGGAAAGGTCGTATTCGAGGGGAGGGACCTCGCCAGCCTCGACGAGGGGGAGCGAGCCCGCTTCCGCAACGACTCGGTGGGGTTCGTGTTCCAGAGCCACCACCTGCTCCCCGAGTTCACGGCGCTCGAGAACGCCATGATGCCCGGCCTGGTCCGGCGGCTCCCGCGTTCCGAGGCCCGGCGCCGTGCCGAGGAAAGCCTGGAACGGGTCGGGCTCTCGGGACGCCTGGGCCACCGTCCCGGAGAGCTGTCCGGGGGGGAGCAGCAGCGGGTGGCGCTGGCCCGGGCGCTGGTGCTGCAGCCGCGCCTCCTCCTGGCCGACGAGCCCACCGGCAACCTCGATCCGCAGACCGCAGACGGCATCCACGACCTTCTCCAGCAACTGAACCGGGACCTGGGCGTCACCGGGGTCGTCGTGACCCACAACGAGAAGCTGGCCGAGTCGCTGGGGCGCCGGGTTCGCCTGCGGGCCGGCCGCCTGGCCTAGGGGCCCGGAAGGACGGCCAATTGCCTTTGAGGTTTTCCCGGGCATGCACTAGATTCCGCGGCTTCGTGAGGAGCACCCTCCCCATCGTCGCGCTCGTGTGCCTGCTGGCCGGTCCGGAGCCGGCTCGCGCCCAGGAGACGCAGCCTTCCCCGGCGCCCTCCGCGAGCGCGCCGGCGCCCGTTCCGTCGGTGGCCATCCCGCCCGGGGCCGTCGCCGAACCCGTCGCCGCACCGGTTGCCGAGCCCGCCCCCGAGTCCTCCGGCCCCACCGTCGCAGCCATCGAGGTCGAGGGCAACCGGCGCGTCGAGGTCGATGCCGTCAAGGCGGCGATGGTCACCAAGGTCGGCGCCCCGGTGGACCCGCTCTCCATCCAGCAGGACGTCCGGGGAGTGATGAAGCTCGGTTACTTCTCCGACGTCTCCATCGAGGAGAAGGGGCCGACGGACCGCCCGACCCTGGTGGTGAAGGTGGTCGAGAAGCCCTCGCTCCAGGACTACAAGATCGAGGGGAACGACGAGATCTCCAGCGACGACCTCAAGGACGCCATCGAGGTCAAGCGGTTCGCCATCCTCGACATGGGCGCCGTCCGGAAGACGGTGAAGAAGATCCAGGAGAAGTACACCGAGAAGGGCTTCTACCTGGCCGAGGTCACCTCGAGGATCGAGGACCGGCCCGACAACCAGGTGGTGGTGGTCTTCGTCGTGAACGAGCGGGCCAAGGTCCAGGTCCGGCGCATCCACTTCGTCGGAAACGAGAACATCCCCAAGGAGGAGATCCTCCCCTACATGCAGACGCAGGAGGGGAGCTACCTGGCCTTCCTCTCCTCGGCGGGCACCTACAAGGAGGACGCCTTCCAGCGCGACCTCCAGGCCATCCAGGCGGTCTACCTCGAGAAGGGCTACGTGAGCGTCAAGGTGGGGAAGCCCACCATCGCGCTCAGCCCCGACCGGACCATGCTCTTCATCAGCATCCCCATCGAGGAAGGGGAGGAGTACACGGTGGGGAAGCTCGACTTCTCGGGCGAGCTCCTGGGCATGCGCCCCTTCCTGCCCCAGCTCCTGCAGTCCTCCGAGGGGGAGCTCTTCGTGCGCTCCAAGGTCGGACACGACCTCTTCGCGGTGGCCGATTTCTACAAGGACATGGGCTACGCGTACGTCAACGTGAACCCGGTCACCAAGCTCGATCCCAAGGCACGCACGCTGGGACTGACCTTCGACGTCCAGCCCGGGCAGAAGGTCCTCTTCGAGCGCATCGAGATCCTGGGCAACGCCAAGACCCGCGACAAGGTGATCCGCCGCGAGCTGCGCATCTTCGAGGGCGACCTCTACAGCGCCAGTGCCATCAAGATCTCCAAGCAGCGCATCACCGCGCTCGGCTTCTTCGAGACCGTCGAGATCTCCACCAAGAAGGGGTCCGCAGACGACCGCATCGTCGCGGTCGTCGAGGTGAAGGAGAAGGCAACAGGCACCTTCCAGGTGGGCGCCGGGTTCTCCTCCTACGAGAACTTCATCCTCACGGCCCAGATCAGCCAGAACAACTTCTTCGGGTGGGGGCAGACCCTCTCCCTCCAGGTGCAGTGGTCGTCGCTCCGCCAGCTCGGCCAGATCCAGTTCGTGGAGCCGTACTTCCTCGACACCAAGTGGACCTTCGCCTTCGACCTGTACGCCAACGAGAACCTCTACGCCAACTTCACGCGTGGCGCGATCGGCGGGTCGCTCACCTGGGGCTACGAGCTGGCCGGGATGTCCTGGCTCTGGCCCGGGCTCTCCAAGCTGGAGGACCTGCGCGTCTTCCTGACCTACACGCTGGAGCGGGTGCGGGTCACCGCGGCCATCCAGGACCTGCTCCTCTTCAACCGCTACCGCTCGGGGGTGACCAGCGCGGCGCGCGTCGCGATTGCCTGGGACCGTCGCGACAACCGGCTCTTCCCCACCCGGGGCTTCTACCTCTCCGCCTCCCTCGACCTGGCCCCGCCCTTCATGGCGCCGCAGGCCATCTTCGGCGATCAGGTGAACCTCTTCTACCGGGAGACGATCGAGTTCCGCTTCTACCAGGACATCTGGAAGGGGTTGACCGGCCGCTTCCGGCTCCTCGCCGGCGTGATCCGGGGATGGAACGAGAACAACCCGGTCCCGGTGTCGGAGCTCTACTACGTGGGCGGCGTCAACACCGTCCGCGGGTACCGGCTCTACTCCCTCTCGCCGGTGGTGCCGGTGGGCGCCAGCGCCAACCCCGACTCCCAGATGCGCCTGCTCCAGGTCGGCGGGAACAAGCAACTGGTGCTCAACTTCGAGCTCGAGTATCCCATCGTCGAGAAGATGGGCATCCGCGCCGTGGTCTTCTTCGACATGGGCAACGCCTTCGCGCCCGGGGTGTACATCGATCCCGCCGTACCATGGGGGCTCTACAAGGCCTGGGGCTTCGGCTTCCGCTGGTTCAGCCCCATCGGCCCGCTCCGCTTCGAGTGGGGCTTCCCCCTGAACCGCCGGCGCGACCCCATCACCGGAGCCATCATCGACGCCCCCGTGGATTTCCAGTTCACCATCGGCAGCTTCTTCTGACCGAAACAAGAGGAGAGAACATGCGCACCATTCCCTTCATCGCCGCCGTCGCGCTCGCGATCGCCGTCCCCCATGCCGCCAGGGCCGCCGAGCTCAAGATCGGCTACGTCAACCTGCAGCAGGCCGTCTCCGAGGTCGAGGAGGGCAAGGCCGCCCGGGACCTGCTCAAGAAGGAGTTCGACCAGAAGCAGAAGATGCTCGACGAGAAGCAGAACGAGCTGAAGCGGATGAAGGACGACCTCGACAAGCAGATGGTGGTCATGTCCGACGACGCCAAGCGCGAGAAGGCCATGGAGTTCGAGCGCAAGGTCAACGAGATGCAGCAGGTCTACGTGCAGATGCAGAAGGACCTGCAGGAGCGCGAGCGGGAGATGATGAAGGTCATCTTCGACAAGATGGAGGCGGTCATCAAGGGCATCGCCGCGAAGCACGGCTACACCTACGTCTTCGAGCAGCAGAACGCCGGCCTCATGGTGGCCCCGCCCGAGGGCAACATGACCGCCGAGCTGGTCAAGGAGTACAACGCCAAGTACGGCAAGGGCGCCGCCGCCAAGAAGCCCGACGCGAAGAAGACCGCACCGGCTGCGGCTCCGGCCGCCAAGTAGGAGGTCCCGTGCACTTCAGCCTCGCCGAGCTGGCGGAACGGGTCGGCGGCCGCGTCGAGGGGGACGGGACCCTCCGCATCGAGCGGGTCATGCCGCTCGAGGACGCCGGGCCGGCGGACCTCTCCTTCTTCGCGAACCGCAGGTACGCCGCCGAGTTCGCGGCCAGCCGGGCGGGAGCGGTGATCGTGGGGGACGGCGAGGCGGTCGGTCCCGGGCGCACCGTCCTGCGCGCGGCCAACGCATACCTGGCCTTCGCCCGGATCTCCACCCTCTTCCACCCCCCCCGGGAACCGGTCCCCGAGGTCGCTCCGGGGGCGGTGATCGCCCCAGGCGCGACGGTCGACCCCAGCGCCGAGGTGCAGGACCTCGCCTACGTGGGACGGGGCGCCTCGGTGGGGGCGCGAACCATCCTCTTCCCTGGCGTGGTGGTCGGGGACGGAGCGCGCATCGGCGACGACTGCATCCTCTACCCGAACGTGGTGGTGCGGGAGCGCTGCATCGTCGGCAACCGCTGCATCCTCCAGCCGGGAGTGGTGGTGGGCGGGGACGGATTCGGATTCGCCTTCGACATGGAGGGCGACGGCAGCGGCCCGCGCCACTACAAGGTTCCGCAGTCGGGCATCGTCGAGCTGGAGGACGACGTCGAGATCGGTGCCAACACCTGCGTCGACCGGGCCACCATGGGACGGACCGTCATCCGCAGGGGAGCCAAGATCGACGACCTGGTGATGATCGCCCACAACGTCGACTTCGGACCCCTCTCCCTCGCGGCCGCCCAGGTGGGGATCTCCGGTTCCACCAGGGTGGGCATGGGGGCCATCCTGGGGGGCCAGGTCGGCGTCGTGGGGCACCTGGAGATCGGCGACGGGGTCCGCCTGGGCGCGCAGTCGGGAGTCATGAACGACATCCCGGCCGGCGAGACCCACAGCGGTTATCCGGCCGTCCCGCACAAGGACTGGCTCCGGGAGGTGGCGGCGACCCGCTCGCTCCACGGACTCACGAAGCGGATCCGCGAACTCGAGAAGGCCGTGAAGAAGCTCCAGGAGGACAAATGAGCGAAAAGCCCGGACCGTTGATGGACGTCAACGCCATCGAGGCGATCCTTCCGCACCGTTACCCGTTCCTGCTCGTCGATCGCGTGCTGTCGATGGAGCCGATGAAGAAGCTCGTGGCGGTGAAGTGCGTGACCGTGAACGAGCCCTTCTTCGCCGGTCACTTCCCCGGCCACCCCGTGATGCCAGGCGTGCTCATCCTCGAGGCGATGGCGCAGGCCTCGGCGCTGCTCGCCAAGGGATCGATGATCGAGGAGCCGGGCGACAAGGTCACCTACCTGATGGCCATCGACAACGCCCGATTCCGCAGGCCGGTGGTGCCCGGCGACCGCATCGAGCTCCACGTCGAGGTGGTGAAGCGCAAGGGCGACATCTGGAAGCAGAAGGGCAAGGCGATGGTCGACGGGGAGACCGTCGCCGAGGCCGAGTTCATGGCCATGCTCGTCGATCGGAAGAAGGAAGGCTGACCGTGGCCATCCACTCCACGGCCATCGTCGCGCCGGGCGCGGAGATCCACCCCGGCTGCGAGATCGGCCCCTACGCCGTCATCGGGCCCAAGGTGCGCATGGGGCCGGGCAACGTGGTCGGAGCCCACGCCGTCGTCGAGGGGTGCACGACCCTCGGCTCGGGCAACCGCATCTTCGCCCACGCCGTGGTGGGCGCGCCGCCCCAGGACCTCAAGTACAAGGGGGAGGACACCCTGCTCGAGATGGGCGACGGAAACGTCGTCCGCGAGTTCGCCTCGATCCACACCGGAACGGTGGGGGGCGGAGGCGTCACCCGGATCGCCAACCAGTGCCTCGTCATGGCCTCGGCCCACGTGGCCCACGACTGCCGTCTCGCGAACCGGGTCATCGTGGCCACCTTCTGCGCGCTGGCCGGCCACGTCGAGGCCGAGGACGGCGTGATCTTCGGCGGGGTCTCGGCGGTGCAGCAGTTCTCCCGCGTCGGGCGGCTCGCCTACGTCGGAGGGATCACCGGCGTGATGATGGACGTCGCGCCCTACCTCATGGTGGCGGGAGCCCGGGCCGAGGTGGTGGGCATCAACCTGGTCGGGCTTCAGCGGGCCGGATTCTCCGAGGAGCAGATCGGCCGGGTGAAGAGCGCCTACAAGATCTTCTTCCGCTCCAAGCTCCCGCTCAAGGAGGCGCTCGACCGGATCCGCGCCGAGATGGGCGGGAACCCCGAGATCGATCACTGGGTGAAGTTCGTCGAATCCTCGGAGCGGGGCATCCTCCGATAGGGATGTCCACGATCGGCCTCATCGCCGGCGGCGGACGCTTCCCCCTCCTCTTCGCCGAGAGCGCGCGCCGCGCCGGCCACCGGGTGGTGGCGGCCGCGCACCTGAACCAGACCGACCCGGGGCTCGAGAAGCTGGTCGACTCCTGCACCTGGGTGAAGCTCGGCCAGTTCGGCAAGGTGCTCGAGGCCTTCAAGGCCGGGGGCTGCACCGAGGTGGTGATGCTGGGTTCGATCGCCAAGGCCCGCTTCTTCCGCGACGCCTGGCTCGACGGGCTCGGCGTGCAGATCCTGGCGCGGCTGGCGGTGAAGACCGACGACAACGTCCTCCGCGCCATCGCCAGCGCCGCCGAGGAGCGTGGACTGCCGGTGACGGACCCGTCCCGCTTCCTCCAGGATCGCCTGGCTCGCGAGGGCGTGATGGGGAAGCGAGAGCCCACCGAGGAACAGTGGGCCGACGCCCGCTACGGACTCGAGCTGGCCCGGGCCGTCGGGCGGCTCGACCTGGGGCAGACGGTGGTGGTGAAGGATCGGGTGGCCATCGCCGTGGAGGCGCTCGAGGGCACCGATGCCTGCATCCGGCGTGGCGGCGAGCTGGCCAGGGAAGGGGCCGTCGTCGTGAAGGCGGTGAAGCCGGATCAGGACCGTCGCTTCGACCTTCCCGCGGTCGGGCCCGACACCGTCGACTCGATGAAGGCAGCGGGATGCGAGGTCCTCGCGGTCGAGGCGGGCTGCACGCTGGTGATGGACCTCGACGAGATGGTCCGCCGAGCCGACAAGGCGAAGATCGCGCTCGTCGGGCTGCGCTGATGCCCTGGCTCCGCGAGGCGCCGGGTGGGGTGGTCCTGGAGATCCTGGTGCAACCCCGGGCGTCCCGGACCCGCGTGGTGGGCGAGCACGACGGCCGGCTCAAGGTCCAGCTGGCCGCCCCGCCGGTGGACGGCGAGGCGAACGCTGCCCTGGTCGGCTTCCTGGCCGACGCGCTCGGCTCCCGCCGATCCGACGTGACCATCGAGCGGGGGGAGGCGGGACGGCGAAAGACCGTCCGGGTGGCCGGCGTGAGCTTCGTGACGGCGCGCGCCGCCCTTTCCCCGTAGGGCTTCCAGGGATCCCGCATCGCTGGCCCCTTCCGGGGGGTCATGCTATGAAACCCGGCCGATGAGTCCGACCCAGAACGAGCCCTCGTCCCGCTTCCTTCGCGCCTGTAGAAGGCTGCCCGTCGACCGCATCCCGGTGTGGATGATGCGGCAGGCAGGCCGCTACCAGCCCAGCTACCGCGCCGTCCGCCAGAAGGTGGGATTCCTCGACCTGTGCCACTCGCCGGAGCTCATCGCCCAGGTGACGGCGTCGCCCATCGACGAGTTCGGGTTCGACGCGGCCATCCTCTTCTCCGACATCCTCATCCACCTCCCGGCCATGGGGCTCGACCTCTCCTTCGAGAAGGGGGAGAAGGGCAAGGGGGACGGCGGGCCGAAGATCGCCAACCCGGTGCGCACCCGCGCCGACGTGGACGCGCTCAAGATCCCCGACCCGCCCCGGGACCTTCCCTACGTCGCCGCCGGCATCCGGGCCATCCAGAAGACGCTCGCCGGCCGCGTTCCGCTCATCGGCTTCGTGGGAGGCCCGTTCACCGTTGCGAGCTACGCGGTCGAGGGAGGGAGCCAGGGATTCACGCGGCTCAAGACCCTCCTCTACACCGACCCGGCCGCCGCTCACGCGCTCTTCGAGAAGCTCACCCGCGCCGCCATCGTGCAGCTGCAGGCCCAGATCGAGGCCGGTGCGCAGGCCGTGCAGATCTTCGAGAGCTGGCTCGGCGAGCTGGGACGCGAGGACCTGGAGGAGTACGTCTTCCCCTACCTGGCGCGCATCGCCGAGGCGGTCCGTCCGACGGGGGTGCCCTCCATCCTCTTCTCCACGACCACGAGCACCCACGTCGCCCAGATGGCGAAGCTGGGCTACGACGTGCTCTCGGTCGACTGGCGCATCCCCATCGCCGAGGCCCGTGCCCAGGCGCCGGGCCTGGCCGTGCAGGGCAACCTCGACTCCATCCTCCTGCTCGGCCCGCAGAAGCTGCTGCTCGAGCGCACCCGCGCACTGCTGGAAGAGGGGAGCCGGCACCCCGGTTACATCTTCAACCTGGGGCACGGCATCACCCCGCCCACGCCGCTGGAGAACGTGAAGGCGGTGGTCGACGCGGTCCATGCCTTCCCCGTGCCTCGTGGGTGAGCCTTGACCTCGATCCCCTCGCCAGAACTCATCAAGAAGTACGACCGGCCGGGCCCGCGCTACACCAGCTACCCCACCGCTCCGGAGTGGACCGACGCGCTCGGCCCCGAGCAGTTCGCCGGGCACCTGGCCCGCGCCGACGCCGTGAAGGGGCCGCTCTCCATCTACGTGCACCTGCCCTTCTGCCGGGAGATGTGCCGGTTCTGCGGCTGCAACGTGGTGGCCACGCACGATCGCACCCGCGCCGACTCCTACCTCGACATCCTGGAGAAGGAGGTCGCGCTGGTGGCGAAGCACCTGCCCACGCGCCGGACCTTCACGCAGCTCCACTGGGGCGGCGGGACGCCCACCTTCCTCGACGAGAAGCAGCTCGCCCGTTGCCACGAGATCATCACCCGCCACTTCCAGTTCGCTCCCGAGGGGGAGAAGGCCATCGAGATCGATCCGGCCATCACCCGGCGGTCGCAGATCGACGCGCTGGCCGCCATGGGCTTCAACCGCATCTCCATGGGCGTCCAGGACTTCGATCCCAAGGTGCAGGAGACGGTGGGGCGCATCCAGGGGGAGAAGGAGACCGCCGACCTGGTCCAGGCCGCCCGCGACGACGGCTTCAAGGGAGTGAACCTCGACCTCATCTACGGGCTTCCGTTCCAGACCCGCGAGACGTGGAAGCGCACCCTGGAGCGCATCCTCGCCATCCGGCCCGACCGCATGGCGGTGTTCGGGTTCGCCTACGTTCCGTGGGTGAAGCCTCACCAGCGGCTCCTGCCCGAGGCGGCGCTCCCCAAGACCTCGGAGCGGGTGGCGCTCTTCTTCGACGCGGTGGAGACCTTCACCCGATCCGGCTACCGGCTCATCGGCCTCGACCACTTCGCCCTGGAGTCGGACGAGATGACCCGGGCCCAGGACGAGGGCGTCCTGACCCGCAACTTCCAGGGCTACACCGTCCGTCCCGCCGACGACACCATCGCCTTCGGAATGTCCTCCATCTCCGACCTGGGCGGTGCCTACGCGCAGAACGCCCACAAGCTGAGGGAGTGGGAGGAGAAGGTCGAGGCGGGGATCCTGCCGGTGGTGAAGGGCGCCTCGGTGAACGACGACGACGTGATGCGGCGCCACGTCATCAACCGGGTGATGTGCCTCCTGCGGCTCGACCTGCGGGAGGTCGAGGAGAAGTTCGGCGCGAAGGCCCGGGCCGACATCGAGGAGTCCATGAAGGCCGGTCTCCCCGAGCTCGTCGCAGACGGGCTCGTCACCTTCGACGGGGACGTCCTTCGGGTGACGGCGGTCGGCCAGCTGCTGGTCCGGAACGTGGCCATGATGTTCGACGCCTACCTGCCCCGGCACGCGAAGGACAAGAAGCAGACCTTCTCCCGGACCGTCTGACATGAAGACGGCCGTCTTCCTGATGAACCTCGGCGGGCCGCGAAACCTGGCCGAGGTCGAGCCCTACCTCCACGACCTCTTCGCCGATCCGCTGGTGGTCACCGCGCCCTTCGGGCCGTTCCGGCCTCTCTTCGCGAAGGTCATCAGCAAGCTCCGGGCGCCCTCGTCCGCCGAGAAGTACCAGCTCATCGGAGGGCGCTCCCCGCTCGTCGAGGGCACGGAGGCGCAGGCCCGGGCGCTCCAGGCGGTCCTGGGCCCGGACTTCACGGTCCACCTCGCCATGCGCTGCGGCCACCCCGGCACGGCCGAGGGGATCCGCGACGCGCTGGCGGCCGGAGCGGAGCAGGCCATCTCCCTGCCGCTCTATCCGCAGTTCGCCAACGCCACCACCACGAGCTCGCTGCGCGAGATGCGCCGCCTCTGGCCGCGGGAGAGGCCGCTCTTCGAGATCTGCAGCTACCCGGACCATCCGCGCTACCTGGCGGCCTCGGCTGCAACCCTGGCGGAGGCCATCGCGAGGGTGAGGCCGGAGAACCGCGACAAGCTGCTCGTCGTCTTCAGCGCCCACGGGCTTCCCGTGAGCCAGGTGAGGAAGGGCGACCCGTATCCGGACGAGGTGGAGCGGAGCGCCCGTGGCACCGCCGAGCGGGCCGGGGTGAAGGACTACCAGGTCACCTTCCAGAGCAAGGTGGGGCCGGCCAGGTGGCTCGGGCCCGACACCAGCGAGTGGCTCGAGGCCAACTCCCGGGGACGCGCGGTGGTGACCCACCCCATCGCCTTCGTCTCCGAGCACCTCGAGACGCTCTACGACATGGACATGCTGGCCGCCGACGCGGCCCGGAAGGGCGGGGCGCTCGAGTACCACCGCGCCGCGGCCGTCGGGGTTCACCCCGAGTTCATGGGGGCGCTCGCCGACCTGGTGCGGTTCACGCTGGAGCGTGCGGTCCCGTCGCCTCGCGGGTAGCTGCCGCGGCGGGCCCGAGCTCGGCGCCCCCGGTCCGCAGGAGGAACCAGAGCAGCGAGGCCGGACGCCCCTGCCCGCGGAGCAGGGTCTCCACGGTCGTGGTGCCGTCCATGGCCGAGAGCGTGCGCAGGTCGTCGGCGTCCGGGGAGAGCTCGCGGAGCACGGCCCCCGACGCCACGGCGCGCCGGGCGATCCGGTCCCGGCAGGAAGCCAGGGCCTCCGCGTAGGAGGTCTCGTCGGCTGCCAGCCTGAGCCCGGCCATCAGCGGCGCGAGCGCGGGCATTCGCGCGCCGCCCACCTCGGCTGCGAAGTCAGACCCCGGGTGAAACGCGAACGATCCCGTGCTCGAGGAGCAGAGCGAGGCCAGGGAGTCGGAGGCATCGCCTCCCTCGCGCTCGCCTGCGACCCGCACCGCCACCGCCGTCCCCCGCAGGACGAAGATCCGATCCGTCCCGCCGGGCCGGTCCACCGAGACGACGCCGTCGGCCGCAGAGCGCCAGAGGCGGGCGAGGAGGTCGGCGAGCGCGCCGAAGGCCAGAGGCCCGGTCTCCAGGGGAGGACGGGAGAGCACGCGCGTGGTCCCCGGGCCCTCGGGCTGAGGCGGAGTGGAGAGGGTGCGCGGCGCCGGCGCCCCGAGGCGGACCCGCAGCCGGCGGGCCATCTCCGGCCAGGGCCCGGACGGCGAGAGGAAGACGATCTCCGGGTCGGCCCGGCGCATGCGGGCGATGAGGTCCTCGGCCTCGGCGCGGGGGAGGCAGCGGCCCAGGACGACCACCCCCGGGGTGAGGGCCGCGAAGGCCTCCCAGCCGGCCTCGGGATCGCCCGCGACGACGACCTCGAGCCCCTCGTCGGCGAGGGCCCGCTCGAGCGGTTCACGGGAAGCTGGGTCCCCGTCCACGATGAGGATGCGCGGCAAGCGGCAGGATTGTACGTTGATCCGCGATGCGGAACGACTTCCTTGCCGGGGCAGGCGAACGCATCGTCGGCGACCTGGCCGCGGCGCGTCTGCTCGTCGGGTTCGACTACGACGGGGTCCTGGCGCCGCTCGTCACGGCCCCTGGCGGGCGGGCAATGCGCACCGCCACCGCCCGCCTCCTCCGGGAGGTGGTCCGGCGCTACCCGGTGGCGGTGGTCTCCGGCCGGTCCTTCCGGGACCTGTCCCGCCTCGTCCCCGGAAGGGGGATCGTCCGGGTGGGGAACCACGGCTTCGAGCTCGGGCGCGCCGTCCCCGTGCCCCGCCGGGTCCGGGGCCTCGTGGCCGGGTGGGAGGCGGAGGTGGCCCGGCGGCTGGACGGGATCCCCGGATGGCACGTCGAGCACAAGCGTTCGACCCTCTCCATCCACTACGGAATGGGCAAGGACTGGCGCCGGGCGGAGCGGGCGGTGCGGGCCGTGGGGAGGGGGCTGACCGGAGCGAGGCTGCTCCCCGGGAAGAAGGTGCTGAACCTCATTCCGGCGAGCTTTCCGACGAAGGGGGATGCGGTCACGAGGCTGCTGGAGAGGTTGAAGCTGGACGTGGCGCTCTTCCTGGGGGACGACCAGACCGACGAGGACGTCTTCCGGATCGGGGAACCGACGGTGGTGGGGGTGAGGGTGGGGCCGGGCCCGACCGAGGCCAGGTGGAGGGTCCGATCGCAGGAGGATGTGGACGAGGTGCTCGAGCGACTCAGGGCATTGCGCCCGCTGAAGCGGGTGCTGCGATGAGACTCCTCCTCTTCCGGCACGGTCCGGCGGGCGACCGGGCGGCCTGGCGCGGGCTCGGCAACGAGGACTTCCTCCGGCCGCTCACCTCCGACGGGCGGGCACGGACCCGGGCCGCCGCGAGGGGACTCTCCCGCCTGCTCGACCCGCCCGGGGCCATGGCAACGAGCCCCTTCGCACGGGCCGTACAGACCGGCGACGTGCTGGCCCGGGCCTTCGGAATGGAGGCGCCCGACGCGTTGCAGGCCATCGTCCCCGGCGGCGCCCCGTCCGAGGTCCTTCCCTGGCTCGAGGCCCGCGCGGGGATCGACCTCGTCGCCCTGGTCGGGCACGAGCCACAGCTGGGCAGGCTGGCGAGCTGGCTCCTCGCCCGCTCCGAGCACCCCTTCGTGGAGCTGAAGAAGGCGGGGGCCTGCCTGCTCGACCTCGGGGACCGCCCCCGGGCCGGCTCGGCTCGCCTCGTCTGGTTGCTCGCCCCCGCCCAGCTCCGCCGGCTGGGCCGGTGACCGCGTCGGGGTAGCGCGATAAGAGACTCCCGTGCGCCGACCCGCTCCGCCTCCCACTCCCGGACTCTTCGACAGGCCGCCGCCGCAGCCGCGGGAGCCCCGCGTCCTCACGGTGGGGGAGCTGACCCGGAGGCTCAAGGGCGCCGTCGAGCCCGCCTTCCAGGACGTCTGGGTGTCCGGCGAGGTGGGAAACCTGCGGCGCCAGCCGAGCGGTCACGTCTACTTCGGCCTCAAGGACGCCGACGCCTCCGTGGACGCGGTCCTCTGGGCCACCACTGCACGAAAGGTGAAATTCGACCTTCGCGACGGCACCGAGGTGGTGGCCCGGGGGCGCATCGAGATCTACGCCCCGCGCGGCCGGTACCAGCTCGTCGTCCAGGAGATCGAGCCCCGGGGCGCCGGAGCGCGCGCGCTGGCGCTGCAGCAGCTCAAGGAGCGGCTCGCCGCCGAGGGGCTCCTGGACGAGGCCCGGAAGCGGCCGCTGCCCTTCCTCCCGGGGCGCATCGGCGTCGCGACCAGCACCTCCGGCGCCGCGCTGCAGGACTTCCTCCGGGTCGTTCACGGGCGCTTCCCGGGCGCCCGGGTCCTCGTGGCCGGCTGCCGCGTGCAAGGGGAGGGGGCCGCGGCCACGGTGATCTCGGCTCTCCGCCTGCTCCTCGACTTCGGGGTGGACGTGGCCGTGGTGACGCGGGGCGGGGAATCCGCCGACGACCTCTGGGAGTTCAACGACGAGCGGCTGGCGCGCTTCATCGCGGCCTTCCCGGTGCCGGTGGTGAGCGCGGTGGGGCACGAGGTGGACGTCACCGTGGCCGATCTGGTCGCCGACGTCCGCGCCGCGACCCCCACGCATGCCGCCGAGGTCGTCGTTCCGGTACGGGACGACCTCGTCGCTTCCCTGTCCGCGCTGCGGGGGCGCCTCGTCCGTGCCGAGGGAAACGCCCTCGGGGAGCGGCGTCGCCTCCTCCGGGCCCTGCGCGCCGAGCTGTCCGACCCTCGCCGCATCCTCTCCGACCAGCGGCGCCGTCTCGACGAGGCGCTCCACCGGGTGGAGGGTGCCGCAGGGGGGCGCCTCCGGTTCGAGCGGGCCCGGGTCGCTTCGGCAGCGGACGCGCTGCGAAGGCGGGAGCCCCGGGCGCTCCTGCGCGACCTGCGTCGCCGCCGGGAGGCCGCTCAGTCACGGCTGGTGGCCTGGTCCGCCGCGACCTTCCGGCACGAGTCGGCGCGGGTCGCCGGGCTCGCGGCGCGGCTCGAGCCGGCGAACGTCGCGCGGCTCCTTTCCCGCGGGTTCGCCCTGGCGCTCCGGGACGGCCGCCCGCTTCGCAGCAGCGCAGACGCCTCTCCAGGCGACCCCGTGCGGGTCGTCCTGGGGGAGGGGTGGCTCGACACCCGCGTCGAGTCCCGGGACGCTTCTCCCGAACCGATTCCGGGGCTCCCCGCCCGCACCGATGAGGCATAGAGTATGACCGTGAGCCGCGAGAAGAAGCAGCCCCAGGAAGCCGCCCCCGAGCCCTACGACCAGATCGTGGAGCGGCTCGAGAAGCTCGTGGGGGAGCTCGAGGAGGGAAAGCTGCCGCTCGAGAAGTCGCTCGAGACCTTCGCCGAGGGCGTCAAGCTGGCGCGCGAGGCAGGGCGGAAGCTCGACGAGGCGGAGCGCCGGGTGGAGCTGCTGCTCCGGGCCGAGGACGGCTCGGTGGCGGCGCGGCCGCTCGGCGAGGAGGACGAAGGCACATGACCGAGCGAAAGCCGAAGGTCACCATCGTCGACGACGACCGGGACACCCGGGAGATGCTCACCCTCGCGCTCCAGCTGGAGGGCTTCGAGGTGTCCCAGGCGGCCAACGGCCTGCGCCTCATCTCCGCCATGCACGTCGACCGGCCCGACGTGATCCTGCTCGACGTGATGATGAGCTGGATCGACGGCTTCGAGCTGTGCCGGGCCATCAAGAAGAACCCGACCTTCGGCGACATCCCGGTCGTGTTCATCACGGCGCGCAAGAGCCCGGAGGACGAGCGGACCGGCCGGGATGCAGGGGCGGCCGACTACTTCACGAAACCCCTCGACGTCGACCGGCTCATCGAGCGGATCCGGAGTCTCATCCCGCCCGGGAAGTGATAGAAGCGTCGCCGTGGCGCAGCCTTTCCAACTCGATCCGTACCTCGCCGGAGTGGCCGCGCACGTCCAGGGCGAGCTGCGCCGCGCCACCGCGCAGGGCGCCCGGGGAGGCCCCGACCGGCTCTGGGAGGCCATCAACTACGCGCTCCTGGGCGGCGGCAAGCGGCTCCGGCCGGCGCTCGTCTGCGCAACCGCCGAGGCCTTCGGCGCCGACGCCGGGGAGGGAAGCCTGGCGCTCCGCTTCGCCGCCTCGCTCGAGATGATCCACACCTACTCGCTGGTGCACGACGACCTGCCCTGCATGGACGACGACGACCTGCGGCGAGGACGTCCCACCGTGCACAAGGCCTTCGACGAGGCCACCGCGGTGCTGGCGGGGGATGCGCTGCAGTCGCTCGCGTTCGAGCACCTGCTCGCCGGGCCCCCGGACGATGGCCGGGCCGCTCGCCTCGCCGCCTTGCTGGCTTCGGGGGCGACCCGGATGGTCGAGGGGCAGTCGCTCGATCTCCAGGCCGAGACGGAGCCGCCGGGGCTGGACGGCGTCCTCGATCTGCAGACGCGCAAGACCGGTGCGCTCCTCGCGGCGTCGGTGGTGGGGGGCGCCCTCGCGGCCACCGGGAGCGACCGGGGACTCGGTCCGGCCGGCCTGAAGCTCGGACTCGCCTTCCAGATCGCCGACGACCTGCTGGACCTGACGGCCACCACCGCCGATCTGGGCAAGCGGGCCGGGAAGGACGCCGAGGCAGGGAAGGCGACCTTGCCCGCCCTGCTCGGGGTCGAGGAGGCGCGCGGGCGCGCCGCCGATTACTGTGAAGAGGCACTCCAGGCCTTCGCCGGCCTGGGAGACAGGGCGGAGGCACTGCGTGCGCTGGCGCGCTTCGTCGTCTCCCGGAGGAAGTGAGCCATGCCGAGACTGCTCGATGCCATCGACTCCCCGTCCGATCTCAAGAGGCTCACCGTGGACGAGCTTCCCCGGCTCTGCCAGGAGATCCGCGACCAGATCATCGAGACCTGCTCCCGCACCGGCGGTCACCTTGGCTCGTCGCTCGGCGCCGTCGAGATCAACGTGGCGCTGCACTACGTCTTCGACTCCCCCACCGACCGGATCGTCTGGGACGTGGGGCACCAGGCCTATGCGCACAAGCTTCTCACCGGCCGGCGCGACCGCTTCCGCACCATCCGCACCGAGGGAGGCCTGGCCGGCTTCCCCGAGCGGGACGAGTCGGAGCACGACGCCTTCGGCGTGGGGCATGCCTCCACCGCCGTCTCGGCGGGCGTGGGGATGGTGGAGGGCAAGCGTCACCTCGGCCAGGAGGGCAGGGTGGTCGCCGTGGTCGGCGACGGGGCGCTGACCGGCGGCGTGGCCTTCGAGGGGCTGAACCAGGCCGGATACCTGCAACGCAACTACCTCGTGGTCCTGAACGACAACGAGATGTCAATCTCCCCCAACGTGGGAGCGCTCTCGGAGTGGTTCTCGAAGAAGTTCGCCTCCCGCACCTACAACCGCTGGCGCCGTTCGGTGAAGGACTTCCTTCGCCACATGCCGAAGGGGGAGCAGGCCATCGAGATGGTCCGCCACGGCATCGACGCGACCAAGGCCCTCATCACGCCGGGCATCCTCTTCGAGGGGATGGGCTTCCAGTACGTCGGGCCGGTCGACGGCCACGACGTGGCCGAGCTGGTGCGCAGCTTCTCGAAGCTCCGCGAGATCGACGGGCCGGTGCTGGTCCACGCCATCACCACCAAGGGCAAGGGATACCACCCGGCCGAGTCGGACAAGGCCACCCGCGGCCACGGACTCTCCTTCTTCGACGTCGCCACCGGCAAGCCGGTGCCCAAGAAGCTGGCCCCCAAGGCCTACACCGACGTCTTCGCCGAGGCGCTCTGCGAGCAGATGGAGCACGACCCGCGCGTGGTGGCCATCACCGCCGCCATGCTGGAGGGCACCGGCCTCATCAAGTGCCAGCAGCGCTTCCCGGATCGCACCTACGACGTCGGCATCGCCGAGCAGCACGCCGTCACCTTCGCCGCGGGAATGGCCTGCGAGGGGATGCGGCCGGTGGTGGCCATCTACTCCACCTTCCTCCAGCGGGCCTACGACCAGATCATCCACGACGTGGCGCTCCAGCGTCTCCCGGTGGCCTTCGCCCTCGACCGCGGCGGCCTGGTGGGCGCCGACGGGAAGACCCACCAGGGCGCCTTCGACCTGTCCTACCTGCGACTCATCCCCAACCTGGTGGTGATGGCGCCGTCCGACGAGAACGAGCTGCGGGTGGCGCTCGCCACCTCGATCCACCACGACGGGCCGGTGGCCTTCCGGTTCCCGCGCGGCTCGGCGGTTGGCCTGCCGCTCGATCCCTCGCCGGTTGCCGCGGAGATCGGCAAGGCCCGGGTGCTGCGCAAGCCCGCCGGGAAGCCCGACCTGCTCCTCGTCGCCGCGGGCACGCCGGCCCACTCCGCGCTGGCCGCCGCCGACCTGCTCGCCGCCCAGGGGATCGAGGCCGCCGTCGTCGACGCACGTTTCGTGAAGCCGCTCGACGAGGAGACCATCTGTGGCCTGGCCGCCCAGGCGCGCCGGGTGGTCACGGTGGAGGAGAACGCGCTCGCCGGCGGGTTCGGCTCGGCCTGCCTGGAGGCCTTCGAGAAGGCCGGGCTGGTCGGGAAGGGCATCCAGGTGAGGCGGCTCGGCATCCCCGACGCCTTCGTCACCCACGGCGACGCGGCGAAGCAGCGTGCGGAGCTGGGACTCGACGCGGCCGGCATCGCCAGGGCCGGCCGGGAGCTGGTGGGGGACCGGACGGCGGGGAGAAGTGCCGGCTAGGTCCGTGCCCCCCCGCCGACAGCGCGCCGACCTGCTGCTCGTGGACCGGGGGCTGGCGGCGTCGCGCACCCAGGCGCAGGCCCTCGTCATGGCCGGCGCGGTGGTCGCCGGGGACGTCACGTCGGGCGAGTCGCGCGTCGAGAAGCCCGGGCAGCTCCTCGACCCGGGCGTTCCACTTCGCGTGAAGGACGGCGCGGCGCCGCAGAAGTACGTGTCGCGCGGCGCGCTCAAGCTCGAGAAGGCGCTCGAGGTCCTGCCCGTGGCACCGGCCGGGCTCGTCTGCGCCGACCTGGGAGCCTCCACCGGGGGGTTCACCAATCTCCTGCTGCAGCGGGGGGCGGCGCGGGTCCACGCCGTGGACGTGGGCTACGGGCAGCTCCACCCGAAGCTCCGCGGCGACCCCCGGGTGGTGGTGCACGAGCGCGTGAACGCGCGGCTCCTCGAGGCAGGTGGGCTGGGCGAGGACGTGGACCTGGTGGTGGGGGACCTGTCCTTCATCTCGCTCCGGCTCGTCCTGCCCGCGGTGAAGGCGCTGCTCAAGCCGGGTGGCCGCGCCATCCTGCTCGTGAAGCCGCAGTTCGAGGTGGGGAAGGGGGAGGTCGGGAAGGGCGGCGTGGTCCGCGAGGACGCGAAGCGGATCGCCGCGCTCCACGGGGTGGAGGAGGCCGCGCGGGAACTCGGGTTCGAGGTGCTCGGCCACGCCGAGTCGCCCATCGCCGGTCCGGCCGGGAACCGGGAGTGGCTGCTGGGCATTGCAGCGCCGGGTTCGGCGAAGCCGTAGCCGGCGCAAGGCTCGCTCACCCCGGGTGCACCCTTCGTGTACCGGTCCATCACCTCGTCCCCGTACGCCTCCCGCGCCGCCTCCAGGTTGTGGGCCTTGCAGACGACCCTGCAGTTGTCCACGGTCGAGGGGCCGCCGCGGCCGCGCGGCACGACGTGGTCGATCTCGGTCCGCGCCTCCGAGCCGCAGATTCCGCCCGAGGCGAGCTTCCACTGGCACTTCCCCCCGTCCCGCTTCATCACCTCCCGCTTCACCCGGGGCGGGACCGAGGCCCGCCGCTTCGCCTGCTGGGCGAGCAAGAGATCCAGCGCCGCGTCGATCACCTGCTCGTCGGTCGCGCCGGGCTGGACGTGCGACTGCCCCAGGCGCGCCTTCCTCAGCTTGGCCAGGAGTTCCCGCGAGGCGGTCAGGTGGATCCGGCTCTGCGTCGCCGTGAGGGGCTCGACGACGGTGCGGGACTGCTCCGACCGGCTCGGCGAAAGTTCACCCAGATGAACCGAGGAAGTACCTTGAATTCACTGGCAACGGAATCCGAAGCTGCTCGACGGTGACCACGGTCCTCCGCGGAACCACGGCGACCGGCGCGATCTCCACCGCCACCTGCTTCGCCTCCTCGCGGGACTGGTGGAAGAACCGGGGCAGAACCTCGTGCCGGTTGGCCTCGGTGATGACCTTCGCGAGGGCGAGGATGGAGGAGAGGCAAAGGCGACCGTCGCGGAGCGGCTCGACCACCTCCGGGAAGCGGGCGACGAGCCTTGCTGCGACCTTCCGGTAGTGGGCGGCTCCGCGGGACAGGCCGAGCTCGCGTGCAGGTAGTCGAAGACGTTCGCGAAGCCGAGGCTGCGATATCCGCCCGTCCGGTCGAACGCGGAGAGGGCGACGAGGAAATCCGCGAGCGCGGCGTGCTCGCGGCGGAGAAGGGCAGCGAGATTGCGGGAGGATTCGCGGGCGGAGGAGAGGGCGTTCTCGTTCATGCATCCACTCTCTCATGCGATTCCCGGGCCTCGCCAAACGCACGGGGCTCGCCGCTGGGACGCTTTCGCGTGCTGAGAACTCGAACCTCGCCAGGAGCGTCGCTCGCGCCGTCACGGCGAAATGTGGCCGCGACACGCGCCTTCCCCGTTCACCCCATTCGCCGGAGCGAGAATTTGCAGAATCCCTGTCAACCCCACGCCCCATCTGCCCGACGTCCGCCGCGCGGACCCCGCGGCCGCCGGCCCGCATGCATGACCTTGCAGGTCGAGATGGCGATCTGCTGGAATCCACCCGCACCACGCCAGAACGGAGGGGTCATGCGTCCAGTCCTCGTCCTAGCGAGCCTCCTGCTTCACACCGCAGCCCTCGCCGCCGAACCGGCTGCTCCCGAGGGGACAGCGGGCCTGCAGGCGCCGCTCGTGACCCGCGATTACCTCGTCGCGTCCAGCGATCCAGGGATCCTCCTCTCCGTCCGCTACAAGGCCGCCTCCGAGGACCTCCGCCGATTCGGTCCCGGGGACGTGATCGTCCTGGTCCACGGTGCGACGCTCTCGTCGCGACCGGCCTTCGATCCTCCCGTCGCAGACGCCTCCCTGGCCACCTGGCTGGCGCGGCGCGGCCACGCCGTCTACCTGATGGACGTCCGGAACTACGGAGGCTCGACCCGGGATCGGGTGATGGACGAACCGCCCGACCGCAACCCGGCGCCATCTCGCTCCCATGAGGCCATTCGCGACATCGCGACCGTCGTCGAGCACGTCCTCGCCCGGCACGGGCTGTCGCAGGTGGACCTGCTCGGCTGGTCGTGGGGCGGGATGACGGTCGGGCACTATGCCTCGCTGAATCCGAAGAAGGTCCGGAAGCTCGTCCTTTTCGCGCCGATCTACTCGGGGCGGGAGCCGCCCGAACCCTATGAGCCTTCCGGGGCCTACGGTCTCCTCCCGGCGACGGGCCCCGCGCTCAAGGGCGGGTGGAGCCGAAGCCTGGACCCGGCCTGGGGTGCCGCCCCATGGGAAGACGCGGTCGTGGATGCGGTTGCCAGGGAGGTCAAGGCCAGCGACCCCATGAGCGGCGTGCGAGAACCGCCGGCAGCTCGCTTTCCGAAGGGATCTTTCGAGGACCTGCACATTGCGCGAGAGGGGCGCCCCTTCTGGAACGCGTCGACCATCGCCTCTGACACCCTCGTCGTGCGCGGAGACCGGGACCTCGTCGCGCCTGCCGAGCATGCCGAGGCGCTGATGCGGGACCTGACCCACGCGCGCAGCCGGAGGTCGGTGACCATCGCCGGCGGAACCCACTTCCTCCAGTTCGAGCCCCGGCGCTCGGAACTCTTCGAGGTCGTCCGCGCCTTCCTCGCAACCCCTTGAAATCCCCGCCCCCCGGCCGTCCTTGACTACGGGGGTTGCCTAGGTTACGACCTCCCCACATTTTCGCCCCCGGGTAGCCGGGACTCGAAAGTGGGCCGCTGTAGCGCCCACTTTTCGCTTTTTTGGGACACATGACCGGAATCGCACAGGAATCCGTCGCCGAACGGGCGCGACAGCTTCTCGAGCCCGTGCTCGCGCGCGACGAATTCGAGCTGGTCGAGGTCGAGTGGCAACGCGAGGGTGGTGCCTGGGTCCTCCGGCTCTTCATCGACAAGCCGGGCGGCATCGGGGTGGACGACTGCCACGCGGCCTCCCGCCTCGTCGAGACCATCCTCGACGTCGAGGACTTCATCGAGCCGGCCTACAGCCTCGAGGTCAGCTCGCCGGGGCTCGAACGCCCCATGCGGAAGCCGGAGGATTTCCAGCGCTTTGCCGGCCAGCGCGCCAAGGTCAAGGCCTTCGGGCCCATCGAGAGCGCCCCGGGGCTCCCGCCCCGCAAGCAGTGGACCGGCACGCTGTGTGGATTCTCCGGCGGTGCCGTGGAAATCGAGGCGGACGGCAAGGTCCACCGCATCCCGGTGGACCGGATCGCCAAGGCCCATCTCGAGTACGACTTCGAAGCCGATCTGAGGAGGAAGGCCTAGCCATGCAGCCCAACGTGAATCTCTCCCTCATCCTGGACCAGGTTGCGAAGGACAAGGGAATCGAGCGGGGCACGCTCGTGACCATCCTCGAGGACGCCATCGCCACCGCGGCCAAGAAGCACTTCGGCATGGAGCGGGCGCTCAAGGCCGTCTTCGACGAGGACCGGGGCAAGATCGACCTGTTCCAGGTCATCACCATCGTCAACGACCCCACCGAGGAGAATCCGCTTCCCGACCCGGTGAACATGATCCCGGTCTCGGTCGCCCACACGAAGGACATCGAGGTCGATCCCGGCGACGAGCTCGACTTCCCGATCTACTACAGCCCGGAGGACGAGGCCCTGGCCCGGGAGCAGGACAAGCAGTGGGGCGATTTCCTCAAGCTCCACACCTACCGCCGCAGCTTCGGCCGCATCGCCGCCCAGACCGCCAAGCAGGTCATGATCCAGGGCACCCGCGACGCCGAGCGCCAGAACATCTTCAACGAGTACAAGGATCGCAAGGGCGAGGTCATCACCGGCATCGTCCGGCGCTTCGAGCGCGGCAACGTCATCGTCGACATGGGGCGCGCCGAGGCGGTCCTCCCGGTCCGCGAGCAGGTCCCCCGCGAGAGCTACCGCGCCGGTGACCGCATCCAGGCATACGTCTTCGACGTGCTGCGCGAGTCGCGCGGGCCGCAGATCATCCTCTCCCGCGCCTCGGTCGAGCTGCTCCGAAAGCTCTTCGAGATGGAGGTCCCGGAGATCGCCGAGGGCGTGGTGGTCATCGAGGCCGCCGCCCGCGAGCCGGGAGGGCGCGCCAAGATCGCCGTCTCGTCGCGCGACAGCGACGTGGACCCGGTGGGCGCCTGCGTGGGCATGAAGGGCAGCCGCGTCCAGGCCGTGGTCCAGGAGCTCCGCGGCGAGAAGATCGACATCGTCCCCTGGCACGAGGATCCGGCCCGATTCGTCTGCAACGCGCTGGCTCCCGCCGAGGTCTCCCGCGTGCTGCTCGACGACCAGAACCGGGCCATGGAGATCATCGTCCCCGACGACCAGCTCTCGCTGGCCATCGGGCGGCGCGGCCAGAACGTCCGGCTCGCCTCCCAGCTCACGGGCTGGAAGCTCGACATCAACAGCGAGTCCCGCGTGAAGGAGATGCGCGAGTTCGCGACCAAGAGCTTCACCGCCATCGGGGTCCCCGAGGCGACGCAGGAGATGCTCTACGCCCACGGGTTCCGCAAGGCGCAGGACATCGCCAACGCCTCCGCCGAGATGCTCACGCAGTTCCCCGGCTTCGACATGGACATGATCCCCGCGCTGCAGAAGCAGGCACGGGAGCAGGCCATCACCGACGCCGAGGAGGAGATCCGGCTCGAGCAGGAGCGCGAGGCGGCCCGCATCGCCGAGGCCCGCCGCCACCCCGGCACCCTCTCCCAGGAGGAGCGCATGGCGCGGGTCCGCGGGGTGGGCGAGAAGACCATCGACCAGCTCAAGGCCGCCGGATACGGGACCGTCGAGGCCATCCACGCGGAGCCCGACGTCAACAAGCTCGCCGACTCCACCGACCTGGGAATCAAGAAGGCGCGCCAGATCAAGCACGCCGTGGGAATCTACCTCGAGGAGGAGAAGCGCCTCCGCGACGAGCTCGACGCCGAGCGAAGCCGTTCGGGGTCGCCGGTCTGACATGACGACGCCGGAGCGCACCTGTGTCGGATGCGGGGAGAAGCTGCCCGCCACGGTGCTGGTGCGCCTGCGGCTCGCCGACGGCGGCGTGGTCGTCGATCGGGATCGTCGCGGCGGACGCGGCGCCTGGGTGCACGCGGAGAGCTCCTGCCTGGCTCGCGCGGTGAAGCGCAAGGGCTTCGAGAGGGCCTTCCGGAAGGCCGTATCGGTCGATGAAACGCGGCTCCGGGAGCAGTTGACGGGCAACGGCGGCAGGGTTTAGGAGACAGGTTCCATGTCGAAGAAGCGCGTGCACGAGCTGGCAAAGCAGCTCAAGGAGGCGGGGATCGAGCTCCCCAACCAGGAGCTCGTCGAGAAGCTCCACGCCCTGGGCTACGACGTGAAGAGCCACTCCTCCTCGCTCGAGGAGGACCAGTGCCAGTCCGCCTACGAGCGCATCGTCGCCGAGAAGAAGCCCAAGGCTGCGGCGCCGCGCCCCTCCGGTCCCGGCTTCGTGGTCCGCAAGCGCGCCCACGTCGAGCCGGCCCCGGTCGCGGCCCCGCCTCCTCCTCCCGAGCCGTCGCCCGAGGAGGAGCCATACGACGACGAGCAGGCCGAGGGCGCTCCGGAGGCCGCCGAGGGGGAGGAACTGGCCGCCCAGGCCCAGGAAGAGGCCCCCGCCGTCGACGCGGCAGGGGAGCCACAGGCACCCGCACCGGAGGCCCATCCCGCGGTGACCGGCGGGCACACCCCGGCGGCCACGCCCGCGCCGGCGGCAGCGACCGCGGCGCCCGCATCCCACCCGCCGGTCCACCCACCCGCGGCCCCGCGCCCGGACCCCCGGACCGTCCGCCCCACCTCGACCCAGGCCGTGGTGATCTCGCGCCCGACCTCGCCGGTCCGCCGGGTCACTCCTCCCACCTCGACGCGCAGCCAGTACCCCGCCGCGCCCGGTCCCCGGGCGCTCGGCGAGGTCCGTGAGCTGAAGGTCGTTCCCGGCAGCCTGGGGCGCGAGCGGGAATTCATCGACGTCTCCAAGGACAAGAAGCGGCGCGGCGCCGGGCGCCCGGCCGACGAGGCCGTCAAGGCGCTCACTCCGAAGGACCTGCTCCAGTCGGCCATGACCGACCGCTCCTTCGTGCCGGTCCGCGGCAAGAAGAAGAAGCCGACCAAGAAGGGACAGAAGACGCAGGTGACCGAGCGCGCCGAGCACAAGAAGGTGATCCGCATCGAGGAGGCCATCAGCGTCTCGGCCCTGTCCCAGGCCATGGGCGTGAAGGCCTCCGACCTCATCCGGAAGCTGATGACGTCCGGGACGATGGCCACCATCAACCAGCTCGTCGACGCGGACACCGCCGCCATCCTGGCCACCGACTTCGGGTTCACCGTCGAGAAGCAGGGCTTCGAGGTCGAGGAGTTCATCCCCGACGTGGTGGTCGACGAGTCGAAGCTCGTCAACCGTCCGCCGGTGGTCACGGTCATGGGACACGTCGATCACGGCAAGACGTCGCTGCTCGACGCCATCCGCAAGGCCGACGTGGCCTCCGGGGAGGCGGGAGGCATCACCCAGCACATCGGCGCCTACTCGGTGCAGACCACCCACGGCCCCATCACCTTCCTCGACACGCCCGGCCACGAGGCCTTCACCGCCATGCGGCAGCGGGGCGCCCAGGTCACCGACCTGGTGGTGCTGGTGGTGGCAGCCGACGACGGCGTGATGCCCCAGACCATCGAGGCCATCAAGCACGCCAAGGAGGCCAAGGTCACCGTCCTCGTCGCCATCAACAAGGCCGACAAGCCGGGAGCCCAGCCCGAGCGGGTGATGCAGCAGCTCACCGAGTACGAGATGGTGCCCGAGCAGTGGGGCGGCACCACCATCATGATGCCGGTGTCGGCCCGCACGAAGCAGGGGCTCCCCGAGCTGCTCGAGTACATCGCGCTCCAGGCCGAGGTCCTCGACCTCAAGTCGAATCCCGAGGCCATCGCCGCCGGCGTGGTCATCGAGGCCAAGCTGGAGAAGGGGCGCGGCCCGGTGGCGACCGTCCTGGTCCAGGAGGGCACGCTGCGGGTGGGCGATGCGCTCGTCACCGGCAGTCACCACGGCCGCGTTCGGGCCATGATGAACGAGCGGGGAGAGCAGGTGAAGGAGGTTCCCCCGGGCTACCCGGTGGAGGTCCTCGGCCTTTCCGGCGTGCCCACCGCGGGTGACGACTTCAACGTGGTCTCCGACGAGAAGTCGGCCAAGGAGGTCGCCGAGCACCGCGCCGAGAAGGCCCGGACCAAGGAGCTCGGCTCGATGAAGCGGGCCACGCTCGAGGATCTCTTCGCCAAGAGCAAGCCGGGCGGCGCCAAGGAGCTGAACGTCGTCGTCAAGGCCGACGTGCAGGGTTCCTCCGAGGCCATCTCGCAGGCGCTCACCAAGCTCTCCACGCGCAAGGTGAAGGTCACCGTCCTCGACTCCGGCGTGGGCGCCGTGACCGAGTCCGACGTCCTCACCGCCGCGGCGGGCAAGGCCATCATCGTGGGCTTCCACACCAGGCCCGAGACCAAGGTCGAGCAGATCGCCAGCCAGCAGAGCGTGAAGATCCTGCTCTTCGACATCATCTACGAGGCAGCCGACACCATCCGCGAGGAGATGGTCGGCCTGCTCGACCCCATCATCAAGGAGAAGCCGCTCGGAAAGGCAGAGGTCCGCGCGGTCTTCAACATCCCCCGCGCCGGCACCATCGCCGGCTCCGCGGTCACCGAGGGCGTCATCAAGCGCGGCGCCCAGGTGCGCGTCCTGCGCGAGCGCAAGGTGATCCACGCCGGGAAGGTGGCCTCGCTGCGGCGCATCAAGGACGACGTGAAGGAGGTCCAGTCCGGCTTCGAGTGCGGCATCGGGATCGAGAACTTCACCGACTTCAAGATCGGCGACGTCTTCGACGCCTACGAGCTCGAGGAGATCCGGCCGTCGCTCGACTAGCGGCGCGCCGGCGGGGGAGGTCGCGGTGTTCGTCGGAATCCTGCGCCTCACCCTTCACCTTCCCGAGCCCGGGTCGCTCAAGTCGAAGCGCCACCTGCTGCGCTCCGCGCTCGACCGGGTGCGGGCCCGCTACCCGGTGGCCATCGCCGAGGTGGGGGAGAACGACACCTGGCAGCGAAGCGTGGTGGGCGTCGCCGCGGTGGGCAACGACCACGCCTTCGTGAACGAGCTGCTCGACAAGGTGACCGGCTTCGTGGGCAACGTGCACGGGGGCCAGGTGCTCATCACCGACCGGGAGATGGAGATCGTCCCGTTCGGAGACGACCTGGGGGGCGGATGGCGCACGCTGGCGGACGCCGAGGAGGACGACCATGGCCCATGACCGGCCGGCCCGCGTGGCCGAGGAGTTCCAGCACGAGGTGTCGGCGATCCTCACCCGCGGGCTGAAGGATCCGCGCGTGGTGGGGTTCATCACCGTCACCGGCGCCAAGATGTCCCCCGACCTGCGGGAGGTCACGGTCTTCGTCTCGGTCCACGGCGACGAGGCGGTGAAGAGGAAGACCGTGGAGGGGCTCACCGCCGCCACCGGGTTCATCCAGCGCGAGGCAGCCCGGAACCTCCGGCTCCGCGTCGTCCCTCACATGCGATTCGAGTGGGACGCCAGCATCGAGGAGGGCGACAAGATCGAGCGCCTCCTCAGGGAAGCCAAGGAGAAGGACGGGCGGTAGGGCGGCGCGGGCGGCGGTCCGCCGCCGAGGCGAGCAGGCGGGCCACGGCGTCGGTGATGGCCCGGTCGGTCCCCTCCTCGAACCCGAGCCACTGCCCTCCTGGGTTCACCTCCAGGAACACGTGCTCGCCGTTCCGGCGCCGCCGGAGGTCGAACGCGGCGTAGGAGAGCCCGAGGCGGCGGGTCATCCGGAGCAGGCGGTTCCTCACGTCCGAGGGGAGCCTGCCGGGGCCGACCTTCGAATGCGGGAAATCCATCCGGAAGTCGTCGGGTGAGGCGCTCCGCCGCGCATCGATCTCCAGCGCGAAGAGTCGACGCCCGACCACGGTGACGCGTACGTCCACTCCCGGGACGAGTTCCTGGAAGATCACCGGCGCGTGATGGACCGCGCCGAGCAGGCGCCGTTCCGCGGCGCCCACCCGGCGGGTCGGACGCCAGAAGCCCCGTTCCGCGTGAAGCGCCTTGTAGACGAAGGGGCCGCGCCCCCGCAGAAATGCGCGGGCGTCGGCCGGGTCGCTGGTCACCAGCGTCCGTGGGATCGGGAGGCCGAGTTCCTGGGCCAGGGCGAGTTGCCAGGTCTTCAGGGCGGCCGCGTCGGCGGCGAAGGGGTGGTTCAGCCAGAGCGCATCGAGGGCCACGAGCGCGCCCAGCGTCGCTCCGCGCCATTGAAGTTCGGCGAAGGTGCGGTGCCCCGGGGAAGGCAGTCCGCCGGGAGAGAAGGGGCGAGGCCGGCGCCACCAGACCGCGCGGACGTCTCCGAGGGGCACCTCGCCCAGCATCCGGGAACCCGGCGATCGACCGGTGGGAAACCGGAGGGAGAGCGAGGCGCGCTCGGGGAAATCGGCAAGGTCGATCCGCTTCCACGGCGCGCCCAGGCGATCGAGCGCCGATCCCACGCTCGCCATGTGATCGTCGTTCGACGGCGAGACGACGAGGATCACGCGGGCGCCCCGACGTCATCCGGGGCGATCGCGCGGTTCGCCCGGGTGAACGCGGCGCGAAGCTCCTGCAACCGCTGGAGCTCCCGGGCATCCAGCTTCCCTTGCCAGCAGGCGGCGTCGAGTCGCTGCAGTTCCCCGGCCAGAGAGGCCTGGAGCTTTCTCAGCTTGACGGCCGATGCCAGAGAACTCCCGCTCTGCGTGCCGAGGGCGAGGAAGAAGGGCACGGCGAGGGAACCACGGCGGCGACCACGGGAGCCCGGGGGTGTCCGATTCGAGGTGGGCACCGCCCACCGTCACATGGCGAGGAGGGAGATGGTCAACAGCTCGTCCGAGCCGCTCTTGGTTGGCATGGCGGTGATGGCCAGGAGTTCATCGTCGCCTTCCTTGGTGGGCATGGCGGGTCTGGAGCGTGACAGGGCGCGTCGCGCCCCCTTGGGTCGGAGCCACGTCCGTCACGCCGCGAACTGGCCAGCGCACCGCGGAGATCGTTGAGCGCTTTGCGATCCTGTTGCGGTCGAATTTCCTCGGCATGGCTGCATCCTCCTGCAAGGGGAGCGGACACGATGGCGCGACATCACTCTCCGTTCAAGCGGGATACCCTCATGGGACGCTGCGTGAACTCCCCAGATCGGCGGCCAACGCCCGGATGTCCGCCTGGAGCGGCGCGTCATCGTCGGCCCCTTCCCACTGGCGGGTGAGCCGATCGAGGTAGTCGCGCGCCTGCCCGTCCTGCCCGAGCCGGTGGTGGCTCCGGGCGAGGAGGTAGAGCGCCCGGGGCTTCATCCAGGCCATCCAGAGGCCGGCGTTGGGGACGGCCAGGAACCGCTGAAGCGCCTCCACCGCCTCCCGGTCGTCGCCAGTCGATGCCGCGACCTCGCCCCGCAGGAATCCGGGGGGAGGGATGCCCCGGGGTCGCGGATCGACCTCCTCGAGGGCCCGAAGACGCGCCCGGGCGGCGTCGGGTCGCCCCGAACGCCACTCCACCATCGCCTGGTAGACCTCCTCCTCGGTCCTCCAGCTGGGAACGCCGGCGCGGAGGGCCGCAGCGTCGTCGAGTCGTCCGAGGTAGGCGAGACCGACGGCGATCTCGCTGGCCACCTCGGGGGAGGTCTCGCGAAGCGCGAGGGCCTCCCGAAGGACCCCATTCGCGTCCCCCCTGCCGGTCAGGAACGCTCCCTTCATGAGGTGATACGAATCCTCGTTGTCCGGATACCGTTCCCGGTAGATGTCGGTCAGGCGGAGCGAGTCCCGGAGGCGCCCCCTCGCCGCGGCGATGACGGCACGTCGAAGCAGGGCCGGCGAACCGGCGAGGGGGAGAAGGACCTGCTCGGCCTCCGCGAGCTCGCCCGCGACGAAGAGGATGCCCGAGAGCGTCGCCTGGGCTGCCGTTCCGCCCCCCGCCGCCACCTCGCCGCGCACCGCCTCGACGGCGCCGGGGTAGTCGCCCAGCCAAGCCTTCGATTCCGCGATGGCATGGAGGATCGGCGCCGACGGGGCCATCGTCGACCATTGCCCGATCCTGCGCCGGAGTTCGTCCCACTTTCCCAGGCTCCCCAGCGAGGACGGCAGGAGGGCGATCGCCGTCTCCAGCGTCGGCTCCTGCTCCAGCGCTCGATCCAGGTAGGGAAGGGCCGCCGCATATTCACCCCGCTCGAAACGCCCCTCGGCGGCCCGGATCAGGAGGTCCCGATCCCGGGGTTGGTCGACGAGGAGCGCGTCGTAGACCGCGAGCGCCTCCTCCTCCTTGCCCTCCAGCCGCAGCGACATGGCCCGGATGAGCCCCCGTTCCTTCGGCGGGGCCCGGTCGAGGTGGCGCATGGCCTCGGCGATGGCCTTCTTCGCCCGGCTGTCCGTCCGGTACCCGTCGTTCGTGGCCACCGCGATCTGGTAGTGGGCGAGTGCGAATCCCGGGTCGAGTTCCACCGCACGCTCGAGATCGGGCAGGCAGGCGCCCGTGAACGACGCCCAGCTGCCCAGCCGGGAGGGGCGCTCGAGGCAGTCCTTTCCCGAGAAGTAGTGGCGCAGCGCCTCCAGGTTCGGGGTGACGGCGTCGGCCACGCGCACCTGCAACCCGCGCACGTCGGAGCCCCGTTCGCGGAGCCCTTCCCGGGCGCGGGCCGAGAGGCGGTCCACGAGCCCCGGGAGGCTGGCCCGGTCACGGCCCACCTCCTCGGCGCGGAACAGGGTGCTGCCCGAGAGCGGGTGCACCGCCCGTACCTCGAGTGCGTAGCCCGCATCCCCGTGGGTCACGCGGGGGAGCAGCACGGCATCCGCACCCGCTGCGCTCGCGGCGCGAATGGCGAGCGGTTCGTCGATGCGCCGGGCATCCCCCCGTTCGCCCAGGAGTTCCCGCACCCGGGCGCGGGGCAGGACGGCCAGGGACCGGGATTGCTCGATGGAGGTGACGAGGAAGGCGGAGAGCCCGTCGAGATCCGGCTCCCCGGTCCGGTTCTCGACGTCGGCGACGGCGATGGTGCGGAGCACCGAGGCCTGGGCGAGGGGGGAGCGGCCGAGGAGCCAGGTGGTCCCGGCCGCGATGGCCACGAGCGCCAGCGAGCCGGCGACGAGCGCCCACCGGCGACCGGCGCGCCGGGAAAGCCTCTCCTGGGCCTGCTCCAGCACCGGGAGGATCGACGGCACGTCGGGGGGCCGATCGTCACGATTCCGGGACACCAGTTGCGCGGCCAGGCGCGCGAGGGACCGAGGGACGCCCCGAGCTTTCACGGGGGGTGGTGGCCCCAGGGGGTTCGGCTCTCCCGAGGAGGGCGCGGGCGGGTAGGGGAGCGCCCCGTCCAGCATGGAGTAGAGCATCACGCCGAGTGAATACAGGTCGGTCCGGGCGTCCGCCTCCTCGGCGCGCCACTGCTCGGGTGCCATGTAGGCCGGGGTTCCGCCTCCGGGCCGGTCGCTAGACCCCAGGACCTGGGCGAGCCCGAAGTCGAGGACCTTCGTTGCGCCGGAGGTGGTCAGGAAGACGTTGGAAGGCTTGAGGTCCCGGTGGACCACCCCCGCCTCGTGGGCGTGTCCGAGGGCACGGGCGATCTCGAGCGCGATGCGGGCCGCCTCCCGGGGCGGCAAGGGCCCACGCCCAGCCGGTCCTGCAGCGTCTCGCCGTGCAGGCGCTCCAGGACGAGGTACGGTCCGCCCGCCGCCAACCCCACGTCGTGCAGCGTGACGATGCCGGGATGGGCGAGCCGGGCGGCGGCGATCGCCTCGAGGCGCAGCCAGTCGGCCTGGGCGGCCCTTTTTCCGCCCCGCCCGGGACGGATGGCCTTGAAGGCCACGGTCCGCTGCAGGTCCGCGTCGAAGGCCTCGAACACGACACCGAACCCGCCGCGGCCGATGACCTGGTGCAGGTGGAACCGGCCCACCACCTGCCCGGCTTCGTAGCCGGGAGAATGGGATCCCGGTTCCACCTCCGGAGCGCGCGCCAGCTCCTCCAGGAACGCCGAGATGCGGTCCGGTGCCGGCCCGCCTCCGAGGGAGGAGAGATCCTGGTCCAGAGGCTGGGGGCGCAGCGTGACGCGGTCCATCCAGTCGCTCTCCCCGTGAAGAAGGAATGAGAGCACAGCCCCGAGCCGGTTGTCGACACTCCGCGCTCCCCGTGTCCACGAACGGCGGCATCCTCGTCGCGGACCATGCGGGCCCCACCGGCACGCTCGACCCGGCCGCCACCGGCATGCCGGCGGTCTGCCTGGACGAGGAGCGCTACACTGTCGAGCGCCTCCTCAGGGAAGCCAAGGAGCAGGACGGGCGGTAGGGAGGGGTCGTCGGGCCCGGGGCGTTCCTCCCGAGGCCAGCAGGCGGGCCAGGGTGGCGCCGATGGGGTGGCCGGTGGCCGCCTCGGCGTGCATCCACTGGCCGCCGGGGTTCACCTCCAGGAAAGCGTAGGCGCCGTTCCGTCGGCGGCGCAGGTCGATGGCGCCGTAGAGCAGGCCGAGGCGCCGCTGGAGCGCGAGCAGCCGGCGGCACAGATCGGGCGGCAGCCGCACCGGCCGGGCCGTGGCCGAGACCCTTTCCCAGTCGACGCGGACATCGTCCGGATCGCCTCCCGCCCGTGCGTCGAGCGACATCGCGAACACCTCGCGCCCCACGATGGTCACACGAAGGTCGAGGCCCTCGACACGCTCCTGGACGATGGCGGGTCCGGTGCGGAGGCGGTCCCGGAGCCACCCGTCGCGCGCTCTCACGCGCCTCGTGTAGCCCCCCTCCACGGTCGAGGCGAGGGACTTCACGATGGCCCCGGCGCGGCAGCCCTTCGCGAAGGCGAGGGCGCGGGGGAGGTCGTTCGTCACGAGGGTGCGGGGAACCGGGAGACCGACCCGCCTCGCGGCCTCCAGTTGCACGAGCTTCCGGCGCGCGACCTCCTCGGAGCCCGGGTCGTTCACCCAGAAGCCGCCGGCCATGCGGACGAATCCGGCCAAAGCCGCCGTCCACTCGGCCTCTCCGAGCGCCTTCCCGGCGCGGTCGAGCGGCCAGGTCTCCACGGCCTGCGGGCGCCGCCACCAGATGGCCCGCACCTCGGCAGGGTCGAAGGTTCCCGCCTCCGTGCCGAGAAGGCAGTGCGCCGGCCGGCCTCCGCCGAGGCCGACGACGAGGGCGGTCTCGGGGAGCCGGGAGAGGAAGAGCGGCACCGGGCGCAATCCCAGATTGGCGACATGGATGGCCGCGGCGACAGCGTGCTCATCGCCTGGAGGGCAGGCGATGAGCACGACGCGATCGGGGCCCAGGGGCGGCCGGCGCGGTCGTCCCGGACGGCGGAGGCGCGATCCCACGGGGAGCGCGCTAGTCGTCCCCGGCCTTCGTGGGCGAGAGCATCAGCGCGGCCATTGGGCTCCCGGTGACGGACTGCACGACGTAGACCCACTGGTCGTTCGGATTCACCGAGTTTGGCGGGTTGGCGGCCTCGAAATTGTCCAGCAGCTGCTTTAGCTCCCTCAAGCTCAGGGTTTCCTGCGTCACCGTGCGACCCCTCGGGGGATTGGGGCCGTTGTGCCTCTTGGGGAAGTTACCTGGCATCTTCTTCCTCCGCTCCGGTTCGGACGTCCGGGATCGGACGCCGTTGCTACGGTCTTCTGCCCGCGCCGAGATTCCGTCGCAGGGCCCTCATGTCGCGGAGGAGCGGGTGATCCGCGTCCGCCTGCGACATGAGGTCTTCGAGCCTTGCAAGTGCCTCCCTGGCCTCGACCGGCTTGCCCAGCCGCTCGAGCAGGCGAGCCTCGAGGAGCAGGCTACGGGGGTAGGTCCAGGTCCTGAGCTGGCCCAGGGGGTAGTAGAAGCGCTGGAACCGGTGCAGGTCGCCGACCGCCGATTTGTCTCCGACCGCCTCCACGGCGCACTCGGCAGCGAACCAGGAGGGGGCCTCGGGCGGGCCCGACTCCGCGCTCACCGGGTCGCCGTTGGCGATCCGCCGGAGCGCCGGCAGCGCCGCGGCCGCGCCGTCCTTCCTCCAGGCCACGAGCGCGGCGAGGAGAGCGCTCGACCCCGGCTCGTCCTCCAGGAGCGGCGCGAGAGAGAGGGCCCGCTCCGTGTCTCCCAGGTAGGCGAGATCGAACGCGAACCTCGCGGCGTGCGCGTCCGACCAGGTGGCCGTCTCGTCGACGATCCGGCGGACCCCCTCCAGATCCCTGCGAGGGTCGAGGACCTGGTGCACACGTCTCGAATTGGCGAAGAATCGGAGTCGGGGGCTCTCCGACGTCGACCGAGGATCGCCCACGGCCAGGGCTTCGCGGGTTCGGCCCCGGAGGAACAGGAACCGGGCCAGCCGATCGGGGGCGCGATCCGGGTCGTGAAGCGCGTCTTCCCGGAGCATGGCCTCGGCCTCGGCCCAGCGACCCGACGCCACGAGAACACGCTCGAGCGATTCGCGGGCCGGCCCCCCTCCACCAGGGGCTGCACGTCTCGCCACCTCGAGCGCCCCCGTCAGGTCGCCAGCAAAGGCCCTCGCGGTCGCCTCGTTGGCAAGGGTACCCGGGGACGGCGGCATCAAGGCGAGGCGGTCGGCGATCCGGAGCAGGTCCTCGGTGCGATCGAGGATTCCCAGCGACCAGACCAGCGTTTCGACGGCAGACTCGAAGCCCGGGTCGAGGTCGAAGGCGCGCTGGAGGTGTGGCGCGGCCTCGGGCCGGCGACCCTTCCTGGCCAGGGCATCGCCGAGGTGGAATGCGATGCGAGCGTCGTCGGGAAACTCCCGGGCCGCGGCCAGAAGGATGTCGATCTCCTTCCGCGAGCCGGGAGACAGGCTCGCGTCCCAGGCGCGGACCAGCGCCTGCTCGCGGGGCGGTAGTCGCTCCAGGTTCCGGAGCGCCGGGCCGAGGACCGTCCGGAGATCCTCCGCCGTGTGCTCGTTCCAGTACATCAGCCGCGCCAGCTCGAAGTGGGCGAGGGGAAACTCCGGGTCGATGGCGAGCGCCCGCCGGAAGTGACCCTCGCATGCGGCGGAGCTGGAGAAGCCAGCCTCCGTGGGCCGGTCCACGCAGCGCACGCCGGCGAGGTAGTGCTGGTGGGCCTGGAGGCTGGAGGTGATGGCCCGGGAGATCTCCTTCTCGGCGGCGCGCACCTCGGGCTCCCTGTCGCGGAGCGAGACCCGCAACCGGCCGACGAGCCGGTCGACGGCTGGGAGCACGTCCTCCTCCGAAACCGCCCGCTCCCCAACCGCGAAGAGCACCTTCCCGCTCTCCGGCTCCAGCGCCTGGATCTCGATCGACAGCACTTCTCCCGCGTCGGCGATCGACGGGACGAGGAGCGCCGCGCCTCCGGCCTGCCGCGTGGCGAAGCGGGCGAGGCCGCGGTCGATCCGGTCCGGAGCGGTCCGGCCGGAGGCGCGGAGCACACCGACCAGCCGGGCGCGGTCGAGCACCTGGAGCCGGGTGGACCCCTGAAGCCCCCTCGCCACCAGGTCTCCGATGCCGTCGAGCGCCGGCTTGCCGGTCCCGTTCTCCGCGTCGGCGATCGCCACGCGGAAGGGTCCCGATGGAATCGGAGCGTGAGGCCCCAGCATCCTGCCGAGCCCGTACACCAACCCGACGAGCGCGATCCCCACGCAGGCCGCGCCGAGCACCGTCGCCCGCCGCTTTCGCCGGTCCAGCCGATCGAGCTCGGACACCAGCGCGATGCCGCCGGCCGGCCGCCGCGCCGGATCCTGTGCGCGTGCCTGCCCGACCAGGGCGCGGAAGGTCAAGGCCCGGCCCTCGACGGTACCTGACGCTGTCCCCGACGCCGCCCCCGAGGCCTTTCCGGTCATCAGCCGCTCGGCCAGCATGCCCCAGGCGTACACGTCGGCTCGCTCGTCCGTCGCCCGGCCCTCCCACTGCTCGGGGGCGACGTACGGGGGCGACCCGGCGACGATCCCGACGGCGCCGGCCACCTGGGCCAGCCCCAGGTCGAGGATCTTGACGGCGCCGTCCGCCGTGATGAAGACGTTGGCAGGCTTCAGGTCCCGGTGGATGACGCCCGCCGCATGCATCTGGGCCAGTCCCGTCGCGACCGAGCGGAGCAGGTGGCGTGCCTCCTGACGGGAGAGCGGCCCGCGCTCCAGGCGAGCCTTCAAGGTTTCCCCTTCGAGAAGCTCGTAGACGAGGTAGGTGCCGCCGTCCCACTGCCCGACGTCGTGCAGCGTCACCACGGTGGGGTGGTGGACCCGTGCCGCCGCCTCCCCCTCGCGCTGGATCCACTCGAGGGTCTGCGGCCCCCGCCCACGCTCCGGACGGATGACCTTGATCGCGACGCGGCGCTGGAGGTGGGTGTCTTCCGCCTCGAAGACGAGCCCGAAGCCTCCCCGCCCGATCTCCCGGACCAGGAGGAACCGCCCGATGCGATCTCCCACCTCGGGGGCGGGAGCGAGGGGGTCGTCGGGGACCGACATGATCTCCTGGAGCAGTCGGGTGACCTGCCCCGGATGCAGCGACGGGGCCTCCAAGCTGGGGTCTCCGGCGCCGCGCGACTTCAAGGCCACCCCTCCCGGCTCTCACTGGAAGACGACGGATGGTGACATTTCCCGTGGGATCCATGCAACCCGCACCAGCCCGGGCAGGACGATGAAACCGGGACTTTGTGACGGCGCCCGCTTCTGCGAAACTCCGCGCCCCCCATGCCCATCACCTCCATGACCGGCGGCATCCTCGTCGTCGACAAGCCGGCCGGCCCCACCAGCTTCGCGGTGGTGGAGCGGGTGCGGCGCGCGCTCGGCGCCGCCAAGGCGGGCCACACCGGCACGCTCGACCCGGCCGCCACCGGGGTCCTGGCGGTCTGCCTGGACGATGCCGTGAAGCTCCAGCACTGGATCATGGAAGGGGACAAGGCCTACGAGGCGCTGGTGGTCCTCGGCTTCGCCACCGACACCGAGGACGCCGAGGGCAAGGAGATCGCCCGGGGCGATCCCGCCGGGCTGACCGCCGAGCGGCTGGCCGCCGCACTGGCCGGGTTCGTCGGCGAGATCGACCAGGTGCCCCCCATGTACTCGGCGGTGCGGGTGGGGGGAAAGCGGCTCCACGAGTCGGCCCGGGCCGGGGAGACGGTGGAGCGTGCCCCGCGCCGGGTGGTGGTCCACTCCCTCGACCTGCTCGCCTTCGAGCCCGCCGAGGGGGGCCTCGCCCGGGCCCGCATCGCCGTCCGGTGCGGCAAGGGCACCTACGTCCGGACGCTCGCCTCCGGGCTGGGCCAGGTCCTCGGCATACCGGCCCACCTGGGGGCCCTCCGGCGGACCGTCTCCGGCCCGTTCACCATCGAGACCGCCCTCCCGCTGTCCGACCTGGAGCGGCTCGCCGTGGAGTCCCCGGCAGACCTCGCCTCCCGGATGGTCACGCCCGCCGAGGCTCTCCGGGCCTTTCCGGTCGTCCAGGTGGCCCCGGAGGAGGTCCGGGCCCTCGCCCAGGGGAAAACCCTGCGCCGGGAGGCTCCCGCCCCCCTGTGCCGGGCCCTGGATGCCGCCGGGGCCCTCGTGGCCGTCGTGGCGCCCATCGAAGGGGGGGAGGGGCTCAAGCCCGTGCGGGTATTCGTTCAACCCCCCGAGATCCCGGGGCCAACCCCGGCGAAGCGTTGACTTCGCCCCCCTCTGCCGCTAAAAGACCCCCTTCCAAACCCGCCGTCCTCTGTCCCCGTGGCGCAACGCCTTCGCCCTCGAGACGGGAACGGCCCTCACCAGGGAGCAACCGATATGGCGCTCGTCACCGAGCAGAAGCAGGAAGTCGTCCAGAAGTTCCGCCGGCACGACAAGGACACCGGGTCTCCCGAGGTCCAGGTGGCCCTCATCACCGAGCGGATCGCCTATCTCACCGATCACTTCAAGACGCACAAGAAGGACCACCACAGCCGCCGCGGCCTGCTCAAGCTGGTCGGGCAGCGGCGCCGGCTCCTCGACTACCTCCGCACGGTCGACCAGAACCGCTACAAGGCCGTGATCGAGCAGCTCGGTCTTCGCAAGTAAGCAGTTCCACAGGCCCGCCCGCGAGCGGGCCGGCGCACCGCCGACGGCGCTTCCGTTTCCGACTCGGGCCCCGCTCCAGGAGCGAGCGGCGTCCGGGTGAGAAACTGAGGCACCGCGGGCCAGGCGGCGGCAACTCGCACGGCGGGACCGGAGGGCACGGCGCCCTCCGGCTCACATCGTGAAGGTGCCAAATGAAGGCCATCCAGGAACGCGCGCAGGTCGGCGATCGCGAGATCACCCTCGAGACCGGCAAGGTCGCCAAGCAGGCCGACGGATCCATCTGGCTCCGCCACGGCGACAGCATCGTCCTCGTCACCGTGGTCTCCGCGAAGGAGCGGAAGGAGGGGATCGACTTCTTTCCCCTCACCGTCGACTACCAGGAGAAGATGTTCGCCGCCGGCAAGATCCCCGGCAGCTTCTTCCGGCGCGAGGGGCGCCTCACCGAGAAGGAGACGCTGGTCTCCCGCATGGTGGACCGCTCCTGCCGTCCGCTCTTCCCGGAAGGCTACGCCAACGAGACCCAGATCATCTGCACGGTCCTCTCCTTCGACCAGGAGAACGACACCGACGTGCTGGGGCTCACCGGTGCCTCGGCGGCCATGGCGGTCTCCGACGTTCCCTTCAACGGCCCCATCGCCGGCGTCCGCGTAGGCCGGGTGGGGGGCAACTTCGTCGCCAACCCCACGCTGGCCCAGCGCGCCGAGGCCGACCTCGACGTGGTGCTGGCCGCCTCCCGCGACGCCATCGTGATGGTGGAGGGCGGAGGCAAGGAGATCCCGGAGAGCGTCATGGTCGACGCGCTGCTCTTCGGCCACGCCGCGGTGCAGCCGCTCCTCGACGCCCAGGACCGGCTCGCCAAGGCCGTCGGCAAGTCGAAGCGCACCTTCGAGCCCCCCAAGAACGACCTCGCCCTGCGCGAGAAGGTGAAGGCGCTGGCCTGGACGAAGGTGAAGGAGGCCTACGCCCGCAACGAGAAGCACGATCGCTACGGGCGGCTCTCCGAGATCAAGAAGGAGATGCTCGAGGGGCTCAAGGCAGAGGCCGCCGGCGACCCCGCCCAGCTCGCCTCCCTCGCCGCCCGGGAGAAGGAGATCAAGGGCTACTACGAGGACGTGAAGTACGACTACATGAGGAAGATGATCACCGACGAGGGGCGCCGGATCGGCGGCCGCGGTCCGGCCGACATCCGCTTCATCGCCTCCGAGGTGGGCATCCTCCCCCGCGTCCACGGTTCCGCCCTCTTCACGCGCGGTGAGACCCAGGCGCTGGTGGCGACCACGCTGGGCACCTCCCAGGACGAGCAGCGCGTCGAGATGCTGAACGGCATGATCTTCAAGAAGTTCATGCTCCACTACAACTTCCCGCCGTTCTCGGTGGGCGAGGCCAAGTTCCTCCGCGGCCCCGGCCGCCGGGAGATCGGCCACGGCGTGCTGGCCGAGCGCGCGCTCCGCGCCGTGCTGCCGCCCGAGGACAAGTTCCCGTACACCATCCGCATCGTCTCCGACATCATGGAGTCGAACGGCTCGTCGTCGATGGCCTCCGTCTGCGGCGGCTGCCTCTCGCTCATGGACGCTGGAGTCCCGGTGAAGGCCCCGGTGGCCGGCATCGCCATGGGACTCATCAAGGAGGGCGACAAGATCGCCATCCTCTCCGACATCCTCGGCGACGAGGACCACCTCGGCGACATGGACTTCAAGGTCTGCGGCACCGAGGCTGGCATCACCGCCATCCAGATGGACATCAAGATCGGCGGGGTGACCCGCAAGATCCTCGAGGACGCGCTCAACCAGGCCGCCGCCGGCCGCAAGCACATCCTCGGCGAGATGGCCAAGGCCCTCTCCGCACCGCGCACCGACATCAGCGCCTACGCGCCGCGGATCACCACCATCAAGATCCGCACCGAGCGCATCAAGGACGTCATCGGACCCGGCGGCAAGGTGATCAAGGACATCACGGCGCGCACCGGCTGCAGCATCAACATCGAGGACGACGGCACCATCAACATCGCCAGCTCCGACCAGGTCCAGGTCGACGCCGCCATCAAGATGATCAAGAACCTCACCCAGGAAGCCGACGTCGGCAAGACCTACCTGGGCACGGTCCGCAAGATCGCCGAGTTCGGCGCCTTCGTGGAGATCTTCCCCGGCACCGACGGCCTCATCCACATCTCCGAGCTCTCCGACAAGCGGGTGAAGAGCGTCTCCGACGTCCTGCAGGAGGGCGAGGAGGTCCTCGTCAAGGTCATCTCGGTCGACCGGGCCGGGAAGATCCGGCTCTCCCGCAAGGAGGCGCTGGCCGACGCGGCGGCGCAGAAGCCCGACGCGGCCAAGCCCAACCCCGAGCCTGCCAAGGGCTAGGGGGAGAGCGGTGTCCATGGCCGACCCCCCGATCCCCGTCGCGGTGCTTCGGGTGGGCGGCCGCGGCGATCCGCTCGAGCTGCCGCGCTACCAGACCGCCGGTGCCGCCGGCATGGACCTGCGCGCCGACGAGCCGGTCGACCTCGCCCCTGGCGAGCGCCGCCTGGTTCCCACCGGCATCGCCGTGGCCATCCCGCCGGGATGGGAGGGGCAGGTCCGTCCACGTTCCGGCCTCGCGCTGAAGCTCGGCGTGGGAATCGCCAACGCCCCCGGCACCATCGACAGCGACTACCGGGGCGAGGTAGGCGTCATCCTCGTCAACTGGGGTCAGGAGATGGTGCGCCTCGCGCGTGGCGAGCGCATCGCCCAGCTGGTGGTGACGCCGGTCACCCGCGCCGTGCTCCAGGAAGTGGCCGCACTGCCCGGCAGCGAGCGGGGCGGCGGAGGATTCGGTTCCACCGGCCGGTAGCCAGGCCGGAAACGACAAGCCGGCCGCAGTGCGGCCGTGGAGGGTCGGATGATCCCGCGCTACACGCGTCCCGAGATGGCCCGCATCTGGTCGCCGGAGCGGCGCTACCGCATCTGGCTCGACGTCGAGCTCGCCGCCGCAGAAGCCATGGTGAAGCTCGGCGAGGTTCCGGCCGAGGACCTGGCCGCGCTCCGCCGGACCTTCGACGGGTTCGAGTTCGCGGCAGCCGACGTGGCCCGCATCGACGAGATCGAGAAGGTGACGAAGCACGACGTCATCGCCTTCCTGACCTTCGTGGAGGAGAAGGGCGGGCTGCCGGCGCGCCACCTGCACAAGGGGATGACCTCGTCCGACGTGCTCGACACGACGCTGGCGGTCCAGCTGAAGGAGGCCACCGGGCTCCTCCTGGCCGACGTGGACCGGGTCCGGGCGGCCGTGAAGAGGCGCGCGCTCGAGCACCGGCGTACCCCCATGATCGGCCGCAGCCACGGCATCCACGCCGAGCCGGTGACCTTCGGGCTCAAGCTGGCCGGCTGGTACGACGCCTGGGGGCGGCGGCGCGACGCGCTCGAGGCGGCCGGGAAGGTCGCCGCGGTGGGAAAGATCTCCGGCGCGGTGGGCACCTTCGCGAACGTCGATCCGGGCGTCGAGGCCTTCGTCATGGCGAAGCTCGGGCTCGAGGGTTCCGAGGGGGCAGCCACCCAGGTGGTGGCCCGCGACCGGCACGCCGACCTCTTCTGCGCCATGGCCGTGGCCGGAGCGGTCATGGAGCAGCAGGCCACCGAGGTCCGGCACCTGCAGCGCACCGAGGTGCGCGAGGCCGAGGAGCCTTTCACCGTGGGTCAGAAGGGCAGCTCGGCCATGCCCCACAAGCGCAACCCCATCCTGTCCGAGAACCTGACCGGGCTGGCGCGCCTGCTCCGCGGCTGGGCGGTGCCGGCGCTGGAGGACGTTGCGCTCTGGCACGAGCGGGACATCAGCCACTCCTCGGTGGAGCGGGTCATCGCTCCGGACGCCACCGTCGCCCTCGACTTCGGCCTCAACCGCTTCGCGCGGATGATCGACGAGCTCCGCGTCTACCCGGAGCGCATGAGGGAGAATCTGGAGCAGACCGGCGGGCTCTTCGAGGCCCAGCGGGTGCTGCTCGCCCTGGTGGGGAAGGGGATCCCGCGCCAGGAGGGCTACGTGCTCGTCCAGCGCAACGCCATGAAGGTCTGGGAGGAGAAGGTCGACTTCCGCACGGCGCTGAAGCGGGACGCCGACGTGAAGAAGGCCATGACCGACGCCGAGATCGACGCCTGCTTCACGGTGGACTACCACCTGAAGCACGTGGACACGATCTTCGCGCGGGTGTTCGGGGAGTGAAGACGGGCATTGCGCCCGGAACGGGGGTTCCGGGCGCCGTTACAGATAACCCTTTGCCCTCAGGTTTTCGCGGATCCTCGCGTCGACGCTGCCGACCGGCGACGCGAACGTCTCGCCGGTGAGCAACTCGAAGACCTCGATGTACTTGCGGGCCAGCATGATGCGCACCTCGTCGGTGAGCGCCGGCGGCGTGCCGTGTCCGGAGAACCCGTGCTCGGTGATGAGCCACTGCCGGATGTTCTCCTTGTCGAGCATCTGCTGGTCCTGGCCGGCGGCCAGCCGCTCCTCGTAGCCCTTCGCGATCCAGTAGCGGGAGCTGTCCGGCGTGTGGATCTCGTCGATGACCACGAGCTTGCCGTCGGAGATGCCCATCTCGTACTTGGTGTCGACGAGGATGAGGCCGCGCGAGGCCGCCCACTCCTGGCCGCGCTGGAAGAGGGCCCGGGCCACCTCGGTGGCCTCGGCCCAGACCTTCGCCGGGACGAGCCCCTGCTCGACGATGGCCTTCTCGCTGATGGGCTCGTCGTGCTTGCCGTACTGGGCCTTGGTGGAAGGCGTGAGGACGGGCAGGTGGAAGCGCTGGTCCTTGCGGAGCCCCTGCGGCCAGTCGATGCCGTAGGCCCCGGCCTTCCCTCCCAGGTAGTCGCGCCAGAGCGACCCGGTGATGTAGCCGCGGATGATGATCTCGACGGGGAAGGGCTGCGCCCGCTTCACGACCATGACGCTCGGGTCGGGGTTGTCGAGGATGTGGGTCGGCGCGACGTCCTTCACCTTCTCGAACCAGAAGCGGGTGAGGCGCGAGAGCACCTCTCCCTTGAAGGGGATGGTCCCGAGGACGTGGTCGAAGGCGCTGATCCGGTCGGTCGTCACCATCACGATCCGGTCGCCTCGCGAGTAGTTGTCGCGGACCTTCCCCCGGTAGAGCTCGCCGAGGGCGGGGGCGTCGAACTTCTGGAGGGTGTGGGCAAGCTGGGCGCGGAGCTTGTCGTCGGGAATCATGGGCGCGGATGCTAGCATACGGGCGGCTTGGACCGGGATGACGTGATCTTCGTGCTGCACCGGCCGTCGTCGGCCGAGAACATCGGGGCCGTGGCCCGGGTGCTCGCGAACTTCGGGATCTCCCGGATGCGGGTGGTTGCGCCCCCCTCCTGGTCGGGTGTTCCCCGTTCGGGGAGGGGCACGAACGCGACGGAGGACGTCTTCCGCCGGGCGAGGCGGACGGCCCGGCGGGCCAGGGGCGTGCTCGACGAGGCGGAGGTCGTGCCCGACCTGGCGACGGCGCTCGCGGGCACGGTCTGGGCCTGCGGGACCACCTCCCGCGATGTCGAGGGGCGTCCGAGACTCACCCCGCGGGAGCTGGGGGCGGAGGTTGCGCGCCGCTCGGAAGGTGGGCCGGTGGCGGTGGTGCTGGGGGAGGAGCGCAGGGGGCTCTCCGACGCCGAGCTCACGTCGTGCGCGGCGGTCTGCTCCATCCCCACGGGGCCGGCCTACGACTCGATGAACCTGGCCCAGGCGGCGGCGGTCCTGGCCTACGAGGTCGCGCTGGGCCGGGGCGCCGGCATTCCGGCCCAACCCGAGGCCGAACCTGCGAGGCACGAGACCGTGGAGGCCTTCTGGGCCCGCGCACGGACGCTCCTCGCGGCGGCGGGATACCTGAACCCGCAGAATCCCGACGCCATCCTGGCGGAGTGGCGCCGGCTGCTCGCGCGGGCCGAGCCCACGCAGCGGGAAGCCGAGCTTCTCGCCGCCGCGGCCCGGTCGCTCGAGCGCAAGCTCGGAACGGGCCGCTAGGCGGCAGGCGTCTCGGCAGCGACCTGCGTCGCGCCCTTGCGGCTCTTCTTCCAGGCGTCGAAGTGGTCCTTGCAGAGACCGTGCTCCAGGACCTTCTTCTTGCACTCTTCCTTGGAGCAGGTCTTCCAGCGGCGCGGCACGGCCTCCATCTCGCCGCGGCGCCACTTGGAGTAATGGAAGAAGCAGAAGCCCTTGGCGCGGTACGCGCGCTTGCAGCCCTGGATCTTGCAGGTCTTCTTGCCGGCGCCCTTGGCCTTCGGGGCGGCCTTCTTCGCCTTCGTCTTCGTCTTCGCGGTCGTGTCGGTCATTCGGGGGCGTTGATTACCCGACCCCCGCGAAGAACGCAACCCCGCGATTTGCCTGATGGGGAGGTCAACGCCGGGGGGCGGGCCCGTCGGCGGCGTGCTCGGCCACGATCCGGTCGATGGCGGTCCGGTCTTCCTCGGTGTGGTGCTCGACAGGTTCCGGGGACGGTTTCTGGCCGGGTCCTGCGGAGCCCGGCGCGGGCCGGGCCGGGGAGGGGCCCCCGGGGACCGGCCGCTGCGAGACCCGGGATGACTTCGTACCGTTCCACCTCTCGACGAGCGTCTTCCCGCCGATCGGAACGAAGGCTCCGACCAGGAAGAGGATGGCCGCCGCTGCGGCGGCGAGGAGCAGCCGGGACATGGCCGGAGTGTCTCCCCCGGCCCGGGGTCCGTCGAGTTTCCGGCCCCCGGGATGCCTCTACTCGATGAGCCCCTGCTCCCGGGCCAGCCGTCCGAGCTTCTCCTTCAGCCGCTCGAATCGCTTGCGCAGCGCGGCAGGGGTGACCGCCTCGCCGTCCGCCCCCATCACCTCGGCGACCTCCTCCCAGGACATGCCCTTGTCGACGCGCAGGATGAGCAGCGTCAACTCCTCCGGGTCGAGGGATTCGCGCAGCTTCATCAGCTTGTCGGCCCGGCCGCCGGGGGCGTAGGTCGACATCGTGGAACGGACCTCCGCGGCTATCTTGGATGCCTCGGTGGTGAGCATGGGGCGTCCTCGCTTCCGGTACGGATCCCGGGCGAACCGGGAGGCTGCGTGCCAGGCGATGCGGAAGGCCCAGGTCCGGAGCGAGCTCTCCCGCCGGAAGCCGGGCAGCCCCTTCCAGAGGTCCTCGGCGAACTGGGAGAAGACGTCCTGCGCATCGTCCTCGTCCCGGAGCACCGCGGTCAGGTATCCGAGAACCTGGGGTCCGAGGCCGCGCAGGGCCTCCGTGGCCGCGCCAGAGAGGTCGCCGCCGTCGAGCAGGGCCAGGACCCGAGGTTCGAGTTCGGACACCCCTCCTGTGTACCCCAGGGACCGCGGGTCGCGAAGGGAGGACCCGTCAGGGTGTCGCCCCGACGAACGGGAGGAGCCCCGCCGCATCCTGCACGAAGCCGGTGGCGCCGGCCGCGGCCAGTGTCTCCACGGGGACGAATCCCCAGGTGACCGGCACGAAGCGCACCCCGGCCGCCACCGCGGTGGAGTGATCGACGACGCTGTCGCCCACGAGCACCGTGTCGGCGGGGCCCACGCCCAGACGCGTGCAGATGCCGAGCAGGCCGGACGGGTCGGGCTTCCGGACCGCCTCGTCTCCCCCCACCACGGCGGAGAACCGGGAGTGGACACCCAGGCCATCGAGGATCTTCCGGGCCATGGCGCCCGGCTTGTTGGTGTGGACCGCGAGGGGGATGCGGGCGCTGCCCAGCACCGCGGCGATGCCCGGGTAGAGTCGGGTGTGGTCGAGGAGGTGGTGTGCGTAGTGCTCGCGCCAGAGGGCCACCGCGGTCTCGAGCAGGTGCTCGCGAGGGGAGATGGAGCGGGAGACCAGGGTCACCGCGCCGTCCCCCACGTAGCTCACCACCTCTTCCCGGGTGCGGGAGGGCAGGCCCAGCTCGGAGAGGGCGTGGGCCACGGCCAGGTAGAGGTCCTCGCGGGAGTCCACCAGCGTTCCGTCCAGGTCGAACACGCAGAGCTTCAAGGTCCCATCCCCACCCATTCCGTGCCGTCCTCGTACACCTCGCGCTTCCAGATGGGCGCGTCCCGCTTGAGCCACTCGATGGCCGCCTCGCAGGCCCGGAAGGCCGGCGCCCGGTGGGGAGCCGCGGCCGCGATGACCACGGCGGCCTCGCCCGGCGACAGGGAGCCCACCCGGTGGACGATCGCGAGGAGCGCCCCGTGCTCCTCGCCGACGGCGCGTCCGATCTCCGCGAGCTTTCGCTCGGCCATGGGGACGTAGGCCTCGTAGTCGAGACGCAGGACCCGCTTCCCGTGGCTCTCCCCGCGGACGTCGCCGCGGAAGGTCACGAGGCCTCCCCGCTCCGGACCGGCCACGGCATCCACGGCCTCGGCGAGGTCGAGCGGCCGATCCACCACCCGGAAGCGCCCCGAGCCGCCCGCCACGGGAGGGATGACCGCCACCTCCGCGCCCTCCGGGACCGGATCGCCGTCGCCGGAGAACTCCTGGTTCACCGCCAGCCGGCAGCGCGGGAGCACGCGGGCAAGTGCCGGATGGCGCTCTGCCAGCAGGGCGCGAAGGTCGCCCACCGTGGCCGGCGCCCCGGTCAGGGGCTCGGAGTCGATGCCGGCGGCCTCGCGGGCGACGGCGAAGTAGAGGACGGTGAGGGGCACGGGGGGATGGTAACGCGGGGACCGGGTCAACGCCGGAAGAGCCTCGGCAGATCGCCGAAGAGGGTGACGCCGATGAGCAGACCGAAGAGAAGGACGAACCCGACGGTGTGGATCACGGCCTCCACCCGCTGGTTCACCGGCCTGCGGGCCACCATCTCGTACACGAGGAAGATGAGCCGGCCACCGTCCAGGGCCGGGAGCGGAAGGAAGTTGAAGATGGCCAGCATGATGGAGATGAGCCAGACCATCATGAGGAAGGGCGCGGCGCCGGCCCGGGCGCTGCGGGTCATCTCCTGGGCGATGCCCAGCGGTCCCTGCAGCTCGGCCTTCTGCTTGCGGGTCACGACCTGGCCGAGTCCGCCCAGGATCTCGGCGGCCTTGTCGTTGGTGCGAAGGAAGCCCTGGGCGACCGCCTCGAGGGGTCCGGCGCGGACGGCCCGGAGGTTCGGGGCGATGCCCGCCTTGCCGATCCCTCCCGAGTCGTCGGGGCGGATCGTCAGGTTCTCGGTCGGGGCGCCGGGGGCCGATCCGGCGCGCACGACGCCGAGGGGCAGGTCGGTGCCTGGGCGGGAACGGATGGCCTCCACGAGCTCCTTCCATCCACCCACCGGCGCGCCGCCGGCGGAGACGACGCGGTCGCCGGCGCGGAGGCCGGCACGCTCCGCCGCGCCGCCGGAGATGACGTCGCCGATGACCGCGCTCTGGTCGGGCTCGCGAAGGCCCATCGTGGCGATGAGCCCGACGGCCATCACGACGGCGAGCAGGTAGTTCATGGCCGGCCCGGCCAGGATGACGACGAATCGCTTCCAGGCGGGCTTGGCGGAGTAGGCGCCGGTGTCGCCCGCGGCGATCTCCTCGCCGGGAGCCATCCCGAGGATCTTCACGTATCCACCCAGCGGGATGGCCGAGACCGCCCACTCGGTGTCCCCGCGCTTCCGGGACCAGATCACCGGGCCGAATCCCACGCTGAAGCGCTCGACCCGCATGCCCGACCAGCGGGCGGCCAGGTAGTGCCCGAGCTCGTGGATGACGATGAGGAGCCCGAATGCCAGCACCGTGACGGCGATCATCGGGATGGACTGGAGGATGGAGGTCATGGAGATTCCCGGGCCGGATCGCCGAACTCCTCGGCCTCGAAGGTCTCGAGCGTCGTGGAGGGGTCGAGCCAGGCGTCGGCCCGCAGGCCGGCCTTGAGGCACACGTGCTTGAGGAAGGTGGGTGCGTCCCAGCCCTGCTCGACGGCGACCACCGGGAGCAGCACGCCCCGGTGCCAGCCCTGTTTCACCGCCAGTCCGTGTATGCCGATGCGCAGGAGGGCAGGGTCCGGCAGGGGAACGCGCGGGCCGAGCGCCGAGACGTGGATGTCGAGGTCGTCGGCCTCGGAGGCATCGAGGGGTGGGAAGCGGGGGTCGTCGAAGGCGGCCGCCACGGCCATGCTGGCCACGGTTCGGGCCAGGGAGCCCTGCGGCTCGAACCGGCCGATGCACCCTCGCAGCTCGCCTCCCCGGTGCAGGGTGACGAAGGCGCCGCGCGGCTCCCCCAGGCCTCCCGTCTCCGGCACCGAAGGCGACGGGCCCAGGCCGAGCCTGGCGCGGATGGCGGCCCGGGCGATCCCGACGAGCGCGCCGCGCTCCACCGGCGTGAGCGGCGCGGTCACGGCCGTCTCCGCGCCCCGGTGAGGAGGTAGCGGCGGACGTCGCCGAGGATCTCCCGGTGGTCGAATACGATCGGTTCGGGGAGGGCGTCCCAGGCGAAGGCGCGGGCCTCCTCGGCGTCGTCGCCGCCGCGAGGCTCGCCCGCCGCCGTGGCCAGGAAGACCGTGCTGATGGTGTGACGCCGCGGGTCGCGGGACGGGTCCGAGTAGGAGTGGAACTGCTCGAGCAGGGTGACGCCGAGGCCGGTCTCCTCCTCGGCCTCGCGCGCCGCGGCCGCCTCGAGGGGCTCGCCCTCGTCGACGAAGCCTCCGGGGATGGCCCAGCCGTGCGGAGGGTTCTTGCGGCGGACCAGCACCACCCGGTCGCCCGGGAGCAGGATCACCGCGTCCACCGTGGGGACCGGGTTCCGGAAGGCGTTCATGCCGGGATCACCTGCGCGGCGCCGTGATGACCGGCCGCGCGGGCGGGGAAGGCGACGAGGAGCCGCGGCCGGGGAAGGCCTTCTCCACCATCTCCCGGGCGAAGGGGACGTCCCGGCCTGGGACCCCGGATGCGAGCGCACGTGCCGCCGCCGCTGCCTGCGCGGCCCGGTCCGAGAGTCCCATGGCCGCGAGGTGCTCACTTACCGTGAACAGGCGCACCGTGAGGCGTTGCCGGCAGGAGGCGTCGAGCCAGGCCTCCAGCGCCCCGGAGATGGCCTCGGCAACCCGGCGGGCATGCTCGGCCGGATTGGCCTTCGCGGCCTCTGCGGAGAGGGAGTCGAGCCGGGTGGCGAGTGCGCGCAGCGCCGCCTCGTCGGCGAGCCAGCCCCGCAGGATGGGCAGCTCGTGCAGCCCCGCCGACGCTGCCAGGGCGCGCCGCTCCTCCTCCTCCGGGAGCGGAGGCAGGGACGCGGCGGGATCGGGGGCGGGCGTTCCCGGGCCGATGCGAGTGAGCCATGCGTCGGCTCCCACCGGCACCTGCCGGCCCGACTGGTCGTTCCGCCGCCTCGCCTCGGTCACGGTGGACCGGGCGTGCATCGGATCGATCTCGGCGACCCCCATGGTCCGTCCGCGCTCCTCGATGTCCTTGCCGAATCCCCGGTACTCCTTCCGGCCGAGGACGCCGACCTGGAGCTCGACCAGGCCGAGCAGGTCGGAGACGACGGCCTGCCCGACCTCCACTCCCCGTCCGGGAAGGTTCCGGGCGATCCAGATGGCGCGCTCCCCCTGGCCGTCGAGGGCGGAGGCGTAGCAGGGGAAGACCTCCTCGACGACCGGCGGCGGCGGAGGTGGAGCGAGCCGGGCCGCTTCCGGGACGGCGACGCCCCGGGTGCGCAGCAGGTGGAGAGCGCGCTTGGCCTCCTTGGAGAGCGCCTTGTCGGTGGAGGCGGCCAGGCTCGAGAGGACGTCGAGCCGTTCCCCCGTGACGGCGGCCTTGAGCAGGGCAGAGGCGAAGGGGGCGGGAAGGGTGGCGATCTCCTCGGGGCGGGCCTTGGCGAGGCCGACGAGAAGGCGAGCGGCGCGGGCCGCCTCGGCACGGGGAAGGCCAGTCTGTTCGGCCACTTCCTGGCTGCCGACGTTCGGGTCCCGCAGGAGGGCCAGGATCCGGTCTGGGTCATCGATGGGCATCGAAGGCGGAATCTACACGCGGGTCCCCCCGGGAACAACGTCGCTTACACCCTCCCGGTACCGGGACCCTTGACCCCGGTACGGATTCCCTTAGATAGTGCACGGTCCACTGCTGCACGAACGCTACCACCCGAAGGGGCGGACGTGACCAGCCACAAGGTAAGGAGCCGAAACATGACCCACCGCCTGATCACGAACGTCGCCCTCGGTATCGCCAGCGCCTTCGCCCTCGCCGTCGCCGTGCCCGCCGTTGCCTGCGACTGCGACAAGAAGGCCAGCACGACGTCCGACAAGGCCGAGAAGAAGACCGCCACGCCCGCTCCGGCCACCCCGAAGCAGGCGGCTCCCGCCCAGGAGAAGAAGGCCGAGGCCTCCAAGGCCGGCACGATGCTCCTCGCCGCGGCCTGCACGTGCGGAGCGAAGACCGAGAAGGACTGCAAGTGCGAGAAGGGCTGCAAGTGCCACAACGCCCACCCCGGCGACAAGGGCGACAAGCCCAAGGCCAGCGCCGCCAGCTCGTCGCAGATCATGGTCGCTGCGGCCTGCGCCTGCGGTGCCAAGGACGCGAAGGACTGCAAGTGCGGCGAGAAGTGCAAGTGCACCGAGAAGAAGGACGCGCCGAAGGCCAAGGCAGCGTAGGTTCGGATCTCGGTGAGGTGAACGAGGCCTCTGCCGGCGTCGCCGGTGGGGGCCTTGCCGTCAACCGACCCGCTCGGCTCGCCGTCCGCGCGCGCGATGGCGGGCCAGCATCAGCGCGAGGTAGTGGCCGGTGTGGCTGGCCCGGGACCGGGCCACGTCCTCGGGGGTTCCCTCGGCGATGACGAAGCCGCCCTCCTCGCCCCCCTCCGGCCCCATGTCGACGACCCAGTCGGCCGACTTGATGACGTCGAGGTTGTGCTCGATGACCACGACCGAGTTCCCGCCGTCGACCAGCCGGTCGAGCACGACGAGGAGCTTCTTCACGTCCTCGAAGTGGAGGCCGGTGGTGGGCTCGTCGAGGATGTACAGGGTTCGGCCGGTGCCCACCCGGGCCAGCTCGCGCGAAAGCTTGATGCGCTGGGCCTCGCCGCCAGAGAGGGTGGGTGAGGGCTGCCCGAGCTTCACGTAGCCGAGCCCCACGTCGTCGAGGGTGCGCAGGATGCGCTGGATCTCGCGGTGGTTCGCGAAGTGCTCGGTGGCCTCCCGGACCGACAGGTCGAGAACCTCGGCGATGTTCTTGCCCTTGAACTGCACCTTGAGCGTGGCATCGTTGAAGCGCTTTCCCTGGCAGACCTCGCAGGGGACGAGGACGTCGGCGAGGAAGTGCATCTCCACCATCTTCATGCCGTCGCCCTGGCAAGCCTCGCAGCGTCCCCCCTTGACGTTGAAGCTGAAGCGGCCGGGGAGGTAGCCGAGGGACCGGGCCTCCGGCGTCTGGGCGAAGACGTCGCGGACCAGGTCGAAGACCTTGGTGTAGGTGGCGGGATTGGAGCGCGGCGTGCGCCCGATGGGTTGCTGGTTGATGTCGATGACCTTGTCGATCTGCTCGTGCCCGGCGATCGACTTGTGACGGCCCGGGACCTCGCGGGAACCGTAGAGGAGCCGGGAGAGCGCCGGGTGGAGGATGCCGTTCACGAGCGTGGACTTGCCCGCTCCCGAGACGCCGGTGACGGCGACGAAGCAGCCGAGCGGGAAGGAGACGGTGACGTCCTTCAGGTTGTTCTCGGTGGCGCCGGCCACGACGAGCCGTGCCTTGCCCACCGGTCGGCGGCGCTCCGGCACCGGGATCTCGGCCCGCCCCGACAGGTAGGCGCCGGTCAGCGAGGCCGGGTCGGCCATCACGTGGGCCGGCGTGCCCGCCGATACCACCCGCCCGCCGTGCTCGCCGGCGCCCGGGCCGAAGTCGATGATCCAGTCGGCAGACTCCATGGTCTCCTCGTCGTGCTCGACGACGATGACCGAGTTGCCGATGTCGCGCAGCCGCTTCAGCGTGCCGAGCAGCTTGCCGTTGTCCCGCTGGTGCAGCCCGATGGAGGGCTCGTCGAGGATGTAGATCACCCCGGTGAGCTCGCTGCCCATCTGGGAGGCGAGCCGGATGCGCTGGCTCTCGCCGCCGGAGAGGGAAGGGCCGGGGCGGTCGAGCGTCAGGTAGGAGAGCCCCACGTCGACCAGGAACCGCAGCCGGTTCTTGATCTCCTTGAGGAGCTCCTCGGCGATCCGGGCCTCGGATCCCTTGAGCTCGAGCGCCTCGAGCCAGGCGAGCGTCTCCCGGATGGTCATGCGCGACAGCTCGACGATCCCCACGCCGCGCACCTTCACGGCACGGCTCTCGGCCCGGAGCCGCTCGCCCCCGCAGGCCGGGCAGGGCTTGTCGGAGAAGAAGCGCATGTAGTAGCGGCGCATGGCCTCCGATCCGGTGGACTTGAAGCGGCGGTAGAGCTGGTTCAGCACCCCTTCCCACTGGATGCGGTAGCCCTTCACGCCGGCGGCCTGGGTGCCGAGCAGGATCACGTCCCGGTGCTGCTTCGACAGCTTGGCCCAGGGGGTGTCGAGCTCGATCCCCAGCGATCGGGAGAGGTGCTCCACGAACTCGAAGGTCCAGCCCTCGCCCCGATCCATCCCGCTGGCCCAGGGCTCGACCGCGCCCTCGCGGATGGTGAGCGACGGGTCGGGGATGATGAGGTCGGCGTCCATCTCGGCGCGGGTGCCGAGCCCCTGGCACTCGGTGCAGGATCCGAGCGGGCTGTTGAAGGAGAAGGCCTGGGGGGCCAGCTCCCCGAAGGAGATGCCGCAGGTCGGGCAGGCGTTCAGCTCGGAGAAGAAGCGGTCGTGCTTCTTGTACTCCTCCGGGTCGATGCCCGGGCCGACCTGCTGCTCCTTGTCGGCGTCGGCGACGATGAGCGTTCCCTTGCCCTCGCGCAGGGCCGTCTCCACCGAGTCGGTGAGCCGCCCGCGGATGGTCTCCTTCACGACCAGTCGATCGACCACCAGCTCGATGTCGTGCTTGAGCTTCTTGTCGAGGGAGAGCCGCTCCTCCAGCGAGTGGACGACACCGTCCACGCGGACGCGCGAGAAGCCGCGCTTCTGGGCGTCGCCGAGCAGCTCGCGGTACTCGCCCTTGCGGTTCTGCACCAGGGGGGCGAGCACCAGGATGCGCGAGCCGGCTGGCATCTCCAGGATGGCGTCGACGATCTGCTGCGGCGTCTGCTTGCCCACCTTGCGGCCGCACGACGGGCAGTGCTGCTCGCCGATGGAGGCGTAGAGGACGCGCAGGTAGTCGTGGACCTCGGTGATGGTCCCCACGGTGGAGCGGGGGTTGTTGGAGGCCGCCTTCTGCTCGATGGAGATGGTGGGGGAGAGCCCGCGCAGCGTGTCGTACCGGGGCTTCTCCATCTGCCCGAGGAACTGGCGGGCGTAGGAGGAGAGCGACTCGACGTAGCGCCTCTGCCCCTCCGCATAGAGGGTGTCGAACGCCAGCGAGCTCTTGCCCGAGCCGGAGACGCCGGTGAAGACCACCAGCCGCTTCTTGGGGATCTCGACGTCGACCGACTTGAGGTTGTGCTCGCGGGCGCCCTTGACGCTGATGGTGTCCGGCTCGGTCATCCGGCCTTGCTTAATCCCGCGGAGGCGCGTTGGCTACCGCTCCGAAACCTGATACGGGAGCGTGTCCGATGGCCGAACTCCCCAACGATTCCGGCGCGATCCGGCTTCGAATCGACCCGGTGACCCGGGAGGCCGGGGGACGGATCCTGGCCTCGGCGGCCATCGAGTACAGGGATGCCCGCGATCGGGAGTGGTGGCCGCTGATCCGGCTCCCGGTCGTCCACCTCCTGCCGGGGTCGTCGGAGACCCTGGTGGGGAGCCTGCAGGGCCTGCTGCAGGGCAGGGTTCCCGGCTTCGCCTGGCAGTCGGGGGACGGCGCGCTGGGGCTCCAGGTCGGCGTGCCGGAGGGGCAGGGGGAGTTGCTTGTCGCCGAGGTCGGGATGGACCTGGCGCTCTTCCTGGCCGAGTCGGCGGGTGCCCCGCGGCGGGAGGGGGCCGAGGCGGCGCTCTTCCGCTGGCCGGTGACCCGGGCCGCCGCGGTGGCGTTCGCCGACGGGCTGCGACGGGAGACCGAGGGCCTCGGCCGCGATGGGTAGCCCGGCTTCCGGCGCGGTCGTGCGGGGGCGCCGGTTCACCCCTTCGGCCCGGGCGCGCCTCCTGCTCTTCTTCGCGGCCGCGCTCTTCGGATTGCTGGCGGTGCTGGCCCGCCTCGCCTCCCTGGAGGGGCTCACCGCGCCCCAGGTCGCCACGGTGCGCTTCGCGGTGGGCACCGTGGTGGCGCTGGCGATCTTCCGGATGCGGCCGGGCACGTTCCGGCCGGTGCGCCACGGCCTGCTCGTCACCCGTGGCCTGCTGGGAGGCCTGGCCGCGCTCCTCTACTTCTACGCGCTCTCCCTCATCCCGGCCGGCCAGGCGACGCTCCTCAACAACACCTTCCCGGTCATCGCCGTGGCCATCTCCTACTTCACGCTGGGCGAGCGCCCCACCTGGCACCTCCTGCTGGCGCTCGGGGTGACCAGCCTGGGCGTGTTCCTCGTCATCGGGGGCGGGCAGGTGGGGTTCACCATGGGCTGGGGGCAGTGGGTCGGCATCGCCTCGGCGGTACTTGGAGCGGGCGCGGTCACCTCGATCCGGGCGCTGCGGGCCACCGACAACGCCGCCACCATCTTCTTCGCATTCACGCTGGGTGGACTGCTGGTGTCGGCGCCGCTCTCGGTCGGGACCTGGAGCTTCCACCAGCACGCCTGGATGTTCGCCATGGCGGCCGGCCTGGTCTCCTTCCTGGCGCAGATCTTCATGACCGAGGCCTACGGCGCCCTCACCGTGGCCGAGGCGGCGGTCTGGCAGCAGCTCACCCCGGTGGCGAGCTACCTGTGGGCGGGGGCGGTGCTGGGCGAGGGCCTGTCGGCGGTGGGCGTCGCCGGGGTGGCGCTGGGGATCGCCGGGGTGGTCTACGGGTCGGTGCTGGGGCGAAGGCCGCCCGAGCCGGAGGAGGCGTGAGGGCGCTGGCCCGCCTCCAGCTGGTGGGCTGCGGGTTCTTCTTCGGCCTCATGGCCGTGCTGGGGAGGCTGCTCGCCACCGGGCCGGTCCGGTTCACGCCGGGTCAGCTCTCGGTGGTGCGCTTCGGGGTCGGCGCGGCGGCCAGCCTGGCGGTCTTCGCGATCCGGCCCTCGCTCTACCGGCCGCGAAACGTGCGCCTGCTGGTGACCCGGGGCATCTCCGGCGGCCTGGTGGTGGTCCTGTACTTCGCGGCGCTGTCCCGCATCCCCGCGGGGGAAGCCGGGATGATCTACAACCTCTTCCCGGCCATCGCGACCGTGCTCGCCCTGCGACTGCTCGGGGAGCGCCCCCGCCTGCAGCTCTGGCTCGCCATCGGGATCGCGACCCTGGGTGTCGGCCTCGTCCTCGGCAACGGCTCGCTCCACCTGGGCCTGGGCTGGGGCGAGGGAGCCGCCCTGGCGGCGGCCGGCTTCGCGGCGGTGAGCGCAAACGTCATCCGGGCCATGCGCGGGACCGACAACGCGCCCACCATCTTCTTCTTCTTCTGCCTGGCGGGCCTTCCGGTGGTGCTGCCCTTCGCGCTCGACCCCTGGCCCGGCGGTCTCGTGCCCTGGACCCTCGCGGTGGTGATGGCGCTGTCGGCCTTCGCGGCACAGGTGCTCATGACCGAGGCCTACGGGGCGCTCTCGGTGGGGGAGGCAGCGGCCTGGCTGCAGCTGACGCCCATCGCCCAGGTCCTGCTGGCCGCGTTCCTGCTCGGGGAGTCGATCACCGCCGTCGGCGTGGTGGGGATCGCCGTCTCGGTGGCGGGGGTGGCCTGGGCCACCCGGCTGGGGCAGCGGGCCGCCGCGGTGCCGCCACCCTGATGGCGTCGGCCGCGCTGCGCTACACTCCGGGCGATGAACCCTCCCGCCGTCGCGTTCGAGCCCTTCACCGACGAGCACCAGGCCTTTCGCCGCCTGGTCCGCGACTTCGCGGAGAAGGAGCTCGCTCCCCACGCGCGCGAATGGGACGACAGGGGCGAGTTTCCCCGGGAGCTCTTCCGGCGCTTCGGCGAGATGGGCTTCCTCGGCATCCGGCACGACCCGGCCTGGGGCGGATCCGGCCTCGACTACTGGTACGTGGTGGCCTACGCCGAGGAGCTGGTCCGTTCCCGCAACGGCGGCCTGGGCACCGGGATGCTGGTCCAGGGCGAGATGGCCACCCCGATCATCGGGGAGCTCGGGACCGACGAGCAGAAGCGGGAGTTCCTGGCCCCGGCCCTGCGCGGCGAGAAGATCGCGGCGCTCGCCATCTCCGAGCCGGACGCCGGGAGCGACGTCGCGGCCATCCGCACCCGGGCCCGCCGGGACGGTGACGACCTCGTGATCAGCGGGTCGAAGACCTGGATCTCGAACGGGTCGCGCGCCGACTTCCTCACCATGGCGGTTCGCACCGGCGAGGACGGCTACGGCGGCATCTCCCTCGTCACCTTCCCCACCGACGTCGCCGGCTTCCAGGTGTCCCGCAAGCTCGAGAAGGTGGGCAACCTCTCGTCGGACACGGCGGTGCTCTTCTTCGACGACTGCCGCATCCCGGCGCGCTACCTGCTCGGCGAGGAGAACCAGGGCTTCGGGTACATCATGACCGGCTTCCAGGGGGAGCGGCTCGTGGCCGCGGTCACCGCCGTGGCCGGCTCCCAGCTCCTCATCGACGAGTCGCTCCGCTACGGGCAGGAGCGCAAGGCCTTCGGCCGCCCCATCGGCACCTTCCAGGCCTGGCGTCACAGGTTCGCCGAGCACATGTCGCGGCTCGAGGCGGCACGCTGGCTGACCTACCGGGCCTGCGACCTCTTCGCCCGCGACCAGGTGGCGCTCCGCGAGATCTCGATGGCGAAGCTCGTGGCCTGCGACCTGGCCCAGGAGATCGCCTACGACGCCATGCAGTTCCACGGCGGCATGGGCTACATGACCGAGAGTGACGTGGCCCGCGCCTGGCGCGACCTGCGGCTGCTCACCATCGGCGGCGGGACCTCCGAGATCATGAAGGAGCTCGTGTCCCGGGGAGCGGGGATGTAACGGGCGGCGCTTCAGCGCCGCCAGGAGCGGGCCCACGGAGACGGTCCAGCAAGCAGAGCCACCATGACCACCACCACCCCCACCGCCGTCGTCGTCCTCGTCACCACCCCCTCCGCCGACTCCGCCGCCGCGCTGGCCCGCACCCTGGTCGAGGAGGGACTCTGCGCCTGCGGCAACATCGTGCCGGGGATCCGCTCGATCTACCGCTGGGAGGGAAAGGTCCAGGACGAGGCCGAGGCGCTGCTCGTGCTCAAGACCGAGCGACGGCTCGTGCCGGAACTGAAGCTCCGGCTGCCGGCACTCCATCCCTACCAGGTCCCGGAACTCCTGGTCCTGACGGTGGAGGACGGCCTCGCGCCGTACCTCGCGTGGGTGGCGGCGAGCGTGCAGCCACCCGGCTAGAGCGCACCGCCCTACTTCTTCCGGAACAGCGCCTCGAGTGCGTCGCGCGGATTCTCGAGCGGCCTCGGGGCCTCGCCGAAGAGCGCCCCCAGCCGGTCGCGCGCCGCCTGCGACGAGCCGCGCCGCCTCGACGCGCCGTCGCCGAGCTGGAAGAGGTCGCAGGCGTTGGAGGCGATCTTGTCCACGTAGTGGTCGGCGTGCGGCTCGCGGCACTCGTGGGGGGCCGACTCGTCGTAGTACCGACAGTCGATGCAGCAGTGCAGGTCGGCGTCGCAGTGGGGGCAGGCGCTGCGCCTTCCGACGGGGCCGTCGAGGTCGAGCGCCGCCCCGCAGCCGTGGCAGGAGGCGGCCATCCCCCGTCAGGCCTGGGCGAGCGGCATCGGGCCGGCGTCCGTCCCGGGCGGGCGTTCGGCCATCTCGGTGGAGAGGATGGCGAACTGCTCCACGTCGATGCTGATGCGGCGCCACTCGTCCTCGGAGATGTCGAGGAAGGCGTCCACCACCTTGGGATCGAACTGGGCACCCCGGCAGCGGGTGATCTCGGAGCGGGCCTCGGTGTAGCCGCGCGCCTTGCGGTAGGGCCGGTCGCTGGTGATGGCGTCGTAGGCGTCGACCACGTGGAACACGCGGGCTCCGACGAGGATGCCGTCGCCCTTCAGGCCCGCGGGGTACCCCGTGCCGTCCCACTTCTCCTGGTGCTGGAGCACGACGACCGAGGCGCTCTTCAAGTACTCGACCCGGCGGAGCAGCTCCCATCCGAGCTCCGGGTGGCGCTTCATCTCCTTCCACTCGGCGGCGTCCAGTGGGCCGGGCTTGAGCAGCACCCGGTCGCGGATGCCGATCTTCCCGATGTCGTGCAGGAGCGCGCCGTGCTCGATGACGGTGAGGTCGGGCTCGGCGACGCCCAGTTGCAACGCCAGGCGGCGCGCGTAGAGCGAGACGCGGCGGGAGTGCCACTGGGTCTCGGCGTCCCGGTAGTCGAGCGCGGCGATGAGCCCGCCGAGCAGCGCCTCGGTGCGCTCGCGCACCCGCTCCTCGAGCCGGAGGTTGAGCTCGCGGAGCCTGTCGTTCTGCTGCTGGACCTGGATGTTGAGCCGCTCGTTCTCGCGGCGAAGCCTGGAGGCATCGGCAGCCTGGGCCACCGTGGTCACCACCTCCTGGTTGTGCCAGGGCTTGGAGATGATCCGGTAGACCTCGCCCGAGTTGACCGCGTCGAGCGCGATGCGGAAGTCCTCGGCGGCCGTGCAGAGGACGCGGGCGGCGGCGGGGACCTTCTCGCGCGCCTTCTGGAGGAGGGTGATGCCGTCCATGCCCGGCATCATGTAGTCGGAGATGATGACGGTGGGCCGGTCGGCCTCGATCCGCGCCAGCGCCTCCTCCGGCGACGAGTAGGTGCGGACGTCGAAGCCGGCGCCCTCGAGGATGCGCTTCAGGTTCCGGAGGATGAGGACGTCGTCGTCGATGACGACGACGCGGTCGGGGCTCGTTGCCGGGATACCGTACCTCCACGAAGGATCGAAGTCCGAGGGATCATATCCCTTGGGCAGCCGAGCGCCAGCCCCCGCCGGAAACGCTCCGGACCGGTGACGCGAAACGTCCCTCCTCGGCCAGGTCAGAAGCTGTTCAGGAAGTCGTCGTTGGTCTCGAACTCGGTGAGCTTCTTGAGGAGCCGCTCCATGGCCTCGACGGCCTTGAGCGACGCCAGCGCCCCGCGGAGCTTGCGGATCTTCTCGATCTGCTTGCCGGAGAAGAGCTTCTCCTCCTTGCGGGTGCCGGAGGCGCCGATGTCGATGGCGGGGAAGATGCGCCGCTCCGCCAGCTGGCGGGAGAGCACCACCTCCATGTTGCCGGTGCCCTTGAACTCCTCGAAGATCACCTCGTCCATGCGGCTGCCGGTGTCGACCAGGGCAGTACCGATGATGGTGAGCGACCCGCCCTCCTCGGCCTTGCGGGCCGCACCGAAGAGCCGCTTGGGGCGCTCCAGCGCGCGGCTGTCGACGCCGCCGGTGAGGGTGCGCCCGGAGGACTCGATCTCGCGGTTGTAGGCGCGGGCGAGCCGGGTGATCGAGTCGAGCAGGATGACCACGTCCTTGCCTCCCTCGACGAGCCGCTTGGCGCGCTCCATGGCCATCTCGGCAGCGTGGATGTGTTCCTCGGCCGGCCGGTCGTTGGACGATCCGCAGACCTCGCCCTTCACGTTCCGGCGCATGTCGGTGAGCTCCTCGGGACGTTCGTCGACGAGGAGGACGATGAGGTGGATGTCGGGCCGGTTGGCGTGGATCGCCTGGGCGATCCGCTGCAGCATGATGGTCTTGCCGGCCTTGGGCGGCGAGGTGATGAGGGCGCGGGCGCCCAGGCCGATGGGGGAGATGAGGTCGAGGACGCGGCCGACCAGCTCGTCGGACCGGGTCTCCATGACCAGCTTCTCGGTGGGGTCGGTGGCGGTGAGGTTGGTGAAGGCGGTGCGCCGGACCACGGCCACCGGGTCGGTGCCCTCGACCAGGTCGACCTTCTGGAGGACGCGCTTCATCCCGCGGACGGCGGCCTGCCCCTTCACGAGGTGGCCAGGCAGGAGGTGCATGCGGTCGACGAGCCACCGCGGCACCTCGACGTCGAAGTGCTGGGGCACGTAGGACTTCCGGGGATCGCGAAGCCACCCCTGTCCCTTGCCCTCGAAGTCGAGGACCCCCTCGACCTCCTCGGTGGTCTCCGGCTGCCCCTGAGGCTGGGGAGCTGGGCTCGCGGAAACGCCGTTCCCGTTGGCAGGCAGAGCGACGTTGCCTCCCGCGGGGGGCTGCCCCGGAGAACCGGGCTGGCCAGGCTGGCCGCCCCGGCCGCGGCGGCCGCGCCGGCGTCGGCGCCGCCGGCCCTGTCCAGGAGCTCCGGGCTGGCCGGATGCGCCGTTCCCGGGCTCGCCCTGGACGGCGGCCTGCTGGTCGTTCTGGGAAGGCTGCGGAGGCGGGGCACTCGCTGCGTCGCCGCCCTGGTTCGGGGTCTCTTCGTTGTCCATCATGCGGTCCCTGCGGCCGCGGGTTTTGCTTCACCGCGGGCGTCCTTCGCCGTGTGCTGGACCGATCGCCCGGATCGAAACGCTTTTCGCTTCTATTCGGGCTACCGGCTGCGGCCCGCTCACCCGCGCGCCGGACCCTTTGTCCGACGACCAGCGGGGAGCTGACCGGGTTTCCGCCTCGCCTGCGCCTAACGCAGAATCGAGGAGGACGATCACCCTTCTAACAGAGTCGAGACTTGAGCGAAAGCAAAAGTGCCGGGTGCCCGCTGACCCGCCGGTCAGCCCTCGTTCCCCGCGTCCTCGACCTCGCGGATGTCCTTCTCGGTCAAGGGGACCGCCGACCCGTGCCGGTGCAGCTCCAGGATCTCGAAGAGCTGCTCCTTGTGCGGGCGGACCTTCCCGATGGGGCAGCGCTTCCACTCGTCGAGCGGCTCGTCGCAGTAGCCCATGCGCCGGTCGCCGCACTTGGGCTGGAGCTGGCCCCCCAGCTCCGGAACGGCGTTCAGGACGGCGCGGCGCATCAGCGCCACCATGTGGCGGATCTCCCACTGGGCACGCCAGCACAGGCGCAGGTCGGCGATGTGCAGGAGCTCGGTGAAGTTGACCATCACCTGGAAGTTGGTGGGCGCGGCGTTGGGGAGGACGAAGCGCGCGTCCTCGGCAGGGATTCCTTTCTCGAGCGCCTGGAAGTAGACCCGTGACACCTCGGCCATGAGCCTGTCGTACTCGTCCCCGAGTCCGGCCTTCTCCCAGGTCTTCGGCCGCACGAACTCGAGACGATTCGACTGGAACTTCACGTAGCGCTGGGACTGCTGCTCGAAGCTGATGCCGATGCGGTGGCGCACGAACTGGTGGGACAGGGAACGCGAGACGCCGCTGATCCCGAACCAGAAGACCACCTGCTCGAGGGGAGAGGCGTGGCCGGTCTTGAGCCGCTCCGAGATGAAGGAGCGGATCTTCTCCGGGGCGATGGTGCCGTCGCGGATCTCGCTCCAGACCTCTCCGGGCGTCTTGGGGCTGTAGCAGGTGCGGTAGGCTGCGTAGAGCTTCTGGAGGGGGTCGCGGGCCCAGTCGATGAGGATGACCTCGAGCGGCATGCGCCCGGATACCATCCCGGGCTGACGCCGCAAAGGGCGCCGGCGTCTCTCACGGATGGGGCCCCCCGATTCGAGGGGCTCCCCGGACGGGTCCCGTCCCTGTATGGGATGGGGCATGCGCGCTCCCCACGTACCCCTCGCGTTCCCGGTGGACCCCGAGGGCTCCTCCCACGGGCGAGGTTCGGCCCTGGACCCGGAGGGTTTCGTCCACGAGCTCGAGCGGGAGCTCCTTCGCTCGCTGGCGCGCCTGGGGGAGCAGGCCCGGTCGGCGGTTCCCGCCGCTGCCCCGGTGCTCGAGCTCCTCGCGGCCGTGCTCCGGGACGAGATCGAGACGGCCGAGATCGCCGCCCTCTGGCTCACCGACGAGCCCGACCTCGACCTGCGGCTCGGCCTGGCCCGGCAGGTGGGGGACGAGGCCCGCCACTTCGAGCTGATCGCCGACCGCATCCGTGCCCTGGGAAGCGACCCGGCCGCGGACCCGCGGACCCGCGCCCACAGTCCGCTCTTCCGCTACCTGCGCGGTCTCCAGACGCCGGCCGAGCGGCTCGCGGCCGGGCTGGCACGCGAGGCCGTGGCGCGGATGCGGAACGCGCTGCTCGCCCAGATCTGCGAGGGGCGGGGAGATCCGGAGACGGCGCACCTCTGCCGCGAAGCCGTGGGGCCCGACGAGGTGCGGCACCTCGACTTCTGCCGCCGCGAGCTCCCCCGCTACGCGCTCACGCTCGAGGACCAGGAGGCCGCTCGGCGCGCCGTCGCACGAACCCTCCAGCTGGCGGAGGAGGCGGCCGACCCGTCGCGCACCGCCAAGGCCGCGCCGGCTCCGCCGGCCGCCGACCCGCCCGCCAGCGGGCGTTGACCGGGCTCCCCGCCCCCGCTATTCGAGCGCCATCCCGAGGAGGCGTTCATGGTCCGCGTCTACGAGAAGGCTCCCGATTTCACCGCACCGGTTGCGACGGGCAAGGGAGAGATCGGGGAGGTGACCCTCTCCCAGCTTCGCGGCAAATGGGTGGTGCTCTTCTTCTACCCGCTCGACTTCACCTTCGTCTGCCCCACCGAGATCCTCGAGTTCTCCAAGCGCGCCCGCGAGTTCGAGGCCCTGGGAGCCAAGGTGCTGGGCTGCTCCGTCGACTCGGTGCACGCCCACAAGGCCTGGATCGAGCACGGGCTCGGCGAGATCGCCATCCCGCTCGTGTCGGACATCACGAAGCGGATCGCCGGTGACTACGGCGCGCTGCTCGAGGACCGGGGGATCGCGACCCGCGCCACCTACCTCATCGATCCGGAGGGCGTGGTGCAGTACGCGTGCTTCCACAACACGGCCATCGGACGCTCGGTGTCGGAGACGCTGCGGGTGCTCGAGGCGCTGCAGACCGGAGAGCAGTGCCCGGTCGACTGGCGACCGGGAGCGCGCACGCTGGGGCGCTGACTCCAGGCACGGATCGGGGACGACGGACCCGGAGGGTCCGCTCGGGGGCGACGTCCGGTCCGGTCCTACCTGCCGGCCAGCAGAGACGCGGCAGGCACGCCGAGCGCCTTGGCCATCTTCTCGATGGTCTCGAGCGGTGGCGAGCGCTGGCCGCGCTCCAGCATGGAGACGTAGGAGACGGAGATCCCCACCTTGTCGGCGAGGGCCTTCTGGGAGAACTTCTTCTTCTCGCGCAGCCGGCGGACGTTGGTCGCGAAGCGGGTCAGCAGGTCCATAGACTCTACGTGTATCAACTGTCGGGAGAAGTGACAGGTTCCTTTTGGGGCTCCGCTACCCCGCCGGGGTATTTCACCGAAAGGGTGACCCACCACCGTCCCGCAGCGCCACGACGGACATCCATTCGTATACCTCCTCCGGGTTGCGGTCGCGCCAGGAGCGCCAGGCCCGGTCCACGGGCAGGTAGCCGGGGATCCGGCGCCAGCGGGCCAGATTCACCAGGCGTTCCTTTACCTTGGGTGCGAGACGGTCCACCTGGGAATCGGTGGCGATGAGGGCGCCGCCGGCGAGCAGCGCATTCTCGGCCTCGGCAGCGGTCCAGGCCCTCCGTACCGGGCGCCCGGCGGCCAGGGTGAACAGACCGGGGGTGGTCTCGTAGATCCAGAGCGCCCGCCCGGACGCTGCCGGCACCGCCTCCGCCGGGAGGGCGCTCGGGTTCACCCCGGGGACGACGAGGCCGACGATCAGCGCGAAGGCCGCCCCGGTGGCGGCGCCCGCCGGGGCGAGCCGCCCGCCGAAGACCAGCACCGAGGCGGCGCCGAACGCGAGCGCCGCGCCGGCCATCGCCAGCATGGGAATCCAGGGCATCGGCCAGCGCAGGAAGAGGAGTGCCGCGGCGGCGAGGAGCGCGAGGGTCACGCCGGTGAGGGTGCGGGCCCAGGGGGGGGATGGGGCACGTGCCACGAGCAGCATGGCGGCGGGGATGGCCGTGAGCCCGTAGTGCGGCCACTTGAGGGACGGGATGGTGAAGGTGAGGAGGACCGCGCCGATCCACGTGAGCGGGAGGAGCACGCCCGGCTCGCGCCAGGCGCGCAGCGACCGGAGGCTTGCCAGGAAGAGGAAGGTCCAGGGGAGTGCGAAGACCAGGAATCCGACGAGCAGCGTGGCCTCGCCGCGCAGCGTCCAGGGGTGCATGAAGCGGTCGTAGTTCTGGGAGACGACGAAGAAGTCGTAGAAGGCCTGGCCGTGCACGGCGAAGGAGGCCACGTACCAGGGCAGCCCGATCGCGGCCCCCAGCAGGAAGGCCCAGGCCGTCCAGCGGGAGAGGAGCAACTGGCGGTCGTGGACGAGCAGGAAGCCGCCCGAGAGCAGGAGCACGAGCACCGCCCCCACCGGCCCCTTGATGAGGAAGTCCATCGCGGCGGCGACGCCCACCGCGAGGAGCCAGGGCGGTTCGTCCTCCTCCGATGCGCGCCAGGTCCCGTAGGCGGCGAGGGCGAGTCCGAGCGCCATGGGCGCGTCCATCATGGCGAGGCGCGCGTACTTCACCCATCCGAAGCCGGTGGCGGTGAGCACGGCCGCCACCATGCCGGCCTCCTCGCCGTACATGCGCCTCCCCAGTCCGAGGACCAGGAGCACGACCGCCATCCAGGCCAGGGCCGAGGGCAGCCGCGCGGCGAAGAGGCTGGTGCCGAGGACGGAGTAGGCGACCCGCTCGGACCAGTAGAAGAGCGGTGGCTTGTGCCAGTTGGGCGTGTCGTCGAGGGTGGGGGTGAACCACTCGCCCCTGGCCTGCATCTCGGCGCTCGTTCCCAGGTGCCAGGCCTCGTCGGGATGGGTGCCGGACGCGGAGTTGCCGAGCGCGGGCAGGTAGAGGACGAGGAGGAGGAGGAGGAGAGCGGCGCGTCGCATGGGACGGGGGGAGTGTAGTCCAGGGGCGGCGGGACGGGGCGCGAACGGCGAGGACCGCGCCGCGGACCTGGGAGGTCCGGGGGGCCGGGCGTGGCCGGGCGCCGCGAACGGCAGGGACCGTGCATCCCGTGGGCGCGTGCGCGTGGCGGCGAGCGAGGCGAGGGCGGTCCCTTCCGTGCGACCGGAAGCGGCAGGCCGCGGAGGCCCCGGCGGATTCCCCGGCTTGCTGGACCGAGCCGGGGATGAGGCCCTCGAGGCGCAGCTCGCAGTGCTGGTCGCACCCGATCGCGGGCCGTCCCTGCCGGTCGAGGCGGCGTCCCGGGCGGCAGGCTCTCCCATCCTCGCCCGCGCGGTCGAGCGCATCGCACTTCTCGTGAAGTCCGGAGCGTCACCCTCGGTGACGATCCAGCTGGGGCGCAGCCTGGACGTCCGCATCGACCAGGCCCGTGCCGGGGTCGAGGTCACGATCCGCGCGGTTCACGGCCTATCCCCGCTCGCCGAGGGAGAGCTCCCCATGCTCGTGGCGGCCCTGCGTGCGCGCGGCGTCCGGGTGACGCGGGCCGGGGTGCTGGGGCGCCGGGGGTGCGGGAGCCGGTCGTTGACGGGCCCCCGGTCGTCCGCTACAACCGCCGGCGACGACGGCACCGTCGCCAAGTGGTAAGGCAAGGGTCTGCAAAACCCTTATTCCCCGGTTCGAATCCGGGCGGTGCCTCCAAGTTCATTCGTACTGGCTGCCCAGACGCTGTAAAATTTGTTTACGCCCCATATTTCGTAGCTGGTTCACGGGACACCGATATTGTCCTGGATCATCGATCCGGGTTATCTAGTCGCCATGCGTGAGGATCGGATTCCCCGCGGTTCCCCGCGGCGTCGGGTCCGGGTTCGCGTCGTGACGCCGAGGGGATCCTCGCTGACGAACGACGTGGGGCCCGGAGGTTTCTGCACCAGCGTGATGAGGGTCCTTCCGATCGATTCCCGATTCGAGGGCACGATCCACCACCGTGGCCAGGACGAGCGGTTCACGGGACGGGTGGTCTGGGCCCGGCCCGGAAATCCTCGTCTGGGAATCTCCGGGTCTGGTCGGGGTTCGCTTCGAGTCCATCTCCACGGAATTCGTCCGCGACATGGCCGAGTCCTGCGGAGCGCCCGTCGCCAACTGAGCAGGTAAGCCATCGGTACGACCCCGCTCAGGGACCCGGCAGCGTGGGACGCGACTTTCCCCCACGATTCCTTACCGTGAGGGACATGACGCATGTGCTCGAGGGTCCGGGGCGACCGACCTCCTCCTGGGTGGGGTCGGTGTGGAGCCTGCGCGAAGCGGAGCAGGTCGTGTTCGGTGAGGTGCGCGCCGTGGAGGGCGATCAGCTCACGCTCGCCCTCGTGGGCGCGGCGAGTGACGCGGAGGAGCGCGTCGACAGCTCTCCCTCCACGGGAATGAGCGATCGATTCGTCCACCTGTCGACTGCGGCCCTGATCACCCACTGGGCACGCGTGACGGGTGCCCGGCCAGGTTCCTGGCGCCGCTACCGGCGGATGGGCTGATCGCGCCACCCGGTCGTCCCGCCACCGGCCGCGGTCTACGCCGGAAGGTCCTTCGCGTCGTCCCGCGGCTGGCCGTGCCGGGGCTCGACGGCCTTGGTCGGTGCGGTCGCGGTCTCCGCCTGCCGGGCCATCTGGGCGAAGTACAGGAGGCGGTGGTCGTCCCGCAGCGCGGAGTCGGCTATCTCGGCGATGGACCGCATGGCGCGGAGGAGTTGCTCCACCCTCGCCGCATCCGTCGACGGGCTCGACGCCAGCGTCTCGACGACGGAGGGCTTGTTCTTTCCTCTTCCCGGCGCGCTTCCGTTTCTCTTCAAGACACCCTCGCGTTTCTAGAGCAGAGCGAAGACCACGGTCCCGGTGACGGCGAGCAGGACACTGGCGGCGACCGCGAGCGCGTACCCGGAGGAGGCGCGCCGCTGGCCGCACGATTCGCATCGGCCCCCCAGGAAGGGATTCGTCAGTCCGCAGAGCGAGCAGAGCATGGGATGGATCCGAGGATCTGGGAGGCCCCAGGACCGGTCAAGTACGGCACACGCGGCACACGCGTGACCTGTCCCGTGGGGCGGAGACTCCGTGATGAGGACCGGTGAGATCCGGTACCCTGCTCCAGGCTCCCATGAGATCCCGGCTGATCCTCGCGGCGCTCGTCGCCGCCCTCTGCGTGGTCGGTTGCCCGACGTGCGGAGGGATCCAGGTGGCCCCGAGCGGAGCCGACCCGGGGTACGTCCTGCATGACTTGCCCGAGTGGTCGCCCGTGGCCGGCCTGACACTGGGTCATCGCGTGTTCCTGAAGCCTTCCCAGCGGACCCCGTTCGCCCTCGGACACGAACTCGTGCACGTTCGGCAGCAGGCGCCGGCGCCGGTCCGGTTCTGGTGGACCTACGTGACGTCGCCCCGGGCGCGACTCCTCTGGGAGGCGGAGGCCTACGCAGTGCACGCCCGGGCCGGGTGTCCCGTCGACGGCGATCATGGCCTGGCAGCCTACCTCTCCGGGCCGGCTTATCTCTGGACCGCAAGCCAGGAGGACGCTCGCCGGGCCATCCTGGAATTTCAGGGCTCGCGGTGAAGGGTTTCGCCGCTCCCGGCACGAAAGGGTGGAAGGCGAGGTGAAGATGGCCGGCTGTGAAGACTTCCAGGTTGCCATCGAGATGCGGTTGCACGGTGCGCTCGGCGACGCCGGGCGGGCGCCGCTCGAGGAGCACCTCGCCACGTGTGAGCGCTGCCGGGCCTACGAGGCCTCGGCGCGCGGAGCGGAGGCGAGCATGGAGGCGCAAGCCAGGGAAGCGGTCGCGGAGGTCGACTGGCACAAGGTGGAGCGGGGCATCCGGGGCGGGATCTTCGCGTCGGTGCGGATGCTCGTCGGCGCGGTGCTGGCGGCCTCCTGGATGGCCGGGATGGTCTGGCTGTCGACGCCTCCGGAACTCCGCGCGGGCAGGTTCCAGCGGACGGCGCCGGCGCTCGTGCTCGTCGTCGTGCTCGTCGCCTTCGTGGCCGCCTACTCGGGGCGCCGCCTGCTGGCCCTCGCCGACCGCGGCGAGATGGTCGAGACCTGGCGCCACCTGGTCGTGGCCAACCTCAAGTGGGCGAGGAGCATGCAGTGGGCCACCGCGGCCATCGTCGCGTTCCTGCTCTACAAGGCGCTCACCGGCACGGCCGCGACGTTCGACCCTGCCGTCTACTACGGCGGCCTCGCCATCCCGATGGCCGCGGCCTGGCTCTATCTCCGGCGCGTGAAGCTTCCGCGCGCCGAGCGCGAGGCGCGGGACCTGGGCATCGCGATCGGGGCCGCCCGCCGGTGACCTCGCGGCTCCCCCAGCTCACCTCCGCCGAGGAGGCCGAGATCCTGGCCGGTGTCCGGGCCGGGGGTGCCGCACGCCGCGCCGCCTCCGACCGGCTCTGCCGCGTTCTGCGGGAGCCACTCCACGCGCTCTGCCTCCACCTCACCGGACGGCGAGCCGACGCCGAGGATGCGGTGCAGGACGCCCTCGTCGCCGTGGATCGCGGGCTGCCCTCCTTCCGCGGTGCCTCCCGCCTCACCACCTGGGTCTACCGCATCGCGCTCCGCGCATCCTTCCAGGTGAGGGCGCGCCGGCGGGACGGGGAGCCGCTCGATCCGGAGACGCCGGGAGGGGGAGGCGAGGACGCCATGGCCGTCCGGGACGAGGCCCGGCGCGCCACGACCGCGCTGGCCCGGTTGCCCGCCGAGCCCCGCGCCGTCCTCTCCCTCTTCGCCATCGACGGGCTTCCGCACTCGGAGATCGCGGACATCCTGGGAGTACCCGAAGGAACCGTCTGGTCCCGGCTCCACGCTGCGAGGCGCCTTCTCCTCCAGTCTCTTTCTGCTTAGGCCCCGGTTGGGTTCTTTGAAATGGCCGCCTCCCGCCTAGGTCAAGGGAACGTCCAACCCGCCACCGAGGGGAACGCATGAGAGCTAAGGGAATCGTGGTCACCGTCGCCGCGTTCGCACTGGTCACCGTCGCCGCGGCGGCCGCTGCGGGCGAGCCCAGGTCGAAGCCGAAGGGCGCCGTCGCGCGGGGCAAGTACCTCGTCGAGCAGGTGGCCATGTGCACCGACTGCCACTCGCCGAGGAACGAGAAGGGCGAATTCGTCCGGGAACGGTGGCTGCAGGGCGCGGCCATCGCCTTCAAGCCGACGGTGCCCATGCCGGCCTGGGCCGAGGCGGCGCCACCACTTGCCGGGCTGCCCGGCTGGACCGAGGGCCAACTCGTCACCCTGCTCACGACGGGCAAGGACCAGGAGGGCAAGCCTGCCGAGCCACCCATGCCAGAGTACCGGATGACGAAGGACGACGCGGCTGCGGTCGCCGCCTACCTCGCGTCGCTCGGCGCGGCGAAGGGAAAGTAGAAGGACGATCGTGATCGACGAGTGCCAGTACTGCGGGGCCGACCTGGACGCCGCTCCCCCCATCCGCGAGACCGGGTTCCTCTACGGCATCGAGTGCCGCCGCTGCCCGCCCGGGCGGCGGCGGTCGCTCGTGCTCCCCCGGCCCGGCCCGGTGGCCGAGCTCGAGTGCCCCGACTGCGGCGCGGTGCTGGCCCCGGCCGATTCGCACGAGGACGTACTCGTGGTGAAAGAGATCACTTTCGTGGTGTGCCCGGCCTGCGGCGAGCGCTGCGACGTTCACGCGGTGCGCAAGCTGCGCGACGTCTCGGGCGGGACGATGTAGCGAAAGCGCCGCCCCCTTCTCCTCCGTCCGTTCCGCGGACCTCGCGGCCAGTTGGGGCGTGAGGAAACGGCGTCCTTGACGTGTTTTCCTGCGTTTCGGCTCCGGCGATCGAGGGGGCGCGAGAACGGCCTTCTCCGCGCCGCGCCGCCCTCCAGGAGCGCGATCGGAATTCGAGGCGAGGTTCGAGATCCCCGCGCGGGATCGTTCGCCTGCGGCCAGTCTCGTGCGTTTCCGGGGGCGCGGGAATCGCATGAGAGAGTGGTTGCATGAACGAGAACGCCCTCTCCACCGCCCGCGATTCGTCCCGCCACCTCGCCGATCTGCTGCGCAGTGAGCAGGCCGCGCTGGCCGACTTCCTGATCGCGCTCGCCGGGTTCGATCGCTCGAACGGTTTCCGCAGCCTCGGGTTCGCGAACCTCTTCGAGTACCTCCACCGCGAACTCGGCCTGTCCCGCGGAGCCGCCCACTACCGCAAGGTCGCGGCCCGACTCGTCGCCCGTTTCCCGGAGGTGGTCGAGCCCCTTCGTGACGGTCGCCTTTGCCTCTCCTCCACCCTCGCGCTCGCGAAGGTCATCACCGAGGCCAACCGGCACGAGGTTCTGCCTCGGTTCTTCCACCGGTCCCGCGAGGAGGCGAAGCAGGTGGCGGTGGAGATCGCGCCGGCCGTCGTGGTTCCCCGGAGGACCGTGGTCACCGTCGAGCAGACCCGGATCGCGCTGCCAGTGAATTCAAGGACTTCCGCGGTTCACCCGGGTGAACTTCAGCCGGCCATCCCCGAGAAGCCCCGCACCCTCGTCGAGCCGCTCACCTCCACGCAGAGCCGGATCCACCTGACGGTGTCCAGGGGACTCCTCGCCAAGCTCCGGAAGGCCCGGGCCGGGCAGTCGCACGTGCAGCCCGGCGCGACGGACGAGGAGGTCATCGAGGCGGCGCTGGACCTCTTGCTCGCACAGCAGGAGAAGCGGCGCGCCTCGGTCCCGCCCCGGGTGAAGCGGGAGGTGATGAAGCGGGACGGGGGGAAGTGCACGTGGCCGCTGGCCACTGGCGGAATGTGCGGCTCCACGGTGCGACTGGAAGTGGATCACGTGGTGCCGCGGGGAAAGGGTGGTCCGTCCACGGTCGACAACTGCCGGATCCTATGCAAGGCCCATAATCTCGAAGCCGCGCGGCGAGCCTACGGCGACGAACACATGGACCTCTTCGCTCCGAGGAACCCGGTCGTGCGCGAGGATTGCGCCTCCTACTTCCCGGACGGCGCCGTGAGCCACCCGTTCTCCACGTACCACCGCGCCGACCGGTCGATCGACTCCGCCAGGCCGACCTTGGCCTCGAACCCCAGCAGCCGTCGCGCCTTTCCCGGGTCGCACACCCAGCCCGGGGCCAGCACCTGCTCCGCCAGCTTGCGGTTGATGGGGAGGTGGCGGCCGAGGAGCTTGCTCGCCACGTCGGCGAGCGAACCCACGCCGCGAAGCAGGGCGGGCGGGATGCGTACCACCCGGGCCTTCACCCCGAGTGCGCGGGCCACCTCCAGCTGCAGCGCCTCGACACTGGTCAACTCGGGGGAGGCCAGGAAGAAGGCTTGCCCCACCGCCTCGGGGTGGGTGGCGAGGGTCTCCAGGCCGCGGGCGCAGTCCTCGACGTCCACGAAGGAGAGCGGCCGCGGCTCGCTGCCGAAGGCCAGGACGACGCCCCGTTTCACGATCCGGAAGAAGAGCAGGTTCTCCCTGTCGCCGGGCCCGGTGATTCTCGGCGGGCGGGCCACGGTCACCGGCAGCCGTCCCGCGAAGGAGAGGGTCAGCCGCTCTGCCTCCGCCTTGGACTCCCCGTACCATTCCCGAGGAGCGAATGGCTCCTCCTCCCGCCGCGGGGTGGCCGAGGGCCCGGCCGCCGCCAGCGAGCCGGCCAGCACGAAGCGGGAGAGGCCGGGGGCGTGGGAGGCGCAGGCCTCGAGGAGGATGCGCGTCCCCTCGGCGTTCACGCGCAGGAAGTCCTCCCTCCGAGGGGCGCGCCGGATGCCGGCCAGGTGGAGGACCACGTCGCAGCCCCGCACCGCGCCGGGCAGGCTCCCGGTGTCGGTGACGTCCCCGCGGACGATCTCGACGTCCAGGCCGGAGAGGGCCCCGGGCTCGCTGCCGGGGCGCACCAGGGCCCGTACCGCGTGCCCCCCGTCGAGCAACCGCCGGACGAGCCAGGTTCCCAGGAATCCGTTGGCACCGGTCACGAGCGCGCGCATGGCCGAAGCCTTATCATGGCCGGCATGCGGACCGTCCGGGCCACCTGTCCATTCGACTGTCCCGACGCCTGCGGGCTCCTCGTCGACGTGGAGGGCGATCGGGTCCAGAAGGTCCGGGGCGATCCCGAGCACCCGTACAGCCAGGGCAGCCTCTGCCCCAAGGTGAACGGCTACGAGCGCAGCGTGTACGCCGAGGGTCGGCTCACCACGCCGCTCCTGCGCGCCGGGCGGAAAGGGGAGGGGAAGTTCCGCCCCGCCTCCTGGGCCGAGGCCATCGCGCTCGTCGCGACGCGGCTCCGGGAGGTCTCGGCGGTCCACGGTCCCGAGTCGATCCTCCCGTACTCCTACGCCGGGACCATGGGTCTCGTGCAGCGCAACGCCGGACACGCCTTCTTCCACGCGCTGGGCGCCTCGCGTCTCGACCGCACCATCTGCTCGCCAGCCAAGGGGGCAGGGTGGAAGGCCGTCATGGGCGACACCATCGCCCCGCACCCCGACGAGGTGCTCCAGAGCGATCTCGCCGTCGTCTGGGGCCTGAACGCGGTCGCCACCAGCATCCACTTCGCGCAGCGCGTGAAGGAGGCGCGCCGCCGCGGTGCCGAGGTCTGGGTGATCGAGACCTACCGGACCCCCACCGCCGATCTCGCCGATCGGGTCTTCCTCGTCCGGCCGGGGAGCGACGGGGCACTGGCCCTCGGCATGGCCCACGTGCTCTTCCGCGACGGGCTCGCCGACCAGACCTTCCTTCGCGAGCGGGTGGAGGGCTGGGAACGCTTCCACGACCAGGTTCTCCCGGAGTGCACCCCATCCTGGGCGGCTGGCAAGACCGGCCTCGACGCAGCCACGGTGGAGGAGATGGCGCGGCGCTACGCCGCTGCCCGCGCACCCTTCATCCGCCTGGGGAGCGGCCTCTCCCGCTACGGCAACGGCGCCATGAACGTGCGCTGCATCACCTGCCTCCCGGCCATCGTGGGCGCCTGGGCGAGGCCCGGGGGAGGGCTGCTCTCGTCCACCAGCGGCAGCCAGGCCTTCGACGTCTCCCTGGTCACCCGGGAGGACCTCCAGCCGCGCCCCACCCGGCTCGTCAACATGAACCGGCTCGGCCACGCGCTCACCGAGCTCGACTCCCCCCGTGTGATGGCGATGGTGGTCTACGCCGCCAACCCCGCGGCGGTGACTCCAGACCAGGAGGCGGTGCTCCGCGGCCTCTCCCGCGAGGACCTCTTCACGGTGGTGCACGAGCGCTACCTGACCGACACGGCCCGGTACGCGGACGTGCTGCTCCCGGCCACCACGGCGCTGGAGCACGACGACCTCTACTGCTCGTACGGACAGTACGTGGTCCAGCGGGTCGCGCCAGCCATCCCTCCGGTGGGGGATTCCTGGTCCAACTGGGACCTGTTCCGGAGGCTGGCCGTCGAGATGGGGCTCGAGCACCCCTTCTTCCGGCAGACCTCCCGCGACCTGGTGGATGCGCTGCTGGCGAAGCCCGCCGCGCTGCGGGCCGGCATCGACGCGGAGGCCATCGCAGCGGGGAAGGGGGTCGAGCTCTCGCTTCCCGCCGGCGCCAAGACCGCCTTCCGGACGCCCTCCGGGAAGGTCGAGATCGAGAATCCCCGCCAGCGCCATCCGCTGCCCCGCTGGCTCCCCAGCCACGAGGAGGACGGGGAGCTTCCGTTCCGCCTGGTGACGGGAGCATCGGTGTGGGGACTCAACTCGTCGTTCCGGGAGCGGCCGGAGCTGCGCGAGCGCGAGGGGGAGCCGGCGCTCCTGGTGAACCCGGCCGACGCGGCGGAGCGCGGGCTGGCGGGTTCCCGGGTCGTGGCCTGGAACGGTCTCGGGGCCGCGAGCTTCGCCCTCCGGGTCACCGACCGCGCCCCGAGGGGCGTCGTCGTCGCCGAGGGAGTGCCCTGGCTCTCCCACGTGCACGGTGGGCGGACGGTCAACTCCCTGACCTCCCAGCGGCTCACCGACGAGGGCGCTGGGAGCACCTTCTACGACAACCGCGTCGACCTCCGTTCCGGCTGACAGGCGCGCCGGGGATGGGGTATAAGCGGACCCCCAGTCGCCAAGGAGAAAACCGTGGCCAACCCCGTGATCGACGCTTACCTGCAGCACGTGGAAGAGCGGAAGGGGCAGGGAATCCCGCCCCGCCAGCTGGACCCGGCGCAGACCCAGGAGGTCGTGAAGCTCCTGCAGAAGCCCCCCAAGGGGCAGGAGGCCTTCCTCCTCGAGCTCCTGCGCGACCGCGTCTCGCCGGGCGTCGACCCCGCCGCCGAGGTGAAGGCCGCCTTCCTGGCCGACGTGGTCACCGGCAAGAAGAAGTCACCGGTCCTCACCAAGAAGGACGCGGTCTTCATGCTCGGGACCATGGGCGGCGGGTACAACGTCCCGCCCCTCGTCGCCACCCTCAAGGTGAAGGCACTGGCCGAAGACGCCGCCAAGGCCCTCTCCGGGCTCACCTACGTCTACGACGCCTTCGACGACGTGGCCGCGCTCGCCAAGGCCAAGAACGCCGCCGCCAAGGCGGTGCTCGAGTCCTGGGCCGCCGCCGAGTGGTTCACCTCGAGGCCGGGCATCCCGGACACCGTGAAGGTGAAGATCTTCAAGGTCGACGGCGAGATCAACACCGACGACTTCTCCCCGGCCGGCGACGCTTCCACCCGTCCCGACATCCCGCTCCACGCGCTCGCCATGGGCAAGACCCGCTTCCCGGGCGGCCTGAAGACCATCGCCGAGTTCCGCAAGGCCGGCTTCCAGGTGGCCTTCGCGGGCGACGTGGTCGGCACCGGCTCGTCCCGCAAGTCGGCCATCAACTCGGTGCTCTGGGCCATCGGCGATGACATCCCCCACGTGCCCAACAAGCGGCGCGGTGGCGTGGTCATCGGCGGCGTCATCGCCCCCATCTTCTTCAACACCGCCGAGGACTCGGGTGCGTTGCCCATCAAGGCAGACGTCTCGAAGCTCAAGACCGGCGACGTGGTCACCATCGACACGAAGAAGGGGGAGATCCGCTCCGAGTCCGGCGAGGTCCTCTCCAGCTTCAAGCTCCAGCCGGACAACGTCGGCGACGAGTTCCGGGCCGGCGGACGCATCCCCCTCATCATCGGCCGCGCCGTGACCGACAGGGCCCGCAAGGCGCTCAAGAAGGGGCCCTCCACGACCTTCATGGTCCAGAAGAACCCCGAGCCAAAGAAGGGCCAGGGCTACTCGCTGGCCCAGAAGATGGTGGGCAAGGCCTGCGGCATCCCCGGCGCGCTGCCGGGCTGGTACGTCGAGCCGAGGATGACCACCGTGGGCAGCCAGGACACCACCGGCCCCATGACCGCCGACGAGCTGAAGGAACTGGCCTGCCTGAAGTTCCAGGCTCCGCTCCTCATGCAGTCCTTCTGCCACACCTCCGCCTACCCCAAGGCGGCCGACGTGAAGATGCACAAGACGCTGCCGAACTTCGTGGTGGAGCGCGGCGGGGTCTCCCTCCGGCCGGGCGACGGCGTCATCCACTCCTGGCTCAACCGCCTCCTGCTCCCCGACACCGTCGGGACCGGCGGCGACAGTCACACCCGCTTCCCCATCGGCATCAGCTTCCCGGCCGGGTCCGGGCTGGTGGCCTTCGCAGGCGCGCTGGGGTTCATGCCCCTCGACATGCCGGAGAGCGTGCTGGTCCGCTTCAAGGGCAAGCTGAACCCCGGCATCACGCTGCGGGACGTGGTGAACGCCATCCCCTACAAGGCCATCCAGCAGGGGCTGCTCACCGTGCCCAAGAAGGGCAAGAAGAACGTCTTCAACGGACGCATCCTCGAGATGGAGGGGCTGCCCGACCTCACCGTGGAGCAGGCCTTCGAGCTCACCGACGCCGCCGCCGAGCGCAGCGCCGCCGCCGCGGCCGTGGCCCTGTCCGAGAAGACGGTGGCCACCTACCTCCGCTCCAACGTGGCGCTCATGAAGAAGATGATCGCCACCGGCTACCAGGACGCGAAGACGCTCCAGGGGCGCATCGCCGCCGCGGAGAAGTGGCTGAAGAAGCCCGAGTTGCTCAAGGCCGACAAGAACGCCGAGTACGCGGCGGTCATCGAGGTCGATCTGGCCCAGATCACCGAGCCCATCCTGGCCTGCCCGAACGACCCCGACGACGTGAAGCTCCTCTCCGACGTCGCCAACACAAAGATCGACGACGTCTTCCTCGGCTCCTGCATGACCAACATCGGCCACTTCCGCGCCGCGGGAGAGATCTGGAAGGGGCAGAAGTTCAACCCGGCCGTCCGCACCTGGATCTGCCCGCCCACCCGGATGGACCAGCAGGAGCTGCGCGACGAGGCCTACTTCACCGTGTTCAGCCAGATCGGCGCCCGCATCGAGACCGCGGGCTGCTCCCTCTGCATGGGCAACCAGGCCCGGGTCCCCGGCAAGACGAACGTGTTCTCCACGTCGACCCGCAACTTCGACGACCGCATGGGCGACGGAGCCCAGGTGTTCCTGGGCTCGGCCGAGCTGGGCGCGGTGGCCTCCAACCTGGGGCGCCTGCCCACCAAGGAGGAGTACTTCGCGGCCTACGCCGAGAAGATCGCGCCGCGGGCCGACAAGGTCTACCGCTACCTCCAGTTCGACGAGCTCGCGGAGTACCAGCCGGCCGACAAGAAGGGCCTTCGCGTCGTCGCCTGACCGGGGCGTTCGCCGCAGTCTCGACGGGCCGTTCCCGAGGAGGGGGCGGCCCGTCGTGCGTCCGGCCTCCCCGTGAGCGCGATCAGGTCCGCGCGTTCCCCGCGACCCAGCGCTCCATCTCGGCTGCAGGCATGACGCCGCTGTGGCGGGCGATCTCCTGGCCACCCAGGAAGAGCACGAAGGTGGGAATGGCCCGGATGCCCAGCCGCGCCGAGACCTCCTGCTCCTCGTCGCTGTTCACCTTGACGACGAGCAACTGGCCAGCCCTCTTCCGACCGAGGTCGGCGAAGATGGGGGCCGCGGTGCGACAGGGACCGCACCACGGGGCCCAGAAGTCCGCCAGGACCGGCACCGGGGAATTCCGGACCGCCGCGTCGAGCTGGGCTCCGGTGACGGATTGGGGCTCGCCCGAGACGTCGAGGTCGGCCTTGCACTTGCCGCAGACCGGGGCCGAGCCGGGAGGGGCGTTTCCGATGCGATTCAGGGCGCCGCAGCGGGCGCAGAGGTGAGCCTTCATCCGGGTGAACGTAGATCCTCCCGGCGCCGTGGCAAGCGAGGGCGGGGAGGGCGGGGAGCCGCCCGCAGGACTTGCCCGGGCCGCGGCCGTCGCGTATCAGCCATGGATGCCCCGGGTGGATTCCATCGAGATCGTCGAGGACCGCACTGCCTCGTCCCGCTGCGACGAGGGGTTCCTGCACGTGCGCCGCTACCGGGCGCTCAATCTCCGGTCGGACGGAAGCCGGTCGGCCGTGTACCGCATCGACGTCCTCGATCGTCCCTCCCTCGACGCCGTGGCGGTCTGCCTGTGGGCGCGGACGTCACGGGGAGTGGAGGTGCTGCTGCGCCGGCAGCTGCGCCCGGCGGTGCTCTTCCGGCGCGGCAAGGTCCGCGCCCTTCCGGAGGCGGAGCCGCTCCTGTACGAGGAGATCGTCGCGGGGCTGCTCGAGCCGGGCGAGCGCGGGATGGATGCGCTGCGGACCCGGGCGATGGAGGAGGCCAGGGAGGAGGCCGGCGTCGAACTCGACCCGGCGCGTCTCGAGCCCCTGGGCTCCGCCTTCTACACGCTCCCCGGCATCGTCTCCGAGAAGATCCACCTGCTCGCCGCCGAGATCCGGCGCGGGCCCGAGCCCGACCAGTTCGACGCCCCGCAGGAGGGGGACGGCTCCCCGCTCGAGGAGGGCGCGACGCTGCGCTGGAGGGTCCTCGACGAGGCCATCGCCGCCTGCGAGTCGGGCGAGATCGAGGACGCCAAGTCGGAGCTTGCCTTCCGCCGTCTCCATCACCGTCTGGGTCGCTGAGCCGCGACCCGAGGAGAACCGAATGCCCCGCACGACCCGCACCCGGAAGCCCGCTCCCCGCACCCGTCTCGAGCGGGACACGCTCGGCGAGGTGAGGGTGCCGGCCAGCGCCCTGTGGGGCGCCCAGACCGCCCGGGCGGTCGAGAACTTCCCCATCTCCGGGCTGCGGGAGCCGCGGGCGCTGGTCGACGCGATGGTCCGGGTGAAGCTGGCCGCGGCGCGGGTGAACGCGCGGCTCGGGCTCCTGCCTCGGAGGAAGGCGCGGGCCATCGAGGCGGCTTGCCGCGAGGTGCTGGCCGGCAAGTGGGACGGGCAGTTCGTGGTGGACGCCTACCAGGCCGGGGCGGGGACCTCGTTCCACATGAACGTGAACGAGGTGCTCGCCAACCGGGCCGCCGAGATCCTGGGCGGCCGCCGCGGTGACCGGTCGGTCGATCCCAACGACGACGTCAACATGGCCCAGTCCACGAACGACGTCGTTCCCACCGCGATGCGGCTGGCGGCGCTGGCGACGGCGCCCGGAGTGGTGCACGCGCTCACCGGGCTCTCGGAGACCTTCGCCCGGAAGGCCCGCGCCTGGGACGGCATCGTCAAGTCGGGGCGCACCCATCTCATGGACGCCACACCCATCCGGCTCGGACAGGAGGTGTCGGGGTGGGCCGCAGCGCTCTCGGCGTCGGCGGCCCGGGTCAACGACGCGCTCCCCGAGCTCGCGGCGCTGGGCATCGGCGGAACCGCGGTGGGCACCGGCTTGAACGCCCACCCCCGCTTCCGCGAGCTCGTGGTGAAGGAGCTGTCGCGGATCTGCGCCGTGCCGCTCTTCCCCGCGCCCAACCCCTTCTACGCCATGCAGTCGCTGGCCCCCTTCGCCGCCCTCTCCTCGGCGATGCGGCTCGCGGCCATCGAGCTCGCCCGCATCGGCGGCGACATCCGGCTCCTCGCCTCCGGGCCTGCCACGGGCCTCGCCGAGCTGCGGCTCCCTGCGGTGCAGCCCGGTTCGTCGATCATGCCCGGCAAGGTGAACCCGTCCATGGCGGAGATGCTGGCCATGGTGAGCCACCAGGTCATCGGCCTCGACGAGGCCATCGCCTGGGCCACCGCCTCCGGCCAGCTGGAGCTCAACGTGACCATGCCGCTCGTGGCCTGGGACCTCCTGCACCAGATCGAGATCCTCTCCGGCGGAGTGCGCGCCTTCGATGTCCGGCTTGCGCGAGGCCTCCAGGCCGATGCCGGGCGCGGACGGTTCTACGCCGATCGCACCGTCAGCCTGGCCACGGCCCTCGCTCCTCGCATCGGCTACGCCGCCGCCGCGGCCATCGTGAAGGATTCGGTCCGCACCGGCCGCTCCATCGCGGAGCTCGCCGTGGAAGGGGCGGGGTTGAGCACCCGGGAGGCCCGAAAGCTTCTCGACCCGGCCCGGATGACCCGGCCCGGGCGCGGGTGAGGGATCCCGGGTTGCCGGGCCGGTATAGGATGTTTCGCCCCATGACCGCCGCCCGCCTCTCGACCGTCGCCGTACTTGCCGCGCTGGCCCTCCCGGCCGGGGCGGCCCCGAAGGGATCGGTCACCGGTATCCTCCGCTACAAGGGCTGCCTCACCGGCGTTCCCGGGGCGACGGTCTCGGTCATCGGGCGGGATCGGCAGTCGCGCAGCGACTCGGGCGGGCGCTTCCTCCTCGAACTTCCGCCCGGGAAGTACTCGCTCGTCATCCGCGGCCCGAGCCTCGTCCCCGACCAGCGGGTGGACGACGTCCCGGTGAATCCCGGAAAGCTCTCCGACCTGGGGATCGTGGAGGTCTGGGCCGACGAGCGCCCGGTGCTGTGCATCCCCGACGCCGCGGCGGCTGCCATGACCGGGGGCATCGAGCCGACCGTGGCGGCTGCGCCCGACCTGCCCGCGCTCGACCTCCCGGGAAACCACGCGTCGATCGGGGTGACCACCCAGGGACAGGTGCTGGTACGGGGCTCCCCGGGCACCGGCCCGGGCCAGTTCGGTCTCCAGGGAAACCCTTCGCGGGAGGACGAGGACGCGCTGGGCCCGCCCAGCTTCGCCGTTGGGCCGCAGGGAGGTCTGATCGTCCTCGACGTCCTGAACGATCGGGTCCAGCGCTTCGACGCCCGCGGCCGGCATCTGGGCGGATTCCCGGTCGTGCGATCGGGTGCCGAGCCGGTATTCGAATCGGACCTGGCGGTGGCCGACGACGGGGCCATCTTCCTCGTGATGGAGAGTGAAAATCCGACGCTCACCCAGTACGACCCGTCCGGCAAGGTGCTTCTCTCCGGCGCGCTCCCTCCGTCCTTCAAGGGGGTCGATCAGCTCCTCTCGGTGCGGGGGCGCCCCACCTTCCTCATGCTGAACGGCCAGTCGGTGCGGGCCGAGCTGGGATGGGGCGGAATCCGGGCCGAGGGGCCACGGCCCGGGCTGCCGGCCGGGGACCTCTACGTCCAGGTCGAGCGGGCCGGGCGCTGGTCGGCGCTGGTGCGCTTCGCCGCGGCCGACGGGAGCGTACGACGGACCGTGAACCTCCGATCCGAGCTCCCCGTCGCACGCGTCCGCCTGGTGGGCGTGAACCGGCGCGGCGACGTGGTGCTGGCGGTGGACCGGCAGGACGCGGCCGAGGGGGAGGCCACGCGGGCGGAGGTCCTGCTCGTCTCCCTGACGCCGCAGGGCAAGATCGCCGGCACGATCGTGGCGCCCCCCGGCGACCGGCGCTGGCTCTTCCGGGAGTTCGCGCTGGCGCCCGACGGCTCGGTCGTCCAGTTGCAGTCCGACCTGGCCGAGGTCCGGCTCGTGCGCTGGCCGCTGGCCTCCTCGCCGAAGGACGCTGCGCAACCGAAACCGATGCCCTGAGGGGAGAACGTGGCCGCGACGCTCCAGTACTTCATGCTGCCCGAGGACGAGCGATCCCTCTTCCGGATGCTCGCCCGGAAGGAGCTCACGCTCTACCCGGAGAGCTTCCCCCGGGGACGGCCGGGATCCCGGTCGACGATCGGACCGTGGATCTTCTCGACCAGGAGGCCTATTACCTCGCTGCCGAGCGGCTCGGACCGGTCATCGTCCGGACGCTCGCCCGCGGACGAGACAAGGGAATGCTCGAGATCGAGGAGATCCCGTCGCCCGTCTACCACTACGAGCGCTCCCTCCCGAACGACAAGGGGGAACTGGTCGGCGGTCGCCTCTGGGCCGAGCTCGACGTGGACGATTCACCGGGCTCCCGCATCGGAAAGCCCGCCGCCCTGAAGATGATCTTCGAGGAGGTGAACCAGTTCTTCCGGAAATCCTGGCGCCGCAGCGACCCCAAGGGCTGGTGGGTCGGGCCGGTTGCCGGGGCGGCCGTGAAGGGGGGTCGGCTCGTGCTCCGGGAGCCCGGGCACAAGGGCCGGACGTACGGGATCTGGCGCTGAACGAGCTCCGGGAGGAGGCGGTCGGTCCTGCTTGACCTCCGGCCCGCCAGCGGCTACAAACCGCCCCTCGCGGGCCCTTCCAGCCTCATGGTGGGGGATCGTCTAACGGCAGGACGCATGCCTCTGGAGCATGCTATCTAGGTTCGAATCCTAGTCCCCCAACCAGCTTCTTCACCGGGTTGACTTCCAGGCAACCCGGAGCGCAGGGACGCAGCAGAGCAGGGCAGCACAGGGGAGTTCTCTGGCCCCTTCGTCTAGCGGTTAGGACGTCGGCCTCTCACGCCGAAAACATGGGTTCAAGTCCCGTAGGGGTCACCAGCATCGCCCCGTCTCCGTCGTCCCGGAGGCGGGGTTTTTCATCGACCCCGACCTACAGCGCCGCGGTCAACACGATGCGCTCGCGCTTCGACACCACCACACCGCCCGGCCGCTCCACGGTCACCGCGAAGAGCTTCGGCTCGAACACCTGGATGGCGGCCCGGATGGGGACGACCACCTCGCCGTCCACCACGTCGAAGACGCCGCCGTCCACGGGATGGGCCTGGTCGCGCTTTCCGTCGAAGATCCAGAGCTGGTACTGGGCGGCCTTCGGGTCGTTCGTCGCGAGGCCGCGGATGCGCATGTAGCCCTGCTGGAGCGACTCCGACCAGACAACGTCGCCCGTCGCTCCCTTCGCGGAGGGGTCCGGGGTGGCCGACCAGCCGATGGTCCTTGCATCCGGGGCCTGGGCCAGCAACTCCGCACGGCGCTCGCCCGGGGTCGGCGCGCGAGGGGGTGGGGCGGTGACCTCCACGAGCTGGACCTTCTCGACGACACCCGGAGATCTCGTCCAGCCGAACACTGCGATGACAGCGGCCGCCGCGGCGGCCATCCAGCCGAGCGCGGGGGCGCGGCTCCAGCGGGAGCGGGCCCGGGCAGCCGCCAGACCCTCGGGCCGGCTCCCCACGGGGGCAGGACGCTCCGCGGCGCGCGACCGGGCGTCCGCCAGCACCTTCCCGGCGAGCGCCTCCGGCAGCGGCTCTCCGTCGCCGGTCCGGGTGAGCTCGGCCAGGGCGATGGCCGCGGCCGCCTCGTCGTAGGAGGAGTCACCGGCACCGCCGAGCTGCATCAACTCGCGTGCCTCGAGGTCCGAGAGTCCCTGGAGAGCTCGGTCGGCGAGCAGCTCGCTCACTCTGTCCGTGCCCTGGATCACCCGCCTGCCTCCTCGACGTCCCCTTCAGAAGTTCCTTCGCCCAGCAGGAGCTTCCGGATGCGGATGAGCCCCCTTCGGGCGTGTGCCTTCACCGTGCCGACCGGCATCCCGGTGTGCGCTGCGATCTCGTCGTGCGTGAGCCCCTCGGCAACGGACAGCCGGAGGACCTCGCGCTGCTCGGGCCGTAGCCCGGTCATGGCCCTGGCCGCCAGCGCCGCCTCGGCCGAGGTCTCGATGCCGCCGTCGTGCCCCTCCTCGGGCCGTACGTCCGGGCCCCCGGGGGAAGCATCGATCGATTCGGTCACGGGCCGGCGCTGCACCTTCCGGCGACGGTCGATGAGCCGGCGGCGCGCCACGACCGCCACGAACGCCTCCTCCGTGCCTCGCTGCGCGTCGTACCGCCCGCCGTGCTCCCAGAGGTCGAGGAAGATCTCCTGGACCGCATCCTCGGCGTCCGCCCGCGCGGGCGACATCCGGCGCGCCAACCCCCAGACGATCGGCCCGAACCGGGAGAGGCACTCCCGGACGGCGCCGTCGTCTCCCTGGGATGCCCTCGCGAGCAGAGGGGACTGGGCGGTCGACATCGGGGAGTCTTCATAGTCGCCTCGTCGGTCAACGGCAAGGGACCCGCTCGACCGGTCGAACCGGAGAGCGGGCCCCCTGAAGAACTACCCCGGCAGTGGCTACGGGGCCGGGAGGATGACCCTGTCGATGACGTGGATGACGCCGTTCGAGGTCAGCACGTCGGTGGCCACGATGTTCGAGGTCCGGGCCCGCTTGTCGGTGATGACGAGCGCCGCACTGATGGAGAAGTTCTCGCCCTGCACGGTGTTCGGCTGGGCGCCGGGGACCACGTCGGCCTTGAGAACGCGGGCTCCGAGAACGTGGTAGGTCAGGACGGCAGTGAGGAGCGGCTTGTTCGCGAGCAGGTCGGCCTTGCTCACCCCGAGCTCGGCGAGCAGCGCGGCGAAGGCGGCGTTCGTCGGGGCGAAGACGGTGAAGGGCCCGGGACCGGAAAGGGTCCCGGCGAGGTCGGCGGCGACCACGGCCTCGACGAGGATGGAGAAGTCCGGAAGGGCCTGGGCGGTCTGAACGATGTTCTTGTCGGCGGGCAGGATCACCCGGTCCACCACGTGGACGAGCGCGTTCGACGCCGCGATGTCGGTGGCGGTGATCTTCGCGGTCCGGTTCCGCCCGTCCGTGATGACGACGTCGGCGCCCGAAAGGTCGATCTTGAAGAACCCCCCGGCGAGCGGCGTGATGGCCTTGCCGAGCGGAATCTGGGCCTTCGCGACCCGTGCGCCGAGCACGTGGTACTGCAGGACGGCGGTGAGGAGCGGCTTGTTGGCGAGGAGTTCCGCCTTGGTCACGCCGAGCTCGGTGAGCAGGGCCGCGAAGGCCGCATTGGTGGGCGCGAAGACGGTGAACGGGCCGGGTCCGGAGAGCGTGCCGGCGAGGTCGGCCGCGACGACCGCCTCCACGAGGATGCTCAGGTCGGGGTTCCCCTGGGCGAGCTGGACCACGTTCTGGGTTGCGGGGGCGGCGTCGGCGGTCTCGGAGCCGCAGGCGACGAGCACGGTGGCGAGCGTCAGGGCCAGGGAGCTTCGGGTCAGCGTCATGGGGTGTCTCCAGGGTTTCGGAGCGCTTCATGCGATCCGGTGTACCTGGCTATTCGTCGACCCCACCTGTCCAGGATGCACACTGGACGAAAGGGACCCTAGAGGGTGCCGTGTGCATCCAGATCGGGCCGGCGGGCGAACCGGTACCGGCGTCCAGACCCGGCCTCCCCCGGGGGAGATCGAATAGCTGGAGCTTGGCCATCGCTGCGTCTCCTTCGGTTCAGCGCTGGAAGACCGAGGAAAGGCGTCGCTTCAACTCGTCGCGGACGCCCCGGAAGGCCTGGAGCCGCTCCTCTTCGGTGGATCCTCCCGGGTCGGGAAGTCCCCAGTGGTACCTCCGGGCCTGGCCCAGGAACACCGGGCACTCCTCCTCGGCGCAGAGTGTGATGACCGCCTCCACGTCGTCGGGTGGAATGTCGTTCACGCTCTTCGAGTGCTGGCTCGTCGCGTCGATGCCGATCTCCGCCAGTACCTGGATGGCGAGCGGGTTCACCTTCGAGGGGGCGGATCCGGCCGAGGAGATCTTCACGCTCGCCGGCGCCAGAGACCGGGCCACGCCCTCGGCCATCTGGCTCCGGGCCGAGTTGGCCACGCAGAGGAAGAGGATGTGGCGGGGCCGCTGGGAGCGAAGCTCGGCGGCCTCGACCTCCCAGGTATGGCTCTCGCTCACGCTGGCCTCCGGTCCGCCGGTGGTGCCGGAAAGTCACCCACGCAGTTCTTGACCCCCTCGATCCGGGCCTGCTCGAGCGGGAAGTACCTCTTCCGCAGCCAGAGGGACACGTTCACGAGGCCGATGAGCACCGGCACCTCGACGAGCGGCCCGATGACGGCCGCGAAGGCCGCCCCGCTCGACATCCCGAAGGTGGCGACCGCCACCGCGATCGCGAGCTCGAAGTTGTTGGACGACGCGGTGAAGGAGAGCGTCGCCGTCTGCCCGTAGCCCGCGCCCACCTTCCGGCTCATGAAGAAGGACGCGAAGAACATGAGCAGGAAGTAGAGGAGAAGCGGGATGGCGATGCGCACGACATCGAGGGGGACCTGCACGATGGTCTCGCCCTTCAGCGAGAACATGAGGACGATGGTGAAGAGGAGCGCGACGAGCGTGATGGGCGAGATGCGCGGGATGAAGACGTTCCGGTACCAGTCCTCCCCCTTCCACCGGCGCAGGAGCACCCAGCTCGCGAAGCCAGCCAGGAACGGGATGCCCAGGTAGATGGAGACGCTGGCCGCGATCTCGCCGATGGTGACGTGGACCTCGGCCCCGGAGAGCCCGAGCCAGCGCGGCAGGACCGTGATGAAGACCCAGGCGTAGACCGAGAAGAAGAGGACCTGGAAGATCGAGTTGAAGGCCACCAGCCCGGCCGCGTACTGCCGGTCGCCATCGGCGAGGTCGTTCCAGACGATGACCATGGCGATGCAGCGGGCGAGCCCGATGAGGATGAGCCCGACCATGTACTCGGGCTTGTCGCGCAGGAAGATCACGGCCAGCGCGAACATGAGGACGGGACCCACGAGCCAGTTCTGCACCAGCGAGAGGGCGAGAACCTTTCCATTCCTGAAGACCAGCGGCAGCTCGTCGTAACGGACCTTGGCGAGCGGCGGGTACATCATGAGGACGAGGCCGATGGCGATGGGGATCGACGTGGTTCCCACGCTCATCCGGTCGAGCGCCGGGACGACGCCGGGCACGAGGTAGCCGAGCGCCACCCCCGCGCCCATCGCGAGGAAGATCCAGAGCGTGAGATAGCGATCCAGGAACGACAGCCGGCGGGCGACCGAGGCGGCCATGGCTAGATGCTCCCCACGAGGGCCTTCAGGCGGCGGAGGACGCGAGGCTCGACGCAGTAGCAGACCCGGGGGCCGTCGATGTCGCCCCGGATGAGGCCGGCTTCCTTGAGCACCTTGAGGTGCTGGGACACCGTGGACTGGGCGAGCGGGATCTCGTCCACGATGTCCCCGCAGATGCACGCCTCGCGGCGGACGAGCAGCCGCATGATCTGGACGCGAGCCGGATGGCCCAGGGCCTTCGCCAGGGCGGCGAGTTCCTGGTCTGCCTCGGGGCCCTCCACGGGCCGCAGATCGGGCGTCTCGCGTCGGGTGTCGGCCGGAGGCGGGGGCGCACACTTCATCGGAATGGCCATGATTCGGACTTCTACGATGTACGAGCGACGTGCGCAACCCGGCAAGCGTGAGTTCACGGAAGCTTCACCGTTGGAATGCGTGGCATATTGACGCAACGGTTTGGATTGGCAGTACATCGTATTGATGCGATAAGTGAGCCATCCATTCGAAGGGGTCCAGGGCCATGAGCAGGGCTTTCGTGTCAGCAGGGTTTGCGCTCGCATTGGTTGCATCGGTGGTGCTCGAAGGCTGCGACGCCACCCGTGCCGAAGGCACGCTCGCAAATGTGGCCGGGCAGGCCGCAAAGCAGGGGATTCCCAGGCTCGTCGACCTGGGCGCGGGCAAGTGCGTTCCCTGCAAGGCGATGGCCCCCATCCTGGAAGGGCTCAAGGCCGAGTACGCCGGCCGGATGGAGGTGCAGTTCATCGACGTCTGGAAGGACCCCGACGCGGGGAAGGCCTACGGGATCCGCATCATCCCCACGCAGATCTTCTACGGGCCGGGCGGCAAGGAACTGGCGCGCCACCAGGGCTTCATGGACAGGGACGCGATCCTCGCCCAGTGGAAGGCCCTCGGAGTGAGCCTGTAGCGGGCGGACGATGGGCGAGATCCTCACCGCCTTCGGGAACGCCTTCGCGGCGTCGGCGGCGCTCGCACTTCCCGCGGCGTTCCTGTGGGGAGTGCTCTCGGTGGTGCTGAGCCCCTGCCACCTGTCGAGCATTCCCCTCGTCGTCGCCTACATGAACGGCGGCACCGAGTTTCCCGCCGGCCGTCGGGCCCTGCTCATCTCCACGAGCTTCGCCACGGGAATCCTGGGAAGCATCGCGGTCATCGGCGTCGTGACCGCCCTGGCCGGGCGGATGGCGGGCGACGTCGGCCGATGGGGCACCTATGCCCTGGCCACGGTCTTCTTCGCGGTCGGCCTCAACCTCCTGGGCATCCTGCCGCTCCCAACGTGGTCCACTCCGCCGGCGGGTACGAAGCGCCGTGGGCCCTGGGGAGCCCTGGTCCTCGGCCTCGTCTTCGGCGCTGCGCTCGGGCCCTGCACCTTCGCCTTCATGGCGCCCCTGCTCGGCCTGGCCTTCCGGTCGGGCGCGGAGGCGGCCGCCTACGGGGCGCTCCTGGTGGCGGTGTACGGGCTCGGCCACGGGGTCGCCATCGTGGCGGCCGGCGTGTCGGCCCAGAACGTCCAGCGCTGGCTGGGATGGAAGGCGGGTGCTCGCGCCTCGACCGTCGTCCGCGGCGTGGCCGGCGCGGCCGTGATCGCGGGCGGCGTCTACTTCCTCTACACGGCGACATGACCGAGGAAATAGGCCCCGCTCCCGTCTCGACGGGCATCTCGACCCCCGGACCCCGGAACGGCCGGACCGCGCTCCTCGTCGGCCTGGGTCTCGCCGTCTGGGTCGCGGTCTATCGGATCCTGCTGCCGCTCTCGGAGTGGATCACCTTCGGCGTCCTCGGGCTCGGACGGGAGTCCCACCTCGGCCAGAGCGTCGCCTTCTTCCTCTACGACACGCCGAAGGTCCTGCTGCTCCTCGTCCTCATCGTCTTCGTGGTCGGGATCGTCCGGTCCTTCTTCACCGCCGAGCGTACCCGCGCCATCCTCGCGGGGAAGCGCGAGTCGGTGGGGAACGTGCTGGCCGCGCTTCTCGGTGTCGTGACGCCCTTCTGCTCCTGCTCCGCCGTGCCGCTCTTCATCGGATTCGTCGAGGTGGGCGTACCGCTGGGCGTGACGCTCTCCTTCCTCATCGCGGCGCCGATGGTGAACGAGATCGCGCTGGTGCTCCTCTTCGGCCTCTTCGGCTGGAAGGTTGCCGCGCTCTACCTCGTCACCGGGCTCTCCATCGCGATCGTGGCGGGGTGGATCCTCGGCCGGATGAAGCTCGAGCGGTTCGTCGAGAGCTGGGTGTACGAGTCGATGAAGGTGGAGGCCACCTTCGAGAGGGAGCGCCTGGGCTTCCGCGGCCGCGTGGGGAGGGGGCTGGAGGCGGTCCGGGAGATCGTGGGGAAGGTCTGGCCCTGGGTCGTGGCGGGCATCGCCGTCGGCGCGGGGATCCACGGCTACGTGCCCGAGGGATTGCTCGCCACCTTCATGGGCAAGTCGGCCTGGTGGTCGGTGCCCGCCGCGGTGGTCATCGGCGTCCCGATGTACTCCAACGCCGCGGGGATCATCCCGGTGGTGGAGGCACTGCTCGGCAAGGGGGCCGCGCTCGGAACCGTGCTGGCCTTCATGATGTCGGTCATCGCCCTCTCCTTGCCGGAGCTGGTGATCCTGCGGAAGGTCCTGCGCCCTCCTCTCATCGCGTCCTTCGTGGGCGTGGTGGCGGCCGGGATCCTCGTCGTGGGGTGGATGTTCAACGCGGTCCTGTGATGGAGGTGGACGGGGTGAAGATCCAGGTGCTGGGGACCGGTTGCTCGAAGTGCAAGCAGCTCACCGCCAACGCGGAGCGGGCCATCGCCGATCTCGGGCTCGGCGTGACGGTCGAGAAGGTGGAGGACATCCGCGAGATCATGAAGTTCGGCGTCATGAGCACGCCTGCGCTGGTGGTGGACGGCAAGGTCCGGTCGACCGGGAAGGTGCTGACGCCGGAGGCGGTGAAGGAGTTGCTGCGGCAGTAACGACAGGTCCCGGTACCCGGGTTGCCTTCCGTCCCGATGCCGGGTACCTCATCCGCCATGACCGACGAAGTCCACCTCGACTCCAACGTCCCCGGCAACCCCGCCTACCACTTCACCATCGTCCCCGCCGGCACCCCCGGCAAGGTCGGCTGGGCCCGGCGGGCGCCGCTCGTCCCCGGCGCAGCCCTGGCCACGAAGTGCGTGCACGCCGGCGTCCAGCCCGACCCGGCCTACGGCGCGGTGATGCCGCCCATCTACCAGAGCTCGACCTTCGCCTTCCGCGACGTCTGCGTGAACGCCGGGTACGACTACACCCGCAGCGGGAACCCCACCCGCGCCGCCCTGGAGGAGGCCATCGCCGTCCTCGAGGGTGGCATGGGCGCCACCTGCACCAGCACCGGGATGAGCGCCGTCATCGTGGCGCTCAACCTGCTCCCGGCCGGCAGCCACCTGCTCTGCACGGTGGACTGCTACGGCGGGACCTTTCGCGCCCTCGAGCACGCCAAGGCGGCCTACGGGCTCTCGGTCACCTACCTCGACCTGGCCGATCTCAAGTCCGTCGCCGCGGCCTTCCGCGCCAACACGCGGATGGTCTGGATCGAGACTCCATCCAACCCACTCCTGCGTCTCACCGACATCCGGGCGGTGGCGGGGCTCGCGAAGGCAGGTGGAGCACTCACCGTGGTGGACAACACCTTCCTCTCACCGGTCCAGCAGCGCCCCTTCCGCTTCGGTGCCGATCTGGTGGTCCACTCCACCACCAAGTACCTGAACGGCCACAGCGACGTGGTCGGAGGCGCGGTGGTCTCGGCTCCCGGCCAGCTGGCGCTCCTCCAGCGCATCCAGAGCATGAACAACCTGCTCGGGACGTCGCAGAGCCCGCACGACGCCTTCATGGTGCTGCGGGGGCTGAAGACGCTGCTCCTGCGCATGAGGGCCCACGAGGCCGGTGCGCAGGTGGTGGCCCGCTTCCTGGCCGGCCACCCGGCCGTGGCGAAGGTGCACTTCCCGGGACTCGAGAGCCACCCGCAGCACGCGCTCGCGAAAGCCCAGCAGGACGGGTTCGGCGGCATGGTGAGCTTCGAGCTCGCCGGATTCAGCCAGGCCCGGGTGGACCACGTGCTGCGGTCGCTCCGCTGGTTCACGCTGGCCGAGAGCCTGGGCGGGGTCGAGAGCCTGGTGGCCCACCCGGCCTCGATGACCCACGCCTCCATGACCCCCGAGGCGCGCCGGCGCGCTGGCATCACCGACGGCGTGATCCGCCTCTCCATCGGCATCGAGGCCCCGGAGGACCTGGTCGCCGACCTGGATCAGGCGCTGTCCACACTGCCGGCCTGAGAGGAGACCCCATGCGCGAGGCCTTCACCTTCGACGACGTCCTCCTCATCCCTGCCTACAACCACTACGAGTCGCGGCAGCACGTGGAACTCTCGGTCACCGACCGATCCGGAAAGCTCACCCTGAGGCTCCCGGTGATGACCGCCAACATGGACACGGTCACCGAATCGGCGATGGCGAACTTCATCGGCGGGAAGGGAGGCATCGGCGTTCTCCACCGGATGATGTCGATCGACCGGAACGTGGCCGAGTTCAAGAGGTGCCGGGGTCCGGTCTTCGTGTCGGTCGGCTGCGCGGAGGAGGAACTCGAGCGAGCCGAGGCCTTGCGCGACGCCGGCGCCACCCACTTCGTCGTCGACGTGGCCCACGGGCACGCCCGCTACGTGGGAAAGACCCTCAAGAACCTCCGGCAGCTCCTCCCCGACGCCTGCCTCATGGCGGGCAACGTGGCCACCTACGCCGGCGCCGACTACCTGGCCTCCGTGGGCGCCGACATCGTGAAGGTCGGCATCGGCCCGGGGAGCGTCTGCACGACGCGGCTCAAGACCGGCCACGGGGTCCCCCAGCTCACGGCCATCCAGGACTGCGCCCGCTGCGACCGCTCCATCGTGGCCGACGGCGGCATCCGCCACCCCGGCGACGTGGTGAAGGCGCTGGCCTTCGGCGCCGACTTCGTGATGATCGGCGGGATGCTGGCCGGGACGCGCCCCACTCCCGGAAGGCGGGTGAAGGGCCCCAGGGGCGGGTGGGTGAAGGCCTACCGCGGGATGGCGAGCCGCGAGGTGGCCGACGAGCACCACGGCGGGATCGCCGAGTGGAAGACGGCGGAGGGGGTGTCGGTCACCGTTCCGTACCGGGACGACGAGGACGCCATCATCGCCGACCTCGTGGGAGGGCTCCGGTCCGGTCTCACCTACGCCGGCAGCCGCACCGTCCGCGAGCTCCAGCGGAAGCTGAACTACGTCGTGATCACCCCGAGCGGCTGGCACGAGGGGACGCCCCACAAGGCGTCGCGGTAGCCCCTCCCGCTGGCCGCGTCAGGCCGGCCGGGGGGCGCCCTGGTCGGCCGCCGCGGCGGCCCGGGCCTTCTTCCCGTGGTCGCGGGCGATGAGGATGTAGATCGACGGGACGAAGAAGATGGTGAAGGCGGTCCCCACGGCCATCCCGGCCACCAGCACGAGGCCGATGCTGTTGCGCGCCGCCGCTCCCGGCCCGGAGACGAAGGTGAGCGGAAGGTGGCCGAAGATGGTGGCCGCGCTGGTCATGAGGATGGGACGCAACCGGATGACGGACGCATTCTTCACCGCCTCCATCTTGGACTGCCCCTCCCGCTGCAGCTCGTTCGCGAACTGGACGATGAGGATGCCGTTCTTGGCGATGAGGCCGACGAGCGTGACCAGCCCCACCTGCGAGTAGACGTTCAGGGTGGTGGTCCACCCGTCGGTCCAGAAGCGCATGTTCGGGTTGGGCATCTTGAGGAAGGTGAGGGCCAGCGAGCCGAACATGGCGAGCGGGACCGAGCCCATCAGGATGACGAACGGGTCGCGGAAGCTGTTGAACTGGGCGGCGAGGATCAGGAAGATGAGCAGGATCGAGAGCAGGAAGGCCGGGCCGAACTTGTTGCCCTCCACGCGCAGCTGGCGGGACTCGCCGGTGTAGTCGACGACGTAGCCCTTGGGCAGGATGGACGCCGCCTCGTCCTCCAGGAAGCGGAGCGACTCGTCGAGGGGCCGGATGGCCACCCCGGAGATCTTCACCGCGTTGAGCTGCTGGAAGCGGTTGAGCGAGCGCGGCGCCACCGAGTCCTTGATGGTGGCGATGGAGGAGAGGGAGACCAGCTGGCCGGCCGGCCCGGTGACGTAGATGTCCTTCAGCTGCTCGGGGTTGAGCCGGTCGGCCCGGGAGATCTGGGGAATGACCTTGTAGCTGCGCCCGTCCACGCTGAAGCGGTTCACGAAGTTGCCGCCCACGGCCGCGGAGAGATCCTGCCCCACGGTCTGGAGGTTCAATCCCAGCTGGGCCACCTTCTCCCGGTCGATGACCACCTCCGACTCGGGCTGGTCCACCTTCACGTCGATGAGGGGAGGGAAGGCGAACATGCCGCTCCTGGCCGCCTTCTGCTGGAGCTGGTTGGCGAAGCCCAGGATCTCCGCGGTGTCGGCGGTGGAGGCGATGACGAACTCCACCGGGAAGTTGCCGCCGCCCGGGAGGGCGGGAGGGAGGATGGGGAAGGTCTGGATGCCCGGGATGGCCGACACCTTCTGCTGCACCTCGCCGAGGATCTCCCCGGCCGAACGCTTCCGCTCCTTCCAGGGCTTGAGCCCGTCGCCCCAGAACCCTCCGGAGGGAAAGGTGATCTGGAACGTGAACTTTGTCTCCGGGATGTCCATCAGCACCCGGTTCACCTCCCGGGTCGACTGGGCGACCTGGTCGAGGGTCGAGTTCGACGGGGTGTTGACGATCCCGAAGATGACCCCCTGGTCCTCCACCGGGGCGAGTTCCCGCGGGGACTGGAAGAACATGGCGGCAGCCAGCAGCGAGATCACCGCCCAGGAGGCGTAGATGACGCCACGGGCCTGGAAGGAGGCCTCCAGGTGCCGGGCGTAGGTGTTCTTGATCCGCTCGAAGGTCCGGTTGATGAGCCCGGAGAGCCCCTTGTCCTCGTGGGTCGGCTTGATCAGGCGCGCGGACATCATGGGGGAAAGGGTGAGGGCGACCACGCCGGAGATGGTGACCGCGCCGGCCAGCGTGAGCGCGAACTCGCGGAAGAGGGAGCCGGTGAGCCCGCCCTGGAAGGCGATGGGGGCGTACACCGCAGCCAGCGTGATGGTCATGGAGATGATGGGCCCCACGAGCTCCCGGGCGCCCACCAGGGCCGCGTCGATGGGTTTCAGCCCCTCGCGCACGTGCCGCTCCACGTTCTCCACCACCACGATGGCGTCGTCGACGACGAGGCCCACCGAGAGGACCACCGCCAGCAGCGTCAGGAGGTTGATGGTGAAGCCGAAGAGCTGCATGAGGAACACGGCGCCGATGAGCGACACCGGGATGGCCACCACCGGGACCAGCACCGAGCGCAGCGAGCCGAGGAAGAGGAAGATCACCACCACCACGATGAGGATGGTCTCGAGAAGGGTCTGGACGACCTCGTCGATGGCGTTCTGGATGTAGGCGGTGCCGTCGTAGGCGATGGTGGCCTTGATCTGCTCGGGCAGCTCCCGCTGGATCTCCTTCATCTCGACACGGACCCGGCGGATCACGTCGAGGGAGTTGGCGTTCGGCAGCGCCCAGATGCCGACGAAGACCGCGGTGTCCCCGCTGAAGTTCACCATCACGTCGTAGTCCTCGGCCCCGAGGACCACGTCGCCCACGTCGCCCAGCCGGACCACCGAGCCGTCCTTCTCCCGGATCACGAGCTGCTGGAACTCCTTCACCGAGCGCAGGTCGGTGTTGGCGGTGAGGTTGACCTGGACGAGCGACCCCTTGGTCTGGCCGATGGCCGAGAGGTAGTTGTTGGCGGCCAGCGCCTGGCGCACCTGGGCCGGGCTGACGTTCAGCGCGGCCATCCTGTCGGGCTTGAGCCAGATGCGCATCGCGAAGGTGCGCGCGCCCAGGATGTCGGCGCGCTGCACGCCCTCCACGGCGCTGAGCCGTGGCTGGACCACCCGCACCAGGTAGTCGGTGATCTCGTTCTGCTTCAGGAACTGGGAGGAGAAGGAGAGGTAGGCCGAGGCGAACTGGCTGTCGGCCGACTCGATGTTGATGACGGGGATCTCGGCCGATGGCGGGAGGTCGCCCCGGACCTGGTTCACCTTCGCGCCGATCTCGGAGAGGGCGCGGTTGGCGTCGTAGTTGAGGCGCAGCCGGGCCCGGATGATCGAGACGTTCTGCTTGCTCTCCGACTCGATGTAGTCGATGCCGTCGGCGGCGGCGATGGCCCGCTCCAGCGGGGTGGTGATGAACCCGCGGACGAGCGCCGCGTTGGCGCCCACGTAGACCGTGGTGATGGTCACCGCGGCGTTCTCGCTGCGCGGGTACTGCCGGACGTTGAGCGTGCGGATCGCCTGGACGCCGGCGATCACGATGATCAGGTTGACGACGATCGCGATGACCGGACGGCGGATGAACAGGTCGGTGAACTTCATGGTCGGTGGCCTCGGACCGGCTAGTTGTTGGCCGGCTTCGGGTCGGCCCGGACGTCGGGGGCCAGGTCGTTCTTCACGACGACCGCCGCGCCGCTGCGGAGCTTGAAGGCGCCGCTCGAGACGATCGTCTCGCCCGCCTTGAGGCCGCTCTCGACCGCCACCAGGTCGCCGCGCCGCTCGCCGAGGCGGACGAAGCGCTGCTGGGCCAGGAGCTGATCCTTGCCGTCCGGCCCCTTCTTCTGCTCGAGCACGAACACCGAGTCGCCGTAGGGCGCGTAGATCGCCGCGGTGGCCGGGATGAGGAGCACCGGGACCTGCTCGGGGGCGAGCACCTCGACGTTGGTGAACATTCCCGGCCGGAGCCGCCCGTCGGCGTTGGGAACGGTGGCACGCACCTTCACGTTGCGGGTGGCGACGTCGACCTCGGTGTTGATGGTGCTCACCTTGCCGTTCCAGGTGTCGCCGGGAAACGTGTCGGTGTGCACGTGGACCGGCTGTCCAACCTTGAGGCGGGCCAGCGCCTGCTGGGGGAGCGAGAACTCCACGTAGATGGGGGTCACCGACTGGAGGGAGGCCACCGGCGCGCCGGCGCCGAGGACCTGGCCCAGCTCGACCTGGCGGATGGCGATCCGGCCGTCGAAGGGAGCCCGGATCGACTTCTTGTCGATGGTGGCCTTGATCGTGTTCACCGCCGCCTGGGCCTGCTTGTAGCGGGCCTCGGCCGCGTCGAGGTCGGCGGGAGTGTTGGCCTGTCCCTTCCGGACCTCGACGGCGCGCTCGAAGTTGAGGCGGGCCAGGTTCTCGTCCGCCTTCGCGGAGGCGAGCTGGGCCTCCTCGGTCGAGGTGTCGAGCCGGACCAGGATCGCCCCCTTCCGGACGGAAGTACCGGAGTCGAAGGAGACCTCGCGGATGGCGCCCGGGAGCTCGGAGCCCACGGTGACGCCCCGGAAGGCCACGAGGGTGCCGCTGGCCGCCTGGAGCGGCTGCCAGTTTGCCGACTGCACCTGGGCCGTGGTCACGGCCTCGGGGGGCGGGACGAAGGCCTTCCCGGCCTTGATCATCGAGCCGATCTGGGCACCCTTCACGCCAGCGAGAGCGGCCACCACCGCGACGATGCCGGCTGCGACGCCGATCCAGAGCTTGGTCTTTGTCTTCATGATCGTCCCCATTTAGCCGGGGGACGCCGTCGCCGCCACGCCGCGTCAGGGGCAGCGTCCGCGCAGAACCCGCGCCACCTCGACCGCCACGGCCAGCTTTCCCCGGGCGATCTCGGCGGAGGCCACCGGGTTGTCGGCGAAGGTCGCGAAGCCGCAGTCGGGGTTCAGGAGCACCCGCTCGGGGCCGAAGACCTCCACGGCGCGCTCGGCCCGCGCCAGAACCGTCGCGAGCGGTTCGACCTCCGGCACCTTCTGGTTCACCACGCCGACGCCGATGCGCTTCTCGCTGGGGATCGCGGCCAGGACCTCGATCTCCCCGGCGCGCGGGGTGGCCATCTCGAGGAAGAGGATGCCGACCGGAGCGCGGGAGAGCATCCCCAGGAGCGGCCGGTAATCGCCGCGGAGGGCGACGGTCTCGTCGGGCGTCCAGTTCCCGCGGCAGACGTGCAGGGCGAGCCGCTCGGGCGGCAGGCCGCGCGTGACCCGGGAAAGCAGATCCTCGGCGAAGGCCAGCTCCTCCGGGGTGTCTCGCCGGGCCCCGAGCGCTCCGCACATGAAGGTCCGGTTTCCCCCGACGCTCCCGCCGAAGACCACCTCGGAGAGGACTGGCTCGTCGAGCTGGACGATGGCCGCACCGCCCGCGAGCAGGAAGTGGACCTCCTCCCGGAGGACCCGCACCACGTCGTCGGCGAGCGCCTCGCGATCCCGGTAGGCCGAGTCGGAGATGCACTCCATCCACATGGTCCGGGCGAGCAGGTAGGGGCCGGGAAGCGCGACTTTCACGGGGAGCGATGTACGCGATCGCAGGTATTCGAGCTCGTGGACGGCGATGGGACGGCTGCGGGAGAGCGGACCGAAGACCGCGGGGTGGCGCACCTTTCCGGCTGGAACGTCGAGGGCACGGAGCTCGCGCTCGAACTCCTCCGGATCCTCGACGTAGGGCAGGAGGTCGGTGATGGGGACGAGCTGGCAGTTGTCGAGACGGGAGGCGACGAAGCTCGCGTAGTTGTCGCGCCGCTGCTCGCCGTCCGTGACGACGTCCACGCCGGCGGCCAGCTGGGCGTCGAGGGCGAGCCTCACCGCGTCGTCGGCGGTGGCCTGGAAGTCGGTCTCGGGAAGGCGCCCGGCCAGGTACTCGTGCAGCGCCTGGAGCATCCAGCGCGGCCGCGGCCAGCTCCCCACCCCCATCACCGAGAGCGGGGCGATGGCCGGCGCCGGTGACGGCGGCGGGAGCGACTCCGGCATCCGGACCGGCAGGATCTCCCGTCCAGGCATGCGGACACGCGCGCGCCGGGCCGCGCCGGTCGTTGTTTCGGCGAGCGAGAGCTTCCCCTTCGCGACGAGGAAGCGATACCTGCCGTCCCCGCGCTCCTCCGAGACCAGCTCGTTGCCCGTCATGCGGCACCAAGCTGGAAGGTCCTCGCACACCGACGCCTCGGACGAGGCAATCTCGAGTACCTGCCCGTCTCGAAGCGGATCGATGTGCTGCCGGATGAGCAGGAGCAGGCCGCTCCCGCAGTCGAGCGAACCACCGTCGAAGCTGGCCGACGGCGTCGGGATCCCCGGATTCTCGGAGGGCACGGGGTGGCCCTAGTAGGAGATGCAGGGGGCGCCGGACGCCAGGAACTCCACCACCTTGGCGCCGCCGACGATGGTCGCGCCGTCCACCAGCTCCTTCTCGTCGAGCCCGCGCTTCTTGAAGCAGGGAGAGCAGACGAAGATCTTCCCGCCGCCCTTCACGAAGTTGCCGAGGAGATCGCGGAGGGGGGCGAATCCCTCCTCGTGGATGTCGTCGGCGTAACCTTTCACCGCCAGGCGAACCGCCTCGGTGGAGAGGAAGACCATCGTCTCCTGGGCGGACCCAACGGCGGCATTGGCCACAACGAAGCCGACCGTGGCGCGATCGGGGTCGTTCTTCGCATTGGTGATCGAGACGCAGAGCTTGCCAGCCATGTCAGTGCTCCTTGGAACGGATGAGGTAGCGGGGAGGGTGGGCTTGCTCCAGCGAGTGCCCCGTCAGCCGGCACCAGGCCGGGATGTCGTGCGGGGCGCCCAGGTCGGTGGCGGTGAGCTCGAGCAACCGGCCTGGCCCGAGGTCGAGCATGCGCTGGGAGAGCAGGAAGACCAGCTCGCCGCAGCCCATGTCGCCCGCGTCCCACGCGTCGTCCACCTGGACAGGACGTGCCATCGCCATCGGACTCCTGGAGGAAGGGAAGGAAGTCGTCGGGAACGGGATGGGGAGCGCACGGCTCCCGGGCCTCGCGGCCTCAGGCCTCGAGCGGGCTGTGCGACTCGATGTCGGTCACGGTGGTCACCTCCAGTCGACCCCGACCTCTAGCAGGCCCGTGCACCCTGCGACAACAAGCCGCAGGTCGATCGCTGTCCCCAATCGCCACCTCCGTCGTAAACATGGATTCGTTCAGTCCACTTCACCCAGGGAGGCAAGAAACGATGACGAGGAATCTGATTCCGATCGCAGCAATCGTGGCCGCCGCCGCGCTGTCCAGCGCCTGTGGGGGGAGCAGCGATACGGGTCCACAGCCAGTCAGCATCGACTTCAAGGCGCTGGTGGGCGATCAGGCCTTCAGCTGCGCCAACACCGCCGGGTACGCCATCGGTACCGGAACCCTCCCCTTCATCCCGAAGGACTTCCGCTTCTACGTCTCCAACGTCCGACTCGTGGCCGCCGACGGCACCGAGGCGCCGGTCACCCTCGACGCGAGCTCCTGGCAGGGCTACGGCGTCGCGCTGCTCGACTTCGAGAACGGCACGGGCAACTGCAACGTCGGTACCTCGGAGACCAACACCGCCGTCCAGGGCACCGTGGCGCCGGGTGCCTACGTCGGGCTCAAGTTCGACGTGGGCGTCCCCACCGCGTCGAACCACCTGAATTATCAGGCGGCCAACCCGCCGCTCTCGAACTCGGCGATGTACTGGAGCTGGACGAGCGGCTACAAGTTCATCAAGGTGGAGGGGCTGATCCAGCGTCCTGGCGCTGCCCTGCCAGGGTTCACGTTCAACTTCCACCTGGGCTCGACGGGTTGCTCCCTGGCGACGCCGGGAGACTTCAGCACCGCCTCCTGCACCAAGCTGAACGTGCCCGCGGTGTCCTTCGCGGCCTTCAACCCCACCACCCAGGCGGTCGCCTTCGACATCTCGCGGCTCTTCGCCGAAACCGACTTCGATCCTGCCGACGGCGGCGGAGCCCCCGGTTGCATGTCGGGCGAGACCGATCCGGAGTGCGCCCCCACCTTCCCCAAGCTCGGCCTCGCCATCGGCGCCACCCCGGCAGGCACGCAGTCCGCCTTCCGGGTGGTCACGAAGTAGGCGAGAGGCGGAGGAGCCTTGCGTAGCCGCATCGGACTCTCCATCGCCGCAGGCGCACTCGTCGCGGCCTGCGGCGGTGGCGGGTCCAGCCCGGATCCCGGGGAAGCATACGCCTGGGCCCTCCCCGCCGGCTTTCCGATGCCGGCGGTCCCGGCCGACAACCCGATGAGCGCTCCGAAGGTGGAGCTCGGCCGGCGTCTCTTCTACGACGTGCGTCTCTCGGGGAACCAGACGACCTCGTGCGCCAGCTGCCACGTCCAGGAGCTCGCCTTCACCGACGGTCGAGCCCGGGGGCTGGGATCGACCGGTGCGCTCCACCCCCGCGGGCCACAGCAGCTCGCCAACCTCGCCTGGTTCCGGGCCTTCACCTGGGCCAACTCGGTCGTCCCCAGCCTCGAGGCGCAGGCGCTCGTGCCCATGACCGGGCAGGACCCGGTGGAACTCGGCATCTCCGGCATGGACGAGACGGTGGCGGCACGCCTGGAGGCGGACCCGGCCTACCTCCCGCTCTTCCGCGCCTCCTTCCCCGGGGAGGTCCAGCTCGTCACCTTCCCGAACATCACGAAGGCCCTCGCCGCCTTCGAGAGGACGCTCGTCTCCGGGAACTCCCCCTATGACCGGTACCAGCGCGGCGACGCCACGGCGCTCTCCGCGCCGGCGCGGCGGGGAATGGACCTCTTCTTCTCGGACCGGATCGGGTGCGCGAAGTGCCACTCGGGGTTCGGGTTCACCGACGCCGCGGGAGCGCCGGGCGAGGCCGGGAACCCGTTCCCGTTCCACAACATCGGCCTCTACGACCTGGACGGGCGTGGCGCGTACCCGGCCGACGGGACCGGCCTCATGGCGCTCACCTCCCGGCCCGAGGACATGGGCAGGTTCCGCACCCCGCCCCTGCGCAACGTCGCGGTGACCGCGCCGTTCATGCACGACGGAAGCGTTGCCACGCTCTCCGAGGTGATCGACATCTTCTCCGCCGGTGGGCGGGCACGGATGCAGACCGGCGTGCCCAGCCCGCTCCAGAGCCCGCTCGTCCAGGGCTTCACCATCACCGCCGGTGAGAAGGCCGACCTCCTCGCCTTCCTCCAGGCGCTGACGGACGAGGAGTTCCTCCGGGATCCCCGATTCTCGGATCCGTTCACGTCCCCGTGACGGGAGAGGGTCAGCGTCGCGTCGTGACCTGGGAGACGGGGTAGCCGCCCATCGACCCGATGGTCCCGTATCCTGCCTCGGACGTCCCGGTCATGCAGGTTGCCCCCATCATGCCCCCCGGGGCGCAGTCCGCGTAGGCCATCCTGTCGATCTGCCCTTGCGTCGGCAACATCGTCGGATCGGCGGCGTCCACGAAGATCCGCACGTAGGCGTTTTCGGGGTTGGCGCCCGGATACCCCCAGTGGAGCGCCGACCCGGAGCCCGGCGCCCAGCCGTCGGTGCCTCCGAACTTCGGGTCCGAGGAGAGCGTGTCGGTGGAGCCGAGGTGGAACGTGGTGACCAGCCACCCCTCCGACCCGTCCAGGATGACGGGCAGCGAGGACAGCTGGTGCCCGAGTTCCACCCAGGTCATGCTGTCGTCCGGGTATGGGATCGGACCGCCGGTCATGGACTCGCTCAACCTTCCCCGGAGGCCGGACACGACCCCCGAGCTGGAATTGAACGTGAACGACCCGACGAAGATCGAGTCGTTGGGCTGGGTGTCGGGTTCGCGGAAGGTGGCGACCACGTCGTAGCCGGTGACCATCTCGGCCAGTAAGGACGCCGGGCTCGTTCCGACGGCGTTGCTGACGGCCACGGAGAACCGGTAGCCCGTGCAGGACGAGGGGCAGGTCGCCGTGACCGGTGCGGTCGCGCTGATCGCGGTCACGCCGGGCGGGCTGGAGGAGACGACGTAGGCGGTGATGGGGCTGCCGCCGGCCTGGACCGCGCCGATGCGGACCACCGCGGTCCCGGGGGCGGCCCCCGCCGTTGCGGCGACGCCGGACGGAGCACCGGGTTCGGTGGGACCCGACGGCGCTGAGACGGGGATGGTCTGGGATGCCTGGAGGTCCCCTGCGCTGGCGACGATCGTGCAGTCCCCCGGGGCGAGGGCGGCCACCAGCCCGGTCGCGCCGTCGACCGAGCAGGTCGAGCGCGTGGAACTGCCATAGCCGACCGGCAGGCCGGTGCTCTCGACGGCGCTGACGGTCGCCTGGTCGTACACGCTCAGTGACGGAGCGGGGGCGAACGTGATCACCCCCTGGAAGGTGAAGGTGACGTCCAGGGTGACCGGGAAGGCCGCGGCGTAGCGCGAGTCCCCGGACTGGCCCGCGGCGATGGTGCAGGTTCCCGACGTCGCGGCCGTGACGGACCCGCTGTCGGCGTCGACCGAGCAGACGACGGAGGTCCTGCTGGTGTATCGGACCGGGAGGCCGGAGCTCGCGGTGGCCGATACCGTCGCGGAGGACTGGTTGACGACGGGCGAGGGCGCGGGAGCGAAGGTGATGGTCTGCGGGAGCGCCTCGAGCCGGGGACCCTCGTCGCACCCGCCCAGCGCTGCGATCGCGAGAACGGCCAGGACCAGGTTGCGAGCGGGATTCGTGGGAAGGCGCATGCGTGTTCTCGAGATCCGTTGGTTCAGAACTGGAGCTTCAGGGCCACGTTGAAGGACCGTGCCGGGCCGGGGACGGCGACACCCCAGGGGATGCCGGTGGTGCTCATCGAGGGGCCCTGGCCGACGTAGGCCCCTCCCATCGGGTTGGCGTGGAGGCTGCCGAGCAGGTTCTCGATGCCGACGTCGATCCGGAGGAACCGCCATTCGTAGCTGCTGCGCAGGTTGACGAGCCCGTAGGCGCCGGTGGGGATCTCGTTGCGGACCCGTGAGACGTGGCTCTTGGCCGCGACGCCCTGGAACTCCGCGACGGTGGTCCAGGTGTCGAGCTGGTACGTGAGTGCGAGCAGAGCGTTCAGCGGCATGACGTTGAAGAGGCCGCCGCCGACCGTGAGGTTGTCGCCCCGGACGTAGTTCAGCGCGAGGGTGGTGGAGAGACTGCCCCAGGAGCTCCACTCGGCCAGCAGCAGGCGGGACGACAGGTCGAGACCGTAGAGGCGGCCTGCCTGGTTGGCGTACTGGAGCAGGACGAAGCTGTCCGTTGCCGTCACGTTCTCGGGGCTGCACTGGCCGAAGTCGCAGCGCCTGGCGTCGATGTAGTCCTGGACGTGGGTGTAGTAGGCGGTGGCCTTCACGCCCCAGCGTGCGCGGTCGGCATCGTGCCAGTCTCCGGTGACGCTGACGGTGTGAGCGACCTCGGGCGCGAGGCCGATGAGACCGACGTAGCCGTTGCCGTCCCCCACCAGGTTGTTCATCAAGGCCGCCATCGCGTTCGTGGACCAGGGGTAGCGCTGGTAGAGGTTCGGGGAGCGTGACTTGCGCGCGTAGCCGCCCTCGTACGTCTGCGTGGGATCCGGCGTGTACCGCGCCAGCGCCGAGAGATCCCAGTTGAAGTCGGTGCGACGCCGCGGCGAGGCGTTGAACGCGGCGGCGTCGAGTCCCCATGCCGGAAGGGAGTCGTCGTACCCCTGGACCGGAGCGGCGTCGGTCACGACCGTGTTGCTGCGGACGCCCAGCTGGCCGAGCCACGCGTCCGTCCAGCGTGCCTCCCACTCGGCGAACGCGTCGATCCGCAGCCGCTGGCCGTAGTCGACGTTCCAGAAGGTATTCGGGCCCATCGTGCCACCCACGGGCGGCCAGAAGTCGTAGAGGGTGTGGTACTGGCCCTCCGCACCCACCCGGAGCAGGTGGCGATCGGACAGGATCACGTTGGCCTTCACGAGCGCCCCTCGCGTCCGTGCCTCCGAGTCCATCGGCATTCCGTTGCCGTAGGAGTAGCGGTCCGGCCCCATGTCCATCCCGTGCTTCGTGTCCTGGTAACTGAGGCGCGCCTCGAGGTCGCCCCAGTCGAAGGTGCCGGTGTAGCGCATCGAGACCTGCCAGTTGTCGTTGGAGGTCATGTCCATGCGCTGGTTCGGGAACCCCTCGAATCCGACCGTCTGCTGGCCAGCCTCCACCTGGAGCAGGTGCCCTCGCGTCCGCAGCGCGAGCCCGAGCGACCGGCGGATGGTGCCGTAGTAAGCCGAGGAGGCGACCACGTTGCCTGGTATGGGATCGCCTCCTTCCGAGCCGGGCGTCGCAGCCTTGAAGCTTCCGCCGGCCTTGAAGTTCTCCGATCGGGAGTCGGACTGCCCGATGGTCAGGTTCACCCACTCTCCCGCCAAGGTCGCCCCGAGGTTGTAGCCGAGGGCATTGCCGTTGCTGCGAAAGTATGAGCCGAGCAGTGCCCGGACCAGGAACGGTTCGGAGGGGGTGGCGAACTCGGGCGGCCTGGACTTGACCTGGATCGATCCTCCGATGCTGTCCCCGCCGACGCTGACCGGGGTGATCCCGGAGTAGACGGTCACGCTCTCGATGCGGCTCGGGTCCGCGTAGGAGAGCGGCGAGTTCATGTGGTTGGGGCAGGCCGGCATCAGGTCGGTTCCGTCCACCTGGATCCGGAGGCGGTCGTCGGACAGGCCGTGGATCGCCGGAAGGCTCGAGATGCCTCCCGCACCGCCGAGGCTCACGCCGGGAACGCCCCGGAGCAGGTCGGCGGCGTCGCCCGTGGTGGCCTTCCGGGCCGCGATGTCCGCCTTGCCGGGTCCGGTGGAACCGAGCGTGGCATCCGTGGACTCGACCTTCGGGGTGTCGATCACGATCTCATCCAGCGTCACCTCCCGCCTCGGCTCGTCGTCGCCGAGGGCAAGGAGAGGCACGAGGAGCAGCATCGCGGCGGCGCAGGTAGAGCGAGGAATCGTCATGCCTGCTTGCCGCAGAAGCCTCACCGGGCGAGCAGGTCCGCGCGGCGGGGAATCCCGCCGACGAGGAGATGCATCGCCCCGTGATCCTATGCGAGGGGAGGCCCCATCGAGGTGCGGCGAAGTGTCGCAGGCCCCCTCCTCGGAAGGGCCCTATCCTGTGCCCTCCATTCCCACCAGATGAGGCCGAAAATGAAGGCGTTCACGATCTTCCTGGCTGCCTGCTTCGCTCTCGCCCTCTCCGCATGCGGAGGCAGCGACGCCACCGCGCCCGGCTCGCCGACGGACGTCAGCGTGGCACCGGGCGCCACGGCCGGGACCGCGTTCGTGCACTTCACCGCGCCCACCTCCACGGGCAGCAGCGCCATCACGGGCTACACCGTGACCACCACTCCCGGCGGGATCACCGCGACCGGAACGTCCTCCCCGATCACGCTGACGGGACTGGCCCCCACGACCGCCTACGCGTACAGCGTGGTCGCCACGAATGCGCAGGGGAACTCGGCCCCTGCGACGACCGGGCTGCTGCGGTTCTACTCCGTCGTCGAGACCTTCCACGAGCCGATGACCCAGCCAAACGACTCGATCTTCACCGGGACGTTCACGTTCGACACCACCGCCAGGACCATCTCGAACCTGGCCGGCTCGCTGACCCAGTCGATGACGAAGGTGGGCGGCGTCTTCGGGCCGCCCATGACCACCGTGGCTCTCGCCAACCAGCTTTCCGCCGTGCCCGCCACGCTCGGTGGCGTGAACGGGGTGCTCGTGACCACCTTCGCCCTGACGACCACGAACACCTTCGACCCCTCCGGCTTCGCGCCCGGCGGCACCGAGTACTACGGACTCTCCACGGGAGCTCCGAATCCGAAGGCAGGAGGGGTGGGCAACGCGTACGCGATGATCTTCGTGAACACCACCGATCCGGCCACCGCACTGGTGCAGGCCCAGATCGACAAGCTGGCCTACGCCGATTGCACCGCGGGAGGAATGATGATGAACACCTGCATGACGGGGACGACCATGGCGGGTTACGGGAGGATGGGCACGATGATGGGTCAGCCTGTCTCACAGGTCGTGACGGAGCGTTGATCCCGCCCGCTGCCGGACTCCTTCTCGAGCCGGGCAGCCATCACTTCGCCAGCTCGGCCTCGGCCCAGTCCCGGTCGGCGGGGTCCTTCGCCACCTGGAGCAGCCGCTGCTGGTACAGGCGGGCCTCGGGCCGCTTGCCGATCGCTCCCAGGAGCACCGACAGGTTGATGAGCGCGTCGGGGTCGTCCGGCCCGATCGCCACGGCCTGCCGGAGCTCGACCTCCGACCCGCGGGGATCCCCGGCCAGGTAGAGAACCACGCCGAGCTGGACCCTCGCCGGGACGGATCGCGGGTCGAGCTCGACGCCGCGGCGGAAGATGACCGCGGCCTCGGCGAAGCGACGCTGCTTGGTGAGCGCGGCCCCCCAGTTGAAGACCGGGCGGTAGTGCCCGGGAGACTTGGCCGCCGCGTCGCTCCAGAGCGCGATCTCGTCCGCCCAGGCGTGGTTCCGGTTCCAGGTGACGGCCCCGAGGATCGAGGCTGCCACCGCGCCGGCGATGGCGGTGTCGCGGCCCACGCGGCGCGGGTCGATCCGGAGGAAGAGCAGGGCGAGGAGCGTCGCCGCCGCCGGGAAGAGCCCCGCCGAAGGCAGGTACACCCGGTGCTCGTTCATCACGTCGGCGATGGGGATGACGCTCGACTCGACCGAGAGGGTGACGAAGAACCAGGCGATTCCCAGCGCCACCAGACGAACCGACGGGTCGAGCGGCGGCTTCCCGCCCCGCGGGCGGGATCTCCAGGCGAGCCAGGCGGCCAGGCCCGCCAGGGAGGCGAGCAGGAGCACGGCGCCGGCGACGTCGGGTGCGAGCCATGAGCGCCGGATGGCCACCATGTGGTCGACGGTCTGCCCGTAGGGAACGGCGAGCAGCCGGAGGTAGTCGACCACCACGACGGCCTGGGTACGGAGGTAGTCGAGGCGCCCTGCCGGCGCGATGACCCGGGTGGCGGAGTCGGCCGACGCCAGCACGCCACCGGGCGATCCGCCCAGGTCCACGAGCGAGAGCGGGATGAGCAGTGCGATGGCCGCGACCGGCAGGATCGGCAGCCAGCGTCTCCGCCCGCCCACGAGGAAGGCGCCCTCGACCAGCGCGATCGCCACCGGAAGGGTGAAGGCGATCTCCTTCGTCCGCATGGCGAGCAAGGCGGACAGGAGGACGCCGGCGTAGAGCGCCGCCCTCGCTCCGCGGCCCCCCGGCCAGAGCCGCCAGAGCAGGTAGAGCACGGTCGAGGCCAGGTAGAAGAGGGTGGCGAGCGAGGTGATGCGCTGCACCACGTAGCTCACCGCCTGGGTGGCGAGCGGGTGGGCGACGAAGAGCGCCGAGGCAACGAAGGCGATGGACCGGGCCGACGGAGCGAGCGCCGAGCCAGCCATCCTCGGGGAGCGGAAGGCGAGCAGGACGAGCGCCTGGACGAGCAGCGCGTTCCCGAGGTGGACGGCCAGGTTGAAGAGGTGCCACCCGAGGGGTTCGTAGCCGCCGATCGCGTGGTTGAGCGCGAAGGTCGCGTAGGCCACGAACCGGTTCGGGAGTACCCCGGCGCCGCCCGGACCGAGGAACCCCTCGAGGTCCCGGATGGCAGGGTTCTCGACGATCTGCTCCAGATCGTCGAAGACGAACTGGCCGTGAAGGGAGCTCGAGTAGGCGAGCACGCCGAGCAGGACCACGGCGGCCGTGGGCAAGGCGCCCCGGAGGCCTGCGCGATCCCGGGCGGGCGGCGCGGACGGCGCGGGTGGACGGGCCTTCCGGGGGCGCGACATGGGCGCCGAAGATACCAGATCGTCCCTCGCCGGGCCGTTCCCGGAGATCAGCCCAGGCGGCCGACGTGCAGCGCGAAGAGGTCGGCGTGTGGGGTGGCCAGGGCGGTCCGGGTTCCGAGCGGCCGGATGTCCGGACCCATCGCGTCGGAGAGCAGCTCGAGCCACCGTTCGCGCCGCATGTGGTACTCGCTGCGCGCTCTCCCGGGCGACGTCGTCCGGCGCCACGGCTCCGAGGATCTGGGCGAGCATCCAGCCGTAGGTCTGGTGGACCGAGGCCGCCAGGCGGGGGGACCCCACCTCCGGCGAGTCGTGGTCGGCGTCCAGCTCGAGCAGGAGGAGGTGACCGACCGATTGCGTCCGGCCACGCCGAAGCGAGCCGCGCCTTGGCCGCCGAGATTATGCCAGGGGAGGGGTCGAGCAGCGTGACCGCCGAGACCTCGTCCCAGCGCCCGGCCGCGAGGAGGGCGGGCAGGAGCTCGGTCAGGAGGCCGCCGTCGCCGCAGCCCACGTCGAGCAGGCGCAGCGACCCCGACTCGGTGGGGAGCTGGTCCTCGAGCTGGCCCCCGGGCGATGCGCGCCCCGAGACGACCTCCGGGAGGAGGTGGTTCCAGCTGGCGACGTCCCTGGATTCGAGGGTGAGCACGGCACGTGCCATGCGGCCGCGGAACGCGCGAGCGGAGAATCCGCCGCGATTCAGGGGGCCGGGAGTGCCCGACCCCGGACTGGCCGCGATGCCGGTTCGACCCAGGGGGCGCGCCACCGACCCCCGCAGGAGGCACGCGCCCGACCCTCGGCTATCATGCGCTGCGATGAAGGTCGTCCTCGTCAACACGTTCACGACCCTGCCGGCCGCCCGCTACGGGGGCATCGAGCGGGTCATGTGGTGGCTCGGCAAGGAGCTCGCGAGGCGCGGTCACGAGGTCTCGTACCTGGTCCAGGGCGGCGCCTGTCCCTTCGCGCGGGTGATCCGCCACGACCGGCGGCGTCCCATCGAAGCCCAGCTCCCCGCCGGGACCGACGTGGTCCACTTGCAGCACGTGCTCCCCGACGGGGAGTCGATCGATCGCCCCAACCTCCAAACGATGCATGGCACGGGATCCCGGTCGGTCGAGCTGGAACGCAACACGGTCTTCATCTCGAGGGACCAGGCCGGACGCTTCGGGGCGACCACCTACATCCACAACGGTGTCGACTGGGAGGACTACGGCCCGCCGGTCCTGGACGCGCCCCGGAGCTGGGTGCACTTCCTGGGGGACGGGGCGTGGAAGGTGAAGAACCTCCGGGGAGCCATCCGGGTGGCCCGCCTGGCCGGGGAGGAGCTGCAGGTCGCGGGAGGATTCCGGCTCAACTTCCGGATGGGCTTCCGGCTCACCCTGTCGCCGCGGGTCCACTTCCACGGATGGGTGGGGGAGGAGGAGAAGCGGCGGGTCCTCGCCGGGTCGAAGGGGCTCGTCTATCCGGTTCGCTGGCGGGAGCCCTTCGGGCTTGCACTCGTCGAGAGCCTCTACTTCGGATGCCCCGTGTTCGGGACGCCGTACGGCTCGCTGCAGGAGATCGTGTCACCGGAGGTCGGCTTCCTCTCCACGGATGCGGTGGAGCTGGCCGAGGCCGTCCGCGGGGCGTCCCGGTTCGAGGCGCGCCGCTGCCACGCGCACGCGGTGGAGCGCTTCGGATCCCGTGCCATGACGGACCGGTACCTCGAGGCCTACGAGCGGGTGATCGCCGGCGAGTCGATCCACGCCCGGCCGCTGCGAAGGGCGCAACCGCCGGAAAGCGGACTGCTGCCCTTCTCCTGAGGGTGCCGCCCGGCGCTACAGCATGGCCCGGCGCATGTCGCGCAGGACCTCGGCCAGGTAGGTGGTGAAGCGCGCCCCTGCCGCCCCGTCGATGACGCGGTGGTCGTAGGAGAGGGAGAGCGGCAGGATCTTCCGGGGAGCGAAGCGCTCGCCGTCCCAGACCGGGCGGACCGACATGCGCGACGCTCCCAGGATGGCCACCTCCGGGGCGTTCACGATGGGTGTAAAGGCGGTGCCGCCGATCCCACCCAGGCTGGAGATGGAGAAGCTTCCCCCCTGGATGTCGGCTGCGGCCAGCTTCCCCTCGCGCGCCCTGGCCGAGAGCTCGGAGAGCGCCCGGGCGATGTCGAGGACGCCCTTGCGGTCGGCATCCCGGATCACCGGGACCACGAGTCCGTTCGGTGTGTCGGCCGCGAAGCCCACGTGGAAGTAGCGCTTCAGCACCAGGCTGTCGCCGTCGAGGGAGGAGTTGAACTCGGGGAACCGTTGCAGGGCCGCCACGCAGGCCTTCACCAGGAAGGCGAGCAGGGTGACCTTCGGACCCTTCTCCCCCAGTTCGCCGTTCAGCTTCACCCGGAAATCCTCCAGGTCGGTCACGTCGGCCTCGTCGAACTGGGTGACGTGCGGGATCATCACCCAGTTGCGGGCCAGGTTGGCCCCTGCGATCTTGCGGATCCGGGCCAGCGGCCGGTTCTCCACCGGCCCGAAGCGGGAGAAGTCCACCTTGGGCCATGGGAGCAGGTCGAGCCCGCTGCCTCCCGAGACCTGCCCGGCCAGCGCGAGCTTCACGAACTTCTGCACGTCCTCCTGGAGGACGCGGCCGCGCGGGCCCGAGCCGGTGACCCGCGCGAGATCGACTCCCAGCTCCCGGGCCACCTTCCGGACCGCTGGCGACGCGTGGGCCGGGCCGGACGGGGCCACGAGTTCGGCCACGGGTGCGGCTGCGGGAACGGCTGCGGGAACGGCTGCGGCCGCGGCCACGGGAACGGCTGCGGACGCGGTTGCGGCCGCTGGAGCCTCCGCCGCCGGCCCCGCTTCGGCCGCCGCCTCCAGCAGGATCACGAGCGATCCCTCTCCCACCCGGTCGCCGACCTTCACCTTCACCTCGCGCACCGTCCCTGCGGCCGGGGAGGGGACGTCCATCGTGGCCTTGTCCGACTCCAGGGTGACGAGCGAGGCGTCGAGCGCCACGGCGTCGCCGGGCTTCACCAGCACCTCGACGACCCCCACGTCCTTGAAGCCGCCGATGTTCGGGACCCGCACCTCGAGAGGGCTCATGTTCACACCTTCCAGGGGGCGGGGCGGGAACCGTCGATGCCGTACTTGCGAACGGCCTCGGCGGCGCGGGCCGCGGGGAGGGCGCCCTCGTCGGCGAGCGCCTTCAGCGCGGCGACGGCGACGTGGAAGCGGTCCACCTCGAAGAAGCTGCGCAGCTTCTCGCGGGTGTCGGATTGGCCGAAGCCGTCGGTTCCGAGCACGACGTAGCGGCGCGGGACGAAGGCGCGGATCTGCTCGGCGTAGGCGCGCATGTAGTCGGTGGCCGCGACCACCGGCCCCGTCGTCTCCGAGAGCCGCTCCTCGACGAAGGACCGGCGCGGCTTTGCCTCGGGGTGAAGGAGGTTCTCCCGGGCCGCCGCGTTTCCCTCCCGGGCCAGCTCGGTGAAGCTGGGAGCGCTCCACAGGTCGGACTCGACGCCCCAGTCGGAGCGCAGGAGCTCCGCCGCCGCCGCGACCTCGTGGAAGATGGCGCCCGATCCGACGAGCTGCACGCGCGGTGTCTTCGGGGCCTCGCCTCCCCTTCGGAAGAGGTAGAGCCCCCGGCGGATGCCCTCCTCGACCCCCTCCGGCATGGCCGGCTGCCGGTGGTTCTCGTTGAGCAGCGTGAGGTAGTAGTAGACGTCCTCCTGATCCTCGTACATCCGGCGCATCCCGTCCTGCAGGATCACCGCGACCTCGTACCCGAAGGCCGGGTCGTAGGAGACCGCGTTGGGAACGGTCGCCGAGATGAGGTGGGAGTGGCCGTCCTGGTGCTGGAGCCCCTCGCCGTTCAGGGTGGTGCGCCCCGAGGTCCCGCCGAGCAGGAAGCCGCGCGAGCGCATGTCGCCCGCGGCGTAGGCCAGGTCGCCGACCCGCTGGAACCCGAACATCGAGTAGAAGATGTAGAAGGGCACCATCGGCACGCCGTGCACCGAGTAGGAGGTGGCGGCTGCGATCCAGTCGGCCATGGCGCCGGCCTCGTTGATCCCCTCCTGCAGGATCTGCCCCTTCCGGTCCTCCTTGTAGAAGGCCAGCTGGTCGGCGTCCTGCGGCGTGTAGAGCTGTCCGACGTGGCTCCAGATGCCGAGCTGCCGGAACATGCCCTCCATTCCGAAGGTGCGCGACTCGTCGGCGACGATGGGCACCACGTGCGGCCCGATGGCCTTGTCGCGGACCAGGATCTGGAGGAACTGGACGAAGGCCATGGTGGTCGAGATGTCCCGGTCGCCGCTGCCCTCCAGCACCCGCGCGAAGGCCGCGAGCGGGGGAACCGGCAACGCGGCCGACTTGCCGCGACGGCGGGGACGGTCGCCGCCCAGCTCGGTGCGCCGCGCCTTGAGGTATTCCAGCTCCTTCGACCCCTCCTCGAACTTCACGTAGGGGAGATCGGCGAGCTTGTCGTCCGGCACCGGGATCTGGAACCGATCGCGGAATCGGCGGATGGCCTCCACCGACATCTTCTTCTGCTGGTGGGTGGTGTTCTGGGCCTCGCCCGACTCGCCCATGCCGTAGCCCTTCACGGTCTTGGCCAGGATGAGGGTGGGCTCGCCCCGGTGCTGCATGGCGGCCTGGTAGGCGGCGAAGACCTTGAAGGGGTCGTGCCCGCCCCGGTTCAGGTTCCAGATGTCCTCGTCGGAGTAGTCGGCCACCATGGCCCGGAGCTCGGGGGTGTTGAAGAAGTGCTCCCGGACGTAGGCCCCGTCCTTCGACTTGTAGGTCTGGTAGTCGCCGTCGACGGCCTCCATCATGCGGCGCTGCAGCGCGCCGGTCTTGTCGCGGGCGAGCAGCGGGTCCCAGTGGCGTCCCCAGATCACCTTGACGACGTTCCAGCCGGCGCCGCGGAACTCGCTCTCCAGCTCCTGGATGATCTTCCCGTTGCCGCGCACCGGCCCGTCGAGCCGCTGGAGGTTCGCGTTGACGACGAAGACCAGGTTGTCGAGCTTCTCGCGCCCGGCCATGCCGATCGCGCCCATGGACTCGGGCTCGTCCATCTCGCCGTCGCCGGTGAGCGCCCAGACCTTGCGCCCCTGGGTCTTGGCCAGGCCGCGGTCGTCCAGGTACTTCATGAAGCGGGCCTGGTAGATGGCCATGAGGGGCCCGAGCCCCATCGAGACGGTGGGGAAGTTCCAGAACCTCGGCATGAGCCAGGGGTGCGGGTAGGAGGAGATCCCCTTGCCGTCCACCTCCTGGCGGAAGCGGTCGAGCTGGTCCTCCGTGAGGAGGCCGAGGAGGAAGGCGCGGGCGTAGATGCCCGGGGCCGAATGGCCCTGGATGAAGACCAGGTCGGAACCCAGCTCCTTCGTGGGGGCGCGCCAGAAGTGGTTGTAGCCGATGTCGTAGAGCATCGCCGCCGAGGCGAAGCTGGCGATGTGGCCGCCCACGTTGGTGTTCCGGTTGGCGCGGAGCACCATGGCCATCGCGTTCCAGCGGATGAAGTGGCGGATGCGCTGCTCGAGCTCGAAGTCGCCCGGGAGCGGAGGCTGCCGCTCCACCGGGATGGTGTTCACGTAGCCGGTGTTCGCGGAGAAGGGGAGGTAGGCGCCGGATCGGCGCGCCCGGTCGATGAGCTGCTCGATCAGCCAGTGGGCCCGCTCCGGGCCCTCCCGGGCGATGACGCCCTCGAGGGCGTCGAGCCACTCGCCGGTCTCCTGCGGGTCTGCGTCGGGTGGGTGGTCCATCGATGCTCCTCGGCCGGGTGTCCCGGGAAGTTAACCGGGACATCGGCCGGGAGCATGGGGCAGCGAGGGGTGATATCGGGGAGACGAACTAATGGCAGTTGAAGCAACTGGACTGTAGGTCGCCGGTACCTCGACGTCCCGTTCACGTGCAGGGCCGGGTTCAGGATGGCCGTGCCCGTGGCGTTCACGTGGGGGTGGCAGAGGTCGCAGTTGTTTCCGCCGGCGTGGAAGCCGGTGTGCCAGTTGCCAGTCTGTGGCGGGTTGGCGTGGCAGGAGGTGCAGGTCATCGGACCGTCGGTCCATCTCGGCGAGGCATTGGCGCTGGCGTAGGCGGCCGATGCGTCGCCCCAGAAGTAGTAATTGTACGTCCCGCTGTACCCGCCGTGGCAGTACGTGCGCGCGCAGATCTGGGTGGCGCGGTTCCAGGACGGTGTTGCACCGCTGGTGGCCGCGACGCCGACCACGTCACGGTCGCAGTCGAGCCATTCAGGTGATTGGCAGAGAGCGCGCTCGTCGGGGTCACGTGGCAGGTCCCACAAGGAATCGCGCCCGAGATCGCCCCACCGGTCACGTGCTTCGTGTGCGCGCCGATGCGCGTGGCGTCGGTGCGGTAGCCCCAGGTTCCCCTGGGCGGGGCGCCGGTCGTGTTGGCCGTGCCGCCGTGGCAGAGGGTGCAGTTCGTCTTCCAGGTGGCCCCGTGGCAGGCGGCGCAGGAGGTCGTGGCCGAGCCCCCCACTCCGTCGAGGTTGGCTCCATGGCAGCCCTGGCAGGACGAGATCCCGGCGTTGGCCGAGTAGGCGTGGAAGCCCGCGCTGGCCGGGTCCATCCACGAGGCGCCGTGTCCGCCGGCGCCCCCGCTCGCCTCGATGATCCCGTCGAGGTGCTTCCCGCCCGCGCTGGGCGAGATGATCGCGCCGGCCGCGGTCATGGTCTGGTTGTGGCAGGTGGCGCAGCCAGTGAGCGCCGTGCCCACGGCGGGGTGCGTACCGCCCGGCGGCAGACCATGACATGTGCCGCAGGCTCCCTGGTTCGTACCCGTCCAGATTGGGGCGGCCGTCGCGTTTCCATTGGTGAACCGGCCATGGCAGTAGGTGTTGGAGCAGGTGGCGGCGGTCCGATTCCAGGAAGGGGCTGCGCCGCCGGTGACGGCGAGGCCACCCCAGGTCAGCTCCGCGGTGGCGGTGGCGTCGAGGTGGCCGGTGGCGAGCGCGTCCGCCGGCTTCACGTGGCAGACGTTGCAGTCGAAGGCGGGGGAGCGGGCATTCCCCGTGACGTGGGTGGCGTGTGCCCCGACCCGCTTGGCGTCGGCCGAGTTGCCCCAGGTCGTCTTGGGCGGTGCGCCGGTCTGGTTGCCGGTCCCGCCGTGGCACATCACGCAGTTCACCTTCCAGCTGGCCACCCCCGCCGGGAGCGCCGTGTCGTGGCAGAGGGCGCAGGAGAAGCCGGTGACACCGCCGGTGAGGTCGGCACCGTGGCATCCCTGGCAGTTCGCAAGTCCCTTGTTGGCCTCGTAGGCGTGGAAGCCGGCGCTGGTCGTGTCCGTCCAGGTGGCGGGGTGGCCGGTGAGCGTCACCGTGCCGCCGGTGTGCGTGTCGGTCGAGCTGACGTGGCAAGCCTGGCAATCGGCCCCGGTGGGGTTCGGATTGGTGATGGCCGGGTGGGTGGCGGGCAGCGTCGACTTCAGGTGGCAGGCGGTGCAGTCCTGCGGGCCGGCGTTCCAGGCTACCGTCTTGAGCGGGGCCCCCATCGGGCTGTGGCAGGCCACCGCGCAGGTGGTGGGGGCGGGTGCGACGCCGCGGGTGATCGTACCGCCCGCCGTCGTCGTGCCGCGGGGGAAGGTGTAGGGGACGTCGAACCCAAAAACCGCGCCGCAGGGGTGGCAGGTGGCGCAGCCGACGTTCAGGTCGATGTGTTTCGTGTGCACGTCGGTCCCGCCGCACTGAGGCCCGCCGATGAGGTGAGTGCTCGCAACCCGTACGGGCTTCGGCGCGCTGTCGAAGGTCCCCGTCTGCGGGCCGCACCCGGAGCCCGCGAGGCCAAGGACGATGCCCAGGGCGACCCAGCTGGACAGCACGAGGGACCGATTCTTGATCGAAGCCATGGCGACCGTCTCGTTGTCGAAGATCATGGCGGTTACCAGGACCAGGAGGAGTGGTTCTTGCTGTGGCAGGTGCCGTTGCAGCGCCGGGAGGTGCCGGTACCCGTGGACGTGAAGGAGAGCGTGGGCGTGAAGACCACGTTCACGACACCGTTCACGTGCAGGGTGGGTCCGGTGATGGCGGCGTTGCTCGATCCGGTTCCGGAGGCGATGCCGCTATGGCACTCGGAGCAGTTGAAGCTGGACCCGCCGTGCTTCGAGTGACGCCCGGTAGAGGTGTTGGGCATGTTGTGGCAGGCGTTGCAGGCGAGTGTCCCCCCCGTCCAGGTGGGCACCGCCGTCGTCTTTCCGTTCGTGAAGTTGCCGTGGCAGTAGGTCGCCGAGCAGCCGAGCGACGTGGCGTTGTAGGCGGGGGTCTTCCCGCCGGTCCTCGCCAGCGTGCCGAAGACGAGGTCCTTCACCCCGTTGGAGTGGATGGTCGTCGTCGGCACCGTGTGGCATTCGCTGCAGGCGAAGTTGAGCGAGCGCGTGGCGGTCGAGAGGTGCTTCATGTGGGCGCCGACGCCGCGGGCCGTGGTGGCCGTGTTGCCCGCCGTGTCGACCGGCGGGGCCGAGGCGAGCTGCGGGTTCAACGCCGTCGCCGTCCGCGTCGCCGTGCCGTGGCAGGAGGTACAGGTCATGCCGGTGGCATCGACCACGCCGTTCATGTGGGTGGCCTTGTTGACGGTGGTGGCCGTGTAGCCAGCATGGCAAGAGGCGCACGACGTGCTGGTCGAGTGGGGCGCAGGGGGCGGCGCGCCGTGGCAGGAGGTGCAGGTGTTCGCCTGCGCGGTGCCGCCCGTCCAGGTGGGGCTCTTCGTCGTGCCTCCCGACACGCCCGTTCCGTGGCAGTAATTGGCGCAGGTGAGGGCGGTGCCGTTCCAGGTGGCGGCGACCGCGCCCGACTTCGTGGCGAGGGAGCCCCAGGCGAGGTCGACGACCGAGTTGGAGTGGGCGGTGGCCGCGGGGACGACGTGGCACTCGGTGCAGGCGATGGCCGCCGTACGGAGGCGGGTGCCGGTCAGGTGGGCCTGGTGTGCGCCCACCGCGCGCGTGGTCGTCGCCGTCTCGCCCTTCGTGCCGGAGGGAGGCGCGGCGTAGAGCGGAGCAGCCTGCGTGGCCGTCTGGCCGCTGGTCCCGTGGCAGGACGTGCAGGTCATCCCCGTCACGTCGAGGACGCCGTTGACGTGCGTGGCGGCGTTCACCGTGGTCGCGGTGTAGCCCGCGTGGCAGGACCCGCAGGCCGTGCTCGTCGAGTGCGGGGCCGGCGGCGGGGCGCCGTGGCAGGCGTTGCAGGAGCGCTGGGTCCCGCTGGCGTTCGTCCAGACCGGTGACCTCGCCGTGCCGCCCGTCAACGTGGCGCCGTGACAGTAGGTGTTGGAGCAGGTAGCGGTGGCGCGGGTCCAGGCCGCCGTCGTCGTGCCCTGGATGGCCCGGCCAGAGAAGATCACCTCGGACGTTCCGCCGTCGACGTGGCCCGCAGCGAGAGCATCTGCCGGCTGGGCGTGGCAGGTGGCGCAGGCCACGGCGGCAGCGAGCCCGTGGGTGGCGGCGACGTGGGCCGTATGGGTGCCGGCGCGAACGGCGTCGGTGGTGTTGCCCCAGGTGGTCCTCGGTGGCGCGCCGCTCTGGTTGTCGGTCCCGCCGTGGCACATCACGCAGTTCGTCTTCCAGGTCGCGCCATGGCACTGGGCGCAGGAGGTCCGGGCCGATCCTCCAACGCCGTCGAGCGCGACGCCGTGGCAGCCCTGGCAGTTCGACAGGCCTGCGTTCGCCGAGTAGGCGTGGAAGCCGAGGCTGGTGCGGTCCGTCCAGGTAGCCGGGTGCCCGCTGGTCGCCTTCGCGCCGCAGGGGTGGCAGGACTCGCAGGACTGGGTCGCGTAGGCGCCGTGGCCGAGGAGTGGAGCGCAGGTGGTGGCGGCAGCCGGGGCGCCCGAGGCTGGAAGGACCGCGGGTGTCGGGGGCGCGGCCGGCCTCTCCGCCTCTGGGGTCGGCTGTACCGGGGTGGGCGTATTCCCACACCCCGCAAGGCTCGTCCCTGCGGTGAGGTACATCGCGAGCGAAAACGAGGCGACGCGAGCAAAATGCTGCACTGTTCCCCCTCCTGGATACGACCCCTTGGTCAATCCCCCCAGGGGTGAGCCCCGGGGCGGTGGGGAAACTAGAATCTTCTCAAATGGGAATCATTGACTCAGGTCATTTATGGTAAGGAGCTGAATTCAAACAACATTAATCCTTTCCAATGAATGATTCTTTTGCTTTGCGAGGCGCATGTACCGTGAACATGGTAACCTCATGTATTCAAATGATTAACCTCTAAAGAGGCAACTCTATTGGGGTTGGTCGACGGAACGAATGCCGTCGAGGCGTCGATTTGCCGGAAAGTGTCAAGCGCCCCATCTGGGACGCCTCGTCCGGGACTCACGCCGCCGCGATCTTCACCGCCGCGTCCAGCCGCGCGAGCGACTCCTCGCGCCCGACGAGCAGGATCACGTCATAGATGCCCGGCGAGGCGGTGCCACCGGTGAGCGCCACCCGGACCGGCTGGGCCACCTTGCCGAGCCCGAGCGACCTCGCCGCCGCGACGTCGTGGAAGAGCTTCTCGAGCCCGGCGGCATCGAGCGCCGCGCTGGCCGCGATCCCGTCGCGGATCCCCTGGAGCACCGGCGCCGCGTCGGGGCCGAGGAACTTCTCCCGGGCCTTCGGGTCCATCTCCACCGGCGCGAAGAGGTATCGCGACTGGGTCACCAGCTCGACGAGCGTCTTGGCCCGTTCCTGGTAGGCCTTCGCGACGTCGGGGAGGCGCGCGTCGGCCGCCACGTCGAGCCCGGCGGCGGCGTAGTAGGGCACCGCGCGACGCGCCAGCTCGGCCGGGGTGAGCGACTTGATCCAGGTCTGGTTCACCCAGACCATCTTCTCCGGGTTGAACACGCTGGCGGTCGCGCCCACGTGGTCGAAGCCGAAGTGCTTCACCAGTTCTCCCATGGTGAAGATCTCCTGGTCGCCGTGGGACCACCCGAGCCGCACCAGGTAGTTCACCACCGCCTCGGGCAGGTAGCCCATGTCGCGGTAGGCGGTGACGCTGGTCGCCCCGTGCCGCTTGGAGAGGCGGGTCTTGTCCGCCCCCAGGATCATGGGCAGGTGCGCGAAGGCGGGGACCGGGTAGCCGAGCGCCTCGTAGAGGAGCACCTGGATGGCGGTGTTGTTCACGTGGTCGTCGCCGCGCGCCACCAGGTTGATCTGCATGGTGACGTCGTCCACCACCGCACCGAAGTTGTAGAGGGGCACGCCGTCGGCCCGGACGATGACCTCGTCCTGCATCGTCGAGCCCGGACGGGTGATGGCTCCCTTCACCCGGTCGGTGAAGGTCACCTCGAGGAGCTTGGGGAGGTGGAACCGGATCACGTGGCGTCGCGAAGGATTGTAGGCCATTTCCCGGCAGGTGCCCGGGTAGATGAACTGCCGCTTCTCGGCCTTGGCGAGCTCGCGCTGCCCGTCCAGGTCCTCCTTCGTGCAGTAGCAGGCGTAGGCCTTCCCGGCCGCGACGAGCCTCTCGGCGTACTCCCGGTAGAGTTCCTTCCGCTGCATCTGGAAGTAGGGGCCGAACGGTCCGCCCACGTCCGGCCCCTCGTCCCAGTCGAGGCCGAGCCAGCGCATCCCGTCCAGGATGGCGCGGACCGCATCCTCCGTCGAGCGCTCCTGGTCGGTGTCCTCGATGCGCAGCACGAACTTGCCGCCGGTGTGGCGGGCCCACAGCCAGTTGAGGAGCGCCGTCCGGGCCCCTCCGATGTGGAGGTAGCCGGTGGGGGAGGGGGCGAAGCGGACGCGGACCGGTGCATTCATGGCCGCGAAAGCTAGCACAACCGGAGCGGGCGATCAGGTGAGGACGAGGCCGGCGTAGCCCACCACGCTGCCGTCGTCCCCGGTCACGTCCCCGGAGTTCCCGTAGCGCACCAGTTCCGCCTCCCGGGCTCCCGCGGCGACCGCGGCGACGACCATGATGGTCGCCGGAACGAAGCCGCACATGGAGATCCCCTCGCTCTCGACCACCTCGTGGAGGCCGCGCGCGTCGAGCGCCAGCATCCGGTCGATGGCCAGGCAATCCTTCCTCCTCGCCACGGCGGCGGGCACGTAGTGGCTCATGTCGCTCGAGGCGACCACCAGCGCCCCGTGGCGGGCCACCACCCGCGCCAGCCCCTTCCCGATCTCCTCGCAGCGGGAGAACGGGAGGTTCGCCACGCACAGCGCCGCGATGGACACGTCGGGACGCCTGAGCTGGAGGAATGGGAGCTGCACCTCGAGTGCGTGCTCGTGCCGGTGGGCCTCGCGGTCGGGCGTGGCGAGCCCCGCCTCGACGATCTCCCGGGTCATCTCCTCGTCCACCGGTACGAGGCCGAGCGGCGTCCGCCACGCCCCTCCCGGCCAGGCCGCCACCCGCTGGCCCTCGCCGGTATGGTTCGGGCAGAGGACGATGACCCGGTCCGGTACGTCGACGCGGGCCCAGGTCGCGCCGGCCACCGCTCCCGAGTACACGTAGCCCGCGTGCGGGGAGACGACGCCGTAGGCGGGACGGGGAGGCGGGGAGGTGGCGCGTCCCTCGGGCCGCCCGGACAGCAGTCTGGCCACCTCCTCGGCCAGCTCCCGGGGAGAGGAGGGATAGAAACGGCCCGCGACCGCGGGTTCGCGCTCCATCGCCGCGTGAGGCATGATGCCGAGGATAGCACCCGAGACCTCCATGCGGGGAACGCCCCCGTCGACCCGGGACCTCCTCGTGTCCTGGTGCCTGGTGGTCGGCGGGATCGCGGTCGCGTCGGCCCTCGCATCCATCGAGCCGACCGGCATCCTTCGGGCGAACCTGGCCGGGGTGGCGGCGCTCCTCTTCCTGCTCGTCCCCGACCGGTTCCTCCGCGCCCGCGGGGAGGGCTGGCAGGATTACGGGCTTCCCTGGTGGGGGATTGGCGACGCCCGGACCTGGCGCGCCTGGGGCACGGGCGCCGCCGCCGGTGTCGGCGTGTCGCTCGTCGTGCTCCCCCTCTTCGCCGCTGCACTCATCGGGGGGGCACGTCTCTGGGGCATCCCCGCGCAGTTCCAGCCCAGGATCCCGCCCGGCTTCGTGCTGGCCGCAGCGGTCCAGCTCCTCGCCGTGGCCATCCCGGAGGAGCTCTTCTACCGGGGATGGATGCAGACGTCCTGGAGCCGGAGCGGGCCCTCTCGCCGGATCCTCGGGGCGGAGATCGGCCCGGGGTTCCTGGCGACGCAGGCCCTCTTCGCGGCCGGTCACCTGGTCACGCTCCAGCCCTTGCGGCTCGCCACCTTCTTCCCAGGCCTCCTCTTCGGATGGCTCCGGGCGCGGACCGGAGGGGTGGCTGCGCCGGCGGTGGCCCACGCACTCTCCAACCTCCTCGTCCTCTTCCTCGAGGCGAGCCTGCTGCCGCACCGATGATTAGATCCCCGTCCATGGCCCCCACCATCCGCGCGATGCTCGAGGAGCAGGAGGCGGCGAGCCTGCACCCGCGCGCCGCGCTCTCCCGGGACACCCGAGGCCGCGATCGGCCCGATCCGGAGGACGACATGCGCCCCGCCTACCAGCGGGACCGGGATCGCGTCCTCCACTCCAAGTCCTTTCGCCGCCTCATGGGCAAGACCCAGGTCTTCCTCGCGCCGCGCGGCGACCACTACCGGAACCGGCTCACCCATACGCTGGAGGTCGCGCAGGTGGGGCGCTCCATCGCCCGCGCGCTCCGTCTCAACGAGATGCTCGTCGAGGCCATGGTGATGGGGCACGACCTGGGACACACGCCCTTCGGCCACGCCGGGGAGCGGGTGCTGAACCAGGTGATGCCCGGCGGTTTCCACCACGTGCAGCAGTCGGTGCGGGTGGTCGAGGTGCTGGAGAAGGACGGGGAGGGGTTGAACCTCACCGCCGAGGTCCGGGACGGCATCCTCCGGCACTCGAAGGGGCGCGGCCAGGTCCTCATGGCCGGCGGCTCCAAGGCCATGACCCTGGAGGCGGAGATCGTCCGCCTCGCCGACATCGTGGCCTACGTGAACCACGACCTCGACGACGCGGTCCGCGGCGGGCTCCTGCTCGAGGAGGAGGTCCCCCGCGACATCGCCGCGGTGCTCGGCGACCGCCACTCGGTTCGCCTGCACACCCTGATCGGGGACGTCATCCGCTCCTCGGACATCGACGGAGGCGGGCACATCGCCATGTCCGGCGAGGTCCACGGGGCGCTGCTCGCCCTGCGCGACTTCCTCTATGCCCGAGTCTACGAGAACCCGGCGGTGCAGGACGAGTTCAAGAAGGCCCAGCACATCCTCGAGGACCTCCACCGCTGGTGCCTGGAGGACGGGGAGCGGCTCCGCGCCCGCTTCGGGGTGGCTCCTCGGCCGGGGGAGGACCTGCCCCGGGCGGTCGCCGACTTCCTCTCCGGCATGACGGACCGGTTCGCCATGGAGACCTGGGAGAAGGTGTTCGTCCCGCGCCCCTGGGCGATCGTTTGACAGTCTGCGCGGCGCGCGCCTACGATCGCTGAACCCCTTTGACGGAAGGTCCATGAGCGACGACATCGCGGTCGGCATCGACCTCGGCACCAGCTACAGCGCCGTGGCCACGGTCATCGACGGAAAGCCGGAGGTCCTCACCAACGAGTGGGGAGAGCGCACCCACGCGTCCGTGGTGAGCTTCCTCGAGGACGGGACGGTCCTCGTCGGGAACAGCGCCAAGCGCAACATCATCACCAACGCCGAGAACACGGTCTACTCGGCAAAGCGGCTCATCGGCCGCTTCTTCTTCTCGGACGAGGTGAAGAAGGCCCAGGCGGTGATGCCGTACAAGATCGTCGAGGGGGCCAGCAACTCGGTCCGGGTCCAGGTCGGCGAGCGGATCCTGGCCATCCCCGAGATCTCGGCGCTGGTGCTGAAGGAGATGAAGGCCATCGCCGAGACGTCGCTCGGCCGAGAGGTGCGCCGGGCCGTGGTCACCTGCCCGGCCTACTTCAACGACAACCAGCGCCAGGCCACCAAGGACGCCGGCCGAATCGCCGGGCTCGAGGTGCTGCGCATCATCAACGAGCCCACCGCGGCGGCGCTGGCCTACGGGTTCGGCAAGGACATCTCCCAGCGCATCTGCGTGTACGACCTGGGCGGCGGCACCTTCGACGTGTCGATCCTGGAGATCGGGCGCGACGTCTTCGAGGTCATCGCCACGGCCGGCGACACCTACCTGGGCGGCGACGACTTCGACGACCGGATCATGACCTGGCTGGCCGAGGACTTCCAGGCCATGCACGGCATCGATCTCCGCCAGAACAAGTTCTGCCTGCAGATGCTCAAGGAGGCGGGCGAGAAGGCCAAGATCGACGTGGGGCGCGACGGGCAGGCCGCCATCAAGGTGGAGGGCATCTGCCAGACGCCCGAGGGGCAGGTCCTGAACCTCGAGCAGGTCCTGGGCGTCGACCAGTTCAACCGGATGGTGATGGACCTCGTCCAGCGCACCTTCAAGGTGTGCGACGAGGCGCTCCAGTCGGCGCGCATGACCGCGGGCGACATCGACGCGGTGATCCTGGTGGGAGCCCCCACCCGGCTCCCCATCGTTCGCCAGTCGGTCCGGCACTACTTCCAGAAGGAGCCCATGGCCGGGATCGATCCCGACGAGGTGGTGGCACAGGGTGCAGCCATCCAGGCCGCGGCCCTTCTCAACCGCAGCGCCGCCAGCGCCGGTCAGGCCAGCTACCTCCTCGACGTGACCCCGCTCACCCTGCGGGTGGGGACGGCCGGCGGATGGGCCGAGCCCATCATCGACAAGAACACCCCCATCCCCATCGAGAAGTCGAAGACCTTCACCACCAGCCGCGACGGTCAGGACCGGGTGCGCATCCGGGTCTACCAGGGCGAGTCGAAGCGGGCCGACGAGTGCGAGATCCTGGGAGAGTTCGAGTTCGCCGGGTTCCGCGTCGGATACCGCGGTGACGTGCAGATCCAGGTGACCTTCGAGATCGACTCGAACGGCATCGTCCAGGTCTCGGCGACCGACACCGAGACCCGGCAGAAGGCCTCCACGACCATCCACCTGTCCTCGGGCCTCTCCGAGAGCGACATCCTGGGCGCCATCGACAAGAACGCCGAGGTGGTGCTGGCGGGACACCCGGCGTCCTGAGGGGAGCACACAGGCAGAGATGGATGTCTCCTTCCGCATCGAGGTCGAGACCCTGGACGGGGCGCTCGACCAGCTCGACTACTTCACGGTCCTGAAGCTCGCCACGGAGGCGACGCCGTCCGAGATCCGCACCGCCTACCACCGCGAGTCGCGGGTCTACCACCCCGATCGCTACGCTGCCGTGGAAGACCCCGTGTTCCGGGACCAGGTCGGGCGCATCTACCGGCGCATCAACGAGGCCTACACGGTGCTGCGGGACGACGCCCGCCGGAAGAAGTACGCGGCCGACGTCTCCGGTCCCGACCGGCTGGCCAAGCTTCGCTTCTCCGAGGACGACGAGGCCGCCATCAAGGACGCCCAGAAGCGGCGCGCGGTCGAGCAACTCGGACAGACTCCCAACGGCCGGAAGTTCTACTCCGCGGCCCTGGCCGATGCGAAGGCCGGGCGCTGGGAGGGGGCCGAGCGAAACCTCAAGCTGGCGCTGGCCTACGAGCCCCAGAACGAGCGCTTCAAGGACCTGCTCGCGCAGGCCGAGAAGAACCGGCCCAGGCAGGACTTCCGGATCAAGTAGGAAACGGTGCTCCTCGACGCGGCCCTGATCGCCTTCCTCGCTGTCGCGGCGTGCCTCGGGGCGCTCGCCGGTCTCCTCCGCCCGCTCTTCCTGTTCGCCGGCACGGCGCTCGGCTGGCTGGCTGCCCGCCACCTCTCGGAGCCGGCGGGGCGGCTGCTCTCGACGGTGCTGCCCACCACCGTTGCGAGGCCGGTCACGGCCGTCCTGCTCTTCGTCTTCGTGGCGGGAGGGGTTGCGTACGTGGGCCGGCGGCTGGCGCGCAACCGGGATGGGGAAGGGCGCCCGCTCGACCGGGGAGCCGGAGCGCTCCTCGCCGGGCTGGCCGCCGTGGCGGTGGCCTGGGTGGGGCTGGCGGTGGCCGAGGCGCTGGCGCCCTCGCTGCCCGACCGGTGGCAACGGGCCCTGGGGAGGAGCGACCTCGCCGGGCTGGTCCGGGAAAACGACCTGCTTGGGGACTGGCGCCGTCGTGCCGAGGCGGCTCTCGCGGCCCTGCTCCGGGCGGCCGACGAGCCGGGTTCGGCCGCGCGCATGTCGAGCGACCCCGACCTCCGTGCGCTGTTCGACGACCCCCGCGTCCGTTCGCTTCTCGACGAGGCCAGGGATGCCGGAGGCGCAGCGGTCTCCCGGTCACCGGAGGCCATCCACCTGCTCTCCGACCCGGATTTTCGCGCGCGCCTGGAGGCGGCGCAGGAGCGGCTGGACCGGCGCAAGCCGTGAGGATTCCGCCCGGCTGGCCCGGCCCGCGGGGATCAGGGTGCGGCGGGCGTGGCGCTCGCGACTGCCCCGTTCCCCGGGACCGGAGCGATCTGCACCGGAGGCTCGACGAGGGAGGAGAGGGAGGTGCGGCGGAAGACGTCGAGCATGCGTTCCTGCCCCTCCCGCCATACGGCCGACATGGAGCAGATCGGCTGGCGCTTGCAGGCGTCGTCGTCGTCGAGGCAGACGTTGATCGCGACGGGCCCCTCGGCGGCCTCGATGATCTCGAGGACGTTGATGGACTCGGCCGGGCGGGCCAGCTTGTAGCCGCCGTGCGGCCCGCGGGTCGACCGGACGATGCCCTGATCGACAAGTGTCTTCAGGATCTTGGCGAGGAAGTCCTCGGGGACGTCCATCTGCCTCCCGATCTCGCGGAAGGGCACGACGGTGTTCTCGGGAATTCCCGCCAGGTGGATCATCGCCCGGATGGCGTAGTCGATCTTCCTGGAGATTCGAAGGACGTGCTGCATCGGGACTCCCTGGCACCCCGGTGCTCGGGGATTATATGAACCCAACGAGATCAACGACATGCGACCCGAACACCCTATCATCGACCTGCACACTCATTCTACTGCTTCCGATGGACAGTACGCCCCGTCCGAGGTCGCCGCAAGGGCGGTGAAGGCTGGCACGGTCGTCTGGGCGCTCACGGATCACGATACCGTGGCCGGTCTCGGGGCGGCTGCAGCGGGGGCCCGGGAACTCGGGATGCGGTTCGTCCCCGGCATCGAGCTCTCGGCGCTTCTCGACGAGCGGGAGGTCCACGTCCTCGGTCATTTCATCGACCCGGTCCATCCAGAACTGCAGGCCTTCGAGGACAAGCTGGCCGACCACAGGCGCGGACGCGTCCGGAGGATCATCGAGCTCCTGGCCCGGAACGGGGTCACGGTGACCGAGGCCGCCATCGTTGCCTGCAGCGGGGGGAAGACCATCGGCCGTCCCCACGTCGCCCGGGCCATGGTGGAGGCCGGCGTGGTGTCCACCGTCAGGGAGGCCTTCGACCGCTACCTCGGGGAAGGGCGCCCGGCGTACGTCGGCAGGTACCGGCTCACCGCGGAGGACGCCGCCGCGATGGTCCGGCGGGCCGGCGGTGTCGCGACCCTGGCCCACCCGGGTCCGTCCAAGGTCAACCCCCGGGAGTTCGTCCGCCTGCGCGCCATGGGCTTCGACGGCGTCGAGGCGGACCACCCCGACCATCTCCGGGAGCAGGCGGAGAAGTTCCGCGAGGGGGCGGCCGCCGCCGGCATGGTCTGCACGGCCGGCAGCGACTTCCACGGGGAGATCGTCTCCCCGGATCGCTTCCTCGGGAAGTCCCGGATGGCGCTCGAGGTGCTCGATCTGCTGGAGGCGCGGCGCCCCGGAACCTAGCTAGCCCCTGTAGAACTGCCCCAGCGAGAGCCGGGTCCAGTCCATGATCGGGGTGACCCAGATGCCGAAGAGGACGGTGGCGAAGGCGAAGCCGGCCAGGAGCCACTTGTAGGAGACCGGATAGGTCAGCTCCGTCCTGGTGAGCGGCGCCTCGAAGAACATCGCCCGCAGGATGCGCGCGTAGTAGTAGAGCGCCACCGCCGTGTTGAGCGCCGCGATGATGGCGAGAACGGCGTACCAGGTCCCCGTCGGTCCCTGGACCCGGTCGAGCACGGCCACGAAGAGCCAGTACTTCCCGGTGAAGCCGATGGAGGGGGGCAGGCCGGTCAGCGAGAAGAGGAACACCGCCATCGACACGGCCGCCAGCGGTGCCCGGCTTCCCAGACCCCGGAACTCGAAGATGTTGGGGGAACCGGTGAAGCGCTCGACCACGATCACGGCCAGGAAGGCACCCAGGTTCATGACCAGGTAGGCGAGCATGTTGACCATGACCGCCTGCGTGCCCACGAAGGAGTTGGCGGCGAGCCCCATGAGCGTGTAGCCGGCGTGGGCGATGGAGGAGTAGGCGAGGAGTCTCTTGAGATTCGTCTGCGGGAGCGCCGTGAAGTTTCCGAGCGTCATGGTGACCGCGGAGAGCACGCCGACCACCGCCGGCCAGGGGAGGTCCGCCACCGGCACCGAGAGCCCCATCATGGACCCGCGCACGTCGAGCAATCCCCACAGCAGTCGGGCCGCCACGGCGAACCCGGCCGCCTTGGGGCCGGTCGAGAGGAAGGCGGTGAACGGGGTGGGAGCGCCCTCGTAGACGTCCGGCGCCCACATGTGCCAGGGCACCGCTGCGATCTTGTAGCCCACGCCGGAGGTGACGAGCACCACGGCCAGGATGAGGCCGAGCCGGTAGGGCAGGGTGGACGGGACGCGGGAGATGGCCTCGGCGAAGCGGGTGATGTCGGTCGTGCCGAGCATGCCGTACAGGTAGCTCATGCCGAAGACCATGGCCCCGGAGGCCACCCCGCCGAAGATGACGTACTTCAGCGCCGCCTCGGCGGCCTTGCGGTCGCCCTTGGAGTAGCCGGCCAGCGCGTAGCTCACCATCGAGACCAGCTCGATGCCCATGTAGATCATGAGCAGGTCGGTGGCGCTGGCCATGATGAAGAGGCCCAGCACGATGGCGACGAGCAGCGCGAAGAAGGGGCCGATGCGGGACGGGGGATAGGCCCGCGAGGGGCCGGCGATGAGGACGGTGAGCGCACCGCCGGCCAGGAAGAGCCACTTGAAGAAGTTCGCGAAGGCGTCGTTCGCGATCATCCCGTTGAAGAGCGACTGGGGCGTACCGGGCTGGAGCGCGAGCATCAGCGCCGCCAGTCCGAAGACGGCCAGCGTGGCGCCGGAGAGCAGGCGGGCGCGCGACGCGCTCCTGCGCCAGGCGAGGTCGAGCAGGAAGAGCGCGAGCGTGCCGATCGTGAGCACCAGCTCGGGGCGGAACCACCCCGTGCTGCGCACGTTCTCGGCGACGAGGAAGGGCTGGATGTCCATCGTGCGATCTCCGCCGCGCTACACCGGGCGCAGGTTCTGGATGAGCATCTGCAGCGCCGGGTTGATCGCGTGCAGGATGAACTGAGGGTAGAACCCGAGCACGACCATGATGACCGCGAGCGGGTAGAGGGTGAGCCGCTCGCGCCAGTTCACGTCGGGGAACCCGGCGTAGGCCGTGTTGAGCTTGCCCAGGAAGACCCGCTGCATGGACCAGAGGTAGTAGGCGGCGGTGATGATGACGGCGGTGGCCGAGATGACCGTGAAGGTCAGGTAGACCGGGAAGCTGCCCGCCAGCACCATGAACTCCGGGATGAAGCCGGCCAGGCCGGGGAGGCCCAGGGAGGCGAAGAAGGCCAGGCCGGTGATCCCGCTGTACTCCGGCAGTTCCTTGGCGAGGCCGCCGAAGCGATCCATGTCGCGGTGGTGGGCGCGGTCGTAGATCACGCCCACGAGGAGGAAGAGAGCCGGGCTGATGATGCCGTGAGTGAACATGTTGTACACCGCGCCGGAGATGGCCAGCGGGGTCATGGCGGCCATTCCGAGCAGGGTGAAGCCCATGTGGGAGACCGAGGAGTAGGCGACCATCTTCTTGATGTCGCGCTGGGCCAGGGCCACGTAGGCGGCGTAGATGATGTTGATGACGCCGAACACGGCGATGGCGTTGGCTGCCCACTCGGTGGCGTCGGGGAGCAGCGGATAGTTGAAGCGGAGGATGCCGTACGGGCCCATCTTGAGGAGGATGCCGGCCAGGATGACCGAGATGGGCGTGGGGGCCTCGACGTGGGCGTCCGGCAACCAGGTGTGGAACGGGAACATCGGGATCTTGATGGCGAACCCGATGAAGAAGGCCACGAAGACGATCTTGGTGAAGCCGACGCCCAGGATGGGAAGGGCCGAGGCGAACTGCCCGGCGCGTCCCTGGGCGGCCAGCTCGAGCAGGTTGAAGGTGTGCTTGGCCGACATCGTGCCGTCGGCCAGGACCGCGGGAAGGCTGCGGTAGTAGACGGCGATGATGGCGAGCAGCATGAGCACCGAGCCCGCCAGGGTGTAGAGGAAGAACTTGATGGCCGCGTACTCGCGGCGAGGTCCGCCCCAGACGCCGATGAGGAAGTACATCGGGAGGAGCATGACCTCCCAGAAGACGTAGAAGAGGAACATGTCCAGCGCGACGAAGGTGCCCATCATGCCGGTCATGAGGAGGAGCAGCAGGATCATGTAGCCCGGCACCATCCGCACCGAGAAGTGCTTGGGGTGGTGCTCGTCGTGGCCGTGCCCGTGGTCGTCCTCGTCCATCCCCGCCAGGCTGATGGCCTTCTCGCCGCCCTGCCACCAGGGCATGGAGGCGATGGCGGCCACGAAGGAGATGAGGCCGGTGAGGAGAATCATCGAGATGGAGAGCCCGTCGACGCCGACGAACCACTCCACGTTGAACGGGCGGATCCAGACCGCCCGGCTCACCATCTGCACGCCGGTGGCCTTGCCCTGGACGAGGAGCCCCTGGGCCCGGGGATCGAACCAGTGCCAGGCCAGGAACGACATCAGCATCATGCCGGCGCTGGCCGCCAGGGTGACCCAGCGTGAGGCCTGGTCGAGGAACCGCTTCGGGAGGTCGAGGAAATGCCTCACGACCATCAGCGCCAGGATGACGGCGGCGCCGATGACCGGGAGGAATGTGGCCCAAACCAGCACGTTGTCGGGGCGGATCATGAAGCCGTTCTCCTAGCGGAAGAGGAAGTTGAGAAGGACGACGAGCAGCGACCCGAGGGCCGCGCCGTAGAGGTAGGTCTGGATGTGGCCGGTCTGCATGAGCCGGAGCACGCGCCCGCCCTCGCGGGTGAGTCCCCCGAGGCCGTTCACGGCGCCGTCGACGACGTACTTGTCGATGGCGTCGTCGATGGCCGCGAAGAGGCGGGCCAGCCAGCCGGTGAAGTTCACGATCCAGTCGATGACGTGCTGGTCGAACCAGGACAGGAAGGCGGCGAGGAAGAGCGCCGGCCGGACCACGAGCGCGTGGTAGGCCTCGTCGACGTAGTACTTGTTGTAGACCACGGTCCAGAAGCCGAAGTACCGGTGCTTCAGGTCGTGCGGGACGCGGCTCTTCCCGTCCTTGAAGAGCTTCATGGCGAAGAACCAGCCGACGGCGGCAGCGGCGACGCCCATGCCCTGGAACAGCCACTCGGTGGCGTGGCTGAAGTGCAGGAAGGTCACCTCGGCGGGGAGGGCCGGGGCCAGCCAGTGCTCCAGGATGGGCTCGTGGCCGGTCCAGAGCAGCGGGATGCCGAGGAAGGAGACGGCCACCGCGCCGAAGGCCAGCGTGGCCAGCACCCAGGTGATGGAGCGAGGCGACTCGTGCGGGGCGCCGCCGTGGTGGCCGTGGTCGTCGTGCGCCGCCACGGCGTGGCTGGCGTCGAGGGCGTGGGCCACCTGGGCCACGTGGCCGGAGGCCGGGGCGGAGTGCCCGTGGGCGGCGTGGTCGTCGTGGCCGTGGTCCGCCGCGGGTGCGTGGGCGACGTGGTGCGGGGCCGCGTGGGCGGCGTGCGGGTCCTCGAGGTGCTCCTCGGCATGGCCCTCGCCGCCCCGGTAGTGGCCGGTGAAGGTCATGTAGTAGCTGCGGAACATGTAGAAGCTGGTGCCGGTGGCGGCCAGAAGGCCGATGACGAAGATGGCCGGCCCGAGCCAGGGGGTCGGGGTGCCGAAGAGCTCCATCCCACGCTGGGTGAAGGCCTTCCAGAGGATCTCGTCCTTCGAGTAGAAGCCGCTCGCCCAGGGGAAGCCGGCGATGGCCCAGGTGGCGATGAGGTAGGTCCAGGCCGTGATCGGCATGAGCTTCTTCAGGCCGCCCATCTTCCGCATGTCCTGCTCGTGGTGGCAGCCCAGGATGACCGAGCCCGACCCGAGGAAGAGCGTGGCCTTGAAGAAGGCGTGGGTGAGCAGGTGGTAGGTGCCGGCCCAGTAGGCCCCCACCCCGACGCCGACGAACATGAACCCGAGCTGCGAGACCGTGGAGTAGGCCAGTACCTTCTTGATGTCGTACTGGAAGAACCCGATGGTGGCGGCGAAGAAGGCGGTGAGGACCCCGATGGTGGCCACCCACCCCATGGCCGTGGGGGACATCGCATAGATGAAGGAGAGGCGTGCGACCATGTAGACGCCGGCCGTGACCATGGTGGCGGCGTGGATGAGGGCGGAGACCGGCGTCGGACCGGCCATGGCGTCGGGGAGCCAGACGTAGAGGGGAAGCTGGGCGCTCTTCCCCATGGCGCCGACGAACATCAGCATGCCCACCAGCGTGAGCAGCATCACGCCCCAGACCTTCTGGTGGCGCAGGTGCTCGCCCACGCCCGTCTCCTCGATCACGATCTGATCGCGCAGCTCGCGGAAGTTGAGCGTGGGGCCGAGCCGGACCGCGTGCCCGTCGACGACGACGGCGCGGGGACCGGTGGACTCGAACGGGTTCGCCGCGCCCGCGTCGGCCTTGTAGCCGATCTCCGGAACGTAGGAGACCGAGCGCGCGTCGGCGCGCGGCTCCCAGATGCCCCCCAGCGACCAGAAGAGCAGGAACAGGCCGACGAGGAAGCCGAAGTCGCCGAACCGGTTCACGACGAAGGCCTTCATGCCGGCCTTGGCCTTCTCGATGTCGGTGTACCAGAAGGCGATGAGCAGGTAGGAGGCGAGGCCGACGCCCTCCCAGCCGAAGAACATCACCGCGACGTTGTCGCCCATGACGAGCAGCAGCATCGCGAAGACGAAGAGGTTCATGTACGCGAAGAACCGCCAGTAGTCAGGCTCGTCGGCCATGTAGCCCGTCGAGAAGACGTGGATGAGCGTCCCGATGAAGGTGATGATGAGCACCATCATCATCGAGAGCGGATCGAGGGCGAAGGCCAGGTCGAAGCGCAGGTGGCCGGCGCTGACCATGTTCCAGAGCGTGTTCTGCAGGAACCGCTCGCCGCCCGGGAGCGCCAGCATCTGCGCGAAGGCGCGCAGCGCAGTGAGGAACGACAGCGTCATCATCGCGATGGCGATGCCGTGGTTCCACTTCTTCCCCAGGGTCCGCTGGATGCGGATCCCGAGGAGCGAGTTGATCAGCGCGCCGACGGCCGGGAAGAGCGGGATGAGCCAGAGGTAGCCCGCCGCGTGGACCACCGTGGGTCCGAGGTGTTGGGTGGCGTGTTCCATCTCACTCTCGCATCAGGTCCGCAGCGCGGACGTCGATGGTCTTGAAGGTGTGGAAGATGCTGAGGACGATGGCCAGGCCGACCGCGGCCTCGGCCGCCGCCAGCACGACGACGAAGAGGGCGAAGGTCTGGCCGGTGAGTCCGCCCACCACGAACTTGTTGAAGGCGACCAGGTTGACGTTCGAGCCGTTCAGCATGAGCTCGACGCCCATCAGGACCGCGACCGCGTTGCGCCGGGTGAGGACCGTGAAGAGGCCGAGCGCGAAGAGGATCGCGGCGACCGCCAGGTAGTGGGACAGGGTGGGGATCATGGGCGTCTTCCGGCCTACTCGGCCCGGATCTCCTTGCGGGCGATGATGATGGCGCCGATGAGGGTGGAGAGCAGGATGAGCGAGGCGAGCTCGAAGGGGAGCAGCCACTGCTGGAGGAGGGCGTGACCGATGGGAGCCGTGGTCGGGCTCCCGCCCATGGCGCGCACCGGCCAGGGCACCTCGAAGGCGATGACCAGGAGGAGCCCGAGCATCACCGCGGAGAGGATGCCCCCGCTGGCCCAGCCCAGGGTGGAGTTGGAGATGTTCACCTCGCCGATGCGGTTGGTGAGCATCACCGCGAAGAGGATCAGGACGAGGACGCCGCCGATGTAGATGAACACCTGGGCGACGGCCACGAAGTCGGCCGAGAGGAAGGCGTAGAGCCCGGCCACGCCGAGGAGCGAGGCGAGCAATCCGAGCGCCGAGTAGAGGATGTTGCGCGACAGGGCCACCGCGGCGGCGCCACCCACGGTGAGCGCGGCCACGGCGTAGAAGACCCCGTCGGCGAGGGTGAACGGCCCAGCCAGCGGCCGTGCGCCGCCGGCAGCCAGCGCCGGGGAGAGACGCGCGGAGAGGACCCCGACGGCGCCGACGACCGCGGCGCTTCCGAGTGTCCAGGCGATGAGCTTCTTCGTGGTTCGCATTCGGAGCTCTCGGTCAGGGCTTGGGCTCGTCCGGCTTCGGGGCCGGAGCGGCGGCAGGAGCGGCGGCAGCGGCAGGGGCAGGAGCGGCGGCAGGAGCGGCGGCAGCCGCGGGGGCAGCGGCAGGAGCGGCCGCAGGAGCGGCAGGCTTGGCCGCCGCCGGGGCGGCGGGCTTCGCGGCCGGGGCCGGCTTGGGAGGCGGAGGGGGCGGTGCCTTGAGCGGTTCGGGCGGCAGGTAGGTCAGGGCCGGTGCGTCCCATCGGCGCTGGGCGACGAGCGCACGCACCAGCGAGCCGAGCGGCGCACGGGGGATGTACGGCGCCGTCTTGTCGACCTTGTAGACCGGGAAGGGCTTCAGGGGATTTGCCCAGCGGAAGACCAGGTTTCGGACCGAGCGCTGGGTGGCCTCGAACTCGCGCGTGTGCTGGATGGAGCCGGTCGGGCAGGGCTCGACGCACAGACCGCAGAACATGCACTTGGCCTCGTCGATGTCGAACTGGGAGACCACCCGGACCTTGGGGTTCGTGGCGTCCTTCTCCAGCTCGATCTGGATGCAGCTGATGGGGCACGCGCGCTCGCAGGCCTGGCAGCCGGTGCAGATGTCGACGTCCACCTCGAGGAAGCCGCGGTAGCGGGGAGGCAGGATGTCCTCGATGGGCAGCTCGAGCCTGTCCGGGTACTGCTGCGTGATGGGCCTCCGCAGCACCTGGGACAGCGTCACCGACATCCCGTGCCAGAAGGAGGTCACGGTGTCGCGGATGTTGCCGACGTATTCGCTGGCGGTCGTGAGCATGGGGCGCGGTTCCTACCAGTTCGAGAGGTCGATGCGCTCGTGCGCGATGAGCGAGACGTTCTTGCGGGTCTGCACGAGGAAGCGCCAGGTCACGTAGAGGGTGGCGGCCAGCACCGCGAGCGCGGTGACCCGCTCCACCATCGGGACCCAGGTCGCGACCATCTGCCAGAGCAGGGTGAAGAGCACGGCCGCGAACCCGGCCGGGACCAGGTACTTCCAGCACAGGGTCATCATCTGGTCGATGCGGATGCGGGGCAGCGTCCAGCGGATCCAGATGATGACGGTGACGAGGGAGAGGGTCTTCAGGGCGAAGACGCCCAGCGAGACGTACTGGAGCGCCCACCAGCCGAAGGCCGGGAAGGATCCGGAGCCACGAACCGCGGCCCAGGTCTGCGTGCCCACGCCCGGGATCTGCCAGCCGCCCAGGAACAGCGTGGTGGCGACCGCCCCGATGATCCACAGGTTGGCCCACTCGACCATGAAGTAGAGGGCGTACCGGAAGCCGGAGTACTCGGAGAAGTAGCCCGCCACCAGCTCCGACTCGGCCTCGGCCAGGTCGAACGGGGTGCGGTTTCCCTCGGCGAGCTGCGAGATGAAGAGGATGAAGAAGGCCACCGAAGCCGCCGGGTTGCGGAAGAAGAACCACTCCCAGGGCCAGCCGCCCTGGGCCTGGATGAGCCCCTGGGTGGAGAGGGTGCCGGCCATGAGCACCGGGACCATGATGGCGAGCCCGGCCGGGATCTCGTAGCTGACGATCTGCGCGGTGGCTCGGATGGCGCCGAAGAGCGACCACTTGGAGTTGGACGACCACCCCGAGAGGATGATGCCCACCACGATGAAGGCGGTGACCGCCAGGATGTAGAAGATGCCCACGTCGAGGTCGGCCACGACGATGGCCTGGCCGGCGGGGAGCGCCACCATCACCAGCACCATGCCGGCCACGAGGAAGTAGGGCGCCGCGCGAAAGATGAGCGCGTCGGCCTCGCCCGGGACGAGGTCCTCCTTGAAGAGGAGCTTCACCGCGTCGGCGATCCACTGGAGGAAGCCGCCGGCGCCCACGCGGTTCGGGCCGATCCGGCT
>CAWHPQ010000001.1:0-165691 GCA_963831265.1 uncultured delta proteobacterium | reverse complement strand
CATAACGCATAACGCATAACGCATAACGCATAACGCATAACGCATAACGCATAACGCATAACGCATAACGCATAACGCATAACGCATAACGCATAACGCATAACGCATAACGCATAACGCATAACGCATAACGCATCTTACTTTAACTGTCGTTCCCCCCCTTTTGTCATCCTGGGGCCCCGGCCGCGCCGGGGAACCCGGGATCCACGATTTAAATTACAAGCACCAAGATACAAGCACCAAACAATTAACAAATCACAAAAGCTTAAAATCGTATTGTTAATTTGGGATTTGTTTGGAACTTGTTTCTTGGAATTTGGGATTTAAACCCTTGGATCCCCGATGGCGCTCGGGGATGACAAGGGAAGAAGAATTGAATAAATAGTGTTAAAATTATCTTCCATATGAAAATTCGGAATACGATCGCGATCGTTTTTTTATTAGCCTTGTCCGGTCTGGGCGGGGCCATGTTCGAACGGTCAACTGTGCCCGTGACCGCCGAGGATCTCCGGCTCGATGAGGAGGAGGCGACCGTGCGGGCCGTGAAGATGGTCCGGCCGGCGGTCGTCTCGATCATCATCTATGACCAGGCGTCGCGGACCGATGCGCAGACCGGTATCACGCTCGAGAATCGCTCCGAACGCGGACGGGGGACCGGCTTCCTGATCACCGCCGATGGCCTGATCGCCACCAGCAAGCACGTGGTCGACTCCGCCAGTCCGGATACAGCCGCCTTATCGCATCATTCTCAATACCGGCAAAGAATACTACGCCCAGCTGATCGGCCGTGATCCGGTCTATGACCTGGCGATATTGAAGGTCTTCGACCGCGACCTGCCGACGTCACGCTCGGCGACAGCGACACGCTCGAGGTCGGCAAGTCCGTGATCGCCATCGGCAACTCCCTCGGGCGCTATCCAGAACAGCGCGACCAAGGGCATCGTCTCCGGTCTCGGCCGCAGTATCGTGGCCAACGACCAGGCGAACGGGGCGGAGGTCCTCGACAACGTGATCCAGACCGACGCCGAGATCAATCCCGGCAATTCCGGCGGACCGCTCATCGACCTCCGGGGCCGCGTGGTCGGCATCAATACCGCGATCGACCAGGGCGGCCAGAGCCTCGGCTTCGCCCTGCCGGTCAATGATATCCGCGGCGCCATCCAGAGCGTGAAGAAGGCCGGCCGCATCATCCGCCCGCGCCTCGGCGTCAGGTATCAGATGATCACCGAGGAGATCGCCCGCGACGAGAAGTTGCCGCGTTCGACCGGCGCCCTGGTCACAGCCGGAGAGTCTGGTGGCGATGCGATCATATCGGATTCGCCGGCGGCTAAGGCCGGATTGCTCCCAAGCGACATCATCTACGAAGTCAACGGCATCAAAGTGGACGCCCAGCGCAGCCTCTTGTCGCTGGTCCAGCGCTACCAGGTCGGTGCGAAGATCGGCCTCAAGGTCAGACGGGGGAGCGAGATATTCACGGTGGTAGTATTGCTGGATGAATATAAAATTTGACTAGAGACCAGTTCTCATGGGGTTTCAATACTCGTTCCATTAACTCAAAATCAAAATGCAAATCTCAAATGACAATTCAAAATGTAAAATCCTCGCATGATTCATGATTCATTATCTTGATACGCTATACATTTGAGCTAATAGCTAAACGAACGCTATTACAAGGCATGAAAAAGAGGAAGCCCGAGCTGGCGCTTCCTCTTTCTATTTGCTGTGAAAGGTGCGAAGGATATGGTCCTTCTTGATCCTGGCGGCCTCCTCTTGCGCCAGGTCTTTGTCCATCTCCGTGAGATAGAAGAGGACCGTGGTCCGGTTCCGTTTCAGGTGGGTGCCGATCTCCTTGGCCGAGATCCCGAGCTCCGCGTGGGCGAGATGGGCGAAGAATTTTCTGGTTTCGACCAGCTTCGCCTGACGCGACGTTGACAAGACCTCCTTGGCGGCGACCCCGAACTCCGCGCAGACCGTATTGAAAAGCCGTTCAATACCGCTCGCAGCGTAGCCATAGCCGTGTTGTCGGAGCAGACTGCGGATGAGATCGCGGTCGATCGCGGTCCGGTGCAATTTCGACCGGACCAGCAGATTGTTGAGAATGCCGCGGATCGCCCGGGTGTTCTCGGGCAAGCGGTCGACCAGAAAGGCCATGGTCTCGGCGTCGATCACGAACGAGTCCCGGAAGCCATTCTGCCCGACGATACTGGCGACGATCGCGGTCTTGGCTGCTTTATCCGAGGCCGGCGACACATTAGCCAGATAGGCATCGGACAATGCCTGCTTGAGTTCCGGCGATTTGACCGGCAGGTCCCGGGGCGGGGCATCGGCCGTCAGGAATACGCTTCCCTGGCGCGCTAATACCGCCTTGATGACGAGGGCGAGTTCCTTGCCGCTCCGCGGGCCGGTCAGGAATTGGAGATCCTCGACGATCAGAGCTTGGAGCGGGGCGAACAGCGAGCGTGGATCGGGCCGGTTCTTTGACGGGCCGGGACGGAAAGCGCTGACGACCAGGTCTTGGAACTCGGCGGCACTGATGAGGCGGACCTTGTCGGCACCGACGCGTTCGCCCAAGAGATGGCCGAAGGCATGCACGAGGTGGGTCAGACCCGAGCCGGGTGGTCCGAACAGGCAGACCAGTCCGCCGCTTCGGACGGTTTCTTCGAGCAATCCGTTCGCGTCATTATTGCCCGGGTGGACGACCAGATTTTCCCGGCGGTGTTCCGGCCGGATGCCGACCGTTGGTTTGAACAGTGTTTCCCGGTCTGACCGTCAGGGCCAGCTCGGTCTGCACGTTCTCCTGGATCAGCGGTTTGAGCAGTGGATCGACAATGAACTCGATGCGTTTGTATTCAGTTCCGATCTTCGTTCGGAAAGCCTCAAGCAGCTGGTAGCGGCGGCAGAACTCATTCAGGCGCTGGCGCGTGAAACCATTCGGACAGGCGACCAGCAGCACTTCCTGCTGGCTGGAACGGAGCTCGAGCCGGTCGAAGTAAAGGGGGATGAGGTGGCCAGGCAGGATCGCTCTGGCCGTGGCAATGAATACGGTCCAGACATCGGTCATGCGGCCTCCTTTGCGGTTATTTTGATGGTGAAAAGATCGTTTTGGCAAGTCTTGCGACTTTGCCTGATTGTTATATAATATTATTAGTCGTTCTACATTTGTGGATAAGTCCAAGGATGTAGAATTTTTGTTACTTTAGTATAGAAAACGGCTATTGTCAACCATTAAAATATGATCGAGATCAAAGACCTGAAGAAGAATTTCGGCGACACCGCCGCCCTCCGGGGGATCACTCTGGAGGTCAGGCAGGGCGAGATCCTCGGCTTCCTGGGCCCCAACGGCGCCGGCAAGTCCACGACCATGAAGATCCTCACCGGCTACTGGAAACCGTCCGGCGGGGAGGTCCGGGTAGCCGGCCTGGACGTCGTCGCAGACTCGCTCGCCGTCCGCCGGAAGATCGGCTATCTGCCCGAGACCGTGCCGCTCTACGACGACATGCGGGTCTACGAATACCTCCAATTCATCGCCGAAGTGCGCGGCCTCGGACCGGTCGAAGTCCAAGCGCCGCCTCAAGGAAGTGAGCGAGTCCTGCGGCCTGGCGAAGGTCCTCCGGAAGCCGATCGACGAACTGTCCAAGGGCTACCGCCAGCGCGTCGGCCTGGCCCAGGCGATCATGCACGACCCGGAGATCCTCATCCTCGACGAGCCGACCACCGGCCTCGACCCGAACCAGATCGTCGAGATCCGCGACCTGATCAAGAAACTCGGGCGCGAGAAGACCGTCATCTTCTCGACCCATATCCTCTCCGAGGTGAGCGCGACCTGCGACCGCGTGGTCATCATCGCCGACGGCAAGCTCGTGGGCGAGGGGAGTCCCGCCGAGCTGGTGGCCCGGGCCGGCGCGGTCGAACTGATCTACGTGAAGGTCAAAGGCCCGAGCGACCGGATCCTGGCGGCCGTCCGGAACCTCCCGAATGTCGCCCGGGCGGAAGAGAAAGACCGGGAGACCGACGAGATCCACGGTTTCGAGATCGAGCCCAAGCCGGGCGTCGATCTCCGCGAAGAGCTGGCCAGTCTGATGATGACGAGCGGCTGGAGCATCCTGGAATTCCAGAAGAAGACCGCCAGTCTCGAGGACGTGTTCCGGCAGTTGACGCGGTAAGCGCGTACGTCGCCAGTAGCTTTTAGCGTAACGGCATCGTCTAGCTTTTAGTACAGAACGTCGCTAAAAGCCAAAACGCTAACAGCTAAAAGCTCATAACGACGTGAACGTGTAACACTTAGGATATATATCATAAATATGAAACAAGATTATCTAAAACGATCTACGTTCTCTTCAAGAAAGAGCTGTGGTCGTATTTCAATTCGCCGATCGCTTACATCTTCATCGGCGTTTTCCTGGTCGTCGGGAACTGGCTCTTCTTCAATGATTTCTTCCTGATCGGCCAGGCCAGCATGCGCGGATACTTCGCGCTCCTGCCTTGGATCTTCCTCTTCCTGTCGCCGGCCGTGACCATGCGCCTCTGGGCGGAAGAGAAGAAGTCCGGCACCATCGAATTCCTCCTGACCCTGCCGATCACCGACTGGCAGGTCGTGCTCGGCAAATTCTTCGGCGCTCTGGTCTTCGTCTTCGTCTCGCTGCTCCTGATCGCTCTCCTGCCCCTGACGGTCGCCCTGCTCGGGGATCTCGATTCGGGCCCGGTCATCGGCGGCTATCTCGGGGCCCTGCTCTTATCCGGATCGTACCTGGCGCTCGGCCTCTTCGTCTCGAGTCTTTCGAAGAATCAGATCATCGCCTTCATCCTCGCCCTGGTCGCCTGCTTCATCGCCTTCATCATCGGCGCCGATTTCGTCCTGGCCCGGTCGCCGCAATTCCTCCAGCCGGTCATGGCCTTCCTCGGCCTCGGCAACCACTTCTACAACATCGCCCGGGGCGTGATCGATTCCAAGGATGTCCTCTTTTACCTGTCTTTCATATTCTTATTCCTTTGGCTCAACGCGCGGGTGATCGGCAGCCGCGCTTGGAAATAATATGGACAAAAAAAGCTTCCAAATGGCCGATTCCGGCCTGACCGTGATCCTGACGATCGGCATCCTGATCGCGGCGAACATCCTCTTCTATAGCCTGTTCGTGCGGTTCGATCTGACCAGCGAGAAGGTCTTCTCCTTGTCGCCGGCCTCGAAGGCGATGGCCGGGGGACTGGAGGACATCGTCAATGTCAAGATCTATGCTTCGAACAATCTTCCGAGCCAATTCCTGTCCGTACGGCAGGAACTCGGCGACCTTCTGGAGGAATATCGGAATTACTCCGGCGGCAAGATCAGGATCGAGACCATCGACCCCACTACTTCGGACGAACTGGCCCGCAACGCCGCGATCGCCGGCATACCGGAGGTCCAATTCAATGTCTATGACAAGGACAAGTTCGAGGTCGCCAAGGGCTACTTCGGGATCGCCATCACCCAGGGCAATCGGGTCGAATCCATCCCTTTCTTAGAAGACACGAATAATCTCGAATACAAACTCTCGGTCGCGATCAAGAAAGCGTCACTGAAAGAAAAGCCGGTCGTCGGCTATATCACCGGTTTCGACACTCTGAGCGCGGAGAACGACATCAAGACCGCCTACGATCAACTGGCGACCCTCTATGACCTGCGCCAGGTCGATCTGGCCGCGGCCGAGTCGATATCGGATGAGATCGGTACCCTCATTCTAGCCGGACCGAAGGCGGCAATACCGGAAGCGGAGCTCAAGAAGCTTCGATGCCTTCCTCATGAAGGGCGGTTCGCTGATCCTCCTGGTCGACGGCGTCAAACTCGAGGATAATCTGATGGCGAGCGACAATGAGACCGGGATCAACGGACTGTTGAATAAATACGGCTTGGGCGTAACCAGCGGCTTGATCCTCGACGAGTCTTCCGGGATGGCCAATTTCAGCCGGGGGATCTTCACTTACCAGATCCCGTACCTCTGGTGGCCGAAGGTCGTCGGCGCGGGATTCAACCGCGATTATTCCGGCGGTGTCCGGCCTCGAGGCCGTGGTCTTCCCCTGGGCGAGCGCGGTCACGATCGATAGCGGCCGCCTGGGCGAAGCCAAGGCCGATATCATCGCCGCCACCACCGACCAATCCTGGGAGGTCAAACAAAGCTACAACCTGAACCCCGATATCATGCCGACGCCGGCGGCGTACTCGCAAGTCTTATCCGCTGGCAGTCAGTCTCAGCGGTCCGCTCAAGTCCGCATACGGGTCCGGCGCGACCGATCAGGCGCGCCTGGTCGTGGTCGGCGATAGCGAATTCGTGCTCGACCGGATCGCCGGCGGTACCGAGGATAATACGATCTTCTTCCAGAATCTCGTGGACAGCCTGTCGCTCGACGACACCCTGATCAGCATCCGTTCCAAGGGCGTGACCAACCGGCCGATAAAAGAGCTCTCCGACTCGTCCCGACTGGCGATCCGTTACGCCAATGTCCTTGCTCTGACCGTCCTGGTCATCGCCTTCGGCTTGATCCGGTATTTCCTTCGGAAACGCTCGCGGTTCGTTGACGATATATAATACGAATACGGCGATGCGAATGTCGCGAATAAAATTGGAACTATATGAAGGTGCTTAAATTCGGTGCGGTTTGGTGCAAGGAGTGCCTGGTGATGCGGCCGATCTGGAAAGAGATCGAGGCCGAGCTGCCGGACCTGGCGACCGAGTATTTCGACCTGGACGACCAGGCAGACAAGGCCAAGGAGTACCGGGTCGAGAAGGCCCCGACCTTCGTCTTTCTCGACCGGGAGGGAGTCGAATTCCTGCGCATCGTCGGACCCCGGACCAAGGAGGAATTGATCGCTGTTATCAAAGAAAATTCCCAAAAATAACCCTATGAGCAAGAAGAATCTCTATTTGGCGGCCATCCTGCTGGTACTGGCCGCGTCCGCTTATCTTTATCGCGGTCCTTTCCGGGACTGGCAAGACAGTGCCGACCAAGCCGAAAATTTCCTCTCCGGCCTGAAATTCTCCGAGATCGACCGGATCGAGATCGCACGCGGCACCTCGACGACGGCGATCGTGATGGGCGCGAACGGCTGGCTGGTCGAAGGCGGCAAGGGCTTCCCGGCCTCGCCGGCGGCGATGAGCGCGCTGGAAAGCGCCCTGAACGATGCTTTCGAGTCCACGGCCGTACTGGCTAGCGACAATCGGGACAAGCGTTCCGAATACGGCACCGACGAGAGCGGATCCCGGGTCAAGCTCATGAAGGGCGGTGACACGCTCGGAGACTTCATCGTCGGCGAGCTGTCGAGCGAGGATTATCAGTCGACCTACATATCGCGTCCCGATAACGACGAGACCATCCTGGTCAAGGCGAGCCTTCGATTCGCTTTCGATCGGGATGAGTGGCGCGATGATATGGTCACCGCCGGATCGGCCGAGTCGGTCGACCGGATCCGTTTCCAGCGCGGCAAGGACGAAGTGGTGATCGAGAAGAAGGACGGCGCCTGGGCGGCGGTGAAGCCGCGCTCGGTCCCGCTCGCGGCCGAGAAGGTCGACAGCCTGGTCCGGACCCTGGTCGGACTGCGTGCCAAGAGCATACCAGCCCAGAATTTCACAGGCACCGGACTTGAGAAGAATCAGCTGATCGTCCAAGCCACCGGCGCCGGCTTCGACCAGGTGGTAATGTTCGGCAATAAGACGGGCGGCGGTTATTATGCCAAGCCCGGCAATAAGGACCTGATCTATATCGTTAGCGAGTCCGACCGCAGCGCTCTGGACAAGAAGATCGATGATTTGAAATAGCCGAGCCGGGAAGAAGAGGGCAATGACCCCCTCTTCTTTTCTTTAACCAGGGGCTGTCCGGGCGGTCTGGAGAATTCGCGGTAAATCGTGTTATAATATCAACAATATGAAGAAATACGATATCATCACTCTGGGCGGGGCGACGGAGGACATAACCGTCTATACCAGCGAAGGCGTGATCATCGACAATCCGCAGGATATCCTGCGGCAAAAGCTCCTGGCCTTCGAGTTCGGGGCGAAGCTCAAGGTCGATCGTGCTCACATCACCTTCGGCGGCGGTGCGGCCGATGCCGCGGTCTGCCTGGCCGAGCTCGGATTCCGGTCGGCGGCGCTGGTGGCGCTCGGCGATGATGACCGGGGACGGCGGATCACGGAGAATTTCCAGAAACGCAACGTGATCACCGAGCTGGTCCAGACCTATCCCGGCGATACCGGCTTCTCCTTCGTCCTGGTCGGTCCCGGCAACGAGCACGTGCTCCTGTCGAACCGGGCCGCCAATAATCTTTTGACCGTCGGGCGCCAAAGAGACCGCCGCCCTGGCCGAGTCCGAGTGGCTCTATGTCACCTCGCTTTCCGGCAAATGGCGCGAAGCGCTTAACGGCATTTTCAAAGCCAAGGACGTGAAAGTCGCTTGGAATCCCGGACATATCCAGCTCCACGAGGGCATCGAGACGATCGGCCGTTATCTCAAAAAGGCGGCGGTAGTGATCGTCAATAAGGACGAGGCGATCGAACTGGTGGTCTCGGACCTCAAATACCGCGGCCAGAGCCATGAATTCCTGAATGACGTGAAGAATCTGCTCACGATCATCAAGGGCTGGGGTCCTCGTATCGTGATCGTCACCAGCGGTCCGGACGGGGCGGACGCCTACGATGGCCGGGATTTCTATCGCCAGCCGGCGATCAAGGAGAAGAAACGGATCGATACGACCGGCGTCGGCGACGCCTTCGGATCCAGTTTCGTGGCCGGACTGATGCTCTACAAGGGCGATATCGCGAAGGCGATGTACTTGGCCTCCCGTAACACGGCTTCGGTCATCGGCGAGCAGGGGGCCCAGAACGGACTTTTGAAGAAGAAGGAACTCCGTGACCTGGAGGCCCAATTCTCCGTCAGTAATCAAGAATAATTGATAAGTCATCGATAAATATCCTTATGCCGATCCTGGTTGCGCTGGGCAAACTGGTGTTCATCGATGAGTCCCTGGTCGAGCCGATCGGCCCAGCGGGTGAAGGTCTCCGGGAACTTGCCCAGTTCTGCCCGCAGCCTGCCCCGCTCTTGGTCGAGCGGAGCCAACTCCTCGCCCACAATCCCCGCCGCTTCAGAAAGGGCGAGTTCCTGCACTGCTGGGTTGGCGGCCAGTTCGCTGAGCTTGCGGATGACCAGCTCGTCGACGTAGGTGGTCCTCTTCATGAAACCAGGGCAGTGCTCGTCGCCGACACTCTGGTTGCCCGTGCAATAGTAGTTCGCGTCGAGTCGTGTACCGGGCCCGGATCAGCCGGCCGCAGTAGCCGCAGCGCGCGACACCCAGCAGCAGCATGTTGGCCGCCCTGGTTCTCGGATGCAGGCGATTGCTGTTGGCCTCCAGCCGCTCTTGGGCTGCATCAAAGACCTCGGCCGCGACGATTGGTTCGTGGACACCCTGAGCGGTAATCCCGGAGGCGCGAACCATGCCCTTGTAGACCGGATTCCGCAATATGCGGCCGAGAAGGCTTGCCTGCCACTGCCGGTTGCCGCGCGTCCGGTACCCTGCAGCGTTCAGCCTCTGCGACGTCCGGCCCATCCCCAGTTTCTCGTCAACATAGCATCTGAACATCACCTGGATCATCTCAGCCTCAGCTGGATTGACGACCAGACCGCCCGCCTCATGCCTGTAGCCATAAGGCGGGCACCCGCCAGGAGCCTTTCCCTCCCTGGTCCGCTGCTGCAGCCCGCTGGTCACGTTTTCGGCGATGGTCTCTCTGGTCAACTGGGCAAAGACGGCTGAGATGCCGAAGGCGGCCCGGCCCATGGAAGTGCTGGTGTCAAAGCCTTCGTTGAGGCTAACGAAGTCGACACCGTGCCGCTGGATGAGTTCGATGAAGGCGTAGACATCCCGCACGCTGCGGCTGAGGCGATCAAGCTTGTAGACAACGACAGCGTCGATGCGCCGCTCCTTGATGTCCTCCAGCAGCTCCTGATAGCCCGGCCGATTGCTGCCCGACTTGCCCGATGCCACATCTTTACGTACTCTAGCTACCTGCCAGCCCCTATCGCTGACCCGGTGCCGGGCAAGCTGCTCTTGATAGTCCAGGGAGTGGTGACCTTCCTTGGCCTGCTCCTCGGTCGACACCCTGCAGTAAATGAACGCTCTCATTGGCAGCACCTCCGCGATGATCAGTAGGTGCTTTTAGAGTATCATACTTTACCAAGGCTCAGGTGTCCACGGAGACGGGGCAGGTTCAAATGGTCGAGTGTACAATGGAATCAGCCTGCAGGCATCGCCTACCCTCGTGGTAGAGCAAAGTAGTGAGGTGATTGTATGATTCGCTGCCGTGCTGCGACTCTGGTCACCGTGATAGTACTGCTGATGGCTGTGGTTCCGGTTCCGGTCTGGGCATGCAACTTCGAGGAGATCCCGTACGCCGAGGACTGGACCGGCTCCGTTGAGGGTTCATCATCTCTAGCCGATGGCTCTGACACCTCAGCCGAGTATTGGGCCTCCACTCACTGTTTTTCGGTTTCGGACATCGGGGTTCGGCTTTCACTATACAAGTATGATGGCAGTGTCCTTCGGTTTGTGCACTCCGAGACAAGCCCTCAGTCAGCGGGAGACTGGGCCACTGTGGACAGTACAGATGAAGATGTCGAGACCAGCTATGAAGGGTGCTGGCACGGGCAGGGGTATCACTGGGCCTACTTTGGGGGCGGACAAAAGGGGTGTGCTACCCTTAGCATCTGGCACATAGAAGACAAGTGCCCGGGATACGGCTACGACGCCAAGGCTACTCGTGATTCGCTCGCATATGCAGTAGGGCTCGACACCGAAGTCGCCGGGATTGATGGTGATTGGGACATCGTGGGTTTTGAGGACTTCAACGATATCATCAAGCTCATGGGTGTCTCTGAAGGTGGGGACCTGGCACACTTCCTCTACGTCACCGGTGCTGATACCTTCAGACTCAGCCACGGGGATCTCCAGCCCGCCGTCTATATATCGCCCTCTCGCACGAAGGCTGTTGTCGGCATGTTTGGCCCGTCCGGACAGAGGGTCACCCTGATTCCAGTCTGCATTGACGGCGATGGAAACTGGAAGCAGGCTGCAACTCCGCTCTGCTTTGAAGTGCTAGGCAGGTAGTTGCTTCGGGAGAGCCGGCACAGGTTCGCATCGGCTCTCCCGAGGCTAGCCCGAGGAGGGGGGGCTGAACGCATGACCAAGGGGTCCCAGGTGAGGATCGTACTCGCGCTGGCTGTGCTTGTGCTGTTGGGTGTATTGGGTTATCTGAGCTTCTCCAGAACCCCCAAGCTGGCCGTAATACCAAGCGGTGATGTGCCAGCCGTGGCCCTGCAGTACGTGGAGGGCAAGAGCGGCATCGACAACGTTGTCTGGCGGGCCTGCTATGCACAGGACGACTACGTTGTTTCCGTCAACACCCATGATAACGTGAGCAGAGTCGCACCAATCACCAACCACTATGTCCAGTGGATAGTGTGCCGAGATACCGGGTTGGGCAGCGAAGTCGTGCTCACGAGCACGTTGGGGGAAACCGGTGACCGCTACGCCTGGCGGAATGATACGCGCACGGCGGCCGCTTTCGCGGACACCATCACATTCGCAGTCGGCTGGGCACACGAAGAGCGAGCGCACACGGTAGTCGGCACGACGGCCCTCCACGGTCGTCTGGTCGAGGCAGCTGTCGTCAATGGTTTCTGGCTCCTGCTAGAGGCAGAACGGCAATGGCCTGAAGTGTTCAAAGAGGTCGCTGTGAAAGACATTTACGGTAACGTCATTCATAGCTACTGATGTGGAAGGACCGCGTCAATAGGAGCGATGTCGCCGCCGGGATAGAGTGACCCTGTGGGGGTGCGGACGCCTTCTTGGACTTCACACGCAACCTAAGGCCTGCCTGTATTCTATCGGGCTCTTCCCGCCCAGCGATATCTTGATGCGCTCTTCATTGTACCAGCGGAGATAGCCGCACCGCTTGCACCCGGAACTCCGGGCAACATTGAGGCTTCGCTGCTGGCATCATGGACAACCCTCCTCATGGGTACACCCTAAGAGCGAGCGTGCCAATGCATCTCATTCTTCGACGGAACAGACTTGCGACCATTGCCTAGTCTAGATGCGCCTATGGCTGGCCGCCAGCCCTGGACCACTCACGCCGTCGCGCAGCCTCCTGCTCAGCCCGTTCTGCCTCTGCCCTGATCCTCGCTTCGCGCTTCTGCGCCGCCTGGTCGGCGAACGCCTTCTTGATCTCCTCCGGCGACGCCACGTATCCCTCGTTGATCTCGCGCCGGATGAAGTCCCAGTCGATGGGGTACTCGCTCCGCAGGTTGTGTATGTACATTCCGGAGGCAAAGCCGGTCGGCCGCTGGTTCACCCACTCCTCGATCGTCATCAGGGCATAGATGTTCCTGCGCCGCGCGTAGGGCGTTTCTACCAAGAGATTGCGCACGTACTGGGTCTTGATCTCCATCTCCCGTTCCTCCTCCTTGTGGAGGACCGGGCGCGGCTCCGGGAAGCCAAACGCCCGTCCTCCGTAAAATCAGGAGCACAGGCGCAACCTAGTCCGGGACGTTTGGTTGACGGTTGCCCGCCCGCATCCCCCTTCGGCTGAAGAGGAAGGCACCTTGGCCGCCCCGGCTAGGTTGCCGGGCCTGAGCTTGTTGCCCAGGCCACTCCTGATGCTTTCGACTTGATTGTACCGTTGGGGGTTGGCGCGTCAAACTGAGGCGGAGCAGGCAATAAGGCGATCGTACGTACCGCCTCTATCGAGCAATGGCAGCTCGGACCTGGTCTCTGAGCTGCTCCACGGTTGATAGCCCTGAGCGCCAGCAGTGTTTGGCATTGCCGTCGCTGGTGATGACGTACTTGCCATCAAAAGCGTACAACTCGCCACCGGTCATGACTGCCATTTCGCCCTCTGGCCTATACAGGGCAAGCATCAGCTTCTCGCCCTTGACGAAGTCGGTGGAATCACCAAACCTTACGGCAGTGTCGCCAATGCGTCCCCCTAGCTGCCGGAGCCACACCAATTCACCCGGTTCAACGTTGCCCTTAAGGACTTCTGTCACAAGTATCCCCACAGGAGTAGTGATCACGCGTTCCCCCGTTGAATCTAGAGGGTCACTCCAAGTAGGTGCACCAATACGGGTGATTGCTCCGAGGACGATCATGTCAGCTGCGTTAACAAGCTGATCAAACGGGAGATATGGAAGGGAGAAGCTCACGTCAATTACCACGCTGGGTGGAGATTGGGTTGTTGCCCACACTCCCCCGGCGACAGCTACGGCAAGCACAAGCAGCCCCACCATCCGGCAGTTGCGCATGGATCCTCGCCTCCCTAGAGTCTATTGTCCATTCCCGCGTCGGATAGCTAGTCGCTGTAGATGGCGCAGATTCCCGAGACGTCATCCGCGGAAACTGCTCGCACCTCTCCAAGGCTGAAGTAGGCGTACATCGATGCGAAGGTTACGGTGCTGTGTCCCAGACATAACCAGTGACCAAATTCGTGAGTGGCAATCGATTGGACGTCATACTTGTCAGCTTCCCCGGTAGTCGACCACGAAACAGAGGCGTTTGTGTTGAACTGCACCCTACACCGCGTGATTGTTGAGCCGGAATACGTCACACTGGTCGTGGCCAAGGGGCCAGGCCAGCCAAGATCCGCGGTTCTCCAGTCATTGGAGGAGCCTGAAGAATAGGCAAAGGAAAACTGCGCCCCAGCCTGATTCCAGTCGGACGCCCCACTTGCCACCTCGGTCCTCCAAGTTGAGCCGAGCGCGGAGTAGTCGTAGGTCGTGGAAGTCCCTCGCCACTTCAGCCCCGTGAGGGTGTACGCGAGGGCGGTGCAAGGCAGAAGCATCGAGGTCACCAGAATCGTCTCAAACACTGCTAGCAGCGCCTTGGTTCTCACGATTGTCTTCCCCCTTGGGTATGTTCTCGTGTTCGGATACGTTTCAGACGCATGCTCTATGGTATCATCCCCACCACCAGGCCAAACCTATCATAAACTGTCAAATACGGCAAGACTATGATGTATCAGGGATGCCATGGATGTGACACGCGTCCTAGCTTCGGTCTTACTCGCCCAGTACACCCTAGGCGCCCGGGGCCCAGGGGACTCGAAGATCATCGCCGACCTAGTCCAGGACCACACCGCCCAACGAGCCGCCATGATCACCGCGACGGCCGCGGCTACGATGGTAGCGGACGCAAGGATTACGAACGCCGGAGAGAAGCGCATGACGGCCCCCATCTTCGGGCGCGGGGGACGTAGGCGTGGCGGAGGGTGAATGCGAAGAGCGAAAGAACTGCTCATCGGTGCCTATGACCTCGCCGTTCCGCTCCAGACGCTGTCGCACTCTCGATCATAGTCTGATAATCCGCGCCACGCCCTCCGCGGGCAGAAGCGAGTAGCACAGGATCCTGGGTGACTCCTGGCCGATGCGGTCGACACGGCCAGCGCGCTGAATCGGACGGATGGCGGTGTGGTGCGCCCGCGAGGTCAAGGCGTGGTGGCCCCTCTCACCCCCAGACCTCGGACTAGGCCACAGATGCCGGGAATCCGCGGGCCCGCTCGATGCTGGTCAGTCCGGCGGTGGGCCGATTGGCAATCGTGAAGATTGGTGTGAAGCCCTTGTCGCGTCCGTCTCACCGCCGTTGACAGGCGCGCGAGAAGGCCGATCGGCCTGGAGGGCGCCTCATGACGCCGACCCGGCGCGGATCGGGCCCACCGCCAAGTCGTGCCCAATCCAACCTGCCTTCTACCTAGCGTCCCGCCCCCATCCCCGCCACCCACCGGCCGACGATCGCCGCGCACGCCTCGAGCCCGCGCGCATCATCGTCATCAAACCGCCCGGCCAGCGGGCTGTCGACGTCCAGAACCCCATACAACTGGTCTGCCTGGTCGAGGACCGGTACCACTATCTCCGACCGCGATGCCGGGTCGCAGGCGATGTGCCCAGGAAAGGCCTGCACATCGGACACGATCTGAGTCTTACGCTCCGCTGCCGCCACGCCGCAGACGCCGCGGCCAGCCTGGATACGTGTACAGGCGGGCTTACCCTGGAAAGGGCCGAGTATCAGCTGGCCATCGCGCCACAGGTAGAAGCCGACCCAGTTGATGTCCTTCAATTGACAACCAAGGAGACCGGCGGCACTACATAAGTTGGCGAGCGGATCGGACTCGGACGCCAAGAGGTGGTCCAACAGGTCCGTCAGTCGCGCATAAAAGGCCTGCTTGGGGCCTCCGATGACCTCGTGAGTATACATAACGCACCCCACACTTCTTGTTACGGCGTTGGCAGCGCCCCAGCGCCGCCTGGGGACTCATCCTGCCGCCCAAGCAGCGCCGCGACCCGCACAGCATTGCCCGAGGCCCGCTGCCGCAGCACCATCGCGGCAGCCAACAAGCCTGACCGCAGCAACGGCGGCGCCTCAGCAGCGGTCATCACAGCAGCGGTCAGCTGCTCCCGGTCGATGCCCGGGTACGGCACATAGGCAATCTGTGGCACGTCGTCAGCCAGGGCTTCGACTTTGGGGTCATACGACAAGGCCACGCACGGTACCCCAGCCGTGACCGCGAAGATGACGGCATGCAGGCGCATGGCGACGACCACTCGCAATTGGCGCACGACGGCCAGCAGCAGTTCCGGCTCACGCACTCCGGCCAACACGGCGTGTGGCACCCCCGCCGCCAGGCCCAGCCTCGCCAGCGGCGCGGCATCCTCTTCCGGATGAAACGGCACCAATACGGGGTACAGCCCTTGGCCCCGGCCCGCGACTTGCGCGAGTACGTCGGCCACGGCCGCTTCGTCTTCCCGTCGCATCGGCTGACGCAACGCCAAGCCGAGCAGCCGCCCGCGCGCCGAATCCGGCACGCCCGACCTGGCCAGAGCCGCCCACGCCGCCCCGGCCAGGATGTGGTCCCCATCCCCGCTCCAGCTCTCGCCCACCGTGACGCCGTCGGGCCCGCCCTGACCGCCACAGCCGTCCAAGCCGAAGGCCGGGTCGGCAGTCAGCACCAGCCGTTCTTCCCGAACGCCCAACGCCCGTGCCGCCTCAATGCTCCGCCGGTCGCGCAGGGCCGCCAAATCGACCTGTGGCAAAACTAGTCGCGCAAGCACGCGCCCGACCCCCGTCTGCACTGGACCGATGCCGCCACCGTAGATCGCCACCGGCAGGCCGAGCCGCTTGGCCGACCAGATCAGGCCCAGGTAGTAGAGCAACGAACGCAGGCTGGTTACATCCTGGATCAGGCCGCCGCCGCCTAGAATCAGCATCTGGCTGCGGCGCATCGCCGCCAGCACCGCGCGGGGCTGCAGCCGCGGCACGTATTCGACCGTACCGGGCACACCGTCCGCGGCGCTGGCCGCCGGGGCGGCTGGGACGGACTGGGGCGGTTTCGGAATGTCGCCGGTAAGCACGACAAAGCGCAGGTCCGGACGCTCGTGGCCCAGGTCGGCCAACAGTGACCGCAGGATGGCCTCGTCGCCGATGTTGCCGTAGCCGTAGTAGCCGGCGACTACCACCTGCGGCCGCAGCCCGGGGTCAGGCATCGCGCCCGAGCCAGCGCCCCACCCGCGCGGCAACAGTCAACACAACCAGGCCGGCGGCGGCGATGAGTATCCCGACCCACAGGCCGTTGAGTGAGCGTACGAGTGAAATCATGACCGCCGTGCGCAGGTGCGAAAACGAGTTGACCACTGAAAGCTGTCCGATCGACGCCGCGCCCAGTCCGCCGGCAAAGACCCATCCCCAGCGCTTCTGCGGACCGAGGCCCAGCCAGGCAAGGTAGAGCAAGGCCGGATGACCGAGCAGGATCTCCTTGAAACGCGGCCGGGCATACAGCTTGACGTCAAACAGCTCGCGCAGCGCCACCTCGTAGACTGACACCTGATAGCCGGCGGTATGGCCGCTACGGCCCAGGATGAGCAGGAAGGCCACGGCCACGCCTACGCCCAAGCCGGCCGCGGCCCAGGTCAACGGCTGTCTCAGCAACTCGAGGATGCGCCCTCCGAGACGGCTCGCCGTCAGCCGCCGGCCGCCGTCTTGAGCCCGCCACCAGGCCAGGATGCCCAACAGCAGTGCAATCACCGGCGGGATGATGTGCGCGGCCTTGACGCCGCGGAAGTAGGCGAACTCCAGCGTATAGAGCGGCCCGGACAGGGTCGCAGCCACCAGTAGACCGCTCCCGATGCCCACCGCTGTGGCGGTCAGCAAGGCACGGACGCCCAGCCACCAGCGGGCACGGGCCGTCGTCACGCCCGCGGCGGCGGTCAAGGCTGGTATCAGCAATACTATCGCCGCGGCCGGTGCCAGGGCCGCCACCGCGAACGCCAGCGCCGCGCGCATCAGGTCAGCGCCACCGGCGAGACGGGCCAGGATCGCTAGAGGCACCAGGCCCAATGGGGCCAGCAACAGCGCCGCTACCAGTCGACGGCTGAGTGTGACCTGGTCAAGCAGGGCGCCGGCGAGAATGAACGCGGCGCCCGCCGCCCCCATCAGACCGGCAAGGGCTCCTGGGCCGCCATCCGCCAGTCCGTTGGCCTCGGCGGGACCGATGGTGTAGCCTTGCGCCACCAGGTCGCGCGCCAGGCCGCCGTAGTACTCGAGGCCCTTCTCGGCCAGCGGCGCCCAGCCGATGTAGCCGTCCAGCGGCGGTATGGCCTTGAGATACAGCACACCGATGCCCCGGTCACGTGCGCCGCGCACCGACCGGTCCACCAGGTCCGCCGGCACGAGCGTCTTGAGCTCGGCCTCCGAAGCGGCGTGCACCCGCACGGCGCGGTAGTCCACCAGGCGCGCCAGGTCGCGAATCCCGTCCTGCTCGACGATGCCCAGCTGGAGCGGCATCTCCAGCAGGCCCAAGACCAAGCCTCGGTCATTCATCACCGTAGCGGCCGCCGCCAGGTCATCCGGCGCTCCCAGGACGCCAGCGCCCTGGTGGAGTATGACCGTGCCGGGCGGAAGACCGTCGGGCAGGCGCGACGCCGGATCGGCGCCAATCAGGTTGATGGGACGCAGCAGAAGCTCGAAGCCCAGGGCCGAAGCCATCTCGAGATCGGCGGACCAGAAGCCGCCTCGCGCCAGGCGCACGGTGGCAACATCCGCCCGCACCGCCAGATAGGGCGCGGCAGCCTCCACCGAGCCCGGGGCCAGCCGCCCAGGCAGCGCGGCAGCCAGGGCCGCAAACAGCTCGGCCGACCCGGTGCGCAGATACACGTAACCCGGAGCGTAGGACGGCAGGGTCAGGTCGGCAGGCGGCAGGGGCCGTGTCAGCGGGTCGTAGATTTCAAGCTGGCCGGACCTCTCCAAACGCCCCACCGTGACTTCCTTGAGCGCCAGGAGATTGACCCCGGCAGCGCGGGCCTGCACCAGGAAACCGTTGATGTCGCCGCCGTGGGCGGCCGCCAGATCGGCCCACTCCTCGAAGTCGATTGCCAGGGCCACATGCCGGTAGGTGCGTGCCTCATCCGTCCAGCGCGCGGCCAAGTATGGCAGTGACGACACCAGCGCCAGCACCAGGAGCGCCAGCCCCAGGCTCCGCGGCCACTTGCCAGTCATCCCTTCGAAGACCATCGCCAGCTTCGCTTCCTTTCCCGCCCTCGAGCCCGGTCTAATTCTCGGCGGCGGCGGGCGATTCCCGCTTGCCTGGTGCTGGCGACGGTTCTGCCCGGCCGGGGCGACACAGGGATTGCCTCAGCCGCACCCGAAATCAGACGCCAGACCCGCATCTCCAACCATAAGGAGGCATCCACCCTTGAAAGGTTCGCACGTCGTAGCTGACATCCTCAAGCGTGAAGGCACGGAGTACCTGTTCTGCTTCCCCAACAACGATCTGATCGAGTCCGTGTCGCATTACGGCATCCAACCCATCATGGCCCGCACCGAACGGACCGCGGTCGGCATGGCGGACGGATACACCAGGGTCACCGCCGGACGCCGGACCGGCGTCGTGGCCATGCAGAACGGCCCGGGGGCGGAGAACGCCTTCGGCGGCGTCGCCCAGGCCTTCTCGGACTCGGTGCCCCTGCTGGTACTGCCGAGGGGCGAGCATCAGCGCCGCCTGGCCGCCCAGCCCAACTTCGACGCCGTGCGCAACTTCCAGCAGGTGACCAAGTGGGCGGCGCGCGTGACGCACGCCGACATGATTCCGGAGATGATGCGCCGCGGCTACACCTATCTGCGAAGCGGCCGCCCGGGCCCGGTGCTGCTTGAGCTGCCTCAGGAGGTACTCGCGGCCGAGCTCGAAGCACTGTCGTACAACGTCGTGACCGGCGCGCGCAGCATGGCCGACCCGGCGCAGGTTTCGGCAGCGGCGACGGCCCTGATCCGGGCCAAGCAACTGGTCATCCACGCCGGCCAGGGCATCCTGTACGCCGAGGCCACGCCGGAGCTGGTGGAATTGGCCGAACTCCTGGACTGCGGCGTGATGACCACGCTGCCAGGCAAGAGCGCCTTCCCCGAGACGCATCCGCTGGCCCTGGGCTGCGGCGGCCGCAGCGGCACGCTGATGGCGGCGCGCTGGTTGGCCACGGCCGACACCATCTTCGGAGCCGGGGCGAGCATGTCCATTTCGGGCTTCGCGGCGCCGATACCCGCAGGCAAGGTCGCCGTGCAGCTGACGGTCGACGACCGCGACCTCAACAAGGAGTACGAGGTGCAGTACCCACTGATGGGGCATGCCAAGCTGGTCCTGCAGCAGTTGGTCGAGGCAGTGCGTTGCCAGCTCGGACCAGATGGACGGCGTGGCGACGGCAAGACGGCGCGGGCGATCGCGGCGGTGCGCGCCGAATGGATGGCGGAGTGGGAACCCAAGCTCAATTCGAACGAGACGCCGCTCAACCCCTACCGCGTCATCTGGGAGATCCAGAATGTGCTGCGCCCGGAGCAGACTATCGCCACTCACGATGCCGGCAGTCCGCGCGACCAGACGGCGCCGTTCTGGCTGGCGCCAGCGCCGCACACCTACATCGGCTGGGGCAAGTCCACACACCTCGGCTACGGACTGGCCTTGACCATGGGCGCCAAGCTGGCTAGGCCGGACATGAATTGCATCAACATCATGGGCGATGCCGCCCTGGGGATGATCGGCATGGACATCGAGACCGCATCGCGCTATAAAATCGGCACGACCACTATCCTGCTCAACAACTCCTGCTTGGGCGGGTACGACAAGTACCTGCATCACGCCACGGAGAAGTACGGCACCCGCTGGCTGTCGGGCGACTATGCCAAGGTGGCCGAGGGCTTGGGCGCCTATTCTGAGCGCGTCGAGCGACCGGACGAAATCAGTCCGGCAGTCGGACGAGCCATGGCCGCCAATGCCAAGGGCCAGCCGGCGCTGCTGGAGTTCATCACCGTTGAGGACAACAAGGCGTCGATATACTGGCAGAAGTAGGTGCTACGCGGTCAGCGGGCGCGGCGGCAGCCGCGTCCGCTGGCTGGTGTTGCCCCAGCAGGCCTCGCTGACCTCGGGCCGGAGCCGCCCAGGCAGGCCGCCGTATGCCCGCAGGCCACGCAGACCACGCCGGCCCCACAGCCCCCCCGCAACACATCAATGAGGCTGCCCCCGCCTGCAGGGGGCAGCCACCATCTGGTTTCCTGTTTCTTGCCGTTTCGGGCCGGCCGCCACGGCGATGCGGACCGATGTGACCACCAGATGTACAGGTCCGGCGGCGACCTGCTCGCGTGGCGTACAGATCGCCGCCGGACCTGTACGCCACGACTACATCAGACCCCCCGATGTACACGACGTGTGCAGGTCGCTCCAGGACCTGCACACGTCGCGGGCACATTCCCGACCGACCTGTAGTCCTCGCGCACAGTACGCTCTCCGGCCGTCCGGACCGGAGCTCCCCAGCAGGCAGAGGAGACCCCCGCGCAGCCCGCCGGCCCCACAGGCCCGGAGTTCCCCCCGCAACACATCAATGAGGCTGCCCCCGCCTGCAGGGGGCAGCCACCATCCAATCGCCTGTCTCTTCGAGTGTCCCTTCGGGCCGGCCGCAACACCAACGCGGGACCGATGTGACCGCCAGATGTACAGGTCCGGCGGCGACCTGCTCGCGTGGCGTACAGATCGCCGCCGGACCTGTACGCCACGACTACATCAGACCCCCCGATGTACACGACGTGTGCAGGTCGCTCCAGGACCTGCACACGTCGCGGGCACATTCCCGACCGACCTGTAGTCCTCGCGCACAGTACGCTATCCGGCCGTCCGGACCGGAGCTCCCCAGCAGGCAGAGGAGACCCCCGCGCAGCCCGCCGGCCCCACAGGCCCGGAGTTCCCCCCGCAACACATCAATGAGGCTGCCCCCGCCTGCAGGGGGCAGCCACCATCCAATCGCCTGTCTCTTCGAGTGTCCCTTCGGGCCGGCCGCAACACCAACGCGGGACCGATGTGACCGCCAGATGTACAGGTCCGGCGGCGACCTGCTCGCGTGGCGTACAGATCGCCGCCGGACCTGTACGCCACGACTACATCAGACCCCCCGACCTAAACCCGGCTCATGATCCACAGCAGCGGCAACACCGCGGCCACAAACAGGCCCGTGCTGACCACCCAACATGAGTTGGCCAAGTCTGTGTCCAGGCCGTACAGCGACGGCGGGATGAGCGAGTTGAAGGCCACGGGCATCGCGCCCATGGTGACCAGCACTTTCAGGGGCAGGCCGCCGTCGAGGCGTCCGTACCCGATGGCCAGCCCCACCAGGGCCATCAGCGCGGGCATCAACAGGTGCTTGATGCCAGCCACGGCAGCAGCCTCACGGCGGTAGCGCCCAATCGCCGCCAGCCGCATGTTGATGCCGACGGACAACAGCATCAACGACGTAGACACCTTGACCAGCGGCGACACCAGCGCTCCGAGCAGATCGGGCCTCGCCAGCCCAGACCAGTTGAGCAAGGTACCCAGAACGATGGCGGTCAAGGGCAGCAGCACCACGCGGTCCTGCGCCAGCGTCCGCGGGTTGAAGCGCCACTTGGTGCCGGGCGGGGTTTCATCGGAGTAGAGCTTGGCCAACGGGAAGCCGATGCTGAAGTAGGCCACCGGCTCGAGCAGTTTGAAGAGCGCCGCGATTGCATAGCCGGCCTCACCGTAAAACATGTAGGCCACCAGACCGCCAAAAGACGAGAGGTTGGTGAAGGCGCCGCTGGTGAACATCGCCCCGGCCTGCTTGCGGCCGTGACCCAGCCGGCGCGACACCGCCAGGGCCACCACGCCGCCGATGATGTGCGAGGCCATTCCCAGCACCGGAAAGAGGGCGAGCGTGCCACCGGACAGCCTCAGGCTCCAGAACGTGTTGACCAGGATCACCGGCGTGATCGTGGTGATGACCAGCTTTTGCAGGCGCGTGGCGGTCGCCCGCAGCCATTGCGCCCGGCCGGGGTCGCGGCGGAGCGTGACGGTCTGGTAGATGTAGCCCGCCGTCAGCGAGCCGAGAATCAGGGCCAGTGTGGCCAGCAATTGCGTCAAAGGTAGGACTCCTCGGTCGTGGGATACCGTGGCCCATTCGGGGTGCCCGCGTGATGGTCCTGCACGGCCGTGCCGGCTGCCGGCACAAGCTGTATGGCTTGACCAGGCAGTTCCCCCCCTCTACTATCATCTTGGAGGAAGTGCCCGTGCCTGAGCCGACTGCCGCCGGGCGCTATGAGATGCCTAATGACCAAGATGACGTCCGTGTTCAACTGGAGCCTCATGGGTCTGTCAGGGCTGGCGGTGCTCTGGCGGTTCATCGTGATGATCCGCCCCTTCCCGATCGACGCCAAGGCGACGCTGCGCGGACTGCTGACGGCACCCCTGACCATGGTCGTCTACGCGGTGGTGTTGAGCGCGTCCCTGATTACTCCGATCGCCCTGTATATGCTGGCCGGTGGTGCGGTGCTGGGACTGTTGTTCGGGCTATTCACCCGCGTGCGGTTCGATGGCCAGGCGGTCACAGGCAAGCGGGCTTCCTTCTACCTGATACTATGGGCGGCAGCCATGTTCATCACCCAATGGCTCGGCACCGCCGTCGGCAACGGCGGCGTCTCAGCCGGTCTGACCCTGATGCTCCTGCCGCTAGGCATGGGCGCGGTTCAGGATATCATCGTACTGCTCAAGGCGAGCGCGGCCCGCGGCCGCCGGCCACCGGCCGCTGCGACCGCCGTTCTCCTGCTGGCCTTGCTGGTCACCGGTGCGGTGCTCGGGGCTGCCCCGGCGCGGGCAGCGGTAACCTGGCCGGGCGAAGACTGGTCGCGGGCTGCGGCGATTGAGTACAACCGCAATAATCACGGGTTGGCCCTCCAGTTGGCGCAGACCAGTGAAAACTATTGGGGCAACATCTACAATGGCGACCTCAAGGCGCAGACGCAGCTCGTCGGCTACCTGGCCAGCACGAAGCTGCAGAACGGCGAGGCTGAGGTCTGGCTGGCCCGCGCCCGGGCCACGCTGAACCGGTGGTTCACGGAAGCCGGCAGCGTTGGCGATCTGCCGACAATGATTGATTCGATGATCACCCGTCTGACTGGCCAGATACTGCTGCAGCGCGGCACTGATTATGTCTTGCGGACCGGCGACGTCGTCTACGCCCAAGGCTTGGGCGCCGTGTACCGTCAAGACATACCTGAGCTGTGGGCCCGTTACGGCTACCTGATTGAGAAGTACCGCAATTTCCCGGGCGTGGCCGCCCTCCTGGCCAGCCTGGAGCCAGTGCTGCAGGCCATGGCGGACAGCAAGCCCGTCGGCGCCATTCCGGCTGCGGCGGCGGCATTGAGCGTGCCGGTGGTCATGTTGGGTTCGACGGTGCTGGACATGCGGGCGTTGGCCGAGCTGGCTAGACGACGGGCAGGCACTGTGGGCGGTGGCGCCGGTGGCGGCACCGCAACCACGAGCCCAGGTTCGCCGGCTACCGCCAAGGACACTGCTGCCGCCGGAGCGGCGGCGAGCCAGGCGGCGCTGCAGCAGTTGGGCGCAGCCTCGGCCCACTTGCGCGACCAGTTGGCCGGGGCGGTCCGGGCTGGCGCCGACCTGCCCATTTCGCTGACCAGCTGGCAGCCGGACAAGCCCGGCTGGCTTGACCTCGTGCGCCGGGCAGTGGAGATGTACCAGGAAAACGAAGACCAAGTCGAGGCGGCCAAAGACGTCCGCGAACTCATCGGTGAGGCCACGGCCGCCGACGGCCTGGCAGAGCTGGCGGCTAGCCGTTTGGTTTCGGCAGCGAGGTTCCTGCAGGAGCGCGGCATCTCCCCGGCCGACCGGCTGGCCGTCCGGATTGAGGACCTGGCAGGACGGCTGGGATCAGCTGGCGTCAAACAAGTGCTGGCCGCGGTGGACGCGACCGGCCAGAATCTGCCCGCCGCGGCATCGGCGCTCGACGACGCCGTGCGGGCTCTGACCGGCGGGGCGTAGACCCGACAGCGCCGGCACCTGCGGCGGGGTGCAACGGTGCGTTGGCAGACGGGCCCGGCCGCGCAAGCGGCCGGGCCCGTCGTACAGTCTCGGTAGAGGTCTTGCCGGCGATGGGACCGCCGGAGTCGCCGGAGCCTTCGTCTAGCGCCCGGCCGCTCCACCGCGCAGATAGATCAGCGCCGCATGGCTCATGATGGCCACACCCAAGGGCAGCGCGTCCTCGTCCATGTCGTAGCCGGGGTTGTGTGCCTGGGCAGTGATGCCCTTGGCTGGATTCATGCTCCCCAACCTCAGGTAGGCGGCCGGTACCTTCTCAGCAAAGTACGAGAAGTCCTCGGCCCCCATCGCCGCCGGCCCGTTGGCGTTGACCTGGTCCTGGCCAAGAACGTCAGCCGCCGCCCCCGCCAGGAGCGCCGTGGTCGCCGGGTCATTGACCGTGACCGGATAGCCATAACTGTACTCAAACACCGGTTCAGCCCGCATCATCCGGCAAGTGCCCTCGAAGATGCGCCGGATGCGCTCCTCCATCGTCCCGCGCAGCGCGCGGCTGAGCGTACGCACCGTACCGGTCATTTCGACTTCGGGCGCAATGACATTGCCCCGGAAACCGCCGTGAATCGTTCCCACGGTGACCACCACGGCCTCCACGGGATCGGTCTCACGGCTGGCGATGTTCTGCAAGGCCGTGATGACCTGACCGGCGACGGCGATGGCGTCAATGCCGGCGTGGGGCGCCGCCCCGTGCGCGCCGATACCCTTGATCTGCAGCTTAATTGAGTCCGAGGCGGCCATGTGCGCGCCGGTGCGGATTTCGGCGGTGCCAACTGGCAAGTTGGACCACAAGTGCAGTCCCAGGCAGACATCAACCGCCGGATTGTCGAGCACTCCGGCCTCAATCATCGGCAGGGCGCCGCCGGGGCCCTCCTCGGCGGGCTGGAAGAGCAGTTTGACCTGCCCAGGCCACTTGTCACGCCCGGTGGCCAACACGGCGGCCACGCCCATCAGAATCGCCGTATGGCCGTCGTGGCCGCAGGCGTGCATCTTGCCTTCAACTTGAGAGGCGTAGGCCACGGTCTTGCTGTCCCGTACAGGCAGCGCGTCCATATCGGCGCGCAGGGCCACGACCGGACCAGGACCGTTGCCACTCATCAGGCCGACGACTCCGGTGCCGCCGACGCCCTCAGTCACCGCGTAGCCCAGGCTGCGCAGGTGGGCGGCAACGATCCCGGCAGTCCGGGTTTCCTCGTTGCCCAGCTCGGGATGCATGTGAAAGTCGCGCCGCCAGGCGCTCAGCTGGCCCGTAATCGCTTGGGCCTGGGCAAGTAGCTCTTGATGTGTCATGTCTTCAGTCATTGTCTCCTTCTGTCGGTTTGTCCGTCTGTGATTGGCAGCATGCGGCCGGCCGCTCGCCCATATCCGCTACACCACGACCAACCCGCGCGTGGCCTGGTTGAAACTCTCGCCGCCGCCGGCAGCGACCAGAACCACATCCTCGACCCGGATGGCCGCTCCCGGGCGCAGGACACTCGGCTCGACCGTGAAGGTCATGCCGGCCTGCAGGGTACGGGGCTCGGAGGCGGTCAAGAACGGCGGTTCATGGACATCGATGCCGATACCGTGTCCAAGCCTGTGCCAGAACGCATCGCCGTACCCGGCTCCAACGATGAGTGAGCGGGCGGCGCGGTCGGCGTCCGCTCCGGTCGCCTCGCCGGCCCGCATCACGGCCATTCCGGCCGTTTGGGCGCGCATGATGAGCTCATAGATGGCTGCCAGTTCCGGGTCCGGATCGCCGCAAAAGACGGTACGGCCGAAATCGGAGCAATACCCCTGGTAGACCGCACCGAAATCGAAACTGACATGCATCCCGGGCGCCAGCGTCTGCCGGACCGGCGCTCCGACCTCACGGGCCTCGTCCGCGCCCCGGCGGTCCTGCCGCCCGGCAAACACGATGCCGGTCGGGAAGCTGGTCCATTCGGCGCCGAGCAGTTGCAGCTGGTAGTCGACTTCGGTCGCCACTTCCAGGTCCGTGATGCCGGCCTTGAGCTTGGTCACCACAGCTGCAAACGCCGCGTCGGCAATCGCCGCCGCCCGGCGCATCAGGGCCAGTTCGCCGGGCTCCTTGACCTGGCGCAAATCGCTGACCAAATCACCGGCGGCCACCAACCGCAGCGCCGGGAAGGCCCCGTGCATGCTGAGCACACTCTGGGCCCAAATCCGATTGCCCACAGCCAGGGTGTAGCCGCCTAGACTGCCAGGCAGCCCGAAGCGCGCCGGCAGGCCGGCCAGGAACCGCATGGGATCATCGTGCTCCGGCACATACAGGACGTCACGCAACCAAGGCTTGTCGGCGACGTGGTGGCGGACATAACTGGAAACCATGTACGGCGCGACGACGTAGGTCCCGATGCCCGGCACCAGAATCGCTCCGTACATCCAGTCGGCCGGCTGGACGATGTCGGTGTGGGCCGCCCTGCGCCGTCGGAATCCGGTCAGGTACTCCAAATCGCCGGACGGCGGCAAGTAGAGGGCCGCGATGCCACGCGTCTGCATGCGCGCGAAGACCTTGTTTTGGCGGTTCTGGTACACTGCGGCGTCAAATGGGGGCATGGACTGATACCTCCCGGGACAACAGTCGCTCTCGTGGTAGGTTGGCCGTGGAGCACGCGTATTCCTGGCTGGCAACCGCGGACGGACCCGGCCGGAGAGCGGCGGGTGAAGGTATCGCCTCTGCCATAGACGAATCCACCGCCCAGTATCGGCGCGGGGTGGTGGCTGCTGTGAAGCCAATTGTCATCTGGATCAGCCGGATCCGGCGGCTGATAACACGCCGCCGGATGCTGCTTCTGGCTCTCCTCGTCCTGGCCGTGAGTTTCGCCGGCGGACTGGCCCTGCACTTGATGGAGCGCGACGTCAACCCCAAAGCCACCAATCTCGGCGTGACCTTCCTGTGGGCCATCACCATGGTCGCCGCCGCGGGCGGGTCCGATATCGGTGGCCCGATCACCACTCCTGGCTTTGTCTTGCGGGTAATCATGCGGCTGATGGGAACCGGATTCATCGGTCTGTTCACGGCGGCCATCGCCACGATCTTCATCGACGGCCTGTTGCGTGAAGGAAAGGGGCTGAAGCCCGTGCGCCAGAAGTCGCACCTGCTGATTCTGGGCTACAACGACAAGTTGGCGGTGATTGTCCAGGAAGTCCGGCGAGAAACCGATGCGCCGATAGTTCTCGTCGCCGACCTGACCGAGAAGCCGCTGGAAGCAGAGGCCTTCTACTTCGTGCGCGGCAAGCCCTACGAGTCGGAGGCGCTGGTCAGAGCTAATCTCCAGGCGGCCGACGCCGCGATCGTGCTGGCCGACACGGCCGAAGGGCCCGCCAGTGACGCCCGCACGGTCCTGGCGGCTTTGGCCGTCGAGTCAATCCACCCCGAGATCTACACCTGCGTCGAGGTCATGAGCGCCCGTTCGATCGAGCACCTTAAACGCGCCGGCGTCGACGAAATCCTGCCCACCAACTCGCTCGTCGGCAATCTCCTTGCCCGCGCCAGCCACCACCGGGGCGTGATCGCGGCGGTGACCGACCTGGCCTCAGCCGAGGCCGGCGCCGATATCTCAGTCATGCCGGTGCCGGATTGGCTGATCGGCGAGACCTTCGGGGCGGCCTTGGCGCGCGTCTACGCCAACCGTCAGGCCGTCTTGCTGGGCCTTCGGCGCAACGGTCAGGTCAAGCTGAGCCCAGGCCCGGAAGAGAAGGTCGAGCCCGGCGACGAGCTGGTTGTGGTGGCCCGGGAAGGACTCAAGCCGCTCTAGGCTAAGCGCGGCGCCCCCGCTCCACACCGCCCCCGCGCGAGCCCCCTGAAATCAATCAGCCCAGCCGGCCGTGACCGTCTGGGCTGGGTGAGTGTCGCCGGCAAGCCGGCGGCGCGGCCTAACGCCTAGGCCAACTGCCGACCGGTCGCGCGCCCGCGGCGCTCGCGGCCCCGATCCGGCTGCGGGCCGTCGTGGAAACCACACGGGTTTCGACAGCGGCCGGGATAGTGCCATCACCGCCGCGCGGCGAGGCATACTCGGTGACCGTCAAGCGCGGAATCCGCTGCCCCAGGACCTTCTCGATACGGGTCAGGCTGGCGCGGTCTTCGCTGGTCGCGAAGCTGAACGCATGGCCGGTCGCCCCGGCGCGCGCTGTGCGGCCGATGCGGTGCACGTAGACCTCGGCCGCTTCGGGTAGATCGTAGTTGACGACATGGGTGATACCCTCGACATCCAGGCCGCGCGCCGCCACGTCGGTAGCCACCATGACCCGGAACTTGCCCCGCTTGAAACCAGCCAAAGCGCTCTCGCGCTGTGACTGCGAGCGGTCGCCGTGTATCGCGGTGACGTTGACGCCGGTGCGGGCCAACTGCAGCGACAGCCGGTCAGCGCGCCGCTTGGTCCGCGTGAAGACCAGCACGGTGTCCAGATCGTCGCTGATTTGACCGCGCAAGAGAGCGAGCAACAGATCAGTCTTGCGCTCCGGGTCAACCGGGAAGACGGTCTGCTCGATGGACTCGGGCGGCATGGCGACATGGCCGACTTCGATGCGCACCGGGTCAGACATGATGCTCTGGACGAGCGACAGTATCTCCGGCGGCATGGTCGCTGAGAAGAGCAGCGTCTGCCGCTCCTGCGGCAAGTAGCGCAGCACCCGCTTGAGGTCGGGCAAGAAGCCCATGTCCATCAGACGGTCGGCTTCATCGATCACCAAGAAACTGAGCGCGCCAAGCTTGACCGCGCCCTTCTCGATGTGATCTAGCAGCCGTCCGGGGGTGGCGACGATGATCTCGACGCCGGTACGCAAGGCCTGCTCTTGAGGGGTGTAGCCGACTCCGCCGTAGATCGCCGCCGTGCGCACGTGGGTGCCTTGCCCCAAGTCCAGGGCGAACTGCGTCGTCTGCGAAGCTATCTCGCGGGTCGGACATAGAATCAGCGCGCCGATACGGCCGCCAGGCCGCTCGCTGAGACGCTGAATCAGAGGCACCAAGAATGCTGCGGTCTTGCCGCTGCCGGTCTCTGCGGTGACAACTAGGTTGCGGCCGCCAAGGACTGCGGGGATGCCTTCTTGCTGCACCTGCGTGGGTTGGGCGTAGCCCAGGTTTTCGATGTTGCTGAGGATTGTTGCCGATAGATTGTAGTTACTGAACATATACTCTCCTATGTGTAGGTTGCGGGCCTGCGGCGCGGGGTGGCTAAGCAGACCGAAGCGCAGACACCAGTCATTATAGCACAGATTGCCCTCCGGATGGGCCGTGTGCGGTCTGGCCTGCAGGCCGGCAGTGGACGCTCGGGCTCCCCCTCATGCTCCCGGAGTGCTACAATGTCATTTGACAACAGCATATGTGTCTTCGGGGCTAGGTGAGGAGCGCCGCACGGCGGCCACTCCAATTCCTGACCGGTGGTGATGCCCGCCGACGCGGCGGGACGAGCCCGACAGCCTCAACAGCCGAGCCGGTGCGAATCCGGGGCCGCCAGTACAGTCTGCTTGGGCGAAGGCATGCTTGGGCGAGGGAGCCTGTTGGTTCCGCGCCCCGCATTGCCGCCCCGATGCTCCGGGGCGTTTGCTTTGTGCCCGGCACGAGGCGGCGCCGCGGTCAATCAGGCGGGAGGCTAGACGAAATGAAGACTGGCGCATCACGCGAGCTCACCTGGACAGCGCTCTTGGTGGCGATGGTCACCGTGGCGACGTTGGTGATCAGGATTCCCGTGCCGGCCACGGCCGGCTACATCAACGTCGGCGATACGGTCATCTTCGTGGCGGCGTTGCTGGTCGGCCCACGGGCCGGCCTGATTGCCGGCGGATTGGGCTCGGCCCTGGCCGACATCATCGGCGGGTATGCCCACTGGGCACCGTGGACCCTGTTCATCAAGGGTCTGGAGGGTCTAATCGCCGGCGTCATCGCCTATCGCGCCTACCGGCGCGGCGGCGCCCTGGCTTCGGGCGCTCTTGTCGGGATGGGCGTGGCCGCCCTGTGGATGGTCGCCGGCTACTACCTGGCCGGAGCGGCGATGAAAGGCTTCTTGACCTCGTTGATCGAGGTGCCGGGCAACCTCATCCAGGGCGCCGGGAGCATCCTGCTGGCCGTGCCGCTGTTGGCGGCGCTCAGGGGACTGGCCCGCGACCGCTGAAGTTGACAGCCGTGCCGTCGCCATCTATACCTGAAGTGGACAGGCCATAGGCCGCAGGCACCTGGCCTGCCGAGACCGGAGCAGAGGAAGTGCCGCCAGATGGAGCGAGACGACCTGCCGTCAGGACACCGTCACCACCGGCGTGGCTACCGCCACCACGGCACGCCCGGCTGCAATTGCGAGGTCGTCCGGCTGCGCGGCTTCACCGAGCCGTGCCTGGTCCTGCTCCTGGCTGAACGCCCGGCGCACGGCTACGACTTGCTGCCGCGGTTGGCCCAGTTTGGCCTGGAGGCCGCGGGAATCGATGCCGGGACGCTGTACCGCACTCTCCGGCGCCTTGAGGACGATGGCCTGGTGGTTTCCGAATGGAGCACCGAGGGCAGTGGTCCGGCACGGCGGATGTATCAGGTGACGAGCGAAGGCTTCGAGTTCCTGCGGTCTTGGCTGGTCGCCGTCCAGGGCATCCGACGCAGCTTGGCCGAGTTCGCCGGCGCCTGCGCGGAAGCGCTGGAGGGACGCTAGCGGCCCGGCCGGCGGCAGGCCAAGATATCTCTCGCTGCGTGTCCGTCCTGTTCTCGCGCTGCCCGGGCGATCGCCTGCGGCGCTTGATACCTGGGGCGTCGTGTGCTACATTTCAGACAAAATCCATGAGACTCCTCACTTCTCCGACCAGAGAGTGAGGTAGAGGCGCGGACGGTCATCAGTAGCGGCTCGGAGAAGGGCATCGCTGATGAGCGCCAAAGGGACCGGCCGCCGAAGTAGCCCGAACGCCAAGTGACGGCTGCTGGGGTCGCACTCAATAGGTGCGTCACTGTCACGCAGACACTCCCCTTGGGTCTGCCGTGGAGGGCTATCTCACAACAGAGGGGCGGAGATGAGCCGGTGCAGCCATTGCGGCCAGACGGTTTGTCTGGTCGCTCTTGGGTTAACGGCGGGGTTCGCGTGTCCGAGCTGTACGCAGGGCGTGCGGACCCTGAGCCGGCGCAGACCACAAAGAGGGGAATGCACAGCCGTGGAAGTCAAGAATGCCCGAATCGCCATCTGCCTGACTGCCGCCTATCACAAGATCAACGGGGTCCTGGAGTGCGTCACCGCCGCCCGGTCGCTGGGAGCCGAAATCACGATGACCTTGTCGGCGGCGACTGTCGAGCTGGCGCAACGCTACGGCCAGCTTGACGACCTTCTGGGCCGCATCGAGGCTCTGACCGGCCGTCCCGCGCTCACCACCATCGCCGAGGCCGAGCGCACCGGTCCGGGCAAGCTCTACGATTTGGTCGTGGTGGCGCCCTGCACCGGCAACACGCTGGCCAAGCTGGCCAACGCCATCACCGACGGGCCAGTCACGATGACCGTCAAGGCACACCTGCGCAACGAGCGCCCGGTGTTGCTCAGTGTCTCCACCAACGATGCGCTCGGACTCAACGCGCGCAATCTGGGGACCTTGCTCAACACGCGGCATGTCTACTTTGTGCCGTTCGGCCAGGACAATCCCGAGGGCAAGCCCAATTCGCTGGATTCGGACCTCTCGCTCCTGCTGCCGGCCGCCCAGACGGCTCTCGATGGCCGGCAATTGCAGCCACTGTTGGTCCAGCGCGTGAGGCCGGCCAAGTGAAGGGCAGGAACGTCGCCATCCTCGGCGCCACCGGCCTGGTCGGCTCGACCGTGCTCCAGGTGCTCGACGAGCGCCGCTTCCCGGTCGGCAATCTGCGCCTGCTGGCTAGCCGCGACTCGGCCGGCCAGCAAGTCAGCGCCTTCGGGGCGACGCACACCATCGCCGACGCTGCGACCGAGACCTTCGAAGGCGTGGACGTCTGTTTCTCGGCCGTCGACACTGTCACGGTCCGGGCCGCCGCGCCCCGGGCCGTGCGGATGGGCGCTGTGGTCATCGACAAGTCCAACGCCTACCGGCTGGCCCCAGAAGTGCCCCTCGTCGTCCCGGAGGTCAATCCTGGCGCTCTCGCCGGCCATGCCGGCATCATCGCCAGTCCCAATTGCTCGACCATCCAGTTGGTGGTGGCCCTGGAGCCGATCCGCCGCCTGTACGGACTCAGACGGGTAGTCGTCTCGTCCTACCAGTCGGTCTCCGGCACCGGCCGCGCGGCCATGGCTGAGTTGCGCAGCCAGACGGCCCTGACTCTGGCCGGCTGCCCGGCCGAGGCCAAGGTCTATCCGGTGCCGATGGCTCTCAACATCTACCCCCTAATCGACCAGCTGGACGGCGATGGGCATACCGGCGAGGAGTGGAAGCTGGTGCGGGAGACCAGACGCATTCTCGATTTGCCTGACCTGCCGGTGACGGCGACCTGCGTGCGGGTGCCGGTGCTGGTCGGCCACAGCGAAGCGGTGCTCGTCGAAACCGAGAGTCCGGCCGACCTGGATGAGCTGGCTGAGGCCTTCCGCGCCAGTCCCTCGGTGCAATTCGTCGACCGCGACTCGACCGGCATGCTCCTGACTCCGGCCGCCGTCGCCGGAACCGACTGGGTCAGGGTCTGCCGCCTACGCCGTGACCTCACCTCCCCTACCGGCCTGTGGCTGTGGGTCGTCTCGGACAACCTGCGCAAGGGCGCGGCCACCAATGCCGTGCAGATTGCCGAATGCCTGATTCGGCAGAATCGATTGTAGGGCGGGCGATGAGACGATGAGAATCCTGGTGCAGAAGTACGGCGGCACTTCCGTGGCCTCGACTGCCTGCCGGCAGCAAGTGGTCACCCGCGTCGCCGCGGCGGTGCGCGACGGCTGGGCGGTGGCGGTGGTGGTTTCAGCGATGGGCCGCTCCGGCTCGCCCTACGCCACTGACACGCTGGTCGCCCTGGCCCACGACGGCGGCGGGCTGCCCGATGCTCGCGAGCTGGACTTGCTGATGGGTTGCGGCGAAACGGTCTCGGCCGTCGTCCTGGCGCGCCGCGCTGCGCACGGCCGGGCTCGACCCCGTGGTCTTGACCGGTGGTCAGGCCGGCCTAGTCACCAACAACCTCTTTGGCCATGCCTCGATCCTCGAATGGCGCCCCGAGCGGCCCATGAACTATCTCAAGCAGGGGAAGGTCCTCGTGGTGACCGGGTTCCAGGGAGCGGATCGCGATGGCGAGCTTACCACCCTGGGACGCGGCGGCAGCGACATCAGCGCGGTCGCCCTGGGGGCGGCCCTGCACGCCGAGCTGGTCGAGATCTACACCGATGTGGACGGAGTCAAGACCGCCGACCCCCGTCTGGTCCCGGCGGCGCGGACCATCCCGCGCATGACCTACGATGAGACGTCCCAGATGGCCCATGAGGGCGCCAAGGTCCTGCACCCGCGGGCCGTGGAGATCGCCGCCCGGTTCAAGCTGCCGGTCCGGGTCCGCTCAACATTCGATGACCTGCCCGGCACCCTCGTCACCGCGGACGATGCCAACGGCGACGGCGATCCCTGGGCGGCTCTCGTGCGCCCCGGGCCGGTGACCGGCGTCACCCATACGGACAACATCGCCCACGTGTCGTTTGGCAGCGCTGACGGCGATGACCCGCCGTATACGCGGACGTTCCAGGTGCTGGCCGGACTGGGGGTCAACGTGGACATGATTTCGGTCACGCCGCAAGCCTGTTCGTTCGTCATCGGCGACCCGGCAGGACAGCAGAGCGAACAGGCCCTACGCCGCGCCGGCATCCGCCCCACCATCCGCACCGATTTGGCCAAGATCTCGGTCGTCGGGCAGGGTATGCGCCACACTCCGGGCGTCATGGCCCGCATATCGCAGGCCCTGCTGCAAGCGGGCGTGGATATCTTGCAGACATCGGACTCGCTGACGACCATCTCGTGCCTTGTCCAACGAGTAGACCTGGAGAGGGCCGCCCGGGCCCTGCATACTGCATTTGGCCTCGACAGACCGGAGGAGGAATAGACGCATGAAACCTGTCCAATGGGGACGCCTGATTACCGCGATGATAACCCCCTTCGACAGCGCATTGGCCGTGGACTACGGCGCGGCCCGTGAGCTGGCTGTGCATCTCGTGGAAACCGGCACCGACGCCGTCCTGGTCGGCGGAACGACCGGCGAATCGCCCAGCCTGACGCACGCGGAGAAGCTGAGGGTGCTGGAGACGGTGCTGGCGGCCGTAGGCGATCGGGCAGTGGTGATTGCCGGCACGGGCAACCAACAACACGGCGACGCGTCGCGCTGACTCGCGAGGCCGACGCAGGCCGGCGCGCACGGGGTGATGCTGGTCACCCCCTACTACAACAAGCCGCCGCAGGCCGGCTTGGTGGACGCATTTCCGCGCGCGCCGCCGCGGTCACTTCCTTGCCGGTGATGGTGTACAACGTGCCGGGCCGGACGAGCGTCAACCTGCTCCCGGCGACCGTGGAGAGGCTGGCTGCCGTGGAGAACATCGTCGCCGTGAAGGAGGCCAGCGGCAATCTCGATCAGACGACCGAGATCATCCGGCGCGTCCCACCCGACTTCCGCGTGTATAGCGGCGACGACAGCCTCACCCTGCCCATCATGAGCGCCGGCGGCTACGGCATTGTCAGCGTGGCCTCGCACATCGCCGGCCGGCAGAATCAAACGATGATGGAGTGCTACGTCGCCGGCGAAGTGGTCGAGGCGGCGCGTTGGCACCGGTGGCTGTTCCCCGTGGTCAAAGCGCTGTTCGCGGTGACCAGCCCGATTCCGGTCAAGGCGGCGGTCGAGTTGCTTGGCCTGCGGGCCGGGCTAGCGCGGCCGCCGCTGTGCCCGATCGGCGCCCCGGAATTGGCCGGTCTGCGCGCCGCGATGACGGAAGCAGGATTGCTGCCCCGCGCCTGACGTGCCCAGATCGCTGGTTTGAGGAGAGCTGACGATGACCAAAGCAGCCCAAAGACTGTCGCGCATCCCACCCTATGCGTTCGCCGAGCTCGGCCGGGCCAAGCGCGAGCTCGTGGCCCAGGGTGCCGACCTGATTGACTTCGGCATCGGTGATCCGGACCGGCCGACGCCGGACCACATCGTAGCCCGGCTCGTGCGGGAAGCCAGCCGGAACGCCAACCACCGCTACCCGGACTATGTGGGAGCGCCGGAGTTCCGGGCGGCCATGTCCGCCTACTACGGCCGGCGCTTTGGCGTGACGGTCGATCCGGATCGCGAGTGCATCGCGCTGATTGGCTCCAAGGAAGGCCTGAGCCATCTGATTTGGGCCTATGTCGACCCCGGGGATGTCGTTCTGGTCCCTGACCCCGCCTATCCGGTGTACTCATCGCAGACGATCTTGGCCGGCGGCACTCCCTATGCCATGCCGCTGGAGTCCAAGAATGAGTTCATGCCCGACCTCAAGGCGATTCCGGCGGAAGTCGCGTCCCGGGCCAAGCTGATGTTCCTCAACTATCCCAACAATCCGACGGCGGCGGTGGCTCGCCCGGCTTCTTCGAGGCGGCCATCCACTTCGCGCGGGAGCACGACATCCTGATCTGCCACGACGCCGCCTATGCCGAGATGACCTATGACGGTCATGTGGCGCCCGAGCATCCTGCAGGTGCCTGGAGCGTCCGCGGTCGCCGTCGAGTCCTACTCGATGTCCAAGCCCTTCAACATGACCGGCTGGCGCATCGGGGCGATGGTCGGCAACGCCGCCGCGGTGGCGGCGCTGGGGACGATCAAGAACAACACCGACTCCGGCCAGTTCACGGCCGTCCAGCTGGCCGCCGTGACCGGGCTGGAGGAGGCGCCGGAACGCTTCTTCGCCCAGATGAATGCCACCTACGCCGAGCGGCGCGATGTGCTGGTCGGCGGCCTCCGGGCCGCCGGCCTGGAGCCGCCGATGCCCAAGGGGACCTTCTATGTCTGGTGTCCGGTCCCGGCTGGCAGCACTTCGGCGGACTTCGCCAACCGGCTGTTGCGTGAGGCCCACGTCGTCGCCATGCCCGGCGCCGCCTTTGGGGCGGCTGGGGAAGGCTACGTGCGGTTTGCGCTCAGCGTCGAGCGCGCGCGCATCGAGCAGGCGGTCGACCGGAAAGCCCATCCCGAAGACGCGGAAAAGGGCAGCGAAAAGCCATGAAACGGCTGATGACGAAGAAGGCGGCGGCGATCGTGGGCGGCCTGGCGGTGGTCGGCGTGCTGCTCGTGGCTGCCGTTCCGTCGGTGCTGCAGGGCCTGGGGCTGCACCCGGAATACGCGGGGCAGCGCTTCCTGCTCCCCGAGGGACGGGCGCTGATCGTCACCACGAGCCATGACCGGCTGGGCGACGACGGGACGCGGACGGGGGTAGCGGTCTCCGAGCTGTCGATGCCCTTCTACGAGTTCCTTGACGGTCGCGTGAAGGTGGACGTCGCCAGCATCAAGGGCGGCCGGATCCCCATCGACCCGATGACGCTCAGGCGAATGATCCGGGCGCCGTCGGACAACCGCTACCTGGCGGATCCCGTGCTTCAGCAGAAGGTCGCCGATTCGATTCGGATCGACGATCTCGACTTCACGCAATACGACATCATCTTCCTGGCGGGTGGCTGGGGTGCCGCTTACGACCTCGCGCAGTCACCGGTGCTGGGAAAGAAGGTCAGCGAGGCCTGGGCAGCGGGCAAGGTCGTCGGGGGCGTTTGTCACGGACCCCTGGGCATGCTGCAGGCCGTTGACGAGGCCGGCCAGCCCCTCGTGAAGGGACGCCGGATCACGGCCGTCACGAATAAGCAGGTCGACGAGCTCGGTATCGCCATCACGCCCATGCACCCCGAGCGCGAGCTGCGGGCCGCGGGCGCCGCCTTCGAGAGCGCCACCGCCTTCCGGGACTTCTTCGCCAACCACGTGGTCGTGGACGGTCGACTGGTGACCGGCCAGAACCAGAACGCCGGGGCCGAGGTGGCCAACCTGATGATGAAGGCCGCCGGAGGGACACGCCGATGAACACGCTCCTCGGTGTCCCCCGAGTGGAGCTGGCGCTGCGGTGGCTCGCGACCGGCGTCGGCATCCTCTTCCTGCTGCTGGGGGTCGGGTTCCTGGTCATGCCCGAGCTCCTGGCCGCCGGGATGCTCGCGGCCGAGCCCGCGCGAGCCGTCGGCATCAATTCGCTGCGAGGCGACTTCGGCGGGCTTTTCCTCGGGATGGGCTTCTTCACCCTGGCGGGTACCCTCGCGCGGCAGCGGGCGCTGCTCCTCGTGCCCATCGTTTTCCTCGCCCTGATCGTGGTGGGCCGGCTGACGAGCGTCCTGGTCGATGACCTGCCGGTGGTGACCACCGGCGCCCTGGTCGGCGAGCTGCTGTTCCTGTCCGTGCTGGCCCTGTCGATGCGCGCTTCTTCGATCCGGCCCGGCCCGCCCGAGCGGCCCGTCGTCGACGCGGCTACGGTCCGGAAGCGCGTCGGCGTCACGCTCGGCGTCGTCGCGGTCGTCGTGGTCGGGGCGTTCCAGGTCCAGCGGCAGATCGGGTTGCGACTGCTGACCGCGGCGTCGAAGACGCAGCTGGCGATCAACGGACTGGACGGGCTCGCGGACGGTCTCCACGTCGGGCTGGCGGGCACCGGTGCCCCCCTGCCGGAGGAGCGACGCCACGGTGGGTGTACGTTCGTGCTGGCCGGGAAGCACCTCTTCATCGTCGACTCCGGGCCGGGGAGCACGAAGTCACTCGAACTGATGCGGCTTCCGCTCGGCGACATCCAAGCCGTGCTGCTCACCCACGTGCACTCGGACCACATCGGAGGGCTCGGGGAGTTGATGCTGAAGGCCTGGACACGGGGCGGCCGAACGGCGCCGTTGAGGGTGGTGGGGCCGGAGGGCGTCCAGAAGGTGGTCGCGGGCTTCAACCTGGCGTACGCCATCGATGTCGGCTTCCGGATCGATCACCATCCGCCCACGATCGCCGCGCCGGGCGGGGCGGGCGGCATCGCCGAACCGGTCACGTCCCTCGATGACACCGGTGCGGCGGTCGTTTTCGAGGCGCCTGATCTCAAGGTCACGGCCTTCCTCGTCGACCACCGTCCCGTCGAGCCGGCGTTCGGGTACCGCTTCGACTACAAGGGCCGATCGGTGGTCATCAGCGGGGACACGCTTCCCAGCGAATCCCTGCGACGCCACACCGAGCGAGCCGATCTCCTGCTGCATGAAGCGCTTCAGCCGGCCATGCTGAAGATCATCCACGACGCCGGCCTCAGGGACGGGCATCCGAACGCGGCCCAGCTCGCTTCGGACATTCTCAGTTACCACACGTTTCCCGAGGAGGTGGCGCGCATCGCCCGCGACACGAACGTGCGGCACGTCGTCTTCCATCACTTCCTTCCGCAGGTCCCGATGCGAATCCTCCATTCGGCCTTCCTGGGCGACACGCGGGACATCTTCCCGGGGCCCGTCACGATGGGGGTCGAGGGGATGGTGTTCAGCCTGCCGCCGGAGAACGCGGACATCCGGATGGGGTGGCTCCTGTGACGGCTGCGGGCCGTGACGAACAGGTCGGGAGACGTGCGCACGATGGGTTCGCGTCGCGTTTGGCACGCCGGCCGGACGCCGCCGCGACGCGGGCGGGTAGGAAATTCGGTAACCGTTCACGGGAGCGACATGGGATCCGGAGTGTGATCTACACTCCTGGTGCCTGTCGCTCCTGACCCTCGCGACCAACGCATCGCCGAACTGGAGGCGAAGGTTGCCTGGCTGATGGAGGAAGTGGCTCGGCTCCGGGCCGAGAGCCAGGATCTCCGGGCCCAGCTGGCGAGGAACTCCCAGAATTCGTCGAAGCCGCCGTCGTCGGACCCTCCGGGCGTCGAGCGCCCGGGCAAGGAGCCGACCGGGCGCAGGCCGGGCGGCCAGCCCGGGCACAAGGGCTACAAGCGTGAGTTGCTCGAGCCGGACGAGGTCGTCGCGATGCGCCCGGAGCGTTGCTCACGACGGAGCGGATCGTCCCGCCAACGTTGAAGCGGCCTCGCGAGCCCCACCGACGCGACCGCATCGAGCACGCCCCGGGTCCGGGTCTACCGGGTCTCGTCTTTGCCGCTGCCCGGGTTGACCATCAGTGGAACAAATCTCCATTTCACTGTGACTGACACTTGACTATCATACGAACGCCGCATATATGAGTGCCAAGAGGATTCCACATGGCCCCGAGACCGAAGAAGAGCGCTGTCCCCGACCCCTTCTCCACGACCGAGCGCATCATGCAGACCTTCCGGATGCCCCGGGAGCTCGTGGCGTTCCTCCGTGAGGAGGCGACCAGCGCAGGCCGCGACCTCACGCCGCACGTGAATCGCTACCTCGACGGGATCCGGACCTGGTTCGGCCTCCCGGAGGCGGCCACGCGAATACTCGAGGAGGATCGGGCCGCGATGAGGATGGGCCGCTACGAGTACATCCTCCACCTGCTCTTCACGCGAAGCCTGGAACTCCGGCAGAAGGGTCCTGGCTTCGAGGCCCCGGCCAAGGACGGCAAGAGGTAGCCCCGTGCGCGCCGACCGTCCCGAACCGGGAGCGCCGTTGCCCTCGCCCCCGCGAGAGCAGGACGCCCTGGCCCGGGCGATGGCTGGCGTCGTGCGTCTCCCGGCAGCGCTCGCGGGCGTCGAGCAGCGGCTCGACCGGATCGAGTCGGCGCTCCGAGGCCTGCGCCGCGTCCTTCCGCCGGTTCTCGTTCCCCTTCCCGAGGCCGCCCGGATACTGGGCGTCTCCTACGCCACCATTCGCCGGATGAAGAAGGACGGTCGCCTCCCGCTCGTCGGAAGTGGCCGGACGGCGCGGGTGGACCTCACGGCGATGCACGCGATGTCGGACCTCGAGGTCACTCTCGAGGCTCGTCGGGCGCGGGCTGAGTCTGGCCCGGAGGATGGAGATGGCGAACCGTAGGCACAGGCAGTGGGGAAAGGGATCGGTCGAGAAGACCGCCAACGGCAACTGGCAGGTCCGGTGGCGCGAGAGCGGCCGTCGTCGGACGAGGGGCGGCTTCGCGAGCAGGGAGGACGCGGAGCGCGTGCTGTCGAAGATCCTGGGTGAACTCGCCCAGGGCCGCACCGGTCTCCCCGCCGACCCTCGAGCCGGCCCCCGGCTCTCGGAACTGGCCGACGGCTTCCTCTCCCGTCGAAAGCTCACCCACAGGGCCGGCGCCGAGGACGGCTACCGCTGGAAGAAGCACATCGCGCCGCACTTCGGCAGCCTGCGCGTCGGCGAGGTCGATGCGGGTCGCATCCGCGCCTTCGTGGAGGCGAAGCTCGTGGAAGGTGTGAACCCGGCCACCATCCGCATCTTCGTCGCCATCCTCTCGGCGCTGTATGCGGACCTCCTGGAGCGCGGCATCGTGGCGAGCAATCCCACCCGCAACCTCCCCCGCTCCACGATGCGCCTCATGCGCCCCACCCACGCCCCGCGGACGACGCCGTTCATCGAGAAGCTCGACGACGTCCGCCGCATTTACCTCACCCTCCCCGAGCCGCTCGACGTCGCCTACGCGATCGGCGCGCTGGCCGGCCTGCGCACGGGCGAGGTCTTCGCCCTCCGCTGGGAGCACGTCGACCTCGCGAGGCGGCGCATCCACGTCCGCGAATCGGTGAAGGGCCCGCTCAAGGACAAGGAGTCACGCATCGTCCCGATGCTCGATCGGCTCCTGCCCGTCCTCGCGGACTGGAAGAAGCGCTCCGGAGGAGTGGGACGGATCATCCAGCCGCTCCGCCGGGACGGCCTGAAGATCGACAAGCACACGCCGGGGGTCTACCTGGCCGAAGCGCTCGAGAAGCTGAAGCTCGCAAGGCCGGGCCTCCGCTGGTACCAGGCGACGCGCCACACCTTCGCCTCGCAGTGGGTCCTCGCCGGTGGCTCCATCGAGAAGCTGAAGGAGATCCTCGGCCACTACTCGGTGGTCATGACCGAGCGGTACGCCCACCTGCGCCCCGACCTCTTCAGCGCCCGCGACCTCGCCATCATCGACCTGGACCTGAACGCCGGTGAGCCTAATCCGGGACCTTCCGGTCCGGAGAATGGCCACGAAATGGCCAGTCCCCGTCAGCTCCCCGGTCGCATCCAGTTGAAACTACGTAGAAAATGCCGGAGCCGCCCTGTAAGCCGGGTCCTGTCCCGCCGCAAAACCGGCGGTGACGAACATTCCTCTCGGACGCGCGTTGCCGCGCGCCTCTAGCGAGCCGTACCCGGAGGCTGGGGCGAGCCGCCCGACACCCCGTCTTGCGACGGAGACGCCTCCCTATTTGCTCTTGCACCGGGTGGGGTTTGCCTTGCCGCCCTGGTTACCCAGGACGCGGTGCGCTCTTACCGCACCGTTTCACCCTTGCCACGCACGCCTCGCGGCGCCGTTCGGCGGTCTGTTCTCTGTGGCACTTTCCCGCGGGTCACCCCGGCCGGTCGTTGACCGGCACCCTGCCCTGTGGTGCCCGGACTTTCCTCGGCGGACACGAGTTCCGACGCGTTCGTCCGGACGGCTCCGGCGAGGGGGATCTAACACGCGGGGATGGGGGCGGCAAACGGGGCCCGGGCGACGCGGTTCAGTGTGAGACGAAGGCCTCGGGCGAGACCGCGGTCTCCGGGAAGGCCGCGAGCACCTGCCGGTCGCTGGTGACGAGCGTCGCCTCGAGCTCCTTGGCGACCGCGACGAACTCGCAATCGTAGGCGGAGCAACCGGACCTCACTGCCAGGTCCAGGACGTCGGGCGTGCCCACGGGAATCTCGTCTCCCTTCATGACGATCACGGCTTCCGTCGCCGCCGCGATGGCCTGCTCCTTCCGGAGCGCGCCCCTCCGGACCATCGTGACCAGGACCTTCCGGATCTCGGAGTACAGGAGGGGAGGCGCGATCCAGTCCGGGTCGCGGCGATGGACCGCATCGGCGAGGGCCGCATCCGCACCGGGGAGGACCAGGTGCGCCAGGAGGTTCGTGTCCACCACGATCACGGGCGTCCCTGCCGCTTCCAGGCGGTGATCTCTTCGTCGGTGATGCAGACACCCCTGGCCGCCATCGCGGCCCGGGTCTCCCGGATCCGCTCCAGGAGCGGCTTCTCCTCCTCCGGCTCCTGGATGGCCCTCTCCAGGCAGGCGATTGTCTCTTCGCTCACGCTCCTCCCGTTCGCGCGCGCCCGCTCCTCGAGCCGCCTTCGCAGCTCGACCGGGACTCCCTTCAGGATGATCGTTGCCATCGTCGGTTCCATAGATGAACCGTTCGACCTGCACGAGACGGGCCCGCAACCTGCCGCGATCTCTCGAAGCCCATGTCGCGAAATGGTCCGCGCGGCGGACCATCACCCTCCACCACGTCGTCCGGCAAGGGGATGGCGGCGGCCCGCGCCAGCTCAGTGCGCGACGAAGGCCTCGGGCGACACGGCAGTCTCCGGGAAGGCCGCGAGGAGTTGGCGATCGCTCGTGATGAGTCGCACGCCGAGCTGCCTGGCCAGCGCGACGAACTCGCAGTCGTAGGCGGTGCACCGGGAGCGCCCGGCGAGCTCGAGCACGTCGCGTGCCGGGACCGTGTACTCCCGTCCCCGGACGTAGTCCTCGGCCTCGACCGCGGTGGAGACCGCCCGGTCCAGCGTGAGGGCGCCGCGCCGGACCCACCCGGACAGGACGTTCCGGAACTCCGAGCGGAGGAGGAGCGGCGCCGCCCACCTCGGGTCGCGCGCCAGGACCTGTTCGGCAACGGTCTGCTGGCCGCCGGGCAGGAGCAGGTACGCGAGCACGTTGGTGTCGACGACGATCACGGGCGCCCCTGGCGCTTCAGGCGGTCGATCTCCCGCTTCGTGATGCGGGCATCGGTCGTGGCGGCGATGCTCGCCCGCACCCGGCGAGCCTTCTCGATGAGCGCCTCGACGTCGATGCGCTCGACCTGGAACGACCGCTCGAGGCACTCGATGACCTCGCGGTTCATGCTGCGCCCGTTCTGCTCGGCGCGCGCCTTGAGCTTCCGGTGCAGGTCGGCGGGGAGATCCTTCAGGGTCAGCGTGGCCATGAACGGTTCCATATCGAACCCGAAATGGACGCACAACCCGGGCCTGCGGGACCGGCCCTGAATTCCACGCCGACTGGCGAATCATGGTCCGCGCCGCGGACCGTCCGTCCGGCGGACCGTTCCGTGAGCCCGCTCTTGCGGGAACGTCCGCCTTGCGGACCATCCCGCTGCGCTACAACCGCAGGTCGATGGCCCGGTTCGACATCTCGTCCGCGGCGGCGTTCTCCTCGCGCGGAATGTGCCGGACCTCGATCTCGTCGAAGCCCTTGATGAGGGCGGCGGCCTCGTCGTGCAGCGGCTTCAGGTGGTCGGCCTTCACCTGGTACTCGCCGTTCAGTTGCCTGACCATGAGCTCGCTGTCGGCCAGCACCTCGAGCTCGCGCAGCCCCATGGCCTTGGCCCGCTTGAGCCCCAGGATGAGGCCGGTGTACTCGGCGACGTTGTTGGTGGTCTCGCCCAGGTACTTTCCCATCTTGGCGACCACGTGACCCTCGGGGCTGATGATGACGGCGCCGGCTCCGGCCGGACCGGGGTTGCCCCGTGCCGCACCGTCGGTGAAGAGGCGCGTGCGCACCGGCCGGGCCTCGACGGCCCGCTCGGCCTCGCGCTCGGCGGCGGCGACCTCGGCGCGCTCCTTCTTCTTGCGGTCGCGGACCACCTTCGACTCGTTCATGGCCGCGTCCAGCTCCTCGGCCGACTCGCGTGCGGCGCGCTCGACCTCGGTGACCTTGCGGACCTTCAGCCCACCCTTCACGGCCGCCGCGGTGGCCCCGATGGCGGCCTCCTCGGCCTGCTCGATGCGGTCGGCGGCGGCGTCGATGAGCTTGCCGAGGACGTCGCGATCGTAGCCCTTGTAGCGGGCCAGCGAGCGCGGGAGGTCCTCGTTGGCGGCGATGAAGCGGAGGAGCTCGGCCAGGACGGGCTTCGCCACGATGCGGCTCAGGCGGCCGGCGGCGTGGCCGGGCTCACCGCCTCCGGGACGTAGATGATGCGGTTGCAGTTGGGGCAGTTCTCGATGGTGTTGGCCCGGACCAGGATGATGGCCATCTGCGGGGGGATCTGCCGGTTGCAGCCGCGGCAGGTACCGCCCGTCACCTGGGTCACGGCGATGCCGCCGCGGCGCTTCCGGATGTTCTCGTAGCGCTGGAGGATCGCCGGCTCCACCCGGTTGGCGAGGTCGGCGCGACGGGCGTTCAAGGCCGTGGTGCGCTCGACGAAGGCGGCCTCTCGCAGGACCAGCCCCTCCAGCTCCTCCTGGGCCCCGGCCTCCTTCTCGTCGAGCTTCTCCTGGAGCGCCTCGATCGACAGGGCGAGCTCCTCGGCCTGCGCGGTGAGCAGCTTCGTCTGCTCGCCCACCGACTCGTTGGTCTTCCTGGCGATGTCGATCTCGCGGGAGAGCGCGGCGTACTCGCGGGGGGTGCGGATCTCGGCGAGGCGCCCCTCCCACTTCTTCACCTTGTCCCGTTCCGACGCGACCGTCTGCTCCTGGCTGCGCTTCTCCCGCTCGATCCCGGCCAGCCGGTCCTGCTCGCCCTGCCAGGCCTTGCGGACCACCGAAACGTCGGCCTCGATCGCCGTCCTGCGCCGGGGCACCGCCTCGGCCTCGGCCTTGACCTCGGCCAGCTCGATGTCGACCTGCTGCAGCTCCTCCAGCGCCTTCAGCTTCTCACGCAGCGACAAGTCGTCTCCTTGGGTGGTTGGGCCCACCAGGGCTCGAACCTGGATCGAACCGGTTATGAGCCGGCCGCTCTACCATTGAGCTATGGGCCCCCGGACCGCATGGCCCCTTCCTTAGCACGGTCGAGGGCCCGGGGGCGTTCACCTAGTTCTCCACGAAGCTCTTGAGCCGCTTCGACCGGCTCGGGTGGCGCAGCTTGCGCAGTGCCTTGGCCTCGATCTGGCGGATGCGCTCGCGGGTCACCTCGAAGTCCTGGCCCACCTCCTCGAGGGTGTGGTCGGACTTCTCGCCGATCCCGAAGCGCATGCGCAGCACCTTCTCCTCGCGCGGCGTGAGCGTGGCCAGCACCTTCCGCGTCTGCTCGGCCAGGTTCATGTTGATGACCGCGTCGGAGGGGGAGACGATGGCCTTGTCCTCGATGAAGTCACCGAGGTGGCTGTCCTCCTCCTCGCCGATGGGGGTCTCGAGCGAGATGGGCTCCTTGGCGATCTTGAGGACCTTGCGGACCTTGTCGAGGGGGAGCTCCATCTTCTCGGCGATCTCCTCCGGGGTGGGCTCGCGTCCCAGCTCCTGCACCAGGTAGCGGGAGGTCCGGATGAGCTTGTTGATGGTCTCGATCATGTGCACCGGGATGCGGATGGTGCGGGCCTGGTCCGCGATGGCGCGGGTGATGGCCTGCCGGATCCACCAGGTGGCGTAGGTCGAGAACTTGTAGCCGCGCTTGTATTCGAACTTGTCGACCGCCTTCATGAGGCCGATGTTCCCCTCCTGGATCAGGTCGAGGAACTGGAGTCCACGGTTGGTGTACTTCTTGGCGATGGAGACCACCAGGCGCAGGTTGGCCTCGACGAGCTCCGTCTTGGCCCGCTCGGCGGCGTGCTCCCCCTCGGCAAGCGCCCGGTAGGTGCGGCGCAGGTCGTCGACCGGGAGCATCGCCTCCTCCTCGACCCGCTGGATCTTGCGCCGGGCGGCGCGGATGACCCGGTCGAGCTCCTCGATGCCCTCGGGCCCGAGCCCGAGCTTGCGGCTCGCCTTGCGGCGGGCGGTGTCGTCGGAGCGGCCCTCGGCGATGAGCCGCTTGATGTCCCGCATCGGCATCCGGTGGTGCCGCTCCAGCTCGAAGAACTCGCGCTCCGACTCCTCGACCCGCTTGATGAGCCCCTTGAGGCGCAGGACGATCCGGTCGATGGTCTTCTTGTTGAGCCCGATGTCCTCCAGGCTCTCGACCATCTGCCCCTCCAGCGCCTTGATCTCCTCGCGGATCTCGCGCCGCTTGGCGTCGGAGAGCTTCTTCTGCTCCAGGACCTCCTTCTGGCGTGCCACGTCCCGCTCGAGCTTGGCGATGCGCTCGATGTGCTTCAGGACCAGCTCGACCTTCTTCTCCTCCTCCTTGGGAAGGGCCGGAACTGCGGGCTCGCCCTCGGCGCCCTCGGCGGCGACCTCCTCGGTCTCCTCCGCCTCGACCTCCTCCTCGACCTCGGCCTCGACGCCCTCCGCCGGGACGGGCTCCTCGCCGGCGTCCTTGATGATCTCCCGGACCCGGATCTTGCCCTTCTTGAGCCGCTCGCCGAGGTCCTGGATCTCCCGGATGGCGAGCTGCGAGGCCAGCACGGAGGTCAGGACCGACTTCTCGCCCTCCTCGATGCGCTTGGCGATCTCGACCTCGCCCTCGCGGGTGAGGAGCGAGACCGATCCCATCTTGCGGAGGTACATCCGCACCGGGTCGTTGGACTTTCCGTAGCCGGCGTCCTCCTCCTCCTTCTCCTCCTCGGCGTCGGCCGCCTTGGCCTCGGGCTCGGGCGGCTTGTCCGGGAGCTTCATCTTCTTGGCGTCGTCGACCACCTCGATGTCGTGCTCGCCGAACATCGACATGACGTCGTCGATCTGGTCGGAGGAGACGATGTCGCTGGGAAGCGCGTCGTTCACCTCCTCGTACGTGAGGAAGCCCTTCTCCCGGCCGCGCTCCATGAGCGCCTTCACCTCGGTGCGCTCGGTGACGTCGAGGTCGTCGGCAGGGTCGTCGTCCGCCTCGACGGTCTCGGCCTCCTCCTCGCCCTCGGCGGTCTCCGCCTCCTCCTCCTCGCCCAGCGCCTCGCGTTCCTCGTCGGTGAGGCCGCGCAGGCGTGCCTTCTCCTGGCGCGAGAGCTTGCGTCGGGAGACCTTCTTGTCGGTCTTGCCCTCGGTGGGCCGTGCGCCCTTCCCGGGCTTCTCCAGGCGGGCCGGGCCCTTCGCCACGGGGGCCGTCACGACGGCAGGCTTCGCAGTGGCCTTCCCGGCGGGAGCCTTGGCCGGGGATGCCTTGGCCGGGACCTTGCCCTTCGTCGGAGGGGCCACCTTCCTGGGAGGCTGGGCCTTCTTCACCGGCTTCGCGACCCGGGCCTTGGGCGTGGCGTCCTTCCGGGCCTGCTTCTTCGCTTTCGACTTCTTCGTCATCTCGGGGGGCTCCTCCGGTATTCCGGGCGGGCGTGGGGATCTCTAACGCGGCGGGTCGCGCCCATCTCGCTGTTTCGTCTCATGGCCGGCGAAGCTCCTCCCGGCGCCTTTCCAGATCCTGCCGGCGACGCTGGAGGGTGAGCTGCTCCCGGGTGAGGTCCTCTGAGGGGGGGGACCCCTCCCTGGCCACCATCGCCAGGAGGCGGGACTGCTCGCGCCGGAGGGCGTCCAGCTTCGCCTCCACGATGGCCCGGCGAAGCTCCCGCTCGGCAAGGTCGGCGCGGGGGGCCGCCGGCCCGGAAAGGGCCCGCACCCTGTCCACGGCGCGGGCATCGGCCACCGGCCCGAGGCGGGAGAGCAGCTCGTCGAGGGGGATGGGGTCGCGGCAGAGGTCGCGCACCAGGTCGGCGAGCGGTCCTTCCGGGAAGAGGCGGGCCAGGTCCTCCTCGGCGGCGACCTCGCCCAGGCCCGGATGGCCGGCCAGGAGTCCCAGCGCGTCCACGGCGGGCCCGGGCAGGAGCACGCTGGCGCGAGCCCCCGGTGCGGCGGGTCGCGGGCGCCGCTCGGTCCCGGGTGGCTGGGTGCGGGGCCGCCCCTGGATCTCGTCCCTGAGGGCGTGCAGGTCGAGCTCGATGCGACGCGCGATGCGCTCCTCGAAGGTGGTGCGCGCGAGCCCCTCCGGTGCGAGGCGGACCAGCGGGGCGAGCTCGCGGACCGCTGCCAGCTTGGCCTCCACGGGGGCATCGGGGGCGCCTCCGCGGCAGTGGCGCTCCACCGCCCGCAGGATGAGGAAGTCGGTGAGCGGGATGGCCGCCGCGATCAGCGCGTCCACCCCCTCCTTGCCATGGGCGCGGGCGAAGTCGTCGGGGTCGACCTTCCCCCCCTCCGAGGGAAGCACGGCGACCTTCCCCGAGACGTTCGAGGGAAGGAGCACCTGCGCCGCCTTGGCGGGCGCCGCCAGGCCGGCCACGTCGCCGTCGAAGAGGATCACCACCTCGCGGCAGTCGCAGCGCTCGAGCAGCTCCAGGTGCTCGGGCGTGAGCGCCGTCCCGCAGACCGCCACCGCGTTCTTCACGCCGGCCTGGTGCAGGCCGATGACGTCGAAGTACCCCTCGACCAGCACGGCGGAGCGGGTCTTGCGGATCGACTCGCGGGCCAGGTCCAGGCCGTAGAGCACGCGGCTCTTCTTGTAGAGCACGGTCTCGGGCGTGTTGATGTACTTGGCCCCCTTCTCGTCCCCCATGGCGCGGGCGCCGAAGCCGATGACGGTCCCGTCGATGGCGACGATGGGGAACATGAGCCGCCCCGGAAGCGGTCGTAGCCGCCCCGGTCGCTCTCGACGCGCAGGCCGGCACGCTCGATGGAGGGGAGCGAGATCTCCTTGGGTGCCAGGCGAGGGGGCAGGTCGTTCCACTCCGGAGCGGCGATGCCCAGGCGGAAGCGGCGCGATTCCTCCTCGGAGATCCCGCGCGAGGCCAGGTATTCCCGGCCGGACTCGCCGTGCGGGCTCCACAGGCGCGCCTGCCAGTAGCGGGCGGCCGCGTCGCAGGCCGCCAGCGCCTCGGCGCGCTCCTTGCGCTTCCGGCGAGCCTCGACGGTGTCCTCGACGGACTCCTCCGGGATCTCGACGCCGACCTCGGCGGCCAAGGACCTCACCACCTCCGGGAACTCCTTTCCCTCGAGCTTCTGCAGGAACTTGAAGACGTCGCCGTACTCTCCGCATCCGTAGCACTTGAAGTGCTTGTCCTCCGGGTAGACGTGAAAGCTCGGCGTCCGCTCCCCGTGGAACGGGCAGCAGCCCTTCCACGTCCGTCCCGACTTCTGGAGGTCGACGTGGCGGCCGATGACCGCCACCACGTCCGTCCGGTTCCGGATCTCCTCGATGATGGAATCCGGGATCATCGGCGCTGGTCGCGCACCGCAGGGGGCGCTAGCGCCCCGCCAGGCGTTGCTTGACGAGCTCGCTCACCACCTTGCCGTCGGCCCGCCCCTGCACGTCGGGGAGGAGCGCCTTCATGACCGCGCCCATGTCCTTGGGTCCCTGGGCTCCCACCTTGGCGATCGCCTCGACCACCTTGGCCTCGACCTCCGCCTGGGTGAGCTGCTCGGGCAGGAAGCCCTGGAGGATCTTGATCTCGGCCTCTTCCTTGTCGGCGAGGTCCGCGCGGTTGCCGGCCCGGTACTGCTCCACCGAGTCGCGCCGCCGCTTGATCTCGGTGGCCATCACGCCCAGGATCCCCGCGTCGTCGAGCGGCTTCATGAGCTCGATCTCGCGGTACTTCACGGCGCTCTTCAGCGCACGAACCGTGTTCATGCGCAGGGAATCCTTGGCCCGCATCGCGGACTTCAGATCCTCGTCGAGCTGCTCTCGGAGCGCCATGGTCACTCTCCCGGGCGCCGCCGCTAGTAGGACTTGCGGCTCTTCTTCAGGGCGCGCTTCTTGGCGGCGAGCGCCTTCTTCTTCCGCTTCACGCTGGGCTTCTCGTAGTGCTCGCGCTTGCGGACCTCGGAGAGGATCCCGGCCTTCTCGCAAGCCTTCTTGAAACGCTTCATGGCGTTCTCGAAGGACTCGCCCTCCTTGACTCGCACTCCCGTCATGCACACCTCGAGCGAACAGCTGAAAAGGGGTCTCTGAAAGACGTGGAGCCGGGCGGCGACCCACCCGGCTCGGACGATGGCTGAATGCGCTCGTTTAGGGGGAAAACCCCTGAGTGTCAAGGGGATTTCGTCGCGGAAGGGTCCGAAGTAGCAGGGGGATGGCGACCGTCTTGGACGGGTCGGGCCCGTGATAGAAACGCCCCCGTCGGGGAGCCGCCACCGATCGGCCTCCCGGGGGACCGGATGAATTCACCCGCGCGCCGCGCGTTCTTCGCGATCTTCGCCCTGTCCGGATTCTCCGGGCTCATCTACGAGTCGATCTGGACCCACTACCTGAAGCTCTTCCTGGGTCACGCGGCCTACGCCCAGACCCTGGTGCTCGCGATCTTCATGGGCGGAATGGCGGTCGGGTCGGCCGTTGCAGGACGCAGGTCGGCCCGGATGCGCAACCTCCTGGTCGCCTACGCGGTGGTCGAGGGGGTGGTGGGACTGGCCGCCCTCCTGTTCCACCCGGTGTTCGTGCTCGCGGTGGAGGGCTCCTACGCTTCGGTGTTGCCCCGGCTCTCCAGCCCCGTGGCCGTGGATCTCTACAAGTGGGGACTCGCCGCCCTCCTCATCCTCCCGCAGTCGCTGCTGCTGGGTGCGACCTTCCCCCTCATGACCGCAGGCGTCATCCGCCGGTTTCCCCAGGAGCCGGGTCGATCGGTGTCGATGCTCTACTTCACGAACAGCCTCGGCGCGGCCGCCGGCGTCCTGGCCAGCGGGTTCGTGATGATCGACGCTCTCGGGCTCCCCGGCACGGTCCGCGCGGCCGGCATCCTGAACCTGGTCGTCGCGGTGGCGGTCTGGCGCCTGGCGCGGGCAGACGGAGCGACCCCTGGAGGAGAAGGGGCCCAGCCCGAAACACACGCGCCGGACCGTCGCTTCGCCCTCCTGTTGCTCGTCGCCCTGGTCACGGGCGCGTCGTCGTTCATGTACGAGATCGGCTGGATCCGGATGCTGACGCTGGTCCTGGGTGCGTCCACCCATGCCTTCGAGTTGATGCTGGCCGCGTTCATCCTCGGCCTGGCCTTCGGTGGGCTCTGGATCCGTCGTCGCATCGACACCGCTCCGTCGCTCGTCCAGACGCTGGGCATCGTGCAGGTGGCCATGGGTCTCCTGGCACTCGGCACCCTGCCCGCCTACGGCTTCACCTTCGACCTGATGCGGGCGGTGGTCCGCGGCGTGGAGCGAAGCGATGGAGGGTACGCCCTCTTCAATCTCGCAAGCAATGCCATCGCGGGGGCGGTGATGCTGCCGGCTACGTTCTGCGCAGGGATGACGCTTCCCCTCGTCACGGTGGCGCTCCTGCGCGAGGGCTACGGCGAGCGCAGCATCGGCGCGGTGTACGCCGCCAACACGGTCGGCGCCATCGCCGGGGTATTCCTGGCGGTCCACGTCGGGCTGCCGATCCTCGGCCTGAAGGGGCTCGTCGCCGGCGGCGCGGCGCTCGACGTGGCGCTCGGCGTGGCGCTCCTCATCGCGGCAGGGGCGCTGCGGGTTCCTCGCCTCGCCTTGCTCGCCGGCGCGGGCGTCGTGGCGGTGGTGGTCGTCTGGTTTGCCGTGGACCTCGACGTGAGCAAGATGGCGTCGGGCGTCTACCGGCACGGCAACCTCATGACGGGGCGCGACCGCCAGGTCATCCACCACCGGGATGGCAAGACCGCCACGGTGAGCGTGGTCGCCGAGGCCCGCGGCGCCCGCATGATCAAGACCAACGGCAAGGCCGACGCGACCCTCATGATGACGCCGGGTCGTCCGCCGGAGCCGGACGAGGCGACCATGGTCCTCCTCGGCACCCTCCCGCTGGCCCTCCAGCCCGGGGCCCGCAGCGTGGCCGCCATCGGCTTCGGGTCGGGGCTCACCACCCACACGCTGCTCGGAAGCCCGCGCCTGGAGCGCGTGGACACCATCGAGATCGAGCCGGAGATGGTGACGGCCGCCCAGCTCTTCCTGCCGAGGGTGGCCCGCGCCTTCTCCGACCCGCGCGGCCGGGTCCACGTCGAGGACGCGAAGACCTTCTTCGCGGCCGGCGACCGGCGCTACGACGTCATCGTGTCCGAGCCTTCCAACCCGTGGGTGAGCGGCGTGGCGGGCCTCTTCTCGGAGGAGTTCTACCGCGTGGCCCGGCGCCACCTCGCCGATGGTGGCCTCTTCGTCCAGTGGCTCCAGCTCTACGAGATTGAGGTGCCCCTCGTGGTCTCGGTCCTGAAGGCCCTCGACCGGAGCTTCGAGGACTGGGTGGTCTTCGCCGCCAACGACGGGGATGCCATCATCGTCGCGCGAAGGGGCGGACCCGTGGGTCCGGTGGACGGAAGCCCTTTCGAGGTGCCGGAGCTCGCCGAGGCGATGTCGCGCATCGGGGTGAAGGGCCGGGCCGACCTCGAGTTCCGCCGAATCGGCAGCCGCGCCTCGTGGGGTCCCTTCGTCCGCGGCCACGCGGTAGCCGTGAACTCGGACTACGACCCGGTCCTCGACCAGGGCGCGGCGCGCAGCCGGTTCCTGAAGTCGTCCGCGGTCCCGCTCATCGGCGCTGCCAGGTTCCCCCTTCCCCTCGAGGAGATGCTGGGCCGGTCGGCGAGCCCTCCCGACGCCGGGAACGGACCCACCGCGAGCCTGCTCTTCGACGACTCACGGAAGGTGACCGCCGCCCGGGCGGCGCGGGACGTTCTCCTGACCGGTACCCCGGGCCGCGGGACCTGGAACATGCCCGACGCGCTGCTCGGGTCCGCGGCCGAGGCGGGGGACTGGATGCGTTCGTGTCGCGCCGGGGTCACCGCGCCGCTCCCTACCGAGGCGCTCGTGCAGGTGGCGGTGGGGGTGTGGCCGATGCTCGCACCCGCGGAGATCGAGTCGGTCTGGGCAGGCCTCGATGCTTGCCTGTCCAGCCTCCCTCCCGACGATCGTCGCTGGGTCGACCTGCTCCGGGCCGTGGGCGCGCGCGATGCCGGGGGCATGGCGACTGCCGGGTCGGCGCTGGTCGCGTCCGGTCGACTCGCTGGAGTTCCGCTCCGCTACGCGGTTGCGGCGACACTGCTCGGACTGGTCTCGGAGGGGAAGCGTGAAGCCGCCCGCGACGTGTGGCGGCGCCACGAGGCATCCCTGTCCGGCACCCCGGACCTGGCGCTCGAGATCCTCGCGGCCGCCACGGCGCCGCCCTAGCCCTTGCAATCCGCCTTCCCGGAGAAGGCGCTCTTCACCTGGTCGCCGATCGGGTCCCAGATCACGGTGCAGAAGGCCTCGAGGTCCTGGTCGAGGTCCGAGGCGGAGGTGATGGCGGACGCCGGCGCCTGGAGTTGCTGGTACTTCCCCGGGATGGTGTCGTGGCGCGGCCAGTCGGGCAGACCGGAGGCGTTCGGGTTGCCGGTCCTGGCGAACTGGATCCAGTAGGACTGCAGCGCCGTGGTGAAGCTCTGCTCGTCGGGCGTGAAGGTCTGGCGGACCGTGGCCATGTCGGTGGGGTTGCCGAAGACGAAGTGCAGCTCGTCGGCGTGGCAGACGTTTGGCGAGGTCGCGCAGGCCACCTCGGTCTTGCTCTGGGTCTCCTTCAGGGGATTGGTCCAGATCGAGAACGAGCCGTGATGGACATCGTGGTAGCGCCAGACCGGCCGCAGGGAGGCGGCCGCGACCCTTGCCAGCTTCCGGTTGAAGTAGGTCCAGAGGAAGTCGGTGACCACCTTCTCCATCTTCCCGAGCGGATCCAGCGTCGGGTAGGCGAGCTCGTAGGCGGTGTGGATGGCGAGTGCGTTCACGTCCCCGAAGAGGAGGTCGAGCAATCCGGGGTAGAGGATGGCCCCGGCGACGGGATCGGTCTTGACGAAGGTCCCGTCGAGGACCGGCTGCCACGGGATGAGGGTCTCCAGTCCGTCGCAGAGCGTGTCCTTTCCCCGATAGCCGGCATCCTGCGAGTCGAGGATGGCTGCGAGCGGGATCTTGCGAAGGCAGTCGAGCACGGCCGAGGGCGCCCCGGCCCCGTTGCAGGCGGTGCGCTCCGCGAAGGTGACGGCCTTGCCGGTCGCCTCCTGCACGGTCTGGTAGCTGATGGCGTAGTTGCTCTCCAGGGCGGCGCGGGCGAAGAGGTCCTGGTGGCCGTTGGCCTGGATGGTGAGGTGCAGGGCGACGGACTGCGCGCCGGCGCTCTCCCCGAAGATCATCACCGTCGAGGGGTCGCCGCCGAAGCGGGAGATGTTCCGCTGCACCCATTGCAGGGCCGCGGTCTGGTCGAGGAGGCCGTAGTTGCCGTCGAGCCCCATGGTGGAGCTGGCGAGGAACCCCAGCACGCCCAGGCGGTAGTTGAGAGTCACGAAGACGATCGGCGGGCCGGGGCTGCGCGACGTCGCCACGAACTGGGACCCGTCGTAGGTATTGAGGTGGCCGGGCTGCGTGCCCACCGCGGCCCCTCCGGAGCCGGAGATGAACGCCCCTCCGTGGATGAAGACCATCACCGGGAGGTCGCCTCCTCCGGTGGGCGTGACCTTCGGCGTCCAGACGTTCAGGTAGGGGCAGTCCTCGCTCTCGTCGGGTCCGAGGATGGCGAGATCCCCCGCCTTCCCCTGCGGGCACTTGGTCCCGAACTCGGTGGCCGGGATCTCCGCCCAGGTGGGAGCGCGCGGCGGCGTCCAGCGGAAGTCGCCGGTGGGGGGATCGGCGTAGGGGATCCCGAGGTAGACGTGCAGCGGCTGGTTGCTCGGGTCGGTGGTCGTGTAGCCGCACACCGACTGGCCCGTCGGGGAACCCTGCTGCTGCGCGAGGGTCACGTCGGTTCCGGTGGTGCAGGCGTTGTCGCCGGAGTAACTGCGCAGCGGCCGCTCCAGGGCGGTCTTGCCGCAGGGCTCGGCCGGTGCGGGCTGCGAACTGCTGGCGCACCCGGCGAGGAGCGCGGCGGTGGCGACCGTGGAGGCGGTGGCGACCGTGGAGGCGAGGGCGGGCAGGAGACGGGTTCGGGTCACGTGGCACCTCCGGGTCCCGCCAGGGGCGGGGGGGGCGAAAGTGGAGGTGAAGTCAGTCCCGTGCCGGTGTCCTCCGGCGCCAGTCCGCTGCGATGTCGGGGTACCGCGCGCCGGCGACCGGGGTCATGGCCACCCGGTGGGTCGGCACGATCCGTCGTCTGCGCGAGCGACCGCCGGGCTTTCTAGGCCCCGGCGCCCCGCGGAGGCTGCCCGTGCCGCTTCTCCAGCACCGCGTAGACCTCGGACGGCGTGACGTCGGCCGAGGCCAGCACGACGAACAGGTGGTAGATGAGGTCGGCCGCCTCGTGAGCCAGGTGGTCCTTCGAATCCTGGCCGGCGAGAAGGGCCTGGTGGGCCTCGTTCACCTCGTGGGCTTCCTCGGCCACCTTCTTGCGGGCCTTGGAGGGATTGGCGAGCAGCTCGCGGGTGTAGCTCTTCTCCGGGCCGGCCTCGGCCCTGCGGGATTCGATGGTGGCCCAGAGCTGGGCCAGGAATTGCTCGTTCGCCATGGTTCCTCCGGGCGCCCTCAGGGCGCGGGGTCGAAACAGCTGCGCTTCCCCTCGTGGCAGGCGGGCCCGGTCTGCCGGACCCGGTAGAGCACGGCGTCGCCGTCGCAGTCGGTCCGCACCTCGACCACCTCCTGCACGTGGCCGCTCGTGTCTCCCTTGCGCCAGAGCTCCTTGCGGCTGCGCGACCAGTAGTGGGCGCGGCCGGTGCGGGCGGTGGCCTCCAGGGCCTCGCGATTGGCCCAGGCCAGCATGAGCACGGTGCCGTCGAGCTCCTGCGCGATCACCGGCACGAGGCCGCGCTCGTCGAAGCGGATGGACGGGAGAGGGACGGGGACGGTCACGGACGCACCTCGATCCCTCGGCTGGCGAGGAAGCGCTTCGCCTCCCCCACGGTGTGCTGGCCGTCGTGGAAGATGGAGGCCGCGAGCGCGGCGTCGGCGAAGCGGAGCCCCTCGGCGAGGTGCTCGAGCGATCCCACCCCGCCCGACGCGATCACCGGCACGTCGACCTCGCGGGTGACCCGCTCGAGCAGCTCGAGGTCGTAGCCGGCGCGCGTTCCGTCCCGGTCCATGCTGGTGAGCAGGATCTCGCCGGCGCCGCGCCGCGCCACCTCGCGCACCCAGGCGATGCCCTCGCGGCCGGTGGGCCTCGACCCTCCGGCGACGTGGACCTCCCACTCGGTGGGGCTCGTCCCGGGGCGGCGCTTCACGTCCACGGCCACCACCAGGGCCTGGGCACCGGCGATGGCGGAGAGCCGGTCGACGAGCTCCGGGTCGGCGACCGCAGAGGAGTTGACGCTCACCTTGTCTGCCCCCGCGCGGAGCAGCGCCACGAAGTCCTCCTCGCTGCGCACCCCGCCTCCCACGGTGAGCGGCGCGAAGACCCGGGCCGCGGTGCGGGAGACGAGGTCGAGGAGCGTACCGCGGTTCTCGAGCGTGGCCGCGATGTCGAGGTAGGTCACCTCGTCGGCCCCCTGGGCGTCGTAGCGGGAGGCGGCCTCGACGGGATCCCCGGCGTCGCGGAGGTTCAGGAAGTTGACCCCCTTCACCACGCGTCCGCCCTTCACGTCGAGGCAGGGGATGATGCGCTTCGCGGGCATGGGGGGATCCTACCTCTCCGCGACGGCGATGGCCGCGGCGAGGTCCATGCGCCTCTCGTAGAGCGCCTTGCCCACGATGACCCCGAAGAGCCCGGCGGCCTTGCAGGAGGCCACGTCGGCGATCGAGGCCACGCCGCCGCTGGCCACCACCGGCACCCCGGCCTCGGCCTGCAGCCGGGCCGCCCCGGCCGCGTCGACTCCCGTGAACATGCCGTCGCGGGCCACGTCGGTGTACTCCACCAGCGTCACGCCGGCGCCGGCCACCCGCCGGGCCACGTCGACGGCGGGGAGCCCGGTGCCCTGCTCCCAGCCCGCGACCTTCACCTCGCCGTCGCGGGCGTCGATGCCGGCCACCACCCGGCCCGGGAAGCGGCGGCAGGCCTCGGCCACGAGGTCGAGCCGCTCCACCGCGGCGGTGCCCAGCACCACGAAGCGGACGCCCATCGCGACCGCCTGCTCGACCGCCTCGACCGAACGCAGCCCCCCGCCCAGCTCCACCTCGACCCCGGTCTCCACGATGGCCTTCACCACGCCGGTGTTGACCGGGTGTCCGGCCCGTGCGCCGTCGAGGTCGACCACGTGGACCCGGCGCGCGCCGGCCTTGCGGAAGGCCTCGGCGAACTCGGCGGGCCGGTCGGAGTAGGTGGTGCGGGTCGCGAAGTCGCCGCGGGAGAGGCGGACCACCTTGCCGTCCATGAGATCGATGGCGGGGATGACGAGCATGGCTCAGAGCCTCACGAACCGGTCCAGGAACGAGAGGCCCACCTTCTGGCTCTTCTCGGGGTGGAACTGGACGGCGAGGAGATCGCCCCGGGCCAGCGCGGCGCAGTAGGGGCGGCCGTGCTCGGCGACGAGCTCGACGCCCGGCGCGTCGGCGGGGGCCGCGTAGGAATGGGCGAAGTAGACGTATTGCCCGTCGAGCGGCGCGAAGATCGGATGGCGGGAGCCCACGGCGCGTACCGGCGACCAGCCGATGTTCGGGAGCTTCACGCCGGAGGGCAGACGGGCCACCGTGCCGGGGACGATCCCCAGGCCACGGGCCCCCCCTGCCTCCTCGCCGCGCTCGAAGAGGACCTGGAGTCCCACGCAGATGCCCAGCATGCGCGACCCGCGCGCGAGCGCCTCGAGGAGCGCGTCGGCCACGCCCGAGGCCCGCATGGCGTCGGCGCAGGCCGGCATCGACCCCTGCCCGGGCACGACGATGCGCCCCGAGCGACGGACCACGTCGGGGTCGTGGGTGACCACCACCTCGGCCCCCACCTCCCGCAGCGCGTTCTCCACCGACCGGAGGTTGCCCGCGCCGTAGTCGACGAGCGCGATGGCCTCTCGGCTCACAGGAGGCCCTTCGTGGACGGAATCCCGTCCCCCTCGCGGCGGAGGGCGGCGCGCAGGGCGCGGGCCGTCGCCTTGAAGATGGCCTCCACGACGTGGTGGAGGTTCCGCCCCTGCCGCACGTTCACGTGGAGCGTGATGCGGGCGTGGTTCACGAGCGCCTGGAAGAAGTCCTGGGTGAGGTCGACGTCGTAGGCGCCGATGAAGCGCTTGCCCGAGGGGAGCTTCGCGTTCCAGGTCAGGTGCGGGCGGCCGGAGAGGTCGACCACCGCCTCCACCAGCGCCTCGTCGAGCGGGACCACGGCGTGGCCATAGCGGGCGAGCCCGGCCTTGTCGGCGGTTGCCTGCCGGAGCGCCTCGCCGATGGCGATGCCCACGTCCTCCACGGTGTGGTGGGCGTCGACGTGCAGGTCCCCGGCCGCCTTCACGGCGAGCGAAAGGCCGCCGTGGCGCCCGAGCTGGTCGAGCATGTGGTCGAAGAAGGGGACGCCGGTCTCGGCGCGGACCGGCCCGCCCCCGAGGGCGAGGGTCACGTCCACGTCGGTCTCCTTGGTCTTGCGGGCCACGGCGCCCCGCCGGGAGGGAGCCTTCGCGCCGCGGGCCTTGCGAGCCGCCATGTTCATCCCCTCCGCGCCCTGGGGCGCGCCTTCGGTTCTGGCAGCCGGATCCGCACCGCCCGGGCGTGGGCCTCGAGCCCCTCGGCCGCGGCCAGCGCCTCGACCACCGGCGCCAGCGCCGCGAGCGACCGCTCGCTCATCTCCACCACGCTCATGCGGCGGCGGAAGGTGGCCACCGAGAGCGGGGAGGCGAAGCGCGCCGTCCCTGCGGTGGGGAGCACGTGGCTCGGCCCCGCCACGTAGTCGCCGATGGCCTCGGGCGTCCGGCTGCCCACGAAGACCGCCCCGGCCCGGGAGATGCGCGGCACGAGGCGGGCCGCGTCCTTCACCAGCAGCACCAGGTGCTCGGGAGCGAACTGGTCGGCGAGCTTCACCGCCTGGGAGAGGCCCCGGGCGATCACGATGGCGCCCCGCTCCACGATGGAGCGGCGGGCGATCTCCTCGCGGGGCAGCCCGGCCAGCTGCCGCATCACCTCGGCCTGGGTGGCCCGGGCCATCGCCTCGCTCGTCGCCACCAGCACGGCGACGGCGCGCCCGTCGTGCTCGGCCTGGGCCAGGAGATCGGCCGCGGCCTCCGCGGGGCTCGCCTTCGCGTCGGCGAGCACCAGGACCTCCGATGGCCCGGCGATCATGTCGATGTCGACCGTCCCGAAGACCAGCCGCTTGGCAGCCGCCACGTACGCGTTGCCCGGTCCGCAGATCTTGTCCACGGCGGGCACCGTGGCGGTCCCGTGGGCGAGCGCCGCCACCGCCTGGGCCCCGCCCACCCGGAAGAGGCGCGACACCCCGGAGACGTGGCAGGCGGCCAGCGTCCAGGCGTCGACGTCGCCGGTCCGGCGGTCGGCGGGGGAGACCGCCACGACCTCGCCCACGCCGGCCACCCGGGCCGGGATGGCGGTCATGAGGACGCTGGACGGGTAACGGGCCGTGCCACCGGGCACGTAGAGCCCCACCCGGCCGAGCGGCCGCGAGACCTGGCCGAGCCGGGCTCCGAGCTGGTCTCGGTAGATCGGGACCACAGAGTCGGTCTCCCGCCGGTGGAAGGACGCGATTCGGGCTGCTGCGATCCGGAGCGCCTTCCTCCCGGATGCCGGGAGCGAGCGCCAGGCCGCCGCCAGGTCCCCCGGCCCGGCCACCAGGTCGGCCGCGGTCGCCGGGTTCCAGCCGTCGAAGCGCCGGGTGCAGGCGAGGAGCGCCTCGTCGCCTCGGTCGCGCACGTCGGCGACGATGGCGGCGGCCGCAATCCGGACCTCCGGCTCGTCCTCGTCCGATCCACGGGAACAGAGCCGCTTCCAGCGGGCTTCGAAATCGGGGGTGTCGGCGCGGAGGATCTGCACGGAAAGGCTCGAAAGACCTATGTTTCTACACGAAACTCGCCGGAGCGCGCTACATTCCCCGGCCATGGCACCCCGAACCGACGTCTGGCTCCAGAACCTCCAGGACGAGCGGGACGGCGCGGCCCTCTACGAGGGGCTTGCGGCCGTGGAGAAGAACGCCAACCGCGCGGCCAGCTTCGCCGAGCTGGCCCATGGCGAGCGGCGCCACGCCCAGGTCTGGCAGCGGAAGCTCGAGAAGGCCGGCGTGACCGTTCCCCCGGACCGCCCGACGTCGCGAATCCGCACCCTCCTCTGGCTCGCGAAGCGGCTCGGCAGCGACGCGGTCATCCCCTACATCGTGGCCAACGAGGCCGGCGACGCCGACAAGTACGCGAAGCAGGGCGGCGCCGACGCGACCCCCATGGCCGAGGAGGAGCGTGCCCATCAGCAGGTCCTCACCGGGCTGGGGGAGACCGGCCGCTCGAGGCCCGGGCGGCCATCGCCACGCGCGAGAGCTGGCACCGCGGCGGACGGGGTGGCTCGCTGCGCGCCGCCATCTTCGGCGTGAACGACGGGCTCCTCTCCAACCTCTCCCTCGTCCTCGGCGTGGCCGGCGCGGGCGCCGACTCCCACGCCCTCCTGGTCACCGGGTTCGCGGGGCTCCTCGCCGGTGCCTTCTCCATGGCGGTGGGCGAGTTCACCTCGGTCGCATCGCAGCGGGACATCCTGGCACGCCAGGTGGAGCTGGAGCGCCGGGAGCTGGCCGAGGCCCCGGAGGAGGAGACCGCCGAGCTGGCCCTCATCTTCCAGCAGAAGGGGCTGTCCGCGGATCACGCGGCACGCACCGCCGCCGAGCTGCTCAAGAACCCCGAGCACGCCCTCGACACGCTGGTCCGGGAGGAGCTGGGGCTCGACCCGGACGACCTGGGCTCGCCCTGGGGCGCCGCCGGATCGAGCTTCGGGACGTTCGCCGTGGGTGCCTTCATCCCGGTCGTTCCCTTCTTCTTCCTGCACGGCACGCCGGCGATGGTGGTGGCGTCCGTGGCGTCCGCGGTGGTGCTGGCCGGGGTGGGGGGGCTGGTGGGCTTCCTGGCCGGGACGGCGGCCTGGCGTTCGGCGGCGCGCATGGTCGGGCTCGCCGCGCTGGCCGGCGGGGCCACCTGGTTCGTCGGGCGGCTCTTCGGCGCCGCCCTCGGGTAGTGCCTCCGCGGCCCGCCCCGCCTATTCGCCCCCGTCTCCCTCGTCGCTTCCGGCGGGGTCCCGGACCGGGAACTCGTCGTCGAGCGGCGCGTCGACGCTCGACCTCCGCGCGGCCCGCTCCGCCCGCTCGTTCCTCAAGGTCCGCGCCGCGGCTCCGGCCCGGCGCCTCTCGTAGTAGCGGCTCACCTTGGGGAGGCTGAAGCGGTTCATGGTCACCGAGTGGGTGGCGATGGCGTTCAGCCGGTCCACGTCGATGAACCACTCGGGCAGGTAGACCGGGCCCACCGCGAGCCCCTCGTCCGTGAGCTCGCGCACCAGGGCGGCGTGGTCGACGCTCATCTTCCCGGAGAGGAAGGCCCGGACGAGGTCGAGGTCGCGCTGCTCGAGGGCGGAGCGCAGGAAGTTGAAGGTCCGGCAGTAGCCGCGCTGGTAGGCGGCGTCCTTCGTGAAGGGGGCTCCGCCCTCCACGACGCCTCCGCGGAACACCCGCTCGGCCATCTGCGCGGCCCTGGGCGGGCTGAACCTTGCCAGGAGGTACCGGTAGACCTCCAGGAAATCGGCCCCGCGAGCGGCCATGTCGATGGCGATGGTGCGCTCGCCCAGCTCGATGTAGCGCTCGTCGGTGATGTTGCCGGTGAGGTACTCGGCGACGATGCCGCCCCCTTCCTGCGACTCGGTGTGCCGGGCCAGGCCGACGCCGAGGACGGTCAGGACCGGCTGGCGGAAGCCGTTCAGGGAGGTGAGCACGTGCCAGAGCCCCTCGTGATGGGCCAGCGCCTGGACCTGTCGCCGCGAGAAGCGGGCCCCCTTCTTGAGCGTGATGCGGGTGGCGCCGGCGGCGGCGTTGGCGGTGAGGCGGGACCGGACCGCAACCTTCACCTGCCCGCCCAGCAGGGGGTCGCAGATCTCGTGGACGAGCCGCGCTGCCTTGTCGGCCGACAGGGACTGTTCCTCGTCGCGGGCGCGGGGGCGCGACGCCCAGAGCCGGGCGATGGACAGGTTGTCGACGTGGACGTCGGGGAAGCGGTCGCGCGGATCGCCGAAGACCTGGCGGGAGAGCTCGTAGAACCGGCGCGTGCCGCGCGCGGAGAGCATCTCGGCGAGGAGCGAGAACTCGTCGCACTTCTCCCGGAGGAGCACCTCGACCGGGTTCCTTCCGCGGACCTGGCGGCGCAGCTCGCGGAGCTCCCGGAGCTTGTCCTTCACGTCGAAGCCGAGCGGCGCGTACTCGGGGCGGGGAAGCTCGCGGCAGCCGGTCCGGAAGAACTGTGCGTGAACCCGGGGCCCCCAGTTGATGGCCTTGAGGATGCGGATGGGGCGCTGCACCGCGATGAGCTGGTCGGACAGTCGCCGGAGCTGGTCCCGGTTCACCCCCGGGAAGCTATCACGGGCCGCCGGGCGGACGGTCGTCTCCCCGGCAGCCGGTCTCGCCGTCCGGGGACGAGCCGCGACGCGGGCGCGCGCCGGCACGACACGTGCTCTCCGGTTCGCCAGGAGGTCGTCCACATGGATCCCATCACGTCGGTCCTCGTCGCCCCCACCGCGGATCGCAAGACCGCTCCATCCTCGTTCGGCCCGACGCTGCGGACCGCGCTGTCCGGCGCCGCGGAAGGCCTGGCGGCCGCGTCGGGACTGCTCGCGCCCCTCGCTCCGGCCGGCATGGTCCTGGCCGGGGCCATCCGCGGGGTCGCCCAGGCCGTGGCCGGGGCTGCGCGCCAGCCCTCGTCCGGAACGTCCCCGCTCGCCTCGGCCTCGCCGGGCGGAGGAGATGCGTTCGACGCCGCGCGGCTGCTGCAGCAGGAGGGCCAGAGCTTCAACCTGAGGTACCTGGAACTCCAGGAGCGGATGCAGCGGGAGACGCGGGAATTCACGGCGGTCTCGAACGTCATGAAGGTCCGCCACGACGCCGCCCGTGCGGCCATCCAGAACGTCCAGTGAACTCCACCCTGCTCCTCCGTGCCGCCGATCCCCCGGCGGCCCCCGCGCCCGCCCGGCCTCCGGTGGCCGTGCTCCGGCGCATGTTCGAGCCGGCACCGGCCGGCAGGCCTGCGCCCGGGCCGGTCCCGGGTGGCGCCGGGCGCCTCCAGGGGCCCGCCCTTCCCGCGGCGCTCCGCGACATCGAGGGAGTGCGATCCCGGATCGACGGGATGCTCGCCCAGGCGCGAAGCGGCCGCACCTTCTCCCCCCAGGAGCTCCTCTGCCTCCAGGCCGATTCGCATCGCTTCGCGCAGACGGTCGAGTTCACATCCCGTGCGGTAGAGCACGGGGTCCAGGGGCTGCGGCAGGCGCTCAACGCGCAGGTGTGACCCTGGAACGGCTCCTCTTTCCCGTCGCCCTCCTCTCCCTGCTCACCGCCTGCGGCGACGAGGTGCTCCTCCACCGGCTCGACGAGCCCCAGGCCAACCAGGTCCTCGTCGCGCTGGCCGACGCGGGGCTCCCTGCGCGAAAGGAGCGGGAGGGGTCGGACGACGGGACGTTCACCGTCGCCGTTCGCCCCTCGGAGGCCGAGGCGGCCCGCAGCCTCCTCTCCGCACGGGACCTCCCCCGTGCCCGATCCCCGGGCTTCTCCGAGCTGTTCGGGAGCCCGGGGCTCGTCCCCACCCCGCTGGAGGAGCACGCGCGCTACCTGCACGCGCTCTCCGGTGAGCTGGCCCGCACGCTGGAAGCGCTCGACGGCGTCGTGGGCTCCCGCGTTCACCTGGCCTTGCCCGTTCCGGATCCGCTCCGGCCGGACGTGCGCCGGACCCCGCGCGCCTCGATCCTGATCAAGTGCCGACCCGACGCCCGCGATCGCCTGGAGGGGCAGGTCGACGGCCTGCGCCGGATGGTGGCCGGAGCGGCAGACGGCCTCGATCCCGCCTCGGTCGCGGTCCTGGTGGCCGAGACGGGAGCTCCCCCGCCCCCCCGCGCACCGGCCCCGCGCCTCTCGCGGACATGGCTGGCCGGATCCGCACTCGCACTCGCGGTGGCCCTCGGGGTCGGCGCGATCTCGCTGGGCCGCCGGCGAAGAGACGACGCGTGAACGCCGTCCCGCCGGTGGTCGTCGCGCTCGCCGCGTCGCTCCTCCCGGAGAGAGCGGCGGCGCTCCTCTCCCGCCATCCCGGGTTCGACCCGGACGCATGCCGTTCGCTCCTCGCCGCGCCGCGCACGGAGCGGCTCGCAGCGCTCGCCTCGGCCCTGCGGGGCGGGGTGCGGCCCCCGGTACGCGCCGCGGACGCCCCTTCGCCCCTCCCGGACGAGGATCCTGCCGGTGCGCCTCCGGCATGGCCCGTGCTCCAGCCAGGCGACGTGCTCCCCTTCGACCTTCCCGCCGTCGCACCTTCCCTGGCCGAGGTGGACGCCTCGCTCCTCGAGCTGGGGGCGCGGGCGGCCCGGAGCGCCGCGCTCGGGCTCTCCTCGGTGCTGGGTGGCGAGGCCGCGGTGCGCGGGCGCCTCCTCCCCGGGCTCCCGGAGCCAGCCGGAACCGCGCTCGTCCCGGTCGAGCTCACCGCGCTCGCCGGCATCGCCTCCCTCGCCGTCGACCGGGCCTTCGCGGCGCGTCTCACCAGCCGTGTCGCTGGCGGCGCGGACCGAACGGGCGCCACCGGTCCGCTCACGGCAGCCGAGCGCGGCGTGGTGGAGCTCGCAATCCTGGGGGCGCTCGACGCCCTGGCGGCCGAGACCGAGATCGAGACCGCGCTCGCACCTCGCCTCGCACTGCGCGGCGGCCTGCCCGCGCGGCCCATCTGCGTCGAGCTCACCGTCTCCGCGGCTGGAACGCGGGGACGCGCCTTCCTGCTCCTGCCGGAGGCCGCCCTGCGCGCGCTGCCTCGGGCCAGCCTGGTCTCCCCTGCCCTCCAGGACGTTCCCGTTCGCGGGTCGGTGAGGAACGGACAGGTGGCGCTCGACCCGGGCGAGCTCGAGGCGCTCCGCCCGGGGGACGTGCTCCTCCTCGACCCTCCCGCCTGCGAATCCGCCACGCTCCACCTCCCGGGCGGGCTCACCGCGCGGGGCCGGATCTCCGGAGATTCACTCGAGGTGGAGGAGGCGACCATCCCGGGCACCGGACGGGTGGCCGGCATCCCCCCGGTCCTGGTCGAGGTCGAGCTCGCCACCGTCGCCGTTCCCCTCCAGGAACTGGCGCGGATCGCTCCCGGGGCCGTCCTTCCCCTCGGGATCGACCGGAGCGGAGGGGTCACGCTCCGGATCGGGGAGCGCGCCGTGGCCCGCGGCGAGCTGGTCGACGTGGACGGCTCCGTGGGCGTTCGCATCGGGTCGCTCCTGGGGCAGCCATGACCGGGTCCGCCCTCCTCGCGTCGGTCGTCCTCGCCCTGCTCGCAGGCGGCTCCCTGATCTTGCGCCGGCGCCTCCCCCGCCTCCCGGCGGCGAGCGCCCTCGAGATCGCGGACCGGACCCACCTCTCCCGGGAGGCAGGGATCGCGCTCGTCCGGGCCCGGGGTGAGCTCCTCGTCGTCGGGTGGGGGCGTGACGGCGTGCGGCTCGTCGCGCGCCTCGGAAGGGAGCGAACCCCGTGATGACCCCTGCCCTGGCCCAGGTGCTTCCCGGGGAGCGGCCGGTCGAGCTCCTCGTCCTCCTCGGGGCGATGGCCCTCGCCCCGCTCGCGCTCGTCACCCTCACCTCGTTCCTCAAGGTGGTGGTCGTCCTCTCGGTCCTCCGCTCGGCCCTCGGCGTGCCCCAGGTACCCCCCAACGCCGCGGTGACCGGCCTGGCGCTGCTCGTCACCCTGCTGGTCATGCAGCCGGTCGCCGGAGCGTGCTGGGCGCGATGGCAGGATGCCCCGGTTCCGCGAGGCCCCGAGGAGTCGCTCGCCGCTGCCTCGAGGGCCGCGGAGCCGCTCCGCGCGTTCCTGGCTCGCTTCGCCGCGCCCGCAGACCGCCGCGCCTTCGCCCTGCTCGCGGCGCGGGCCGACGGCAGCCCTCCTCCCCGGGAGGGCGCAGGCGACGACGGGTTCGGCGTCCTCGCCCCGGCCTTCGTGGTCTCGGAGCTGCGGCGCGCCTTCACCGTCGGCTTCCTGGTGTTCCTCCCCTTCCTCGTCGTCGACCTGGCGGTGGCGAGCGTGCTCCTCTCGCTCGGCCTCACCCAGCTCTCGCCGACGGCGGTGGCCGTTCCGTTCAAGCTCCTCCTCCTCGTGGCAGTCGACGGCTTCGGGATCGTCACCCGGGGCCTCGCCTCCGGCTACCTCCCCTGACATGGACCCGACCATCCTGGCCGCGGGCAGGGAGGCCGTGCTCGTCGCTCTCGCCATCTCGGCGCCGCCCCTCGCGGCCGCGCTCCTGGTGGGACTCGTGGCCGGTGCGCTGCAGGCCGTCACCCAGATCCAGGACCACGCGCTCGGTGCGGTGCCGAGGCTCCTGACCGTCCTCGCCGTCGTCGGGTTCGCCGCCCCGTGGATGGCGGGGCAGGTGGTCCGGTTCGGCCAGGCCTGCATCGACGCCGGCCTCCTGGTGGCGCGGTGATCGCGGATCCGTTCCTCCGGCAAGTCGCCAGCGCGGCCCTCGACGTGGGGATGTTCTCGCTGCGGCTCCTGCCCGTGGTGACGCTCTCCCCGTTCCTGGGAGGGCCGCTCCTGCCTCCGGCTGCCCGGGCCGCGCTCGCTCTCGCGCTCGGTGCGGCGGTGCGGACGGCCGCCGGCACGAGCGCTCCCTCCGGCGCGCCCTTCCTGGCGATCGCCGGGTCCGAGCTCGCCCTGGGCACGGCGCTCGCCTTCGCGTCGAGCCTTCCCGTCGAGGCGGCCCGGGGCGCGGGCCGGCTCGTCGACACGCTCCGGGGAGCCACCCTGGGCGAATTGCACGTGGCCCCCATCCGGCAGCGGGAGACCGCGGTGGGCGACCTGCTGGCGCAGTGGACGGTGGCGCTCGGCGCCTGGGCCGGGGCGGACAGGCTGCTCGTGGCGGCCCTCCTCGACACCTACCGGACCCTCCCGGTGGGCGGCTTGATCCCGGGGGCTCTCCGCTTCGAGGTCGCCACGGCGGCGGCAACCGACCTGCTCGCGGCGGCGCTCTGCCTGGGTGCTCCAGCCGCGGCCGCGCTTCTCTGCGCCGACCTCGCCCTCTCCGCAGCGTCCCGTCTCGCGCCACGGTCCACGCCGCTCGACGCGGCCCCGCCGGTCCGGGCCGCGCTCGGCCTCGTTGCGGTCGCGCTTCCCGCCGCCGCCATCGGAGGGCGACTCGTGGAGATGGCCGCGCTCGCCGCTGGCATGGTGGACCGGATGGCGGGCGGGCGAGGGGCGCCGTGAGCGGGCGCACCCTGCCCCCCTCGGCGCGTCGCCTGCGCGAGGCGCGCCGCCGGGGCGACGTGCCGGTGAGCCGGGCGATCGTGGGGCTCGGCGCGACCACCTTCGGCCTCGGCGCACTCGTCGCGGCCGCGCCCACGCTGGCGCGGGAGGAGGCGGCGGCGATTCGAAGAGCGCTCTGCGCCGCGGTTTCCGGGGCGGAGCAGGTCCCGCTCGACCTCGCGCTCGCGGCGCTTGGACGTGTCGCGGCCCTCTCGGCCGGTCCCTCCGTCGCGGCCTGCCTGGGCGCGATCCTCGCCGGCCTGCCCCAGACCGGCGGCCTCCTCGCCCCGGATGTCCTGCACCCTCGCTGGGACCGCATCGATCCGGGCGCCGGGCTCCGCCGCCTGTTCTCCCTCTCCGGGCCTGGCCAGGCAATCCACGCCACCCTCGTCGGGGTTGCCGCGCTGGCACTGGGGACCTGGCTCCTCGCGGATCGGGCCCGGCTCCTCTCGCAGGTTCCGCGGATGCGAACCGGAGCCGCCTGGACGGAGGCCGCCCGCGCCGCCGGAACCGCCCTTCCTCCCCTTCTCGCGCTCCTCGCCGCCGCCGGCCTGGCCGACCTCCTCCTGCAGCGCCGCCGCCACCTCCGGAACCTGCGCATGACCCGGGCCGAGGCGGAACGGGACCACCGGGAGGACGACGGGGATCCACGCCAGCGCACCGAGCGGCGGCGTCTCCACGCGTCGCTGGCTGGCGCTCCGGGGCGCCCCACCTGCGTGGTGGTGAATCCCACCCGGCTCGCCGTCGCGCTCGCGCATCGCCGCGGAGGGGACGACCCTCCCGTCGTCCTGGGAAAGGCCGCGGGGGTCCGCGCCGCCGCGCTTCGCCGCGAGGCCAGGCGCCTCGGGATCCCGGTCGTCCACGATCGGGCGCTGGCCCGCGCCCTCTTCCGGCTCGCCGACGTGGGCGAGGCCATCCCGGAGGAACTCTACGCGGCCACCGCCGCCGTCCTGGCGTACGTGCACGGACTCGATGCCGGAGGGAGGACGTGACGGGAAGCCACGCCACGCGCGGCTGGGCCCGCTTCGCGTCGGCCGTCGAGCTCGCGCCGGGGCTCGCGGTGGTCGCGCTGGTCGGCCTCCTCTTCGTCCCGGTGGGACCGGCGGTCGTGGACACCCTGGTCGCGGCGAGCCTGGGGATCTCCGCGGCCGTCCTGCTCGCCACCCTGCTCGCGCCCGATGCCCTTCGCCTCTCCGCCTTTCCGGCACTCCTGCTCCTCACCACGCTCCTGCGCCTCGCGGTGGCGGTGGCCTCCACGCGGCTGGTCCTGACCCGCGGCGAGGCCGGTCGGGTCATCGAGGCTCTGGGACGGGTGGTCATGCAGGGGAGCTGGGTGGCCGGCGCGGTGGTCTACGCGATCCTTGCGCTCGTCCAGCTCCTCGTGGTCTCCCGGGGCGCCGAGCGGGTCGCGGAGGTGGCCGCCCGCTTCAGCCTCGACGCCCTACCTGGAAAGCAGATGGCCATCGACGCCGAATTGCGGGCGGGTGCCATCGACGCGGCCGAGGCCGGACGCCGGCGACGGGCTCTCGAGCAGGAGAGCCAGCTTCACGGGGCCATGGACGGCGCGCTCAAGTTCGTGAAGGGGGACGCGGTCGCCGGAATCGCCATCGCGCTCGTGAACGCGGTGGGCGGGCTCGCTGCCGGAGTCCTGCGGGGCATGGCGCCCGGCGAGGCGGCGCGCCGGTACGTGCTCCTCGCGGTGGGAGACGGGCTGGCCTCGCAGGTTCCCGCTCTCCTCCTCGCCGTCGCCGCCGGCATCGCGGTCACCCGGGTGGCCGGTGACGACCGGAGCGTCGCCTCCCGCGTCGCCCGCGAGCTGGTCGCGGAACCGCGCGCGCTCGTCGCGGCTGGAGCCCTGCTCCTCGCACTCGGGGTCGCCCCTGGGCTCCCCGCTGCGCCGTTCCTCGCCATCGGCGCCGCGATGGCGGGAGTCGGAATCCGCGCCCTTCGCCGGCCGTCCAGCACCGACGACGTCCGGCCGGAGGAGGTGGGGCGGATGGGCGAGTTCGCACCGGTGGACGCGGTGGTGATCGAGAATCTCCCCGGACCTCCTGGGCGGGCGCGAGCACGGCGAGGCCTGGCTCGACGAGGCCTCCTCGGCCTTCCGGCGCGACCTGTGGCTCTCCATGGGCGTCCCCGCCGGCCGGATCGCGGTCCGGGCTGGCGGCACCGGCCCGGGACACTGGCGCCTGTTCGTCGACGGGGCGCCCGCCGCCTCGGGGCAGGTTCAAGTCTCGAGGTTTCTCTGCCTGGCACCGGCCGACGACCTGCGCCTCGCCGGGATCCAGGCCGGAACGGCTCGCCACCCACTCTCCGGGGCCCCGGCCTCGGTCGTCGAGGCGGAGAGCGCGGAGCGGGCGGGGGCGCTCGGTCCCGTGCTCGATCCGGCCACCCGTGCGCTCGCCGAGGCGCACGCCGCGCTCCGGCGCGCCGCCCACCTGCTGCTCGGGGTGCAGGAGGTGCAGGCGCTGCTCGACGCGCTCGAGCCCTCCGCCCCCGCCCTGGTCCGCGAGGTGGCCCGGCAGGTTTCACCCGTGGTCATTGCGGAAGCGATGCGGCGCCTGCTCGAGGAGGAGGTCTCCATCCGGCCGCTGCGCCCCATCCTGGAGGCGATGCTCTCGGCGCCGGCGGGCACCCCTGCACCGGTCCTCGGAGACGTCTGCCGTCGCTCGCTCTCCCGGCACATCGCCCACCCGCTCCTGCGCGGGCGCTCGCTCGAGGCCTTGCTGCTCGACCCGGCTGCGGAACTCGCGTTTCGCGACGCCCTGCACGGCGTGGGCGGACCTCCCGACGCGGACCGGGTCCGCTCCCTCCTCGCCTCGGTGGAGTCGGGGCTCGCCGCTGCTCCCCGTGCGCGCGCGCTGCTCGCCCCTGGCGACGTGCGCCGGCCGCTTCGCGACCTCGTCGCGCAGCGATTTCCGGGGCTTGCGGTGCTGGCCTACGACGAGTTGCCGCCCGACCTCGAGGTCCGGCCCGTGGGTCGTGCAGCTTTCTGCGAGTGAATCCGAGCTATTGAGTTCCGCCGGTGCCCGTGGAGGGCTCCGTCGGCGGCGATCCTGCAGGCGTGCCGGATGGCTCGTCCTCGAGGTGGTTCACCCGGTCCCGAAGTTCCTTGCCGGTCCTGAAGAGGATTCCCCGCTTGGGGCGAACGGGAATCACCTCACCCGTCTTCGGATTCCGTCCCTGGTATCCCTCGTAGTGCTTGACGTGGAACGCGCCAAGTCCTCGGATTTCGATGTTCTCGCCCTTGCAGAGGGCGTCCTTCATCGATTCGAAGATGGTCTCGATGGTGAGCTCGGCTTGCTTCTGGGTGACGCCGCGCTTCACGACGAGGATGTTGATGAGGTCCGACTTCAGCATGGAGTTGCTCCGCATTACGGGAGGTTACCCGGGCGAAACCGGGGCGAAGCCTAGCCGAGGCGTGGAAATTCGGCAAGCTTTATACAGGGATGCGCGCTGACGCCCCACCGGAGACCTGATCACCCCCCGGGAGCGTTGACGGAGGGGTGTTCCGTACGGCCCGGCACAGGTCCTCGAAGGTGGTCCGGGAGAGCTTCTCGACCGCGGAATCCTCCCCTTCGTCCAGGAGGGCGGCGAGCATGGAAGACGTGCCACCCGCCTCGGCTCGTGGAGGCGGGCCGGCGATGACGCGGCGAACGTCGGCGAGCGTCGTCTTCTCGAGCGGCCGCGCAGGCGACAGCCGGCCGTCGTCCGACTCGTTGAGGAATCCCGCCTCCTCCAGCAAGGAGAGCACGTCGCGTACCGGCTCGGCCGCCGCGTCGATCCGGTCGGCCACCTCGCCAGCGTCGGGCGACTTCGCCCCGTCCCACCAGCAGAGCGCGACCTCGAGCAGCGCCCGGACGGCGAGCAGTTCCCGTCCCATGGCGTTCCCCTGCTCCTCCTGCTCGACGAGCGCCCGGTGGTGCTGCAGGACGAAGGCCAGGCGTGCGCCGAAGAGGAAGATCGTCCAGGACAGGTAGAGCCAGAGCAGGAACACGAAGACCGCGGCGATGGAACCGTAGACGGCCTGGAAGCGGAAGAGATGCGCCGCTGCCCAAGCGTAGATCCCCTTGGCGAGCTCGAAGGCCGTGCCGGCGACGACCCCGCCCCCGATGGCGGGCCATGGCCGGACCCGGGTGGCCGGCAGCACGAGATAGGCAGCCACGAAGAAGGCGTAGGTCAACCCGACGCCCGCCACCTTGCCGAGGACCCGGGACCCTCCCAGCTGCTCGTGGGCGTCGAGAGCGATGGCGACCGACCCGGCCATGACGAGCGGCATGATGGTCAGCGCCGCCCAGTAGGTGACCCACCGCTGCAAGCGCGGCCGCGGATGGCGAACCGACCAGATCACGTTCACCGCGTGCTCCACCTGTGCGAGGAGGACCACCGCCGAGGCGATGAGCAACACGAAGCCGAGCAGGCCTGGCGCCATGGCCGAGGCGCCGAACACGTACTGATCGAGGTAGGCCTGGACCTTGTCCCGGGCTCCCACGGCGAGGTTCGAGGTGAGGAAATCCTGGATCTGGATGCGGACCCGGTCGAGGTCCGGAAACGAGCGGACCATCGACACGGTCACCATGACCAGGGGAAGCAGGGAGAAGATCGAGACGTAGGTGAGGGCCATGGCCCGGAGCTTCAGGTCCTCTCCCCTGAATGCGGCCAGGCCTGCCCGCAGCGCGGCGAGCCATCGCGATGCACGGTTACCGGTCTCGCGCCGCTCGCCCTCGGACGCCATGGCTTGCCGGTGCCTCTAGGAGGCGGGATCTCCGGATCGGGGAGGAGGAGCCTCTTCCCTGGGCGCGTTCCCACCGCCGCCACCGCCGCCGCTTCCCCCGCTTCCGCCGCCACCTCTTCCGCCGCGATCGCGCCGGCCACGTCCGCCCTCGCCGCGGCCACCGCCGCGTCCCTCACCGCCGCGTCCCTCGCCGCCGCCGGAGCGTCCCTCGGTGCCGCTGCCCCGCCCCTCGCCGCCCCCGCCGCCTTCGCCACCCTCGCCGCGCTCGTGGCGGCCGTAGATGTCGAACTGCTCCTGGTGGTAGCCAGTCTGTGACTTCACCTGGATGGTCTTGTTGAAGCGATCCATCAGGTAGCGCAGCTCGTCCCGCTCGGAGCCCTGGACGATGCGCGCCACCTCGGGGTGGCAATTCACGACCAGCACGGGCTCGGGGAAGCTCGTCGCGTCGCGCCGGATCTCCCGGAAGATCTCGTAGGCCACGGTGACGCGGGAGCGGATGTGCCCCTTGCCGTCGCAGTAGCTGCAGGGCTCGGTGGTCATGCGGGTGATCGACTCGCGCACGCGCTTGCGCGTCATCTCCACCAGCCCCAGCTCGGAGATCTTGAGGACGTTGGTCTTGGCCTTGTCGCGCCCCAGCGCCTCCTGGAGGGACTTGAAGACCTTGTCCCGGTTCTGGGGTTTGTCCATGTCGATGAAGTCGATGATGATGATGCCGCCGATGTTGCGGAGCCGGAGCTGGTAGACGATCTCCTTGGCCGCCTCGACGTTGATCTTCGTGATGGTCTCCTCGAGGCTCTTCTTGCCGACGTAGCGTCCCGAGTTGACGTCGATGGCGGTGAGCGCCTCGGCCTGGTCGATGATGATGTAGCCGCCGCTCTTCAGCCAGACCTTGCGCTGGCCGGCCCGCTTGAGCTCCTGCTCGATCCCGTAGGCGTCGAAGACCGGCTCCTGCCCGCTGTAGAGCTCGATCTGCGACTCGAGGTGCGGGGCCTGCTCGCGGGCGAAGCGCAGGATGCGCTCGTGCTCGTCGCGGTCGTCGATGACGAGCTTGTTCACGTCGGACGTGAAGAGGTCGCGGGTGGCCCGCAGGATCAGGTCGAGGTCCGGGTGGAGAAGCGCCGGGGCGCCCACCTTGTCCTTGGTGCGGATGATCTCGTTCCACACCTGGATGAGGAAGCGGATGTCGGCCTCGAGCTTCTGTCCCTCCACACCGTCGGCGACGGTGCGGACGATGAACCCCGTGCCCTCGGGGCGCATGCGGTCCACCAGCTCGCGCAACCGGCGCCGCTCCCCGTCGCGCTCGATGCGGCGCGAGATCCCCACGTGGTCGACGGTGGGCATGAAGACCAGGTGGCGGCCGGGGATCGAGATGTGGCTCGTGATCCGGGCGCCCTTGGTGCCGATGGGGTCCTTGGCGACCTGGACGATGACCTCCTGGCCCTCCTTGAGCAGGTCCTGGATGTTCTTCTGCTCACGCGGACGACGCTCCTCGTCCCGGCGGTGGCCGTTGTGGCCGTTCCGGCCGCCACCCCGGCGGCCCTCCCGCTCCCGGTTGCCTTCCCGGTTGCCCTCGCGGTCCCGGCTTCCCTCCCGGTCGCGGCGGTTGCGGTCGCCGCGCCCTTCCCGCTCGCCGCGGGCCTCGCGGGGCGCCGCCTCGGGACGGACGGTGATCTGGCCGACCGCCGGAGCCGGGGCCTCGCCTGCAACCGGTTCGCCGGCGGCGAGCTCGGCCGCGGGCACGTCGGGAGCCCCGGGCACGTCGACCGGTGGATCCAGGGGAGCCTCACCCGCGGGAGCCGCGGCATCGCCCGGCTCGACCACCTGTGTGAGGGGGATGGGGATTGCGAGCCCTTCGGATTCCGCCGCGGCGACCTCCGGCAGGGGCTCCGGGGGCACGGCCGCCAGCTCGGCGGCGGGCACGTCGGGCGCCCCGGGGATGTCGGTGGGAGCCGGCGGGAAGTCGGCGGCGGCAGCCACCTCGTCGAGGGTGGGCTCCACCGGCGCGCCCTCCGCGGTCCCTCCCTCGGCGGGAGCCGCTTCCGCGGTCGGGGCGTCGGCCGCGGGGACGTCTCCCGCCAGCGCCTTGACCTCCTGCTCCTCGGCCTCCTGCTCGGACGGAACCTCGGGCACCTGCTCCGAGTGCTCTCCCTCGGTGAGCTCGAACTCCTCCGAGAAGTCGGGGTCGCCGTAGACGTCCCCCACGTAGAGGAAGGCGGCCTTCTCGAGGCCGATGTCCACGAAGGCGGCCTGCATGCCGGGAAGCACCCGGACCACGCGCCCCTTGTAGATGTTTCCGACGATCCCCTTCTCGCGCTTTCGCTCGAGGTAGTACTCGTGGATCGTGCCGCTCTCGATCAGGGCCACGCGCGTCTCCGCGCCGGCCGCGTTGATCACCAGGATGCTGTTGCCCGCCATGTCGGACCTCGCCTGCCCGGTCCGGACGAAGGGAAGGCGAGGCCCGCTTCGGGCCGCGAGCGCGGGAGCCCCGGTGGTACCGGGGGCCGCGGATCGCCTGTCGAGCACTTGCTCAAGTTCGCATTCCCTGCGCCCGGGGGAGTCGCGGCGTTCGCGACCCACGGCCGAGCTCTAGAATTGGTTCATCCTCAAGCGTCGGCGTAGCGCGGCGATCGCGGCTGGAAGCCACGTGGCGCATCCGCCGCCCGCGCAAAGCTGACACCTTCCTTCAAGACCTTGACTCCTCTGGGTGGCGCTCCATCGCCGAACACGGCCGCCAGCACCTCGGCTGGCTTGGCGCTTCCCGATGGATCCGCCTTCAAGCTGAATGCGACCCGCCCCGGTCCATCGACCGACAGGTGGGTCACCATCTCCTTCAAATCGATCTCCCTCGACTTCGGTGCCGCAGATCTCTGGTTTCGCTTCTTCTCCCGGGCCCTGGGTGGCGCTTCCCTTCGCACCACCGACCGGTCCGCCAAATGAAAAACGTCGATTTTCCGGGAAAGCGCCTCCGCGCTCCAACCCTGCGGGAATTCTACCCGATAATGGACCGCGCGCACGGACTCAGACAGCGAAGGGGCCCTCGGGTCGATCTCCCGGGCGTCGAGGAAGGTCAGCCCCTCCGGAAGCGCGCCGGCGAGCGCCCTCCCTACCGGATCCGGTTCGTGCCGCCCGACGAGCTCCAAGTCCAGGAATTCCGCGGTACTGGCCACTCCAACCGGGAGGGCCGGGCCGAAGGAGATGCGCGGTTTCGGGTGATATCCCTGGGAGAAGGCGACCGGCAGTCCAGCCCGCCGGACCGAACGAAGGACGGCGTGCATCACCTCGAGGTGGGAGAGGGCGACGAGCCTCCCCTCCTTGGCATACCGGACCCGGACGTGGGTCCGGACGGGTGTCTCCCGGGGTGGCGGAGGGGCGGGAGGCGCCTTCACGTAGTCCTCGGGCAGGTGGATCCGGTTCTTCACGACGTCGTAGTCGCAGGCCCCGCAGACGCTGCACGGGGCCAGCACGCAGTCGGGGACCTCCGCCAGGTTGCGCGCGGCCGCGAGCTGCTTCTGGAGATAGGATTTTTCCACCCCGCAATCGATGCGGTCCCAGGGAAGGACCTCGTCCATGCGCCGGCGGCGGTAGACGAACCACGGGAGGCCCACGCCGTGGACCCGCTCCATCTCGGCGAAGGCCGCGTTCCACTTCCCCTCGTCGAACCACTCCGACCAGCCGTCGAGCCGCTGACCGAGCCGGAACGCGTGGAGGATCGCCGTGCCCACCCGCCGGTCGCCGAGCGCGAGCGCGCCCTCGATGGCGGCCGCGCGGGAGTCGTGCGGCTTGAACGAGATGGCGCCGTTCTTCCCGCCCAGCTCGGCGGTGACGAGCGCCTGGCGTCGACGGGTCTCCTCCGGCGAGATCATCGGCTCCCACTGGAACGGGGTGAAGGGCTTGGGCACGAAGGTGCTCGCGCCGAGGTTGATGGCCGCCGATCCCTTTCCTGGAGGCAGCGCCCGCCGGGCCGCCGAGAGGCAGCGCTTCGCCAGCCGGGCGATCGCCACCACGTCCTCGTCCCGCTCCTCGGGCAGGCCGATCATGAAGTAGAGCTTGAGGAGCGACCAGCCGTTCTTGAAGATCGACTCGACGGCGGTGAGCAGGTCCTCCTCGTGGTTGCCCTTGTTGATGACCGCGCGCATGCGCTCGGTGGCCGCCTCGGGCGCGAGCGTGAAGCCGGTCTTGCGGACGCGGGCGATCTTCTCCGCCAGCGCGTCGTTCATGGTCTCGGTCCGCAGCGAGGGCAGCGACAGGGACACCCGCTCCGACTCGTACCGGGAGAGGAAGTCGTCGAGGAGCGGGTTCAGCGAGGCGTAGTCGCCCGAGGAGAGCGAGAGGAGCCCCACCTCCTCGTAGCCCGAGGCGCGCAGCCCCTGCTCGGCCACCCGCAGGACGGTCTCCGGGCTCCGCTGCCGGGTGGGGCGGGTGATCATGCCGACCTGGCAGAACCGGCAGCCCCGCGTGCACCCCCGCTGCAGCTCGATGGGCAGCCGGTCGTGCACGGTCTGCATGAAGGGGACCACGGGGTGCTCGTAGGCGGACGTGGAGAGGGTGTCGATGTCGGGCACGACGCGGCGGACCACCCGCTCGTGGCCGGGCTCGAGCACGTCCATGGCGAGGAGCGCTCCGGTGGCCGGATCGAAGCGGGGCGCGAAGAGCGACGGCACGTAGACGCCGGCCACGCGGGAGAGCCTCCGGTGCAGCCCGGCCCGGTCCTCGCCGCTCCCCTTCCAGGCCAGCACGGCGTCGGCGATCTCGTGGACCACGTCCTCGCCGTCTCCCACGGCCATCGCATCGAAGAAGTCGGCCACCGGCTCGGGGTTGAAGGCGCAAGGGCCGCCTCCGATCACCACCGGATCGGCCGGGGTGCGATCGCGGGAGAACAGCGGGATGCCGGAGAGGTCGAGCAGCGCCAGCGCGCTCGTGTAGGCGAGCTCGGTCTGGAGCGTCACCCCGAGGACGTCGAAGGCGCGGACCGGCGCGCGCGACTCGAGCGTGAAGAGCGGATGGCCGTTCTGGCGCAGCATCGCCTCCATGTCCGGCCAGGGGAGGAAGACCCGCTCGCAGGCCACGTCCGATCGGTCGTTGAGCGCGTGGTAGAGGAGCCGGAAGCCCAGGTTGGACATCCCGACCTCGTAGGTGTCGGGGAAGGCCAGCGCGAAGCGCAGGCGGACCCGGGCCGGGTCCTTGCGGATGCTTCCGAACTCGCAGCCCACGTAGCGGGAGGGCTTCTGGACCGCGAGGATGATCTCTTCGAGGGAGAGGAGGGTCGTCATGTCGTCGGGCGGCGGGTTCGAACCGCCGGTTGCCCGTGGCCGCGGCCGCGCCTGCGGCCGCCGGGGTACCGGGACCTAGCACGCACGGGAGCGGGGGGGCAAGCGACCCCCCGTGAAAACAGGGGTTTGCTCGCGACGGGGCCCGTCAGCGAAGGAGCGTGAACGGCCCCTCGACTCCGGTGGGTGCTTCCCAGCCGGCCTCGACGTCCTCCACCCGCGCCGCCGGCGGGCCCCGCCTGCACCAGGCGACGAGCGCCTCCACCTCGGCGCGCCGCCCCTCGGCCACCACCTCCACCGAGCCATCCGCGAGGTTCCGCACCGACCCCGAGAGCCCGAGCCGTGCCGCCTCGATGGCGGTGGACTGCCGGTAGAAGACGCCCTGGACGAGCCCCGTGACGCGCAGGCGCGCCCGGACCCGCACCCGGTCGGCGCAGGTCACGTCGCGTCCTCCCCGAGCATCCGGCGGAACCCGTCCTCCTCGACGATCGTCACTCCCAGTTCCCGTGCCTTGTCCGCCTTCGACCCGGCCTCGGCTCCCACCACCACCAGATCGGTCTTGCGCGAGACGCTGCCCGACACCTTGCCGCCGCGCCGCTCGATCTCGGCCTTGGCCTCGTCCCGCGAGAACCCCTCCAGGCTCCCGGTGAGGACCACCGTCTTCCCCGCGAACGCCCCGCCGCGCGGCGCCTCCTCGGGAGCCGGCCGGACCCCTGCCTCGACGAGCCGCTCGACCACGCGCCGGTTCTGGGGCTCCTCGATCCACGCCCGGATCTCCCGCGCCGTCTCGGGCCCCACGTCGCGAACGGCTTGCAGGTCCTCCTCGGTGGCGGCGAGGAACCGTTCCAGCGTGACGAAGTGCCGGGCCAGCGTGGCCGCGGTGGCCTCGCCGACCTGCGGGATCCCGAGCCCGAAGAGGAAGCGCCGCAGGCTCGCGGTCTTCGATCGCTCCAGGGCCTCCCGGATCCGCCGCGCCCGCGGCACCCCCAGCTTCACCGTCGAGCCGGTCTTCGTCTCGGCGATCTCCATCGCCTCCCAGGTCGCGGCCGGCAGGGCGTGGAGGTCGGCGAAGTCGCGCACGTGACCGTTCGCGACCAGCGCCGCGGCCACCGCCTCCCCCAGCCCGTCGACGTCGAGGGCGCGCCGCTGGGCGAAGTGGGTGAGCCGGCCCTGGAGCTGCGCCGGGCAGGCCGCCCCGGTGCAGCGGTAGACCTTCTCCCCTTCCTCCCGCACCACGCGGGCGCCGCAGACCGGGCATCTCGCCGGGAAGACGAACTCCCGCTCCGACCCGGTTCGCCGTTCGGGAATCGACTTCACCACCTCCGGGATCACCTCGCCGGCCCGCCGGATCAGCACCACGTCGCCGATGCGCACGTCCTTGCGGCGCATCTCGTCCTCGTTGTGGAGGGTGGCCCGCGACACGGTGGCCCCTCCCAGGCGGACCGGCGTCACCTCGACCACCGGCGTGAGGACGCCGGTGCGCCCCACCGAGGCCCAGATGCGCTCGACCTTCGTGGTCTCCTCCTGCGGCGGGTACTTGAAGGCCGCCGCCCAGCGCGGGAACTTGCTCGCCGCCCCCAGCCGGCGCTGCGCGTCGAGCCCGTTCACCTTCACCACCAGTCCATCGGTATCGTAGGGGAGCCCGAAGCGCCGCTCGGCCATCTCCTCCTTGCGGCGCTTCACCTCGGCCATCCCGAGGCAGAGCCGGTTCTCCGGGCTGACCGCGAAGCCCCAGGCGGAGAGCGCCTCCAGCTTGGCCCAGTGGGTGGGCCAGCCGGGCTCGCCGGGGAGGAGCGCCTCGTAGGCGATGAAGGAGAGCGGGCGGGTGGCGGTGACGCGCCAGTCGAGCTGGCGCAGGGACCCGGCCGCGGCGTTGCGCGGATTCGCGAAGGGCGCCTCCCCTTGCCGCGCGAGCAGCCGGTTCATGGCCTCGAAGTGCTCCTTCTGGAGGAGGACCTCGCCGCGCACCTCGAGCCGGGCCGGCGCGCTGCCGCGCAGGCGGGGAAGCACGCCCGCGTTGGCTCCCAGCGCGCCGATGGTGCGGAGGTTCCGGGTCACGTCCTCGCCCACCGCACCGTCCCCTCGCGTGGAGCCCGCCTCGAGCTCACCGGCGGCGTAGACGAGCTCCACCGCCAGTCCGTCCAGCTTGGGCTCGCAGACGTACTCGACCGGGGTCTCGGCGGGCAGGTCGAGCAATCGGTGGACCCGGGCGTCGAACTCGTCGAGCTCCTCGTCGCTCACCACGTTCCCGAGCGACAGCATGGGCTCGCGGTGCGCGACCTTCTCGAACCTCTCCCCGGGCTCCCCGGAGACCCGCCGGGTGGGCGAGTCGTCGGTGGCGAGCGCCGGGTGGGCCTCCTCGAGGGCGAGGAGCTCCCGCATGAGCCGGTCGTAGTCGGCGTCGGAGAGGACGGGGCTGTCGAGGAGGTAGTAGGCGCGGTCCGCCTCGCGGATCCGCGCCCGGAGCTCCTCGATGCGCTGCGCTGCGCCGCCGGCCATGCGCGAAGTGTTACGCGGGGCGCGACGCCGGGGCAACCGGGGCGTGGTTCAGAAGACGCTGTCGTTCGCGGGGGATTCGCTGGAGAGGACGAAGGCGTTCCCGTACCCGCTGTAGGTCTGGATCTTGGTGTTGGTGATCCCGTCCCCGTCGATGTCGCAGCTGCCGGTGACGACGAGCTGGATGGGCGCGACCGCGGCGTTCAGCGAGAACTGGTAGACACAGTAGGTGGACCCGTCGATGACGAGCGGGAGACGCTTCCAGCCGTCCTTGGTCTGGACCCACGGGTGCTTCGAGGAACCGGGGGTGGTCACCGGGTTGTAGTCGATGTTCTGCAGGTCGACGGGGACCGTCGAGGCGTTCAGGACCACGTCCTCGACTCCCTTGGCGATGGCCCGCATGATCGGCTCCCGCTCCGCGATGCGGGTCCGGAGGGTCATGTTCTGGAACATGGGGATGGCGATCGAGGCCAGGACCCCGATGATCGCGACGACGATCATGAGCTCGATGAGCGTGAATCCGCGGGACATCCGGCTGGACGATCTCTTCATGGCTTCGCTCCCTTTGGTGCTTCGCTGCCCGTCCCTGGCCCCTGGCCCGGACGGGCGCTCTCCGGCGTGACGACGAAGGTGCCAGGAGCGATCTCCCGGACCTCGTTTCCCTTCGCCTTTTCGAGATTCCTGAAGCTCTCCATCGCCTTCGGATCGACCTTGGTTCCCGGCGGCACGACCACGACCTTTCCCTGCGGCGTCACCGTCCCCACGGTCCCGGCGGGCGCCCCGGTGATCTGCGACCCGGCCGGGCTCGAACGGTTCACGTACCGGTACCCGTGGTAGGCCGCCGCCCCGATCACCGCCAGGACCAGCACCACCACGAGCCCCCACGGGACCTGGGGCCGTCCCTCGTCGAGCGTTGGGCTCGACTGGACCATCCGCGTCACCGCCGCGACCCCGCTGCGCCGGGCCTTCCTGCTGGTCGTGATCTCCTCGACCACCTCTGCGGGCGCGACCTGCTGGAGGGCCTCGGTCAGGTCGATCGCCTCCTTGACCAGCACGTGGCGGACTCCCTCGATCGCTCGCAGGGCCTCGGGCCCGGCGTCGTCGCTCTGCTCCTTCAGCGCCGCAAGCACCTCGTCGATGCCCACCAGGATGGCCTGGACCGCACCCTGGTCGACCTTCGCGCCGAGCGGCGGAAGGGTGTCGATGGCGGCGGCGACCTGCCAGCGCAGCCCGACGGCGCGCCGGACCGGCGCCGGGTCGAACGGGAGCTTCTGCCCCTGGGCGGCGGCCTTCTCGGCCGTGGAGAGAACCGCCACGAGCCTCTCGGTGATCGGGCGCAGTTGCTGCTCCGGCCAGAGCCCGGAGAGGGCCGCCCGGACGACGGCCAGCCCGTCGGTGGCCGAGAGCACCGTCCCGGGCCAGACCAGCGTTTGCGCGGAGATGGGGGGCGGGATGGGCTCGGCCGTCACCGCCGGGAGCGGGGTGACCGTGTCGGCCTCGGACTCCTCTTCGAAGATGGAGTCGAAGGAGACTTCCCCGGCAGCGGAGGGGACGGGAACCGGAGCTGCCGCCCTCGGGGCCGGACGGGCGACGGATCCCGACGGCGTGCCGGGGGCCGCCATCACCGGCCGTGGGTGCGGCGTCGCGGCGGACGGAGGAGGGGTGGGCGCCGGACGCACCGCCACCCGGGCGGGCTGCGGCGTGAGCACCGGCCCGGCGCTCCGGGACGGGGCGGGCGCATGCGGTGACTCGCGCGCCGACATCACACGGCTGGCCGCCTCCAGGACCGGCCGGGCATCGCCGCGCCAGGCCACCACCGCGCTGGCCGCGGCCGAGATCTCGGCGACGTCGCCGGCGTGCTCCGGAGGAAGCGCCGCCACGACGATCAGGTCGGGTCCGGCCACCCCTCTCAGCGAGGCGCAGAGCGAGAGCCACTCGCGGCCGCCGTGCTCGTAGACGAGCAGGCGCGCCCCGTCCTGGCAGAGAGCCGAGGCGAGATGCGGCGAGTCGGCGACGCGCGGGGCGCCACCGAGACGCTGGGTGAAAATTGGGAGCAGCGCGTCTACGAACTCCGGGGAGCCGGCGACGACCGCCTCATGGGGAAGCAAGCGACCTCCTTTGCGATCATCATAAGGCACGCGCGCCCTTCCGCCTCTTCGCCGCACGACCCGCGTCCATGGCACAATCGTGTGTGTGCGCATCTTCGCACACACCGTCCTCCTCTCCCGGTGAAGATCGTCTCAGGTTGACACGCGGCCCCGTGCCCCTTAGTTTTCCCCTTTCCCCGCAGCCTCCCCCGCAGCCGCGCCAGCCGTCCTTCCCGGGCCTCCGCCCGTCGGCGCCTCGGACACCCCCCAAATGCCTGCCTCCCCCGCCGCGCCCCCCGCCCCGACCTCCAGCCTGACCGACCTCAAGCACCGCAAGGTCGCGGAGCTTGCCTCGCTGGCCCGCGACCTCGGCATCGAGGCCGCCGGGGCCATGAAGAAGCAGGACCTCATCTTCGCCATCCTCCAGGCCGAGTCGCGGAAGGCCGACGAGAAGAAGGAGGAGATGGAGGTCGCGAGCGAGGGCACCATCGAGGTCCTCCCCGACGGCTTCGGGTTCCTCCGCAGCGCCGACTTCAGCTACCTTCCGGGACCCGACGACATCTACGTGTCACCGTCCCAGATCCGCCGCTTCAACCTGCGGACCGGCGACTCGCTCCGCGGGACGGTGCGCCAGCCCAAGGAGGGAGAGCGGTACTTCGCCCTGCTCCGGGTCGACTCGATCAACGGCGAGCCTCCCGAGGAGGGTCAGCAGAAGGCCCTCTTCGACAACCTGACGCCCCTCTACCCCACCGAGCGCCTGCACCTGGAGCACGACCCGAACGAGATGACCACCCGGGTGGTGGACCTCTTCGCGCCCATCGGCAAGGGGCAGCGCTGCCTCATCGTCTCGCCACCCCGGGCCGGAAAGACCGTGCTGCTGCAGCACATCGCCCACGCCATCACCGCCAACCACCCCGAGGTGACCCTCATCGTCCTGCTCATCGACGAGCGGCCCGAGGAGGTCACCGACATGGAACGGACGGTGAAGGGCGAGGTGGTGGCCTCCACCTTCGACGAGCCGGCCACCCGCCACGTCCAGGTCGCCGAGATGGTCATCGAGAAGGCCCGGCGGCTGGTGGAGCACAAGAAGGACGTGGTCATCCTCCTCGACTCGATCACCCGGCTCGCGCGCGCCTACAACTCCACGGTGCCGTCCTCGGGCAAGATCCTCTCCGGAGGCGTGGACGCCAACGCGCTCCACAAGCCCAAGCGCTTCTTCGGTGCGGCCCGCAACATCGAGGAGGGCGGTTCGCTCACCATCATCGGCACCGCGCTCATCGACACCGGCAGCCGGATGGACGAGGTGATCTTCGAGGAGTTCAAGGGCACCGGGAACTCGGAGATCGTGCTCGACCGCCGGCTCATGGAGAAGCGCATCTTCCCCTGCATGGACCTGGCGAAGAGCGGCACGCGCAAGGAGGAGCTGCTCCTGCCGGCCGACTGGCTCTCCAAGATCTACATCCTGCGCCAGACCATCCTGAACGGGCTCGACAACGTCGAGGCCATGAAGTTCATGCTCGACAAGTTCCGGCAGGCGAGGAACCACGCCGAGTTCTTCCAGATGATGGTCGGGGGCGGCAAGTGACCGCCGTCCTTGACGGAACCGCCCGCAAGTACTAGATCCCCCGTTCCCGCCCGGACCACCGCGTGCTTCCGCGCGATGCAAGAGGCGACAGGAAGGACGTCATGAAGGAAGGAATCCACCCCGAGTACAAGAAGTCCAAGGTGGTCTGCGCCTGCGGCGCGGTCGTCGAGACCCGCTCCACCCGCGGCGACTTCCACATCGAGATCTGCTCCTCCTGCCACCCGTTCTTCACGGGGAAGCAGAAGATCCTCGACACCGCCGGCCGCATCGAGCGCTTCAAGAACCGCTACGCGAACTCCCCGAAGGCCGAGGAGAAGAAGGCTGCTCCGCCGCCGGCCCCCGCCCCGGCCAAGGCCGCTGCGAAGACCGAGAACCGCGCCGGCAAGCGCGCCAAGGCGAACGCCGGGAAGCCGAAGCCGGCCCCCAGGGCGGAGGCCGAGGCCGCCCCCGCTCCCGCGGGCGAGACGCCCGAGGCCTAGGACTTCACCCCCGGGCCCCGCTACTTCTTCTTGGGCTTGGGCTTCGCCTTCGACTTCGGCACGTCGGTGACGGTCACCCCGACCGTCGCCGCCTTGCCGGTCGCCGAGGCCGTGATCTTGGCGCTGCCCTTCGTCACCGCGGAGACGACGCCGCCGGAGGACACCGTGGCGACCTTCGGGTTGGACGACTTCCACGCCACGGGCACGCCGGCGACCTTGTTCCCCTTCCTGTCGAGGGCAGCGACCTTGAACGTGAACCGGTCGCCCTTCTTCAGGGTCTGGGTCTTCGCCGGCGTGAGCGCGAGGCGCGAGAACTCGGGCAACCGGACCTTCACCGCGGAGGTTCCCTTGAGGGAACCGGAGACCGCGGTGACCGTTGCCGAGCCTGGCCCGACCGCCTCCACCTTCCCGTCCTCCACGCGGACCACCCCGGCGTCGCTGGAGGACCAGGTGATCGTCCGGGGAACGGTGACGGGCTTGCCGGCGTCGTCGACCACCACCACCGAGAGCACGACCGTCTCCCCGGGATGGAGGTCGCGCGAGACCGCGGAGACGCTGACGCTGACCGGGATGGAGACCACCACCTGGGCCGCGCCCTTCACCTCGCCGACGGCCGCCGTCACGACCGCCTCGCCGGAACGCTGCGCCGTCACGATGCCCGCCTCGTCCACCGTGGCGGTCTGGGGCGCCGAGCTCGACCAGGCCACCTTGAGCTTGGTGGCGTCGACGGGCTTCCCCTCGCCGTCCTTCGCCACGGCGTGAAGCGGAGCGCTGGCCCCCTTGGCCTCGAGGACGGACCTGGAAGGCTCCACCGAGATGGATTTCACCGAGGGTCCGCAGGCGGCGACCGCAAGCGCGATCAGGACGGCACGACGCTTCATGGCGTTCCTCCACGCCGACCCGTCGTTGGGCCGGCCCCGTGGGACTCATACACCAACGTGCTGACACGGCAAGCGGGTGATCGGGGGGTCGGCGTTGTAGGATCCGCCGGGTGACCCCCCTGGTCCTCATCGTCGACGACGAACGATCGAATCTCGAATCCCTCGAGCGGACCTTCGCCCGCGAGGGCTGGAGGGTGGCCCTCGCCGATTCGGGACAGGCGGCTCTCGAGGTGGTCCGCCGGGACCGGCCCGACGTGGTGGTCACCGACCTCATGATGCCCGGGATGGGCGGCGCCGACCTGCTCCGCGCCCTGAAGGCCATCGCACCGGAGGTCGAGGTGGTCCTGATGACCGCCTTCGGCACCGTGGAGGGGGCCGTCGCCGCCATGAAGGACGGGGCCTACGACTTCATCACGAAGCCCGTGAAGCGGCACGCCATCGTGAAGTCGGTGCGCCTGGCGCTGGAACGGGCCTCCCTGGTCGCGGAGAACCGCTCCCTTCGCGCGCGGCTGGCCCGCATCTCGGGAGAATCGGCAGATGGCGGCATGGTGGGAAGCGCCCCGGCCTTCCGGGCCGCGATCGACACCCTCCGCCAGGTGGCCCCCACCTCGGCGACGGTCCTGCTCCTCGGCGAGAGCGGCACGGGGAAGGAGCTGGCGGCCCGGCTGCTCCACGACCTGTCGCCCCGCTCCGGTGCTCCCTTCGTGCCGGTGAACTGCGCCGCCATCCCGGAGACCATCCTGGAGTCGGAGCTCTTCGGATACGAGCGCGGCGCCTTCACCGGGGCGACCCAGCGCAAGGAGGGGCGGTTCCAGAGGGCCCACGGGGGGACCCTGTTCCTCGACGAGGTCGGGGACATGTCCCCCGGAGTCCAGGCCAAGCTGCTCCGGGTGCTGCAGGACGGGGTGGTCGAGCGGCTCGGAGGCACCCAGCCGGTCCAGGTGGACGTCCGGATCGTGGCCGCCACCAACCGCGACCTCGCCACGGAGGCCCGGGCCGGCCGGTTCCGGGAGGATCTGTTCTACCGGCTCGACGTCGTGGCCGTCCGGCTCCCTCCCCTGCGCGAGCGGCGGGAGGACGTCCCCCTGCTCGCCTCGGCCTTCCTGCGCGGGTTCGCCGAGCGCAACCGGCGCGACGTGACCGGGTTCTCCGACGCCGCGCTCCAGTCGCTCGCCGCCCACGACTGGCCGGGGAACGTCCGCGAGCTCCAGCACGCCGTGGAGCGTGCGGTGGTCCTGTGCAGGGGCGAGGTGGTCGAGGTCGACGACCTGCCAGAGGCCGTGCGCAGCTCGGCCCCGGGTCGGCCGGTTCCGCCAGCGGGCATGCTGACCATCGCCATCGGGACCCCGCTCGAGGAGATCGAGCGCATCGTCATCCGGGAGACCTTGCGCCAGACCCGGGGCGACAAGAACCTCGCCGCCCAGCTGCTTCGTGTGGCTCCCCGGACCATCTACCGGAAGCTCGACCGGGACGGGGAAGGGCGGCTCCTGGACGTGGAGCCCGGCGACGGCGAGGCCTGACAAAATGGCGCCCCGGGAGGGATCCCTGCAGCGAATTTGCCAGAATGGCAGGGCGGGGTGCTCCCATCCGATGTGGGAATAAATTAGCCTTGTTGTTTCCCATATTTGCCGGCCATGGCTCCTGCGGTATGGTGGCACGCCGGTTGCTCAGATGGCGCTGGGGGTGACTGTCCCGCGATGCTCGAGGTGTTTCTCAAGAAATACGGCTGGGTGGCCAACCTGGTCCTCCTCGCGGTGGCCGCCTGGCTGCTCGCGAGGACGGTCAACACCGCCATCGGGGCCGCGATCCGCCCGACGCCGCGGATCGATGCCGCGGGCGGGCAGGCAGCGGCGGCCGCCCCCGCGTTCGCCACCCTCGACGTGGACAAGCTCTACCCGCTCATCGGGCAGAAGCCTCCGCCGGTGGTGGTGGCCGGGTCCCCGGCGGACGTGCCGCCACCGCCAAAGACCTGCTCCGACATGCAGGCCGCGCCGGTCGCCACGTCGCTTCGCGCCCAGCTCGTGGCCGCCATCGTGGCCGAGAGACCTCTCCGGTCGGTCGCGGTCATCGCCGACAGGAGCAACGGCCAGACCCGGACCTACGGCGTCGGCGACGAGCTGCAGGGATCGAAGCTCCTGTCGGTGGAGCGGATCCGCGACGACCGGGATCCGAGCGGGCGCGCCTTCCGGGTGGTGGCCATCGTCTGCCACGACGGGCGCAAGGAGTACGTCGACTTCGAGTCCGGCGGCGGCGGGGCCGTCGTCCCCGTCTCGGCGCCCAACGTGGGCGTGGCTCCGGTGCCGCCCCCGGCCTCCCCGGCCGCATCGCCCCAGGCCGGCGGCATCACCAAGACCGCCGACAACAGGTACGACGTGAAGAAGGAAGTCATGGACAGCACCCTGTCCAACCTGAACTCGGTCGCCACGCAGGCGCGCATCGTGCCCAGCTTCAAGAACGGCGTGGCGAACGGCTTCAAGGTCTTCTCGATCCAGCCGAACTCCTTCTACTCCGCCATCGGAGTGGAGAACGGCGACGTGATCCAGAAGATCAACGGCTACGAGATCAACTCGCCCGACAAGGCGCTCGAGATCTACCAGAAGCTGCGCGAGGCACGGCACGTCACCGTGGACATCGAGCGCGGCGGTCAGACCATCCGCAAGGAGTACAACGTCACCGGTCAGTAACCGGTGCGAGGGGAACCCATGCGCTCGCTGCTCGCCGTCCTTCTCGTGTCCGCGCTGGCCGGAGGCCAATCGCCACCGCCCGCCGAGGCAGGGAACCCGCCCGACGCACCGGCCGAGGCCGGGGCCCCGGCCGACGACCCCGGCCCCTCCCCGGATGCCCCCCCGCGCCCCGCACCGCTGCGCCGCCCGCCGGGCGGCATGCGGGCCGGCATCCCCGCCGGACGGCCTGCTCCTGCCCCTGCGGCGGCGGTTCCGGCTGCTCCGGATCCGGCGCCGGATCAGGCTCCGGACCCCACCGGACCGGCGGCCCGGCAGCAGGCACCGGCGCGCGCCGACGTCGTCCCGGCCGGCCAGGCCGGCGGGTCGGCCCGTTCCACCGGCTCCTGCGAGCCGATGGACGGGAAGTTCCTCCTCGCCTTCAACAAGACCGACATCCTCGACCTGCTCGAGCAGGCCAGCCGCTGGACCTGCCGGAACTTCGCCTACACGGACGAGGTGGTCCGCGGGAAGATCACGCTGCTCTCCAAGACGGCGGTGACCGCGGACGAGGCCTACGCCGCCTTCCTGGCCTCGCTCAACGCCAACGGCATCGCCATGTACCAGTCGGGCAAGTACTGGAGGCTCGTCCGGATCGCCGACGCGAAGAAGGTGCCCATCCCCACCTTGCTGAGCGACGACGGCGCGATCCCCGCCCTGGAGCAGCCGATCACCAAGCTCTTCCGGCTCCGCTACGTGGACCCCGACCAGCTGCGCGCCGTCCTCGGCAACTTCACCTCGCCCCAGGGCGCCGACATCCAGACCATCCCGCCCGACATCCTCCTCGTCACCGACATCGGCCTCAACGTCCGGCGCATCGAGAAGTTGCTCGAGGCCCTCGATCGCCCCGGCTCGCACGACCTGGTTCGCGTCATCCAGGTCCAGTACGCCCCGGCACGCGACGTGGCCGACAAGGTGAACCAGATCTTCGTCCAGGCACCCGTGCAGCCGGGGAAGGGCGCCCGCCGACGCCCGGTCATCGGCGGCGTGGCCACCCCGGGGGCGGCACCGGGGGCGTCACCGGCCGGCGATTCCGACGACGGCGCGGGCTCCATCAGCAAGGTCGTGGCCGACGAGCGCACCAACAAGATCATCGTCATCTCCGACGAGAAGAGCTACGAGCGCATCGTCGAGCTGGTCCGGCAGCTCGACACGCCCACCGCCGGCGAGGGCTCGATCCACGTCATCTTCCTCAAGAACGCCAATGCCGAGGACCTTTCCAACACGCTCCAGAACCTGGCCAGCGGCTCCCGTCGCAGCGGCTCCTCCGGGGGCTCGGTGCCTCCTCCGTCCATCACCTCCGCCATGGCATCCCCGCCCGGCGTCTCCGCCCCGCGTTCGGGCGGCGGAACGGCCGAGCTCTTCAGCGGCGACGTGAAGGTCACCGCGGACAAGCCATCCAACTCCCTCGTGATCATCGCCAGCGCCTCCGACTTCGCGGTGGTGCAGCGGCTCATCGAGAAGCTCGACCGCCCGCGCCGCCAGGTCTTCGTGGAGGCGGTGATCATGGAGGTCGACATCGACAACACGAGCGACATCGGTGTGGGCATGCACCTCGCGGTCCCGATCAACACCGCCAACGGCAAGGGCTTCATCCCCATCGGCCTCGAGCCCGGCAAGATCAACTCGCTCAACCCGTCGTCGGCGCTGCAGCTGGGCGGGTTCCTCACCGGCCTCGTCGGGCCGGTCTCGGCCGAGCTGAAGGACATCTTCCCCTTCCCGAGCGTGGGCGTGGTCATCCAGGCCCTCCAGTCCAACTCGGACGTGAACGTGCTCTCCACCCCGCACCTCATCGCCCAGGACAACGAGGAGTCGGAGATCATCGTCGGCAACAACGTGCCGTTCCAGGCCGGGTACAACCCGGGCTTCAACACCGGAGGCCTCGGCACCACGACCACCGGCGGCAACACCACGAACAACCTCCTCGCCAGCCCCTACGCGGTGAGCCTCATCGCCCCCATCCAGCGCCAGAACGTCGACCTCAAGCTCAAGATCAAGCCGCAGATCCACGAGGGCGACATGGTGCGCATGGACATCGAGGAGTCCCAGGAGGAGATCGTCGCCAACAACCCGACCCTCGGCCCCACCACGGCCAAGCGCAGCGTGAAGACCAAGGTGGTCGTGAAGGACCAGAGCACCATCGTCATCGGCGGCCTGGTGCAGGACCGCAACGTCACCTCGGTGTCGAAGATCCCGCTGCTCGGCGACATCCCCATCCTGGGATGGGCGTTCCGCAGCACCAACGTGGTGAAGAAGAAGACGAACCTCCTCCTCCTGCTCACGCCCTACATCATCCGGGACCAGTCCGACTTCCGGCGCATCCTGGAGCGCAAGCAGCGGGAGCACCGGGAACTCTACGAGCTCTACTACGGCAAGAAGCCCGACTACACGCTGGCCGAGGCCTCCAGCCGGCCCGGCCCGCTCACCCGCGTCCGCCAGCAGGTCCTGACGGAGAACGCCAAGATCGAGAACGGTGGCCCGGGTGGAGCCGGGGAGAAGACGATGAAGCCGCCGACCTACGCCCCGGAACCTCAGCCGGCGCCTCCCGCTCCCGCCGTGCCTGCTCCGTCCCCGAGCCAGTCCCGGACCATCCCCCCGTCCCAGGTGCCCAGCGGGCCGCTGCCCGCCAATCCCCCCGCGCCACAGCCAGGCCAGCCACGCACCTTCCCGCCCACCAACGGGACCGTGCTCCCGATCCCGGGCTCGGAGCCAGCCGCTCCGTCGACCCCTCCGGCCGGAACGCCCCCTTCGCCGGGCGGCGGCTAGAAAGCCCTCGGCCGAGCCACCATGGCCACGCAGCAGATCGAGACGACGGTGCCGCCCGCCCCCCCTCCGGAAGAGACGGTCTCGCCGACGGCGCTCCGCGGACGTCCGCTCGGCGAGATCCTCGCCGCGATCGCCGGGGTGTCGCCCGAGAAGGTGGCCGAGACCCTGGCCGCCCAGCAGGCGGAGCCGGCCGGCCTTCGCTTCGGCGAGGTGCTCGTGAAGGCGAAGCTCGCCACCGAGGAGCAGGTGCTGCGCGCGGTGGCCCTCCAGCTCGGACTTCCCTTCCAGGCGAGCATCGACGCCGCCGGGATCCCCGACGACCTGTCGCGGCTCGTGCCCATCAACTTCGCCAAGACGGCGCACGTCCTTCCCCTCCGGCGGGAGGGGGACGAGGTGGTCGTCGCCGTCGCCGACCCGCTCGACACCGCGGCGCAGGACAACCTCTCCATCCTGCTCGGCGCTCCGCTCTCGCCGGTGGTGGCCCCCGGGGCGGTCATCGTCGACGCCATCAATCAGGTCTACGACCGCACCGCCGACCGGCACGACCGGCTCATGGAGGACCTGGAGACCACCGAGGACCTCGAGAGCGTCGCCCACGAGCTGGAGGAGCCCACCGACCTGCTCGAGTCGGACGACGAGGCTCCCATCATCCGGCTCGTCAACTCGCTCCTCTTCCGTGCCGTGAAGGAGCGGGCCAGCGACATCCACATCAATCCCGAGGAGCGGGACATCTCGGTCCGCTTCCGGATCGACGGCGTGCTCCGCGAGGTCATCCGCCCTCCCAAGCGTTTCCAGGCCTCCATCGCCAGCCGCATCAAGATCATGGGCGGGCTCAACATCGCCGAGAAGCGGCTCCCGCAGGACGGGCGAATCCGCATCAAGATCGCCGGACGCGACGTCGACGTCCGCCTCTCCACCATCCCCACCGCCAACGGCGAGCGCATCGTCATGCGCCTCCTCGACAAGTCGGCGGTGCTCCTCGACCTCACGCAGCTGGGCTTCGAGAACTGGCAGCTGGAGGTGATGGACGGGCTCATCACCCGCTCCCACGGCATCGTGCTGGTCACCGGACCCACCGGCTCCGGGAAGACCACCACGCTCTACGGCGGCCTGGCCAAGATCAACTCGCCCGACCTCAACATCCTCACCATCGAGGACCCCGTCGAGATCCAGCTGAAGGGCGTGGCCCAGGTCCAGGTCAACGCCAAGATCGACCTCACCTTCGCGAACGGCCTGCGCTCCTTCCTGCGCCAGGACCCCGACGTCATCATGGTCGGCGAGATCCGCGACCTCGAGACCGCCGAGATCGCCATCCAGGCCTCCCTCACCGGCCACCTCGTCCTCTCCACCATCCACACCAACGACGCCGCCGGCGCCATCACCCGCCTCGCCGACATGGGGGTCCAGCCCTTCCTGGTGGCGAGCTCGCTGGTGGGCGTGCTGGCGCAGCGGCTCGTGCGCATGCTCTGCCCCGCTTGCAAGGAGGCCTACGAGCCTTCCCAGGACGAGCTCGACCAGGCCAGCATCTCCCCGGCCGTCCTGGCCCGGGCCGGCAACCCCCGCCACCTCTACCGGGCGGTGGGCTGCCCGCTCTGCCAGCGAACCGGCTACACCGGGCGCACCGGCATCTACGAGCTCATGCTGGTGGACGACGAGATCCGCCAGCTCATCCTGAAGAACGTCGACTCGGGCACCATCAAGGCCCGGGCGGTGGCCGGCGGCATGATGACGCTCCTCGAGCACGGCGCCTACAAGGTGGCAAAGGGCGAGACCACCGCCGCCGAGGTCCTCTCGGTGACGGCGGAAGACATCTGACGCGCCCCCATGCCCGTCTTCGCATACAAGGCGCTCGACCAGAGCGGCAAGAACGTCGAGGGGCTCAAGGAGGCCGACTCGCCCCGCACCCTGCGCTCGGTGCTCCGGCGCGACGGGCTCTACCTCACCGAGGTGACCGACGAGAAGCAGTCCCGGGCCGCCTCACCCGAGGTGAATGTCCGGCGCTGGGTGGGCGGACGGGTCAAGGCCGACGACGTGGCGGTGGCCACCCGCCAGCTGGCGGTGCTGGTGAACGCCGGCATCCCGCTCGTCGACGCGCTGACCGCGCTGGTGGAGCAGGTCGACCACGAGCGGCTCAAGCGGGTGATCTCCGCCGTGAAGCAGCGGGTCAACGAGGGCTCCTCGCTGGCCGACGCGCTGGCCCAGCACCCCAAGGCCTTCAGCAACCTCTACGTGAACATGATCCGGGCCGGGGAGTCCTCCGGCGCGCTCGACGTGGTGCTCTTCCGCCTGGCCGACTTCACCGAGAGCCAGGCCCGGCTGCGCTCCAAGGTCCTCGGGACCCTCACCTACCCGGCCGCCATGGTGGTCATCGGGGCGGCCGTGATGGGCATCCTCTTCACCGTGGTCATCCCCAAGATCACCAAGGTCTTCGAGGACACCAAGGTGGTGCTGCCCTGGACCACGCGCATCCTCATCGGCTTCGCCACCTTCATGCACGACTACTGGTGGGCCATGGGACTGCTCACCGCCGGCGCCATCTACGCCTTCCTGCGCTGGCGCAGGACGCCATCGGGCCGGGCCCGCTGGGACATCTGGGTCCTCGATGCGCCCATCTTCGGACCGCTGGTGCGCCAGGTCGCGGTGGCCCGGTTCTCGCGCACGCTGGCCACCCTGCTGAAGAGCGGGGTTCCGCTCCTCACCGCCATGGACATCGTCCGCAACATCGTGGGGAACACCAGGCTGGCGGCGGTCATCGAGGAGGCCCGGGAGTCCATCAAGGAGGGCGAGAGCATCGCCGCTCCCCTCAAGCGGTCGGGCGAGTTCCCGCCGCTCGTGCACCACATGATCGCCATCGGCGAGAAGTCGGGCGAGCTCGAGGAGATGCTCGGCAACGTCGCCAACGCCTACGACAGCCAGGTGGAGACCAAGGTCGCGGCGCTGACCTCGCTGCTCGAGCCCATCATGATCGTGGTGATGGGCGTGGCGGTGGCCTTCATCGTCTTCTCCATCCTGATGCCCATTCTCCAGATCAACACCATCGCCGGAGGCTGAACGTGAGAGCACCCCGAAGCGCCCGCGCCGCGTCGCGCGGCATGACCCTCATCGAGATCCTGGTCGTCATCACCATCCTCGGCATCATCGCGGCCGCGGTGGCGGTGAACGTGGTCGGCCAGCTCGACGAGGCGAAGGTCAAGCAGGCCAAGACCGACCTGCATACCCTGGAGAACTGCCTCGACCTCTACAAGATCGACAAGGGGCGCTACCCGAACACCGAGGAGGGGCTGCAGGCGGTGGTGACCGCCGGCAAGTGCAAGCCCCAGCTCAAGGACCCCTGGGGCCACCCCTACGTGTACCTCTTCCCCGGGCAGGTCCACCCGGACTCCTTCGACATCAAGTCCTACGGCGGCGACGGACAGGCGGGCGGCGACGGCACCAACGCCGACATCGTCAACCCCTGATGGCGTCCCCCGGGGATCGATGATCGGCGAGGTCCGCCATCCGAGGGGGTTCACCCTCATCGAGGTCCTCATCGTGGTGGCGGTGATCGGCGTGGTCGCGCTCGCCGCCGCACCCGCCGTGAACTCCCTCACCGGGGCCAACGCCCGCTCCTCGGCCGGCGAGATCGCCGGCGCGTCCCGCTACCTGTTCGACACCGCCGCGCTGCGCCACCAGACCTGCCGCCTGGTCATCGACATCGACGGGCGGGAGTGGTGGGCCGAGTGCACCACCGCCGTGCCCGGCTCGCGCCGGAACCAGCCGGTGATGGGCAAGGACGGCTCGGCCGAGGACGACGAGCGGGAGCTGGCCAGGGGGTTCTCCGACGAGGTCGATCCGGACAAGCGGAAGTTCCTGGCCCGGGCGAAGTTTGCCGAGTTCAAGGATCGGCAGGTCCAGAAGCGCAAGCTCAAGGGAGGCGCGGTCTTCGAGAAGGTCTGGACGCCCCGCGGCCGCGATCCCCAGGTGAAGGGCAAGGCCTACGTCTACTTCTTTCCGCAGGGACAGGCCGACCGGGCCCAGATCCCGATCACCGACGGGAGCAACGCCTACACGGTCGTCACCCAGCCTCTCACCGGGCGGGCCCGGGTGGTGAACGGGATCCCCGAGGTGCCCCGGTGAGGCGCGTCCGGGCCGGCCGCGGCTTCACGCTGCTCGAGGTGATGGTGGCGCTGGCCGTGCTGGCCGGGTCGCTCATGGCGGTCGCCGACCTCTCGGGCAACGCCATGCGGAACTTCGTCTACTCCCGCGACCTCTCGGTGGCGACGCTGCTGGCGCGCGGGAAGATTGCCGAGCTCGAGGAGAAGTACGAGGACTCCGGATTCACCGACTTCGACCAGACCGAGGATGGGACCTTCGCCGACCAGGGCGAGCCCACCATGCGCTGGAAGCTGGAGCTCCAGAGGCCCTCCTCCGAACTGAGCGCCGAGAAGATCCTGGCCGCGTTCCTGGGCGGGGGCGAGGGCGACACGGGCACCCAGGAGATGATCGGGAAGCTCCTGGGCGGCACGCCGGGGGCCGGGACGGGCGGCGGATCGAAGGGGGGGCCCTCCTCGGGCGCTCCCGGCGGCCTCCTGGGCGGGGTCCTGCAGGGCCAGATCAAGGCCTTCACCGAGGAGCTCAAGAAGGGGGTGCGCCAGGTCTCGCTGCGCGTGACCTGGAGGGACGGGAAGACCGAGAACGGCTTCGACGTCTCGACCTACTGGGTGGTCCTGAACCCCAAGGCCCCTGGCGGCGCGCGGGGCGAGAACCCGGACATCCCGCCCAACCTTCCGACTCCCGCCCAGGCGAGCCGGCTCCCCGGGGTCCCCGGTGCCGGGCCGCGCCAGCCGGTGGACATGGGCCTGCGCAACCGCCGCGTCGGGGGCACCCGGTGAACCGCCTCCGGCCACGGGGATTCACCCTGATCGAGGTACTCATCGCCGTGGGGATCACCGCGGTGATCGGGGCCATGGCGCTGGGTGCCTTCTCGCGCTCCGCGGCCATGCGGCAGGCCGTGGAGGAGCAGGACGAGCGGGTCGGCGGCGCCCGCGTCGCCCTGGGGCGCATGGCTCGCGAGCTGTCCTCGGCCTTCCTCTCCGAGCACTTCGACAGGCAGCGCTTCCGGGACCGCCCCACCGTCTTCAAGGGGCGCGACGGGGGCGACCGCGACACCGTCCTCTTCGCCACCATGGCCCACACCCGAGCCGTCCGGGACGCACGGGAATCCGACCAGTCGGTGGTCGAGTACCTCCTCGATGCCGACCCGGAGTTTCCAGGCGAGCAGGCCCTCTTCCGCAGGGAGAAGCTGCGCATCGACGACGAGCCCGACCGGGGCGGCGTGAAGTCGCCGCTCCTCCACCACGTGGTGGCGTTCGACGTGGAGTACTGGGACTGGCAGAAGCAGGAGTGGGTGCGCGACTGGTCCACCGCTCCGGGCGACCGGACCCTCCTTCCACCTCGAGTGAAAATGAAGCTCACCCTGAAGATGCCCGACGGCAAGAACCGGAGCTTCGAGACCCAGGCCCGGATCGCCATCATCCGGCCCCTCGACTTCTAGCATGACCCCGGGACGCCCCACGTCGCGCCACGAGCGCGGAGCCGCCCTCCTCCTGGTCCTCATGGTGGTGGCCATCGTCACCGTGCTGGCGACGGAGCTGGCCTACGACACCCGGGTGTCGCTCCAGATCGCGGCCAACGCCCGGGACGAGCTGCGAGCCTCCCAGCAGGCCCGCGGGGCGGTGGCCCTGGCCCGGCTGGTGCTCCACTTCCAGCAGCGGCTCGACCAGGCCGGCGGCGCGGCCGGGCAGATCCTGGCCGGCGTGCAGGGAGCCGCGGGCGCTGCCGGGCTGCCCGCTGCCGCCACCCAGGGCACCTTCTCCTTCCGGCTCTGGGACGCCATCCCGGTCGACGACACGGCCATCCCGATGCTGCTCGGCACGGTCCGGCGGGCCGAGGGTTCGGCGAAGCGCGACGAGGGCTTCCAGGCCACCATCGAGGACGAGGAGCGGAAGGTGAACGTGGCGCAGCTGGCCGGCCTCTCCACGGTGGCCGGACCCCAGCTGCAGCGCTTCCTCCTGGCCGTCCGCGACCCCCAGTACGACGTGCTGTTCGACAGGGAGGACGACTTCGGCAACCGGCTGACCCGCCGGGACGTGGCGGTGGCGCTGCGCGACTGGGTGGACGAGGACGCCACCACCAGCGTCGTGGGCGCGAACCCCGTGGCGCCCTTCGAGAACGGCTTCGGCGACGAGAACCAGTACTACGATCGCGGCGAGGATCGCTACCGTGCCAAGAACGCCCGGTTCGATTCCCTCGACGAGATCTACCTGCTGGCCGGGATCGGCGACGCCTTCATGGGCGCGTTCGGCGATCAGCTGACGGTGTACCCGGACGTGAACGCGACCATCAACGTCAACACCAGCGATCCGGAGCAGATCCTGGTGAACGCCCTGCTCATGTCGCAGCCCCCGGGCGTGCCCCAGGCCCCGCTGCTCGACCCGGCCTTCTCCCAGAAGCTCGACCTGGCCCTGCGCCTGGCCCGGCCGCTGCCCTTCATGACCATCACCGTGCAGCAGTTCGCCACCGTCCTCCAGGCACTGGGCGTGCGGGTCCAGCCCCTCTACCTCCAGTCCCAGAACACCGACACCCGCAGCCCCTTCGGCAACAAGTCGAGCACCTTCACCATCCGCGCCACCGGCCGCGCCGGCAACGTGGAGAAGACCATCGACGCGGTGGTCACGATGGACGACCGCGCCGGGCAGCTCCAGGCCGACCTGGGGCGTCTCCTCCACTGGCGGGAGGACTGACCATGTCCCATCCCATCCTCGGACTCGACCTCGGATCGCGGCGCGTCAAGGCCGTGCTCCTCGAGACCACGCTTCGCGGCTTCACCGTGGCCGGCACCGCGGAGGCCCCCATCCCACCGGCCAGCGAAGGTGGCCCCCCGGCCGGTGAGCGCCTGTCCGGCGCCGTCGCCGAACTGCTCGCCGGACGGGGGTGGTCTCCCGAGGTCTCCGCGGCTGCCTCCCTGCCCGGCGTGGCCGCCTCCCACCTCGTCACCCTCCCCTTCACCGACACGCGGCGCATCGAGCAGACGGTGCAGTACGAGGTGGAGGCCGCCATCCCCTTCGACCTCGACCAGGTGGCCTGGGACTGGCAGATGCTGGAGTCCCAGCCCGGCCGCTCCGACCTCTTCGTCGGGGTGGTCCGGCGCGAGGAGCTGACCGGCTGCATCGCCGACCTGGCCCGAGCCGGGGTGGACCCGGCGGTGGTGAGCCCCGGGGGTCCGGTGCTCGCGGCCCTCTGGGCGGCGGGCGTGGTGGCCGACCCGGCGGGGGCTGGCGAGGCCGAGCTCGCGGTCGATCTGGGCGCGGACCGCACCCATGCCTGCGTGGTCTCGGAGGGGCGCTGCCTCTTCGCACGGACCTTCGCATCCGGGGGCTCGACCCTGCTGCGCGCGCTGGCGCGGGGGAGCGGGCGAAACCCGGACGAGGTGGTGATCGACGAGGGCCTTCCCTCCTGGATGGATTCGCCGGAGGGAGACGCCGCCCTGCGCGCCGCGCTCGCACCGCTCGTTCGCGAGCTCCGGGCCACCCTGCACGCCTTCGAATCCAGGCCGTCGCGCCGCCCGGTGGTCCGGGTGCGCCTCGCCGGCGGGGCCGCCACATGGCCGGGTCTCGCCCCCGTGGTGGGCGAGGAGCTCGGGATCCCGGCCGAGCCGCTTCGCCTCGCCGGCCCGGCCGCCGACGCCATCCCCGCGGGGGACGTGCCCCGCTTCGCGCTCCCGCTCGCGCTCGCGCTGCGGGGATGGATGGGAAACCGGTTCCAGCGGCTCAACCTGCGCCGCGGCGACCTGGCCAGCACCCGATCCACCCAGGACGTCCGGGACCGCCTGCAGCAGTTCGCCGTCTACGCGTCGCTCGTGCTCCTGCTCGCCGTGGTCTCCTCCATCGTGAAGGTGGTGGCCCTGAACCGGCAGGAGAAGCTCCTCGACAAGGCGATGTGCGAGGTCACCCAGCGCGTGGTGGGCAAGTGCTACGACGACTTCGCCATGGCCGAGTCGGTCCTGAGGGGCCGCGGAACGGTGGGCGCCTCGATCCCCCGCGTGTCCGCGGCCGGGGTGCTGGCCGAGCTTGCGGCACGGTCACCCGGCGTGCAACTCCGCTTCGACCGCATCGAGATCACCCGGGAGAAGCTCCACCTCCAGGGGACGACCGACGCCGCAGAGAACGTGGACAAGATCATCGCGGCGCTGCGCGGTTCGCGCTGCTTCGGCGACGCCCGATCGGGAGGCGCGCGCAAGCGGGGCACCGAGCAGAAGTTCGAGTTCACGGTGGATGCCGACATCACCTGCGAGGGCGCACCGGCGCCCGGGGGGAAGGGCTAGCCATGGAAACCCTGCGCCAGCTTCGCGCCAACCTGGAATCCTTCTTGGCCCGCCTCTCTCCGCGTGAGCGGGTGATGGTGTGGTCGGCCGGGGCCGCCGTGTCCCTCTTCGTCCTCTTCCTGGTCGCCACCGGTGTGTCCCGCTCCATCAACGCCCGGGAGCAGCGCATCGGGTCGAAGACCGAGATGCTCTCCCAGATCGGGAAGCTGACCCGGGGATACCGGCAGGCCCAGGCCGAGCGGCAGTCGCTCGAGGCCCGGCTGAAGGGGCCACCGGTCCAGCTCATGAGCTTCGTCTCGCAGACCGGGGCCCAGTCCGGCGTGGAGGTGAACGACCTTCGCCCCGGGACGCCCACCACCACCGACGGGCTCACCGAGGACAGCGTCGAGGTGAACCTGGCCCGCATCGACCTCCCCCGCCTGGCACGCCTCGTCGATGCGCTGGAGCGGGGGCCCGGCGTGGTGAAGGTTCGCAAGCTCCGGATGGCGACGCGGACCGACGACCCCAATCTCGTCGACGTCACCCTCCAGGTTTCCACCTGGCAGCTGAAGACCTAGGAGGACGGCGTGAGACTCGACCCGCGGACCTGGAACCTCGACCCCCGGCAGTGGAAGCTCACCGGGTGGCGGAAGACGGGGGCCTACGTGGCCTTCTTCGCCTTTGCATTCGTGGTGGCGCTCCGCCTCACCTTCCCCGTCGAGGCGGTCAAGGAGCGGCTCATCCTCGACGCCAGCGCGCAGGGCTTCCAGATCAAGGTGAACGACCTCTCGCCTTCCGGCCTGGTGGGCGTCCGGGCGCGCGAGGTCACCGTGACCACCGCCGCCGGGACGCGCATCCCGATCGAGGAGCTCCGGGTGGGCCTCCGGCTCTGGCCCACCATCCTCGGACGCCAGGCCTACTCCTTCGACGCCTCGATCTTCGAGGGTCACATCGTCGGCTTCACCGACAGGGGCAAGACCACCGAGCGCTACCAGGCCCGGATCACCGGCATCGACCTGTCCAGGGCCGGCGTGGTGCGTGCGGCCACCGGGCTCGAGCTGGCGGGGATCCTCTCCGGAAACCTGGACGTGACCCTCGACCCCAAGGACCCCTCGAAGAGCACCGGAAGCCTCGAGTTCCTGGTGAAGGACGGGGCCATCCAGGGCGGCATGATCCAGGTCCCGGGAATGGAGGGCGGCCTTACCGTACCACCCGTGAAGCTCGGCGCCATCGCCGCCCGCGGGACCGTGAAGTCGGGGCGCGCCGACTTCGGGACGCTCGAGTCGAAGGGGGACGACGTCGACATCGTCGCCGAGCAGGTGTTCATCCAGCTCCAGCCCAAGGTCGAGTACTCGGCGCTTTCCGGGCGGGCCCGGGTGCGTCCCACCGAGGCCTTCTGGCGGAAGGAGCAGGTGGCGCCCCTGAAGCCGCTCGTCGACGCCGGCCTGGCGAGCGCCAGGGGAAGGGACGGTGGATTCGGCTTCCAGATCTACGGAACGCTCGGAAAGCCCCAGGCCCGCCCGGTGGCTTTTTGACGATACACGTAGTGTCATGCAAGGTTTCGTTTTTGCTCGGAGATCTCGCCAGTCATCGGGAAATCCCACTAGATATCAAGGACTTGGATTGAAGGATCCCCGGGGGCGTGCTATCCCGGCCAGATGCGGATCCGTCGTCTGGAGATGGTCGGCTTCAAGTCGTTCATGGACCGGACGGTCGTCGCCTTCGACGAGGGCGTGACCGGGGTCGTCGGGCCGAACGGCTGCGGCAAGTCCAACGTCGCCGACGCGATCCGCTGGGTCCTCGGCGAGCAGTCGGCGCTTCGCCTTCGCGGCCGCTCGATGGAGGACGTGATCTTCAACGGGTCGGAGTCGAAGCCTCCCCTCTCCTTCGCCGAGGTCACCCTCACCTTCGAGAACGACCGCCCGGCCGAGCTGCCGCCCTCGTTCCAGGCACTCTCCGAGATCACCGTGGGTCGCAGGCTCTACCGGACCGGCGAGTCGGATTACCTCGTCAACCGGGCTCCGGCGCGCCTGCTCGACGTGAACGACATCTTCTTCGGATCGGGCGTCGGCCGCACCGCTTACTCGATCATCGAGCAGGGGCGCATCGGCCAGATCGTCTCGGCCCGCGCCGAGGACCGGCGCGGCGTGATCGAGGAGGCGGCCGGCATCACCAAGTACAAGAAGCGGCGCGAGGCGGCCGAGCGGAAGATGGAGGCGACCCGCCACAACCTGGAGCGGGTCACCGACATCGTGGCCGAGCTGGGCAAGCAGCTCGACTCGCTCAACCGCCAGGCCCGCAAGGCCGAGAAGTACCGGGCGCTGAAGGCCCAGGTACGCGAGCTCGAGCTGCACGTGGGTGCGACCCGTTGGCTGGAGCTCACCGTGGGGCGCCGCGAGGCCGATGAACGCCACGCCGCGGCCCGCGCCGACGAGGCGGAGATCTCGGCGCGCCTGGCCCAGATCGACCAGGCGCTGGAGGCCGACCGGGCGCTGCTCGCCGAGCGCGAGCTCACCCTGCAGCAGCTCGGCGACCGGGAGCACGAGCTGGAGAGCCAGGAGCGCGTGTCCGCCGTCTCCACCGAGGCCGCCGACCGCGAGCTGGCCCAGATCGCCGAGCGCTCGCGGGGGCAGGCTTCCGAGGTCGAGGCCCTCAAGGTGCAAGCCGATGCGCTCTCCGTCGAGCGGGACGCGCTGCTGCGGCAGCGGGAGGAGCTGGCCAGCCTTTCCGGCTCCGACGAGACGCGCCTCGCCGAGCTGGAGGCAGCGCTGCGGGAGCTCGCGTCCGAGCAGGGATCCCTCGCGGCCGAGGGCGAATCCGCCCGCGCAGGCGCCGCCGAGGCCCACGGCCGCGCCGCGGCCCGCCGCAGCGCGCTGGCACAGGTGGAGCGGCAGCGCGCCGACCTCCAGGCGCGGCTCGCACGCGTCCGTGCCGAGATCGACGAGCTGGCCACGCGGGGCGCCTCCCTGGACGGCTCCCGCTCGGCCCACATCGAGACGCTGGGCAAGACGCGGCAGCTCAAGCTCCACCTCGAGGAGCAGCGGGGCGCCCAGGAGGGATTGCTCGACCGCACCCGCTCCGAGTTCATCCAGAACGAGGCCAGGCTCATCACCCTGCGCGAGGAGCTCTCCGACCGGCGGGCCCGCCTGCAGTCGCTCCAGGAGGTGCTGCGAAACTACGAGGGCTACGGACGCGGCGTGCGCAGCCTGATGACCCGGGCCCGGGCATCCGAGGGGGACGAGAAGGGCGTGATGGGGCTCGTCGCCGACGTCATGACCGTGCCCGCCGAGTACGAGACCGCCGTGGAGGCGGTCCTCGGCGAGCGGCTCCAGTACGTCATCGTCGAGAGCCACAGCCAGGGAGTCGAGGCCATCGACTGGTTGAAGAGCGCCGCCGAGGGGCGCGCCTCGCTCATCCCCCTGCTCCGCCTTCGCGACGGGGAGGGCGCGGCGGCGGCTCCCGATCGCACCCATCCGGGCTTCGTCGCCGGATGCCTCGACGTCGTCCACTTCGACCGCGAGTACGACCGGCTGGCCCGCTTCCTCCTCGGCGACGCCGCCATCGTGCGCGACCTCTCGAGCGCGCTCGAGATCTGGCAATCGGGCGGGGGCAACGGCACGCTCGTCACCCTCGATGGAGAGGTCCTCGACCAGCACGGCGTGGTGACCGGCGGCCCGCTCGAGGGCGAGGGGCACGGAGCCCTGCAGCGAAGGCGCGAGGTGCAGGAGCTCACCGACACCGTCCGCTCCTTCGAGGCCGACTTCGCGATGGCCCAGGAGCGCCACCGTGCCCTGCAGTCCCGCCTGCTCCAGCTCGAGGCTGCGCTCAAGACCATCGACCGCGACAACCGGGAGAAGGACCTGGCGCTCCTCACGCAGGAGAAGGACCTGGCCCGGCTCGGCGAGGAGCTCGCGCGCGTGACCGAGCGCCTGGGGCAGCTGGAGATCGAGCGGAGCGCCATGGAGGAGGGGCTCTCCGGTCTCTCCCGTGAGGAGGAATCGCACCACCTCGAGGCCGCCGGTGCAGAGGCCGACCGGACCCGCCACGAGGAACGCGCGCGGGAGGCCACGGCGCGGCTCGAGGACCGGGGGCGGCAGGCCGAGTCGCTGCAGGCCGAGGTGCTGGCCGTGAAGGTCAAGGTGGCCTCGGAGCGGGAGCGTCGCGACGGGATCGGCGAGTCGCTCCGCCGCGTCGAGGAGGCGCAGTCCGCGGCCGAGGAGCGCCGGGAGCGCCTCTTCGCCGCCCTCTCCGATGGCAATGCGCGGGCCTCCGAGTTGCGGGAGCGCATGGAGGGTGCCCGGGGCGACGGCGCCCGGCTGGCCGAGGAGCTGGTTCGGGTCCGGGAGGTGCTTCTCGCCGAGCGAGCCGCTCACCAGGACGCGACTGCCAAGGCCCGCTCCGCCGAATCGGAGGCCCGCGACCTCCGCAAGCGGGCCGAGGCCATCACCCAGGCCGCCGGTGACGCAGCGCTCACCGCGCGCGAGATGGCGCTCGAGCTCAGCCACCTCGAGGAGCAGATCCGGGAGCGCTGCCAGGCGGAGCTGCGCGACGAGCTGCTCCGCTTCCACGCCGAGCGCCCGCCCGGCGAGGTGGAGCGGCGCAGGCTCGAAGACCTGAAGGCGCAGGCCGACCGGATGGGCGCCATCAACCTGACGGCCATCGAGGAGTACGACGACCTGGCCCGCCGGCACACCTTCCTGTCGGAGCAGAAGGGCGACCTGGAAGCGTCGCTCGCCGATCTCCAGAAGGCCATCGGCAAGATCAACCGGGCCTCCCGCGAGCGGTTCCGCGAGACCTTCGACCGGGTGAACGAGAAGTTCCAGCAGGTGTTCCCCCGTCTCTTCAACGGAGGGCGCGCCGGGCTCGTGCTCACCGAGGACGGCGACGACCAGCAGGGGGGCGTGGAGATCTTCGCCCAGCCTCCGGGGAAGAAGCTGCAGAACATCAACCTGCTCTCGGGCGGCGAGAAGGCTCTCACCGCCGTCTCCCTCATCTTCGCCATCTTCCTCATCAAGCCGTCGCCGTTCTGCCTCCTCGACGAGGTCGACGCCCCGCTCGACGAGGCGAACGTCGGCCGCTACAACGAGCTGGTGAAGGAGATGTCCAAGGCCTCGCAGTTCATCCTCATCACCCACAACAAGCGGACGATGGAGTCGGTGGACACGCTCTACGGGGTGACGATGGAGGAACCGGGGGTGTCGAAGCTTGTCTCGGTGAGGCTGTCGGGCGGGGGGCGGTCGGCGGCGGCGTAGGGGACCGTGGCCGTGGTCCGTGGCCGTGGCCGTGTTCGGTGGCCGTGGTCCGTGACCGTGTTCCGTGGCCGTGTTCCGTGGCCGTGTTCCGTGACCGTGTTCCGTGACCGTGTTCCGTGACCGTGTTCGGTGACCGTGTTCGGTGGCCGTGTTCCGTGGCCGTGTTCCGTGGCCGTGTTCCGTGGCCGTGTTCCGTGGCCGTGTTCCGTGGCCGTGTTCCGTGGCCGTGTTCCGTGGCCGTGTTCCGTGGCCGTGTTCCGTGGCCGTGTTCCGTGGCCGTGTTCCGTGGCCGTGTTCCGTGGCCGTGTTCCGTGGCCGTGTTCCGTGACCGTGTTCCGTGACCGTGTTCCGTGACCGTGTTCCGTGGCCGTGTTCCGTGGCCGTGGTCGGTGACCGTCTCCTTTGCGGGTGGGGCCTGCCTGGAGGCGCACGCCCCGCGCCAGGCCGCGAGCGTGGGCGGGAAGGACCGCGTCGGCCTGTCACGGGTCCTGCGCCGGAGGGGGCAAACCCCACCCGCAAAGGAGCCGCACATGGCATTCCAGGTCTTCGAAGTCTCGCTCGAGCTCATCCGGTCGCTCGAGCAACCCCTCGCGACCCTCGATCGGCGGGACACCGACCTCGCGAAGCAACTTCGCCGGGCCGCTGCGTCCGTCTCCTTGAACCTCAGCGAAGGCAGCCGGCGCCAGGGGAAGGACCGCATCCACCTGTGGCGGGTCGCTGCCGGGAGTGCGGACGAGGTCGCTGCAAGCCTGCGCGTCGCGGAAGCGTTTGGCTACCTGAAGGCCGCCGGCTCGGCGCAATCCCTGGCTCTCTGCGACCGCGTCCTCGCCATGCTCTGGCGCTTGACGAATTAACGGCTGGTCACGGCAAACGGACCACCGTCACGGACCACCGTCACGGACCACCGTCACGGACCACCGTCACGGACCACCGTCACGGACCACCGTCACGGACCACCGTCACGGACCACCGTCACGGACCACCGTCACGGACCACCGTCACGGACCACCGTCACGGACCACCGTCACGGACCACCGTCACGGACCACCGTCACGGACCACCGTCACGGACCACCGTCACGGACCACCGTCACGGACCACCGTCACGGACCACCGTCACGGACCACCGTCACGGCCACGGCCCCTGCCACTTCCATCAAGGATCTGGCCGCTTTCGCCCCGCCCCATCCCCGCGTTGACACCACGCCGGCCCGAGCCCTATATGGTCTCGCTTTCTCGACGTTTTTCCTCTCCGTCAGGGGCACCGTGCACTCCATCCCGCTCGCCTTCGTCACTTCCGACATCGTCGGGATCGCCGTCATCGTCGCCCTCGTGGCGCTCTTCGTCGTCGCCGGCCTGCGCATGTTCCGGAAGCGGGGCGCGGCCCCCGTCGAGCCGCCCGTCCCGCAGAAGGAGATCGAGCGCGAGCTCGAGCGGGAAGCGGGCATCGAGCCCGCGCCGGAGGCCAGCCTCCAGCCGTCCGTGCCGCGCCAGGCCCCGCCACCGGCGGTACCGCCCGAGCCGGAGCCCGTTGCCGCACCGGCTGGTCCGCCCCCGGCCGAGGTGGCCCGCATCGAGGCCGACGCGGCCGCCGAGGAGGCCCGCAAGAAGGAGGAGTACCGGCAGAAGAAGGAGGCCGAGCGGCTCGAGAAGGAGCGGCGGCGGCTGGAGCGGGAAGAGGAGGAGCGGCGCGCCCAGGAGGAACGGGCGAGGCTGGCTCGCGAGGCCGAGGAGGCCCGGCTCCGGGACGAGGAGGAGAAGCGGCGCCGCGCCGAGGCCGAGGCCGGACGCACCCTCGCCGCCGGCCTCGAGAAGACCCGTGGCGGCTTCATGGCCCGGCTCCAGGGCATCTTCGGAGGCACGCGCCAGGTGGACGAGTCCACGCTGGCGGAGATGGAGGAGATCCTCTTCACCGCCGACATCGGCGTGAAGACGGCGACGAAGCTGCTCGAGGCGGCCCGGGAGCGCGTGAAGAAGCGCGAGCTCGACGACCCGGCGAAGCTCAAGGCCGGTCTGCGCCAGGAGATCTCCCGCATCGTGTCCTTGGGTGCGCCCCCCGGAACGACCCGCGAGATCGCGATCGGGCCGTCCCGTCCCTGGGTGATCATGGTGGTGGGGGTGAATGGCTCGGGCAAGACCACCACCGTGGGCAAGCTTGCCGCCAAGCTCGGCCAGGCCGGCCACCGCGTGCTGCTCGGCGCCGGCGATACCTTCCGCGCCGCGGCCGGCGAGCAGCTGGAGGTCTGGGCGGAGCGGGTGGGCGCGCCGGTGGTCCGCGGCAAGGACGGCTCCGACCCGGCCAGCGTGTGCTTCGAGGCGGTGAAGCGCGGCGTGGAGGAAAAGGTCGACGTGGTCCTCCTCGACACCGCCGGACGGCTCCACACGAAGCTCCCTCTCATGGAGGAGCTGAAGAAGGTGAAGCGCGTGGTCGACAAGGCGCTGCCCGGCGCCCCGAACGACGTCCTCCTCGTCCTCGACGCGACCAACGGGCAGAATGCCATCGCCCAGGCCCGGCAGTTCCACGAGGCGCTCGGCGTCACCGGGATCGCGCTCACCAAGCTCGACGGCACCGCCAAGGGTGGCGTGGTCATCGGCATCTCGGACGAGCTCGGCATCCCGGTGCGCTACGTCGGCGTCGGGGAGAAGGTCGCCGACCTGCGCCCCTTCGACCCTTCCGAGTTCGTGGATGCGCTCTTCGGCTGAGGCGAGGCGCCACGGGCGCCGGCGGGTCCTCCTCTTCGACGTGGACGGCACGCTCGTCCACGCCGCCGGAGCGGGACGGCGATCGCTGGAGCGGGTGCTGACCCGGGAGTTCGGGCAGGTGGAGCATGCCGTCGCCGGGCTGCGCCTCGACGGCATGACCGATCGGCTCATCGTGCGGGAGCTGCTCGTCGCGCTCGGTCACCCCTTCGAGGACGCGCTCTGCGACCGCATCCTCGAGGACTACGTGTTCGCGCTGCGCGAGGAGATCCAGGGGCCGGGTTTCCGGGTGCTCCCGGGGGTCGCGGAGCTGATGGCCGAGCTCGCGGCGGCCGGCGCCGTCCTGGGCCTCTGCACCGGAAACGTGGCCGAGGGCGCCCGTCTCAAGCTCGCCCGGGGAGACATCGCCCGGTACTTCGAGTGGGGCCCAGGGGCCATCGCCGGGTTCGCCCATGACGGCGAGGCCCGCGAGCTGCTCGTCCGCGCCGCTCTCGACCGGGGCTCGAGCCGGCTGGGCGTGCCGCTCGCTCCGGAGGACGCCCTCGTCGTCGGGGACACGCCGCGCGACGTCTCCGCGGCGCGCGCCCACGGCGTGCCGGTCGTGGGGGTCGCAACGGGACGGTACGGAGCCGAGGAACTTCGCCTTGCCGGAGCGGACGGGGTGCTCGCCTCCCTGGAGGGGGCTGCCCCGGCCTTGCTCGCCTGGATCGACGGCGGCGCACCTCCGGGGGGCGCGACGTGACCCCGTTCGCCACCGCCCGCCTCCACGCGCGGCCCGCCTCCCCCGACGACCTGCCGGCCCTCCAGGAGGTCCTGACCGCGGCGCCCACCTACCACGAGCTCACCGGCGGTGCTCCCGCCGACCCGTCCGCCGCCGCCGACCTCCTCGCCGACGCCGAGGCCGACGCGGACCGGCGTCTCCTCGTCCTCTGGCCCGCGTCCGGAGGCGCCGCCGCGGGGCTCGTCGACGTGCAGCTCCACTGGCCCGAGCCGGGAGCGGCCCACGTCCGCCTGCTTCTCCTTCGGGAGACGCTCCACGGAAGGGGGCTGGGCCGGGAGGCCACCGCGGGCCTCGAGGATGCGCTTCGCCGGGACGGATTCCGTGCCCTCCGCCTCTCGGTGACCGGCGAGAACGACGGCGCACGCGCCTTCTGGGAGCGGATCGGCTTCGCGCCGGTGGAGCGGTTGCGGGCCGGCGATACCCTGCACGAGAAGCTGCTGTAGCAGCCGCCCGCGTCACTCCGCGTCGGCGACCTGCCGGGGAGCGGGAACGAAGCGGGCCCGGAAGTCGCGGATCCCCTCGATCGCGCTCGTGAACCCGACGTAGGCGAAGCCGGCCTGGAAGAGCACGAGGAAGGGCAGCGAGTACCAGACGCCGCGGTCGATGACCCACGCCACCGCCAGCGTGAAGTAGGCGGCGAGCGCCAGCTCGAGCAGCGGCTGCAGGCTGACCGCGACCCGGTAGCGCCTCTTCGGGGCGGCGCCGGCGACGCCCTGCACCCCGCTCTTGGGGGTACGGGTGAACACGGTCTGGTGGCCCACCAGCGCCTCGACGACGGCGCGGGCCTGGTTCACCGATAGTCCGATGCCGAGCGCCATGAGGTAGGGCAGGTACTTGATGCGCTGCCAGGTCGTGGCGTGGATCTCCCGCTGGCTCGCCACGTAGAACACGCACACGCTCATGGTGGCGGTTGCGAAGAAGGGCAGGTCGAGCAGCAGCACCTCGATCCAGCCGTGGCTCACCCGCACCACCACCGTGATGGGCATGAGGATGGCGAGCGGGATCATGAGGAGGTAGGCCACGTTGGCGGTCAGGTGGAAGAAGGCTTCCTTCTTCACCGCGTAGGGCAGCTCGCTCGAGAGGATGCGCGGCAGGAGCTTCATGGCCGTCTGGATGGAGCCCTTGGCCCAGCGGTGCTGCTGGCTCTTGAACGCGCTCATCTCCACCGGGATCTCTGCCGGGGCCACCACCTCGGGGAGGAAGACGAACTTCCACCCCTTCATCTGGGCGCGGTAGGAGAGGTCGAGGTCCTCGGTGAGCGTGTCGTGCTGCCAGCCGCCGGCCGAGGCGATGGTGGTCCGGCGCCAGATGCCGGCCGTGCCGTTGAAGTTGAAGAAGCGCCCGGAGCGGTTGCGCGCGGTGTGCTCGATGACGAAGTGGGCGTCGAGCAGGATGGACTGGACCTCGGTCAGCGAGGAGTAGCCGCGGTTCAGGTGCTCCCAGCGGACCTGCACCATCCCGATGCCGTCGTCGGTGAAGTGGTTCACCGTCTTGCGCAGGAAGTCGCGGGGCGGGACGAAATCGGCGTCGAAGACCGCGACGAACTCGCCGGTGGCGGTCTGGAGGCCGTGCTCGAGTGCGCCCGCCTTGAACCCCTGCCGGTTGGTCCGGTGGATGTAGTGGATGTCGATTCCCCGGGACTTCCATTCGTCCACGGTCCGTCGCGCGATCCCGGTGGTCTCGTCGGTGGAGTCGTCGAGGACCTGGACCTCCAGGCGATCGAGCGGGTAGTCGAGCTCGCAGACCGCCCCGATGAGCCGCTCCACCACGTACATCTCGTTGAAGACGGGGAGTTGCACCGTGACCCGGGGGAGGACCTCCCAGCGATTCCTGGGGACCGGGACGTTGTACTTGTGGCGGTAGTACAGGTACGCCATGAAGTACCGGTGCGACCCGTACACGGAGAGTACGAGCAGGACCAGCCCGTAGGCGGCGACGATGGCGATCTCGAAAGAACTCATTTTTTTCGGGGTAGGAGCGATTCGCGAGGCGCTGTCGAACGCCAAGCATCGAGGAAGGCGGACTCACCGCTCCCCTGGGCCCAAGACGGCGCGAATCTTAGCCCGCCGCGTCAATATGTCAACCCGGGCCTCGGAAAACCTTGGCCGCGCGGAGAAGGTCGATCGCCCGGTCCAGCTGGGGATCCGCCCGCGGCCCGGCCTCCGCCCCCCCCGACCGGGGCATTCCGCCCTCCGGCGGAGCCTGGTCGATCGCGGTGACCGGTACGTCGGGGGTGACCCCGCGGTCCTGGATGGAGCGGTGCTTCGGGGTGAAGTACCTGGCCACCGTGAGCTTGAGCGCCGACCCGTCGTCGAGCTCGACCACGGTCTGGACCGACCCCTTCCCGAACGTCCGGGCCCCCACGACCACCGCCCTCCCGTGGTCCTGGAGCGCGCCCGCCACGATCTCGCTCGCGCTGGCGCTCCCCCGGTTCACGAGCAGCACCACCGGATAGCCCGGCTCGGTGTCCTTCTCCCGGGCCTCCTCCACGTCGGGCTGCTTGCCCCGCGCCTCGGTGGAGACGATCACTCCGCTCGAAAGGAATCGGTCCGCGACCCGCACGGCCTGCTCCAGCAGCCCTCCGGGATTGTTGCGGAGGTCGAGGACCAGCCCCTGGATCGGCCCTCCGATCTCCTTGCGCGCACCGTCGAGCGCCTGCCGGAGCTCCCGATCGGTGCGGTCCTGGAAGCCGCGGATCCGGACGTAGACCGTGCCCGCTCCCCGGTCGAGAAGCCTCCAGTCGACACTGGTCGTCCGTACGTGGTCGCGGACGAGGGTGAAGAGCCGGGGCTCCGGCAGGCCGGCGCGCTCGATCGAGAGGACCACCTGGCTTCCCGCAGTGCCCTTCATGCGCCGGGTCGCCTCGCCGATGGGCATCTCCTTCGTGGGAGTGCCGTCCACGGCCACGATCCGGTCCCCGGCGAGGATCCCGGCCCGCTCGGCCGGGGAATCGCCGAGCGGGGCCACGACGACGATCCCATCGGCCACCTGGCTCACCTCGAGTCCGACCCCGTCGAACTCTCCGGTGGTCTCGTCCCGCATGGACCGGTACACGTCCGGGCGGAGGAGGATGGAGTACGGGTCGAGCCGCTGGAGCATTCCTTCCACGGCCGCCTGGACGAGCTCCGGCTCCTTGGTCTCGTCGACGTAGCTGTTCTGGATGTAGGCGAGCACCTCGGCGAGCACGTCGAGGGAGCGGTAGGGCTGCGTGGTGTCCCGGCGGGGCGCGGCCGAGGCGCTTCCGGCGAGGAGCAGGGACAGCGCGAGGACTGCGGGCCGGACGGGGGGGCGGTGCCTTCGGTGCATCCGCGAATCATACCCGCCCCGACGGGCGCGGGCCGCTGTCACGGCAGGAGCCACGCCTTCGGGTCGAGCGGTTTCCCGTGCTCCCGGATCTCGAAGTAGAGGTACGCCCCCTTGAGCGACCCGGTGTCCCCCACGGTCCCGAGCCTGGCACCGGCATCGACGTCCTCCCCGGCCGCCGCGGTCATCGTGGCCAGGTGAGCCACGAGCGTGTGGAACCCCTCGCCGTGGTCGACGATGACCAGGTTGCCGTAACCCTTGAACCACCCGGCGTGTACGACCCGCCCTGGAGCCACCGCGAGCACCTCCTCGCCACGCCGGGCGGCGATGTCCACCCCCTTCTGCACCGTGACGGTGCGGAAGCGCGGGTCGACCACCTTGCCGAAGCCGACGTCGATGCGGCTGCCCGCCGGGCGCGGGAGCCGTCCCCGCAGCGCCGCGAAGCCGGTGTTGGTCGCCGGCCCGGAGCGCGCCGGGGAGAGCGCCTCGATGAACTCGGCGAGCTTGCGGCTCTGGGCATCGGCCTCGGCCGCGGCGCGCTCGTGGATCTGACGCTCGCCACGGACCGCCGCCAGGGTGGCGCGGAAGCCGTCGCGGCGGGCGGATGCCTCGGCGCGGCCGGACTTCGCCTCCGAGGCCAGCGCCTCCTGCCGGGCTGCCTCCTCTCGCCGGGCCCCGGTGAGGCGCTCCTGCTCGAGCAGCGCCTCCCTCGTCCCGCGCAGCGCAGCGGCATCCCCTTGCACGATCTTCCCGAGCAGCGACCTCCGCTTCACGAGATCCCCCAGGCTCGGAGCCGAGACCAGCAGGCGCAGCTCCCCCACGCGGGCCATGTGCTGCAATGCGGACAGCCGCGGGCGAAGCCGCTCGGCGAGCGCCCGGTGCCGGGCCTGCGCGGCAGCTTCCTCGCTCTCCGCCCCGGCCAGCTGGCCGGCCGACCGGGCCCGCTCCGCCTCGACGATCCGGGCCCGGGCCTCGGCGTCGCGCCAGGCGCGCTCCACCTGCTCGAGCGTGTCGAGGACCGACAGCTCCCGGTCGGCCAGGGCGCGCGCCGCCGCGCGCTCGGCGGCCTTGCGGGCCTCCAGCTCGTTGAGGCGCGCCCGCGGATCGGCGGCGAGCGCCAGGGCGAGCAGCAGGGCCGCCCTCACACGCTCCTCCTCCTGAGGAACCTCTGAAGCGAGATGGCGCTGGCCACCAGGCCGAGGACCGCGCCACCGAGGAGCATCGCCACGAGCAACCGGCCGGGAAGGACGTCCGCCGGGTCGAGGCGAGCCGCCAGCGGCAGGGCGTCGCGGACCCGCGGGAGCAGCGCGAGGTTCGCGGCCCAGAGCGTCGCCGCCGCCAGCCCGGCGCCGAAGAGCCCCTGGATGGCCCCCTCGAGCAGGATGGGAGCGCTCACGTAGAGGTTCGTGGCCCCGACCAGCTTCATGATGTCGATCTCCTCGCGCCGGGCGTACACCGCCAGCTTGAGGGTGTTCGAGACCAGGATCGCGGTGGCCGCCCCCAGGAGCCCCAGCACGAGGACTCCCACCTTCTGGGCCCGTTCCACGAGGGCCTCCAGGCGCGCCACCCAGACCGCGCCGTCGTCCACCTCGACCGCGCCCGGAATCTCCCGGAGGCGGATGGCCAGCGCGCGGGCCCGCTCGTGGGACAGGTCGCGGATGCGCAGTTCCACCGACGGCGGCAGGGCGTCGTCTCCCAGGCCGTCGAGGACCCTTCCCTCCTGTCCGAGGGAGACGCGCAACCGGCGCATCGCCTCGGCCGCGGGAACCGCCTCGACCTCCGCGTCCGGGGCGATGGCGAGCGCTGCCGAGCGGGCCGCCTCCAGGCTTGCTCCCGGGTCCAGGTAGACCGAGACCGGGACCTCCCCCGCCCAGCCGGAGAGCAGCCTCCCTCCGACCCCGAGCGTCGCGGCGAAGGCGCCGGTGAGGAGGAGGGCGACGTAGATCGTCCCGACCGCGACGGCCGTCACGTAGGGCGCGCGAAGCAGCGCGTCGGAGGCCCGGCGGAACGTGTGGAGGACGCGGTGCATCGTCAGTGCTCCGGCCCCTGCCGCGGTTGCAGGCCGTCGGCCACCACCCGCCCTCCCTCGAGGGCGACGACCCGCTTCCTGTGGCGGGCCAGGATGGACCGGTCGTGCGTGGCCACGATCACGGTGGTGCCGCGGGCGTTGGCGGCCTCGAGGAGTTGCAGCACCTCGGCGGTGCGCTCCGCGTCGAGGTTCCCGGTGGGCTCGTCGGCGAGGAGGATGGCCGGATCTCCCACCAGTGCCCGGGCCACGGCGGCGCGCTGCTGCTCCCCTCCCGAGAGGCTGAGCGGGAAGCGCCCGGCGCGGTGCTCGAGCCCCACACCGCGGAGCGCCTGGGTCACGCGCCGGTCCACCTCCCCGGGGCGGACTCCCTTGACCTGGAGCGGAAAGGCCACGTTCTCCGCCAGGGTGCGGTGCTCGAGCAGCTTGAAGTCCTGGAAGACCACTCCGATGCTGCGACGCACGTAGGGAATCGAGGAGGCGCGGATCCTGGCCACGTTCCTCCCGAAGACCAGCAACTGACCGGCGGTGGGGGGCTCGGCGCAGAATACGAGCCGGAGCAGGGTGGACTTCCCCGCTCCCGATGGGCCGGTGAGGAATACGAACTCGCCCTTGCGGATCTCCAGGCTCACGTCGGCCAGCGCCGGGGCCTCGTTTCCGTACTGCTTCTCCACGTGGAAGAGCTGGATCATCGGGTTCCTGCCCCGTCACTTGCCGCCGCCGCCGTCATCTCCCGCCAGGTAGGCCAGGATCACCTCGTCGAGCGATCGCTCCGAGATGAGGTCCTCGCCGAAGAGGGTGTCGTCCGGGAGGGCCGGCCTCTCCTCCACAGGCGCCGCCTCCACCGGCGGGGCCTCCACCGGCCGGGACGGGACGGGCGTGGGAGTGGGCGCGTAGTCGCGGACCGGGGCCTGCGGGAGGGCCGTGTGATCGTACACGCCGTGAACGAGGTTCCGCAGGACCTCCTTGTGCTGCTCCTCCATGAGGGCGCGCACCACGTCGGCCAGGTTCTCGGCGGCGACGATGTCGGCGTAGCCCGTCCGCTTGCTGGCGATGATGTTGCCGCCCAGGAACAGGTGGGTGACGACCTGGGCGCGGTCGGTTCCCGAGTCCTCGGTCTGGGCGTGGTAGGTCTGGCCGCGGTACTTGATGTTGTGGTTGAAGCCGACCACCATCTTCTTCGGCCCCGGCGGCATGGGGCGAATGTATCAGACGTCGACGTGCCGCGCCGACTCCACCGGCCGTCCCAGGAACCGGGGCGCGACCTGGAGGAACCGGTCGGGCGTGTCGGTGACCAGGAAGGAGTGGTCGGCCGGCCCGCCGGAGGCCGCGCCGGGGAAGCGCTCGCGTACCTCGGCGGCGATGGCGGCCGCGCTGTCGACCAACGTCACCCCGGGAAGCTCGGCGGCGATGGCGGCGGCGAGCAGCGGGTAGTGGGTGCAGCCCAGGACCACCACGTCCACGCCGGCGGCGCGGACCGGGGTGAGGTAGCGGCGCGCCACCAGGCGGACCACCTCGTCGGAGGGATCGGTCCAGCCCTCCTCGGCGAGCGGCACGAAGAGGGGGCAGGGCTGCGCGGTCACGTGGACTCCTGGGATGAGCGCTCCGAGCGCGCGCTGGTACGCTCCGCTCCCGATCGTGCTCTGCGTTCCCAGGACCCCAACCCGCCCCGAGCGGGTGGCACGGGCCGCGGCGCGGGCACCTGGCTCGACCACACCCAGCACCGGCACGTCGAAGGCCTCCCGGAGGGCCGGCAGCGCCACCGCCGAGGCGGTGTTGCAGGCGACCACCAGCATCTCGACTCCGTGCGCCACGAGGACCCGCCCGTTGCGGACCGAGTACTGGGTCACCACCTCCGGCGACTTGGTCCCGTAGGGAACCCGCGCCGTGTCCCCCAGGTAGACCGTATCGAGCCCGGGCAAGGCCTCGAGGATGGCGCGCTGGACGGTCAGCCCGCCGACGCCGGAGTCGAAGATGCCGATGCGGGGCATCGGCGGAGTCTACTTCGACGCGCGGAGGGCGGGAGGATCCGGGACGCAGACTCCGAGGTCCAGCGGAAGCGAGAAGAGGTTGTCCTGAAAGTGACCGAAGCCGAAGTCGCAGATCGACCAGGGGATCACGGCAGGGTTGAACCGGTTGTCGTACGTGTCGATCCAGACGAACAGGTCGTCCCGGTCCACCAGTCCGAACTGGATGCTCGGCATGAACGAGGGCCCGCAATCGATGACGTTCTGCCAGATCTTCGTCCCGAAGCCGTCCTCGACCCAGCCCTGGAACTGGTCCACGCCGGCCAGGCCGCAGGTTCGGTACCCGGCGGGACCGCTGCCGGCGTCGATCAGCATCATGTCGATGGTGAGGGGGCTCGGGATGCCGGCGGCGATGGCGGTCCCGAAGTTGAATACGCCGGGCACGGCGGTCACGGTGACCTCGCCGCTGAAGAGCGGGGCGGCGATCCCGTTGCGCCAGCCGGTGACCACGTAGGTGGCCGTGCCCTGGAAGCCGAGGATGGTCGCGCCCTGGACCGACTGGTTGATGCAGGGAACGGAGCCGGTAAGGGGGTTGCCGGCCGTGTCGGTGACGACCACGAAGTCGACCCCGGACTCGGGGCAGCTGCGGCTGCCGGTGCCGGGGGGCCAGTTGACGCGCGTGTCGTAGGGGACGAACCCGACCACGCCGTCGATGAACGTGTTCCGGTCGAACTCCCAGTAGACCGTCACGTCCACGAGCGGCGAGGAGGTCGGACCGCAGGCGGCTGCTGCGAGGGCGGCGAGTGCGACGGCGGCGATGCGGTTCATGGAATTCCTCCCGGGATCGAGGGACGTCGGTCCCATGCCATTCTATTCAGGACGACCCGGAAGGCACGGAACCTCCGGGGCGCGGCGTCGATTTTTCCTACGGGAATTCCCTTGGCTCCGCAGGGTTTCTCCTCCGTGACGCCCCCGGGAAGTCGTGCTACGTACGGTGGACTTCCCCGCCCGTCCTGGAGCCAAACCTGCTCATCCCCCTGAAGGCATCGGTCCTCGAACTGCTCCCCTCCGCCGGACGCGGAAGCGAGAATCGACTACCTCGAGATCGTCATGAACTCGGGGGTCGTGGTGGGGGGCGTGCTGTCCCTGCTCCTCGTCGCGTCGGTCGCGTCCTGGGCCATCATCATCAAGAAGTGGATGGCCCTGCGGAAGGCCCAGGGAGAATCGGCGAAGTTCCTGGAGGTGTTCTGGAAGTCGAAGCGGCTCGACGCCATCTACCAGGCCGCCGAGGGGCTCCCGGCCAGCCCCATCGCCGCGGTCTTCCGCGCTGGCTACGTCGAGCTCTCGAAGGTGACGGCCCAGAAGAAGGGGCCCGAGGGGGCCATGGCCGAGCAGCTCGGAGGCATCGAGAACGTGGAGCGGGCCTTGAAGCGCGCCGCGGTCGCCGAGGTGACCCAGCTCGAGTCGATGGTCCCCTTCCTCGGCACCACCGCCAGCGCCGCCCCGTTCGTCGGGCTCTTCGGGACGGTCTGGGGGATCATGGCGGCCTTCCACGACATCTACCAGGCCGGGAACGCCAACCTGGCCACGGTGGCGAAGCCCATCTCGGAGGCCCTCATCGCCACGGCGGTCGGCCTCTTCGCCGCCATCCCGGCGGTGGTCTTCTACAACCTCTTCGTCTCGCGCATCCGGGTCCTCGACAGCGAGATGACCAACTTCTCCAACGACTTCCTCAACATCGTGAAGCGCCACTTCTTCAGCTAGAGGGACCGCGTGGCCATCGGGACGAGCGGCTCCGGCCGCCAGACGCTCACGGAGATCAACGTCACGCCGCTCGTCGACGTGATGCTCGTCCTGCTCATCATCTTCATGGTCACGGCGCCGCTCATCCAGCAGGGCGTGGAGGTCGCGCTACCCCAGGTCAAGGCACAGCCGGTGAAGGCCGAGGACCAGAAGCTGGTGCTCTCCATCAAGTCGGACCGGAGCCTCTGGCTCGGCACCGACGACAAGCCGGCGCGGCTCACCCTCCCGGAGCTGGAGGAGAAGCTCAAGGCCAATGCCCGGGTGGCGAAGGACCGCGAGCTCTACCTCATGGCCGACCGCTCGCTCCCCTACGGGTACGTGGTCGAGATCATGGCCGCGTTGCAGCGGGCCGGCGTGCAGAACCTGGGCATGATCACCGACCCGGTCCGCGATCGGCCGGAGGGGCGCAAGGAGTGACGGGCGAGCGCGCGCTCCCGCGCGGCCCCGACCGGCTCTGGCCGCTCGTCCTCGTCTCGGTGGCGCTGCACGCGGGGTTCATCGGCGTGGCCTTCTTCGTGCGCCCGCCCGCCATCTTGAACCTGGAGCAGAAGCCCATCGTGGCGAAGCTGGTGCGGCTGGGGGAGAAGCGCCCGGAGCAGTGGCTCCCTCGTCGCGACGTTCCGCCTCCCGAGGCCGCTCCCCGCGCCCCGGATCCGGTTCCGGTGCCCGTCCCGGGGCCTCCCGCCCCCGCCCAGAAGACGGTCGCCCTCCCCGCGCCCAAGGTGGAGCAGAAGCCGGCTCCGCCCCGCCCCGCCTCGGCCACGACGGGCGGCAGGGGATCGGACGCCCTCTCCCGCGCGCTCGACAAGGTTCGCAAGGACGACAAGCTGGCGTCGAGGGAGCGCTGGGGCGATCCGTCCGGGCTGCCCGACGGCGATGCCACCGACGGCTCGGTGGGGGACCGTTACCTCGGGCTCGTCACCCAGGCGCTCCAGTCCAACTACAGGCTCCCGGACACGATCCCGGTCGCGGAGCGCGCCTCCCTGCGCGCCACGGTGGTGCTCCTCATCGAGCCCAACGGGCGGATCTCCAGCATGCGCTTCGAGAAGCGCAGCGGCAACGCCGCCTTCGACCAGGCACTGGAGCGCGCCGCACGCGAGTCCCGCCTGCCTCCCCCGCCACCCGAGCTCCAGCAGGTCTACCGCACCGTTGGGATCGGGGTGAACTTCACGCCGTAGGAAGGGTCCGTCCCCCATGCGCAAGCTCCTCGTCGCCGTCGCCCTCCTCGCCCCCGCGCTCGCCCTCGCCCAGCGGCAGTACATCGACGTGGGTTCTCCCGACTTCCGGCCGCTGGCGCTGGCGGTGGTCTCGTTCCAGTCCGGGCCGGGCGCCCAGGCCGACGCCGTCGACGTCCAGCAGACCTTCCGGGACGACCTGTCGCTGACCGGGATCTTCGACCTCCTCGACCCTCGCTCCTTCCTCGCCGACGCCTCGGAGGGATTCGCCGCGTCCTCCATCAAGTTCACTCGCTGGACCGACGTGGGCGCCGAAGGGCTGGTCAAGGCGACGATCAAGCGGGAGGGTCCGCTCGTCGCCGGCGAGCTCCACCTCTACGACGTCCGCGCCGGGCGCGAGGTGCTCTACCGGGTCTACCGGGAGCGGAATGCCCGCTCGCTCGCCCACCGCTTCGCCGACGACGTGCTGCAGTACTACACGCGGGAGCAGGGCGTCTTCCGCACCCGCATCGCCGCCATCCGCAGGGGAAAGGGCACCTGGGACGTGGTGCTCCTCGACGCCGATGGCAAGGGCGCCGAGGTCCTCCGCAAGGAGACCTCCATCGCCATGCTCCCGTCCTGGCGTCCGGACGGCGGCGAGGTCCTGATCACGAGCTACCGCTCGGGGAAGCCGGAGATCTGGGGGATCAAGGTGCCGGAGGGAACCCCCCGTCTGGTCGTCTCGCTCGGCGACCTGGCGAGCGGCGGCGTCTACTCGCCGGACGGGCGCAGCATCGCCTTCACGGCGTCGGTGGACGGCAACTCCGACCTCTACGTGGCCAGCGCCGCCGGCGGCTCCATCCGGCGCCTCACCACCGACCCGGGCACCGACACCTCCCCCACCTGGTCGCCGGACGGACGGCGCATCGCCTTCGTCTCCAGCCGCTCGGGCAACCCGCACCTCTACGTGATGAACGCCGACGGCTCCGACCAGCGAAGGCTGACCTTCAAGGGAAACTACAACCAGACGCCTCGCTGGAGCCCCCGCGGCGACCAGATCGCATTCACCGCGCGCGACGAGCGCAAGGTCTTCGACGTGTTCCTGGTCTCCCCCGAGACCGGCAAGATCACCCGCGTGACCCAGGACCAGGGGCGCACCAACGAGGAGCCCTCCTGGGCCCCCAACGGACGCCTTCTCGTGCTCGGATCCGACCGTGGAGGCCGGCACCAGCTCGTCGTGGCCAACCCGGCCGGCGACCGGCAGCGGGTCGTCACCAGCGACGATTCCGGCATCGGCACCGCGACGTGGGGGCCCTTCGCCCCGTGACCGGAACGGCGTCGGGCCGCGTCGCCGTCATCGACGTGGGCACCAACACGGTCCTCCTCACCGTGGCCGAGCGGCGCGGCACCTCGTTCCATCCGGTGGTGGAGCGGGCCGAGATCACGCGGCTGGGGAGGGGCGTCGACCGCACCGGCCGGCTCGACCCGGCAGCGATCGCCGAGACCGTCGCGGTCATCGCCCGCTACGCCCGTGAGGCCCGCTCGCTCGGCGCGGAGCGCATCGCCGCGGTCGCCACCAGCGCGGCGCGCGACGCGCGGAACGGATCGGAATTCTTCGAGGCCGCTCGGGCGGCCGCCGGGCTCGCCCCGGAGATCATCGCCGGCGGGGAGGAGGCCCGCCTCGTCCACCTCTCGGCCTGGGGCGACTTCGGGGCTCCCGGCAAGCCGCTCTGCGTCCTCGACGTCGGCGGCGGATCCTCCGAGGTCACCTGGGGGGCGGGTCCGGTCCCCGACGGGCGGCGCAGCTTCCAGATGGGCGCGGTGCGCCTCACCGAGCGGGCGGCGCCGGGCGATCCCCCTTCCGCCGCGGACGTCCAGCGCATGGGGGAGATGGCGCACGCCGCGCTCTCGGAGGTGGCGGAGATCCGGTCCACCGGAGCGCTCGGCGGCGCCAGGCTCGTCGCGGTTGCGGGCACGGTCACCACGCTCGCGGCGGTGGCCCAGGCCCTGCCCGCCTACGACGCGCTGCGGGTTCACGGGTCGTCCCTGGCGCGCCGGGACCTCGCGGCCCTCGTCGCGCGGCTCGCCGCGATGCCCGCAGCGGACCGCGCCCGGCTTCCCGGGATGGAGCCGAAGCGGGCCGACGTGATCGTCGCCGGCGGGATCCTGGTGGCCGCCGCCATGGAGCTGGGCGGGTTCGAGGAACTCACGGTTTCGGACCGCGGGGTCCGCTGGGGACTCCTGCACGACCGCTTCGGCGCAGGAGCCGCCGGTGCGTGAGGGCTGGGCGGTGGTCTGCGACTTCGACGGCACCGCCCTCACCGAGGATCTGGGCGACGCCGTGTCACGCCACTTTGCCGGGCACGACGTGTGGCGGAGGGCCGAGGACGAGTACGGGGCCGGCGCCCTTTCCTTCGGCGAGCTCCTCCGCCGGATCTTCGAGCCCATCACCGCGGACGCCGGGGCCATCGCGTCCTTCGCCCGGGAGCGCGCCGTCCTCCGGCCCGGCTTCGAGCCCTTCCTGGCGGCCTGCGCCGAGGCCAGCCGCCCCTTCGTCGTCTGCTCCGCGGGGCTCGACGTCTACATCGAGCCCGTGCTGGAGCGGCTCCCCGCCCCCCTGCGCGCCCACCTCGAGCTTCGCTCCAACCGGGCCCGCTGCTCTCCCTCCGGGATGACGGTCGAGTTCCACCGCCCGGCGCGAGACGACGGTTGCGGCCGGTGCGGCTTCTGCAAGGGAAGCGTGGTTCGCGAGCTGCAGGCGGCGGGCCACCGGGTGGTGGTGTGTGGGGACGGGACCGCCGATCGCTGCGCCGCCGACGCCGCCGACTTCGTCTTCGCCACCCGCCGCCTGGTGGACCACTGCCAGGAGCGCGGGCTGCCTCACCGGGCCTTCCGGGACTTCCACGAGGTCATGGCGGCGTTCCCGCCGTGAGGCCGCCGGCCGGGGGCAGTGCCGTCAGAAGAACCCGACCGAGAAGTGGGGTGCGAAGACCGGCTCGTTGATCCGGTACTCCGGGTTCAGGTTGAACCCGACGTCGAAGGCGGCCGGCCCGACCGGCGTGATGATGCGAAGCCCGAGCCCCAGGTTGGTCCGGAGGTACTTCAGGTCGATGAGCACCGGGTCGAACCAGAGGTTTCCGACGTCGGCGAAGAAGCCGAGCTCGGTGGCCTTGGAGAGCGGCACCCTCAGCTCGGCGCGGAAGAGCACCGAGATCTGGGCACCCTGGCTGGGGAGCATGATCCCCTGGGACACCAGCTTCTGGAGCTGCGGCGAGCAGCCCAGGCCGGAGAGCACGCTGGCGCAGAGCGCCGTCTGGGCAGCCACCACGTCCCGCTGATCCTGCGGGATCATCTCGTTCTCGCCGTAGCCGCGCATGCTGGTCCCGCCGCCCAGGTAGAACCGCTTGGGCGCGATGGTCACCGACTCCGAGTCGAGCGGGAAGACCTGCCCGGCCTGTGCGGAGAGGGCGAGCACCATGTCCCAGAGGGGCAGGTAGCCCGAAAGCGTACCCTGCAGCTTGATCAGGTTGATGTGGGTGTCGCTCCGGAACACCGTGTCCGCGTTGCCGATCGAGTGGGAGAAGTCGGCGGCGATCTCGGCGTAGAGCCCCAGCGTCGGCCGGGCGGCGTTGTCGCGCAGGTCCAGGGAGACGCGCGGCTGCACCGAGAAGAGCCAGGTGAGCCCCTGCGGAAAGACCTGGCGGGCCTCCTGGGGGTTGGCGGCGTCGATGATCGGGTAGGCGGTCCGGCTGGTGACGTCGTCGACCTCGAGCTGGCCGGTGAGCGTGGCCGAGACCCTCCCCAGCCGGATCAGGTCGACGCCGGTGATGAAGGCGCCGCGCAGGAGCTGGTAGGCGGCCTGGATCTTGTGCTGCCCCACCAGGTCGGCGCGGAGGGAGACCGAGCGCAGGTCGAAGGCGCGGGGCTGGCGGAGCCCCAGCTCCCCCAGCCACTCCAGCCGCTCGGCGGGGGGAATGACGATCAGGTCGGGCCGGAAGATGGCGAGCGGGTAGTTGGCCCGGAGCCGCGCGCCGAACTCGATGGCATTCCCGAAGAGGTTGGGAAGGTTGTACTCGACCCCGGCGCGTGGTCCCTCGGCGAGCGAGAGCCCGATGGTCCCCACGATGCTCTGCCAGGGTCGCTCCTCCACCTGGACCACCAGGGTCTTCGACTCCTGGGGGACGTCCGCGTCGGCCAGGTGAATCGTCACGGCGCGGAAGACGCCCAGCCGCAGCAGGTCGGTCTGGGCAGCGGTTGCCGCCTCGGGGTCGAAGACCTGCCCGGCCTTCATGCCCACCACGCGCTCGATGAGCGCGGTCCGGGTTCGCTTGTTCCCCTCCACGACGACGGCCGCCAGCCTGACCTGGGGCCCCTCGTCGATGCGGAAACGGACCCGGGCGCGGGTCCGGCCGGGCCCGAACTCCTCGCTGGCCTCGGCGCGCGCGTACACGTGACCGTTCCGGAAGTACGCGTCCTGGATGGCCTGGCGCGCCGCCGCCACCCTCGACAGGGAGAGCGGGTCCCCGGGCTCGATCTTGGTCAGGCGCAGGAGGTTCTCCCGTGCGAGGCCGCCGTTCCCCTCGATCTCCACCGCCTCCACGAGGGTGCGAACCCCCTCCTGGATTCGAAGTTCCACGTCCACGTTGCCGGTCGCCGCGTCGAGGGAGACCTCTCGCACGTCGGCGGTGGCTTCGAGGAAGCCGTCCTGGCGAAACCGCTCGGCAAGGTACTGCGTCGCCACCTTCCAGGCCTCGGCGTTGTAGACCATCCGGGGATCGGAGGTCCGGTAGGGGACCGGGTCGCGCGGGACCAGTCCGGCGCGATAGGCGAGCGAGTCCATCTGGGCCCGCCACTGATCGGCCTCGATCCGGGGCGCGGCCAGGAAGCCCTCCTCCAGCCGATCGCGCATCCAGCGCTCGTCGTGAGCCTTGGCCCCCGCGAAGCGAACGTTGCGGAGCCAGAACACCCGGCCCGTGTCGACGTGGAACCAGATCGTGACCCCACCGGTCACGGCCTCCTCCTGGGTCCAGACGCGCGCCCGGGAGAATCCAAAGGCCGCCAGGAAGCCCTGGAGACGCTCGGCCGCAGCCTCCAGCGTGCCGGTGTCGAGGGGGACGTCCCCGTCGTATCCGAGCCAGGCGCGCAGCTGCGCCGTGCCGAAGGGGGTCGCGCCTGCGAAGCGCAGGGTGAAGTGAGGCCCTGCCTCCACCGGGAAGTCGACGCGCGCGCGCCCTCCGTCGATCGTCACCTTCGGTGAATCAACGCGGGCACGGTAGAAGCCACCCTCCCGCAGGGCCGCCCTCACCGCGCGCAGGTCCGCGTCGAGCTGGTCCTCGTCGAGGACCTCGTCCGGCGCGGTCCGGACCGCGGCCAGCAGGGTCTCCACGGGGAGCCCGGGGTCGGGGCCCAGCTCCACGGAGGCGACCCGGGTGGGAGCTCCGGGCTGGACGACGAAGGTGACGTCCACCTGGGTCTCGCCCCTCTGCTCCGGCGTCACCCGGGCCTGCCGGTATCCGTGCCGGGCCAGCAGCGCCCGCATGGCCGCGGCCGACGCCTCGAGGCGCCCGGGGTAGATCTCGGTCCCCCTGGGAAGGGCGCCGGCCTGGAGGAGCGCCTCTCCGGTCACCGGGAGGACCGCCGTTCCCGGATCGATCTTCACCGAGGCCGCCACCCGCCGCGGGGTACAGCGGACCTCGACCCGCACCCGGGGTTCGGCCGGGGTTCCCCCGGCCGGGAACGCGACCACCTCGACGTTGCCGAACTTCCCGGTCTGGTAGAGGGCCTGGACGGTGCGCTGGGTGGCGTCCGGGGAGAGGGGCTGGCCGGCCCGCACGGCGACCAGCGGCAGGAGCGGCCCGGGATCCTGGCCGGGCGGGAGGCGGAGCTCGACCGCGGACACCACCGGACGCACGCGCGCTGCCGCCGGCGCCGGAGCCGGGGCAGCCTGGAGCAGGAGCGTCGCGAGGACCGCCAGCGGGCTCAATCGTTCCACTCCCAGCGAAGCTTGAAGTCGGCGCCCAGGTCCCCTCCGGCGACGTCCGTGTTGTCGTTGTCCCACTGGGCCTGCACGCTGGCCCTGTCGCCGAGACGATACTCCACCTGGGCCTTCTGGCCCCGGGACTGGTTGGAGAGCGGAGCCTGGTAGCGCACCCGCAGCTTGCCCTCCATGGCCTTGGTCTCGAACTCCCAGCGCGGCTCCACGGTGAGGGTGGTCTTCGAGTAGGCGCTGGTGAGACGCACGGACACGTCCTCGAGGAGGCTGCCCTGCGGGACGAAGCGGCGCAGCTGCTGGTCGAGCCCCGAGACCGCGAACAGGGCCTGGGCCGCCGCCGTCCCGGCAGCCACTCCCAGGTTGCTCCCCACCGTGACGTCGCGGCTGGTGTAGCCGAGCGAGAGAAGGGTGATCACGTCCTGCTGCGAGAGTGCCGGCGTGCTGGTGAGCTGGAGCTTCAGGTCGTCGAGGTCTCCGTAGACGTGGAGGAAGACCCGGTAGTCCTTGAGCGCGGCCTCCCCGGTCACGTCGAGCACCATGCGGAGCCGGTTCCTGTCGGTGAAGTCGGCCACCGCGCGGGAGAGCACGAACTCGTTTCCGCGGTAGAAGCCGCGGGCCCCGGGGAGGAAGGCCATGCTCCCGGTCATTCCGATGGAAGCCAGGGTACCGGTGAGCTGCAGCTCGCCGCGGGCCTGCCCGCGGACCAGGTCGTTGTCCACCCGGGCGTCGCCGTCCACCAGGAAGCGGATGTCGAAGCGGAGCCACTCCCCCGAGGGGTCGTAGGCGCGGGGCGGCGCGGCGGGCGCGGCGCCCACCTGGAGCATCCGCCTGTCGAGGTCGAAGGGCTCGGTGTAGCGGGCCGACACCACCCGCAGCGTCCCGGCCAGCGTCATGGCATCCAGGGAGCCGAAGGCCTCCAGCTTCCCGGAGAGCACGGTGGGGAGCCAGGAAGGGATGGCCACCGGGACCCGGTCGAGATCGGCCTCGATGCGGATCTGGCTGGGGACGAAGCGCTGCAGCCCCATCTCGCCGCGGAGCTGCGTGGGTGCGCCGTTGACGGTGGACGAGAGCCGCTCGAAGAGCACCAGGTTCTGGGAGAAGGTCAGCTCGCCGGCCATCCCGGCGAACTCGATGGGGAGTTCCCGGAACCGGAACCCGGCGTCGGCGAGCCTTCCGCCCCCGACGATGAGCGGGGAGTCGAGGGTCCCGGAGATGGTGGCGTCGACGGTCAGGCGCCCGTGGGTCCGCACGATGGCCGGGAGGAGGCCTCCGAGCAGGCGGAGGTCGAGCGTCCCGGCCGCGGTGAAGTCGAGCGCGCCGCCGCGGGCCCGCGCGCCGCTCACCGAGAACTCGGTGTTGGTCCCCTCGAGCGTGAAGGACTCGACCACCATGCGTTGCCGGGCCATGGTCAGCACCATGGGGGCCTTGTTGCCCACCTTGAAGTCGGCGTACCCGAGCCGGACCCGGTCGAGCTCGACGCGGGCCTGCGACTCCAGCACCTCCTCGAGGTTCCCCTTCGCGGCGGCCCGCCCGTGCGCCTGGGCCCGGAGGCCCGCCGGCGAACCCCCCGGCATGAAGCGGGTCAGGTCCTCGACGTCGATGTCCGCCGAAGCCTCGAACGGCATGGCTCCCTCGAGGAGGGCGCTGGCCTTGAACGCCACGCCTGCGGTCCCGGCCTCGAGCGTGAGCCGCCGCCCCCGGAGGACGCCCTCCACGTCGACGGCCCCGAGGGGCATGCCGAGGGCCTTCACGTCGTCGCCCCCGGCCGAGAAGGTGATCACGGGGCTCTCGACGGTGCCGCCGAAGGCGGCGCTCCCGGCCACGGTCCCGCCCCAGCCATCGCCGGGGAGCCCCATCCCGTCGAGAGGGAGGTCGGAGAACTCCAAGTCCAGGCTCCACGGCGACGGGGAGGCGAAGTGTACCGTCCCGCTTCCCTGGGCCACGGCATCCCCCCGGTGGAGCTCGGCGTCCTCGATGATCGCCTTCTCCCCCTCGACGACCCGGGCTCCGATGCGCCCCCAGTCGAACTCCCTTCCCCAGAGCGATCCCCTCCCCAGCGTTCCCTGGAAGCCCATGTTCACCTTCGGAACCTCCCCCTCGAAGGGCATGGTGAGCTGGACGCTGCCGTCGATGGCGTCCTGGAAGAGCTTGGCGGTGGGGAGCCAGGGCATGACCACGTCGAAGAGGTCGCGCAGACGCCCCCGGGCCGTTGCCTGGGAGGGGAGGATGCGGATGGGCGTGGCCCCGAGGTCGATGGTCGTCTCCACGGTGTAGCTGCTCTCGGCGGTGCGCCCCACCCCGTCCCGGATGCGGAGCACCAGGTCCGGGGTGGCGAGCGCGGTGGCGGTGACGTCTCCCAGGGCGAGCTGGAGGAAGTGGAACTCCTGGACGGAGAGCGCGCCCTCGACGCGGGGCGGGCCGTAGGGCCTGGCCACGGCGCTCCCCCGGAACTTCCCCTTCCCGGCCATCGGAACGCTGGCGATGTGCCGGAGCGCGGTGAGATCCACGTCCCCGTCCAGGGCGAGCGCGAAGCCGACCGCGTCGTCGAAGGAGAGGGTCCCCTGCACCCCCAGCGTGGCGTCGCCCGCGATGGCCTTGCCGCCCTCTCCGATCTCGACGCCGGTCCCGGTGATGACGATGGGCGCCTCCACCCGGCCGCGCGGGAGGTCGAGGACGGTCGGGAGGCCCGGCTTCCACTTCTCCCAGGATCGATCGATGACGCGGAAGTCCTGGGCGTCGATCGCCACCTGCCCGGCGAGGCGCAGCGGCGAGAGCGGCCCCTCGACCTTGGCCCGGGCCTCGAGCCTCATCATCACCCGGGCGTCGGTGAGCCCCAGGCGGGAGAGCAACTCGGAGAACTCGACCTGCTTCACCTCGGCCTCGGCGACGATGGACGGCGTCGCCCCGAGCCGCACGGTGGCGCGCGCGATCACGGTCCCACCGCCGGTGAACGGCACCTCGACCGACGAGATCTCGAGATCGCTCCCGCGCAGGCGAAAGGCGACCCGTGCGTCCCCGGGGGTGTAGGGGCCGATCTTCGCCCCGGCCAGCTGGACCTGGCCGGCGGCGTCCGGCGACGAGGCCGGCCCGGAGAGCTGGACCTTCACGGTGGCGCTCCCGGAGGAGGGGGTGCGGACGCGCGCCAGGGAGAAGAGGGCCGGGAGCGGGGCCTCGGCGGCGATCTCCAGCCCCAGCCGGGGCTTGCAGAGGTTGCTCACGGTCCCGTGGCCCGAGACCTTCACCCCCTCCCCCTCGAGGCGGAGGTCGCGGACGGAGAGCCGGGAGAGGTCGAAGGCGAGGTCGGCGTCGAGGGAGCCCTGGTCGAGCAGCGTCTGCCGGCCACCGGCCTCGACGAGGGTCGGACCGATCCGGACCGTCAGGCGGCTGCGGCGGGCGCCGGTGAGGAGCGAGTCGAGATCGGTCGGGATCCACTCGGACTTCGTGTGGACGTCGACCCGGCCCACCAGGATCTCCTCCCCCCCGGGCAAGGTGATGCTGGCCGTGCCGTCCTCGACCTGGAGCCGGCGGAGATGGAATTGCCGGAGGAGCGGCGGCGGGCACGGGGCAGGCTTCTCGCCGGGAACCGGGGGGGGGAGGACCAGGTTCACCCGTGGTCGAACGACCGAGACCTCGTCGAGGGCCAGGGTCTTGGAGAGCGCCTGCAGCGGAGCGACCCGGACCGAGACCGCGTCGGCCGCGAAGATGGGGCGTTCCGCCGGCCCGACCCGGACCTCGTCGAGCTCGACGGCGAACCGCAGCGGCCGGACCCGGCAGGCGCCGACGGAGATCTCCACCCCGGCGGCGTCGCGCGCCTTGGCCGTGGCGAGCTCGCACAGCTTCCGTCCCGCCCAGGGGGTCGAGACGAGCCAGAGCGCCCCGCCGATGGCGGCGAACAGGAAGGCCAGGAACCCGAGCGCGATGCGCCGCTTCACTGGCGCATTCTCACCTCCCGCGGCTCGTGCGCCAACTCCGCTCTAGCGGTTTCGCGTCTTCTTCCCCTGCGGAGCGGTCTCCACCTCGCTGGGATGCACGCCTCCGGGGGCGACTCCCGGACCTCCTCCGAGCCGGGAGACCTTCCCGGCCACTCCCCGGTAGGAGGGATCGCCGTGGGCGACCTTCTGGAAGTACCAGACCGCCACCTCGGGCTCCCCCAGTGCCTCGTGGGCGGCTCCAAGCTCGAAGTGGAGGGCCTTGGCCGCGTCCCCGGTGAGGAATTCGGACTGGAGGGCCTGCCGGTAGGCCTCGATCGCCTCCCCGTGACGCCCCTTCATTCCCAGGCAGACCCCGATCATGTTCAGGATCTCGGCATCGCGGCGCCGGTCCCCTCCGGCCAGGGCGGAGCGGAACTGCTCGAGCGCCTCGTCGAGCATGCCCATCTCCTGGAACGCGATGCCCAGATCGTACTTGGTGGCCGAGTCGTCGGGGCGGACGGTCTTCTCGAGCCCTCGCTTGAACTGGTCGAAGACGTCCGCGACCGAGTACTGGAACTCGCCGGTGGGCGTCGGCGTGAGCTCCGGACCCAGCTCCGCGGAGAGCTCGGCCCCCAGGTCGAAGATCCCCGTCGTGCCGGTCGACGCGTAGGCTTCCTTCTCGGGTTCGTCCGGGACCTGGGTTCCGGCGGTGGGGGCGTCCGTCGCCGTTGCGAACGCACCGTCGGCCGGCGCCTCGGCGGCGGGATCCCCGGACCGGCCTTCCTCGAGCGCGGCGAGCCGCTCGATCCGGTCGAGTGCCTGTGCCGCAGCGGGGTGGCCCGGGTGGGACGCGGCGAGTTCCCGGACGGCGAGGAGCGCCTCGTCGAGAAGACCCTGCTTCTCGTAGAACTCCACCTCCTCCATCTCCGCGTCGAGGGGCTCCCAGGAGCGCTCGGGCAGCGGCGGGGGAACGAGCACGGGCGGCGGGGGCTCGGCCCGCGCCTCCTCCTCGACAGCCTCCGGTTCGACCTCCTCGACGTCGACCTCGATCGGTGGAGCCTCGTCGTCCTGGACCGGAGCCGGACCCTCCGGCCCGGCCACTGGCTTCGGCGCCTCCTCGTCGGGAGGCACGACGAGGACCTCCTCCTCGGGCGCCTCTTCGTCCGGTGGCGGCAGCTCGTCGACGGCCGGCGGCGCCGGCTCGACCGCCAGCTCGGCGTGGCCAGGGTCCAGCTGGCGCAGCCGCTCGGTGGCGCGGGCGATGCGGTCCTCGTCCCCGCCGCCCGTGAGCAGGGCCTTCACGGTCCGTTCCGCAGCCTCCACGGCGCCCTGGCGGTCTCCCAGGACGTCGCGGATGTCGCGGACCCGCTCGAGGGCGTCCGGGTTCTCGGGGTCGGTTTCCAGGATCTTGAGGACGTGGTCGAGCGCCTTCTGGTGAAGGCCGTACTTCAGGTAGACGTCGGTCTCGGTGAGGATCCGGCCGAGCGGGCTGACCTGTGCCGCCTGGACCGTGGGGGCCGGGCGCGACACCTGGGGAGGCGCGGCCCGGACCTCAGGCGGACGTGCGGCGGCCGTCCGTCCAGGACTTGCCGCCCCGGAGGGGGCCGGCTCCGGGGCTCGCGGGGCCGCCGTTGGCCCCGGATGCGAGCCCGCCGCGACGCTGGCCGCCAGCTCCTCGAGCGCCTCGGGGTCGTCGGGAAGGAGCTCCTGGACCATGCGCCAGGTGACCGCGGCCTCCTCGCGCCGCCCCCGCTCCGCGTAGATGCGCGCCAGCGCGCGGTAGACGGCGATGGTCTTGGAGACCTGCCCGAGGTCCCGGAACGCCTGCGCCATCAGGCGCAGCGTGTCCACGTCCTGCTTGTCGGCTCCGTGGCAGACCTGGAGCTTGCCGAGCGCCTTCTTGGTGTCACCGCGGGCGAGGTGCTCCTGCGCCAGTTCCCTGGCCAGCGACAGGTCGTCGGGCGTGAGCTGGAAGATGCGCTCGGCCAGCTTCACGTACTCGTCGCCCCGCTTGTTCTCGCGCAGGTGCGCCGCGGCCCTGCGATAGAGCTCGAGGGCCTCCGCGGTCCGGTTGGCCTTGGCGTAGAGATTGCCGAGGCGCTGGCAGGTGACGACGTTCTCCGGGTCGAGGTCGAGCAGGCGCCGCAGCACGTCGAGGTGGCGCCCCTGGTCGCCCGCCCTCTCGTGGGCGGTGGCCACGGCCTGGAGCTGGTTCGTGGCGTCGTTGAGAAGCCCGAGCTGCTGGTAGAGCCCGGCGAGCTTCTCGTTCACCCGGACGTCGTCGGGAGTGAGCTTGGCGATCTGCTTGTAGACCGCCACGGCCTTGAGGAAGAAGCCCTGCTCGCCGTAGATCTCGGCCACGTTGTTGAACGTCGCAGCCGCGGCGGCCGTGTCTCCCCTCTTCTGATGGATCTCCCCGACCTTGAGAAGTGTGCGGACCTCCCTGCGGTCCTCGGCGAGGATCTTCTCGTATGCCTTGAGGGCCCTGTCGTACTGACCCTTCTGAACGTACCGGGTCGCCTCGGCGACGATCTTGTTCTTGTCGACCGCCATCGGAGGGACCGGGTCGCGCCGGGGCTAGCCGACGAGTCCCCGGAGGGGAGGGACGGCGGGCCGGGACGGGAGGCGTCCGAGCCTAGCGAATGGGCCGGACGGGGTCAAGGGCCAGGGATATCCAGGAGCTTGGAATTCCAGTTGATTTTCCGATCATCGCCCGTCGGGCTTGGGGATGGCGTCGGCTCCGGCCGTGAGGATCTGGTCGACGATCCGGGTGTCGTATCGCCCGGTGAGGAAGCCCTGGTGCTCGAGGACGCGCCGGTGGAACGGGATGTTGGTCTTGATCCCCTCGATGACGTACTCCTCCAGCGCGCGGCGCATGCGGCTGATGGCCACCTCGCGCTTGTCCCCCCAGCAGATGAGCTTGGCCACGAGCGAGTCGTAGTAGGGCTGCACCCGGTAGTCCTCGTAGGCCATGGTGTCGACCCTCACCCCGTAGCCTCCGGGCTGGTGGTATCCGGTGATGGTCCCGGGCGACGGCGCGAAGGTGCGCGGATCCTCGGCGTTGACCCGGCACTCGATGGCGTGGAACCGGGGGACGACCGACTCCTGGGTGCGCTCGAGCGGGTCGCCGTTGGCGAGCTTGATCTGGAGACGCACCAGGTCGAGGCCGTAGACCTGCTCGGTCACCGGGTGCTCCACCTGGATGCGGGTGTTCATCTCCATGAAGTAGTAGTTCCCCTTCTCGTCGAGGAGGAACTCGATGGTGCCGACGTTGTTGTAGCCGATGCCCCGCATGGCCTTGAGGGCCACCTCGCCCATCTCGCGGCGGAGCTCCGGGGAGACCGCCGGGCTGGGAGCCTCCTCGATCATCTTCTGGTGGCGGCGCTGAACGGAGCACTCGCGCTCGCCCAGGTGGATGATGTTCCCGTGCTCGTCGGCCACCATCTGGAGCTCGATGTGGCGGGGTTCCTCGACGTAGCGCTCCAGGTACATGGAGCCGTCCCCGAAGGCGGCCAGGGCCTCGGTGCTGGCGCCGTCGAACGCCTTGCGGACGGCGGATGCCTCGCGGACGATCTTCATGCCGCGCCCGCCGCCGCCGGCGGCGGCCTTGAGGATGACCGGGAAGCCGATCTGCCTGGCGATCTTCTCGGCCTCCTCGCCGTCGACGAGCACGCCTCGCGCCCCGGGGAGCAGCGGCAGGCCGGCCTTCTCCATGGCCTCGCGCGCCGCCACCTTGTTTCCCATGAGCCGGAGCATCTCGGAACGGGGCCCGATGAACTTGAGGCCCAGCTTCTCGCAGAGCTCGGCGAAGGCCGGGTTCTCGGACAGGAATCCGTACCCGGGGTGAATGGCGTCGGCGCCGGTGACCTCGGCCGCCGAGAGCAGCGCGCGGGTGTCGAGGTAGCTGAGCTTCGACTGCGGCGGTCCGATGCAGACCGCCTCGTCGGCGAAGCGGACGTGCAGGGAATCCGCGTCGGCGGTGGAGTGGACGGCCACCGTGCCGATGCCCAGCTCCCGGCAGGCGCGGATCACGCGCAGCGCGATCTCGCCGCGGTTGGCGATGAGCACCTTCTTGAACATGGCGCCCCCTAGGCCGATTCGATGCGGAAGAGCTTCTCGCCGAACTCGACCGGGGTCGCGTTGAGGACCAGGATCTCTGCGATCTTGCCCTCCACCTCGGCCTCGATCTCGTTCATGAGCTTCATCGCCTCGACGATGCAGAGCACCTGCCCCTTCTTCACGGTCGAGCCCACGTCCACGAAGGGAGGCGAGTCCGGGGACGGGGCCCGGTAGAAGGTGCCGACGAAGGGGGAGGTGACCAGGTGGCCGGGCTTCTCCGGGGCCTTCTCGGGCGCCTTGGCCGCGGGGGCGGCCGGAGCCGCGGCGGCGGGGACGGGGGCGGCCACCGGGGCCGCCAGGGCGACGGGGGCCGGCGCGGGGGCGGCCAGCACGTTCACCGGGGCCGGGCCCCTGCGGATCACGACCTTCTCACCGCCCCGGGTCCACACCAGCGTGCGGACGTCGCTGCCCTCCAGCGAGTCCACGAGCCTGGTCACGTCACCGAGGGTGAAGCCGCCCGCGGCCTGCTCCTTGCCGCCGTCCGCCTTCTTGCTCGCCATTGTGCCTCCTGCTCGGGGGTGGGGCGGGCCGGGCTAGCCGGCCACGCGGGTGAGGTACTCGCCGGTACGGGTGTCGATGCGGAGGATCTCGCCCTCGTTGATGAAGAGCGGGACCTTCACGATGTACCCGGTCTCGAGGACGGCCGGCTTGGTCGCGCCGGAGACCGTGTCGCCCCGGACTCCCGGGTCGCACTTGGCCACGCGCAGGTCCATGGCGTTGGGGATCTCGATGCCGATCGCCTTGCCGTTGAAGAAGAGGACCTGGGTGGTGGTGTTGTCCTTGATGAAGTTCTTGGCGTCCGCCATCTGCTCTTCGGTCAGGAAGGTCTGCTCGAAGTTCTTGTTGTCCATGAAGTTGTAGTGGTCGCCTTCCTTGTAGAGGTACTGCATCTCCTTCTCCTCCAGGTCGGGCTTCCCCACCACGTCTCCGGACTTGAACGTCCTGTCGATGGTCCGCCCGGTGAGCAGGTTCTTGATGCGGGTCCGCACGAAGGCGCTGCCCTTGCCGGGCTTCACGTGCTGGAACTCCACGATCTCCCAGGGCTCCTTGTCGATTCTCGATCTTGAGCCCCCGCCGGAAGGCGCTGGTGTCGAGTGTGTCTCCCATGTCCGTATGCTCCTCTTATTCTGCGTTCGGGTCGGCCGCCCGCGATGCGGGCCGGCGGGGGCCGCCTAGAGTTCGGCGAGCACCCGGGGCGCCGTGACCCGGAGGAGGTACCGGGCCTTGCCCTGGTTCCCTCCCGGCTGGAGCGCCACCACCATGAAGTAGTCGGGCGACACGAGACGGCCGACGGTCAGGAGCTTCTCGGTCCCCACGCTGAACTCCGCGAGCCCTCCGGCCTGGTGGGCCTCTGCGGCCTCGCGAGCCGCGCGCAGGACTCCCGTCATCTCGACCATCATCGACTGCACGTCGACTCCGGCCTCCGCCTGGACGTGCCGATCCACCTCGATGCCGTCCATGCCCATGAGCGAGCACGAGATGGCGCCGTCGACGCCCCTGCAGACCTCCTGCAAGTGCTCCCGGAAGCCCATGCCCGCCACGCCCTTCTCAAGGAAAAACGCCCGTGGTTTCGGGCGGTGGCTCGACGAGCCGCGGCTTTTGTAGCCCTGGCACGCCCTGCCGTCAAGGCGGGGCGCGGCAGGTCACTGGAGGGCGGCGGCGATGCAGGTGACGCTGGCGCTCTGGCCGGGAGAGGACTGGCCGATGGCCGTCGAGGGGCAGGTGGCGAGGATCGACCCCGGGGGGCAGACGGTCAAGGCGAGGCAACCGGCGCACACCTCCACCGGGACCTGGAACCACGCCGTCGTGAAGGAATCCTGCGACGTCAGGATGCCGCGCCCCCGGACGTTCACGACGATGCTGAGCCTCCCGGCGCCGGGTGGGACGAGGGACGGGAAGTACGCGACCGGGATGAGCCGCAGGAGCGCGCCGGAGGAGCCGGCCGCCGGCACGGTGAGGGCCGCGCGACGGTCCAGGGCTCGAGGGTCGCCCCGGCGTAGGTCATCTCGAAGGACTCGATGAAGGCGTCGTTCGTGTTGATGCGGCCGTCGGCGGCGTTCGAGTTGTCCGGAAGCTGGTTGTCGATCTGGAACGGAAGCCGGAAGTCGAGCTGTGCGGTGGTCACGTCGAGCACCGGCGTCCCGGCGAAGGTGGCGTCGCAGGTGGCCGGGTAGAGGCACGACCCGCTGGTGGTGTCGGGGTCGGGAGGCGCGCAGATGGCGTAGATGCCAACGCCGTTGAACTCGGCGGCGCAGGCGGAGAGGCCGAGGGCAAGGACGGCGGCGGCGAGTGTCCGGATGTTCATGGCCGTCTCCTAGTTCGCCACCGGCGTGGGTCCGCCCATCATGGCCTGACGGTTCAGTACCCGCGGGGTGATGAAGATGAGCAGTTCGGTGTGGTCGTCGGATTCGGCCTTCGACTTGAAGAAGAAGCCGAGGATGGGGATGTCGCCCAGGAAGGGAACCGAGCTGACCGTGCTGGCGGTGGTCCGCGTGTAGATGCCGCCGATGACGGTGGTGTCGCCGTCCTTCACGAGAACGGTGGTCTCGGCCTGCCTCTTGGTGATGGACGGCTGGCCGTTCGCGCCGGTGAGGCTCGGGTCGGGCTTGTTGTTGGTGGCCTTGATCTTCATGAGGATCGAGCCGTCGGCGGTGACGTGCGGCGTCACCTTCAGCTCGAGCAGGGCCTCGACGAAGGTCGTGTTCACGCCCGACGCCGACACCTGGGAGAACGGGATCGACTGGCCCTGGGAGATGGTGGCTTCCTTGTTGTCGAGGGTCGCGACCTTGGGAGCCGAGATGGTCTTCAGCATGCCCTTGCGCTCCAGGGCGGTGAGCCGGAGGTTCAGGTTGAAGGCCCCGTTGGCGGAGCCGAAGACGAGGCCGATGCCGCCGCCCGAGCCCTGTCCGATGGGGGCGGGCAGGTTGACCGCGTAGTTGGGGGTGCTCTGGTTGCCCTGGTTGGGGGACTGTCCCGACGCCCCGGTCCCGGTCATCACGTTGGGGAAGGAGACCGGGAGCCCGTTGCCGGTGGCCGGGCTGAAGCCGAAGTTGCCGCCCCACTGGACGCCCAGGGCCTGCGTGAAGTTGGAGTTGGCCTCGACGATGCGGCTCTCGATGAGCACGCCCGGGGTCTCGGTGTCGAGGTTGCGGACCAGCCCCTCGGCCCGGGCCAGCGCCTCCTGGGTGTCCTTCACGATGAGCACGTTGGTTCGCTCGTCGATGGTCACCGTGCCGCGGTCGGTGAGGACGTCCTTCACCTGGCGGGACAGGTCCCCCGCGGCGGCGAAGTTCACCGGGATGATGCGGACCTTGAGGGGCAACAGCACCTGCCGGTTCTTCTGCGCCTCGAGCTTGGCCGCCTCCTCCTTGGCGATGGCCTCGAACTTGGCGACCCGGATGACGTTCCCGACCTCCTGCTTCCCCAGCCCCTTCGCCTGGAGCACGATGTCGAGGGCCTGGTCCCAGGGCACGTTGCGCAGGGAGACGGTGATCTTCCCGGTCACGTCGTCGGCCACGACCATGTTCTTCTTGGACACGTCGGCGAGGAGCCGCAGCAGGTTTCGGACGTCGATGTCGTGGAACTCGAGGTTGACCCGCTGGCCGGTGTACGCCTTCTGCCCGGGCGCGCCGAGCAGCGCGTATTCGGGCGCCGCGGCGCCGAAGCCGGCCGCCTGCGCGGTCGCCGCGGGGACCTCCGGGGCCTCCTCGGCGGCGTGGCGCTCGGCCTGCCCGGTGACGACGGTCCAGACGAGCCCCTTGGGCGTCTCGACGACCTGGTCGCTGGCCTCTCCGCGAAGGGTGACCACGACCCGGACCTTGCCCGAGGGCTGGTTGAAGGAGGAGACCATGAGGAGGGGTCCGGAGACCCCGCTCGTGTCGATGGAGCGCTCCAGCCGCTTCGGAAGCTTCGCGCCCTCGAGCGTGAGGACCATCGTGCGGGAGTCGGGGCGGGAGACCGCGTGACCCACGCGGCCGGCCACCTCGATCCGGGCCGTGGTGCCCGACTGGCTGACCTTGAGGTCCTGGATGGAGGCCAGGGGCGCGGCGACGATCGCGGGCGCGACTTCCGGCGTGGATGCGGCGGCGACGGCCGCGGAGGTGCGGATCGACAGCCCGCTCGCCGAGCGCATCACCTGGACACCGGTCACGTCTTCGACGGCGTCGAGGACCACGCGGACCTTGCCCTCGCCGCGCCCGAAGCGGACCTGGGTGAAGCCTGCACCGGCCGGCAAGGCCCTGGTGGGCGCCTTCTGGACGCCGAGGAGGTCGATGGCGACGCGCGGCGGGTTCTGGAGCTCGATCACCTCGAAGGTTCCCACCGTGCCGTTGGTCTGGACGACGACCCGGTCGCCCTCCACCCTCACGCCGGTCACGGCGGTTGCCGTGGCCTCCGGGACGGATTCGTCGACGCGCCGGACGATGACGTTGTCGTCGCCCGGAGATGCTTTCGCGGCCGGTGCAGCGGCCGCCGGCTCGACGGCCGCTGCGGTGGTGGCCTCGGGGGGCGCGGGGACGGGCTCCGGCGCCGGGGCGACCGGCGCGCGCGCCTGGGCATCGGGAGTGGCCGATCCGGGCAGCACCTTCACGCGGACGGTCTCCCCCTGCGGGGCGACCTCGTAGCGGGCGGCGGCGTCGAGGGCGATGACCACCCGGCCGACGCTGGTCTTCTCGTCCTGGTACTGGGCCGTGCTCACCGAGGAGACGCCTCCGCGGTCCACGCGGATGGGCGAGATCACCCCCGAGACGTCCCCGCCGGACACGTCCACCACCAGCCGCGGCGGGTCCTGGAGCTTGAACACGGTGTAGCTGGGCGCCCGGGTGGCCCGGATCTCCACCTCGACGGCGCCGTCGCGGTCGGCGACGTCCACCGCTCGGATGACGTTGGCGACGGGAGGCGCTGCGGCCCCTGGGGCAGGCCCTGCGAGCAGCCCGGCAAGGGCGATTCCGGCGACGATCTGGCTGTGGTTCCGCATCGCGCTACTCCTCGAGGTTCAGCGACTGTTCCTTGGGAAGCCGGAGGGCGGTCTCGGTCTTTTCCCGCGTCCCGTCGGCGCGCATCGCCCACTCCGTCACCACGACCTCACCGGTGCGGATGGTGGCCACCACCCCGCCGTTCTTCCCGATGCAGGCACCCTTGCGAATCGAGTATCCGACGCCGGTCGGCGCCTCCACCATCGCCAGCGGATCGGCGAGGCCGGACACCACTGCGACGAGCCGCAGCTGGTCGAGCTCGAACCGGCCCAGCGGCGTGTTGCAGCGCGTGACCAGGGCCCCGGTGCTGGAGCGCAGGTCACCGAGGAAGCTCTTGAACGGGTCGCGCTTCCCCACCGAGGAGTAGGCGATATCGGCCTCGGGAGCGGCGGTGGCCGGCGTGACCGCGGTGGTCGCCGGCCTGGCCGCAGCGGGCGCGGCCGCCCGGGGAACGGTGGGCTTCGGCTCGCCGCAGGCGGCGGCGAGCAGGGTCAGTGCGACGGCCAGGGTTCGAAGGGGGCGGCTCATTGCTTTCCCCCCGCCGCGCCCGGTGCAGGCGGCGCGGCCTTCGGCTGGACGAACATGAAGGTTGTGACCAGGAACTTGCCGTTCAGGATCACCTTCCCGCCGGTGTCCTTGGGCGCGTCGAGCAGGATGTTGTTCACGTTGACGATGCGGGTGAGCCGGGCCAGCGAGTCGAAGAAGGTCACGATCTCGTGGAAGTTCCCGGTGACGGCCATGTTGATGGGGACGCGGGCGTAGAACTTCTCGTTCACCACCGGCGCGGGCTCGATGGTGGCGATCTCGAGGCCCGCCTTCCGGGCCCGCTCCTGGAAGAGCTGGAGGAGCTCGTCGATCTTCTTCTCCTCGGGGAGCTCGGCCAGCGCCTCCTGCAGCCTCTGCTCGAGAAGCTCCTTCTCGCGCCGGAACTGGTTCAGGTTGTTGGCGATGGCGGTCTTCTCGATCAGGTCGCTGTCGAGCCGCCTCTGATCGGCGTCGGTCCGGGTGATGCGCTGCTCCGTGTCGGAGATGGAGTTGCCGAAGGTCGGGATGGAGAAGACGAAGTAGTTGAGGGCGGTGAGCAGCACCACGATGACGGCCAGCACGCCGGCCTTCGCGGCCATGGGCGCCTTGGCGATCGCGTCGAGGATCCGGTCCATGGCCGTCACCTCTTCGCCGGGGTGGCCGGCGCAGCAGCACCGGGCGTGTAGTTGGCCTGCGCGCTCACCGTGAAGTCCACGATGCGCATCCCGCCGCGCGTCACCGCGGTGGTCTTCCTGAGCTCGACCTCGGAGAAGTACGGGGTCTGCTTGAGCGCGGCCATGAACGCCGACACGTCGTCGATGGTGGCTCCCGACCCGTCGAAGACCACCTTGCCAGCCTTCTCGTCCATCTTCCGCAGCTCCATGCGCGGAGGGATGATCTGGGCGAGCTGGTCGAGGAGCCGGACCGGTCCCGATCGACCCGCCTTGAGCTTCTCGAGCGTGTCGAGCTTCTCCTTCAGCGCCGCCTGCTGCGCCTTGATGTCCTTCACCTCGCCGATGATCCGGTCGAGCTGGGCGATCTCGTCGGTGGTGCGCTTGAGCTTGGCCTCCCGGGCCGCCAGGTCACCCGCCCGCGAGGAGGCCCACACCCAGTTGGCGATGACCGCCAGCACGACGACGAGTCCGAGAAGGACGACCTGCTGCCTGCCGGCAGCCTTCTTCTTCGAGACCCGTACGGGAAGCAGGTTGATGCGGATCATGGCTACTTGTCTCCGGGGCGGCGGACCGCGAGGCCGACGGCCACCGCCGCAGCGGGCGCTGCGTTCATGATCACGGCCGGGTCGAACTTGCGGTTGTCGACCTCGATGTTCTTGAAGGGGTTCAGGATCTCGACGGGCACCCCGGCCCGCTGCTCGATCACCTTGAAGAGTGCCGGGATCCGCGAGGTCCCGCCCGACAGGTAGACACGGGTCGGGTGGACGTCGGGGGCGGTGGCGGCGTGGAAGTCGAGGGAGCGCTGGATCTCGCCCCCCATCTGGTCGGCGACGCCCTGGATCACCCGCTCGACCTCCTGCGGGACCACCGCGTCGGTCTCCCCGTGGCCGCCCACCTTGAGGGCCTCGGCCTCCTCGGCGGAGATGTTGAGCTGCTTCTGGATCTCCTCGGTGAAGGCGTTTCCACCCACGGTGATGTCCCGGGTGAACGTCGCCATGCCGTTGTTGACGATGTTGATGTTGGTGACCGCCGCTCCCACGTTGATGAGCACGACCGGCTGGCCGGGCGTCTGCGCGTAGTTGATCTCGTAGGCGTTCTGCACCGCGAAGGCGTCCACGTCGACGACCGTGGCGGCGAGGCCGGCCTCGGCGCAGACCGCCGTGAAGTCGTTGATCATGTCCTTCTTGGCGGCGACCAGGAGCACGTCCATCTGGCCGGCGGCGTCGCCCTGGGGCGTGAGGATCTGCGTGTCGATGTGCACGTCCTTCACGTCGAAGGGGATGTACTGCTCCGCCTCCCACTGGATGGACTCGTCGAGATCCTCCTGGGACATGAGGGGCATGGAGATGCGCTTGATGATGACCGAGTGGCCGCGGACGCCGATGGCCACGTCGCGAGCCTTCACCTTCTGCTGGGCCAGGAGCTGGCGGATGGCCTCGACGATGGCCGAGGAGTTCATGAGCTGGTTGTCCACCACGGCCTCGGGCGGAAGCGGCGCCTCTCCCCAGGCGAGCAGCGTGTACCCGCGCCTGCCCTCCTTCAGGTGCACGAGCTTCACGCTCGAGGAGCCGATGTCGAGGCCTAGGGCCAGCTTGCTCTTCGCCATCGATTCCCCCTAGAGCCTCGCTCGCGCGAGTTGCCTGGCGCGGTTCACCGGACGTCGCAGCGAGGAAGATGGACCACGAACGGGCATCGTTGGGTCACGGTACGCCGGACATCCCTTCCGAATCAAGAAACCTGCACGGAACCGGTGTCGGTGCGTGAACCACATTCGTGGCACGGGGAGCCCTCCACGACGCATCGTCACCGGTCGACCCCGTACTCCTTGATCTTGTAGAGGAGGGCCCGGTAGGAGAGGTCGAGCAGCTCGGAGGCCCGGGTCCGGTTTCCCCCGGTCCGATCGAGGGCGTCCCGGATCAACTGCTCCTCCAGAGCCCGGAAGGCCCGCTTCACGGATAGATCGGTTGCGGCCCGGGGCGCCTGGGCTGCCGGTCCAGGAACGGCCCGCACGTCGTCCGGCAGGTCCGATTCCTCGATGGTCGGACCTTCTGCGAGGACCACGGCCCGCTCGATGGCGTGCTCCAGCTCGCGGACGTTTCCGGGCCACCGGTGGGAGCGCAGGAGCTCGAGCGCCTCCGGGGACACGCCCCGGAGGGGGGCATCCGGCCGGAGTCGCCGGTGCTTGGCCAGGAAGTGGTCGACGAGGGCCGGAACGTCTTCGGGACGCTCCCGGAGGGACGGGAGGCGCAGGTTCACCACGTTGAGGCGGTAGAAGAGGTCCTCCCGGAAGAGCCCTTCCCGGATCGCCCGGGGGAGGTCCCGCGCCGTCGCCGCCACCACGCGCACGTCCACCTTCTCCGAACGGGTGTCCCCCACGCGGCGAACCTGCTCGTCCTCCAGGAAGCGCAGGAGCTTCACCTGGAGGTGGAGCGGGAGCTCGCCGATCTCGTCGAGGAAGAGGGTTCCGCCGTCAGCCTCGGCGGCGAGCCCCTTCTTGTCGCGCGAGGCGTCGGTGAAGGCGCCGCGGACGTGCCCGAAGAGCTCCGACTCGATGAGCTCGGCGGGGATGGCGCCGCAGTTCACCGCCACGAAGGGCATGGCCGAGCGGGGCGAGAGCTCGTGGATGGCCCGGGCCACGAGCTCCTTGCCCGTGCCCGACTCGCCGGTGACGAGCACGGTGGCCCGGGTGGGCGCGACCTTTCGCAGCTGGCGCAGGACCTCCTGGAGCGCCGGCGAGGCCCCCACGAAGTTCTCGAGGCGGAATCCGGATGCGAGCTCGGAGCGCAGCCTCCGGTTCTCCCGGGAGAGGCGCAGCCGCTCCTCCGCCTTGCGGAGGACCAGCAGCACCTCGTCGGGCTTGAAGGGCTTCGACACGTAGTCGTAGGCCCCGGCCTTCATGGCCTCGATGGCGGTGTCGTGGGTGCCGTAGGCGCTCATCACGATGACGGTGAGGTCCGGACGGAGCTGGAGGGCCTTCCCGAGCAGCGCGAGCCCGTCCATGCGCGGCATGCGGACGTCGGAGAGGACCAGGTCGTAGTCGCGGCTCGAGAGCTCGCGCAGCGCGTCGTCGCCGTTCGAGACCGCCCGTACCTCGTACCCACGGTCGGTGAGGATCACCGTGAGCAGGTGGCGCATCGACTCTTCGTCGTCGACCACGAGGACGTTCTGGAAGGCCACGGTGCGAGCCTAGCACGCAGCCCGGAGCCGGAGGGTGAAGGCCGCGCCGCCTCCGGACGGGCTCGAGGCGTCGATGGTTCCCCCCAGCGACTCCACGATGGTGTGGCAGATGGCGAGCCCGAGGCCGCTCCCCTGCCCCGGCTCCTTGGTGGTGAAGAAGGGGTCGAAGATCCGGGGCAGGTCCTCCACGGGGATCCCGGGGCCGCTGTCGGAGAGGTCGACCTGGACCTGGTCTCCGACGAGGCGACCGACGACCCTCACCTGTCCGGCACCGGCCATCGCATCGCCCGCGTTGAGCAGGAGGTTCAGGAAGACCTGCGAGAGGTGCCGCTCCTCGGCGAGAACGGGCGGCAGGTCGTCCGGGATGTCGACCACCACCTCGACCCCCTTGAACCGCGATTGCACGGAGGCGAGCCGGAGCGCGGCGTCTACCGCGTTCGCCACCGAGACGGCGCGGAGCTCGAGCGGTGTGGGCCGGGCGAAGTCGAGGAGGTCGCGCACGATCCGGTCGATCCGATCGGCCGCGGCAGCGATGCGGTCGAGGGAGTCGCGGGTCTGTGGATCCGCGCCGGCCCCGAGGCGCGCCCGCGCCAGCTCGGCGTAGCCGGCGATCGCGCCGAGCGGATTCCCCACCTCGTGGGCCACCCCGGCGGCGAGCCGGCCAACCGTGGCGAGCTTCTCCGATCGCACGAGCGATTCGCGCGCCGCCGCCAGCGCCGCGTTGGCGGCGGTGAGCTCGTTCACCTTTCCGGCCAGCCTCGCCCGCTCCCCGGCCAGGGCGGCAGCGGTCCGCTCGAAGGCGAGCGCCGCCTGGTCGAGCCCGAGCCCGCTGTCTCCCAGCAGGGGAAGCTCCCCGGGAGCCGTCGACTGCAGGCTTCGGGCAGCGGCGAGGATGCGGTCGACCGGGCGCGCCACCCCCCGCACCAGCATCGAGGAGGCTCCCCAGATCACGAAGGCAGCGACTCCCAGTCCGACCCCGGCCACGGCGGCCGGGGAGGCGCGGCCGGACGCGGAGAGCGCCATCGCCGCCGCAGTGAGGAGGGCGGCGCCGGCCGCCACCGCCGAGGCGACCGAGAGGACGAGCAGCGTGCGGGTTCCCTGGGCCATCCGATTCACCGGAAGATCGAGAGGGCGGGAACCAGCGTGGCGAGCCAGGCCTGGAGCCAGAGCCACTCCAGCGCTCCGGCGGCGAGGAAGGGGCCGAAGGGCAGCGCGTTCCGGGGCGGCACCCAGTCGGCGTCGGGATCGGACGACGGCGTTTCCATGGAATCCGGCGCCGGGAGGGGCTCAACGGGCCCGGGCTGCCCGCGCCCCACCACGATGAGCACGAGACCGATCACCGTTCCCTGCACCGAGGCGAGGAGGACCACCGGCAGGAGACCGGCCACGCCCACCCAGGCGCCGATCCCCCCGAGCAGCCAGACGTCGCCGAACCCGAGCGCCTCCTTCTTCAGCGCCCGCTCCCCGATCACCGAGATGGCGGCGAAGGAGAGCCATCCCACGGCTGCCCCGGTCAGTGAACCGAGGAAGGACGGCGCCGCGGTGAGTCCCAGGGCGGAGAGGCCGACCCCGGCGGCGAGCAATGGCAGGGTGATGACGTGGGGGAGCAACCAGGTGTCGAGGTCGATGAAGGAGAGCGCGAGCAGGGTGGCGGCGAAGGCGAACTCGGCCAGCGCGGGGAACGAGAGGCCGTGGCGGGAGACGGCGACGAGCGCGGCAGCGCCGCCCAGGATCTCCACGAGCGGGTAGCGGATGGAGATGCCCGTACGGCAGGAACGGCACCGGCCCCGCAGGAGGAGCCAGGAGAGCACGGGGACGTTGTCGTACCAGGCGATGGGCGTCCGGCAGCCGGGGCATCGGGAGCGGGGGTGGACGACCGACTCGCCGGCCGGGACGCGCGCGATGACGACGTTCAGGAAGCTGCCGACGGTCGCCCCGAAGAGGAACGCGAAGGCATGGACGAGCCCCGACACGGCGCTCTCGAGTCCCGGCATGGGCGCCCACACTATCCGGTAGGCCGCCACTCCCCAAGTTCCATCCGATCCACTAGGCTCCACCGGCGATGGAACGCTGCGTTCGCGACAAGCTCTTGCTGGGCGCCTCGGTCGTATTGCTCGGAATCCTCGCGTACGCGAACTCCTTTCATGGCGCGTTCGTCTTCGACGATGTCCAGCAGATCCAGGACAACCTGGCCATCCGGGACCTGGGCAAATTCCTGGCCGGCGCGCCCGGCCACCTGGCCCCGCCCAACCGGTTCGTCGCCTACCTCAGCTTCGCGCTGAACCACCGGTTCGGGGGGCTCGCGGCGGAGGGTTTCCACGTCGTGAACCTGCTCGTTCACCTGGGGAACGCCCTGCTCGTCTTCGGCCTCGTGCTCGTCTCTTTCCGGAGCCCTCGCCTCCGCGAATCGGAGCTGGCCGGGCACGCGCCGGTGGTGGCATTCGCGGCGGCGGCGCTCTTCGTCACCCATCCGATCCAGACCCAGGCGGTCACGTACATCGTCCAGCGGATCACGTCGCTGGCCACGCTCCTCTACCTGGCCGCGATCGTGCTCTACCTCTCGTCTCGCATCGCCCCGGCCGGAAGCACGGGGAAGCGCATCCGATACGGGCTGGCACTGATCGCGGCGCTGCTCGCCATGCGCACCAAGGAGATCGCGTTCACCCTCCCCGCCGCGCTCCTCCTCCTCGAGTGGGCGCTCTTCGGGCGTCCGGCGGCCAGGCAGTGGCTCGGGCTCGCCCCCTTCGGCGCCATCGCCCTGATCATCCCTCTTTCCCTGTTGCGGCTGGGTCAGCCCCTGGGGCAGGTGCTCGCCGAGGCCAGCGCCGCCACCCGCATCCAGGCCACCGTGAGCCGCCTCGACTACCTCCGGACGGAGGTGGCGGTCCTCGCCACCTACCTGCGCCTGCTCCTCTGGCCGTCGGGCCAGAACATCGACCACGATTACCCCCTGTACAGCAGCTTGCTCGCACCGCGGGTTTCCTGGGGTCTCCTCGTCCACGCCTCCCTGCTGGGGATCGCCGCCGTGAGCTGGCGCCGCTCCTCCCCCCGGGCGCCCCGGCCGATCGACCCGGCCTGGCGGCTCGTCTCGGTGGGCATCCTCCTCTTCTTCCTGGCCCATCTCGTCGAATCCAGCCTCATCCCCATCGTGGACGTCATCTTCGAGCACCGCGTCTACCTCCCCTCGGTGGGGTTCTTCGTCGCCCTGGCGACGGGCGGAACGCTGCTCGCCCATCGATGGGCGCCGGATCGGCTTGCCCCGTGGGTGATCGGGACCACCTTCGCGATCGCCCTGATCCTCGCAGGCGCCACGCTCGCGAGGAACCGCGTCTGGAGGAGCGACCTGGTCCTGTGGACCGATGCCGTCACGAAGTCCCCCGGAAAGGCCCGCCCCTGGTTCAACGTGGGGACGGCGCTCGGCGAGCTCGGGCGCGACCGGGAGGCGGTGGAGCCCATGCGCCGGGCGGTCCAGCTCGACCCCGGCTGGGCCAAGGCCCGGACCCAGCTGGGAGGCCTGCTCATCCTCGCGGGCAAGCCCACCGAGGCCGAGCCGGAGCTCCGGGAGGCGCTTCGGCTCCAGCCGGGCGAGACCGCGACGATGTTCAACCTGGCGGAGGCGCTCTGGCGGACCGGGAGGCGGGAGGAGGCGGCCGGCTGGTACCGGGAATACCTCAACCTCACCGCCAGTGACGGGGAGTCCCAGCTGCGCCGGATCGCCGCTGCGCGCGTCCGGCTCGTCGACGGCTCCGGCGGCTGAGCCGGCCGGCGGGACGGCGCCCGCTCACCGCTCCGCGGCCCGCCGCACGAAGAGGTCCTCGAGCGTCTCCCTGTGGGGGGTCATGGCGACGAGCCTGCCCCCGCGCGCCAGGGTCTCCCTCACGGCGACCTGGGCGGCCTCGGGGTCGGGGAAGGAGAACGTGAGCCGTTCCCCGTCCTGGGCGATCACCTGGCCGGAGCCGAACCCGGCAGCAGCACCCCCCCCCCCGTCGACGGTCAGCTCGACCGACTTCACCCGGGGGGACAGGAGCTCCCCGATGCGCCCCACGTCGCGCAGCCGTCCGCCGATGATCACGCCGACCCGGTCGCACAGGCTCTCGACGTCGGGCAGGATGTGGGTGGAGAAGAGCACGGTCTTCCCGCGGCGCTTCAGCTCGAGGATGAGGTCCCGCACGTCCTTGCGGCCGATGGGATCGAGCCCGCTCATGGGCTCGTCGAGCACCACGAAGGACGGGTCGCCGACCAGCGCCTGGGCGATGCCGAGCCGCTGCTGCATGCCCTTCGAGTACTTGCGGATCTGCCGGTCGGCGGCGCCGGCGAGCCCCACGAGCTCGAGCAACTCCCCGGTGCGCCGGGAAAGGTCGGAAGCGGGAACCCCGGAGAGCTGGCCGAAGAAGCGCAGCGCCTCGCCGCCGGTCAGGAACTCGTAGTAGGAGGGGTTCTCGGGCAGGAACCCGATGCGCCGCTTGGCCTCCTGCGACGGGATGGGCGTGTCGTAGATGAAGGCCTTCCCCGAGGTGGGAAAGATGAGCCCCATGAGCATCTTGATGGTGGTGGTCTTGCCGGCCCCGTTCGGCCCAACGAAACCGAAGATCTCGCCCTCCTCCACGGAGAGGTCGAGCTCCTTCACTGCCTGTACGCGCTTGCGCCGGACGCCGACCTCGAAGGTCTTGGAGAGCTGCTCGGTGCGCAGGATGGCCTGACCCATTGGTGGAATGATCTTTCGCATCCACCCTGCTGTCAAAACCTGGACCACGGTTCCGGGGTGACGGAAAACGTCATCCAGCGGGGAGGGCCGGTGCCGCCCCCGGTCAGGAGAGGAAAACCCACACCCGGGAACTCGCGCGGTTACGAGGGCCCAGGGGTTGGCACCGGGGTTGCTAGGTGTCCAGTCGTGTGCAGCTTTTCGGACGCTCGATGGCGTCCGGTTCCAGTCGGCGGGGCCCTTCGGCTCCCTCCGACCCAACGTGGAGGAGAGACCATGAAGAAGAAGATGATGAAGGGCTTCACCCTGATCGAGCTCATGATCGTCGTTGCCATCATCGGCATCCTGGCGGCCATCGCCATCCCCAACTTCCTGAAGTACCAGCTGCGCGCCAAGTTCGGCGAGCTGCCCACCAACGTGAGCGCCCTCTTCAAGTCGGAGGAGTCGCTGAAGCAGTCCGAGCGCGCCGTCCCGGTGGGCTCCCCCTCGGGCAACGTCGGCGCGACCGGCCAGTACGCCGGCCTCGTGGTGCCGGGCACCTGTGTTGCCGGCACCACCAAGAACAACTGGCTGCCCGCCGACATCACCGCGGCCAACGCCATCGACTGGGTGGTCGAGGGAAGCACCTACGGCTGCTATTCCGCCCTCGTCGCCGGCACGGCCGGCTCCAACCTGGCGCTCTCCGCTGGCGCCGACATCGACGGCGACGGCCAGACCGCCTGCGTGGCGCTCTTCAAGACCCAGGACACCGATCCCACGGTCGCGGGCACCGCCGCCTGCCGCGGTGGTGGAACGATCGTCGGCACCAGGACCGGGCAGACGCCGCTCGGCACCCCGATCCGCATCTCCGGTGACAACGTCTTCTAGTCGATCGCCTCACTCAGCACCTGCGAGGGCCGTCCGGCAACGGGCGGCCCTCCTCTTTGCAGCGCGGCCGCGCTCCTGCCAGCGCGCGCGGCCACATCCTGGATCGCGCGCCAGGGAGGTCCTAGACTCCTTGCGCGTGCTCGCCCTCCGGTTCCTGCTCTTCGTCGCCCTGGCCGCGGCCACGACCTTCGCCGCGAGCAGGCTCCACGTGGAGCAGGACCGCCCCTACGACGTCGACGCCGTCCCACGCGCCGGCCCCCTGGCGTTCCTCTTCCTGGGGAACCGGACGCTCGCGGCCGACGTGAACTGGCTCCGGGCCGTCCAGTACGTCGGGGAGGCCCGGGGCAACGAGCGGGGGTGGGACAAGCTGTTCCCGCTCGTGGACGCGGTGACCGACCTGGATCCGAAGCATGGCTACGCCTATCAGGTGGCGGGGGCGATCCTCTCCAGCGTGGGGCGCATCGACGAATCGAACCGGATCCTCGAGAAGGGTACGGGCGCCGTACCTGACCGCTACATCCTCCCGTACCACCGAGCCTTCAACGCCTTCTACTACCAGGGCGACTGGAAAGAAGCTGGGAGATGGGCCGAGGTGGCGGCGCGCACCCCTGGCGCTCCTGCCCACGTCCGACAGAACGTCCTTGCCTACTACGTGAAGGGGAAGCGGGCCGACGCGGCGGTCGCCTTCCTGGAGCAGGCGCTGACGGAGGCGAAGGACCCCGATACCCGCAAGGCGCTCGAGTCGCAGCTCAAGCAGGCCCGCCTCGAGCTCGACGCCTCGAAACTCGAGGACGCCATCCAGGAATGGCGGGCCCGGTACCTCGCCGGCCCTCTCGACCTCGGCCAGCTGGTCTCGGAAGGTCTCATCCCCTCCGTCCCGCCGGACCCTTACGGCGGCGACCTGTACCTGGACGACGAGGGTCGCGTGCGGTCCACGGCGAACCCGTTCCGCTTCGCACGACCCGAAAGACTAGACCGGATGTCCCCGGCGCCGTCCGTCTACCCCGCCTCCAAGGAAGCCCCAAAGCCATGAAGGCGACCCTCTCCATCGCCCTGGTCACGCTGCGGGAGGTCCTGCGGCGCAAGGTCCAGGTGAACCTGCTCCTCTTCGGCTCCCTGATCATCGTGGCGAGCCTGATGATCTCGAAGCTCACCATCGGCGAGCAGCACCGGATCCTCTCCGACCTCGGACTCTCCGCGGCCACCGCGATCGGCACCCTCATCGCCGTGTTCGTCGGCTCCTCCCTGGTCGCAGGGGACATCGAGCGACGGGTCCTCCTGCCCGTGATCGCCAAGCCCATCACCCGCACCCAGTACCTGGTCGGGCGCTACCTCGGGCTCGCCGCATCCCTGCTGCTCAACCTCCTGGCCATGGCCATCGTCCTCGCCGCCGTGCTCGCCATCGAGGCCGGCTCCGCCCGGCCGCTCGACGTGAGCCTGCTCGGCGCCATCGCCATGCTGGGCGTGCAGCTCCTGGTCGTCGCCGCGGTGGCCATCCTCTTCTCGGCCCTCACCAGCACGACGCTCGCCGCCATCTTCACGCTGGCCATCGCCATCGCCGGGCACCTCTCCGGCGAGGTCCGTGCCATCTGGCAGGGGGACGCCACCTGGGTGGCGACGCTCGTCTGGTACCTCGTGCCGAATCTGGGCGCGCTCTCGCTCAACGCCTCGGTGGTCTACCGCACGCCGTTGCCGCCTGGTACCTGGCTCGCGGCCGGCTACGGGGCGCTCTACGCGGCGACGGCCCTGGCGCTGGCGTCGCTGGCGTTCGAGAAGCGCGACCTGCGCTGACGCAGTCGAGGCTGAAACTTTTTCACACCCGCCACTTCTTGCAGCTTGCCGGCCAATCCGCCCCGGGGAGCGGCACGCCATGGCCCTGGATTCACGGCCTCTTTCCAGGCCGTCGCGCCGCTCCCGATTGCCCGGGGCTTGCATGTACTCCGATCGAGGTATCACCGCATGCGACAGCGCCCCACATCCCCCCACGGTTTCACCCTCGTCGAGCTCGCCGTCGTCGTCGCCATCATCTCGGTCCTGGGCGCGCTCGCCTGGTCGAACATCTGGCGACTCCGACCCCGCGCCCAGCTGGCCGACGCGACGAGCGAGCTGGTCGCGCTCGTCCACGGGGCCCGGCAGCACGCGCTCGCCACCGGCAACGACGTGGCCGTGATGGTCTTCCCGACCTATGCAGCCTCGGGCGCCACGGGGCGGGTCATCGTCTACGAGGACGGCAACGCCGACTTCTTCTCCGACCTCGGTGCGGTCAACTTCGCAGGCTACGACCCGGCCGCCCTGGCCCGCGGTTCCCGCAGCCAGATCGTCGCCGACTACGACCTGCCCCGGAACGTGGTGGTCGGACCGACCGCCGGAGCGGGTTCCTCTTCCGCCCTCGTGGCGCCCCTGGCGGGAATCCCCATCAACGTCGACTGCTCGTTCTGCAGGGCGGGCGGCGACCGGCGTGGGGCCATCCGCTTCGACTCCCGCGGCCGTGCCTTCTTCTACGGCGGCAACACGGGAGTCGGGCAGCCGGCCGTGAACGCGGTCGGGGGCAGCATCTCGCTGGCGGCACCGGAGGTGAACGGCCAGCGCACGCTCATCGTGACGTCGGGCACGGGCTCCGTGACCCTTCACAACCAGGGCGGCTAGGAGGAGCGATGCCGTCACACCGTCCAGCATGCGGATTCTCCCTGATCGAGGCCATGGTGGCCATGGTGGTCCTCCTCGTGGGCTCCATCGGGATGATGAGCCTCCACTCCACGGGGCTGCGGCTGCAAGGTGAGGCCCGCGAGATCACGCGCGCGACCGCCATCGCCCAGGACCTCATGAACCAGATCCAGACCTGGGAGTACGCGGACCCCCGCCTGTCGAACCCGAACAGCTCGAACGACCGGGACGTGGGGGACGACGCCCAGCTGTTCACCGTGTACGGAAGCGCCCCTCCCTCCGATCACGCCGAGGCCGACCTCACGCTGAACGGCGCGGGGTGGACCGGCATCCCCGGGTCCAACCTGGCCGTCGGCGGGTTCGAGCGCTACTGGAACGTGTCGAATCTGAATCCGGACGGCTCGCTCATCGACTCGGGGAGCAACGGGCTCGTGGACGGGATGCGCGTCGCCGTCATCGTTCGCTGGCCACAGGGCGGCACCTGGCACCGGGTCGTCCTCCACGGCTTCAAGGTGAACCCGGAGGACCGACTGTGAGCACGCGACCGCTGCATTCCCAGCAGGGCTTCACCCTGGTCGAACTGCTCGTGGGGGTGACCGTATCGCTCATCGCAATCGCCGGCGGCGTCATCATGCTGCAGGCGCAGAAGCGCAGCTTCCAGGGGTCGTCGGCCGACCGGGCCCTCCAGGAGACGGGACGGATGGCGCTCGGCACCATGTCCCAGGATATCGCCATGGCCGGGTACGGCGTCGAACCGGCGATGGCCTTCGACTTCGGGCAGATGACGAACGTTCCCATGGAGCGGGCGGCCCAGATCGCGGGGCAGACCGTGACCTTCGGCGGAGACTCGTCCGGGACGACCGGCTTCGCCTGCGGCGCCGCGGTCACCTGCCGCGACGCGATGGACGGTCCCGACGAGCTCGTCTTCCAGTACCGGAACCCGTACTTCAACCACCGGATCCTGGCCGTGGAATCGGAGACGTCGATCCGGATCCAGGGGCCGATCCGGCAGCCCATCCGCGCCGGCCAGGTGTTCCAGGCCATCTGCGGAAGCGGGAACATGGTGTGGGCCTACGTCCGGTCGGCGGGTGAGGTGGCGGTGACCGAGGACCCCTCGGTGCTCGTCGGGCTGGAAGGCGGCGTGGGGCTCGAGTACCCGCACCAGAACGTGTCCCTCAACGACGCCTGCTTCGGAACCGACGCACGGCTCTTCGAGGTGGATCGGCTCCGCTACTTCGTCCAGACCTACGACGCGGGCGGCAACGTCGTCGCGTGGAACACCCCGGGCTCGCGGCCGTACCTCATGGTCGACCGGGGCCTGCGGTCCACCGAAGGGGCAGCCGTCCTCGACGTGGTGGCCCCGGACGTCGAGGACCTGCAGGTCTCGTACATCTTCCCCCTCGCGGCGGTGGAGGCCCAGGTCGCCGGATCCACGCCAGGAACGCGCGTCGACAACTCGGCCACCGGCATCGACCTGGCCCCCGCTGGCGGGCTCGTCCCGACCTACGCCGCGGCGCGACTCTCGGCCGTCCGGACCACCCACTACCCCTCGAACGTCCGGGCGGTGCGGGTCTCCATCGTGGCCCGCTCGCCCAACCAGGACTCGAACCTGGGCAGCGCCACCATCCCGGCGACCGGCAATCGCCCCGCGATCCCCGCCGGCGATCCGGGCTACGTTCGCACCCTCTTCGAGACCAGCGTGGCCATCCCCAACATGGAGGCCCGCGCGCCGTTCTTCCCCTCCATCGTCCCGACCACCGACGCGAGTGCAGGCATCCTCAACGTCGGTGGAGGCTAAGGAGCATCCATGCCATCGCGATCCCAGCGCGGAAGCGCCCTCGTCCTGTCGGTCCTCGTGGTCCTGGTCATCACCGTGATCGGCCTGGCGGTCATCCGGTTCGCCTCGCGTGAGGTGGCCGGGGCGACCGCGTCGCGGAAGACCCAGGCGCTCATCGCCTGCGCGGACGCCGGGCGCCAGGTCATCGTCTCCCGGTTCAAGGCGCTCGGCATCTCCCCGGTCTCCCTGACGGCACTGAACCTCCCCATGGACGCGAACACCCGGACGGTGGGGGGACACTACGACACGAGCGACGTCCAGGTGGCCCAGGTCTCCTACCTGCCGGAGGCCTCCTTCGGTCCCGATCGCGGCGTGGTCCAGGACATCTCCAACCGGGTCATCGGTACGGGCGGCGGCGGCAAGCCCATGAAGGTGGTCGTTCACTGCCAGCAGGGCGGCGTCGGGAACGACCCCAGCACGGGACGGCAACTCGAGGTCGAGTTCGGCCTCCGCTTCGGAATCTAGGAGACGACCATGAACCGCAAGAACCACACCCGCAGGAACCTGCTCGCCGGCCTTGCCGTCGCGGTCGCCGTGGCGGGGATCCTGCCCCTCGTCGTCGAAGGCGCGAGCGCAACCCAGGATCAGTGCTGCAACGTGACCACCTCGCTCGCCAGCACCGTGAACGACCCGGTGGCCGGTGACGAGCAGTTCTTCAAGCTGCCGGTCGGGCCTTCGAACGTCATGTTCCTGCTCGACACGTCGGGGTCGATGGAGGCCTTGCCCCAGTGCGGCGACATGACGGGGAACTGGGGCAGCGACAATACGGAGCCGCTCTGCCGGTGGCCAACGACCTCCGAGAAGGATGCGAACGGCAACGCCCTCAGCCCCCAGCCCTTCCCGAATCCCACCGGCACCAACACGACCGGGACGTGTGACGTCAGCGCGATCCCGGACCTGGCCTGGATGGCCGACCCGAAGTTCACGCCCGACGCGACCACCTTGGCGGATCCGGGAGGATGGAACACCCTGGTGAACGACGCCCCCCCGTGGAGCCCGAGGCCCGCGGGGGCCCCGGCGAGCGTCACCGGATGCAGCGGGGACAGCTGCATGTTCCTGCCGTCGGCCACGTACACGGCGTCGACCTTCCGCAAGACGGCCACGAACAACACGGACTACCAGCCCTGGACGGAGACGTCCGCCCCCCAGATCGATGATTGCTATGCACGGGACAACAGCGGCCGCCTGATCACCGACGACAACGGTGACCTGGTGGGGTCCGCCACCTGCCCTGCCTGCCTGGCCACGAACGGCTACTACTTCTTCAAGGTCCGCTACAAGAGCGGTTCGAACTCCTACACGGTGTCTCCGCCCCAGCTCCGCCTCAGCGGCGGCTGGCTGAACAAGAATCCGCCCAAGTTCCTCGCTGCCAAGGCCGCCATCAAGAAGGTGATCTGGATCGACCCGAACGTGTCGTACGCCACCGATCAGGTGCGCTTCGGCTTGTCGATCCTGGGCTCCACGTCCAACAAGACCGCGGCCGCGCGCCTCGTCATCCCGCTCGGACCGAGCAAGGCGAACACCTTCCCCGGCCTGGCCACCGAGTTCGCGAAGGTCCGCCAGCTCATCATCGACGTGCTGAACAAGAAGGAGCTGTCGAGCCTCAAACTGGCGGCCGGATCGACCCCGATGTCCGGCGCCCTCTTCAACGTGGGGCAGTACTTCACCACCAAGGGGAGGAACGTCTACACGAACGCCTTCGGCAGCTCGTACCAGTCGTCGAACTTCAACGAGGACGCCGCAGGCCTCGCCGGGACGACGCTCGCGCCCTGGGCCACGGGGAATTGCTCCGTCTGCTGGGCCTGCCAGACCAGCTCGATCTTGATCGTCACGGACGGCTCGCCCAACACCGAGATGGCCTGGCCGGCGTCCCTCAATGGCTACGGAGCCAATGCCTACAGCGAGCAGAACAACTGTGGCCTCTCGACCGGGTACACCGGGAACAACGCCTACAAGAACTTCAGCCCCAACGCGCTCTGGACGACCTACATCCCGCCGACGAACTACACCCAGTGCAAGACGGCCCCGTACAGCGCCTGCTGCAGCCCCTCCGACGGCACCGGGGTGCCCCCGTCCTACATGCCTCGCGTCGCCTACTGGCTCAACAACCCGGAGAAGAGCGCGGGCAACGACCTCCGCCCGGAGTTCGACAAGCTCCAGAACCTGTCCGTCTACACGGTCAGCTTCGGCATCCGCGACCGGCAGGCGCTCTCCATCCTCACCGCCACGGCCAACATGGGCGGAGGGAAGCCCTACAACGCCTCCGACAAGACCGAGCTCCAGAACTCCATCGCCTCGGCGGTGAACGACGTGGTGACCCGCGCCACCTCCTTCAGCGCCCCGGCGGCGAGCTCGCTCTCCACCATCCACACCGTGTCCTCCGAAGCCTACGTGACCCGGTTCCGCCCCAACGAGACCGCCACCTGGGAAGGGCACGTCTTCCAGGCCTACCTCTTCGACGAGTTCATGAGCGGATGCGACCCCACCAAGAAGCCCGGGGAGCAGGCCAAGGTGAAGTGCGGCCCCAACGGGGTCCTGGTCGATCCGAACCTGAACGGCGACTCCGATCCCAACACCAAGCTCAACATCTGCTCCGGGGTCTTCCTGGTCGACCTGGACTGCAGCATCATCGACGAGGAGCCCGTCACGGGAGCCTTCGTGAAGGTGGGCACCGGAGGCGTGGAGGCGAAGGTCGGATGGGACGCCGGGAAGGTCCTCTCGAACCCGACCTCCCCTGGCTATCGGACCGCAAAGGAGGGCGAGACCAAGTCCCGGAAGATGCTGACGGCGGTCCCGAAGTCGACCGGCGGATTCGAGATGGTCGCCTTCGACACCCAGAAGGCCAGCCTAGACACGTTCATGTCGTACATGGCGCTCGACGCGGCGACCTGCACGCGCGTCCTGCAGCTCGCCAAGCTCTGCACCACCGAGTCCGGCTGCGCCACCTACATGGCCGCGAAGCCCTACCAGTGCGCCATCCAGGTGGTGGACTTCGCGAGGGGGTGGGACGTCCGGGACGACGACGTCGATGGGTGCTTCGGTCCCCACAACGAGCTCGCGACCGGCTGCCTGGCAGGAGAGGAGCGCAACCGCTGGACGGCCAGCGGCGCGGTCAGCGACAAGCGCGCCACGCCGCTCTTCTGGAAGCTCGCCGACATCTTCCACTCCGCACCGGTGGTCGTGAAGCCGCCGGTCATCGAGCCGATCTGCGACACCGGGTACGACAACCAGTGCGTGGCCACCCTCCACAGCCCGGCCTTCTTCGACGGGGCCACGCCGGACAAGCAGCAGACCAAGATCCAGAGCGACTACACGGCCTGCAAATCCGACGAGCGGGTGGACGCGTACGAGGCCTGGCGATACGACATCCGGGATCGCCAGCGCGTCCTCCTGGTTGGCGCGAACGACGGCTTCCTCCACGCCTTCGACGCCGGTACCGTGATCTCCGGATCGACCCCCGACCCCGCCACCTGCAACCGACCGTTCAACAGCGGCACCGGCGAGGAACTCTGGGCGTTCGTCCCGCCGGACATGCTTCCCCGGCTCAAGGACACGCTCCTCTCCCACCAGTACCTGCTCGACGGGAACACCATGGTCCGGGACGTCTGGGTGGACGTGAACGGCGACCGGGTGAAGCAGAAGACCGAGTTCCGCACCGTGGCGGTCCTCTCCGAGCGAGCCGGTGGAACCCAGTACACGGGCCTCGACGTCACGGACGTGCAGAACCCGGTCATGCTCTGGACCTTCCCGCCCCCCTGCTCGGAGGACGCGACGTACATGGGGCAGTCCTGGTCCGACTTCGCCCCGCGCCCTCCGCCCATCGGCCCGGTCAAGATCCAGCTCCCGGCGGGAGCCAAGGACTCGAAGGGGCGTGACTTCGAGGAGCGATGGGTCGCCATGCTGAACGGCGGCTACGACCCGACCCTGGTGGCCGGCCGCGCCATGTGGATGGTCGACGTGTGGACGGGCACGCCGATCTGGCGGTTCACCGACGACGACTTCAAGGCCCAGAACTCGTACTCCTCGTCGACCAGCATGTTCCCCATCCCGGCTGCCGCGGCCATGGCCGACATCGGGGACACCGCCACCCCGCGATTCGACGGCGACGGCTACTTCGACACGGCCACCTGGGGTGACCTTGGAGGGAACCTCTTCGTGTTCCGCTTCAAGGACCCGGGTGTCCTCGATCCGACCACCGGCCGGGCCACCAACTGGTTCGCCGCGCGCACCTTCGAGGGGCAGCGACGGACCGACAACGCCCAGTACGCCCAGGGGCGAAGCCCCATCTTCTTCATGACGGCCAACACCTTCGACCCCCAGGGGAAGGCGCTGCACACGTACGTGGGTGGGGGGAACCGGGAGCGGATCATGCAGCAGGGCGAGGGGTGCGGGCCCGACGACCTCTTCGGTTGCTGCCGGGCCGGTTGCAGCTCGGTGAGCGCCACCACCACCGATTCCTACGGAACGTGCAGCTTCAGCTCGGGCTTCAGCTGCACGAACGGCCAGATGTTCCACGCCACCCCCAGCGCTCCCACGTCGGAATGCGCGGGAACGGTGGCCTGCACGGACTTCAAGAGCTCGGTGAACCTCCAGTTCACCTGCCCCGGCGTCACCGCCAGCATCGCGTCGGGGGCCACCTGCAACGGCCAGGGCCTGTGCTCGTCGCTCACCGACATCGGCGTGGACAGCGTCGGCGCGGCCTTCGGCAGCGCGTGCCCGAAGAACCGCTTCTTCGGCGTCCTCTCCTACGGCCGGTACGCCGAGAAGACCTTCTCCGACCTCTCCGGGGCGCAGGCCTTCGAGAAGAGCCGCTACACCGACGTGGCCTTCACCGGCACCGGCGGTGCCTGCGCCTCGACCGGAGGCAGCTGTGCGCTCGTCGACACCACCAACGCCCAGACCTCGATCGGCCTGGCCTTGCCCACCTGCTCGGGTGGCGCGACCAAGTGCTGGGCCACGGCCGACGACCCGGGCTGGTTCTACGAGTACGGAGGCCCGGTCAAGGCCTGCGCCGACTGCGTGAACACCGGCTGCCGCAACGAGAAGACCGGATCGTCCGCCAGCATCGTCTTCGGATGCACCCTCTGGAACGGGTTCCAGCCCGTCGGATCGGCCGGAGGCACCGACCCGTGCAGCGGCACGGTGGGCCTGCCCCTCGTCTTCGGCTACGCGTCCGACTACCTCTCGGGCGCACCATCCGGGGCCTGCGGCTACAACGCGCCTCCCGACTCCGTCCTGTACCGTGCCGCCCAGCGGAACAGCGTGGCCCCTCCATCGGGAGGGATCTTCCGGGTCTCGGTGTCCTCGAAGGGCGAGGTGTCCTATTCCTCCCTGCAGATGGATCCGGGGGCCCCGCCCTCGGCCATCACCCCGGGCACCCGCAGCGACATCGCCGAGCCGGTGTACTGGCTGGAGGTCCCGCGCCAGCTTCACGACTGCAGGCACGACAAGGACAAGACCGGAACCGCCTGCCCGTGACCTGCCTTCAGGGATCGGCGGCTATCCCTCGCCGCCGATCCCGTACTTGGCCAGCCGGTAGCGCAGGCTCCGGAAGGTGAGCGCGAGCAGCTTCGCCGCCTCGGTCTTGTTGCCCCCGGTGCGCTCGAGCGCCTTCTCGAGCGCGCGGCGCTCCAGGGTGTCGAGGTGGGCCTGCAGGTCGATCCCCGAGGTGGGGATGTCGGCCGTGGCCGTCCTCAGCTCGGCCCCCCGCAGCGAAGGCGGCAGCGCCTCGGGACCGATGATGCTCTCGTCGGAGAGGGTCGCGGCCCGCTCCACCACGTTGGCGAGCTCGCGGATGTTTCCCGGCCACTGCCAGGCGAGGAGGAGTTCCAGCGCCTCGGGCGCGAAGGCAGCCTCGCTCCTCCCCAGCTCGGCGGCGAACTTCCGAAGGAAGAACTCCAGGAAGACCGGGATGTCGGCGCTCCGCTCCCGGAGCGGCGGCATGCGCAGCTGGATCACGTTCAGCCGGTAGAAGAGGTCCTCCCGGAATCGCCCGGCTTTCACCTCGGCCTCGAGCGCACGGTTGGTCGCGGCGATGACGCGGGCGGAGAAGACGATGTCGGCGCTCCCCCCCACCCTGCGGGCCCGCTTCTCCTGGAGTGCCCGCAGGAGCTTCACCTGCACGTGCAGCGGCAGCTCTCCCACCTCGTCGAGGAAGAGCGTTCCCGAACCGGACACCTCGAAGAGGCCCGCCTTGGCCTCCACCGCGCCGGTGAAGCTCCCCTTCTCGTGGCCGAAGAGCTCGCTCTCGATGAGCCCCTCGGGGATGGCGCCGCAGTTGATGGCGACGAAGGGCTGGTCGCGCCGGTCGCTGCGGCCGTGGATGGTGCGCGCCACCACCTCCTTGCCGGTTCCGCTCTCCCCGGTGACGAGCACCGTGGTCCGGGTCGGCGCGAGCTTCTCCACCAGCTGGCGCACCTCGCGGATGGCCGGGGAGTCGCCCAGGATCTCGTCGGGTCCCTTGCCTCGCGCCCCCACCTGGTGGCGGAGCAGCCGGTTCTCGGCGAGGAGGGCCCGGTGCTCGAGCGCCTTCCCGAGCACGAGCTTCAGCTCCTCCACCTTGAAGGGCTTCAGGACGTAGTCGTGGGCCCCGAGCTTCATGGCCTGCACCGCATTCTCGGCGGTGGCGAAGGCGGTCATGATCACCACCTCGGTCCCGGGCGACTCGGCCTTCACGGCGCGGAGCAGGTCGAGTCCCGACTCGCGCCCCAGACGCAGGTCGCTCACCACCAGGTCGGGCTCGCTCTCCCGGAACCGCTCCAGTGCGCCGGCCACGTCTCCGGCCGTGAGCACGGAGTGCCCCTCCTTGGAGAGGAGGATCTGAAGGAACTCCCTCATCGAGAGCTCGTCGTCGACGACCAGGATCCGCGCCATTCCCTCTCCTATCCTTCCGGTGGCAGCCGGACCACGAAGCGGGCGCCGCCCTCGCTCCCGGTCCCGGCGACGATGGTGCCGTGGTGCGCGTCGATGAGCCGCTGGACGGTGGCGAGTCCCAGTCCGCTGCCGCGTTCCTTGGTGGTGAAGAACGGGGTGAAGAGGCGCGGCAGGTCCTGCGCCGGGATGCCGGCCCCGTCGTCCTCCACCTCCAGGCGGGCCCAGCCGTCCTCTTCCCGGGCGGTCCGCACCGTCACCCGTCCCCCGCCTCCGGCCTCGGCGTGGTGCCAGCAGGCCGAGTGGGCCGCGTTGGCGAGCAGGTTCCAGAGCACCTGCCGCATGAGATCCGGATCGCACCGGCACTCGGCCGGCGAGAGCTCGCGCTCCAGGCGGATGCCGGCGGCCGCCGGGTCGTTCACGAAGACCTCCAGCGTGTCGGAGGCGATCCGGGCCAGGTCGGTGACCGTCCGGCGGGGAACGTCCGGGCGCGCGTACTCCAGGAATCGGGTGACGAGCTCGTTGAGGCGTGCTGCCTCGCGGGTGACGATGTCCATGAGCCGGTCCTCGTCCGGCGCGAGCGCGAGCCCGCCGCGGAGAAGCTCGATCGACCCGGACATCGCCGCAACCGGGTTGCGCAACTCGTGGGCCAGGCCGGCCGCCACCCGGCCGATGTCGGCGAGCCGCTCGCTCCGCTGCACCCGCTCCTCCATGGCACGGAGGCCGGAGAGGTCCTGGAAGATGACGGCGCGGCCGATGGCCTGCCCGTCGCGGCCCCGCAGCGGGAAATGGGTGTAGCCGAGCCGCAGCTTCTCCCCGCGGACGTTCTCGAAATCGGCCTCGTCGCGGCCGGTCTGGGCCTGCATCCTGGAGAACCACAGGGAGGCGGGTTGCCCCCGGACCTCCTCGCCGTGCAGACCGGTGATCTGCTCGCCGGCGCGGTTCAGGAAGGTGATGCGGTCGTCGGCGTCGAGGGTGACGAGCCCGGCCGCGACCGACTGGACGATGGCCTCCTGGAGCGCGGTCACCGCCGCCAGGTCGGACTCGCGGGCCTCGAGCTTCTCGCCGGTCCTCCGGAGCTGCTCGGCGAGGTAGGTGGCGAGCGCCGCGGTCGCCACGAAGGCGCCGGCGTGGGCGAAGAGCGAGAGGATGGCCGGGCTTCCCGGCGCACGCCAGGCGATGAGGGGAACATAGGTGGCGATGGAGAGGACGAGCGCGCCCGCCGCGCCGACGCGGAAGAGCAGGATCGCCCCCTCCACGATGGCGAGCGAATACATGAAGACGAAGACGCTGTCGCTCCACCCGGTGATGGCCACCACCCCGGTGGCGATTGCGACGTCGGCGCCGATCTGGGCCCACGCGAGACCGGCGAGCCATCTCCCCGTGCCCAGCCAGGCCGCGAAGAGCAGCGAACCCACGAAGGTGGCGAGGACGATGGAGTAGAGGGAGGTGGCGAGCGCAGGCGTGGCCCCGCCCGGGCCGACCTGCCAGAACGCGGTCCCGCCGAGCAGGACGGTGTCGAGGATTAGCCGGAAGAGGATGACCCAGGCGAGCTTTCGCCGGACCGGATCGTCCATCCACCTCGCCGCCACGGCTACTTGATGTTCCCGGCGATGCTGAAGATGGGGAGGTACATGGCGACGAGGAATCCGCCCACCACGCCGCCCAGGAAGATCATCATGACGGGCTCGATCATGCTGGTGAGCGCACCCACCGCAACGTCGACCTCGTCGTCGTAGAAGTCGGCGATCTTGGCGAGCATCTGGTCCATCGCGCCGGTGGCCTCGCCCACTCCGATCATCTGCACCACCATGGGCGGGAAGACCTTGGTCTCGGCCAGCGGTCCGGCGATGTTCTTCCCCTCGGCGATGCGCGCCCGCACCATGAGGATGCCCCGCTCGATGACCTTGTTCCCGGCCGACTTGGCGACGATCTCGAGCGCGTCGAGGATGGGCACGCCGGAGGAGAGCATGGTCCCGAGGGTCCGGGTGAACCGCGCCACGGCGATCTTCCGGATCAGCGAGCCAAAGACGGGGACCTTGAGGACGAAGGCGTCCCATTGCCCCCGGCCGCTGTTGGTCCCCACCCAGGCCTTCCAGGCCACCGCCAGCGCGACCGGGATCCCGAAGATCAGGTACCAGTAGTTCGTCATGGCGTGTGAGAGGTCGATGAGGAACTGGGTGGGCGCGGGCATTGCGCCGCCGAAGTCCTTGAACATCTTCTCGAAGGTCGGCGTGACGAACATGAGCAGCACGATGGTCACGCCCACGGCCACGGTGAGCACGATGGACGGGTAGACCATGGCGCCCTTGACGCGCCGCTTCAGCTTCTCGTTCTTCTCGATGTAGGCGCCGAGCCGCTGGAGGATGGTGTCGAGGATGCCGCCGATCTCGCCGGCGCGGACCAGCTGCACGAAGAGCTCGTCGAAGACCTTGGGGTGCTGTGCAAGCGAGTCGGCGAAGGTGGATCCCGACTCGACCCGGAGCTTCACGTCGGTGAGCACCCGCCGGAACTCGTGGTTGTCGGCCTGGGTGGCGATGATCTCGAGCCCCTGCACGAGCGGCAGGCCGGCGTCGATCATCACCGAGAACTGCCGGGTGAAGATGAGGATGTCCTTGCTGGTGACCCCGCCGAATCCGGGGATCTTGAGGTGGATCTCCCGTGGCTTCTTCTTCACCTTGGTGGGCTCGAGCCCCATCTGCGCGAGGCGTGCCTTCACCGCGGCGTCGTCCGGCGCCTCCATCTCGCCGGCGCGGACCTCGCCCTGACGGGTCTTGGCCTCCCACTTCCATACCGGCGCCTTTCGCACCGCCGGCGCCTTCTTCGTCCCGACCTTGGTGGCTACCGCCTGTGCCATGAGCCCCTCACTCCCGGTTCCCGTCCCCAGAGTCTAGGACAGGCCGCTGCCGCCGTCGATTCTGACATCCACCTACCGCTGACTACCGCTGCGGCGCCGGAGGGGTGGTACGCACGCCCGTCCCGCTCGTCAGCATGTTCTTCAGCTCCTCGGCGTCGCTGGAGCGCCCCAGCGCCTCGTCCACCGTGATGAGCCGCTTCTGCACCAGGGCGGCCAGGCTCTGGTTGAAGGTCTGCATCCCGAACTTGGTCTGGCCGATCTGCATCTGCGAGTAGACCTGGTGGACCTTGTCCTCGCGGATGAGGTTCCGGATGGCCGGGTTGGGGACCATGATCTCGATGGCCAGCACGCGCCCCGGAGCTCCCGACCTGGGCAGGAGGTTCTGGGTGAGCACCCCCTCGAGCACGAAGGAGAGCTGGGCGCGCACCTGCGGCTGCTGGTAGGGCGGGAACACGTCGAGGATGCGGTTGATGGTCTGCACGCAGCTGTTGGTGTGCAGCGTCGCGAAGGCCAGGTGGCCGGTCTCCGAGACCACCAGCGCCGCCTCGATGGTCTCGAGGTCGCGCATCTCGCCGATGAGCACGACGTCGGGGTCCTGGCGCAGGATGTACTTGAGCGCCTTCTTGAAGGACACGGTGTCGGCCCCCACCTCGCGCTGGTTCACCAGGCAGTTCTTGTGGGGGTGCAGGTACTCGATGGGGTCCTCGATGGTGATGATGTGCTCGTGGCGGTCGGTGTTGATCTTGTCGATGATCGAGGCCAGCGTGGTGGACTTGCCCGAGCCGGTGGGGCCGGTGACCAGCACCAGGCCGCGCGGCTTCTTGGCGAGCTCGGTGACGATGGGCGGAAGCCCCAGCTCCTGGAAGGAGAGGATCTTGAAGGGGATGGTGCGGAAGGCCCCGGCCACGGCGCCACGCTGCATGAACACGTTGGCGCGGAAGCGGGAGAGCGCCTTCACCCCGAAGGAGAGGTCGAGCTCGGTCTCCTCCTCGAAGCGGTGCTTCTGCGCGTCGGTGAGGATGGAGTAGCAGAGCTGCTTCGTCTCCACCGGGGAGAGCGGGGTGGTCTTGAGGGGCACCAGCTTTCCGTCGATGCGGAGCTGGGGAGGCGACCCGGTGGTGATGTGAAGGTCGCTCGCGCCCTTCTCGACCATCGCCTTGAGCAGCTGGTGCAGGTTGGCCACGATCGTTCTCCTAGAACCGGTCCGGGGCGGTGTTGCCCACCGCCTCGGCCAGCGTGGTGGTGCCTTCCTTGACCTTGTTGAGCGCGGACATCCGGAGGGTCTGGAAGCCGAGGCGGATGGCCTCCTGCTTCAGCTCCGCGGTGGAGGCGCCGTTGATGACGAGCTCCTTCAATCCGTCCCACATGGGCATGACCTCGTAGACGGCCACGCGCCCCTTGAAGCCGCGGTCGTTGCAGTTCTTGCAACCGACCTTGTCGAAGGCCTGGAAGCTGCCGATCTGGTCCGGTGCGAACCCGGCGTCGATGAGCGCCTGCTCGTCCACCGGGGCGGGGGCTTTGCAGTCGGGGCAGAGGCGGCGGCACAGGCGCTGGGCGATGACGGCGTTGAGCGAGGCGGTGACGAGGAAGGGCTCGATGCCCATGTTGAGCAGGCGGGAGATGGTGCCCGGGGCGTCGTTGGTGTGCAGCGTGGAGAGCACCAGGTGGCCGGTGAGGGCCGCCTTCACGCCGATCTCGGCGGTCTCGAAGTCGCGGATCTCGCCGACCATGATGATGTCGGGGTCCTGGCGCAGGAAGCTGCGCAGCGCGGCCGCGAAGTTGAGCCCGATGTCCTCGTGCATCTGCACCTGGTTGATCCCGAAGAAGTTGAACTCCACGGGGTCCTCGGCGGTGCTGATGTTCCAGGCCACCTCGTTGAGGCGCTGGAGGGCGGAGTAGAGCGTGGTCGTCTTGCCCGAGCCGGTGGGGCCGGTGACGAGCACCATGCCGTAGGGACGGTCGATGGCGTCGAGGAAGTCCTTCATCTGCTTCTCCTCGAAGCCCAGCTTGGTCATGTCGAGCTGGAGGTTCGACTTGTCGAGGAGCCGCAGCACCACCTTCTCGCCGAAGAGCGTGGGGCAGACGGAGACGCGGAAGTCCATCTCCTTGCCCTTGCCGAGGCGGAGCTTGATGCGCCCGTCCTGCGGGAGCCGGCGCTCGGAGATGTCGAGGTGGCTCATGATCTTGAGGCGGCTGATCATGGCGGCCCGCAGCCGCATGGGCGGCTTCATCACCTCGTAGAGCACGCCGTCGATCCGGAAGCGGACGCGGAACTCCTTCTCGTAGGGCTCCACGTGGATGTCCGACGCCCCCTTCTTGATGGCGTCGAGCAGGATCATGTTCACCAGCGTGACGACCGGGGCCTCGGCGGCGCTCTTCTCCAGGTCGAGGACGTCGAGGCCGTCCCCCTCCTCGATGACCGAGAAGTCGGCGTCCTCGAAGCCCTGCATCACCTCGTCGTAGCTGGGCCCCTTCTCGCCGTAGTAGTGGTCGATGGCCTCACGGATGGCCTGCTCGGAGGCCACCACCACCTCGACGTTGTAGCCGGTGGAGAACTTGATGTCGTCGAGCGCCAGGATGTTCGAGGGGTCGCTCATGGCGATGATGAGCGAGGATCCGGCGCGGTTCACCGGGACCACCCCGTGCTTCACCGCGGTCTGCTTGGGGACGAGCTTGATGACGTCGTCGGAGATCTCGAAATCCTTCAGCGAGATCGAGGGCACGCCGTACTGCTTGGACAGGAATCCGGTGAGGTCGCTCTCGGCGATCGCGCCCTGCTTGACGAGGAGCGAACCGATGCGTCCACCGGTCTTGCGCTGCTCGTCCTGTGCCTTCTGGAGCTGCTGCAGGGAGACGAGGTTCTCCCGCACCAGCAGTTCACCGAGACGTCCCGACATGTGGCCACTCTCCCCCGGGATCGAGCGCGCTGGAAGAAATTCGACCGTAGCACCGCGTTTCCGGCACGGTCAAGGAACGGTGAGGCGCAAACTCCTGGAATCCGGCGTTGTTTTCGGCGTCCCGGTCAGCGGGCCCGGGACGGGTCCAGCAGGTCCCGCGCGGCGGCGGCGTCGAGCCCGATCTGCGCCCGGAGCGCGTCGACCGAGGGGAAGCGCCGCTCGGGCCGGATGCGCGCGACGAACTCGACCCGGACCCGCTCCTCGTACAGGTCGCTCCCGTCGTGGCCCAGGAGGTGGGCCTCGAGGCCGACCGGCCCCGACTCCTCGACGGTTGGCTTCACCCCGACGTTGCAGACCGCGTCGAAGGTCCGTGCACCGCGCCCGTGGGAGACCCCGTCGGGCCGCAGGCCCACCCCGACGCGGGCCCGGGCCGCGTAGACCCCCAGCGCGGGGAGCAGCCCCTCCGGGAGCAGGTTGGCGGTGGCGAAGCCGATGGTCCGCCCTCGCCCCGCCCCCCGCTCCACCACCGCCTCGACGTCGTGGGCCCGCCCGAGGAGGACCGCCGCCCCCTCGACGTTTCCCTCCAGCAGGAACTCCCGGACCTTGGTGGAGCTCACGGTGAGGCCGTCGGCGGTGACCGGCTGGAGGATCGAGAGGCCGATCCCGCAGGCCAGCAGGAGCTCGCGGAGCGCGTCGACACGGACCCGCTCGTGACCTGCCGTGAAGTCGTAACCCACCACGACGTCCGCCGCGCCCAGCCGGGCGCCCAGGTCCCGCCGGGCGAACTCGGAGGCCGGGGTGGCGGCGTAGGCAAGGTCGAAGGGCAGCACCACTGCCGCGTCCATCCCCGCCTCCTCCAGGAGCTCGAGCTTGCGGGGGAGCGGCGTGAGCGTGGGGGGCGCCATGCTGGGGCGCAGCACCCGCGCCGGATGGGGATCGAAGGTGAGCGCGACCGCGGGCGCCCGGTGCGTGGCGGCGCGCGCCCTCGCGGTCTCGAGGAGCCGCCGGTGGCCCAGGTGGACGCCGTCGAAGTTCCCGATGGCGACCGCGCACCCGCGCAGCATGGTGGCGCCCTCGAGACCGCGGAGCACCCTCATCGCCGAACCCGCGAGAGCTGCGAGGCGCCGAAGGCCCGGGGGAGCAGCGCCCCCAGCGTGGTCTCGACCCGGGAGCGGCGGGCTCCGACCAGCGTCACCGGGAGTCCGGGTCCGGCGAACTCGGCGAGGGTCTGCAGGCACATCCCGCAGGGGGGCGTGGGGGGGACGGTTCCGCTCGCCACCGCCACGGCATCGAGCGTTCGCCTTCCGTCCAGGACCGCGGCCATCACCGCGGCGCGCTCGGCGCAGACGGTCAGCCCGTAGCTCGCGTTCTCCACGTTGGCTCCCTCGAAGACCCTGCCCCCGGCGCGGAGGGCGGCTCCGACACGGAAGCCCGAGTAGGGCGCGTAGGCACGCCGGCGCGCGGCCCGCGCCGCCGGGGCCAGGTCCCGGGCCTTCACGCCTCCTCCAGGAACCGGTCCAGCGCGCCCTGCGCCGACGCGTCCATGCCATCGGGCCGCGCGTGGACCAGGAAGTCCTCCCCCTGCCGGTCCACCCGGAGCACCTCCGCGCCGGCCCGGGTCTCGGCTTCGGCCCCGGGCAGGAGGAAGCGCAGCTCGAGGCGGCGCGCCGGGGGGTGACTCATGGTGAAGTGGATGCCGGCGGGATCGAGCCAGCCCTTCCACTCCTCGAAGGACCCTCCGGCGGCGGGGTCGCGCACCAGCACGTGAAAGCGGCGTACCCCGGTCACGGCGACGCCCCCGCCGCGCCGGCGGCCCAGGCCGGGAGCAGCCGCCCGA